>JAKSJD010000009.1 GCA_024398435.1 Bacteroidaceae bacterium | reverse complement strand
ATCAACCGTTTGCACTCTATATATGTGCAAATCGGTATATTGGTCAAAATTTTTGTTTGTATATTCCGTCTCGTTCGGTATGACTTGTTGAATTGCACCTTGTACATGGTAAATTGTTCATGAATATGGTTTCGTGTTGCAAGGTCCCGCCTTGCAATGCACTCTTGCCCTTTTATAACTTTTATAACTTTTGCACTTTTCCACCCTTCATTTTGTGCGATAGTGTATCTATTTTGTGGAAAAACTAAATTTTTTTCGAAAAAAACATTGCTGTAATAAAATTTCTTCTTACCTTTGCAACGTCATTTTGCTGATTTATGCATTTTATTGGCTTATGACCGGGAGAAGCGTCTCTTGACATCCGGGTAAATATATATAAGGCGTTAGCTTATATCTGTGACATTGAAATTTCCACAAATCAATTAATCACACAGATGGGTAAGGTTAATGCTCGCGTTGTTTTTCAGCGTGGGCTATTCTTAAGTATACTGTGTGATAGGTCGTGGAAAACCTCAATGTCGTATATGGAATTGGTCCACGTTTTTTGTGTCTCTATATACCATAAAACTGCAAAGTCTCTTTGTTAGATTTAAGTTAATGCTACTCGATAGCTGAAGATTTGAACAATATAGTATTAACTTAAAATTTAAAAGAAGAAATGAAACAAAAATTATTGTATTTATTCGTTCTGCTATTGTTGCCTATGATGGCTTTAGCAGAAGGAGAGGGGTCAATCAAAGTGACCGTGAAAAATAGTAAAAATACTAATATAAGCGCATGGGTTGATCGATGGGATTACAAAGGTTCTCCGCAAGCAAAAATGGTATTATGGTCAGGATTTGACATGAAGCGCATGGCGGCATTGGTTGGCAAATACTCAGATAATAATGATTATAGTGCTAAAATCTATTCAAATCAGCCAGGTACAGTTTTGTTCTTTACTATCCCAGGAGATTATGTAATCACAGGAATTAGTGCAAAGATTAAGAGAACTAATATTAGTGGGAATTTTAGTATGAATGGTGATATCTCTATAAATATTAATGGAAATTCATATTCGATACCGAAAACTGATGTAAGCGAGCATGCAATTAATGTTCAGAATATAAACAGCAATAAATGCCAAATCAATTTAGCAACAACTGCGACTTACGATTATGTGGATTTGAAGGATTTAACAATTAATTATAGAAAGCGTGAATTCGTATCTGATACAAGAGGAGTATCCGATGAATATGTCTTATTCGGTAATTATGCAGAAAGAAAAAACGGTACTACTCCTGCTACTGATGTCAGAATCCCTGCAATTATAAATGCTCCATCAAACATGCTGACAGTTTTTTGTGATGAAAGAGATACGTATGTGGGTGGTGATATAGGTTATGACGGACATATTCAAATTAAGCAAATTTCTACACACGACGGAGGACACACATGGGATGGTTCTACTTATGCAGTTAAAGCTTCCGGAGATAAAGTGTCGGGTAATTTTAATTATGCGCATGGTGATGCTGCCGCAGTGGCAGATTGGTCAGAAGGTGATATCTTAATAATGTGTGCATCTGGCAATCAAGGAACAAACGGTTCAACTCGTAATGGTGAGCACATAAGGATAGGGAATTTCCATGGAAAATTGAATACAGGATTAAGTACATACATTGATTGGTTCAATGCAGATAAAACACCGGTTGGAAAGGATTTGACGGATCAAATATATGGAAAACTCCAAGGTGTAAACTGGGCATTCTTTACAAGTGGCCGAATTTGCCAAAGTAGAATAATAAAGAAAGGCACAAGATACAGAATTTATGCTGCATTGGCAACATCAAGAGCTGAAGGCACATATGGAGTGGATGTTATGTATTCAGATGATTTTGGTGACACATGGGAAGTCTTATCAGGTGGAGGCTATAATGGAACAGCAACGTTGATCAATTCAAATGTTAACGAGACATCTGTCGCAGAATTACCAAATGGCGACCTTTTAATTGCTTGTAGAGTACAAGGAAGTGCAACACGCATGCTAACAACCTATAAATACTCGGATAATACATTTACAAGCGGCGCATGGCAAACTGCTGTAACCGCAAATATTACAGCTGCAACATGCAATGGCGAATTGTTGGTTTGCAGAACATCCAATCCAAACAAATACGTGGTGTTGCTCTCTGCACCTATGTCAACTGAAAGAAAAAATTTGGGTATTTACTACAAGATCTTCGATATTACTCAAGATAGCTATACTTCCCCTTCTTTCTATCAATCGGGATGGAGTTCATACAAAGTAGTGGCTGATGGCGTGACATCTGCATATTCATCCATGATTGAAGACCAAGATGGAAATATTGCTATAGTCTACGAAGTGAATAATGTGGCAGTTGGAGGATATAGCCAGAGCTATGATATAGCATTTAAGACAATCAAGCTTTCCGAAATTACAAATGGTGCTGCCACCGCTAAAATATATAAAAATTTCGAAACAGGAAAAGTATATATGCTAAAAGCAACAACTCCAGCCAAAAAGGTCTCTGAAGGAGGAACTGTTTTTGAAACCAAGGACTGGTATATTAGAGGTAAGAGATCGGACGATTCCTTCATGTTGGAAACAGTACCAGCAGATGAGGTGACATCTCCAAGCGATGAGCTTTATTGGGTGCTTTCAAAAGGTCCAAACTATCCACAGAATCCAGATGAGGCATATTTGTATTTCGGCAATAGCCAGAACGACTATTACTATTTTTCAAGTTTTGTTGGAGATGGATATATGGCAAGAACAGACGGTTGGGCTTATAGCGAAGCTAGTCCAGAGCCAGTGTTAGTACATAATCAAGCAGGATTTACTAACGATTATCACAATGAGATTAGGTTTGATGGTTTCAAACGCGGTTTATCAGATGAAAAGGTTGGTATGTGTTTTTATAGATTAAATGACGGCGCTACCAGCTATGCTGACAGGAATATTGTCGTTTGTGTAAGCAGTGAAGGAAAAGTTAACTGGATTAGAACTTGTTCTGGTTCACATGGCGATTTGGGCTGGTCAACAGAATTTGAATTTATTGAAGTAGAACATGTAAATACAAATAGCTATGGTACAATGGCTAATCCAACCTATCATGGATTTGAAGTAACAATGACACGAAGCGACGACGATATGGGCTTCGACTATACCGACAAGGAAGATAGAAGCAAGGACGATTACGACTACTATGCAACCTTGAAATTGCCATTTGCAGTACATATCCCAGAAGGAATATCTGTATATTACGCAGCACCATTTACCGAAGTGCACGAAACAGTAAATCTTGTGGAATATACGATGACAGATAGAGTGTTGCCTCGTGAAACTGCAGTCCTGTTGAAGATGGCTCGCAACGGTAATGATGCAGATATCACTAAGAAGATTTATCTTGAACCAGTACCTGCACAGGATATCTATTTTGGCGTAGGAGTGAACAATATCTTCAAGGGCACACTGGGTGCAGAAAAACTTAGTGATGAAGTAACTAATTATGTTCTCGGAAAGAAAGATGGTCGAGTTGCATTCTACAGGTATGCAAATACAAAACCATTAGGACATAATAAAGCTTATATCGAAATGACTGGTCCTGCTTCAGCAGCCAAGGGACTTACCCTGAATTTCGGTAATCCATTGTCGGATGGAATCAAGCAGATTGCAACAAATTCTCTCCGCGGTACTGATGAAGTATTTGATATGCTCGGACGCAAGGTTAACAAACCACAGAAGGGCCTTTACATTGTGAACGGAAAGAAAGTGTTAATCAAATAAAAATGCAAGATATGAAGAAAGAGTATATTCAGCCACAAATGACATCATTGAAAACTGCCTACCAGATAGATTTGATGATCGGCGTTGGCAGTCAGTCGGTAGATGAGGGCTTAGCAAAAGACAGAAATGATCAACATGATTGGGAGGTCTTCGGAGAATAATCAATCAATAGTTGTTGAAATTGAAAGTATTCTTATATACTGTAACCGTCGTGAGACAGGTATGTATCATTAATTGGTACGATCATTTATACATTACGTAAATTTTTAATTTTTTTTGAGCAGCCTGCCCAGTGGCGGTGGCCGACGAGTAGGCTGCTTTTTTAATGTTATTATTTATACTTTTTTCATCAACCGTCGTGAGACGGTGCAAGAATTCTTTATAATTATTTCTGTAGGGCTGGCCTACAGGCATCAGCCGAAACGGCCGGCCTTGCATCTAAATGTTAAATGATTTAATTATTATATCCCATAATCGTCGTGAGACGGTTCGTATTCTTTCACAGAGTACTTTGAATTTTGTTTAAGTTAAATTGTACTATTATTATTTCTAATGGTTCACGACAAAGGGTAGGTTTATTTTTCTGTCGTGAGACACATGCCGAATCTACTCGAATTGTTAGACAATAGTATTTGGATTCTTGTGTCAGTCTGGGCTTCACGCCTGGGCTGATACTTTTTTGATTCTTTTATCTTCAAAATCTCCTAAGCCACTCTCATGTAAAAAGTACAATTTTAAGTCTTTGAACCATGAACCATGAACTTTGCCCCCTTTCCACTTTTCAGAAAAATATTTTCATTCGGATATAATAAATCGGAGGAATGTGCGTTATAGTTATAAACGAACAGAAAGTTTGGTATTAACATTAACTCACACTGCCTATGACGGATTTTACTCTCGATGATTTTAACAACGATTTTTCGCTGCTCAATTCTGCTGAATTGCCTCTTTTGCATGCAAGTAGCGAAACGCTGAATTTCCTTCGTCTCTTTGCAAGGGAAGTACACATCAGTGCATAATTTCTTGGATAATGTAGCCAGGTCGGAGGATGTCAGAAAATTGGCCCGACTGATCGGCGGCAAGAAAAAACTTATCAGAGTGGGGGGACTCTTCGGTTCGTCCGCTCCGCTTGTGTTTGCTGCCTTGCAGAAGGGTGGACTTCCTTCCGTTCTCTTCATCCTCGACGATGAAGAATCTGCCGGCTATTTCTATAATGACCTTCGTAATCTAATTGCTTCGGGAGATTCAACCGATAACCTCTTCTTTTTCCCTTCTTCTTATCGCAGAGCGATAAAATACAACCAGAAGGACGATGCCAACGTGATTCTACGTACTGAGGTGCTCACTCGTTTGAGAACCGACTCCAGTCTGCTCATCGTCACTTACCCTGAGGCTTTGGCCGAGATGGTGGTGTCGGAGAAGATGTTGGCCGATGATACGATTGGAATCAGTGTGGGCGGAACGTATGATGTGACGGAATTGGAACAGCGATTGTTCGACTTGGGTTTCAACCGCACCGACTATGTATATGAACCTGGTCAGTTCGCCATTCGTGGCAGTATCGTTGATATTTATTCGTTCAGCAAGGAAATCCCTGTACGCATCGACTTCATGGGCGACGAGGTGGACAGCATCCGCACGTTCGACATTCAGTCGCAGCTTTCACAGGAACGCCTGAAAGGGGTGGACATCGTGCCTGAGGTTTCGGCCAAGAGAGGCGATATGGTGCCTTTCCTCAGTTTCGTCAGCGACGAAGCAATTGTCGTGGCCAGCAACTTCGACTTTGTGGCCGACCGCATCGACATCATCCACAGGGAGGGAATCAGCCGACAGGCCGTGATTGCTGAAACAACCAAAGATGCAAGGGGCGGTGACTTCGCCATGCTTTCCACTCGTTCCGACTTTGAAAAGGGTATGGAAGGAAAGCGAATGGTGGCTCTGAACAGCGGCGAGAATGCCGACGTGGCTTTTGATATCTCTCCTCAACCTCTGTTCCACAAAAACTTCGAATTGCTCTCCGAGGAATTGCTGCGCCTGAAGAGCGAGGGCTACTCTATAAATATCTCTAGCGACAGCGACAAGCAAATCAAGCGATTGAAGGATATCTTCGGCAGCTTGGCCGACGGAGTGGAATGGAAACAGATTGCCTTCAATGCCGTGAAGGGTGCCATCCATGAGGGATTCATCGACAACCACTCGAAACAGTGTTACTTCACCGACCATCAGATATTCGACCGCTTCCATAAATACAGTCTCAAGAGCGACAAGGCCCACAGGGGAAAGGTGGCGCTCACGCTGAAGGAAATCCAACAGTTTGAGATTGGCGACTACGTGGTGCATATCGACCATGGCGTGGGTAAGTTTGGCGGACTCGTGAGAGTGCCGCAAAACGGACAGATGCAGGAGATGATCAAGTTGGTGTACCAGAACGACGACGTGGTGTATGTGTCGATTCATGCCTTGCACAAGGTGTCGAAATATAAGGGTAGGGAAGGTGAACAGCCTCGACTGAACCGAATAGGTACGGGTGCGTGGGAACGAATGAAGGACAGGGTGAAGACGAAGGTGAAGGACATTGCCCGCGACCTCATCCGACTATATGCCCAGCGCCGACAGGAAAAGGGAGTTGCCTATTCGCCCGACAGCTATATGCAACACGAACTGGAGGCAAGTTTCATCTATGAGGACACTCCAGACCAAAACAAGGCCACGCAGGACGTGAAGGCCGACATGGAGAAATCTGTGCCTATGGACCGACTGGTGTGTGGCGATGTGGGATTCGGAAAGACGGAAGTGGCTGTGCGTGCTGCCTTCAAGGCTGCCACCGATGGAAAGCAAGTGGCCGTGATGGTGCCTACAACCATCCTGGCTTATCAGCATTATCAGACTTTCTCGGAACGCCTGAAGGACTTCCCCGTGACGGTGGAATATCTGACGAGAGCAAGAACGGCTAAGCAAATCTCCGACATCCTCGACCGACTGAAACAGGGTAAGATAGATATCATCATAGGTACACACAAACTGATTGGCAAGACCGTAGGATTCAAGGACCTCGGTCTGCTCATCATAGATGAGGAACAGAAGTTTGGTGTGGCTGTGAAGGAACGACTTCGCCAACTGAAGGTGAACGTGGACACTCTCACGATGACTGCTACACCAATACCTCGCACTCTGCAATTCTCGCTCATGGGAGCACGCGACCTTAGTATCATCCAGACTCCTCCTCCAAACCGATACCCGATACAGACGGAGATTCATACGTTCAGTCCGGAAATCGTATGCGAGGCCATCAACTTCGAGATGAGCCGAAACGGACAGGTGTTCTTCGTAAACAACCGAATCAACGACTTATATTCCATCAAGGAAATGATTCAGGAACGAATTCCGGATGTCCGCATCTGCATAGGACACGGAAGGATGAACCCTCAGGAACTGGAGCAGATCGTGTTCGACTTCATGAACTACGACTACGACGTGATGCTCTCCACCACTATCGTGGAGAATGGTGTCGACATCCCTAATGCCAACACTATCATCATAAATGCCGCACAAAACTATGGATTGAGCGACCTGCATCAGATGCGTGGACGTGTGGGACGCAGCAACAAGAAGGCCTTCTGCTATCTCTTGGCTCCTCCGCTTGCTTCGCTCAACGAACAGTCGCGCCGTAGGTTGCAAGCCCTCGAAAACTTCTCCGACCTCGGTTCGGGTATTCATATTGCAATGCAGGACCTCGACATCCGTGGTGCCGGCAATATGCTCGGAGCCGAACAAAGCGGATTCATCGCCGACCTTGGCTACGAAACTTATCAGAAGGTGCTGAACGAGGCAGTGGCCGAACTGAAGGAAACGGAATTCCCTGACTTGCTCGGAACATTCGACAACCCTGAAGATACGGAGATAAACGATGAAAACGGCGACCACTTGCAACAGACCATGTATGTGGCTGAATGCGTGGTGGAAAGCGAGTTGATTGCTTACTTCCCAGAGGAATTCGTACCAAGCAGCGGAGAGAGAATGAGCCTCTATCGCGAACTGGATTCAATCACTTCGCGCCAGCAACTCGAGGCTTACAGGACCCGACTCGTCGACCGCTTCGGACAGATTCCTGATGTGGCAGAGGAACTCATCCGAATCATGCCTCTTAAATGGCAATGCCAGCGTCTGGGCATAGAGAAAGTGATGCTCAAGGGTGGCAACATGATTCTCGTGATGGTAAGCAATTTCGACAGTCCGTACTACAAGTCGGACACATTCTACAAGCTGATAAACTATGCCACTTCACACCCTCGTACCACTCGCTTGCGCGACGGGGAAAAACGTTCACTCATAGTGAATGATATCAAATCAATCACGAAGGCGCTTGAGGTGGTGGATGAAATACAAAGCAAATAAATTTTTGGAACTGACTAACATATTGACACCAATGGCGTTTTTCAGTTTCTCGCAGAGTCGATGCTGTCCACAATTCGTGGTGATTGCCTTGCCTTGGCTACTCTTCATGCAAGCAAGCTTTCAGAAGAGCATCAAAGTCAAGCCAGGCCCTACTTCGTAGTTCCACAGCATCTCACGCAGAGGCGCAGAGACCGCAAAGCCCCCTAACCCCCTAAAGGGGGAAAGAGACCGCTGGGATAATAATTTCCTCTGTTCCCCTCTTATAAAAAAGATCTGGATAGCCTTTGCGAACTCTTGCTCTCTCGCCAAGGTTTTGAGGGCGAAGCAATCGGCCTTATCCATTCAGATTGGTCACTTATGGGAACTCGTTCACATATGTGGAACAAGATGAAGGGATAGAACCTTCGGAGAAGGCAAAACCTTCTCTGCGTGAAACTAAGAATTCAAAGCCGATGAGTTAGTGTCATTGTGTATATCACTACATTATTTTTAAACTTTTTCGGAGAAAGGCTTGGCTGTTATCAGAAAAACTCCTATATTTGCACTTTAAAATTAATACAGTATATGAATACCAGTGACAGTATTGTAATCATTCCTACCTATAATGAGAAGGAAAATATCGAGAAAATCACCCGTGCCGTGTTTGCTCTCGATAAGTGTTTCCACATACTCGTAATCGATGACGGTTCGCCTGACGGAACTGCAGATATCGTGAAAAATCTCATGGCTACAGAATTCGCCGACCGCTTGTTCATCCTCGAGAGATCGGGCAAACTGGGTTTGGGAACTGCCTATATCGCAGGTTTCAAATGGGCCATCGAACATAAGTACGACTATGTGTTCGAAATGGATGCCGACTTCTCACATGCTCCTTCCGACTTGCCTCGACTCTATGCGGCTTGTGCCGACGAGGGCTACGACCTTGCCATCGGTTCGAGATACATTACGGGTGTGAACGTGGTGAACTGGCCAATGGGACGTGTGTTGATGTCGTATTTCGCTTCGATGTATGTCAGAATGGTTACGGGTTGCCACATCCACGACACTACCGCTGGATTCAAATGCTATAAACGTAGAGTACTTGAAACAATCGACCTCGATGCAGTGAGATTCAAAGGCTATGCCTTCCAAATCGAAATGAAATACACTGCTTTCAAGTGTGGCTTCAAAATCAAGGAAGTGCCAGTGGTATTCGTAAATAGGGTAGAAGGTACATCCAAGATGAGCGGTGGAATTTTCAGCGAGGCTCTGCTCGGTGTCATTCGCCTGAGATTCGACGGTTGGTTCAAGAAGTACCCAACTCCAAAGGATTAGTATTTACTCCATAATATTAGCAAAACAAGGAAAAGGTAGAAACAAATCATTTCGTCAATGAGAACAATAATAAGCAACGCAAACATCGTGAACGAGGGCAAGTGCTTTGTGGGCACAGTCGTCATTCGTGATGAATTTATCGAAGATATTATTGTGGGCGAAACCATCGAACCCAATGCCGATGACACCATCATCGACGCTACGGGACTTTGGCTTCTGCCTGGTGTTATAGACGATCATGTGCATTTCCGTGAGCCGGGACTTACTCACAAGGCCGACATCGAATCGGAAAGTAGAACTGCTGCTGCCGGTGGTGTGACTTCATACATGGAAATGCCTAACACAAAACCTGCTACTACCAATCTCGAACTTCTTGAAGAGAAATTCCAACTCGGAGCAGAGAAGAGCCGAGTAAACTATTCATTCTTCTTCGGTGCTTCCGCCGACAATTCCGACTTGTTACCTCTCCTCGACCCTCATCGTGTGCCAGGAGTGAAATTGTTTATGGGTTCAAGTACAGGCAATATGTGCGTTGGCGATAGTGATGCCGTGAGGAAAGTGTTTGAGAAATCGCCTCTGCTCATCGTGGCCCATTGCGAGGACGATGCCATCATCGAACAGAACATAAAGCAATTCAAGAAAAAATATAAGGGACAGAATGACTTTCCCGTTCGCTACCATTCACGCATTCGCAGTATAGAGGCATGCTACGAAGCTTCATCGAAGGCTGTGCAAATGGCAAAGGAAACGGGAGCACGACTGCATATAGCTCATGTTTCGTCGGAAAGGGAACTTGACCTCTTCGAACAGAAACCTCTTGAGGATAAGCAGATTACCGCCGAGGCTTGCATTGCCCATCTGATGTTCACAACTGAAGATTATGACAGCTTGGGAACTAAGATAAAGTGTAATCCTTCCGTGAAGACTTCTGAGGATAGGGATGCTCTGCGTGATGCCCTGACAGATGGAAAGATAGACGTTGTGGCAACTGACCATGCCCCTCATTTGCTGAGCGAAAAAGAAGGCGGAGCATTGAAAGCATCTTCTGGAATGCCTCTCATTCAATTCTCTCTCGTTACAATGCTTGAACTCACAAGCGAGGGAGTGTTGCCAATCGAACAGGTGGTTCGGCTGATGAGTCATAATCCTGCACAACTCTATAAGATAGACCGACGTGGATTTATCCGTCGTGGATACTATGCCGACCTAGTGCTTGTCAATCCTAACGCTAATTGGCAAGTTACTTCTGGCTGCTACTACACGAAATGCGGATGGACTCCAATGGAGGGAAAGGTATTCAAGTGGAAAGTGGAGAGAACTATCGTGAATGGTGCTACCGCTTTCGCTAATGGCATTGTAGTGGATAGCGTTCGTGGTCGTGAACTGAGATACAATGTCGAATAGCATGACAGGCACTTATTCAATAGAAGAACTTATTCCGTATATCAGTTGGGAACATTTCTACCACACCTGGAGCGTAAGTCGTTCGGGTGAGGCTTCGGCTGACATCAAACAAGATGCCTTGAAATTGCTGGCTTCGTTGCCTTCCGACATTAAAGTAAACTATCTGATAAAGGCATATAAGGTCATTGTTGATACCGATGATTTGGTGTTTGAGGAAAGTGGCATCCGAGTGCCTTTCCTCCGTCAGCAAATCCCAAATGAAAACGGTGTGTGCTTATGCCTAACCGACTATGTGGGAGAGACGGATGGCGAAATAAGTGTGTTTGCCACTTCGGCT
This sequence comes from Bacteroidaceae bacterium, assembly GCA_024398435.1. Lineage (GTDB taxonomy): Bacteria > Bacteroidota > Bacteroidia > Bacteroidales > Bacteroidaceae > Colivivens. Next base: position 81,749 of record JAKSJD010000009.1, on the reverse strand, counting down.
GATAAACGTTTGGAACAAATGTTCCCCGACGATGAATATAAAGGATTGCTGGCAAAGACTTTGGCTGATAGACTGGCTGAGGCTGCTGCAGAGAAACTTCATGAGGATTCGGGCCTGAAAGGCGTAAGACCTGCTGTGGGGTATCCGTCGATTCCCGACTTGTCAATCAATTTCCTCGTGAACGATATATGTAACCTGGAGAGCATTGGAATTCATCTCACGGAAACGGGAATGATGATGCCGCATGCATCGGTCAGTGGTTTCATCCTTTCAGACCCCAATAGCAAATATTTTGCAGTGAGGCCAATAAGTGAGGAACAGTTGGCTGACTATGCCCATAGGCGTGGATTCAGTCAGGAAAGAATGCGTCAATTTATTTATGATAGGTAAAAAACTGAAAAGAACTATAATTGCAGTGCTTGCCATTGCTGTTGTTGTGGTGTTTGGCATAACTTATGGCAGCAAGCATTTTGTCGTGAACGAGAAGACTCTCTATTTCGAGAATCTTCCTGCAGCATTTGATGGTTATCGGATTGTGCAATTCTCCGACTTCCACGCAGAATCTTTCCATAGGTTCGGCCATGAGGATTTAGTCGGGAAAATGGTGGAACTGATAAACGCTCAGAATGCTGATGCCGTTTGTTTCACGGGGGATATAGTCACACGTCTGTCTTCAGAGCTGGAAGGCTTTGAATCGGTGCTTTCTGGCATTAAGGCCCGCGATGGCGTGTTCTCTATTATGGGAAACCACGACTATGCCATGTACAACAAGGGAATGAGTGAGATGGAAAAACAGGCTGATGTGGTGGCTTTGCAGAAAAAGGAAAAGTCGTTTGGCTGGAAAATGCTGCTAAACGCTAATCAGATAGTAAAACGCGGAGGTCAGTCGATAGCTATCGTCGGAGTGGAGAATGTCGGGAGTTTTCCTCACTATCCATCCCGTGGCAATCTGCCTTTGGCTCTCGATGGCTTGGACAAGAATGTCTTCAAAGTGCTTCTTTCTCACGATCCTTCGCATTGGAAGAAGGAAGTGCTGCCACGAACAGATGTCCAACTGACTTTGTCGGGCCATACACATGCCGGACAGATTAAAATGTTCGGTTGGTCGCATGCCCAGTGGCTCTATAAAGAATGGTCGGGAATATACGAAGATAAAGGTCGCTACCTCAATGTCAATGAAGGCGTCGGATGCGTTATTCTTCCTTTCAGACTGGGAGCTTGGCCAGAAATCAATGTAATCACTTTGAAACGTAAATAATTTAGAAATGAAACTGCTGTATCAAATATACACAATTTTGATAGCATGGCCTTTGTTTGCCGTGGATACCATTATTACGGGAACACTCGTTGTAATCTTCTCTCTGCTTGGCGACAGAACTTACACCGCATATTACCTTCCGAAAATGTGGGCAAAAATAGCTTGTTGGCTGTTCTTGATTAAGGTAAATGTCGTTGGTAAGGAGAATATCTCCGACAAGCAGTCGTATGTGTTCCTCGCAAACCATCAAGGCTACTTTGATATATTCCTTGTCTATGGATATATCGGCCACAACTTTAAATGGATGATGAAGGAATACATCAAGAAAATGCCGTTTGTAGGTGTTGCATGTATAGCTTCAGGACAAATCTTCGTTGGTGATTCAATTTCTGCAATAGGAAAGGCTGTTGGAAAGGCTCGCAAAACATTACAGAACGGAATGTCGATGGTGATATTCCCAGAAGGCACAAGAACTCATGACGGAAAGATGCAACCATTCAAGCGAGGGGCCTTTATGCTCGCAAACGAAATAGGTTTGCCTATCGTTCCTATTACCATTGATGGTTCGTTTGATATCTTCAGTCGCCATTCTGCCATGGTCAGTCGTCATCCTCTCACAATGACAATTCACGAACCGATCACTGCTGAGCAAAGAGAAGGAAAAAACACCAAACAACTCATGCAGGAGGTGTTTGATGTTATCAATGATGGCTTGCCTGAAAAGCACAGGACCATAGCCAATTCATAAATATCTTTAGATTATGTTTCCTTATGCGAATATTTGATAAGGGAACTGTATTTTTTGAAGCAGGTGCTCTATGTCAGGGCTGAACTTACTTCCAAATACGTTGAGGCATAGTACGCATCCTCCGAGACCATACATCATCTGCTTCTTTACCTGCTTCATGAATGCACGTCGAGTGTGAGAACTTATCATTGGCGTAGAGAAAAGAGGCAGAATGTCTTTTCGTATCAGTTGTTCTGCAATCGTGCTTTCTATGTTAATGAGGTGAGGACGGTTCTTCTTTATGCATTTTAGGATTGTGTCCTCATCAGATTTGCTAACCATTGTGATGCTCGCACCGAGTGAAAGGGATGCAAGCAAATCGGAAAGATTCGTGGCGTTGTTGTTTCCGTCGGTGAGTATAGTGAGATTGCGGGTGAGACGCATTCCAGCATACTTTTCCGAAACGGTTTCGGTTGCAACGGCAATATCTTGAACTGTGATGGTTTGAGCTATTGTCTGACCGAAATTATTTGTCTTATAATTGATAATAACCTCATCATTGCCGGAAAGGGTATTGCCTGTAACTGCAGAAACCCAGTCGTGTTCATTATCTTCATCGATTTCAATGCCATTTATCTCATCAATCATCATCTTTATATTAGCTTGATTCGTCAAGTCCGATATTTGGCTGTTTGCTGGAAATACTATTGCACAAGCTCCGTATGTTATTGTTGACATCAAATTCACTATCCATTCGATAGAATTGTCATTTACGATTCCAATCCTATCGCCTTTCTTGATTCCTGCTTCACACATCTTGGAAAGCAGGATGTCCATCATTTCTGATATTTGACTATATGTGATTTGTTTGCCATTGCAATAGTCGGTTAAGGCAATGTTGTCTGTTGCAAAACTGCAGATGTGTTCAAATCTCTTCATATTTAGTCTAATATTAATATAATGTATTATTCGTTAGTTGTTGGTTTGTCGTTGTATGAAATCAGAATAACTGATAATATTTCAACTTCGACGCTGCAAAATTACAATAAACCTATATTGTGAACAAATTTATGTGATTATCGCAAGTTTTTGTTGACAAAAACATTTGTTTTGGGATAAAAACTCTATATTTGTGACGAAATTCTGTAAGATTTACTTTTGTCCCACATTAAAAGTGACGAGAATATGGATAAAATTGGCCCTTCTTATAAGAAATTAGGCTCGCAGGTAATATACTTTATGATGGTGCCTGTGTTCTTTGTTGTATTCGTGTTGGTATACCGCCCATTTGATATTGACCAGTTCCTGGATATGGGAAGGGGATTGTATCCGTTCAATATCACGATAATGAGTTGTATAGTGCTTGTTACGATGGTGATTACCCGCCTGACATTCTATTTCCTTAGAAATGTTTTGAACCTTTCCACGGGGTGGTACCTGTTCTGGTGTGGAATGGAGATTGTGGTCATTTCACACTTTGAGGCTTTGTATCTTTGGTTGATGCTTCAGCATACAATGCCATATTTCGAAGTTCTTGGCAAGGTCGTTGAATACATGTTTTTCATTCTTATCTATCCGTATGTATTGATTGCGTTGTCACTCAGTTTGACTGATGCTCGAAACAGAAAGCTTGAACCGGAGGAAAATCTCAGAATGAGATTCTATGATGATAAAGGTAACTTGAAACTTCTTGTTGCTTCGGATAATGTGTTCTATATTGAATCGAAGGAAAACTACATTATTATCTATTATATAGAGAACACAAAGATGAAGTCGTACCAATTGAGAGCAACGATGAAGAGCATTGAAGAACTTTGCCAGGTAAATGGCCTTATCCGATGCCATCGCTCATTCTTTATCAATCAGAAGCATGTGAAGTTGCTTCGAAGGGATAAAGACGGTATTATTCTTGCAGAACTTGATTCACCTCAATCTCCTCAAATACCAGTTAGTAAGCGTTATTACGAAACCATTTCAAATATGCTTTGATTTTTCGGAGAATTATTGGAAGCATATCGAAAATAAAGAAAGCGAAGCAAACTTGTTGGATAAGTTGCTCCGCTTTTATTGTTGATGTATTATGAATTCCTCTCTTGTAGGGAAGTTTATTTCATTGAATAAACAACATCCATAATGCGCTTACCGATTTCGTCGGCATCTTCGATTGTGGCAGCTTCACTGTAAACGCGGATGATTGGTTCGGTGTTTGACTTGCGGAGATGAACCCACTTGTCTTCAAAGTCAATCTTGACACCATCGATGTCATTTACTGTTACAGAAGGGTCGGTTGCGAACATTTCCTTAACTTTTGCAAGGATAGCATCAACATCAGTAGAAGGGTCGAGGTCGATGCGGTTCTTTGCTATCTGATAGTCAGGATAAGTCTTGCGAAGTTCACTTACTGTGCAACCCTTGTGTGCCAAATGGCTGAGGAAGAGGGCAATGCCAACGAGGGCATCACGACCATAGTGTGCCTGTGGATAAATGACTCCACCATTGCCTTCGCCACCGATGATTGCGTTGGTGTCCTTCATCTTTGTAACAACGTTGACTTCGCCAACGGCAGCAGCATTGTATTCCTTACCATATTTGAGAGTGACATCACGAAGGGCTCGAGTTGAAGAAAGGTTGCTTACGGTGTTGCCAGGAGTGATGCTGAGAACATAATCAGCAACGGTTACGAGTGTGTATTCTTCTCCGTACATTGTACCATCTTCACAAATGAATGCGAGGCGGTCGACATCTGGATCCACAACGAAAGCAACATCGTGCTTGCCTTCGCGCATGAGATTCATTATATCACTGAGATTCTTCTCGAGTGGTTCTGGATTGTGCTGGAAATCACCGGTTGGTTCGGCATAGAGAGGAGTGACGGTTTCGACTCCGAGTTGTTCGAGCAACATGGGGAGAATAATGCCACCGACTGAGTTCACAGAATCGAATGCAACACGGAACTGTGCTTCACGAATTGCTTCAACATCAACGAGAGGCAAACCGAGAACGAGGTCGATGTGGCGCTGGTTGTAGGTGTTGTTCTCTTCGTAGTGGCCGAGGTGGTCAACATCAGCATATTCGAAGTCTTCAGCTTCAGCGATTGCAAGCACTTCATTACCTTCGGCTGCATTGAGGAATTCGCCTCTGTGGTTGAGGAGCTTGAGTGCGTTCCAATGGCGAGGATTGTGGCTGGCAGTGATGATGATACCTCCACATGCACCTTCCATTGTGACGGCAAGTTCTGTAGTTGGTGTGGAAGCCAAACCGATGTTGACTACATCGAATCCCATTCCCATGAGAGTTCCGCAAACTACGTTCTTTACCATTTCGCCAGAAATACGTGCATCTCTGCCGACAACTATTTTATTGCCCTGAACAGGAGTTGTTCTGCGGATAAGAGTTGCATAGGCGGATGTGAACTTCACGATATCGAGAGGGTTAAGGCCTTCTCCTGCCTTTCCTCCGATTGTGCCTCTGATTCCTGATATTGATTTGATTAAACTCATATGATTGCTTTTTGCTTAAATTCCTAACTGATAACTGATTTCGTAATACATTGGAAGAACGTATCCCTGAGCATTGCCTGTTCCGGAAGAATGAGGAACGATGAGGCGAACCTTTGCAATTCGACCTGCATTGCGAGTGAGGCGGATGTAGTCGAGAGGCTTTATCCAGCCTTTTGGTACTGCTGATTCGTAGTAGTTCTTCATGTAACCTTCTGTGAATGAGGCTTTATAGCTTCTTCCGAAATGGGTGTAGGTGCAAAGCATCTTGTCGATGATGGCAGCAGAGTAGATGTTGCTGTATGTGATGCTTCCGCCTTCGATATCGTATTCGAGGAATCGGCAGATGATTGTCTTGCTGATTGTGCTGTCGGAAGATTGTTCCTTTGCCATTTCAATCATTGACTTGCCTTCGCCTCGGTTGACGATTTGCATGTAGATACCGTCTTCCTTGAAGAGGACGAACTCGTTCTTGAGAGTGTCGGTGATGGAATCCTGAGCATAGAACTGAGCTTCAGAGATTTCCGTGATAGGACCTACGAATTCGTTGTCCTTCAAGAATTTCTTGATAGCATTCTTTTCCTTGTTTTTCATGTCGGCATAAGTTTCCTCATCCCTACAACTGAAAACCGATGAAATGCAGCAAACTGCCAAGAGAATGTATAATAGTTTCTTCATGATTACAATTGTTTTAGTTCCTTTATCTTTTCTTCTGGCTTTTCAGCCTTGAATACGTAACTTCCTGCAACGAGTACATCGACTCCGGCTTCAGCCAATTTAGGAGCCGTCGTTTTGTTTACTCCTCCATCGACTTCGATAAGGGCTTTCGAACCAGTGGCTTTGATCAACTGTCTGAGTTCTACGACTTTATCAAGTGAGTGTTCGATGAAACTTTGTCCGCCGAAACCTGGATTGACAGTCATGAGCAATACCATATCCACATCCTTTATCACGTCGGCAAGCATGCAAACGGGGGTAGAAGGGTTGAGGGTTACGGCAGCTTTCATTCCTGCTTCGTGGATTTCGTGGATAGTACGGTTGAGATGAGTGCAAGCCTCATAGTGTACGTTCATCATCATTGCGCCAAGTTCTGCAATGCGGCCGATGAATTTCTCTGGTTCTACAATCATGAGATGAACATCGAGAGGTTTTTTGCAGATTGGTTTGATGGCATCGAGTACGGAGAATCCAAAGCTGATGTTTGGCACGAACACGCCGTCCATTATGTCGAGGTGGAGCCAATCGGCTTCACTACGATTTATCATGTCAATTTCCTCGCTGAGCCTTGTGAAATCGGCAGCGAGAAGAGATGGAGATACAATCATTATCGAATTGCGTTTTGTTTTTTTACGTTGCAAAGTTAGTAATTTATTTGCAAACTTTCGCTTTCTTGTTAGTTTTTTTTACGATTAAAGGCCCAAAAAGCGCGAATGCAGATTTGCCAAGGGCAATTTTGTTGATTTTGAGTGAATAAATACGGATAAGTTATTGTTTCTTTCGTCAAAATTCCTTATCTTTGCACATCATTTATAAATATAAAGGAACGGAAAGTGTTATCAAATAAAATATCACATACAGAGTTGGCAGAGGTGAAGCGAATGTTCGAGCAATGCAAGAATGTCGTAATCACCACTCATGTGTCGTCGGATGGAGATGCAATCGGTTCGTCGCTTGGCCTTTACGAATATCTTACCCGAAAGGGGAAAATGGTAACCGTAATGGTGCCTGGCTACTATCCCGACTTCCTGAAATGGATGAAGGATGCCGATAAGATTCTGCTTTACGACAGGCAGAAAGCCCGTTGCCGCAATATAATTGCAATGGCCGACCTGATTGTCTGTCTCGACCTCAACGAGCCAGGAAGAATGGAGGAGTTGGCTCAGCCGGTGCTTGCATCAAATGCCAAGAAAGTGATGATTGACCATCATCTTCATCCAGAACAATTCTGTGATTTGGTGATTTCGTATCCCGATGCGAGCAGTACGAGTGAACTCGTCTTCCGAATCATAGATTCGATTGGCGGTTTGCAGAATCTCTCGAAGGCAGGAGCCGAGGATATTTATGCCGGAATGTGTACCGATACGGGCAAGTTCTCATACAATTCCAACGACCCCGATATTTATATGATTCTGGCCGAATTGCTGAAGAAGGGAATTGATAAGGACAAAATCAACCGAAGAATCTACAACAACTATACGGAGGCACGTTTCCGTTTGCTCGGTTACATTCTCTCCGAAAAGTTGCAGGTGTTCCCTGAATACCATGCGTCTTTGTTTACTCTCAATAGGGAAGAACTTCGCAACTTCCACTATTTGAAGGGCGACACCGAAGGCGTTGTGAATATGCCGCTCGAGATAAAGGGTACGAAACTCTCAATCTTCATGCATGAAGACACAGAGAAACCTCGAATCTTCGTTTCGCTTCGTTCGGTTGATGATTTTCCGGCAAACAAGGTTGCAGCCGAATTCTTCAATGGAGGAGGCCACTTGAATGCCGCTGGAGGTCAACTCCATTGTCCTATGGATGAGGCAATTGAGATTGCGAAGAAGGCGATTGAGGCTTACAAAGACTTGCTTCAGGCAGAGTGAAAACATCGGGTTTTGCCATCGAAAAATAAGTCTTGCGAACCCCTCGAAAAAACCTCGCGAAACTCGAGGTCATTTCTCGCGAAACTCAAGGCAATTTCTCGCGAAACTCAGAGTCATTTCTCGCGTTTCTTTTTTCGGAACCTTCATAGGCATAAAAAATTGAATCAAAACAACAAAAAACAATAATATAATATATAATGTATATGAAACATTTCCTCATGAAAACAGCTGCTTTGGCAGCAATGTGTTTGTTCCAGTCGGTAATGGCATTCGGACAGACAGCAACGGTAAGCGGACCTGATGGTCGCCTCAAAGTGGATATCGATGTGAAAGGCGGCAAGGCTGTCTATTCAGTAACTTATGATGGCAAGCAGATGCTCGCAGAAAGTCCTCTCGGCTTCAAGAGCAATATAGGTGATTTCAGTTCCAACCTTTCTGTAGCCAAATTGCCAGCAGGTGCAACAAAGGAACTTGCCGAAGTCGACTATTCCTACACACTCGAAAAATGTAAGAAGAGCACTGTCAACTACAAGGCAAACGTATATACCCTGCATCTTCAGGCAGGCGAAGGCCGTCGTGCAATCCGTTACGACATTCAGTTCTATGTAAGCGACAACGACATTGCTTTCCGTTACTTTGTTCCTCGTCAGGGCGATACAGGCAGCATCCGAGTGATGAACGAAGAGACAGGTTTCCGTTTCCCATCACAAACAACTACATTCATGTGCCCACAAAGCGATGCAATGGTAGGATGGAAGCGCTCAAAACCAAGTTATGAGGAAGTGTATGCATATGACCGTCCAATAGCAGAATCTCATTCTCGTCACGGTTTCACATTCCCTTGCCTCTTCAAGGTGGGTGAGGACGGATGGGTCCTCGTAAGCGAAACAGGCGTTGACAGCAAGTATTGTGGTTGCCGCCTGAGCGATGTGAAAGAAGGAAATCTCTTCACAGTCGACTTCCCAATGCCAGAGGAAAACAATGGAAACGGAACCATCGAACCTGCTTTCGGTCTTCCAAATGCAACCCCTTGGCGCACAATCACAGTGGGAAAGACACTTGCTCCAATCGTGGAAACCACTGCTGCTTGGAATACAGTCGAACCTCTTTATGGTCCTGGAGTTAAGGCTTCAACACTCGTTGATGATAAGATTCTCAAGAACTATCCAAAGAAGGACTTCAAGTTCGGAAAGAGCACATGGAGTTGGATTGTTTGGCAGGATGCAAGTATGAACTGGAACGACCAGGTTGCATTCATCGACCTTGCAAGCGAAATGGGTTACCCTTACATTCTCATCGATGCTGGTTGGGACGAACAAATCGGCTACGAAAAGATGGAAGACCTCATAAAGTATGCTCACAGCAAGAATGTTGATGTGTTCCTTTGGTTCAGTTCAAGTGGCTATTGGAACGATATTGTTCAGAGTCCTATCAACAAGATGGACAATCCAATCTATCGCAAGGAAGTGATGAAATGGATGAACAAGAATGGTGTGAAAGGTATAAAGGTCGACTTCTGGGGAGGCGATAAGCAAGAGACAATCCGCCAGTATGAGGCCGTTCTCAGCGATGCTTATGATAATGGTATTATGGTAATCTTCCACGGATGCACACTCCCTCGCGGTTGGGAAAGAATGTATCCAAACTATGTAGGCAGTGAGGCAGTTCTCGCCAGCGAAAACCTAATCTTCGGTCAGGGTTCAGCCGACCGTGAGGCAAAGGACACTTCCACTCATCCATTCATTCGCAACACGGTTGGTTGTATGGAATTCGGTGGCTCGTTCCTCAATCGACATCTTGCAAGAGGCAACAAGGGCGGTGTAACTCGTAAGACAACTGATTGTCACGAACTTGCACAGGCAGTTCTCTTCCAGAATCCAATCCAGAACTTTGCTGTCACTCCAGAGAACCTCAAGCCAGAGGCAGAAGGCGGAGCACCAAAGGTAAGCGTTGAATTTATGAAGCAGGTTCCAACCACATGGGACGATACAAAGTATGTTGATGGTTATCCTGGGCAGTTTGCAGTTCTTGCCCGTCAGCACGAAGGCACTTGGTACATTGCAGGCAACAATGCTGCAGAAGAGTGTGATAAGGTGTTCGACCTTTCCCGATTTGTCAGCAAGGGCGATGTTGTCACCCTCTACAGCGATGATGCCAACCGCGAACCAGTGAAGAGCCAGCTCAAAATCAAGGACCCTAAGAAGGTGAAGCTTCATTTGCTCCATGATGGCGGCTTTGTAATCGTGAAGTAAATTCATTCTCTCAAACGGAAATTAAACGTATATATTTATAATAAAGAAATAAGGTGACTTACGATAAAGTATTTGTTCTGACTGACGAAACCACACACGAATTGTGTTGGCCAGTTGTGAAAGATTCGGAATCCATGAAGGATGCCCAGCATATAGTCATTCCTGCAACCGATGCAAACAAAACACTCGAAACTGCATCAATCGTTTGGAGTGAACTCGGCAACAAGGGTGCCACTCGCCACAGCCTTCTCATCAATCTTGGAGGAGGAATGGTTACGGATCTCGGTGGTTTTGCTGCAGCCACTTTCAAGCGTGGAATCAAGTTCATCAACATCCCAACAACATTGCTCTCGATGGTTGATGCCTCGGTGGGAGGAAAGACGGGAGTCAACTTCAACGGCTTCAAGAATGAGGTCGGAGTATTCCGCGAACCAGTGAAAGTCATTCTCGACACTGCATTCCTTCGCACTCTCGACCATGAGAATATTCTTTCGGGTTATGCCGAAATGCTCAAACATGGATTGATTTCTGATAAGGAACATCTTGCCCAACTTCTTGCTTTCGATCTCGACGAAATCGATTATTCCCTTCTCGACGGAATGATTCGCAAGAGTGTTGCCGTGAAGAAGAAGATTGTGGAAACCGACCCATACGAACAGGGAATCCGCAAGGCATTGAACTTCGGCCATACGGTTGGTCATGCTGTCGAAAGTTTCGCACTTCAGAAAGGCACACCTGTTCTTCATGGTTATGCAGTGGCTTGGGGTATGATTTGTGAATTGTATCTTTCGAGTGCCTATTATGAGTTCCCAACCGAGACAATGCGAGAGGTTGTGAAGTTCATTACAGAGCATTATGGAAAGTTCGAAATCGGTTGTGATGATTATGAAGCTCTCTTCCAACTCATGCGTCATGATAAGAAGAATGTTGCAGACAAGGTGAAGATGGCTCTTCTTTCAGAGGTTGGAAAGGTCAGAATCAATCGAACCGTAACAAAGGAACAGATATTTGAAGCATTGGATTTTTATAGAGACGGACAATGATAACAGTAGTAGATACAGCAATTGATGATGTGAAAATCATTGAACCTCGCATATTTAACGATGCGAGAGGTTATTTCTTCGAATCATTCTCACAAAGGGATTTTGAGGAGAAAGTCGGGAAGGTTAACTTTGTTCAGGACAATGAAAGCAAGTCGAGCCGAGGAGTTGTTCGTGGCCTTCATTTCCAGAAACCTCCTTTTGCACAGGCAAAGTTGGTGAGAGTGGTGAAGGGCAGAGTACTTGATGTTGCTGTGGATATTCGCAAGGGAAGTCCTACATTCGGCAAGTATGTAGCCGTGGAACTTACTGAAGACAACCATCGTCAGTTCTTCATTCCACGTGGTTTTGCTCATGGTTTTGCCGTTTTGAGTGAAATCGCGGTGTTTCAGTACAAGTGCGACAACTATTATGCTCCACAGAGTGAGGGCGCAATTGCATGGGACGACCCCGACCTTGGCATTGATTGGCAGTTGAATACCGATGATATTCTTCTCAGCGAGAAAGACAGCAATCATCCACTCTTGAAGGACATTGACAGCCCTTTCATTTATAACGAGATTCAGTAAAACAAGATAATTGCGATAAGTTTTGGCAGACAGTAAATCACTTTATCCATTGCTCTTCCGCCACAATCCTTTCACACTTGTGTGGGGAAGCGAAGATTGGATTGTCAGTGCAGTGCCTGGCAAGGAATCGGTCGTTGAGAATGGCTCACTTGCAGGCAGTTCCTTGAGCCAATTGGCAGGGGAACATGGAGAGGCATTGCTTGGCAAGAAGGTTGTGGATATTTATGGTTTGCAGTTCCCTTTGCTCATAAAGTTCATCGATGCCCATGATGATTTGTCGATTCAGGTGCATCCAAACGATGCGATTGCAAAGGAAAGACACAACTCGATGGGCAAGACGGAGATGTGGTTTATTATGGATGCCGAACCGGGAGCAAGGCTTTATTCGGGTTTCAACCGCCAGATTACGCCTGATGAATATGAGCAACGGGTGAATGATGGAACGATTATGGAGGTTCTGCAATCCCATCCAGTGCATCGAGGCGATGTGTTCTTCATTCCTTCCGGCCGTGTTCATGCCATTTGCGGAGGCATTCGATTGGCTGAGGTTCAGCAGAGCAGTGATGTCACTTATCGTATCTTCGACTACAATCGTCCAGGTCTTGATGGCCGTCCTCGCCAACTTCATACCGAAATGGCTCGCGATGCAATCGATTACACTCTCTATCCAACCTACCGAACCGATTATCTTGCGGCAATCAACAAGCCAGTTGCCATTACGGAAAGTCCGTTCTTTACGGTTAAGATTCACAATATTACACGAGCATTCCATCGCAAACTATATAAGTACGATTCGTTCATTGTCTATACTTGTCTCAATGGAGGTTTGAAGATAAAGATGAGGGACAAGGCTTCGGCCATTGAGGTTGTGGAACTGAAGAAAGGCGAATCGTGTGTGATTCCTGCAAGCATTGCCGACCTCGACCTTATGCCTGCAACCGAACAGGGAATGACTGAATTGCTTGAGGTTTATATCGACAATAAGCACTTCAATTGACCTTGCAAAAGAATAAGCCAGATGGACTTCACAGTCAATCTGGCTTTGTTGTTTACTTTAAACTGATTTACTTTATTTTTCTTTTATGTTGTTTTAAGCATTTCGCTTGAGGAATAGCTTATCGCAAACGGAATGAGATAGGGATGGTGAATGACACATTGACTGCCTTTCCTCTTTGTTTGCCTGGTTTCCATTTTGGCATTGCCTTGACGCATCTGAGTGCTTCATCATCGCAAGCCTTGCAACCTGCCTCATATTTTGCATAGAGTTGTTGGTATTGTTCGGGTGTGAGTTCTTCTCCCTGTTCGTTTTTGCGTGATGGCATGTATGTATGGTCGGCATCCAGTGATTTAGCAATCTCTGTATCTCTTATGATTCCTGTCTTGTCGACCACAAATTTAACCATCACTCTTCCCTGAATGCCCATCTCTATTGCTGATGCTGGATATTTAATAGTTTTGGCAAGGAATGCCATCATTGCTTCCGCTCCGCCCTCGAACTCTGGCATTTCTTCTACAACTTGCCAAATGTCATCGTCGGTGTCTGTAGCTTCATTAGCCTTGTCTGTTCTTGATACGGTTACATCTAACAACTTTCTTTCATTGTCTGCCTGTGATTTTGCCTTGTCTGTTCTTGATACGGTCACGTCTAACAACTTTCTCTCATTGTTGTCAACTGATACTTCCTTTCCATTGACAAGAACCTTCGTGATGTCCTTGCCATTGAGTGTGGCTTTTCCGTTTTCGTCAATCTTTGCTCCTGGGATTTTCTTCATGAGTTCGGTTATGGAATCATCTGGCTCACTGTAAACAGCATCATTGTTAGCAGGAGAATCGTTGTTTGCTGCCAAATTTGCTTTCTGAGTGACGATTTCGCCTGTTTGTGAGTCGGTGGCAATGGCTGTTGCCTGTTGAGAGTCAGCCTTTTCTTCTGGTGCGAATGCCTCTGTAAGGCTCTCGTTCGTTGCAAAGGCTGTGAGTGCGATTGCAGCTGCTGGAATCAAGTACAACATCTTTGTACGGTTCCACTTGTTTGATTTGTCTTTCATCATCATAATAAAACGTTTTTTTAGAAGGCTGTGGTTGAATCCGTTTGCAAACGAATATTTGCTGCCGGCCACTGCTTTCTCGATTAATAATAATTGATATTGTTTTGCTGAAATGCCTGAACGAAGTACTGCATCATCGGCTTCGAACTCGTGAACTTCCTTCATTGTGAGGTCGAGCATCCAGATGCAAGGGTTGAACCATTGCAACACTTCGACCAGCGAGAGGAGGATTGTGTCCCATGAGTGCAAAAGCTTGATGTGTGCCTTTTCGTGGATGAGCACGGATGGATGCTGGTTGTAGTCGTCTTCTCCAATCACGATGTTCTTCATCCAACTGAAAGGACTTACCTTTCCTACATGGCAGAAGATGTTGATTCCGTCTTTCTTCTCTGTCCAGAGGCAACTTTTCGGGATGAATCTTTCGAGACGAACTACTTCCACTACCTTCCAAATGAGGCAGACGATTACACCTATTATATATATTAATACGAGCAGATTTGCCCAACTGATTGAGCTTTCTGCAGTCGCATCGACTTCAATTGCCTGACTCGAAACTGTGGATGCGCCCGATAGAGTAGGGATTCCAATCTCGATGATTGCTTCTTTCTGACCTTGAAGAGCAGTGAGAATGGCCGAATTCCACATCGGAATGCTGATGAAAGGCAAGATGAGCGAGAGGAGAATGACCATGAGAAGGGCCTTGCGGTTGAAACTGTGGAATGTCTCTTTCCGCATGAGCAAGGTGTAGGGCAGATAAAGCAGAGCCAGACAGATTGCCGATTTTATTGCATAAATGAATAGTGTTCCCATACGATTCGTGCTGTTTTAGGGTTACTTTACCATGTTGATGAGTTCCTGAATCTCGTCTTCGCTGAGGTTTTCCTCTTGCATGAAGAAGCTGAGAAGCGATGAGGCACTGCCTTGGAAGAAGTTGTCCTTCACATCCTGGAGTATTCTTCGGGTGTATTCAGCTTTTGAGAGTAGGGGGAAGAAGAGATATTGACGGCCTTCGCTTTTCTTGTAATCTACGAATTGTTTAGTCGTGAGTATCTTCAGGAAAGTGGCTACAGTGGTGTAGGCAGGTTTAGGATCTTCGTATTTGTCCACCACTTCGTGTACGTCACAAGCCTTTCCGGCAGCCCAAAGTATGTTCATTACTTGCATTTCGCCCTTGGTGAGCGTGAGGTTCTTTTCTTCTTTCATATTCTAATGGTTTATTTGTTTCTTGCTGGCAAAGTTAAAACTATTTCTTTAGTAACTAAAACTTTCGTAGAACTTTTTTTGTGTTTTCCTCGTTTTTTAACATAATTTAATAGTAGTAGCTATTGGCTCACATTATTATATTTATATAAAGAAAAACCGACGAACCAATGTCCGTCGGCAATTTTCTATTGCTCCGTCAGAAATACGATCATGTTCGTACGGCGATACGATCATGTTCGTATGGCAATACGATAATGTTCGTATGAGCGAAACCTCTATAAGTTTTTTCCGATGTTTATGCTTCCTTGTTCCACATGATGAGGCGAACGAGGTTGCAGCCAATGCCGTTGCCAATCACGATGCTTATGTAGAGAAGGAGAATGTCGAACAGATTTGCCTGCCAGAAACTTACTGGCACTGCCAAATAATAGAATGCATCGGCAATGCAGTGGGGGAATCCGCAAACGATGAAAATGGAAACTCCGAAGAGAAGAGGCAACCAACGATTCTCAAATTTTGCGAACTTAACGGCTGTTGTCATGATGAATCCGCAACCGATTGCAAGCAATCCACATGGAAGGATGCCTGTCTTCAATCGGGCTTCGAGTATTCCCTGAGCCACGGATTGAAGGTCGTTTGGCGAAGCATAACTGAGAAGTGCCACGAGGAGTGTGCCGATGATGTTGCCGAGAAGTACGAGTGGAATCTCCTTCACTGCCAAACCTTTCGAACCGCCCATGAAGCCGACGGTGCCGGTGTAGAGCTTGAATCCATAATGGACAACTGCCAAAAGGCCGAATGTGAAGAGAACTGTACCGATGATGTCCTTGCTCGAGAGGAAGCCGAAGCCGGCAATTCCGATGCAAACGCCTGCAAGGATTGAACTTTTGAGAGTGCTGATTGCGTTCATGATTTCTTTTAGGTTAATGAATTTCGGTGCAAAGTTAGTGAAAAATTTTCGTATGTCTGCAACTTTTCGTAAATTCGTTGCGTCTAATGTTGCAGAAACTCAAAAACATTAGTTCAAACAACTCAAAAACAAGAAAAAAGAAATGAAACGAATGATTAAGGTGTGTGCCTTCCTTATCGGCACAATGATTCCGCTCTCTATGATGGCTCAAACGGAAGATAACAATGATGAGGCAGCCATTGAAGCAGTGGATACTGTTCAGGATTCGCATGCAAACCAGTATGATGTCGAATTGGCAAAGATTGAACTTCAGAAGATTAAGGCAGAGCAAGAGTATTATGTGAAGACCAATAGAGCCGCCAATTCCGAAGAGATGTTTAGGAGGTTTATGTATACACTTAGAGACACTATGGTTCCGATTTGCATTTGTGTGGTTTTGCCAATTGCTGTCCTACTGATTGTGTTCTATAATAAGAGGAAGAAAGAGGCGGCACGAATGGCCATCATCGATAAGTTGATTGACAAGGGAGAAGATGTGAGCGAATTCATCGCAGCGGAGAAAAAAGTGACCGAAACCCCTAGTCGCCGAGGCAGTCAAATGTTGATTTGGGGAATGATTCTCTTAGTTGGCGGCTTGTTGGTCAGCGTGTGCATCTTTATTCTTGATTTCAGAAGTGGTTTTAAAGACTTAAATAGTATAACAGGTTATATGTTAGGTTTGATTCCAGCTGGCATCGGAGCAGCATTGCTTCTCTCATCCCACATTCTCCACAAATGGGACAAGCAGGCAAAGAACGAATAGACAAGCAAGTAAGAAATAAGATTAATAGCATTTAGTTCGTAAAAGTAAACGGTTTAAATTAGGGATGAATCTGTCGAAACTCAACGATTTGTCACTCGTGGCACAGGTCATTGCGGGAGCAAACGGCCGTGCTTTCGAGTTGTTGGTAAGGAAGTACCAAGGCCAAGTCCGTAGGTTCTTCCTCCATCAAACGTTGGGCGACCGAATGCAAAGCGACGACCTCTCGCAGGAAACATTCATCAAGGCCTATCGCCAGATTGCATCATTCCGCTCGCTTTCGAGCTTCCAAACTTGGCTCTATTCCATTGCCTACAACGTTTGGCTCGACCATCTTCGAGCGAAACACCAAACGATTCAGCTCGATGAGGCTCTTCCAGTGGCTTCGGAAGAAGGAAAACATAATGCTGTGGACATGAAAATCGACCTCTACGAAGCATTGAAACTCCTCACTGACACAGAGCGAACCTGCATCACACTCTTCTATCTCGACGACCTCCCGATTCGGCAAGTGGCCAACATCACTTCGATGCCCGAATCTACCGTAAAGAGTCACCTCTCCAGAGGGAAACAGAAAATGGCAACCTACCTAAAGCAACATGGATATGAATAGCAAAGACGAACATACAAGGGAAATCACACTTTCCGTACATCTTGCTGATAATCAGCAGCAAGCAGTTCAATCTTCTGCCTCTTCGGCAAAGGAAGATTGGGCATGGGATGCAGACGACGAACTCGTGAGGAAATTCCTTTCCGACCATTCCCGACCAGTCGGTGATGGAGGATTCACAATGCGCCTCATGCTCCATTTGCCTGATATTCTCTACTACACGATGGAAGTGTTGAAATATGTTGCTTGCATATTCCTGCTTTACGGAATGTTTCGCTTCGTAGATTTCTCACAACTCAACCAAATAACCCACCTTTTCAATCATTTCACAGAGCTTGCTTCCCTTCAGTAAGCTCTTTTTTGTTTCCTTTTCCTCCATACGGATACAATAATCCATAAAATGTCGTTATCTTCTTTGAAAATAATCCCCAAAAAAGAAAAGTATACGGAAAAATCGTACATGTTTTTGCTTTATTCGCGCGTATATGATAAAAATAATGTGTAATTGTTTGGTCATTCAGTGAAAAAGTGTTTAATTTGCAGAACAAATATAGAAAAGAATACACAACCGCCTTACTGCTGAAATAGGCACAGGGAATATTCCATACTTAACCGAGACACAAAGAAATTTTTTTAAATAACTATATGTTTAACTTTCAATTATCAACAATTATGATGAAAAAATTACTTTCACTCAGCATCGCAATGCTGATGACTGTTGGAGCAATGGCTCAGTGGGTACAGCCTGCTTTGAAGTTTGTTCCTTTCCAGACAGTCGAGGATTTTGAAACATCTGGTACTTATTTCTACCTCTACAATGTTGAAGCTCAGGCTTTCTTCTGTGCTGGTAACGCATGGGGTACCCAGATGAGTATTAGTGCTAACCCAATCAAGATCTACTTCCAGAAGAATTTCGTTGATGAAGAGAACGAAGCAGAATGGGCTGAATTCCCTCACTACATTCTTCGCGACTCTGTACCAAGTAAGTCAAGCTGGATGACTACTTTCTTGGATGGTAATGCAGCTGGTTATTGTGACGGTCTTCCTTCTGACCAGAACAACTTCCAGGGCGAAATGTGGGAAATCTTCGAAAACGATGATGAAGTATTCTCATTCCAGATTGCTCCATCTGTTTTCAATGTAAGATTTACCGACAATGAAGTTCGTATGGGTGTTGACCTTTCAGTTGAAGGCAATACAGTAGTAAGCGCAACTCTCGAACCATGGAACGAACCATACGAAGGTGCTTATGCAATGGATTGGTCACTCGTTGAAGCTGCAAGCTATGAGAACCTTTCAGAAGAATTCGCTCTCTACAATCGTGCTATGCAGCTCCTGGAACTCCTTGATGAACTTAAGTCTGAATACGCAGACACGGAAATCGACTTCACATTTGCGGAAGGCGTATTTGCTAACACATCTTCTACAATGGAAGAACTTGATTCAGCTATGACAAACCTCAACGAAGGTAAGGCTGCTGCTGACCTCGAAAGATATTATGAAGAAGTTAATATCATTCTCGAAGGCGCATCACAAGACGACCCTCGCGATGGTACACAACTCATCAAGAACCCAAGCTTCGACACAACTGATGAAGGTTGGACATTCACAATTCCTAACTCTTCAGCACGCGGTCGCCAGGCAGACCATTACACTAATGGTGATGTAACTATCAATACATTCGGTCAGACATGGAAGAATGGTGCTGCTCTTTCTCCAGGTAAGATTAGCCAGGTATTGCCTAAGCTCCCTGCTGGTAAGTATTCTATCGCTGTTACTGCAATCGCAGTCAACCAGCGCAATGGCGACCCTACAACTGGCGTTGAACTCTTCGCTATCGGTGGTACAATTGAAACTGCACTTAAGATTGCTACTGGCAACAATGCTCCTGAACGTTTCGAATTCAATTTCGTAAGCGATGGTGGCGATGTTGAAATCGGTCTCCGCGTTCTCGAAGGAACAACTGCTAACTGGGTTGCAGTTGACGATTGGGAACTCTGGTTCTACGGTGAATTCCAAGGCGATCCTAACCAGGAAATCCTCAACGACTATATCGCAGTACTCGAAGAAAAGTATGCTGGCATCGACGATGAATTCTTGAACGCAGAAGTTAAGCAGGCTCTCCTCGACGAAATCGAAAAGGCTAAGGATGCTACTGACGGCTTCAAGGAAGAAAAGGCTCTCCTCGAAGAACTTGCAGCTTCAGTAGATGCATCAATCGCTGACTATCAGAAGTTCTATTCTGCAATGGAATATGCAGACAACCGCCGTCTTGAATTCGAAGATACATGGCCAGACCTTTCTGAACTCATCGCCGACCTCCTCGAGTTTGGTGTTGATGGACTCTCAGAAGAAGGATGGAACCAGATGTATGAAGACGGAACTGCAGAAAGCGAACTTTGCAACAATGCTCGTGAAACTGTTGAACAGATCATCGCTGACTACATCTCAGCTAACCTCCAGCCAGGTGACTTCGTAACTCCACTTATCAAGAACCCTGACTTCAAGGATGGCTTCGACTCTTGGTCAAATACTGGTAACCGTCCTGCATTCGGTGGTAAGGCAGGTAACGGTACAAACACTCTCGGCGACATCGAAGTTCTCGAAAGCGGAAACGCAGAAGTTTATTGCGCTGCATTCGATATGTTCCAGACAATCAAGAACATGCCAAAGGGTAGCTTCACTCTTACTTGCCAGGCATTCCAGCGTAACCAGGATAATGATCGTTGGGTATCTGACTATTTCGTAGGTCCTGAAGAAGGTATCACAGCAGTTCTCTATGCTAACGAATTCGAATCTAAGATTTGCAACTTCGCAGCAGGTGCACAGGAAGAAGAAGTATTCCACAGCTCTAACGAAAGCTGGGAATCAGATATCTACAATGAAGTAGTTGGTGGTTATCTCCCTAACTCAATGACAGGTGCTAACTTCTTCTTCAACATCTCTCCTGAAACTTATCAGGTAAAGGTTAACTTCACACTCGCTGAAGCTGGTCAGGACATCACAATCGGTCTTAAGAACGCTCACACTAACAGCTGGGTAATCTTCGATAACTTCAACCTCGTTTACAATGGTGCTGATGCAGAAGCTTATAAAGACGCTATCAACGACCTCGTAGCTAACCTCCAGAACGCTCTTCCAGAAGATGTAATCGCAAGTTCAGCAGCTCAGGCAAAGGTTGACGCAGCTATCACTTCTCTTCTCGCAGCTCTCGCAAGCGGTGATGTTACTAAGTGTGTTGACGCAATCAAGGAAGGTACAGACGCTCTCGCATATGCAAAGGCTTCAGTTGAAGCTTATGCAGCAGTTGAAAAGGCTTACAACGACCTTAACGATGCTTTGATTAAGTGGGGTGAAACAGCTCACGACGATGCAATCCTCGCAGCTAACGAAGCTCTCGCTGACGCTGAAGAAGCAATGGCAAGCCTCAACAACACTAACGAAGAACTCGCTGAACTCGTTCAGAAGATGAACGACTGTGCTAAGGGTCTCATGCCAGTTATCTACGATGTTGACCTTCTCCCAGAAGACTTCTGCTCTTGGGATCAGCCAGAAGCTGGTGCTGTTAAGATCGGTCAGGCAGGTTGTGCTTATGATGTAGGTATTTCAACTGGTATGCCTTATGGCGACGGTAATGTTTACTACCTCAACTTCGCAGACCTTTCTAACGCTAACCGCCTTACAATCGTTGCTACAGAAGGACAGCCTCGTTGCCTCTTCAACCGTATCACAGACGGTGGTACAGTTCAGGTAGAAGTTCCACGCGATGCTGACTACTGGACAATCACAGACAATGGTGACGGTTCAAAGACTTACGTTGTTGATATCGCTCGCATCGTAGCTGAATACGGCTACTGCCACCTCCACGCTGTCAAGGGTGCTAACTGGGTTAACACTACAGTTCTCTCTATGAAGGTTGGCTACGGAGAAAATGATCTCCCAGATGCAATCAACACAGTTAAGAAGGCTACAACTATCAAGGCTGCTGGTATCTACACTCTCAGCGGTGCTAAGGTTAACAGCCTCCAGAGGGGTATGAACATCATCGTAAGCGAAGACGGAAAGGTTTCAAAGCGTTTCATCAAGTAATCAACTTACGAACCTATCTCCCTTCAATGGGGGAATAAATAAAGGAATGCTCGGACAATCGCGTCCGGGCATTCTTTGTTTTTGTTTAGCTGACAATGACTCTCCGAACCGCAAGAAATCACCTCCCGAACCGCGAGAAATGACCTCATGAACCGCGAGAAATTATCCCACAAGCGTTGCGCGTTGCAGCGTTGCAGCTGTTTTTGTAATACCTGCATTTTTCCACTTTCTCACCTAACTATCTATATATCAATATATTATATATATTATATTTATATATTATTATATTTTATATATATAGTATATAAGAATATAGTATAGTAATAATAAGTAATAATAATATAGTAATAGTATAGTAGTATAGATATAGTGTATATATTATATTATATTATTATATATTATTAATATTATAATTATAATTAATAATAAGAATCCTGGAAAATCTTAGGAAAAGAAAGAACTGCATACATGACAAAATCGACTGCAACGCTGCAACGCGCAACGCTTTGACAATAAAAAAGGGAACAACCATCGTGTGATTGTCCCCTCGTTTGTGTATGAGAGAGTTCAGTGTGTGTCAGAACTTGTTTTAGCTAAACGATTGTGATTATTCCAATCCGAACAAAACCTTGAGACCTCCGTCCACTCCGCTGAAGCCCATGAAAGCCATTGCAAGGAGTCCTGCTGTGATGAGAGCTATAGGCATTCCCTGTACTGCCTTTGGTACGCGTGAGAACTGAAGTTGCTCGCGGAGGCCTGCAAAGATAATCATTGCAAGGGCAAAGCCGAGAGCTGTTGAGATGGCGAATACGATGCCCTGAAGCAATGAGTAGTCCTTCTGAATCACGAGGATTGCCACACCGAGGATGCAGCAGTTGGTGGTGATGAGAGGGAGGAACACTCCGAGAGCCTGATAGAGAGATGGAGACACCTTCTTGAGAATGATTTCCACCATCTGCACGAGGGCAGCGATGACGAGGATGAATGCAATCGTCTGGAGGTAGCCAAGTCCGTTAGGGTCGAGCACGAGTTTCTGAATGCCGTATGTTACGATAGTGGCAAGTGTAAGCACGAATGTAACGGCAGCTCCCATTCCGGATGCTGTGCTGATTTTCTTCGACACTCCGAGGAACGGACAGATGCCGAGGAACTGTGAAAGAACTATATTGTTGACAAATATAGCGGTGATAAATATCAATACATATTCCATAATCAAGCCTTTCTTATTTTGTTAACGATTGCGATAAGATAGCCAAGTACGATGAATGCACCTGGTGCGAGAACGAACATGAGCATTCCGTATTGTTCGCCTTGGAGAGAGAATCCGAAGATGGCTCCAGTGCCGAGGAACTCACGAACGGCTCCGAGGAGTGTGAGTGCGAGGGTGAAACCAATACCGATACCGATTCCGTCGAAGATGCTGGCGATAGGGCCGTTCTTTGCTGCAAATGCCTCAGCTCGGCCGAGGATGATACAG
The DNA here is from genome assembly GCA_024398435.1 of Bacteroidaceae bacterium. Classification (GTDB taxonomy): domain Bacteria; phylum Bacteroidota; class Bacteroidia; order Bacteroidales; family Bacteroidaceae; genus Colivivens. Next base: position 58,685 of record JAKSJD010000009.1, on the reverse strand, counting down.
TTGACCACAATGAGCGGAATGAACAATCCGAGAGTTGCATAGATAGTTGGCACATAGGCCTGCATCACCATCTGAAGGATTGTCACCAATGATGCAATCACAACGATGTAGGAAGGAATGCGCACTGCATCAGGAATGAGATTTTTGATGGCAGAGATGAGGAAATTGGAGAGGATGAGCACGAAGGTAGTGGCCAATCCCATCGACATTCCGTTGATTGCGCTTGAAGTTGTACCGAGAGTAGGGCACATACCGAGAAGGAGTACGAATGTAGGGTTCTCCTTAACGATTCCGTTGATTAAAACCTTGAAATTATTCATTGCTGGCCTCCTTTCTGTGTAGCACTTGTTGTGCCGTCTTGATTGTTATAGACTTTATCGTAAGCGTTCTGTACGGCAAGAAGGAATGCGCGTGATGTGATTGTAGATGCAGTGATAGCATCAACATCGCCGCCGTCCTTGCTTACTGTGAAGTTACACTGACCTGGGTTCTTTCCGACAATGTCGCCCTTCTGGCCCTTCTGGAACCATTCCTGAGCCTTTGCTCCGAGTCCTGGAGTTTCAGAATGTGAAAGGATTGTATAACCCATGATTGTGCCTTCGTTGTCGAAACCTACAAGCACTTCGAGAGGACCACCGAAACCATTGGATGTAGTCTTTACGGCTGTTCCGAGTTCCGACTTATAGAATGTGAAACCTTCGACTTCGTCTTCGGTATATTCAAAGTTTGAGTTGGCATCTACGCCCATCACTTGCTTGATTCCCTTAGCAAGATTCTCGGCATTGATTTTCTCAATCTGCACTGAAGTAACGTCGTTGACGGCAGCAAGTGCAGCTCCAGCTATGATGGTGATGAGTGTGAGCACCAACACCATGTTCAATAATGATGACTTTAGCTTTTTCATTTCTTGACTACCTCCCCGAATCGCTTTGGTTTACAATAGTTATTAATAAGAGGTGTGAATGCATTCATGATGAGGATTGCGAACGACATTCCTTCTGGATAAGCTCCCCATGTACGGATAACCACTGTGAGGAAACCGATTGCCACACCATAAATCAACTGACCCTTCTTCGTCATTGGAGAAGTGACATAATCTGTTGCCATGAACACCGCACCGAGAAGAAGTCCACCACTGAGGAGTTCTGCCACTGGGTCGGCATAGATAGGGTTGGCAAGGTGCATAAGACCTGAGAATACAAATACTGTAGCAAGAATGGCTACAGGAATGTGCCATGTGATAATCTTCTTAACGAGAAGGTAGACAAGGCCGATGAGAATGGCGAGAGCACAAACTTCGCCAAGGCAACCGCCTGTCTGTCCTGTCAACATGTGTATGCCGTCAGGAAGGTTATTGAGCAAACTTGCATCATTTCCCTTGATGGCAGCCTTCATAATTGAAAGAGGAGTGGCTCCTGTAGTGCCGTCGAGTGTCATGAATCCCTGAAGAGGTTCTGGCCATGTGGTCATCTGAACAGGGAAGGAGATGAGCAGGAATGCACGGCCGGCAAGGGCAGGGTTGAAGAGATTGCAACCAAGTCCGCCGAATGTCATCTTAACAACTCCAATAGCAAACAAGGCTCCGATGATTACAATCCAAAGAGGAAGATTTGATGGGAGGTTGAATGCAAGGAGAATACCAGTGAGGATAGCCGAACCGTCGGTAACGGTTGGCTTATCGTTCTTCAGAAGGTATTTGTTGATTGCCCACTCAAAGAATACGCAAGAGGCAACTGATACAGCAGTTACCGCAATCGCACCAATGCCGAAGAATACGAAAGAGCAAAGAAGGGCAGGGATGAGTGCAATGCACACACCGTACATGTTCTTCTTCACCGAGTCGTTTGCATGGACATGTGGTGAAAGTGATATTGTTAATTGTTTCATGTTTCTTGTTCTTAACGATTACTTATTTAGCGTTTCTGCTTTTGATGATTCCCATTACGGTCGACTTACCCATGCGAACGAGGTCGAGCAGAGGACGGTTGGAAGGACATGTGAACTGGCAACAGCCACATTCGATGCATGATGTGATGTCTTCCTTCTCGAGCTTATCCCACATTTGCTGTTCGGCACATGCACTGAGGAGATAAGGTTCGAGGCCCATAGGGCAGGCACCCACACACTTTGCGCATCGGATACAGTTCTGTACCTCGCCTCGAAGTGATTCCTTTTCGTTCATTATGAGAATGCCCGACGAACCCTTGCATACAGGAACGTCAGTATTGAGCAATGCCTTTCCCATCATAGGTCCGCCACCGATAACCTTGCCAGTGTCTTCTGGAAGTCCGCCGCAAGCATCGATGAGCTGAGCCATTGGAGTACCCATTCTTGCAAGGAAGTTGCTTGGGTTGGCAAGGCTCTTGCCCGTGACAGTGATGATGCGCTCAAAGAGAGGCTTGTTCTTCATTACTGCCTGATAAACGGCAAATGCAGTACCTACATTCTGAATAATAGCACCAACGCTTACTGGAAGTGCAGGAGGAGCTGGCACCTGACGGCCAACCACTGCATCGATAAGTTGCTTTTCGCCACCTTGTGGATATTTCACGTTGAGTGGAACAACCTCAATCTCAGGATAAGCCTTTGCCTTCTCTGTAAGGAGAGCAATTGCATCTGGCTTGTTCTTTTCAATGGCAATGAAGCCCTTGTTCACGTTGACTGCCTTCATGAGAAGAGTGACTCCCACGAGGATTTCGTCAGCATGTTCGAGCATCAGGCGATGGTCGGCAGTGAGGTAAGGTTCGCATTCCACTGCATTGATGATAACCCATTCAGGTTTGCTGCCTGAAGGAGGCATGAGCTTTACGTGGCAAGGGAAACATGCTCCACCCATTCCTACGACACCTGCATTCTGAATCTTGCTGATTATGTCCTTGTCTGTGAGTTCAGGACGGTCGTTGAGTGTGACGAGAGTGTCGGAACGGTCAATGCCTTCTTCCCATTCGTCGCCTTCGACTGTTATGTAAACTGCTGGCTTTGCATAGCCGCTTGCCTCTACTATTGTATCTACTTTAAGTACTGTTCCCGATACGGAAGAGTGGATAGGGGCACTGACGAATCCGCCTGCCTCAGCTATCTTCTGACCTACCTTCACCTTATCGCCCTTCTGAACGATTGGCTTGGCAGGAGCACCGATGTGCTGTCCCATTGGGAAAACTGCAATCTTTGGAAGTTCAGCAACCTTTATTGGCTGTGCTGCTGACAATTTATTTTCTGCTGGATGTACTCCGCCTATCTTAAATGTCTTCATGCTCTTCTACTTTTTAATGCCCAATAATATTTGCTGTGAAGGCAGGAGCGGAGCATCGTATGAATGTTCTGCCTGCTCTGTCTGTTCTGATTGTTTCTGCTCGGCAGCAACGAGGTCGACTGTTCCTGCAAGCATGTATTGCTGTGAAGGGAGCAATGGAGCGTCGAATTTCACTTCGATTGGCTCTGCATAAGGGCGGGTGTTGGTGTTCTTCACTGCCTTTGTCTCGCCTTGAGCGGCAGCTGCTTGAGTAGCTGGAGCTGCTTCCTTCTTTGCTTTTGGTTTTGCCTTGTTTGGATGAGGTTCAAGACCGATTGCAAGGATGCTTCCCTTTGGACAAGCTTCTTCGCAAGAGCGACACATCGTACACTTCGCTGCATCGATGTAGGCGAGGTTGTTTTCGAGTGTGATTGCTTCCGAACCACAAACCTGAACACACTTGCCGCAACCGATACAAGCCACTGCACATGCTTTCTGTGCAACGGCACCCTTGTCCTTGTTGACGCACTCAACCACCATTCCTGTCTTTGCTTCGTCTACTTGGCGAATCTCGATGATGGCGCGAGGACAAGCCTTTGCACAAGCTCCACAAGCAGTACATTTTGTTGCGTCCACTTCTGGAAGACCAGTTTCCTCATTCATCTTGATTGCTCCGAACTGACAAGCACTGACGCAATCGCCGCAACCGAGGCAACCATACTGGCAGAGAGTTTCGCCTCTGCTTGTAGCATTGGCAACTCGGCAACTCTTCACACCATCGTAATGAACCACTTTAGGGCGATTCTCGCATGAGCCGTTGCAACGAACGACTGCAATCTTTGGAGCGGTTTTTGCAGCTTCCATTCCAAGGATGGCTGCTACCTTGTCCATGCATTCCTGTCCTCCAACAGGGCAGCTGAGTCCTTCGAGCGAACCTTTATCAGCAGCTTTCACACAAGCAGCTGCCATTCCGGAGCATCCTGGGAAACCGCAACCGCCACAGTTGGCTTGAGGCAAAACCTCAGAAACCTGTGCAATGCGTGGATCTTCCTTTACTGCAAATTTCTTAGCCACGAAGAACAATATCAATGCTGATATAAGTCCTACGGCACCAAGAACAAGTACAGCGATAAGAATTACATTTACCATAACATTTTTATTTATTAAATTTTAACACGTTCTTTCTTTTTCCATCCTCATTTGGGCGTTCCCTTTTAAAGTCGTTCCACCCAGAAGTTGAACTCCTTATTCAGCTTTTTCCTGTTGATGGCAAGCACTCCGTAATATGCGGCTACCACCACCAATGCAGTCACTATGGCCATACCTTCGCTCCAACGCAATAGAAGAACTGCCGCAAACGTCAGTAAAACCAGAATAACGAGTGGTACGACGAATGCCAGAGCAACAGCTTTCTTTCCCATCGATTCGGCGGCAATGACATTCACTTCTTCGCCTATTTTCAAGTCTGTTTCAGTGGTTTGAGCCGAGACGATTTTCTCCTGACTTTCGCTGCTGTTGCAGAGATGACGGGCTTGGCAGCCGCTGCAAGCGGTGGATTGAGAGATGCGTACACTGACCAGATTGCCCTCAATCCGTTCGACGATGCCTCTGTGTTCAATCTTCTCTGCCATTATGAATCCGTTGGGTATAGTGTAAAGTCAGTGCAAAGATAATAAAATATTCACAATTTTGAATCTCCTGACCGTGATTATTTTGCTTTTGGCAGATTTTTTTCCTCTTTTCTGCTTTCATTATATTCCCTTCGTGACTCTCGCGCGCAATATTATATAAATATGTGTGGCAATAAAAGTGTAAACTGTGCGTTGAAAAATGGAGATTTCTGTTGTGGCTTGATAGTTGTCTCGGGCGAAACATTGTATGGCTCGGATGGCAATTCGAGAAATCTTTTAGATGAAAAACGTAAAAGAATGCATAATCATGAAATAAATCGTGGTTCTGCTTTGACAATTGCCATTTATTGTGTATCTTTGCAATCGAAATAAATATTAACAGTCAAAATAATCAAATCAAAGAATTAAAATGAAAAGTATTAAGAGGTCTATTATCATGGCATTCGCATTGATGGTGGGAACTGCAGCAATGGCTCAAAACCCAATCATCACGGATCAGTTCTCTGCTGACCCTACAGCACGCGTATTCGATGGTAAGATTTATGTTTATCCTTCTCACGATGAGAAGAATCCAGATGTGACTAACAAGAATGCATGGTTCAAGATGAAGGACTATCATGTTTTCTCTTCTGAAAATCTTACTGATTGGACCGATCATGGTGTGATTGTCGACCAGAACAATGTGGAATGGGTGAACAATACATCCTATTCTATGTGGGCTCCTGACTGTATAAAGCGCGATGGAACTTACTATTTCTTCTTCCCAGCTAATGGAAAGGGTGGTTTCAGAGGTTTTGCAGTGGGAATTGCTACAGCACCAACTCCTCATGGACCATTCACTCCTCGTACCGAACCAATCAAGGGCCTTATGGGTATCGACCCTTGCATTCTTCAGGACGATGATGGCAAGATGTATATTTATTGGGGTATGAACGGTATTGCCGGAGCAGAACTCAACGACTCAATGACTGCACTTGTAGGCAAGTCGGTCAAGCTTGACGGTGATCTCCCTGCTAAAGGTTTGAAAGAAGGTCCTTTCGTATTCAAGCGCAATGGCATCTACTACCTCACATTCCCTTGGGCACGCGATGTACAGGAAGCACTCGTTTACTGTACCAGCGATAATCCTCTCGGCCCATTCAAGTATCAGGGTGTAATTATGGAAGAGACTGGATGCTGGACAAACCACCATTCATTGGTTGAATACAATGGTCAGTGGTACCTCTTCTACCACCGCAACGACCTCTCTCCTGAGTTTGATAAGAACCGTTCAGTATGTGCCGATTCTATCTTCTTCAACGAAGACGGAACAATCCAGCAAGTAACTCCAACAAAGCGTGGCGTCGGTATCAGCCGTGCAGAAGGTAAGGTACAGATCGACCGCTACAGTGAAATTTCTGCTGAAGGTGCTGAAATCGCTTTCAACAATCCTGAAAACACATTCAAGGGTTGGAAGACAATCTTCACTTCAAAGCAAGGTTGGGTTAAGTACAATAAGGTTGACTTCGGCAAGACTGGCAGTTTGAAGACTGTTCACCTCATGGTTAAGGCCGAAAAGGGTGCAACTCTCCTTATCAAGCAAGGCGGAATCAAGGGCAAGACAATCGCAACCGTAAAGGTTCCTGCATTGGCAAAGATGACAGAATTTGCTGCAAAGTGCAAGATGCCAAAGGGCGTTGCAGACATTACAGTGGCTTCTGCAACTGACAATAATGTAGAAATTGACTGGGTTTCATTCTCTTCAGCAAAGGAAACAGGCATTATGACTCCAAAGACTCCCATTTATCGCAACTACTTTCGCGAATTAGGTTACTCTCAGGCTGAAATCGATAAGAAGATTGCCGATGCTTTTTATGAAGTGTTCGAAAGCGAAAGAGCAGCTTACAAGGCAGTTGGCGACACACTCGGATACGTATCAGACGTGAAAAATCATGATGTCCGCACTGAAGGACAGTCATACGGAATGATGGTTGCAGTTCAGTTGGACAAGCAAGACATCTTCAACCGCATTTGGCGTTGGTCAAAGAAGAATATGCAAGTGAAGGAAGGTCCTCGCAAAGGTTTGTTCGATTGGTCAATCTCTCCTGATGGAGTTTCACGCCGTGCTCGCGGTTCCGCAAGTGATGGTGAACTCTATTTCGTAACCGACCTTCTCCTTGCAAGCCGTCGTTGGGGCAACAATGGCGAAATCAACTACTTGAAGGAAGCTCAGACATTGCTCAACGACCTCTTCTCAAAGGATGGTTCAAATGGTGTTACAAACATCATCAATATGGAACATAAGTTGATAAACTTCTGTCCAGATTCTCGTTCAAACGAATGGACAGACCCTTCATATCATCTTCCTGCATTCTATGAAATCTGGGCAGAGACAGCAAACGACGGACGCGAAGCCCTCTATCGCGAACTTGCCGACAATGCTCGCCAGTATCTCCATAAGGCAACAGACCCTGTAACAGGTATCAATCCTGACCAGAGTCAGTTTGATGGAACTCCAACTCGTGGTTCAGAATTCCACTACGACTCTTGGCGCGTTCCAATGAACATTGCAATGGACTTCTGCTGGTACAATAAGGATGCTGAATGGCAGAAGGAATATGCAGACAAGTTCCAGGCAACAATGGCAAAGGGCGGCATCACTACATTCCCTGACCAGTTTGCACTCAATGGAGGCAAGCCTGCATTCGTTATGGGAGCAGGTGGTTATCGTACTCTTCGCCACTCAATCGGTCTTGTTGGTACAACAGCTGCTGCAAGTCTTATGACCGACAACCAGTACAGCAAGGACTTTGTTCGTCATCTCTGGGACATGAAACTCGAACCATACGAGGATGGCTACTATGATGTATATTATGATGGCCTTCTCTATATCTTCGCACTTCTCCATCTCAGTGGACAGTATCAGAACTTCGGAGAATAACAATAGGATAGGGCGACGCAAGTTGCCCTATTTCTTTCTTGAAAAAACATCGCGGTTCGAAGGTCAATTATTCGCGGTTCGAAGGCCAATTGTTCGCGGTTCGAAGGCCAATTGTTTGCGGTTCGAGAGGTAATTTTTTGCTAAACACAACCTCATTATTGGCAAGCCTTTGCTCTCTGAACAGCAAGAAATCGGGCAAAAACAATGAAAAAACACCCAATGAAGTAAAATAATTGCCGATTCTTAACGATTTATTCTCAATAAATTCCTACCTTTGCACCCGCCATTACGAGTTAGTGGCATATTCAAATCATATTAATCAATAAAAAACAAACAAATGGCAGTTAAAATTAGATTACAGCGTCACGGTAGAAAGAACTATGCATTCTTCTCAATCGTTATCGCACATGCCGATGCACCACGTGATGGTCGCTTCGTAGAAAAGATTGGTACTTACAACCCTAACACCAATCCTTCAACAATTGATTTGAACTTCGAACGTGCTCTTTATTGGGTACAAGTAGGTGCTCAGCCTACAGACACAGTTCGCAATATCCTTTCAAAGGAAGGCGTTTACATGATGAAGCACCTCCTCGGTGGTGTTAAGAAGGGCGCTTTCGACGAAGCTGCTGCTCAGGCTAAGTTTGATGCTTGGAAGGCAGAGAAGGATAACAAGCTCACTGCTCTCGAGGCTAAGAAGGCTTCAGCAAAGAAGGCTGCTTACGAAGCTCGCCTTGCTGCTGAAAAGAAAGTCAACGATGCTATCGCTCAGAAGGTTGCAGAAAAGAAGGCTGCTGCTCTCGCAGCTGCTGAACCTGCAGCAGAAGAAGCTCCAGCTGAAGAACCAGCTACAGAAGAAGCTCCTGCAGAGGCTTAATGGCATCTTTGCTCCTGCGCAAGCAGGACTTTTTGAGAAATTCAAAAGAAAAACGGTTAACTCTATTGCAGTTAACCGTCTTTTTTGTATATTTGCACTCTGTAAGGCAAGCATAAAAGATAAACGATAGCAATCATGAACAGAAACAACAATCATTTGGTCATTATGGCAGGTGGAGTGGGAAGCCGCTTCTGGCCAATGAGCACCCCTGAATGCCCAAAGCAATTCATCGACGTGATGGGATGCGGACGCACTTTCATCCAACTCACGATGGACCGTTTCAAGGGGATAGTTCCAGCAGAGAATGTGTGGGTGGTCACATCTGCAAAGTATGCAGAGATAGTAAAACAACAATTGCCAGAAGTGCCAGAGGAGAACATTCTTCTCGAACCTTGCCGACGCAACACCGCTCCTTGCATCGCCTATGTATGTTGGCGAATCAAGAAGAAAAACCCTCGTGCCAACCTTGTTGTCACTCCAAGCGACCACATGGTAGTCGACCAGGACGAGTTCCGCCGTGTAATCACAGAAGCACTCGACTTCACTGCAGATTCAGATGCTATTGTCACGCTTGGTATGAAACCAACTCGCCCAGAGACGGGATATGGATACATTCAGGCGGATTTAACTACTCCTTCCCTTCGCCACAAATCAATTTATCGCGTTGACAAGTTCCGTGAGAAACCAGATTTGGCAACAGCAAAGGAATATGTTAAGCATTCAGAGTTTTTCTGGAATTCAGGAATCTTCGTATGGAACGTTGAAACCATCGTGAATGCCCTTAGAATCTATCAAAGCGACATCGCTCAAGTGTTTGAGGAACTTATGCCTTATCTCGCAACTGAGAATGAGCAGAAGATGATTGACGAACGTTTCCCACAGTGTCCAAGCATTTCCATCGACTATGCAGTTATGGAAAAAGCAGAGGAAATCTTTGTGTTCCCAGCCGATTTCGGTTGGAGTGATGTAGGAACTTGGGGTTCGCTCATTACACTTGTTGATAAGGATTCTGACGGCAATGCAAAGATAGGCAATCGCATCGAATTGCACGATTCCAAGAATTGTATTGTTCATACGAGCGAGGAAAAACGAGTGGTTGTTCAAGGTCTTGATGGCTACATCATTGCAGAGAAAGACGATACCTTGCTCATTTGCAAGCTTTCGGAAGAACAGAGAATAAAGGAATTCAGTCAGGATTGACACAACCAATACAACAAGCATTCGAATAATGATACTTATAGCCGATAGTGGGTCAACGAAGACGGATTGGACCTTGGTGGATGCTTCTCAAGTGGAGCAATTGAAACCAACTCAGGGAATCAATCCCGTTCATCAGTCGCGTGAGCAAGTTTGTGGCTTGCTTCGTAACGAATTGCTGCCCCAACTTGAAGGCAAGGAAGTGTCTGACGTTTATTTCTATGGTGCCGGTTGCACTCCCGCAGCCGTTCCTTTGATGAAACTATATCTTCAGGAGGTGGTTGGCTGCAATGTGTCGGTAGGCAGCGATATGCTTGGGGCAGCTCGTGCTTTGCTTGGCCACGAACCGGGCATTGCATGTATTCTTGGTACTGGTTCAAATTCTTGCTACTATGATGGTTCGGTCATCATGCAAAACATTCCTCCTCTTGGCTATATTCTCGGAGATGAGGGAAGTGGGGCATACATTGGTAAGCGCTTGATTGGCAATGTTCTGAAGCATCAGTTCTCGGATGGATTGTGCTATAAGTTCTTTAAGGAAACCGAACTTGATGCTGCCAATATAATAAATAATGTGTATCGTCAGCCTCTTCCAAACAGGTTCCTTGGTCAGGTTTCCCAGTTCTGCCATCATCATCGCGATGAAGAAGAGATGCATCAGTTCCTTTTGGATTGTTTCGGAGAGTTCTTCAATCGTAATATAGCCAATTACAGTCATCCTGAATTGCCAGTTTCGTTTGTTGGTTCGATAGCATGGGCTTATGAAGATGAACTGAAGGCAACAGCCTCTTCGCTTGGCTATCAAATTGGTAAGATTGTGCGTTCGCCAATGCAAGGATTGATAGATTTTCATCGAAAAATGTAAAAAAGAAGCAAATAAATAGCAAATTATTAGGCATAAGGCGTTTGGCTTTATGCTTTTTTTTGTATCTTTGCAGCCGAAAACAAATTAAAATTCATTATGGACGACAGTTATCCGGCGAATAATTTAACTAAAAGCAGGGTAGGGTCTTAACAGAAGAATAGTAGGTTTAGACTCTTCCCCCAACACAAAGTTCAGCAGTTTGTGGACTTTATGGCAATGATTAGTTGCATCACAAAGACTTTATCTGAACTTTTGAGGTTATAAAACATTAATACTAACTTAGAAGAGTTTAAACTATGCGTACTTATTGGAACTTTAATAAGGGCATAAAGCATCTTGACCAGTGGCAGTCGGGATGTTGGATTCAAGTTACTTGTCCGGTAGAGGAAGACGTGAAGTATCTGGTAGATGAATTGCAGATTCCAGATTATTTCGTAGAAGACATTTCCGATACCGATGAGCGTGCCCGTTACGACTATGATGAAGGATGGTTGATGATTATCCTTCGTATTCCGCATCTTAAGAATATCACGAGCCGAAGTCCTTACACCACAATCCCTCTTGGTATATTGGTGAAGGATGATAAGATTATCACGATTTGCCATCAGGAAACCAAGATGATGGTCGACTTCATCAGTCATCAGATGCGTAGGGCAGAAGGATTCATAGATGCAACCGACCTTGTGTTCCGCCTCTTTCTCAGTGCCAGTGTTTGGTATCTGAAGTACCTGAAGCAGGTGAACGGATTGATTGAAAAGGCAAAGCGCAATCTCGACAGAAATATTGATAATAAGGACCTTACTAGTCTTTCCCGTCTTCAGGATAGCTTGACATATTTCGCTACAAGTATCCGAGGCAATGAGACACTCCTTTCAAAACTGAAGTTCCGTCTTCCGGTCGATGACCTTGATGCCGAACTTATCGAAGATGTGAATATTGAGATGCAGCAGGCCAGGGAAATGACCGCTATCTATACGAACATCCTTGACAGTACGATGGATACTTATGCCAATCTTATCAACAACAATATGAACCGTGTGATGCGTCTGCTCACGAGTCTTAACATGATTATCATGTTGCCAACCCTCGTTGCAAGTCTCTTCGGTATGAACCTTATCAATGGTATGGAGAAGAGTTCGTGGGGATTCATCGTTGCAATCATCATAAGCATCATCATTACGGTTATAGGTTGGTGGTATTTCCGCAGGAAGCAGTGGTTGTAATCATTCGAAGGAAATAAAGCATAATCGCAATTGAAAAATCCTAATTGCCCATGATATTCTATTTCACAGGAACGGGAAACAGCGGATGGGTTGCAGAATATGTAGCTCAGGAAATCGGGGACGAACTGAAGTTCATCCCTGATGAGTTTGCTGGCAACATGCACTATAAGTTGAGACCAGAAGAGCGTCTTGGCTTCATTTTCCCTTGCTATGGTTGGGGAGTGCCAGTGTTTGTGGAGCAGTTTATCGAGCGAATGCAACTTGAAAGTACGCCTTCGTATGTCTATTTCGTTACAACTTGTGGAGATGATACGGGCAAGACAGCGGAAATATTCTGCAAGGATGTGGAAAAAAAAGGTTGGAAGTGTGACCTCGGTTATGCTGTCCAGATGCCGGAATCTTATGTGTGTCTGCCAGGTTTCGATGTGGATCCAGAGGATAAGGAACAGATGAAGCTTCGCAATGCTCAGGTTCGCCTTGAGCAGATTGTCGATGATATTATAGATAAGCGAGAATTGTTCGACACTATTCCTGGTGGATTCAAGTGGGCAAAGAGTAATATTATCCGTCCGTTTTTCAATCGTTTCCTCATCACTTCAAAGCATTTCAAGACTAATGACAATTGCCGCAAATGTGGTAAATGCGTGAAAGTTTGTCCTTACCACAATATAACTCTTGATGGCGATAAGTTGCCTGAGTGGGGCAAGGAATGTGTCCAGTGCATGCGATGCTATCATAGTTGCGAATCCCATGCAATAGAATGGGGAGTGTTCACGAAGAATAAAGGTCAATACTTATTCAAGAACGCAAAGTAGATAAAGATAATACCAATCAAAAATCTTATTAATGAGTATGTTTAGACGATTATTTCTTTTCTGCATATTATTGTGCGGCTTGGCTTGGCATAATATTACTGCAGCAACTAAGTTGGAGGCGGAAAAAGCCAAATGTTTGCATAGCAGTGTTGTTAGCGATAGTCAATTCTCCAAAGGCAAAGCTGTAAGAATCACGGAAGGCAATGGCAGCATAAGTTTTTCATTTAAGGCTGGGAAACAAGGTAAGTATAAAGTGTATGTTACTGGTTCAGGTGTAGGAGGGGAGAAACACGTGAATTGTTCGGTTAGAGGCAACACTTCCACATTCAAGCTTAATAGCTATGGAGAAGTGGAAGTCGGAACTTTCATCATGAAGAAAGGAACAAACGAAATCGTGATAAAACCAAGTTGGACATGGTTTGACATTGACTACATCCGAATAGAAAGAAGCAAAACGACTCTGAAATTTGATATTTCTCCTGTTCCGGTTGACCCTGAGGCAACGGATGCTGCCCGAAAGTTGTATTCATTCCTTCTCGACAACTTCGGAAAGAAAACAATCTCTGGTATAATGACCGGCGATATGAGTTCGGCAAACGGCAATGTCTGTCAGCATGCAGATATGGTTGCTGTCTATAATGCTTCTGGGAAATATCCGGCACTTGTCGGCTTCGACTTTATGAACACAACGGGAAGAAGCGAAGATTCCAACGGAATGAGTGATTATTCCCGAAAGACAATGGCTTTGGCGAAAGATATTTATCGCAAGGGAGGAATACCTGCTTTCACTTGGCATTGGAGAGATCCAAGTCGGAAAACAGAAGAATTCTACACCGAAAAGTCGGATATGAAGATCTCGAATGCCCTGAATCCAGACGGCAGTTGGAATACTTCATCCCAACTTTATAAGTACGTCTTGAAAGATATTGACCGTGTGGCCGATTGCTTGCTTCAACTTCAAGAGGAAGGAATCGCTTGCATTTTCCGTCCTTTGCACGAGGCCAGTGGTGGATGGTTTTGGTGGGGAAGGGAAGGTTCATCTGCCTTCCGCCAACTTTATAAGTTGATATTCGATGAAATGGTCAAGGTGAAAGGTGTCCACAATGTGATTTGGGTATGGAATGCCGGTGTGGATGATGCCCCTTGGAATCCTGGAAACGAGTATTATGATGTGGTTTCAGCCGATATTTATAATGGTAATTTTGACTACTCGAGCAGTTACACGACATTCGATTTACTGAAGACGCTTACTAAGGGAAAGAAGATAATAGCTCTGTCAGAGAATGGCCCGATACCTGATATTCAGAGCGAATTCGACGATGAGGCCGTTTGGTCGTGGTGGATGCCTTGGTATCAGACGTGGAATGGTCGGTTTGTCAGCAAGACAAGCAATGAGGAATGGCACAAATGTATGGAAGATTCCCGTGTCATCACTTTGGAAAACATTTCCAATAATTAAAGCTCCATATTTTTCCTATTCTTGCTTCATTCGTAAATTTCTATAGGAGTTTTATCGATACGATCACGATCGTATCGCCTTACGAACATGATCGTATGGCCTTACGACCATGATCGTATGATTTGCGAAGCAATATGCTTTCTAGAAAACATTATAAGAAAACATCCGAAACATTATAAGAAATAGGCGTGAGTCTTATAAGAAATGACCTCACTTCTAATAAGAAATGAGGTCAAACCTTATAATGAATTTTCCGATGAATCAGAAAAGTCGAGTCTTTGAGGCTTATGCCTTGATTGGCTTATACTTTGGTACGAGGCCCTTCATGATAACCCATGCGAGAAGGTAAGCGATTCCGCAGAAGCAGAACACGATGAAATAACCAGCTGGCTTGCCTTCGAATCCGAAGAATTGGAATGCACTTCCTTGTTCTTCAGCATAAGTGAAGAGGTTGCCGGCTGCCTTCTGGATAATCATTGAACCAATACCTCCGGCTGTTGCACCAATACCTGTGATGCTGGCAATTGTGCTCTTTGGGAACATGTCGCCGATAGTTGAGAACAGGTTAGCCGACCATGCCTGGTGTCCGGCTGCTGCAATACCGATGAGAATTGCTGGCCACCAAGGAGTGTCGAGCTTGATGCCGAGTGGCTGAGCAAAGAGGGCTGCAATTGGGAAGAATGCAAAGATGAGCATTGCGAGCATTCGTCCGCTGTAAGGCTCCATACCCTTCTTGTCGACAAATACCTTTGGAAGATAACCACCACCAATGCTGACTACAGTCACGATTGCATAAAGTGTGAAGATAAGGCCCTGACCAAGTGGACTTGATGCCTTTGCTCCGAACTGATTGTCGAAGTAAGAAGGTGCCCAGAAGAGGAAGAACCACCAAACACCATCAGTGAAGAACTTACCAGTGATGAACGACCATGTCTGCTTGTACTTGAAGCACTGGAGGAAAGGAATAGCCTTTTCTTCCTTTGCAGGTTCAGCCTTCACTTCTTCGCCTTCTGCATTGTCGTCAAGGTGGATGTATTCGAGTTCGGCTGCATTTACATGCTTGCTGTTCTCAGGCTTTTCATACATGAACTGCCAGAAGAATATCCAGATGAATCCGAGAGCACCAATGATGATGAATGCCATTTCCCATCCGTAGTTCTTTGCCAATACAGGAATGCAGAGAGGAGCTGCAAGTGCACCTACTGAAGCACCGGCATTGAAGATACTTGTTGCGAATGCGCGGTCTTTCTTTGGATAGTATTCAGCTACAACCTTGATGGCTGCAGGGAAGTTTCCTGCTTCACCAAGAGCGAGAATACCGCGGCAGAGGAGGAACAGATAGACGGAAGTAGTAGCTACAGCCAAGGTGACATTGCTTCCGGCTTCGAGTGCTTGAAGTCCCTGAGGACCAATGAGGTCGGCTCCGACAATGCTTGTTGTAGCCCAACCACATGCTGCATGCAGACAGGCACCAAGGCTCCAAACAAAGATGCTGATGATGTAACCCTTCTTAGTTCCCATCCAATCGACGAACTTACCTGCGAAGAGGCATGCGATTGCATAGAAAATAGAGAAGAACGATGTGATTGTTCCATAGTCGGCATCACTCCAGTGGAACTCTGGCTTGATGAATTCTTCGTAAGTCAAACTAAGCACCTGACGGTCGAGATAGTTGACTGTAGTTGCAACAAAGAGGAGTGAGCAAAGCCACCATCTCCAGTTTGTCATCAACTTTTGCTGTGTAGATTCGGTTTGTACCATAGTTTATTGAATTGATTAATTAATATCGGTATTATAGGATTTCATTTGCAAAGATAATAAAAAATGTGCAATGTACAACCTACAAAGCACATTTTATTATATATTAACCTTATTTATTCTTCCTTTTCATTGACAAAGCATTCATTTTCCCAATTGCTTCGGCTAATACTTACCTCAACTCCGCATCCTGAAGTTTCTGCTCCCATCGGCGGATTTTCCTTGACGACTGACAGTTCGATGCAGTCGATTAAAGGGAACGAAGCGAAAAGACGACTGATGATTCGGCCGCAAACGCGCTCAATCAGCTTTGACGGAATCTGCATTTCTGCCTTGACTGCCTCAAAGACTTCTGCATAGTTTACCGTGCAGTCGATGTCGTCTTTGTGCAAGGCTTCATTGCTGCTGATACCAAGTCGGAGGTTTACCGTGTAGTAACCTCCGACTATTGATTCTTGAGGCAGCACTCCATGATAGGAGTAGAACCTAAGGTTGTTCAGTACTATCCACATCTTGAATGACCACAGTTAGTGCAAATCAAGCAACCTTCCTGATAAACGAGGGTTTCCTGTCCACAGTTTGGACACTTCTGTCCAGTTGCCTTTTCTCCATCCTGAACGTATTTCTTGAGGGCTCTTTCTACACCATTCTTCCAAGTGTTGATGCTTTCGCTCTCGAGTTGAAGTGAAGCAACGAGCTTGATGGCATTTGTCAGTGGCATACGATAGCGAAGCACTCCACTGATAAGCTTTGCATAGTTCCAGTATTCCTTATTGAACTTTTCTGACAGACCTTCGATTGTTGTCTTGTATCCTCTGCGGTTCTCGAACTGGAAGTCGTATCTCTTGTTGCCTTCGTCATCATAGTTCTTGATGATGTGACCCTTTACAACTGTCTTTGGCAATGCAATACCATCTTCGTCGTCAAGCACACCGGTGAAGATTTCGTATGGATAACCATTGAGAAGACCTACGAATGCAACCCATCTTTCCTTATTGTTCTGGAAACGGACAACATCACATTCAAGACTTCTTGGACGAACTTCAGTCACTACTGGTGGTGGGCAGTTGCAAGGTTCTTCTTCCTGTCCTTCTGCTTTCTTCTTGTTTTCGCCATCACCCTTTGTAGAGATAAGCACACCGCTGCGGCTTCCGTCGCGATAAACCGTACATCCCTTACAGCCACACTTCCATGCTTCGATGTAGAGTTGGTTTACAAGTTCTTCTGAAACATCACTTGGGAGGTTGATGGTTACAGAGATTGAATGGTCAACCCACTTCTGGATTGCTCCCTGCATTCTTACCTTTTCAAGCCAGTTGACATCATTTGCTGTTGCCTTGAAATATGGAGACTTCTGAACGAGTTCATCAATTTCTGCCTGAGTATATCTTTTTGTTGTGTCAAGACCATTGACCTTCATCCATGTGAGGAACTTTGGATGGTAAACGATGTATTCCTCGAATGAGTCGCCTGTTTCATCAGTATAGTCAACGTGAACGTTAGTATCATTTGGATTGACTTTTCTTCTACGCTTGTAAACTGGCATGAATACAGGCTCGATACCTGATGTCGTCTGGGTCATGAGGCTTGTTGTTCCAGTTGGAGCAATAGTAAGACAGGCAATATTTCTACGTCCGTACTTAACCATCTCTTCATAGAGCTGAGGGTCAACACTCTTGATGCGGTTAACGAATGGATTGTTCTTTTCTCTTTCTGAATCGTAAACATCGAATGCTCCTCTTTCCTTTGCCATCTGAACCGAACTGCGGTAAGCTTCCACAGCAACAGTCTTGTGAACCTCTGTTGAGAAGTATGATGCTTCAGGAGTTCCGTATGTCAAGCCGAGAGCTGCAAGCATATCGCCTTCTGCAGTAATACCAACACCTGTACGACGGCCTTGCTTACTCTTCTTATATATCTTTTCCCAAAGGTGGCGTTCGCTGCCTTTCACTTCTTCGCTTTCAGGATCGCTTTCAACCTTCTTTTGGATGAGTTCAATCTTCTCAAGTTCGAGGTCGATGATGTCATCCATGATGCGTTGAGCTGCCCTAACGTGATTTCTGAACTTATCAAAGTTGAACTTGGCATCCTTTGTGAATGGATTGTCAACATAAGAATAAAGGTTGATTGCAAGCAAACGGCAACTGTCATAAGGACAAAGAGGAATTTCTCCGCAAGGGTTTGTACTGATTGTCTTGTAACCAAGGTCAGCATAGCAATCAGGTACACTTTCGCGGATGATTGTATCCCAGAACAATACTCCAGGTTCTGCACTCTTCCATGCATTGTGTACAATCTTCTTCCACAATTCGCTTGCTTCGATTTCCTTGCTTACAGAAGGAACAGCTGCATCAATAGGGTATTGTTGAATGAATTTCTGTCCGTTGATGGCTGCATTCATGAAGTCGTCTGTGATACGGACACTGACGTTGGCTCCAGTTACCTTACCTTCTGTCATCTTTGCATCGATGAATGACTCTGAATCTGGATGCTTGATAGAAACGGAAAGCATCAAAGCTCCACGACGACCGTCTTGAGCAACTTCACGAGTGGAATTGCTGTATCTCTCCATGAAAGGAACAAGACCTGTAGAAGTCAATGCGGAGTTCTTGACAGGAGTGCCTTTTGGACGAATGTGAGAAAGGTCGTGTCCAACACCACCTCTACGCTTCATGAGTTGTACCTGCTCTTCATCAATCTTGATGATAGCACCATAGCTGTCGGCAGAACCATCAAGACCAATCACAAAGCAATTGCTAAGTGATGCAACCTGATAGTTGTTGCCAATACCAGTCATAGGACTTCCAGCTGGTACAATGTAGCGGAAGTGATCCAAGAGGTCGAACACTTCCTGTGCCGACATTGGGTTGTTGTACTTATTTTCCACTCTGGCAATCTCGTTGGCAATTCTCCAGTGCATATCTTCTGGTGATTGCTCATAGATGTTGCCGAATGAATCTTTGACAGCATACTTGTTGACCCACACACGTGCAGCAAGTTCATCGCCGTCGAAATACTTCAATGAAGCATCAAATGCCTCATCGTAACTGTACGTCTTTTTTGTTTCCATTTCTTTTATATTTCTTATTTATTTTTGTGTACAGATGAATTGATTAGTTTCCTTAAAAAATAAAATTGTTGGTTTGTTGGTTTTCTTGTTTAAGGAACAAATATCATTCGCCAATGATACATTTTGGTAATCTTCTCACATTGCTAAATCGAAATCGCTTGCAAAGCTACAACACTTATTTGAATTTACCAAATGTTTTTAGAAAAATTTTTAATAAAAGTTAAAAGTTTTCCATTTTGAATCGTTAAATGACTGATTTTTAACGAAATAAAAATTTTAGTTATGCGAAAAGTTTTCCAAAACGGAAAATTCCGCTGATAATGAGGTGTTTAGAATGGTTTACATTGTTTTATCTGCAAAAGGTGTAAAATCGGTGTTGGCAATTGCTTTTGTTAAGTATTTGTTTTTGCATTATTGTAATGTTTGACATAATGTAAGTTTTGTGTGCGTGAATTGTGATTTTGTTTGTGATAATTGTGTCATTTGGATATTCTTCAATGCCATTGTGTTATCTTTTTTATTGGATGTTTTTAGGAGAATGATTATGAAAATGTTATTCCTTTTGGTAAATGTTTTGTTTCGGATGTTAATCCAAAGTAAAAAATAATGGGATTGCATTGCTGCAACCCCAAAGAAGATTTCATTATGTTTTTAGTGAACTTGAATAGACTTTTTATTTACTTCGTTTGATTTCGTTGGTAAGTTCTTCGACATCATTCCTGAAGTTGTCGTCGACTTCTGCCAATTCCTGAACGTGTTTGATAGAGTGGAGTATGGTTGCATGAGTTCTTCCGCCCAGGTTCTGACCTATCTGTGAGTTCGACATCTCTGTGAGCTTGCTTGCCAGATATGCTGTTGTCTGCCTGATGAGGTTGATTGGCTGGCGACGGGATTGTGAACAGAGTTCGGTTTCCGTAATGTGGTAGTGCTTGCAAACCAGTTTCTTGATATCGTCGATATTGATTGGAGTGGTATCTACCTTTATGTATCTTGGCAACACAAGGTCGGCCAACTTCATTGTGATATCGCTCTTATATACTACCGAATATGCGAGCATGGAATTGATGATTCCTTCGATATCTCTCACGCTTCCATTTACCTTTTCTGCAATGTAGTTGATTACATTGACTGGGATTTGGAGGTTTTGCTGTTTTACTCTATGATTGATAATAGCTCTGCAAAGTGCTTTTGTTGGCTTTTCAATTTCTGCCTGAAGTCCCCATTTGAAACGTGTGAGCAATCTGTCTTCCAATCCGATGATGTCGATAGGAGGTCTGTCGGCTGTAAGAATGATTTGCTTGTTGTTGAGGTGCAGATGGTTGAAGATGTGGAAGAACGTGTTCTGTGTCTTTGTCTGACCTGACAGTTCGTGAACGTCATCAATCAAGAGAGCATCTATTGTTTGATAGAAGTTTATGAAGTCGTTTGTCTTGTTTTGTCTTACGGCTTCTGTGTACTGCACTTGGAAGAGGTGGGCAGATATGTAGAGTACTCTCATGCTTGGGTGTTGCTCTTTGAGGCTCCATCCGATAGCATTGATGAGGTGGGTTTTTCCACATCCAGAAGGTCCGTAAATGAACATTGGGTTGAAAGTCTTTGCCGGATTTTTGGCAATGGCTTCGCCAACGCTTCGAGCCAAGCGGTTGCTATCGCCTTCGATAAAGTTGTCGAAGGTGTAGTTTTCCTTCAGCTGGGAATCCAGATCTTCTGCAGAAGTGGACTGTATTGCAGCATCTGGAGTGTTGGTCACTGCAGATGATGCCTTCCCTTGCTTGGTTATGTTATGGTTGGCTGTAGATGGTTTGTTGATTTCAGACTTATGTTGTATCTCCTGTATGCTATAGGCGAGTTTTGTGCCTTTGCCATACACTCTGGCTATTACTTTAGCTAATAAGTCGCAGTAGTTAGCTTCCAGTTGCTCGTACACAAAATGGCTTGGCACTGTAATAATGAGCTGTTGTCCGTCATAGGATTTTGGCTCAATGCATGAAAACCATGTGTCGAATTGGCTAGGAGTTATGTTGTCTTTGATGATCTCAACGCACGCATTCCACATTTCTTTCAACTCTTTGTTCATCTCTTTGATTTCGAATTTAGCTTGCGTTTAGCTTACCATTTTAATTCCTACGCTGCAAAGGTACAACTTCTTTTTGGAATGGCAAAATGTGTTTTGTTGTGTAGTTTTAAGGTTTTTATGCTTAATTGTTTTTGTTTCAGCAACTTACACAATTGTATAAGGTTTTTGCACATTTTAAAGCGTATTTTATCATACCTTTGCTATTCAGCGGTTTATCATTTTTTAACTTATGAAATGCTTATTTTTTCATCTTGTAAAAGCATCTCTATATTGCTGAAAAATCAGCACTTTACGTTTATTTGCCAATTTTGCTTGTTGAGAATGTTTTATTTGTATGAAATTTAAATAAGACAATTCTCTATTTGCGTGGCTTTGTATTCGTTTTTGCGTTTTTGAAGGCAATTATTTAAAGCACAAACCCCACGGAGGTGTGGGGTAGTGGCTTATTCCTGTGGCTTGTCCTTCTTGCCGAATACGGAGAAGTGTACATAGCGTGAAGGGTGTTCCCTCATATCCTCGAGCAGCTTGGATGCATTTTCCATTGTTGCGTCGAGATTGTTGTAGACGCTTGCGTCGTTGAGGAGCTTGCCGAGTGATGAGTTGGGATTGTTGAGCTTGCCAGTGAAGAGTTGGAGCTCGTTCATTGTCTTGTTGGCCGAATTGAGTGTGTTGTTGGCATTGTTTGCAATTCCTTCTATGTCGATTCGGTTGAGTTTACTAGTTGTTGTCTCAAGGTTTCCACAGATGTTGTTTGCTTTTGTCATGAGTTGAGGAATGTCTTTCCCGAGCATTGAGTTGATGTCTGTGGTTGTTGTCTTGAGGTTGCTTGTAATGTCTTCAAGGTTGTGGAGCGACTGCATGAGAGCTGGGTCGGAGGTGAGGGCAGACAGAGCAGTGAGGATTGAATCGAGTTTTGGCATCATTTGCTCTATCTGTGGAATCATGTTTCCTGCGGCTGCCATGAGGTCGGAACCTGCTTCACCGAAGATTGTATCACCCTTTGCGAGTGTTGCACTTGGGTTTGTGCCGAGTACGATATTGAGTTTAGGAGCTCCGAGGAGTTCTTTTGTGATGTTGGCGTGACTGCCTTTGGTGAGTGACATTCCCTCTTTCAGTTCTACAGCCACTGTGAGCATTTGGCTTGCGGCATTGTAGGTGATGTCCTTTACTTGTCCGATGTTCATACCGCTTGCAGTTACTTCAGCCGACTTTGCAAGTCCTCCTACGTTGGCCATTTCTACATAGTAGACGTTATCAGTGCTGAAGAGCTTGAGGCCCTTTAGGAAGATTATGCCGAGATAAACTATGACGACTGCTATGATTGCTATGATTGCTATTTTTATTTCCTTCGATTTCATCCTTAGAACTTGTATGTAGTTTGGTTACACATTATTATATATTATATATGCGCGTGAGCGTCTGTTTCTTTTTTCTTGTTATTTAGCCCTCCATTGTTTGATGGCTTCGTTTGTGTTCATCTTGACTCCATCCTTGAAGGCAACGATGAATGTGTCGGGGAACTTGCTTGCGATTTCCTTCTTGATGCGAAGAATCTCGTTGTAGTCGGTTGTTGCTCCATAAGTGTATTTGTAGAGGTCGCCTTCCTTGAACGAATCAGCATCAAGTCCTTTCATTTCGGCACTGCCTTTCTTGATTTCTCTTTGTGAGGCAAAGAGCTGAACTTTGAACACGATTCCGGCAGTTGGTTGAGTTGTCTTTGAATTTGAAGAAGTCGGAATTTTCGATAGTAGGGCAGGGTTTTGAGTCGCTGCCTGAGCCAGTTTGAGTTCGTTTTCTGCCTTCTTGAGAGCATCGTCAGCTTGTTTGAGTTGTGCTTCTGCGGCCTTTCGGTTAGCAGTGGCTTGCTTAGCTTCGGCATTGTCTCGTTCAGCTATTTCGCGAGCTTCCTGTGCTTTGGCTTGTGCTTCAGCAGCTTGAGCTGCACGTGCTTCATCTGCTTTTCTTTCATCTTCTGCTTTCTTCGCATCGGCTTCGGCTTGGGCGGCTTCCTGTTTCAGGCGTTCTGCCTCTCGTTCCTCAACGATTTTGTTAGCTGCCTTTGTGTCAATCTTTTCAAGGTTTGACATTCGACCCGTATGTTGGGTTTTGTATCTTGAAATGGCGTTGTAGATACACTGAGCCATTACTGTTCGTCCTTCGTCCGACATGAGAAATGTTTCTTCGGCTGGGGTTGAGATGAATCCTACCTCAAGAAGCACTGAAGGCATGTAGGTGAGTCGGAGTACGGCCAAATTGGCTTGGAGCACTCCCATATCGTTTCGTCCACCGCTTCTTACCATTTCTTCCTGGGCAAGCTTGGCGAAGTTCACACTTTCCTGCATGTCCTGGTCTTGCATGAGTTCGAAGATAATGTCCGATTCGCTGGAGTTTGGATTGGCAAAACTGTATTTCTGCTCTCCGTCGGCTTCAAACTGGATGACCGAGTTCTCGCGCTTTTCCACTTCGAGGTTTGTACCTACCGTCTTGAGGCTCAATGTGTAGGATTGTACACCCACTGGCTGACGCGAAGGCGAGCGCTCGATTGCGTTGGTGTGGATGCTGACGAAGAGGTTTGCCTTTGCCTTGTTGGCAATGTTTGCTCGGCCGTCGAGAGTGACGAAAACGTCAGTGTCGCGAGTGTAGAGCACCTGCACATCGGGACAGTTTTTCTTCAGCAACTGGCCGACTTTCAGTGTGATTGCGAGGTTGATGTCTTTCTCGCGGTTGGTGGTTGGTCGTCCTACTGCACCTGCATCATGGCCTCCGTGTCCGGCATCGAGAACGACGATGAACTTGTCGTTTTGTCCCATGGCCGTGAGAGGCAAGGCGAGGGCCAAGCAGAGGACGAGTATGGTATGAATTGTTTTCTTGATCATTGTAAACGTTCTTCACTTGCATGTTGCTATGCAACGTGCAATATTCAATGCAAAGATACGACAAATTACCGAATATTCCAAGCCGAAGGGCCGAAATCTTGTCCTTCGGCAGATAAATATTCTATTCTTTCCGACTTTTCAACATAAAGGGAGTGCGAAAGCGAAGGAAAGTGTATTATTTTAAGACGTACATGAGCGAAGCCTTCTTGCCTTGACGAGTAATGTGGGTTTCTGGGTCGTTTGCGAATTCGCGAAGTTCGACAACTGCCTGAGTGTGAGAGATATTTACGAGGTTCATGTAGTCGAAAATGCGGATAAAACCGTATCTCTGGATGTGTTCCTTTGCTTTCTCGAGTCGTTGCGTTTTGGTGTACACCTTTTGACGCAAACGAACTGTGCCTCCATATTCTATATGAGCCATCTTGTCCACCTTTTCCACGAACTTTCGGTTGATGCTCACATCGATTCCGTCCACCTTGATGCTTTGGGCATTTCGCTTAGGGTCATTGCCTTCGAGCGAATCCATTTCCTTGCCTTTCTTAAGGCCGAGAGAAGGGGAGAGGTAGCCGAGATTGCCGATTTCCACTGCAAATCCCTGAGCCAAGAGTTCGCTCACCGTCTTTTCGAGTTGTTCCATGACGGTCACGATTTCGCCTTCCGAAAGACTTTGGTTATGGTAGCGCATTCGGCTAATGAGTTCCTTCCAATGGATGTGAGCCTCGATTTGAGGGCGGATGTAGTGCTGAGGAGTGCCCTTGGCATGGAAATCCGCAAATTCCTGTTTGATGTACTTCATGATAATGTTTGTTTTAGTTTTATATTTTATTTACTTGATAATCTGCCTTTTCCGTTTTGCATTCGTCAAAATTCCTTGCTTCATTTTGCAAGTCATAACTTATGACTCTGAAGTCGTAACATTATGATTTGTGAGACATAACCTTATGACGTTGAAGTCATAACTTATGACTCTAACTTTTTCGCTGCAAAGATAGTACTTTATTTTTGATTGACAAAGGAAATGTTAGGGAAAATGTCGGAAAATGCTTGTGGAAATGAAAGAAAATGTTTGAGGAAATATAAGTGGAGTGCTTTGGAAGCTTGAATGGGATTAAATAGAAAGGTCCCGAAACGAAAGTGAAAGGCGAGAAGGCATAAGTAAAAGTGGAGGAATGATTTTTCAGAGTATTGTGATTCGAGGAAAAGAAAAAATCGCACCGAACTTCGCAGTTCAGTGCGATTGAGCAATTGCATTTGATTAATTGATTACTGTTTTACTTTCTTTGCTTTGTTTAACTTTTAGAGGCTAAATTAACCTTATGTCTATTGCTATTTCTCTTTTTCCATTTTGTATGTCACTTGGACTTTTTCTGCAATTCTAAAGATGTCCCTCACTGTATCAAGCTGTTCCTGTGCTGCATTCATATCGGTAGTTACCTTTGCTTGCAATGTAGTGTTGCTCAAGTTGCGAATTTCCTGCTTTAGTTCCTCATCCGAAACCACTCTCATTTTCTTTCCATCTTCACCGAAGAGAACGTCGCCATTCTCCTTGATTTCGATTTTGATGCTCTTGCTATTCACACCATTATCTTGTTTGACTTCAATAATGGATGGAGAAGCACTTGCAGATTCTTCTAGCTTGGCTTTAAGTTCTGATTCGGATATTATGCTTAGAATCAAGAGGCCTCCCTTGTCCTTATTGTTGAACTTAGCAGAACCATCAGGACTGGTAGTCAGTAAATACTGATTGTAATGCAGTTTCTCTATATTGGCAACTTCATCTTCTGTGGCTTGTCGGCATTGGTCGAGTGTGACATCATAGACATTTCCGCCTTCGGTGCCATTGAAAATGTATACATGATCGACTGGAACCTCATTGATTTGACCGGCAACAGGATTGCCAATGCTTTCATTCGTAGGCTTGAAACCGATGATTCGATTGTGTTCGTCTTTCATTACCCGAACATATTTGGCCTTTCCCTTTGCCACATTATCATCCTTCTCTGTCATAGTTTGAATGACAATGGCAGGTTTCGTCATTTGATTGCCAAACTGCTGCTTTACTTTATCTACATCGTCGATGATGGTGGCATGGGCAATCATGGATTTGTCGAGATTCTTCAATTCTTCAGATGTTGACATTTTTCCGTCTATAAGGATAGTGTAGTCATCAGGATTGATTTCGGCATTGCAGGTATCTACGGGTTCTACCATTACAGGATTATCGTTGAGGTTTTCCACTGCCTCTTCGATGGGAGCGATAAACTTTGGAGTGGCGAACGCACTCAAGGCAATTGCCACCATTGGGATGAAGTACAAAGCTTTACTTCTTCGCCATGGATTTGAATTCTTCTTGCTCATCATGAAAATTCTTTTTTTGATTAAACTATGGTTGAAATTGTTGGCAAAAGTGTAGCTACTTGATTCGATTGCCTTTGTTATTAGTATCTTTTGATAGCCATTGAGGCTTACACCTTCACGAAGTACATAATCATCTGCTTCATATTCGTGGACATCCCGAAGGCTCATGCCAAGGATGTAAACCAACGGATTCCACCATTGGAGCATCTGGACGAGTGTGAGGAAAATTATGTCGAGCGAGTGGCGGCATAGGATGTGCCCCTTCTCATGAAGTATGATTTCATGGCCATTACTGTCATAATCGTTCTTGCCAATCACAATGTTGTTGAGCCAACTGAAAGGCGCAACTTCATCAGCATGACAATAAATGTTGATTCCATCCTGCTTCTCCTTCCACAATGTTCCACCTCGAATCACCATTCCCATTCGGCAGAACTGGATGGAACGAATAAGCAAAACAACTGCCATTCCTATCAAATAGATGATGCTCACAACTTGGAACCATGAGATGGAATGCGACTTTTCGGTCGCTACAACCACATAATTCGTCTTGATGGGAATGCCAATCTCTATAATTTGTTGCTGAGCTGCCTGTACCACTGGTTGCTGGTCGAGCGAAAGGAAAGGAAGGTTGCAAAGAGGCAACAAGACGGAAAGTAACAGAATACTGATGATAGTCATTCGGTTGAAACGGAAGAACTTCTCGTTTCTCAGCATCAGCATGTAAGGCACATAAAGTATCGAAAGTACGAATGCCGACTTGATTGCATATAAAAGGAAATCACTCATAGGTCGATAGGTTTTATAGTTCTACATCGTTGTTCTCGTCTTCCAGCTTGTCGAGCAATTCCTTCATCTCCTCAATCGAAAGATTCTCCTCTTCCAGGAAATAGCTGAACATCGACTTTAGATTGCCGTCGAAGAAATTCTTCTTCACGGTTTCCATTGTCATTCTCGTGTATTCTGCACGGGTTATCTTTGCAATATACCATTGAGTTTTGCCTCCACCTTCTTTCTTGAAATAATCCACAAATCCCTTTTCGTAAAGAATGCGCATATAGGTGGCAATAGTGGTGTAGGAAGGTTTTGGTTCGTCATAACGTTCAAGAATATCATGTCCACAGGCAGGACTGTTGATGTCCCAGAGGATTGACATTACCTGAAACTCAATCCGTGTCAAAGTGTTGTCTTTTCGCTTCATATTATTCGAGTTTTTTGTTTTCTGCTTGCAAAGTAAATGAAATAAATTGTATTTCGAAATATTTAGAATTCGAAAACTTACGAAATACATTCGTTTTTAACATTTATTATTAGAAATACAACGTTTATTAATCGAAATGAGGCGATTTCCCCTCCTCTCCCAATGCCAGATAGGAGAGGGCGATTGCAATCCGCCCTACTTGTTTGGAAGGCCAAAAAGATATAAAGCTACACATTATTATAATTTATCGCGCGTAAGAGGTTGCCGAATGGAAATATTTTTGTACCTTTGCACCCGTTTTAGTAAAAGCAAATTAATTCAAACAACATAAACAAAGTATTGATAAGATGGAATTAGCATCTAAGTACAATCCTTCAGAGGTAGAAGGAAAATGGTATCAGTATTGGGAAGATAACAAGCTCTTCAGTTCAAAACCCGATGGTCGTGAACCTTATACAATTGTTATTCCGCCACCAAATGTGACAGGTGTGCTCCATATGGGCCACATGCTCAACAATACTATACAGGACATTCTTATCCGCAAGGCCCGCATGGATGGAAAGAACGCATGTTGGGTACCAGGAACCGACCATGCTTCAATTGCAACAGAAGCAAAGGTCGTTGGCAAACTCGCTAAGGAAGGAATCCGCAAGCGCGACCTTACACGCGAGCAGTTCCTCGAGCATGCTTGGGCTTGGACAGAAGAACACGGAGGCATCATCCTCAAGCAACTTCGCAAACTTGGTGCAAGTTGTGATTGGGATCGTACAGCCTTCACAATGGATGAAAAGCGAAGCGAAAGCGTTATTCGAGTATTCGTCGACCTCTACGACAAAGGCCTTATCTATCGTGGCCTTCGTATGGTCAACTGGGATCCAAAGGCACAGACAGTGCTTTCAGGAGAGGAAGTCGTGTTCAAGGAGGAGAAGTCGAAACTCTATTATCTGAAATATTATGTAGCCGATCAGGAAGCAATACAGCCAACTGGCGAAGAAGGTGAAATCATACATAAGGATGAAAAAGGCTACTATGCAGTAGTTGCAACCACTCGCCCAGAGACAATCATGGGTGATACAGCAATGTGTATCAATCCAAAAGACCCAAAGAACCAGTGGTTGAAGGGGCATAAGGTGATTGTTCCGCTCGTAGGCAGAGTGATTCCTGTAATCGAAGACCGCTATGTAGATGTTGAATTCGGTACTGGTTGCTTGAAGGTAACTCCAGCTCACGATGCAAACGACTATATGCTCGGTAAGACTCACAACCTCGAGACAATCGATATCTTCAATCCTGACGGAACTCTTTCTGAGGCTGCAGGCATGTATGTGGGTCAGGATCGCTTTGATGTTCGTAAGCAGATTGCAATCGACCTCGGTGATGCAGGTTTGCTCGAGAAGATTGAAGACTATGACAATAAGGTTGGCTATAGCGAAAGAAATCCAGACACAGCCGTTGAACCTCGTCTTTGCAAGCAGTGGTTCCTTTCAATGCAGCACTTTGCTGACATTGCTCTTCCACCAGTACTCAACGGACAGCTCAAGTTCTATCCAACAAAGTATGTGACAACATACAGAAATTGGCTTGAGAACATCCAAGATTGGTGTATCAGTCGACAGCTCTGGTGGGGACATCGTATTCCTGCTTACTTCCTTCCTTCAGAGAATGAAGAGGATGAGAAGTTCGTTGTAGCCCTCACTCCAGAAGATGCTCTTGCAAAGGCAAAGGCAATCCCTGGATATGAGAATATCACAATCGACCAACTCCGTAGAGATGAAGATGCACTTGATACATGGTTCTCTTCATGGCTTTGGCCAATCTCACTCTTCGATGGAATAATCAATCCCGACAATGAGGAAATCAAATACTATTATCCAACTTGTGACCTCGTAACAGGTCCGGATATCATCTTCTTCTGGGTTGCCCGCATGATTATGGCAGGCGAGGAATACATGAAGGACATTCCTTTCCGTAATGTTTACTTCACAGGTATTGTACGTGACAAGCTTGGCCGCAAGATGTCGAAGAGCCTTGGCAACTCACCTGACCCATTGCTTCTTATCGATAAGTTTGGAGCCGATGGTGTTCGTATGGGTATGCTCCTCAGTGCTCCTGCTGGAAATGATATCCTCTTCGATGAGGCTCTCTGCCAGCAAGGTTCAGCATTCTGCAATAAGATTTGGAATGCATTCCGTCTTGTACAGGGATGGCAGGTTGACGAAACCATCGCTCAGCCAGAATCTTCAAAGAAGGCAATCGACTGGTTCAATGCACAGGTGAAGAATTCTGTAGTAGAACTCAACGACCTCTATTCAAAGTATCGTCTCAGCGAGGCACTCATGTTGGTGTTCAAGCTCTTTACTGACGAATTCTCTGGTTGGTATCTTGAAATGATAAAGCCTGCATATCAGGCTCCAATAGATAAGGCAACTTATGAGGCAACTCTCAATTTCTTCGAGATTCTCCTCAAGGTCCTTCATCCATTCATGCCATTCATCACAGAAGAACTCTGGCAACACATCTATGAGCGCAAGGAAGGCGACAGCATCATGTCTCAATGTCTGAAACTCGATGCTCCAACTGCTGACGACTTCAAACTCCTTGCTCAGATTGAAGAAATGAAGCAAGTGGTAGCAGGTGTTCGTGCTGTTCGCAATCAGAAGAACATTGCTCCAAAGGAGAAGCTCGCTCTCGAAGTCGTGGCTCAGTCGGATGCTGCTCTCAATGGTCTTGGTTCTCTCGTCGAGAAGATGGCAAACCTTTCAGAAATCAATATCGTTGACCAGAAGGGCGAAGGTACTTCTTCATTCCTTGTTGGCACAACAGAATATGCAGTTCCACTTGGCAACCTCATCGATGCAGAAGCTGAAATTCAGAAGATGGAAGCCGAAATCAAGCGCCTTGAAGGTTTCTTGATGGGTATCCAGAAGAAACTCTCAAACGAGAAGTTTGTTCAGAACGCACCTGCACAGGTGGTAGAACTCGAGAAGAAGAAACAGGCAGATGCCGAAACAAAGATTGCAGCACTCAAGGAAGGTATTGCTGCATTTAAGAAATAATTTATGCAAGAGCAACAGTTAACACCAAAATACATATTTGAGTCTTCATGGGAAGTCTGCAATAAGGTAGGGGGAATCTATACGGTTCTCTCAACCCGTGCAAAGACACTTGTGGAGAAATATGGCAATAAGGTTGTGTTTATCGGTCCCGACTTCTGGGCAGAAAAGGAAAATCCTCTCTTCCGCGAAAACCACCAACTCCTCGCTCGATGGAGAAAGGCTGCAACGGAAGAAGGTCTCAAGATAAGGGTAGGCCGTTGGCTCATTCCAGGCGAACCAGTTGCAGTGCTTGTAGATTTCACTCCTTTCTTCCCACAGAAGAACGAAATCTATGGATGGGCATGGGACAATTTCCGTGTTGATTCACTTCATGCTTATGGTGACTATGACGAAGCAAGCATGTTCGCATGGGCTGCAGCAAAGGTGGTAGAAAGCTATTACAAGTTCTTCAACCTAAAGAAGGAAGATAATGTGGTCTATCAGGCACATGAATGGATGACCTGTTTAGGTGCTCTATATCTTCAGAAGGCAGTGCCAGAGATTGCTTCAATATTCACAACTCATGCTACAAGCATTGGCCGAAGCATTGCCGGCAACAACAAACCTCTGTATGACTATCTTTGGGCATACAATGGCGACCAAATGGCAGAGGAACTCAATATGCAGTCGAAGCACTCAATCGAAAAGCAGACAGCTCATCATGTGGATTGCTTCACAACTGTAAGTGATATTACCGCAACCGAGTGTAAGGCTTTGCTTGATAGAGAGGTGGATGCAGTTCTCACAAATGGTTTTGAGAATGATTTCGTTCCGTTTGCAGGCAATCCATTTAACAATGCAAGAAAGAAAGCTCGCAAGGTAATGCTTACCGTTGCAAGTACTTTGCTTGGACAGCAACTCGATGATGAAACTATCATAATAGGTATTGGCGGAAGATACGAATTCAAGAATAAGGGAATCGACCTTCTCGTGGATTCTATCAACCGACTTCGTCATGATACTTCTCTTCAGAAGAATGTTCTCGTGTTTATCAACGTACCAGCTTGGCAGAAGGGTCCTCGTGCTGACTTGCAGAAGCGTCTTACAACTGTAACGGACGAACCTCAGATGCCAATGGGCGACACTCGTCTTACTCACGACCTCTACAATAAGGACCAGGACAAGGTGATGAACCAAATGGATTGGCTCGATATGCATAATAGGGCAGAGGACAAGGTGAAGGTTGTGTTCGTGCCTTGCTATCTTGATGGAAAGGACGGAATATTCAATATGCATTATTACGACCTTCTCATCGGAAACGACCTCAATATCTATCCTTCTTACTATGAGCCTTGGGGCTACACTCCAACGGAAAGTGTTGCTTTCCATGTGCCTTGCATCACGACCGACCTTGCTGGTTTCGGCCTTTGGGCAAATAAGGTGAAGGGTGGTAATAGCGAACTCATCGATGGCGTGAAGACAGTTCATCGTACTGATAACAACTTCGTGGAAGTGGCAGAATGTATCAAGCAGACAGTTCTTGATTTTGCTGCTATGGACAAGAAGACGGTTACGAAGGTAAGAAAGAATGCTGCATCGATTGCTGAAAAGGCTCTTTGGCAGCACTTCATCGTCAACTACTACAAAGCATATAATATAGCTCTCAATAATAGAAATAAAAGATTGTAAAAAAGATTGTAATTATGATGTTAAAAGCATGTAATGCTAACACTCCCAATTGGAGAGATGTTACAGTAAACACGGCAATTCCTGCACCACTTCAGCCGCTCGATGAGATGGCACACAATATGTGGTGGGCTTGGAGTCATGAAGCTAAGGAACTCTACAAGGCATTGGACGAAGGACTTTGGAAGTCAACAAATCAGAACCCAGTGCTGCTTCTTTCACGAATCAACTATAAGAAACTCGAACAAAAGGCAAAGGATGAGGCTTTCATGGCTCAGATGAATGCCGTTTATAAGGAATTCCGCGAGTATATGGACGTTAAGCCTGACACTTCTCGTCCTTCTGTGGCTTACCTTTGTATGGAATATGGCTTGAACCATGTACTGAAGATTTATTCAGGTGGTCTCGGCATCCTTGCAGGCGACTATATTAAGGAAGCATCCGACTCAAACGTAGATATGTGTGCAGTTGGTTTCCTTTATCGTTTCGGATATTTCACTCAGACACTTTCAATGGACGGTCAGCAGGTGGCTAACTATGAAGCACAGAACTTTGCACAGCTTCCTATCGTTCGTGAGGTTGATGAGAATGGCGTTCCAGTTGTAGTTGATGTTCCTTACAACAACTATACTGTTCATGCATTCGTTTGGAGAGTGAACGTAGGTCGCGTGAAGCTTTACCTTCTCGATACAGACAATGAACTCAACTCTGAATGGGATCGTTCAATCACACACTCACTCTATGGTGGTGACTGGGAAAACCGTTTGAAGCAGGAAATACTTCTTGGTATCGGTGGTGTGCTCACATTGCAGAAACTCGGTATCAAGAAAGATATCTACCACTGCAACGAAGGTCATGCAGCTCTTTGCAACGTTCAGCGTCTCGTTGATTATGTAAAGCAGGGCTTCTCATTTGTTGAGGCAGTGGAAATTGTCCGTTCTTCTTCTCTCTATACAGTTCACACTCCAGTGCCAGCAGGTCACGACTATTTCGACGAAGGTCTCTTCGGCAAGTATATGAGTAGCTATCCTCAGCAGCTCGGCATCACATGGGACGAATTCATGGGAATGGGACGCGTCAATCCAGAAGATAAGGGCGAACGTTTCTGTATGTCAACATTTGCTTGCAATACTTGCTCATGGGTAAATGGTGTAAGTTGGCTCCACGGAAAGGTTTCCAAGGATATGTTCGCTGGTATTTGGAAGGGCTACTTCCCAGAGGAACTTGACAATGTAGGTTATGTAACAAATGGTGTTCACTTCCCAACTTGGAGTGCAACAGAATGGAAAGAACTCTACGGAAAGTATTTCGATAAGTCGTACTATCACGACCAGAGCAATGCAAAGCTTTGGGAGAGTATCTACAATGTGCCAGATGAGGAAATCTGGAAGACTCGTAAGGAACTCAAGGTAAAGCTTATTAACTATATTAAGCAGGCATTCCGTGAGGATTGGATTAAGAATCAAGGCGACCCATCACGCATCGTAAGCATTCTCAATAAGATTTCTCCAGATGCTTTGACTATCGGTTTTGCACGTCGTTTTGCTACATACAAGAGAGCTCATCTTCTCTTCAGCGACCTCGATCGTTTGGCAAAGATTGTCAACAATCCTAAGTATCCTGTTCAGTTCCTCTTTGCAGGAAAGGCTCACCCACACGATGGTGGCGGACAAGGCTTGATTAAGAAGATCTACGAAATCAGCCGTCGCCCAGAATTCCTTGGCAAGATTATCTTCCTTGAGAACTATGACATGAAGCTTGCCCGTCGATTGGTATCAGGTGTTGATATCTGGATGAACACTCCAACTCGTCCTCTTGAAGCTTCTGGTACTTCAGGCGAAAAGGCTTTGATGAATGGTGTTGTCAATCTTTCTGTACTTGATGGTTGGTGGCTCGAAGGCTATCGCGAAGGTGCTGGTTGGGCTCTTACAGAGAAGAGAACTTATCAGAATCAGGATCAGCAAGACCAACTCGATGCTGCTACTATCTATTATCTTCTCGAAAACGAAATTCTTCCTCTCTACTATGGACAGAATGAGAAGGGATATAGCGAAGGTTGGATTCGTACAGTGAAGAACTCAATTGCTCAGATTGCTCCTCATTACACTATGAAGCGCCAGCTCGACGACTATTACAGCAAGTTCTATGGAAAACTTGCAGAACGAAGCAAATGGCTCCAGGCAGACAATTTCCAGAAGGTTCGCGAAATTGCTCGTTGGAAGGAACTTGTTGCAGAACGTTGGGATGCAATCAATGTAGTAAGTGTAGAGAAGGACCCTGACTTGGTTGCAGGTAATGTTGAAAGTGGTAAGGAATATAAGGTTCGCTATGTGATCGATGAGCAAGGTCTCGACGATGCTGTCGGACTTGAAATCGTTACACTTCAGGCAGATGATGAAGGTAAGGTACACGTTTGTCAGGTAGAACCTCTCAATGTAGTTGCTCGTGAAGGCAATCTCTATACATTCGAAGGAACTCACTCAACTCCAACTGCAGGCGATTTCAAGGTGGCTTACCGTATGTATCCAAAGAATGCAGACCTTCCTCATCGTCAGGACTTCTGCTATGTTAAGTGGTTCAACTAATTCGTATTGGTATTTGGCGCTATAAGCGTCATACTACATAAATCGTGATAATGGCAGCATTCATTCCGAGTGTTGCCATTATTGTATTTGTGCACCTTTCAATTACTATATAGAAATGACCTCACGAACCGCTAATAATTGGGTCACGAACCGCGGGAAATGACCTCATGAACCGCTAATAATTGAGCCGAGAACCGCGATGTTTTTCATTGTAACTATCCATTCTGTTTTTATATAAAATGAAAAAAGGAAGAACTCTCATGAAATTCTTCCTTTGTATGTTGAATGGATTATATGGTCGCTATTACTTGTTGAACTTACTGTAGATGATTTCGAGTTTCACCTTGTCGCTTTCTCCACCTACGAGACGAGCACTTGTCATTGAGAAGTCGTGACAGAGTTTTACAAGATTGCCGGTTATAGCTGTGTTTGAATCGTATGTAGGTTCAACAGGAATGAGAAGCACCTTGTTGTAGTTTTCACTGGCAGTTCCGTTCTTCTTCTCTTCCATCATGATATTGAGTATGTGGGCAATGTTGTTGAACTCGTATGTGTTCGTTTTACTGTTGAATGATGCAAGATAAGAAGTGTAGTTGTCACACACCTTGTATTTCTCAAAGTAGCCGTTGAGATAGTCGTCGAGGCGAACCATAAGCAGACTCTTTGGAATGCTGAGCTTGAATCCGCTTTCTACAACATCATTGTATCTTGTGAACATGATCTTTGCAGTGTTGATTGTGTCGCTCTTGCTCAATTGATCTGCTGGTAATGTTGCAAGTGTGAAGATGCCTGCAGGACTCTTGAGGTATGTTGCGCTCTTATCGGCAAGGAGCTTGTCGAGATTTGAGTTCTCGAATCGTGTAGCCTGAATTACTTCCTCTGTAGCTGCAAATTGGCAAGTACCTGCTGTGTCTTTCTCAAGTTCTTGGTCATAGTAGCGGAAATTGAGGATGAACTGGGCGATATCTATATAAGCCAAAGCTCCATCTCCGCTTTCAAGCTTGAAATAGAATCCTTTTGAACCTACGAGGCCGCTGTTGATCCATGTCTCTGAATTGCTGAATGTTTCAGGAGATTTGCGATAGAGATCGTAGATGGCCTGACCGATTTCGCGTGGGAGAGGTATGTGGATGTTGTTGTAATAATCGGATTTCCATCTTGATTCGTCCTGAATAGTTCGGTCGGACAGAGTGTACCACTTCTCGGCAATTGGTGCTGCATTTACATCGCAATATTGCAGAGGATTGATGTTGGTATAGTAGTCCTGATCAGGATTCATTACCTTATTCAATGGATATACGTTGAGCTTGAATGAGGTGAGTGAGTCGCCGATGAAATTGTTTACATAGAGGCGAATCTCGGCTGATGTGATATTGTTGTTCAATACAGAATCAGGGAATGCAAAGTCCTCTATGCAATGGAACTGTGCCAAGAAGTCGGACTTGATGATTGTGCCGGTTTCAGGGTCGGTAAATCGGCCGAGGTACGACATTGTAGTGCGTGCCAATACGGAATCACCAGCTGAATAGGATTCTGTATCAACATAGTATATTTTGCTTTCCTTGCTTACCAAGTCGGTGATAGGCATCATTGCGCTTCCCAGAGTGTTTGTGTCATCATCGCATGCCGTCACTACTGCTGCCATGCAAAGCATCGAGGCAATAAAGAATTTTATATTTGTTTGCATTTTCATGTCGAATTTGTCAACTTTATTAGAACAATTCTGTCAGTTACAAACTTTGCTGTTCAATCATTCCATCAATGAGTCGTAGAAGTCGCTGTATGCTTGTGGAATTGCTTCTTCATCAATAGGCTCAAGGATTGGCTTATTTGTTGATTTTGCATATTCAATCAGACATTCTGGAACTTCCTTGTTGTCGACGATTACTCCGTCGGAGAACTTGATGGCAATCTTGGAAAGGTCTTCGAATGTACACTTGTCTGTGCAAATGTCGGAATAGTCCTTTGTCTTGATACCCTTGAACGGAATGATATCGAGCAAATGTTTGCCCAGGTCAGCCTCAAATTCCTTTTCAGATACAGAGAACACGACTTTTGCATCGCAGAATGAAGGTTCGTCTTGATAGGCTTTCTTGATGTAGAGAGGAGCTAAAGC
Source organism: Bacteroidaceae bacterium (assembly GCA_024398435.1). Classification (GTDB taxonomy): domain Bacteria; phylum Bacteroidota; class Bacteroidia; order Bacteroidales; family Bacteroidaceae; genus Colivivens. The sequence goes on along the minus strand of JAKSJD010000009.1, from coordinate 21,704 downwards.
TGTAGCCCAACCATGACAATGAATCACGTCAGGCACCCATCTTAGCTTCTTCATAGTTTCGAGAACGCCTCTTGCATAGAAGATGGCTCTTTCTCCATTTTCTGGATATTCGTTGCCGTTTTCGTCTGCAAGCAATCCTTTGTGGAGGAAGAACTCGTCGTTGTCAATGAAATAAATCTGCATGCGAGCCGACAGAATCGATGCAACCTTGATGATCAGAGGGTGATCGGTGTCGTCGATGATGAGATTCATACCGGAAAGGCGTATCACTTCGTGAAGTTGATTTCTGCGCTCATTGATGATTCCCCATTTTGGAGAGAATGTACGTATTTCATGACCAAGCTCTTGGATAGCCTGAGGCATGAATCTGCCGCGCAATGAACGTGGAGACTCTGGTACGAATGGTACCATTTCGGAAGTGATGAACAATACTTTCTTCGCTTTCATTTATGTATCTTTAAAGAATTTAATATGCAAAGATATAAAAAATTTTTGGCAAAAAAGCAAGAATTTAACTAAATTTGTTTGTTTGCGGCCATTGGCGTGTGTGTTTTCAGCCGTTTTTTATTTTAGGGAACTGTTTTTAAAAAGAATATATTAGTAAGCTCGATTCGAAAAATCGGTCAAAAAAATACGGTCGCGAGTTTCACAACTGGCGACCGCCTGAGATAATTCTTACATTATTCTCACTTACCAAAAAGAAATTAAAATGTGCTTAAACTAAGCTGATTGAAAACACAACATTAGACGTTCTGCCACAATTGGCAGAACACTATTTCTTTTCTTACTGTGCGCGATAAAGCAACCATGCGTCAGGATAAGTTCCGCGAAGCTTGTCGCGAGTTGAAACTGCATCTGACTTTGTATCTGAAGAGGTTGCAATAACGCGATACATACCTGTTTCTGGATTTTGGGCAACAACAGCTGCATAACCCTTGTTCTTGAGTGTGCTGCAGAGATTGTTGGCATTGTCGAGGCTCTTGAATGAACCGCAAACAACGTTGTATGCCTTGATTGCGCCACCATTCATGGCTGTAAGACGTTCTGAACGAAGACCTGAATTATCTTCAGCAGGTGCTGCCTGAACTGGAGTAACTGTCTGTACTGGAGTGACAACAGGAGTTACCTGGATAGGTTCTGCAGTCTGCTGCTGAGTCTGCTCCTGTGCTTTTGCCTTTTCATAAGCTTTCTTGTAGCTGCTTTCTGTTGACTTACATGAAACGAATGCAAGTGCTGAAACGATTGCTAAGCCGAGAATAAGATTTCTTTTCATACTTAATGTTTCAATTATTTAGTTAATACTTTTTGAATTATCTGCTTGTTATTGTTTGAATTATCTGTTTGTTAGGTAAACGTCTTTTTGATATTGGTGAGTACTTAATTGCTTTTTTCCACTTGAACTTGATTAAGCTCTTGTGAACTTTGCTTTCTTCATAGCTTTCTTCAGTTGAACGGAAGAGCGGAAATTGATGCTCTTCACTGCCACTGACTGAGCGTGTATGTCTTCCTCTTTGTCAACGATTCGTGATTCGGCCGAAAGAGAGAAAGTTCCAATACCATCGAGATGAACGTTGTATCCGTCGAGAAGATATCCTTGGATGTGCTGAGATAACGCAATAAGTGCAGCACCCATGTCTGCACTTGTGAGTGAACAACTTGAAGCAATGTGCTGACACAAAGTCTCTGTGTCAACTGTGCCTTTTGTGACAACTTGTGCGTAATATCCTTTCTTTGGCTTCGAACTGATGTTGTCTTTAAGTTGGGTCAATCTATAGCGTATACTCATTATTTCCTGACTTTGAACGAAGAACTTGCAATTGCTTGTACATCTTCATTCTTTTTCTTCTACACTTTTATTTTATTTTCATCTACACCTTTTTTATTTTTTCTCTAGATATAATTTTTTTATTTTCTAGAGCTTTTTTTCTAAAGGTGTAGTGCAAAGATAGTAAGTTTTTATAATACGCTCCAAATTTTTTTGCGAAAAAATGATGTTTTTATTAGATTTTTTATTGTTTTGTGCCTGATTTACTATGTTTTAGCGTCGGATTTTATATTTGTAAAGTGTTTTTTCTGCATTGTTCCTTTAGAGTTGTCTATTCCGTTACTATGTGTGATAATTTTAATTTGACAGTGTCGTTTTAGATGATATTATGTCGGAGATAAGTTAGTTTTGCGTTTTATTCGTGTGTTAATTTTCGTAGTTTGTGAAAAATGACTATCTTTGCCACGTATTACAAAGTGAGTACTGATATGGATCAGCGTTTTTCATCGCAGTTGTTTGAAAGGGCAGTAGATGAGTTTTCTAAGTTGCCTGGTATCGGTCGCAAAACGGCATTGCGATTGGTGCTTCATCAATTGCGCTTGGATGTGCAGAATGTGGATTCGTTGTGCAGTGCTCTTAGCGACCTCAGACATAATGTCCGCTATTGTAGGGTTTGCCACAATATTTCCGACTCGGAAGTGTGTGATATATGTGCTAACCCAGAAAGGGACGCGTCTCAAATTTGTGTGGTAGAGAATATTCAGGATGTGATGGCTATTGAGGCTACTACTCAGTTTCATGGACTTTATCATGTTCTCGGTGGTGTGATAAGTCCTCTTGATGGCATAGGTCCTTCTGACCTTGAAATACAGAGCTTGGTGGATAGAGTTGCTGAAGGGCATGTCGGTGAGGTTATCCTTGCTTTGAGCTCGACAATGGAAGGCGACACTACCAATTTCTATATTTATCGGAAACTCTCTGGATTCAGTAACCTAAAGCTTACGGTTCTTGCCAGAGGCTTGTCGGTGAATGATGAGTTGCAATATACGGATGAGGTGACACTTGGTCGCTCGATAGCAAACCGAGTGCTTTTTGATGCGGGACCGAGGTAGAAAATCATTTCCTATATATAATAATAAATAAATAATGTGTGCGAATTTTGCGCACTTGACAGTAAGGTATTTATGAATGCTAGAATAAAAAAACTATTGCGATTTCTCATAGTTGAGTTTTGCTCACTATGGCTTATTGCAATTATATTGTTTGTCTTAGGTGAGACAAATGTAATTCCAAATGGGTTGTTGGTGACCGAAAACTATTCCAATACTGAGTATTGCATGAATGTAGTGAACGTGTTGCTGGTGATTGTTTGTGTGCCTTTGGCATTGAAGTTGTTTGCTCTCAACACTCGTTTTGGCCTTCGACGGATGAATCAGGATGAGGCTTTGAATTCGTATCATACCTGGAGCTTGTTGCGATTGGCAATCCTTCTTTTGTGCATTGCGTATGGTATTGTTGCTTATTTCTTGCTAATGGATTCCACTGGTTTGCTTTGCGCATGCATTGCCTTGGTTGCCTCATTCTTCTGCCTTCCATCAGAAGATAAGATCATGAACTATCTCGAAATGAGAGATGAAGAGCAACCAGAAACGGATATCCCTTCCAATGACTCGTTGAACTCATAGAATAGCTGATAATGAAGGTCTCTGTTGTCATAGTCAACTACAACGTCAAGTATTATCTTGAGCAATGTCTTCGGTCTGTAGAGAGGTCGCTCTCTGGAATTGAAGGCGAAGTGCTCGTGGTAGATAATGATAGCAGCGATGGGAGCGTTGCCTATTTAAGGGGGCTCTATCCTGATGTCAAGTTTATCGAAAACAAAGAGAATGTTGGTTTTGCCAAAGCCAATAATAAGGCGATAGGAATGTCTGAAGGCGAATACGTAGTATTGCTGAATCCAGATACGATTGTTGGTGAGGATTTCTTCCGCGATTGTATTCATTTGCTCGATTCCAATGCAGAAATAGGAGCCACTGGAGTTCGGATGCTGAACCAAGACGGAAGCTTTGCCCCTGAATCTCGCCGAGGAGTTCCGACTCCTTTCACTGCCTTCTGTAAGATGAGTGGTTTGTGCAAAGCGTTCCCTAAAAGCCGTGTATTCGGAAGATACCACATGGGCTTTCTTGATGCCGATGAACAGAATCCGATAGATATTATTTCTGGAGCTTGTATGTTTATTCGCCGTTCAGTGCTTGACGAATGTGGCTTGTTGGATGAGCAGTTCTTTATGTATGGCGAGGACATTGATTTGTCGTACCGAATGCTGAAGACAGGTAAGCAAAACTATTATCTGCCAACTCCGATTCTCCATTATAAGGGCGAGAGTACGCACAAGAATACCTACCGTTATGTGTATGTGTTCTATCAGGCAATGTTCATATTCTTCAAGAAGCATTTTGGTCACTATGGGCTGTTGCTTTCAATTCCTATTAAGAGTGCGATTTATTTGAAGGGCGTTTTCGAGTATTTGGCAAGAAAGACAAAGGGGCTGTTCTCGAAGGATCGGCCTGATATCTATTATATGCAGGCTAATCGTTTCCTGATAAAGAGTGCCAATGCCAATACCGAAGCCATAGTGTCTTTGTGTGAGCATTACGGCCTTTCGTATGATACGGTTGAGAACTGTGCTGAAAAGTATGATTATGTGCTTTACGACACTGATGTTTTCTCGTTCAAGGAGATTCTTGCCGATTTGGAGTCTCGCAATCGTTCTGCTTCTCATCCTCCGAGAATAGCGACTTATTCTTCCATTACAAAATGTATTATTACGGGTGAAATGGTTCTCGGAAACCAGTAGTAGCCAAATATCCAATTTCGGTCTTTTTATGCCTTGTTTTGTGGTGTGTCCGTAAACAACGATTGATGAGAATCAATAATACACCTATTTTTACTAGATATTACCGATATTCTTGAGTGTATATATGAAAGAATGCCTACCTTTGCACTCGCAAACAGAAAATAAAACACGGTGCGGCGGCACAAACGACTGAATGAGCGGAGATAACTCTTGCACGAACACAATAAGGGTGACGGTAGATATCATAGAAGTAACTGTTATACATAGATAGAATTATTAAATAAGTATGAAGAATGTCTCGAAGTGGCTTAATGCCACTGAGAGCAGATGTGAACACAAACATTAAGATTGTTTTATTAAAGAAAGGATTATTATGGAAGCATTAGAAATTTTAGCTTTGGCAATAGTAGTTATTGCAGCACTTACAAGTAATATTTCAATTATGAAATAAGCTACTTTACAGAAAAGAATTAACACAAAGACAATTTGAATAGAAAAGATGGCGTTTCATTTGGTTGGAACGCCATTTTTGTGTATCTTTGTGGCGAAAGTTCGTTAAACTAAACTTAATTATCCATGAAATGTATGAAATGGAATTCATTTAGATTGTTTCAGAAGGACTGTCTGTGCAAGGCGTTTTCTGTATTGTTAGCTTCTGTGGTTTGCGCATCAATGTATGCTCAAACTGGAAGAATAGAGAAGAACTTATCTGATGGATGGAAGTTCTGCCATCAGGATGCGGCTGCTAATTCATCAGTGGCTTTCGACGACAGCCAGTGGGAGAGTGTCCGAGTGCCTCATGATTGGGCTATTAGTGGTCCGTTTGACAATAACAACGATAAGCAGACAGTAGCCATTGCCCAGAATGGAGAGACTATTGCCTCGGAGAAGACAGGCCGAACAGGAAGTCTTCCGTGGACAGGCATAGGTTGGTATCGTACTCATTTCAAGGTAGATAAGAAGGCAGGTAGAGTTATCCTGAACTTCGACGGAGCGATGGCTGAGCCAGAAGTGTTTGTGAACGGAGTGAAATGCGGAGAATGGAAGATTGGATACAATGCCTTCAATGTGGATGTGACTTCGGCTGTGAAGCGCGGAAAGGACAATGTGTTGGCAGTTCGTCTGCTGAATGTTCCTGAGAGTAGCCGTTGGTATCCAGGTGCAGGTATTTATCGTCCTGTAAAGCTCATTCAGACTCAAAACGTTGCCATTGAAGAGTGGGGCGTGAACTTCGAGACACTGGGAGTAGTGGGCAATGCGGCTGATTTCCGTGTAAGTGTGGATTTGGCAGGCAATACGTTAGGTCGTAATCTTGTTCTCCTGACCGAATTGATGCCTGTAGAGATGAAGAGCCGCAGTGTTGATGCAGTGTTCCAACGCGAATATGCTGTTTCAGCAAGTGGAAAGACGGAAATGACGGCCAAGATAGCGAATGTGAAGCTATGGTCGCCAGAGAATCCTGCGCTTTATAAGTTGGTAGTTGGACTTTATGAAGTGAAGGGCAAGAAGAAGGTTTTGCTTGATAAGATAGAGCGAAAAGTGGGATTCCGTACTGTCAGTTTTACGGCAGAGAATGGCTTCCAACTCAATGGTGTTACCCGTAAGTTCCGTGGAGTATGCCTCCACCACGACCTTGGAATGATAGGCACAGCCGTCAATAAGGCAGCTATGACGCGTCAGCTCTTGCTTCTCAAGACGATGGGATGCGATGCAATCCGCACTTCCCACAACATGCCTTCGCAGATGCAGATGGACCTTTGCGATTCGCTTGGATTGATGGTAATGGCCGAGTCGTTTGACATGTGGGCTTATCCAAAGTGCAAGAACGGCTATAATCGTTTCTTCAAGGATTGGTGGAGTAGGGACTTGACCAATCTCGTGCTTGCCAACCGACTTCATCCTTCCATCGTGATGTGGAGTGTGGGCAATGAGATTCCTGAGCAGGGAGGGAAGGACGGTGCTCAGATGCTTCAGCAGATACAGGACTTGATGCACCGACTTGATTCTTCCCGTCTATGTACCACTGGTATGGACCGTTGGGATGCCTGCGTTCATTCGGGCTTTGCGGCCGTTATAGATATTCCAGGACTCAACTATCGTACTCACCGCTATCAGTATGCTCACGAGAGTCTGCCTCAGGGCTTCGTGCTTGGTACGGAGACTGCTTCCACAATCAGTAGCCGCGGAGTTTATCATTTCCCTGTTAAGGAAACCAAGAACGAGCAGAATCGTGATGGCCAGTGCTCTGGCTACGACCTTGGATGCTGTTCGTGGAGCAATATACCAGAGGATGATTGGGTGCTTCAGGATGATAATGATTGGGTGACAGGTGAGTTCGTGTGGACAGGATTTGATTATCTCGGTGAGCCAACACCATACGACGACCGCTTGAATGCACGAAGCAGCTACTTCGGTATTTTCGACCTTGCTGGTCTGCCAAAGGACCGTTATTGGCTCTATCGCAGTCGTTGGAATGCAGAAAAGGAAACCATACATATCCTGCCTCATTGGACATGGCCAGGACGTGAAGGCGAAGTGACTCCTGTGTTTGTCTATACCAACTATCCTAAGGCTGAGCTCTTCGTCAACGGAAAGAGTCAGGGTGTGCGTACCAAGACAAAAGACGGAGACCGTGTTGACCGTTACCGCCTTCGTTGGAATGAAGTGAAATACGAGCCAGGAGAGGTGAAAGTCGTTGTTTATGATGCCAACGGAGCCAAGAAGGGCGAGCAGCTCATGAAGACAGCCAGTGCTCCTGCACAACTCGATATTCAGCTCGAACAACTTGATGAATACAGCAGTCCTGCAAGTCTCAAGGCCGATGGCGATGATATGCTCTTCTTCGTGGTTAGTATGAAGGACAAGGACGGCAATCTCGTGCCAGATGCCGACAACAGCGTGAAGGTAAGTGTTGATGGTGCGGCTCAGTTCAAGGGCATGTGCAATGGTGATGCCACATCATTCGAAGTGTTCACCCGTCCACAGATGAAATTGTTCCATGGTCAGTTAGTCGTTGGTATCCAGTCGAATGGACGCAAAGGCAATGCAGAAGTTACAGTTTCGTCAGAAGGCATGGCCGATGCCAAGATAACAGTAAGGGCAGAGTAGGGTTGAGATCGCGGTAATTACTTATAATAAGCGTCTTCATTCCTTATAATGTTAGACCTCTTTTCTTATAAGAAATACCTACGTTCCATATAAGACTTGAGGTCATTTTTTTATAATGTTTTAGTAGCTAAAACTCAATTCGAGTATTCTTGCGACATGTCAAAATGAAGCGCGCTTCATGGCATCACGAAGCATAGCTTCACAGGTCAAAACACCGCGCTCCGTGAGGCTTCGAACCGCGGTCCATTTCCCGATTTTCCATCAAGGCGATATTACGCATAGCAACTGATAGTGCAAAAAAGTATCGTGATTTCAGTGGCTCGATAAGATTTGCATGCACTCTTGCACTCTCTCATATATATATGTATGAGAGTGCAGGGGTGCAAAGAATCGAGTGCAAAGAATGAAAGTTTTTGGCAATGATTAACTTATTGACATCAAAGCTTAGGCTTATGTAGTGACATTGGACATCTTTGACAATCGCCTATATATATGGCGATGTCATAGATGTCATGTCATAGCCACACACAAAAAGATGCCCGAGCATTGCTGCCCAGGCATCAATCATTAGGATAGGTCTAATCTGTATTACTTGAAGAGAACCTTCTTGCCGTTTACGATGTAGATGTTGCCCTTAACTGGAGTAGCTACCTTGCGGCCTGTGAGGTCGTAAGCACTGTTCCAGTCAACCTGCTTAGCGTTCTTGAGACTGTTGATAGCAACTGCCTCTGCCTCACCTGTTACAGTGATGTTGTAGCAATATGCCTTGCCTGTCTCTGGATTAGCGATAACCCACTGAACTGTGTAAGAAGTTGAGTCGTAACCACATGTAACTGATGGGAATGTACCGATTTCAGTTACGGCATTTGCTGCAGATGGGTCGAACTTGACATAGATACCTCTGTCGTCTTCGCTTGCATTGATGTCACCCCATGTCTTTGGAGTTCCGTCGAGATAGAACCAACCATCGTAAGTGTCCATTGCACCTGCTACGAATACAGGGTTGCCTTCTTCGTCGGTGTAGTATGCATATGCTTCAGCCTTGTTTGCATCGCAACCGATTGCTTCAAGACCTGCTGCAAGGTCGATTGAGCCTTCGAATGGCAAGTTGTAGCCATTTGCAAATGTTTCAACTGTGAAGTTGGCATCTTCTTCACCTACGATATTGAGAGTGATGTCTGGACGCTCTACATACTTGAGTGTTACATTTACATAAACTGTATCGCATACTTCTTCTTCTACTTCTCCGTCGTTTGTCACTACAGGGATTTCAGGAAGTGTAGGAGTGATTCCGTCGGTATTGCCTTCTTCTCCTCCGCCAACTGGAATGAAGTACTTGTAGATGCCTACAACCTTGCATGAGAGTGGCTTTTCTTTGGTTGCGCCTGACCAACCTACCATGAGAGTGAATTCAGGAAGAATGCCTGTTTCAGCATATTCAGTACCTGCAATCTGGACTGTGTATGATGTTGCACCCTCTGGAACATCGAGCCATGCATCAGGACTCTGAACGCCTGAGTATGATACCTTCCAACCTGCTGGAACTGGTTCTGCGAATTCGATGACAACCTTTTCACAATTAGTTACGTCGATTCCGTTGCCGTCTTCGCCCTTGTTCTTGATTGCTACATGGAGGTCTCCTGTTACTGTGTACTCAGTGTATCCGTCTCCGTATTCAACTGTTGCACGGGTGAATGTGTCGTACTGAGTACCCTGGTCTTGTGCGATTTCCTCACGTGTTGGAGCTGGAACGTATGGCTTCTTTACGAATGCGAATGTTGCAGTGTAAGTTGCTGGTTCCTTAGTCTGCTCGTACATACCGCCTACATAGTAAATCTGATTTTCAGGGAGTGTGAAGTCAGCCTTTACGCAATAGCGTGCATCTGCACCCCAGCTTTGCCACATACCGTCGGCATTTCTCCAACCGTCTGTGTTACCTACCTGATAGTTAGGGTCGAGAGTTCCGTCACCGAGAACAGCGAAGATATTAACTTCGTTGAGTGATTCAGCACCGAGGTCGGCAAGGATGCCTGCCATGTCGACATTAGCCTGATATTCCTCGTATGAGTTGCCTACATAGCTTTCGAATGTGTAGTCGTAAGGATTTGGCTCTGGTTCTGGAACTGGAACCAATGCGATACGGTCGAGTTGAACTGTACCGACTACATTACCGAAGTTGATGTAGAGAGTGTTTACACCGCCCTGAGCTTCGAAGTCTTCGCCGAGGAGAACTTCGTAAGTGTACTTCTGCCAATCAGTTGTGAGGGTTGTAACAGGAGCGAACCATTCCTTATTGTCGGCTGACCATGGAGTGTGCTGAGCACCGAACTGGATTTCTGCACCTTCTTCAGAAGCCTTAGCATAGAATGAGAGTTCATACTTGCCAACGAAGTTGCCGCCGAGGTTGATTGGGAGCTGCGCATTATAAGCGTTGTCTGCCTTTGCAGTGTTGTTGAGCTGCATTGCGAATGCACTGCCTTCATAGCCTGGTTCTACAACTGTAGCAGTAGCATTGCCACCGTTGTTGTTGTATGTCATTGCCCAGTTGCCTGTTGTACCACCTTCGAAGTTGTATGATTCTTCGCTGAGGAGGTTGCCTTCTACGTTTGGCTGTGGAGTTGGTTCTGCAGCCTTGTCGAATGTGAGAGTGAAGTTGTCAACGCCAGCATAGTTGTCCCATACATTGTTCCAGTTTACGAAACCGAATGTGAGAACTCCGTCTTCGCCTACTTCAACTGTTACGCTTACAGGATAGCATCCGTCTGCGAATGCAGTAGCAACCTCGCCGCTTCCGTTTGGAACTGCATGACCTTCAGGAACATCTGTGATGAGGTGAACCTTTACTGAGTCGCCATTAGCGAATATGTATGCTTCGTTAACGATGTCTTGACCAGCAGCAATAGCTTCTGCGAGAGGACCGTTGTCCATTGGACGAGTGAATGCCTGTGCAGAGAGTGTATATGTACCAGCAGGGAGACCTTCGATTGTCTGAGTCAATCTGTAGAATCCACGACCTGTAACAACACCATTCTTGAAGTCGGCAGGGTTGTTGCCGTCGTAGCGTTCAACCTTCCAACCAGTTTCGTCACCCTTGACATCGAATGTGCCGTTGATGATGAGGCTTGAAATGTCGTCTCCTTCCTGAATGCCAGCCTTTGCAGCTTCAGCGATTGCAGCCTTGATAGCAGCAACTGTATCAGCAACGTCAGTAGTGAGAGTTCCGTTGTTGTATGCAGCGATGATGTCAGCAGCTTTTTCGTTGAATATAGCCTTTGCGGTTTCGTTGAGTGCGTCAGCACCATTGAGGGTAGACTTAACGAGGTCGTAAGCAGCAATGCTTGCTTTTGCATCAGCGATTAATGCCTGAAGAGCTTCATAGTTCTTCACTGTTGCATCAGCCTGAAGAGCAGCAATTGCATTGTCAAGTTCAGCCTGAACATCTGCGTTCATCTTGCCTTCTGGAACCTTTGAAATGAGAGCAGCAACATAGTCGATCTGTGAAGGGTCGTTGATTTCGCAAGTGAAGATGGAACCATCCCACTGACCACCATACATCCATGGAGAAGCATTGCTTGAACCAACATACCAGCATCCAGTACCATCGGCATTTGTTACATCGCCATAAGCATTAGGGAAGTCTGGAGAGTTACTGATGATGACTCCCTTGTAAGGACCACCTTGTGCGCTTGTGAACTCCTTGATGTACCAGTCGATACCTTCAACAGCCCAAGTGAAGTCGCCTGCAAGAGTGTATGTGCTTTCGTTGAGGTGAATCTTAACCTTCAAGTTGTCGCCAACATACTTACCAGTGAAGTAAACTAAAGCGGCATCGTCCTTGTTTGTTGTTATACCGTTGAAGCTGTCCCACCAGTTTGCCTTGCCCTGAGCAGTGCGGCGAGTGTTGTTGATGCGATAGAGGATAGGGTTGCTTTCGTCTGTAGTGAGAAGTGGAAGGTCGCCAAGGTCGGCAATGTCTTCGATTCCACCTTCGAATTCACCAGTGTAGTAAAGACGGAAGTTATCGTATCCAACATAAGAAACACTGTTTGAACTGAGGTTCTTGATACCGATTGTGGTAGTACCGTTAGAACCAACTACGAAGTCGAGTGACTGGTCGTAGCTGCCTGCATTGAACACATTGGCAGCATCGCCAGAGCTGTCTGGCATGCCATCTGTGCCGTTGTAAGCGATGTGGAGAACCTTCACCTCTGCATTTCCAGCATAGATGTAAGCCTGAACGTCGTAAGTCTCAGTACCTGCAGCAACTGCATTGATGATATCAGCATTTGACTTTTCGCGTGCGAATGCCTGAACCTTGAGAGTGTAGCAACCAGGTGTTAGGCCTGTGATTGTTTGATGAACATCAAAACCGCCACCGAAACTTGTGATGAGTGGGTTGACAGAAGTTGCCTTAACAGCTCCGTTGCCGAAGTTGCCTTCCCAACCATCCTTTCCGTTGTTGAAGTTAGGGTTGACGATTTTGTCAGTCACATCCACTGGGTCGCTCTCGGGAGCAGCGTACCACACTGAAGTGGTGACAGTAGATGTAGCAACAGCATTGTAGCCATACCAACCTGAAACCTTCTTAGGCAGAGCAGCGTTTGCAACTCCTGCGGTCAGCAAAGCAAACAATACAGCGAGAATTACATTTCTTTTTCTCATGTAGCTTTGATTTTTTAGTTGTTATACAATAGGTTTATTAAATAATTCTTTGTTAGTACTGATTGGCATTTAGATTGCAAATATATGTTATTTTTCTTGAATAATCAAAGATTATTGTAGAAAAAAGTTAAAAACAGTTAAAATAATTGTGATTTGGAGATATTTGACCTTGCAATCAAATATTTATTATGCAATAATAAAAGTACAAATGATGTTGACTTCTATTTACAGCTTCGGCAAACGCTTCTTTTGAGATGTTGCAGAAATTTCTATAGAGGTTTTTCCGATACGAACACGATCGTATGGCCTTACGAACATGATCGTATGGCCTTACGACCATGATCGTATTTCAGACGAAGCAATAGAAAATTGATATGAGGGCAATAAACGAACACTGTAAACTCTGGAAAAAATCAATTGAATATTGATGCATACACATTATTTATATTATATGCGCGCGAAGGTTCACCAAGTTGTAAAAATCGGCCGAAGTTGACCAAGTAGATGGAAGAAATGTAAATCTACCCTTGCGTTTTTGGCCTTGAATGCAACAAAATAGGGGATAAATCGAAAATAATTGCATGAAAAACATTGCTGATTCCTAAATTATTCTTACCTTTGCACCCGATTTATGCCGCAGAGGCTCGAATAAGTGGGTGTTGAACCACATTGAAGATACACTCCGCCCCACGGTCAAAACCCGTTTAAACGAAACAAAACAAATGTACGTAATCGTAGAAATTAACGGTCAGCAGTTCAAGGCAGAAGAAGGCAAGAAGCTCTTCGTTCACCACATCAAGAACGCTGAAGCTCAGCAAACAGTTGAGTTCGAGAAGGTATTATTGGTTGACAATGAAGGTGCAGTCACAGTAGGCACACCTACAGTCGAAGGTGCAAAGGTAGTTTGCGAAGTGGTTACTCCACTCGTAAAGGGCGACAAGGTGCTCGTGTTCCACAAGCGTCGTCGCAAGGGCTACAAGAAGCTCAACGGCCATCGTCAGCAGTTCACAGAATTGACAATCAAGAGTGTTGTCGCTTAAGTTTAACCATTTAAAAAACAGAAACGTAGTATGGCACATAAAAAAGGTGTAGGTAGTTCAAAGAACGGCCGTGAGTCACACAGCAAAAGACTCGGCGTTAAGTTGTTTGGTGGTCAGTATGCTAAGGCTGGTAACATCCTCGTTCGTCAGCGTGGCACAGTACACTATCCAGGAAAGAACGTAGGTATCGGCAAGGACGACACATTGTACGCACTTGTTGACGGAATCGTATCCTTCAAGAAAGGTTACAAGAACCGCTCTACTATTTCCGTTACTCCAGTACAAGCTGAAGCTTAATCGACTTCCTGCAATAGGAATCGGTACAAGATAAGTCGGTTTCCTGCAACAACGGGAAATCGGCTTTTATTTAAGAAAACAACCAACAGGGGTGTTCCATCCATTAAGAAAGGATGGGGCTGAGATGAAACCCTTAGAACCTGATCCAGGTAATGCTGGCGGAGGAAACAAAACATGAAGGAAAAACATATAGAATGCGGCTGCAAGGCAGTTCGCGAACATAATCCACTGGTCCATTGCATAACCAATTATGTGGCAATGAATATGAGCGCCAATTCATTGCTGGCTATTGGTGCGTCACCATTGATGACATTCTATGCCAATGAGATGAGTGAAGTAGTAAGCAAGTGTGGCGCTTTGATGGTCAACATCGGTTGCCTCGATGACAATCAGATTGAAGGAATGGAGGCCGCTGTAAAGGCAGCAAAGCTTTTTGGCAAGAAATGGGTACTCGATCCTGTTGGGGTAGGAATGAGCCAAATTCGCAATCGGATTTGCAAGCAACTGATAGAAATATATAGCCCAACCGTTGTCAGGGGTAACGCAACCGAGATTCTATGCCTTGCCAATGCAGAGATGAAACAAGGCAAAATCGATTCTTCAATCAAAAGCGAAGAAGCTCTTGAGGCAGCAAAAACCTTGGCACGAGAAATCGGAAGCGTAGTTGTAATAAGCGGAGAAACGGATTACATAACCGATGGCACAAATGTGGAAATGGTCAGGAACGGCCATCCAATGATGAAATCCGTAACAGGAATGGGTTGTACGGCGTCGGCCATAATCGCTGCATTCGTTTCAGTTGAAGAAAACCCTTTGATGGCAGCAAGGGATGCAATGCTCCTTATGGGCGTAGCAGGTGAAAGGGCTGCCGGGAAATCTGAGGGAAGCGGTTCGTTCAGTTCTGCGTTTATTGATGAATTGTATAACCTGAAAGGATGATAATATGGAAAAGTCAGATTTGAAACTTTATCTCGTTACCGACCGAAGGTTCCTGAATGGGCGAAGACTCGTTGATGTGGTTCAGGAAGCTGTAAAGGGAGGAGTCACGATGGTTCAGCTAAGGGAAAAAGACCTCGATACAAGGAGTTTCGTTGAAAAAGCCATAGAACTGAAAAAGATGTTGAAGCCCTATGGAGTTCCTCTTATCATAAACGACCGAATCGATGTTGCATTGGCCTCAGATGCCGACGGAGTCCACATCGGGCAAAACGATATGGAGTATTCCACAGCACGGAAATTGCTTGGAAAAGACAAAATCATTGGTCTTTCTGTTGAGAATATGGAGCAAATAGCCGAAGCAAACCATCTTGATGTTGACTATATAGGCATCTCTCCAGTCTTTTCCACTCCGACAAAAACCGATACATCCCAGCCTTTCGGATTGGAAGGATTACGTCGTGCAGTCACCCTCTCCGTCCATCCAACAGTGGGAATCGGTGGAATGAATGCCGAGACAATAGGCGATGTGATGCTCTGCGGAGCCGATGGAGTGGCAGTCGTAAGTGCCATAATGGCCTCTGAAACCCCTCAGGAATCAGCAAGACTATTAAAAAGGCTGACTGTGAAATCATGGACAAAGCAAATCTGGCAACAGACTGAACATATATTCAAATTGATAACCGAACAGCCATTCATTCTCGAACTCGTTGATGGTACACTCCAGAAAGATAAGTTCGCGCGATATCTGGCACAGGATGAAATATATATAGGCAACTATGGCCGACAGATGTTCCTGCTGGCCGACATGATTTACGATGAAGAGCAAAGGAATATGTTTCGCATATTTGCGCAATCGGGTATTGATGGCGAGAAAGCGATGCATCAACTCCTCATCGACCGTTTCAGCATCGATACAGATGTCAGAGCCTCTGTTGTGACTTCAACCTACAATTCCCATACACAAAGGGCATTGGATTCGGGAAGCAAGGAAATTGCAATCGCGGCAATGTTGCCATGCATGTGGATCTACAACCGAGTAGGTCTCCATATCCTCGAACATGCAAAGATGGAGGACAATCCTTACAAGGAATGGATTCTGGAATATGGCAACGAGGAATTCACCGAAGGTGTCAATTCCATTCTCAAACTCATAGACGAATGGGCGGAAAAGGCTGACGAAACCACGAAGGCTTGGATGTCAAAAGCCTATACAGAGGCCGCATGGTTGGAGTATGCCTTCTGGGATTACGGATATAATGGCGACGGAAAGGATTACGAACTTGATAAAATACAGGGAGGAGTGAAGCGATGAAAAAATATCCTCGAGTTCTCACCATCGCAGGAAGCGATTCGGGAGGTGGAGCAGGCATTCAAGCCGACATAAAGGCGATCTCGGCAACTGGCAGTTATGCGGCTTCTGCCATTACAGCCATTACGGTACAGAATACTTTGGGAGTGGAAGATGTATTTCCAGTGCCACCTTCGATCATCTCAGAACAGATAGAATCGGTGTTGAGCGATATTGGTGCTGATGCAGTGAAGATAGGTATGCTACATAGTGGCGATGTGATAAGGGCCATCCGAACTTCTCTGGATAAATATAATATGAGTAACATCGTGCTCGATCCAGTCATGGTTTCAACATCGGGGCATCGGCTCATAGAGGAATCGGCAATAGATACTTTGGTCGCCGAACTCATACCTCGGGCAAGAGTCATCACTCCAAATGTCCCAGAAGCCGAAATCCTGATTGGCAGAAAGATAAGCAAACAAAGTGATTTTCCTGATGTGGCACGTGTTTTGTCTCAGAATGGAAAAGTCTCAGTGCTGATGAAAGCAGGTCATTTGACCGACAGCAATCTGGTTGATGTGTTCTACAATGCCGAAGAAGACTCGTTCATAGAACTTCCGTCACATAGAATGAATACCAAAAATACTCATGGAACGGGTTGCACGCTATCTTCTGCTTTTGCTTCATTTCTCGCTCAGGGATATTCTCTAAATGACGCGGCAAAGGCTGCAAAGTCCTACATCACAGGGGCAATCCTTGCAGGTTCAGAATATGAAATAGGACATGGGCATGGGCCTGTTTGCCATTTTTATAATCTGGTAAATAATGAAAAGGAACAATAAGAATAGCCTTTTGTTTATCAAAGAATAAGATTTTTCTTCTCTGCAAATTGAATCACATTCTCATAAGATCATTCGAAGGAACAGGTGTCATCTTATATTCAACATAATTATATAGAAATAATAGGTGCTTTGCTCGGTATCATCTATATGGTACTCCAATATCGAGCTAATGCGTGGATGTGGATTGTAGGAATCGTAATGCCGATAATCAATCTTTTCGTATATTTCCAAACGGGAATATATGCGATATTTTCCTTGCAGATTTACTATATTTTCATAGCCTCCTATGGTTTGTGGAAATGGAAATTCAGCACCAAACGGGTATCAGAAGGAGAGACATCGGCTAAGAATCTTCCAATCACGAATACTCCAAGAAAGTTGTGGCCAGTGATAATAGGAGTGCTTCTCGCCTTGTATGGCTCAATTGCATTTTTGCTGACATTTACGGATAGCAACGTTGTGTGGGTTGATTCGCTCAATATGGCTCTTTGCATCATGGGAATGTGGATGTGTGCCAGAAAATACGTTGAGCAATGGTGGCTTTGGATTGTATATGATATTATTTGCATAGGATTGTATTTCTATAAGGAATTGTATTTCTATTCAGCCATATCTATCGTCTATGCCATTATCGCTGTGTTCGGCTATTTGAAATGGAAGAAAATGATGGGTGCAGAGGTAACGGATTGATATAGGCCAAAATGTGTAAAACAGCCTTTCGATTGACTTCTGGATGTATATAAATAGGTGTCGGAGGATAAAAAACAAAGAAAAGACGGAAAAAATTATACTATAAATGTTGGCGGAATAAAAAATTTTTGTAACTTTGCACGCTGTTTAGAAAATCCCGACAAGAATTGAAGCAGAAAATAAAAGGAAATAGATATGTCAAACATTTGTCAAATCACAGGTAAGAAGGCAGTAATCGGAAACAATGTTTCTCACTCACTGCGCAGAACAAAGAGACGTTTCAGCGTTAATTTGTTTACAAAGAAATTCTACTATGTAGAAGAAGATTGTTGGATTGTTTTGAAGGTCAGTGCAAATGGTCTTCGCATTATTAACCGTATTGGCCTTGATGCAGCTCTCAAGCAGGCTGTAGCTAAGGGCTATTGCCAGTGGAAAGATATCCAGGTAATTGCATAATTAAAGTAAGGAGAAAAGAATTATGGCAAAGAAAGCTAAAGGCAACAGAATCCAGGTGATTCTCGAATGCACTGAGATGAAGGAAAGTGGACTTCCAGGAACTTCACGCTACATCACAACAAAGAACCGTAAGAATACTCCAGACCGTCTGGAACTCAAGAAGTATAACCCTATCCTTAAGAAGATGACTATTCATAAGGAAATTAAATAAACGTAATAGAATATGGCAAAAAAAGCGGTTGCAACTCTTCACACTGGTGATGGTCGCGCATACACAAAGGTAATTAAGATGTGTAAGTCTCCAAAGACTGGCGCTTACATGTTCGAAGAAAAGGTTCTTCTTAACGAAGACGCTAAGGCTTACGCTAACAGCTAAACATCAACGCAACATTAGATGTTTCGAAAAACAAGATAATGATGAGTGTCGTCGAAAGATAGACACTCATCTTTTCTTATTTTATTTGTCTTGTGTCAATCAAAACTTCTAAATTCGGAAAGATAGTTTGGTAGTTAAACGAAAAAATACTATCTTTGCAATGAAATTGCAGAATTATGTTCGGCTGAAAGCTGATATGCCTTGCCAAAGGTGTAAACTACTTTCGACAAGAAACGAATAGACATTAATTACAAACTCTAACTTATATGGGATTCTTTGGCCTTTTCAACAAACAAAAGAAAGAAACACTCGATAATGGTTTGGCTAAAACTAAGGAAAGTGTGTTCGATAAGATAGCCCGTGCAGTAGCAGGTAAGTCGAAGGTTGATGATGAGGTTCTCGACAACCTTGAGGAAGTGCTTGTCACTTCTGATGTTGGTGTGGAGACAACTCTTCGTATCATTGAGAAGATTGAGGCAAGAGTTGCCAGGGATAAGTATGTAAACACTTCCGAACTCAATCAGATTTTGCGGGAGGAAATTGCCGATTTGCTCGCAGAGAACAACACTGAAGATACGGAAATGATGATAAAGCCAACCGACCATCCAATTGTGATTTTGGTGGTAGGAGTAAATGGAGTTGGCAAGACAACGACAATCGGCAAGTTGGCTTATCAGTTTAAGCAGCAGGGCTTGAATGTATATCTTGGTGCAGCCGATACATTCCGTGCAGCAGCAGTTGAGCAGTTGAGTATCTGGGGAGAAAGGGTTGGAGTGCCTGTGATAAAGCAACAGATGGGAAGCGACCCTGCATCAGTGGCATACGATACAGTTAGTTCTGCCATCGCCAACAAGGCCGATGTTGTCTTGATTGATACTGCCGGCCGTTTGCACAATAAGGTTGGCCTTATGAACGAATTGTCGAAGATTCGTAATGTCGTTAAGAAATTGTTGCCAACAGCTCCAGATGAGGTTCTTTTGGTTCTTGATGGTTCTACTGGACAGAATGCCTTTGAACAGGCTCGTCAGTTCATTGCCGCTACTGAAGTTACTGCAATAGCCATCACAAAACTTGATGGAACAGCAAAGGGTGGAGTGGTAATTGGTATTTCCGACCAGTTTAAGATTCCTGTTAAATATATAGGTTTAGGTGAAGGAATGGAAGATCTTCAGCTCTTTAACAGAAGGGAGTTTGTGGATTCTTTGTTTAAGCAGGATTAGCGAATGAGAAAGAATACGATAGACATAATTACTTTGGGTTGCTCGAAGAATCTTGTGGATTCGGAGCGACTTATTGCAAAACTTGAGAAGAAAGGTTATGTCGTGACTCACGATTCACCAAAACCTCAAGGCGAAATTGCTGTTATCAACACTTGTGGCTTTATCGGTGATGCAAAGGAAGAGTCTATCAATATGATATTGGAGTTTTGTCAGGCAAAGGAAGAAGGACGGCTCAAGCAGTTGTTTGTTATGGGTTGCCTGTCAGAACGCTATTGGAAAGAACTTGGTAAGGAGATTCCTCATGTAGATAAGTTTTACGGAAAGTTCAATTGGGCAGAACTTGTTGACGAACTTCCTGCATTGGCTGAAGCGCAAAATAATGAGGAAGAGGATGCATGTTCAGTTGAAAGGATGGTTACCACACCTTCTCATTATGCCTATTTGAAGATTTCCGAAGGGTGCAATCGCAATTGTGCTTATTGTGCAATACCGATAATGACAGGTAAACATCAAAGCCGTCCAATGGAGGAGGTTATTGCTGAGGTGGAATATCTCGTCAGTCAGGGGGTAAAGGAGTTTCAGGTTATTGCACAGGAACTTACTTATTACGGCCTTGACCTTTATAAGAAACGCACGATTGCAGAACTTGTTGACCGCATTGCTCATGTGAAGGGAGTGAAGTGGATTCGCCTTCATTATGCCTATCCACATCAGTTCCCAATGGATTTGCTTGATGTGATGAGGAAGAACAAGAATGTGTGCAAGTACTTGGATATTGCGCTTCAACACGTTAGTACTTCTGTTCTTGCCAACATGAGACGCCATGTGGATAAGGAACAAACATACGAACTGATTCGCCAGATTCGCGAAGCTGTTCCCGGAATACATTTGCGCACGACCTTGATGGTTGGTTTTCCAGGTGAGGGAGAAGCTGAGTTTGAGGAGTTGAAAGAGTTTGTACGCGAAGCCAAGTTCGAGCGAATGGGTGCATTTGCCTATTGTGAGGAAGACGGAACTTATGCTGCCCGACATTTCAAGGATGAAGTGCCTGAGGTTGTGAAGCAATCGAGATTGGACGAACTCATGGATATTCAGCAAGGTATTTCCGCAGAGGTTCAGGCAAAGAAAGTGGGACAGGTGATGAAAGTGATTATCGACAGAAGGGAAGGTGATTATTATATAGGCCGCACTGAATTTGACTCGCCAGAGGTAGATCCGGAAGTGTTGATTCCAGCGAGCGAAGGCACTTTGAGAAGAGGATGCTTCTACAATGTGCTTATCGTCGATTCAGAAGACTTCGACTTATACGGAAAGGTTCAGAAATAGATTAAGAATTACTAAAAAGAAATAAAGTGACTTACAAGAAATTTATTGCATCATTAGCCAAGAATGCCGGAATGACTACACGTGAGGCAGAGTCGTTGCTGAAGAATTATATTGGTGTTTTGACAGCAGATATGTGTAATCAGCAATCGTTTCCGCTTGTTGATTTTGGATATTTTGAAGTAAAGAACAAGGCCGAAAAGAAGATGTTCAATCCTATTACACAGGAATATAAGACGATTCCTGCAAGCAAGTCGATGACTTTTAAGCCTAATTCTTCGTTAAAGAATTTTTTGAACAAGTAAAGTGTGAGGAAGGATTATGGATAAGAAATTGACTAAAGAGGAAGTTATTTCGCAGTTGAGTAAAGCTGGAAACGTAACTCGAAAAGAGGCTTCGACTTTTCTTAAAGCCCTTTCCGAAACACTTCTTGGTGGCTTGAACGAAGATGAAGTTGTCAAAGTCAATGGGCTTGGCTCTTTTAAGATAACAAATGTTGCAGATCGTGAGAGTGTTGATGTGAATACTGGGGAGCGAATCGTGATTCCTGGTTACAAGAAACTTTCGTTCACAGCTGATAAATCGTTGAATGCGGCTCTCAATGCAAGTGAGGAAGAGCGCGAGAATATGTTGGCAAACAGTGCTGTCGAAGAACCTCAACACCCAGTTGCTGAACAGCCAGAGACAGTTGCTGAAGAGCCAGTAGCTGAGGATGCAGAGCCAAAGGAAGCTGAGGTTGAACAGCCAGAAGTGGTGGTTGAAGAACCTCAACAACTAGCGGAAGAACAGCCAGAGACAGTTGCTGAAGAGCCAGTAGCTGAGGATGCAGAGCCAAAGG
>JAKSJD010000008.1 GCA_024398435.1 Bacteroidaceae bacterium | reverse complement strand
CCCAAATTGCTAGTAATGATAATATGTATTTCATATAATTATTTGTTTTTAGTTTTTAGGATATGTTGGCATTTGGTCTTTTTCTTCGACACCCTCTTTTATCCATTGGTCGTATGGGTGAAATTCAAAGCCACGTCCCATTCCATCACCATAATACACACCCAATGGCTCGCCATTATCCTCCCAAATCCATATTTTGGACATATATCGCCAATCCAATATTTCATTCTTGTGATTCCTCTTGAAACATACTTTGTAAAATTTTCTTCCAACATTTGCTTGGTCTTCAGGGCGTGTGCTTCTATATTCTATAGCATCAGATATGTCTGGAGTACCATATTCTTTGTATACTTTAGGGCAGAAGTATGAAGCTACTTCCAAAGCTTTTTTCGTTAGATATTCAGCTTTGCCTATTGAATCGAGTTTAGACAAATTTACATTTTGAGAAAATACACTCAGGCAGAATGCAAATGCCATAAATGTTAAAATTTTTTTCTTCATATCGTTTATGTTTTTAATTGGTTAAATAAAATTATTTATATTTCAAATTATGGATAATTTACAATGGAACATTAATGGACTTAAGTTCTGTGAGGGTCAAGGGACAGGTATCTGAACCGCCTCCTCCCAACATGATTGTTTTTGTACTCTTCTTCATAAGCGGAAAAGTTTTAATTTTCGGTGGCAAAGATATGATTATTATCAATACCAACCAAATTATTTGAATGGAAAAAGTAAACAAAAAGTAAACAATGGCCTCAAAACCCCGATGAAACCGAGCATTTTTGCGAGGTTCGACGGATGTCAAATCGCGCTTTTTTGCACTTTCATGGCGAGGTTCGACGAAGGCAAACCGCGCTTTTTTGATACCTTTAGTACCGATTATATCTGAAATGAACCACTGAATATGGAACCATCTCTTAATTTAACATATAATGTGTATGTACCCGATGGGAGGGTGGAGACATTGAGCTGTGTGGATGCATGACCACTCACGTAGATTGTGTCGTCTGCCACTTCATTGCCGTCTTCATCTTCCACATAGATATCTGCATAGCCTGCATACCAATCAATATAGATGGTAATTACTTGCTGACAGATATAGGCCGAAGCTGATACACTGCCTGATTTAATACCACCGTCTCCGGTTAAACCGCCAAAGATTCCATCTGGCTCATTGTTTGGTTGCGGAACATCCTGAGCAAAACAATTTAATGCAACACTGCTCATTGCAAATAGTAAAAATAAAACTTTTGTCTTCATATAAATATGATTTTTTGTTTATATAATGTTTTCGGCTGCAAAGTTACGAATGTTTTTTCAATTGAACAGCATAAATGGGGTGGACAATTTGCAAAAGGGTTTTGTTTATTTATATAAACAAAAACGTTTTTTGGAGGTGGACAATTTCAGTTTTTATGATAAAAACAGCGTAAAAAAATCGTTTTTTTAGTATCTTTGCAACCAAAAAGATAAAGAAATATATGAAACGACTCTTGTATATCTTACTTCCTATAATCGCCATCCTAGTTGGATGTAATGGAAGTGATACGGATAAAATGCTCTCATCAGTTGACAGCATCTTTTCCGTTGAGTTTCGTTCGCAACCGGCCATTGCAGTTAGTACTGACAACAGCAATATGTAGATCGTTTTTTGCATACTTTCATTTGTTTGAGACGACAAATATATGCAAAGAAAAATAATTCACCAAATATTTCGAGGAGAAAAAGTAAACAGAAAGTAAACAATGGCCTCAAAACCCCGATGAAATCGAGCATTTTTGCGAGGTTCGACGGATGTCAAATCGTGATTTTTTGATGTATTATGATGTGACATCAAACCCTAAAAATCTCAAAATGCATACTCTATGTTGCAACGATGCCCATTTATATTGAAGGGGAAGACCCCCTCCTGCCCCCGTATCTTTCCCTGAATATAGTTGAAAAGAAAAGAAATTGTTGTCAAAAGGTCGTTCCTTCAGTTTTTGGAGATAAACAAGTGATTATCAATGGAATAAAGGCTGAAGGTAGGTCGATTTTCCTTCAGTTTCCTTCATTTTCCTTCAGCCTTTCGACTTATTGGCAATTTTTTATTCCATGAATAAGTCAACCATAATTTGAGTTTGTATGAAAAAAATCAACGAATTTCTGGAAAAACAGTGTTGCTATTCAACTTTTTGGGGTATAAAAAAGGCTTTGTGGCTGAAAGAAGCTGAAGGAAACTGAAGGAAAATGAAGGTTTTTTGCTTCTCCTTCAGCCAGTAACAAGTTGTTAGTCAATATGTTACAGCCAAAACTGAAGGAAACGGCAAAAATCACAAAAAACTATTTTTGCAACACGGAACACAAAATACACCGCGGTTAAAAGTCTCACGAAGCATAGCTTCAAAGGGCAAAACTCCGCGCTTCGAGAGGTCACGAAGCGCGCTTCGTTTCATCTTTGTTCCATACTTATTGTTGCAATGAAAAAAACATTATAAGGAATTGGGTAAAACATTATAAGAAAAGGGACCAAACATTATAAGGAATTGCCTCATGTCTTATAATAAATTACCCCAAACATTATAACTAATTGGTAGGTTTCTTATATAGTTTATTGCAAGGCACCCCCCCATTGCAAACGGAACACAAGATACAAAACAAAAGGTAGTGACTAACATAATGACACCAAAGGATTTCTTCTCCCTCCGCTAATTATCGTTGAGCGCATCGCTTCGCTTTCTTTGAAGATGTGATTCCTTTCTATTGCGAACGAGTTCCCATAGAAAGGCTCCCCATCTTCCAAGTCGGCCTAATCGGCCTTGCGCTCAAAATTATTCGTAAATTAAAAACAAATTCCATCCGGATGGTAATTTGCTTCTAATATTGTCAGCCAAGTAGAAGGCTTGGCACAAGACTTAGAGGATTTGCTCTGACCATTTATCTGCGAGCTTGCTTGCAAGGAAATGGGAATGAGCAGAAGACTCTGGGCTGTCAAATGACGAACGAAGCATGAGCAGAGCCAAACTTGTTTGAGTTATGCCGTGCAAGGAGGAATAAGACGAAGTCAATCGAATAATTAATGATAATTTATGGAGAGAAAATCATAGTCGATGAGTTAGTGTCAATATGTACGTCAGTTCCAAACAAAAAGAGCCAATGCATCACTGCATGGCTCTCCATTGAAAAATAAAGTAAATCAGTCGATTCATTATGTGATGAATGACTATGATATTACAATCCTCTTCCGTGGCAATTCTTGAATTTCTTACCACTTCCGCATGGACATGGATCGTTTCGACCTACCTTTGGTCCTTCGTTGCGGATGGTACGAACTGGCTGACGGCCGCGGGTGTCGCCTCCTGCTGCCTGTTGCATTGCTCGCTGGGTTTCGGATGGCTGACTGAGGTCTTGCTTTGATTCTACATATTGAGGACGACGCTGCTGCATCTGCTCTGACGGTGCCTGACGTACTTCGTTCTGGTCTGGTACTGGAAGTGTTGCTCGCATGAGGACACTGATTGTACCATCATTGATTTCGTCGATCATATTGTCGAACAATGTGACTGACTCCAACTTGAAGATAAGCAATGGGTCTTTCTGTTCGTAGCTGGCATTCTGTACTGAATGCTTCAGTTCGTCGAGCTGACGGAGATTTTCCTGCCATGCCTCGTCGATCGTGTGGAGAAGGATGAGTTTCTCGAATGTGGTGAAGATATTGCGTGCCTGACAATCGTATGCTTCCTTCAACGGAACGGAGATATTGTAGCCATGACGGCCGTCGGTGAGCGGAATGAGGATGTTTTCATACATCTGTCCCTTCTCTTCATATACGCCCTTGATCACTGGCCATGCTGTATTGGCTAAGCGTTCGCTGCGAGCCTTGAAATGCTCGAGTACCTTATCATAAGCTTCGTCGACAATCTTGCTGCGAGAATCCTCAAACTGTTCGGCTGTATAAGGGAATTCCATTGCAAAGAGACGGATGAAGTTTTCCTTACATCCTTCATAATCGTTCTCCATGATTACCTTGTTCACGCGGTCCCAAATCATGTTGGAAATGTCCATTCCGATGCGTTCACCCATCAAGGCATGGCGACGACGCTCATAGATGACCTTACGTTGCTTGTTCATGACATCATCGTATTCGAGCAGACGCTTACGTACACCGAAGTTGTTTTCCTCTACCTTCTTCTGTGCTCTCTCGATAGACTTGTTGATCATTGGATGCTCAATCATCTCACCATCTTCGAAGCCCATCTTGTCCATAATCTTCGAGATGCGGTCGCTTGCGAACAAACGCATCAATTTATCTTCAAGACTTACATAGAACACAGATGAACCTGGGTCACCCTGACGACCTGAACGACCACGAAGCTGACGGTCGACTCGACGGCTCTCATGACGCTCTGTACCGATGATGGCAAGACCACCTGCCTTCTTCACTTCCGGAGAAAGCTTGATATCGGTACCACGACCTGCCATGTTGGTGGCGATTGTCACGATGCTCGACTGACCTGCATCCTTTACGATATCTGCTTCGCGTGCATGCAACTTGGCATTCAACACATTGTGTGGTATCTTGCGCATGTTGAGCATCTTGCTGAGCATTTCGGAGATTTCGACAGAGGTAGTACCTACAAGCACTGGACGGCCCTCGCCTATCAGGCGTTCGATTTCCTCGATGACTGCCTTATACTTCTCGCGATTGGTCTTATAGACACGGTCGTTCATATCGTCGCGAATCACTGGAACGTTTGTTGGTATCTCTACTACATCGAGCTTGTAGATATCCCAGAACTCACCTGCCTCAGTGATGGCTGTACCGGTCATACCGGCAAGCTTGTGGTACATGCGGAAGTAGTTCTGGAGAGTGATAGTGGCATAGGTCTGTGTAGCTGCCTCGACCTTGACTCTTTCCTTTGCCTCGACTGCCTGATGGAGTCCGTCGCTCCAACGACGGCCTTCCATGATACGGCCTGTCTGCTCGTCGACAATCTTGACTTCACCATCCATGACAACATAATCATCGTCGATTTCGAACATGGTGTAAGCCTTGAGCAACTGCTGCATTGTGTGGACGCGCTCGCTCTTGATGGCATAGTCCTGCATGAGTTCGTCTTTCTTTGCAAGGCGTTCATCCTCAGGAAGATTCTGACCTTCGAGTTCGGCAAGAGAAGATGTGATGTCGGGAAGTACGAAGAATGCATCGTCCTTCACGATGTCGGCAATGAGTTGGTTACCCTTATCGGTCATTTCCACACTCTTCTGCTTTTCGTCGCATACGAAGAACAAAGGATCTGTAGCCTCCGGCATACGGCGGTTGTTGTTCTCCATATATATTTCTTCCGTCTTCAACAGACCTGTCTTTATACCTGGTTCGGAAAGATACTTGATAAGAGCCTTGTTCTTTGGCAATGCCTTGTAGGCACGGAAGAGAGAGAGGAAACCTGCCTCTACATCCTTTTCGTCCTCGCTGTCGATAAGTTTCTTTGCCTCGGCAAGATACTGTGTGGCCTGCTTGCGCTGAGCCTCTACCAACTTCTCGATATATGGGCAGAACTCGTCGAACATCTGGTCGTCGCCTTTTGGCACCGGACCTGAAATGATAAGCGGAGTACGGGCATCATCAATAAGCACTGAGTCGACCTCATCGACGATGGCAAAATTGTGCTTGCGCTGTACGAGGTCTTCAGGACGCATTGACATATTGTCGCGAAGGTAGTCGAAACCAAATTCGTTGTTCGTGCCATAAGTGACATCTGCCTGATATGCCTTGCGACGGGCCGCAGAGTTTGGCTGATGCTTGTCGATACAGTCGACATTCATCTGGTGGAAGAGGAATACCGGAGAGTTCCACTCTGAGTCGCGCTTTGCCAAATAATCATTCACCGTGACGACATGAACTCCATTGCCTGTCAGTGCATTGAGGAATACAGGCAAGATACTTGTCAGCGTCTTACCTTCACCCGTCATCATCTCGGCTATCTTTCCCTGATGGAGAACTACACCGCCAAACAACTGGCAATCGTATGGAATCCAAATGTTTGGAGCTCCGTCGAATACTTCATGGATGAGAACCTTATCGTCCACAATCTCCACGATACCAGGATAGCGGAGAACTGCCTCGCGGTCGAAGTCGGTTGGTGTCAGAGCCAAATCTTCTATTGTCTTTGCTTCACGGAATCGGCGGCATGTGTCCTTTACGATGGCATAGACGGTAGGAAGAATCTCATCGAGCTTCTTATCGAAGACAACGAGAATCTGCTCTTCCAACTTGTCCACCTTCTCAAACAAAGGAGCACGGTCCTGGATTTCTGTTTGTTCAATCTGTGCCTTAATCTTGGCAATCTCTTCACGAAGGTCAGCTGCAGAGTCCTGCACTGCCTTTTTCAGTTCCTGAGTCTTTTGGCGAAGTTCATCATTCGTCAAGGCTGCCATCTGAGGATACAGTTTGTTTACTTCCTGTACAAACGGACGAATTGCCTTGATGTCTCTCTGAGCCTTGTTGCCAAAGAGCTTGGTCAATAAATCATTGAATCCCATATTCTATTATTGTTTTTATTATTTTACATATATAATTATGTGTGTGTACCTAATGACTCTAAACGATTTGCTTTTTAGCAATCACTAAGTTCACTACAGCTCTTACCATCAAAATCAATGCCAACGGAATGACGGCACCATGGATATGTTGTGGTATCACGCAAAGTGTCAGCACAAGCAGCAGAAGTTCTGCCAATGTGGCGTATGCCGGAACTTTCGGCCGACGTACCGTATAGAAATAAATCCATACAAATGCGAGCGGATTGAGCAATATCACAAGGACATTGGAATCGACGCCTGCATGCACGGACAAGAAGAACAGGAAAGCAACCAACGTGCCTACCAGTCCCTGTAGGATACTAAGCGACACATCAATCCACTTATATGTCTTGCTTCTCTTTATCTCATATATACTGATGACTATTACCGCTATCAGGATGATGAGGAAACAAATGAAAGGCGAATGACTTGTATCTGCTTCCAATTCATTCTTTGATTCGAGTACGGTCTGCTTGTCTGCCACCAACGGAATCCTCATTCCTCCAGCCTTCACGATAAAGGCACTGTCGGCCTCGTTCTCATAGACTGAAGGTATAAACATTTGGATGCGTGAACTGACAAGCGTGTCGATTTCAGCTCCAAGAATAAGATCAGCCCCAAACTCTATCCAACTGTTCATGCATGTGAAACGATGGAGTATCTGACGCACCGTAAGTGGTTTCTGACTGGTTGTGTACTCTATATCACCATTGATGGCACTTTCGAGAACATCGCGGGCACGAGTCGTACAATTGTTGTACAGCCAGTTATATCTGTACATCCTATTTTCAGGAGCGGCATTCTCCATCAACTTATCAAACACAATGCGACACTCCTCCTGTGTGAGATTAAGTATTTGTTCCACCACTTCATTACCCTTATCTCCATATCTCTGGAAGAATCCCTGACCGGGTTCCACTCCAAGGATATAGTCGGTCTTACCCTCAAGGAACTTAAAGACAAAGCTGTCGGCATTGTAGTTGAACATGCCGTAATTGAAGACGAGGTCAAGATGTGTGGGGAAATTAACCACACGAATGGCTGTATGGCCATACATTGCATATATGTCGGTACCAGGAGAACAGGTAATCAGAGATACCTGAAGGGAATCTTTCGCCTCAGGCACCGACATCAAAGAATCTTCTTCCGCTGATTCGCTTTCCTGTGCAGACAAACTGGCGGACCACATCAGAAAGATCGTGATCAGCAATGTCGGCATATATGTGAATAGTCTTTTCACTTGATGGTCGGTTGGTTTACTTTATTTCTTCTTGTTGTTTTGGTTGCCTCCCTGCTTGCCCTTGCCTTTGTCGGCATCTTCCTTGGCAGCAGCCGGAGTCTGAACTTCCTTCTCGAGAGCTTTCAGTTCTTTACCCAAATTCAACTTAAAATATATCTCACTGAGGCCAGAGTACCAAAGTTCCCTATCATCAGGAGCATACTGGTGGGCCTTTTCAAGCGACTCGCGAGCTTCTTTATACAGGTTCTGCTGATTCTGCTTTGCCTTTGTATATGCTCTCGTGCCTCTCTTGTAATCTATTGTATTGAAGGCAGCTCTGGCACGCTCTATATATATGTTGCCAATACTGCTGTACGACTGGGCATCATCTTCCTGAAGTTGAATAGCTTTCTGATAACTTATGATGGCCTCGTCTATGCTGTCGATACTTTGCTCGCACTTACCCCTCACATACCACAGCCTGTGATTGAGCGGATCTTGAGGCAACTGCTCTACAATCACGTCGAGAGCCTTGTCGTATTGCTCGCGGTCGATATGATATTCCACAAGATTTACATAGAAGTATTTTCTTGTAGGATCGGTTTTCCACCCTTTATACAAATATTCAACAGCCTGCAACGTGTCCTTCACCTCCATCAACGACTTGCTGGCCAACTGACAGGTATATGCATACGACACTGTGTCTTCCTGTATTCGTGGCAGGAAATTCACAGCCTTTTGATAGTCGCCCTTACCATAGGCCGAATAGAACGCAAGACGAAGTATTTCGGCAGAATCAGCTGATGCCTGAATGTTCTTTTGGGAAATATGGATGTTGTTTATGGTTGACAGATACATGTCGAAGAACTTATCGGCATCATTCCATTGCTGCTTCTTATAGAAATATTTGCAGCCACTCTTCAGGTTGTTGCGATAATAATTCAGTTTGTCAGTAACATTTGACGTATATTTCGGACGAATCCTACCCTTTGCATCAGGCATGGTGTCAAGACTGTCACACATCAAGGCATAGCGATATACTTCATAGACATAATTGAAATACTTTGCAGTATCGGGTTTCTGGTCGAGGTATATCTTACGGTTTTCCTGTGCTGCAAGATTGTGCTGGATTCCTATTTCATAGTTGTAGTATTCAGCATCATTCTTTGCTTCAGGATAGGTTTGCAATGCCTTCTTGATCTTATCGTCGGCTTGCGTAAAGCGGTCCGACTTCAGTTCCTGACGAATGTCCTTGATTGTTTTCTTCTTGTTGTATTCTGGTTGTTCGCTCTTCTCGTCTTTATTCTTATTATCCTGGGCATAAGATAATGGCACAATCAGCATAAATGCCACAAACACCATACATCTTTGCCAAGAGAAGCAAAGACGTGTGGAATTGATGTGTATGTTTCTACCGTTTGATGTCATCGTGTTGCCTATTGAAAGTTTAGAACGTTATGCGAACCATTCCGCGAATACCCCATTTATTTATCTTTGGGTCGTCAAGATATGTCAGACGACGGACATACTCTATGTGTATGAGCTTGAATATATTATGTATACCAAGTCGAAGTTCCATGTAAGGAGTCTTCTTATCCATCACTACAGTGTTGCATTCATACGTTCCGTCCGACTTGAAGTGACCAGGGAAATAGAATATATCACTGTCAGAATAATTGCTTGCAGCAGGATTGTTCTTGTCGGTAAGAGTACCCCAAAGAAGATTCAAGCCTACCATTTCTCTCCATTTCAGTTTCTTCAGCAATGGAATGCGATTGAATATCTTTCCGTTCAAGTCCCATTGATACATTAATGTGAAGTAACGGTCGTTGAGGAATTCGAGGTTACTGATGAGAGAGAATGTGTTGTCTTCGAGAATGTATGATTGGTTGGCAGCTGGGTGTATCAAGAGAGGGAATGGAACCTTATCCCACTGAATACCTGCCTTGAGGTCGAAGTCCATCTTTCCCCAACTGTTTGGCATCCACAAGCGCTTATAGATTCCAGCTTCAGTAACATTGTACGAATATTGTCCTCCAAGGAAATTGTCGAGACCGATAGTGTGGCTAACCGTAATTACAGGTGCATCAAGATTGATCTTGAGTCGGCGTTGCTTAGTATTGACGTATGCCGCTCCTGGTTCGAATGAAACTCCCGCCTTGAACTCACTTGTCGTTATGCTTCTCTGCCATAAAGAAGGGTCGTTTGTTGGCATACCCACTCCATCAAGTGGTTGATAGAAGAGAGCATCCACTGGTTTGTTCTTCGTGTGAGTGTATGCTGCACTCAATTTCAATCCGCTCTCGAATTCCTTGTCGTATGCCACCTTCACTTCCTTCGTATGGTTGTATTGGTCGACAGTGCTTGCCTTGATTGATGTAAACATGTTGTCCTTGTCTGTAGGCATGAACTTATCGAACGGACTTACGATATCATTGAGATAGGTGATTGAAAGATTGTGCATAGGAAACTCTCGAGGGAGATAAGCCTTCTTGTTGAACGCATAAAGAAGTTGTGCCTTACCGTAAACGTTCTTGGTTTGAGTACCATAAGCCACATATCCACTTGCAAAGAGGTGTGGACTCAGATTTGCATTGGTCAGGGCTGATGCACGAAGACGAAGACCATCATAATGGTTTTGTGAGATAATCGTATTGACAGGACCTATATCTACATAATTGACATGGTTTGAGTCGCCCGTCTCAACGAAGTTCTCTACCAATGACTTGAATCCAAAGATAACCCACTTGAAGCCTTTGACGTTCTGCAGACGAGTGAGGAATGTACCCATCTGGCTCTCACTTTCCGTAAGTTCAACATCACGGTATTCATCCCAATACTGATCATCTTGCATTTCAGCATCTGGTTCCTTATACACATTGCCCTTTATGTGCTTAAACACCTTTTCCGTGATTTCCTCAAAGGCATAGTCTTTGTTTCGGATTACTCTCTGAACCTGCAATTTATTGAGGAACGAAACGAGTTTAAGTTCTACGAGCATATCATTGCTTACAGCAACACGTTCGCCTGTTGGCAATTCCTTGAAGTCTTGAGTGATAATCATGTTTTCCACGAAATTCACATCACTTCTCCTAGGAATATGGAGTTCCACCTTACGAACCTGATAACTTGAATCGGCCATCACCCAAAGCGACCCAGAGAAACCGAAGTCCTGAGGGTTGTTTGGCATGAAGTCGAGTTGAATCACTTTGTCAGTGTCGATGTATGTCGTGTCTTCTATATAATATCTATAGAATGATGTTGCATTGTTGGCTATAGGACTCTTGAACGGGTACTGGAGCAAACGACATTCATTCTCATATATGTCAACATCAGTGAATACGTCCTTCAATACGTTGGTCATGATATCACCAGTATTGACGAGTTCGTTCACGCCCCTACTGTTCTGAGCCTTGATGATAGTCTTTTCTGTCTTTGGGTCCTTACGATAAAGAATCTCTGAAATGGTTTCGTCCACAGTTAATGGCAGAATCAGTTTACCTGTCTCCGGACATCTTTCCACATGATCCTTCAGGAACGCGAATCGTTTCATTTCGCCTTCCTCAAACACCTTTGGAGTAAATTCGTTGAGGGCAAACACCATTTTCTCATACTTTGAATAGGTGAAATAGTCCTTCTGTCGAAGATCGTTCATCTTTTTCTTCTCTATCACCTTCAGCATGAGATCCACTGCTGGATTGTTTTTCTTTGTGTATCGCTTTCTGCTGGCAGAAACTGTAACCTCATCAATCATTCGAGGCTGACTAACTAGCAGAACCTTGACATTCTTCTTTTTCCCAGGTATGAGCTTTACCTTTTGTGATACATAACCCATAGTGGATACTGTCAGTTCGTTCCAACTTGCATTCTCACGAATAGAGAATCTACCCTTCTCATCAGTCAACGTACCTACTTGCTTGCCATCATAGAACACATTGGCATAGTCCACAGGCTGACGTGTCTTTGAGTCGAGTACCACTCCTGTCACTTGAGCATTTGCAACAAGCGACATAATCATCATTATAACGGACAGTATATATTTCATTACGTTTCTTTCAAAAATTATGAAAACCCATCCCCAAAGAGGGGAACTTAATTATCTCCTCCAAGAGGATGGGATTGGTTTTATTGTTTCGGAATTCTAATTACGAGTTACAAGCAGTCTTGAATTTCGGTTTTATGAATTCTGAACAGAGAACAATTAGTCGATTTCTTCATCTGCCTCGTATCCACCCATCTCACGAAGAGCATTCTTGAGCATTACATACTGCTGGAAGAGGTGGTTTACAGGAACCTCATTCTGAGTATAGTCATGCATTGGGCTCTTGAGGTAGAAGCTGAGGAAGCGCTGGATGCCGAAACGTCCTGCACGTGCAGCAAGGTCGCTGAGCAAGCAGAGGTCGAGAAGCAATGGAGCTGCAAGGATAGAGTCGCGGCAGAGGAAGTTGATCTTAATCTGCATTGGATAACCCATCCATCCGAAGATATCGAT
This sequence comes from Bacteroidaceae bacterium, assembly GCA_024398435.1. Classification (GTDB taxonomy): domain Bacteria; phylum Bacteroidota; class Bacteroidia; order Bacteroidales; family Bacteroidaceae; genus Colivivens. The sequence goes on along the minus strand of JAKSJD010000008.1, from coordinate 86,263 downwards.
GTTGTCCCATCCTTCCTTGTTGTCGTTACGAGGAGGATAGTAGTTGATTCTTACCTTGTGGTAATAGTCGTTGTAGAGGTCTGGCTGCTTGTCGGCAACGAGGATAGACTCCAATGTAGAGAGCTTGCTGACTTCCTTTGTACGGAAGTTTGCAGGTTCGTCGAGTACGAGACCGTCACGGTTACCGAGGATATTAGTTGAGAACCAACCATTCAAACCGAGGCAACGAGTACCGATGATTGGAGCGAAACCAGACTTAACGAGAGTCTGACCTGTCTTGAAGTCCTTACCAGCGATTGGCATCTGAGTCTTTTCTGCAAGTTCCCACATTGCAGGAATATCTACAGTAGTGTTAGGAGCACCCATGATGAATGGAGCACCTTCGCACAATGCAGCATAAGCATAACACATTGATGGAGCGATATGTTCCTTGTCGTCAGCCTTCATAGCAGCTTCGAGAGAAGCGAGAGTGCCGTGTACTGGTTCGTATACAGGAACATAGATTTCAGTTGATGCAGCCCAAGCTACAACGATACGGTCGCAACCGTTCTCCTGCTTGAAGTTGCGGATATCCTGACGGAGTTGCTCAACCATTTCCCAACGAGTCTTTCCTACCATGATGTTGTCGCCATCAAGACGCTTTGCGAAATTATGGTCGAAAGCAGCCTTCATAGGAACGATCTTCTCGAGTTCGTCACGAACTGGCTCGATATCCTTTTCCTTCAAAACTTCTGCATACATTGCACTGCGGTATGCGTCTGCTGGATATACATCCCATGCTCCGAAGACGATATCTTTGAGTTCTGCGATAGGAACTACCTCACGATACTTGAGGTATTTCTTGTCATCACCCTTACCAACACGGATTTTGTCATACTCGATCATTGAGCCAACTGGCTTTGCCAATCCCTTGCGTGCCATAAGCACACCTACCATAAATGTGGAAGTAACAGCACCAAGTCCTACGACCATGATACCTAACTTACCTTCGGCAGGTTTTACATTTTGATTTGCCATTTTTAGTTTATATTTTTAAGATATTTAAGTCTCTTTATTTAAAGAAGCAACTGCAAAGATAAGGCTTTTTCCAATACATTGTTACTCGGAAGCAAGGAAAATAACAAATATTAGGCCAAAAGACAATATTTAAGGCCATTTAGATAGAATCAATTGACAATATGCCATTGATTTCGTGAATTAATATCAAAGATATTGGGTAGAAAAAAGTGAATAAATTATTGCTACTCAAACAATATTGGCAACAAGGCGATATCTGTAAGTATGGCAGTAGGGACAGATTCGTCAATTTCTTCATTGCCCCACCCTTGTCCTTTCATCCAAACTGTTTTACATCCGATGCTGTTTGCAGGGATGATATCCTTTGAGAAAGAATCGCCAACTACAACTATTTCTTCTGGTTTCATTCCCATTGCTTCCACTCCAAGTGAGAAAATGCGAGGATCTGGTTTGCGTATACCTACAACAGATGATTCTATGACTTCGTCAAAATAGTTCAAGCGAAAATCATCAAGAATCGTATGTATGTTGCCATAGAAATTGCTGACAAGAACCAAAGGGAATCGTTTTGCAAGACCTTCCACAACTGGGCGGCTCACTTCCATCTGGCTAATTACCTTCTGATAGCAACGGAAAGCGATATGTTCCATCACAGCCCTTCTTGTCACGTCTCTTGTCTGCCAATACCCTTTATCGATAAGGTATTGAGTCTCTATGTCTGCCTTTATGCGAAGGAGGTCAAGGAAATTATGTTCAGGCTTAATATATGGCACGCGTGCCAACTCGCGTTCTGCATGTACGTAACATTCACGGAACTGATCCTTTGTCACTGGTACTTTCTCTTCCAGATAGGCATCCCAAAGCACTTCCGACCAATGTCGGCTGTTGGTATCAAGCGTACCGCCATAATCGAATATAATTCCTTTGATATTTTCCATCATATTTCAATTATTATCTAACCTCTAAACTCTAACCCTTTCCCTTCAATTCGCCATCAAGTTCTTTACAGAAACTCTCGTGATGGTGGCGCATATAGAAATAAAGTGATGTCATCACGAATATCTCAAAAACGGGATAGAGCCATGGTAAGTCGATCAAAGCACTTATATACAAAGCGATTGCACGTGTGTTGAATGTGAGTATGTTAGCCCACTTCATCATTGGCAGACTCTTCAAACGGAACTTGTCGCGAAATGATTGTGGTATATTGCCACCATATTCTTTCTTTAAGGTCTTCAGCAAAGCCTGGAAGTTTGGAGTCTGTTGTTCTTGAGAGTGGGTATAGTTGACATAGAAATATTGGAAGAACTTGCCAAGAGGGTCATCCTTCCATGTCATGCTTTTCAGTTTAGCAAGCTGTTGCTCAAAATTATCGAGTTCACTACCTTCCTTTCCTTTAAGGAAAAATAGGTGGATATTGCGGTAATAGTCGGAAAGACCACATTGGCGAGCATGACAGATAAGTCCAGTAATAGCCATCATCACGAATGCCCATATGCCCCATTTGACGTTTGTAAACGGTATGTTTTGATCATACAAACGAATGATGAGAGCAATATAAATTGCTATGAACCACAGGTCGCCCGCAGCCCCATCGAGTATTCGTCCCAATCGGGTTTTCTTTCCGGTGATACGAGCCAGTTGTCCGTCACAACTATCATAGAAATTAGCCCACATTAATAGCAGAACACCTACTAAATTTAGAAGAAATCCTTTGAGTGTATCTGCATTGTTTACGAAGAAGAAAGCTGAAGCCACTCCAAGAATGATAGAGAGTACTGTAACGACATTTGGATGAATATCGAAACGGTCGAAGAACTTGGTCCACATAAAACCAATAGGACGTGTGAATACTGTATCAAGCCATTCTTCTGTATCGGAAGATTTGATGCTTGCCTGAATATTCATCCTTTTCTGTTTGTCATTGTGGAGGGTTTCCGAAACCAATGAAGCTATGCTTTTGGCTGCATCTTGTCGGCATTTTGAGAAACTTGGCCAATCGTTGAAGTCGATTATCTTGAAACCTCCATTTTCATCTATGATGCAATCGCCACCATATATATCGAGTCCAAGTACAGATGCGGCTTTACTGCAAATTTCCTGAAGGTTTGCTTCCGAGAATTCGTATCCTTTTTCTTTACCGTTCACATTCTCGCATCTGAATTTACTATGACCTTCAGAGGCATAGTACCAATAAAAGAAAGAATTATCTGAGGTAGAGTTGACGCCATAGAATTTTACAAGGTCGCCTTTCGCGTGTTCAGACACTACTACCGAAGAACAACCTCTTGCAAGAATCTTATTTACGGCATCATTTTCGGTGGCTACATCTTTGGCAAAAACGACATCTTCCTTCACCATTGAATAGCCATCTCCTCGTTTCACCCACACTCCAGAGTCTCCGAATCCGTTTGCAGACTCGCTGGCTGGTTGGTTTGCTGTCTTAACAAAGAAGTTTGGTTGTGGTATTTCGTTTGCATCAAACATCGTGGTAAAGCTCACCCTATCACAATGTTCAATACTTTCAGGAGTGTTGAACACTCTCACCCCCCTCTTTTCCTGACTTTTCAGTTCTTGAAGAATCTCAGGTTTGCGCGACATGCTTACGATGGCTTGGTAGCCTTCCAGATGTTTATGCAGTTCAGTTTCCCGAATCTTCACAACCTTATGTCCGAGGGCAACAAGATTATCAGATACCGAATTTATGATTTCAGCATCCTTATCCTCCATGTTTGGAGAATATTCCTTACCCCTATAGATAGCTAATATCTTCATCTTCTATTGTTGTTTCATGAATTCCTCTGCCTTCACAATATCTTCGGCATGGTCAACATCGAGTATCTTCGAGAACTTGTATGCCTTAAGGCGAAGTCCGTCATACACCAGCTGTCGTTGGAAGTTTCTCATTCTCGACTTTCCCTCTTCTATACATTTGTTAAGTGTGGCAAATGACTTGTCTGTAAGGCAATAAATGCCACCAGAGATATATTTGATTCCGTTTTCAAAAGTGTCGTAGAATCCCGTTATATTCATATCTTCATCCGTACCGATATAGAGTGGCTTCTCGTCATCGACAAAGTCCGTCACAGCCATCATTCCGTCACCTTCAAAAGCCTTGAACGAATCAATGTATTTCTTGAATTCGCTTTCACGGAATATTGTGTCTACAGTGGTAAGGCAGAATTTACCTTCTCCTAAGAAAGAAGAAATTCTATAGAAACTGTGCATCGAACTTGGAGTGGTTTCCACTATCAGTTTTATTGGCAGTCCTTTCGCTTGAAGGTCGCGGATATGCTGTTGGGTAAGAGTGGTTAGGTTATTGGTAATGATAACGATTTCTTCCGCCTTGTTATCAAGAAAAATACGGATAAGTCGGTCTATCATTGCTTCACCGTTGAGACGAACCAAAGGTTTTGGCAGTTCCACACCTTCCTGTGCTAGTCTCGAACCTTCTCCAGCTGCAAGTATAGCGAATTTCATCTTCTTTGAGTTTTAATTATATGGTTAAATCTATTGCTGACCCTTGAGTTTCACCTTCGTACCAAACTTCATCAGCAACATACCGATTGAAGTCCATACGATTTCTCTGACACGACAGATGATACTTATAAACACGGCTATTGTCATGGCTTGTGAAAGTGTGAGCAGTGCTCCACTCGCACCTATCATCTTCATCTTTGTTACCGACATGGCGAAACCACCCTCTCGGCCACCGAGTTGTAGAGGCATGAAGAAGAGAAGGTTTGCAAATAATGAAGTGAAGGCAAGGATAATCAGTGAATACATGAATAATTGCAATGGAGTGCCCTGTACGGCTACAAGTCGTAACATGAAGAAAATCTCGAATGATTGCAGTATTCTTCCAATATATTCAAGGAAGAACGAGCCATAGAAACTCTTTTTATTCTGTCCTTGCAATTGAGCTATCTGACAGTCGATGTTGGCAAGTTCTTTAGCATGAGTTTCGAGGAATCGCTTGCCCCATTTCTTGCATCCTGGCAGCTTTGATACGAGTCGGATGCATTTCACCACCATTCCGTTCTTGTAGCCTCTTACGAAGAGATAGATGCCTCCCAGACTGAATGCGGCAATCAATGGGAGAATGATGGTCATCGTGAAGTCGAGAGGAACGAAAATGAGATAAAGCACCACTGCTGTGAGCCAGTACCAGAAATGTGCAAAGATGTGCATCATGGCAAAGAGCAGTACGGATGATGTAGCTCTCTCACGTCCGATATAAGGAGTGAGTTCCATGATTTTGTAAGGTTCGCCTCCCATCAATCCGGCAGGAGTGGCATAATTGAGAGCAAAACCACTTATCGTCACCTTATATAGTTTCCAGAATGGTATGGTGCAGTCGCCACTTCCCAAGATGATAGTTTTCCAGGTCAGGGTGTTCATCCAATATAGGAACATCCACATTCCCAGAATAGCAAATATCCAATATCCTGTATGTTGGATATCGTGCCACATCTCCGCGAAACTCACCTTGAAGGTAAGTATCATAAGTATGATAGCTGCTATTCCGAAAAGGAAGAAGATGTTTCTTGTTTTTTTCTTCATTGACTCTTTCCTGACCTATCAAACGCCTTTTCTTACAGAGAATCTTCCTCAGTAGTCTGATCAAGTTTCAACTTGTCGCTATCGTCACGCTTCTCATAGTATTGGCGTTGCAAAGGATGAGCGTATGCCTCATCGTAAGTTGCTCTGTTGCGAGCAATGTCGATAGCTGTATAGATAGCATCGCGGAACGACGATTCGCTTGCTTCTCCCTTGCCTGCAATATCGTAGGCAGTACCATGGGCTGGAGATGTACGGATTACAGGAAGTCCTGCAGTGAAGTTCACGCCTTCTTCCATTGCAAGCACCTTAAATGGAGCAAGTCCCTGATCGTGATACATGGCAAGTATGGCATCGAAGTGCGTGTAGTTGCCCGAACCGAAGAAACCATCTGCTGCATAAGGTCCAAAACAACGAATTCCCTGTTCAAACAATTCCAGAATCGTTGGTGTGATGACATTCTGTTCTTCCTTTCCGATAAGTCCACCATCGCCACAATGAGGATTAAGTGAAAGTACGGCAATGCGAGGATTGTCGATCATAAAGTCGCGGTGGAGCGACTGGTTGAGTGAATTAATCTTTTCTGTGATGAGTTCCTTCGTGATTGCAGGAGCAACTTCGCTAATAGGAAGATGAGTTGTAGCGAGAGCCACTTTCAGGCTTCCACTCATGAGAATCATGAGAGCCTTCTGACCTTCTCCGAGTTCTGATTCAATGAATTCGGTATGACCGGCAAAGTGGAAATTGTCGTTTTGGATATTGTTCTTATTGATAGGAGCAGTGACCAACACGTCAAAATAACCCTTTCGGAATTCTTCAACAGCTCTTTTTAGAGCGATGTATGATGCCTTTCCAGCCTCCTCAGTAGATTTACCAAAATCTATCTTTATCTCATCATCTCCGAAGCAATTGACGATATTGAGACTACCCTCATCTGCATTTTTAGCACTGTCTTTCACTACGAAATTGGTTGCACATTCAAATGCTTTTCTGTGATAGGTTGCTATCTTAGGCGAACCATAAACAACAGGAGTGCAAAGTTCGAGCATTTCAGGGTTCTCGAAAGTTTTGAGAATCACTTCATACCCTACTCCGTTTATGTCTCCATGTGTTATACCTACTTTTATTCTTCTCATATTCTAATATTATTCGTTTGTATTTGTTTGCTTAGCCACAGGAAGTCTCAGAGTGTACAGAGCTGCTTCGAGTCGTCTGAGCATAGTTCGTTTCATTTTATCAGGTGCATACACGAAACCTTCCACAACAATGATTCTGTTGTTTACGGTATCTATTTCCGAGTGTGAGATAAATGGACCACCCATAATATCGTTCTCCACTCTCCACAGTCCTCTTGCCTCCATCACGTATCTTCCCTGCACGTTGATAGGTTTTGTCTGTACGAATTCATGATTTGTAGTCATGTATTGGTTAGGTTGTCCTCCAGGGATGTTTCTTCTCATGAATGTGTCGCGAAGTGCTATAAAGCCCTTGCGGGTGAGTTCTTTAGTCGAAACGTATGGATAGCTGTATATGCAAATGTTTTGGATTGAGTTGATACCATCGTTCGAAGCCCAGATGAAGTTGTCGCCAATCTTCATCTTTCTAACATCTACAGGTATGAAGAGTTCACAATCGAACATCTCCTTTGCTTTGTCGTAGAAGTCTTTGTTATACTGACTTTCGAGCAGTTCTGCATTTCGGTTGATTTCTTCCGAAGAGATAAACTGAATGATGGTTTGCGTATGTTCTGTAATATACATCGAAAGGTCTCTCTCGTCTGGTCCCTGTATAGTGATGATAAGTTGAGGCGACGAGAAGGCATCTCTTTCGAACGACATCTTTGGTGCAGTCGTGCGAGGGTTCACCTTCAGCACGATTATGTTTCTGAATAGGTTGCTGATGCGGTTAAAATGATCGGGAGTGATTCTGCTGACGTGAAACACGCTTTCTGCAGGTCGTGGCAACATAGGGATTTCCTTGTTGAGCACCACATCAAGGGCTCTACCTGGATATCCATCCCACACACTGTCTTCAGCCACCACCATCACTTCGTAAGGGTTTCCGCTTGAGGATGGTACCAGCAATGATCTGTTTCTGAATCCACGACGAGGGGTTGAAGGATTGTTTGAGTCACAGGCAGCAAGGGCTATGACTACCAATGATAAGATGAATATCAGTCGTTTCATTCTTGATTTGTTTTCTTTGTTGAGAGCAATCCACAGGCAGCCTCTATATCCTGTCCTCTGGATGTTCTGATGGTTGTATATACTCCATGTTTTGTAAGGTAGTCTCTAAAAGCAGTCATTTTGGCCATAGGCACCTCGTTGAGTTCCACATCCGGAATCTTGTGGTATCTGATGAGGTTTACCCTGCAGTCGAGATGGTGGAGCAATGCCACGAGCTGCTTAGCGAATAGAGTTGAATCGTTCACTCCCTCAAACATAGTATATTCAAATGAGAGCCTTCGTTGATGGCTCCAGTCGTATTGGCTAAGGAGGTTCACAATTTCCTCTATGTTGAATTGTTTCTCGGCAGGCATGTATTGCAAGCGCTGTTCGTGAAGAGGAAAATGGAGACTTACAGCCAGATGACAGTCGCATTCGTTTATGAATTTCTCCAGAGTTTTCTTTAGTCCTACTGTTGAAACCGTGATACGTTTCGGACTCCACGCCCAACCATATTCTGCCTCCAGCAGTTTGATCGACTTCAATACATTGTCATAGTTGTCGAGCGGTTCGCCCTGTCCCATATACACGATATTGGTCAAGTCGCCGTGAATGCTGTTGGCAGTGAATATTTGGTTGAGGATGTCAGCCACTGTAAGGTTTCCATGGAATCCTTGCTTTCCGGTGTGGCAGAACATGCAATTCATCTTGCATCCCACTTGGGTGCTGACGCAAAGCGTGGCACGCTCTTTTTCTGGGATGTATACAGTTTCAACGAATTTTCCGTCAAGGGTTTGGAACAGGTATTTCACTGTTCCATCCTTCGACTCCTGAGCTTCTATAGGTGCCGACCTTCCGATGATATAGTTGTCAGAGAGTTTCTCGCGATACGCCTTAGATATGTTTGTCATATCGTTGATGTCAGCGATATTTTTCTCATAGATCCATTGGGCCATCTGCTTCGCCGTGAAGCGAGGCATTCCCAATTCTGTTGCAACATCCTGCAATTCTTCGAGTGTCTTACCTAATAGAGGGCTCTTCATTGATTCTAATTCGTTATTTTACCAAGCAAAGATTGGGTAGTTCTTCATGAGATCGTTCACGTGACCACGAACCTTAGCGATAACAGCATCATTTTCTGGATCGTTAAGAACAGTCTCAATCATGTCAGCGATTTCATACATAAGGTCTTCCTTCGCACCGCGAGTAGTGATGGCAGGAGTACCGAGACGGATACCGGAAGTCTGGAAAGCGCTGCGAGTGTCGAATGGCACCATGTTCTTGTTGGCAGTGATATCTGCAGCAACTAGAGCCTTTTCAGCCACTTTACCTGTAAGATCAGGATACTTAGTGCGGAGATCCACAAGCATAGAGTGGTTGTCAGTACCGCCAGAGCAGATGAAGAAGCCCTTATCCATGAGAGCCTGAGCCAAAACAGCGGCATTCTTCTTTACCTGCTGCTGATAAGTCTTGAATTCAGGTTGGAGAGCTTCACCGAAAGCAACAGCCTTTGCTGCGATCACGTGTTCGAGCGGACCGCCTTGCTGACCTGGGAACACAGCTGAGTTGAGGATTTGCGACATCATCTTTACCTGACCCTTAGGAGTAGTGAGACCCCATGGATTCTCGAAGTCCTTACCCAAAAGGATGATACCACCGCGAGGACCACGGAGAGTCTTGTGAGTCGTACTTGTCACGATATGAGCATACTTCAATGGGTTGTCGAGCAATCCGGCAGCGATCAAACCAGCAGGGTGAGCCATATCGATCATGAGGAGCGCACCTACCTCGTCGGCAATCTTTCTCATGCGAGCATAATCCCATTCGCGGCTGTAGGCACTACCACCACCGATGATGAGCTTAGGTTTATTTTCGAGAGCGAGACGTTCCATCTCGTCATAGTCAACTCGGCAGGTTTCCTTATTCAAGTTGTAGCCTATTGGGTTGTAGATAAGTCCACTTGTGTTGACATGGCTACCATGACTGAGGTGGCCTCCGTGGTCGAGGTTAAGTCCCATGAAAGTATCGCCTGGCTTCAATACAGCAAGCAATACGGCAGCATTAGCCTGAGCACCAGAGTGAGGCTGTACGTTGGCATATTCAGCACCAAACAACTTGCAGATTCTCTCTATTGCAAGGTTTTCAACTTCGTCCACAACCTCACATCCGCCATAGTAGCGTTTGCCAGGATAACCCTCGGCATACTTGTTAGTGAGTGGACTACCCATAGCTTCCATTACCTGGTCGCTAACGAAGTTTTCAGAGGCAATAAGTTCAATGCCTTTCAGTTGGCGCTGATGTTCACGCTCAATCATTGAGAAGATTTCGCTATCTCTTTTCATTTGTCTGTTTTGTTTATGTGTGAAAAAATATTATTCCTAAACTATATAATTTGCTGCAAAGATACAAAATTTATATCATATAACGCACCAACATTCCCAAAAACTATTGCATATTCTCCCAATTACGTCTCGTACCCCCTCCAATTCCCCTACTCTCGTTGCAGTCATTTCTTCCATACGGAATGGCCCTAAGTTCAAATTTCCATGTTCAAAGCTTTTTATTCCCTCGAAAATTTCCGCAAATTCAATGCGATTTATTAAATGAAAAAAGGCCCACGGAAGTGAGCCTTATATATTATATAAAATAATGTATGCCGATTAGCGAGTTGGAGCTGGAGCACCAGCAGGACGAGGCATACCGCCACCGAAGCCTCCCATACCGCCAAACATGCCCATGCCGTTAGGGTCCTTGATCGGCGCACCCATTTCTGAAGCTTCAGCATCAGCATCGTTGAGTTTGAAGAGCATGAGATTAGGGTTGCTCTTAGTGCAAGGAGTCCACTTTCCAGGCTTAGCACCATTAGGGTCGCTATATTTAGCGAAGTTAGTCCAAGCAGTGAGCATCTTCTCGGAAAGATCCCAGTCGCCCTTAGTCCATGGACGCCAACAGTGCTTCAATGACTTGAATACAAACCAAAGGTCAGAAGAGTGGAACGCACCCTTGAGGCGAGCAGTCACTTCTGGATGAGAACCATCGTCAGGCAATGGACGTGCAAATTCATAAGCATAGCCCTTGTTGCCCAACTTTTCGCGGTTGAAGCAGAACTCCTGAATACCAGCGGCCATGTCGCCCATGTCGTTGAGAGTGTAGCCAATCATGTAAGGCACGTCAGCCAAACGACCATTGATGGCAGCATCGTCGAAGCTTTCCTTCGATACGTATCCATCTACCATTGGAGAGTAGCTTGCGAAAGCACGTTCGCCAGTCACCTGCCCGTAGAGAGTGCTGAGAGCATATACTGTTTCAGACGAAGCACGACGCATCTGTTCAAGAGTCTTCAGACCAGCCCAGTCAAACATCTTCTTGTTGGTTTCGCCAACAGATTCGAGAGAAGCAGGAGAGAATCCCATACGCATTGTTGGCTGAGAAGAAGTTGGCAGACCACCGGCACTCATGATAACAGCCTTGTGGAACAAACCGCGAGCGAGAGGAGATTCACACAATGTGCGAACGCTGCCACCACCGGCACTCTGACCGAAGATCATTACGTTGTCAGGGTCGCCACCGAATTGTGCGATATTCTTCTTGATCCATTTCAAAGATTCGATTTGGTCGAGGATACCATAGTTACCAGAAACGTGCTGAGGACTTTCTGCAGCGAGCAATGGGTGAACGAGGAAGCCGAACACACCGAGACGATAGTTGATACTTACGAGTACAACACCCTTGGCAGCCCATTCCTGAGCGTCGAATTCAGGCTCAGAGCCCCATCCTTCGCGATAGCCACCACCGTGAATCCAGAGAGCTACAGGGAGCTTCTTGTTTGTTTGACCAGAAGCAGTAGTCCACACATTGAGGTACAAGCAGTCCTCACTATAAGGAGCCTCTTCACCATATCCCCATTCAGTAGCATATCCACCAGGGAGATGGTTAGCCTGGTATCCAGGATGCCCAAACACACGGCACACCTTCACGCCCTTCCAAGGTACAACAGGCTGTGGAGCCTTCCAACGAAGTTCGTTGATAGGAGGAGCAGCATAAGGGATACCACGATAAACGACAACACCGTCGATGTCAGTTTTCACACCCTGAACCTGTCCGCCCTCAATAGTGAGAACAGGAAGATTCTGAGCCTTGAGCTGCGATGCAGCGAGTGGAAGCATAGCACAAACAAGTGCCAAACCCATCTTTACAAAAAGTTGATGCTTCATGATTTTCTTTGAATTTAATTTGATACTAATTTTTGGTTGATAGTTTTTATTATTGCTCTACAAAGTTACTGATATTTTTTTGAAATAAACAAATAAATAGAAATAAAATCACTAAATATTGGGAAAGAAATTCATTTATATAACAGTTTGACAATCACAGATACAAAATATCATATTCTTGATGAAACATCTGATAGTTTTAGTATATAACTTTGTGGTGGATTCGAAATAGATAGCAAGAAAAGACGCGATGTTTAGCAAGGATTTTCAAGTACTCAAGTCCCCACCAACTCACCGAAATGACGGAAGTTGTGGGGCTTGGAACCTTTTATTTTATGAACAAGAGTTCACGATATTTTGGCAGTGGCCACATCTCGTCGTCGACAATGGTTTCGAGTTCATCGATATGGGTACGGATAGACTCGATGAGTGGAGCCACAGTGTCATGATAGGCAATGGCACGAGTGCGGGCTTCGCTGATCTGATTGGCGACTTTGCGTACCTCAATCAGACGCTCGGCATTGTCGGCTATGTACTTCTCGTGTTCGCTGATTTGCTCAATGAGACGAAGATTGTTGGCTGAAAGTTCACGGGCTTTCTCTACTCCATATATCTGCATTGACTTGTGGACATTCTCGAGCAACTGAGTCTGATAGCGAGTGACTACTGGCACGATATGGTTCATACAGATATCGCCAAAAATGCGGGCTTCAATCTGTATCTTCTTGATGTAGGTCTCCCACTTGATTTCGTTGCGGGCTTCGAGTTCGAGACGGTTCATCACGTGCTGTTCTTCAAACATACGAACAGTGCGGTCGTCAAGATAGCGATCGAACACAATCGGTGTGCTGTTTTCGCAATCGAGTCCGCGACGCTGGGCTTCTTCCTTCCATTCATCGCTATAGCCATTACCATTGAAGCAGATTGGCTTGCAATACTTGATATCGTCGCGCAACACTCGCAGAATGGCTCTTTCCTTTGCTTCGCCCTGACTGATCAACAGGTCTACCCTATCGCGGAATGAGCAGAGGCTCTCGGCTACTGCTGTGTTGAGGGCTATCATGGCACTGGCACAGTTAGCTTCGCTGCTGATGGCACGGAACTCGAATCGGTTACCTGTGAAGGCAAACGGAGATGTGCGGTTGCGGTCGGTATTGTCGATGAGGAGCTCTGGAAGGGAGGGTATATTGAGCTTCATGGCTGTCTTGCCTTTCATCGTGAGGGCTTCGTCGGTGGAGTTTTCCACGTGTTGGAGAAGGTCGGTGACGGTGCGGCCGAGGAATGATGATATGATTGCCGGTGGTGCTTCGTTGGCTCCAAGGCGATGGGCATTGGATGCTGACATGATGCTGGCCTTGAGCAATCCGTTGTGGTCGTAAACAGCCTTGAGAGTTTCTACAATAAAGGTAGCAAAACGGAGATTGTCGAGCGGCGACTTGCCTGGAGCATGAAGGAGAATGCCTGTGTCGGTGGACAAAGACCAGTTGTTGTGCTTTCCTGATCCGTTGATGCCTTTGAATGGCTTCGGATGGAGCAGACAACGGAATCCATGTTTGCGTGCTATCTTCTTCATGATGGACATGAGGAGCATGTTGTGGTCGACTGCAAGGTTGGTCTCTTCGAAGATCGGTGCCAACTCAAACTGATTGGGTGCTACCTCGTTGTGGCGTGTCTTGACAGGTATACCGAGTTCGAGAGCATGGATTTCAAGATCGCGCATGAAATTCTCCACTCGCTTTGGAATGGAACCATAGTAATGGTCGTCCATCTGCTGGTTCTTGGCCGAATCATGGCCCATGAGGGTGCGACCAGTCATGATGAGGTCGGGACGGGCATTGTAGAGCGATTCGTCGACGAGGAAATATTCCTGTTCCCATCCGAGATTGGTGACTACCCTCTCCACATCGGGATAGAAATAACGGGCTACGGCTGTGGCTGCTCGGTCGACAGCATAGAGAGCCTTCTTGAGCGGTGCCTTATAGTCGAGCGATTCGCCTGTGTAGGAGATGAAGATAGTTGGAATCATAAGGGTGTCACCAAGTACGAATACTGGTGACGTTGGGTCCCACGCGCTGTAGCCGCGTGCTTCGAACGTGCTTCGCACTCCTCCACTTGGAAACGAACTGGCATCTGGCTCTTGTTGTACAAGCAACTTGCCTTTGAATTCCTCTACCAATCCTCCTTCGTCGTCGCGTGCCCAGAAGCCATCGTGTTTCTCGGCTGTACCTTCGGTGAGCGGCTGGAACCAGTGGGTGTAGTGGGTGGCTCCAAGACTGACGGCCCATTGTTTCATTCCTTCGGCTACCTCATCGGCTATCGTGGGATCGAACGGAATCTTATGGTCCATCACATCACACATCTTCTGATATACTTCGGGCGCGAGATATTGCTTCATGTTCTTCTTGTTGAACACGTATTTGCCGAAGTACTGGGATGGACGTTCGTCGGGTGACTTCACCTTGAGTGGCTGACGATTGTAAGCTTCGTCCACCATCTGAAATCTTAGTCTTGATGCCATTGCTGAATTTATTTTTATGTTTGTAGGTGCAAAGGTAAGAAAAAGTTACGATATACGAATTACAAGATACGAGTTTTTTGATAAAAAAAGGCCCACTCAGAAGAGTGGACCTTGAATATGTATTGATTGTGAGAATTATCCCAGCATGCTGAGGAGGATACCAGCTGCAACTGCAGAACCGATAACTCCGGCAACATTTGGCCCCATGGCGTGCATGAGAAGGAAGTTGGTTGGGTCTGCCTTCTGACCTTCTGTCTGGCTTACGCGGGCTGCCATTGGTACTGCACTTACACCTGCTGAACCAATCAATGGGTTAATCTTTGTCTTTGAGAAGACATTCATCAACTTAGCGAAGAGTACACCGCCGGCTGTTGCGAAACTGAACGCAACGATACCCATACAGAGGATGTACAATGTCTTTGGCTCGAGGAATGTGCTTGCTGTAGCTGTTGCACCTACTGTTGTGCCGAGGAAGATAACGACGATGTTCATGAGTTCGTTCTGAACTGTCTTTGCAAGACGCTCAACAACGCCCGACTCACGCATCAAGTTACCAAGCATCAAACAGCCGATGAGCGGACCTGCATCTGGAAGTATGAGGCTTACTACGATGGCTACAGCGATTGGGAAGATAATCTTCTCTGTCTTGCTGACACTGCGAAGCTGACTCATCTTAATCATTCGTTCTTTCTTGGTAGTGAGCGCACGCATGATTGGTGGCTGAATCACCGGAACGAGGGCCATATAGCTGTATGCTGCGATGGCGATAGGACCAAGAAGATGAGGAGCGAGCTTGGTTGTAAGGAAGATTGATGTAGGACCATCAGCTCCACCGATGATACCGATAGATGCTGCTTCCTGGCTGTCGAAACCAAGTGCATGGGCTGCAAGGAATGTAGTGAAGATACCGAGCTGTGCTGCTGCACCGAGAAGGAAACTCTTTGGGTTGGCAATCAACGGACCGAAGTCTGTCATTGCACCTACTCCGATGAAGATAAGACAAGGATAAACGCCTGCCTTTACTCCGATATAGAGAACATCGAGAAGTCCGCCTTCTGCAAGTACATGACGATAGCTGTGGAAGTATTCACTATCAGGATTCAGGAACTCATCATTCCACATTTCTGTATGGAACATGTTGGCTCCAGGAAGGTTTGTAAGAAGCATACCAAACGCGATTGGCAGGAGCAACAATGGCTCATACTGCTTCACAACGGCAAGATAGATAAGGAAGCATGAAAGCACGAGCATAACGAGATACTTCCATCCATCGCCTGTGAATATCTGTGTGAAACCCATGCTGTCGAAGAACTTCGTCATGGTCTCAGCAAAGTCGAACTGACCGCTGGCTGCGAAGCATCCTACTGACACGAGCATCAACAGAGAAAGAAAACAAATTAATCTTTTCATGTCTGGTTCGTTTCTTTTATTATCCGATTGTTACCAATGCGTCACCTACATTAACTGATGCGCCCTGATTTGCATTGATTGCACTGACTGTACCGTCCCATTCGCTGACGATATCATTCTGCATCTTCATTGCTTCCATCACTGCAACGATCTCACCCTTCTTCACTGCCTGGCCTACAGCCACCTTGATTTCTGTAACTGTACCTGGAAGTGGAGCTACAACAGCCTTACCACCTGCAGGTGCTGCTGGAGCTGGAGCGGCTGCTGGTGCAGGGGCTGCCTTTGGAGCTGGTGCTGCTGCAGGAGCGGCTGCACATTCGATCTCGACGAGAACATCACCCTGATTTACTGACTGACCTACCTGACACTTAACTGCCTTGATAGTGCAATCAGACTCGGCTGTGATGTTGTTTTCCATCTTCATGGCTTCCATGATGATGACTGTGTCGCCCTTCTTTACCTTATCACCGGCATTGACGAGAATCTTTGTGATGTTACCTGGAAGTGGAGCTGAAAGCTTAGCGCTTGAAACTGCACCGGCAGGAGCTGCCTTAGGAGCTGGAGCGGCTGCACCGACAGCAACTGGCTTAACTTGTGGACGTGGTGCGGCCATACCTTCTACATCAACGGAATAAGCCTTACCATTTACGGTTACCTGAACCTTGCCTTCGCCCTGTTCTTCAACCAGGGCAGCATATTCAGTACCGTCTATCTTAAACTTAAATTCTTTCATTTGTTTCGTTTTCGTTTATTCTGTTTGTTCTAAAACTCTCTGAACTTTAAGCATTCAAGCCCTCGAGTCGGTTGTTTAACTCATGATGCCATGCTGAGCGAGTGCTGCGGATTGTGAGCACATCGGATTCCTCGTCATGAACATTCTGGAAATAAAGATACAGAGCTGTGGCAACGGCTGCCTTGTCTGCATCGGATGCTGAACTTACAGGTGCGGCTGCAACGGCCTTTGGAGCTGCTGCTTGCTTCTGTGCCTTAACTGGCTTTTCGCCCTTAGCGAACTTTGGAACGAGCCATCCCAAGAACTTAAGGACATACACAAGCAATACGAGGACACAGAACACAACGCCAAAGCCCATACCTGACATTGCCCATACATCTGACCATATTACTAATGGAGTCATAATATTTTCTGTTTGTCTATTTACAATTTACTATTTTTTCCACACGATGAACCCCATGATTACAATGGAATGTTACCATGCTTCTTGGCTGGATTAGTAACACGCTTGTTTTCGAGCTGTGCAAGAGCACGAATAATACGGAAACGAGTGTTGCGAGGTTCGATTACATCGTCGATATAACCATACTTGGCTGCATTGTAAGGATTTGCGAAGAGCTTTGTGTATTCGTCTTCCTTCTCCTGAATGAATGCCTTTGCCTCTTCCACCTTACCCTCTTCCTTGAGAGCCTTTGCTTCCTTAGCATAAAGAACTGATGCTGCACCTGCTGCACCCATTACAGCGATTTCAGCTGATGGCCATGCATAGTTCATATCACCACGAAGCTGCTTGCAACTCATAACGATGTGTGAACCACCATAAGACTTGCGGAGAGTTACTGTTACCTTTGGTACTGTACATTCTCCGAATGCGTAGAGAAGCTTAGCGCCGTGAAGGATAACTGCATTGTATTCCTGACCTGTTCCAGGAAGGAATCCAGGAACATCGACAAGTGTTACGAGTGGAATATTGAATGCGTCGCAGAAACGTACGAAACGTGCAGCCTTACGAGAAGCGTTGCAGTCGAGTACACCAGCCATACACTTTGGCTGGTTGGCTACGATACCTACTGACTGACCGTTGAAACGTGCGAAACCTACGATGATGTTCTTTGCATAGTTTGGCTGTACCTCGAAGAATTCACCATTATCTACAACACCTGCAATCACCTGATACATATCGTATGGCTGGTTAGGGTTGTCTGGGATGATTTCGTTGAGGAAGTCTTCCTTGCGGTCGATTGGGTCGTTGCATTCTACGAGAGGAGTAGTCTCAAGGTTGTTCTGTGGAATATAGCTGAGCAACTGCTTGATCATACCGATAGCCTCTTCTTCTGTAGATGCAGTGAAATGAGTTACACCACTCTTTGTTGAGTGTACGCTTGCGCCACCGAGTTCTTCCTGAGTTACAACTTCACCAAGGACAGTCTTAACAACTGCTGGACCTGTGAGGAACATGTATGAAGTGTTCTCCATCATGAGTGTGAAGTCGGTAAGAGCAGGAGAATAAACAGCACCACCTGCACATGGACCGAAGATACCGGAAATCTGTGGAACTACACCACTGGCAAGGATATTACGCTCGAAAATCTCTGAATAACCTGCAAGTGCATTGATACCTTCCTGAATACGTGCACCACCTGAATCGTTGAGTCCGATAACTGGTGCACCCATCTTCATGGCTGCATCCATCACCTTACAAATTTTGAGAGCCATTGTTTCTGACAATGAACCTGCGTTTACTGTAAAGTCCTGAGCAAATACGTAAACGAGGCGACCAGCTACAGTACCATAACCTGTAACAACACCATCACCATCGAAAAGTTTCTTGTCCATACCGAAGTTGTGGCAACGGTGAGTTACGAACATATCCATTTCTTCGAATGAACCTTCGTCGAGAAGCATTGCTATTCTTTCACGAGCTGTATACTTGCCCTTGTCGTGCTGCTTCTGAATGGCCTTTTCGCCACCACCCAAACGAGCTTTATCGCGTTTTTCGACAAGTTCTTTAATTTTTTCTGTCTGAGTACTCATCTTATTTGATTACTGTTTTATTTTGATTGACTTGTGAAAATTATGCCTTTGGTTCGCAAAGTTCTGTAAGAATGCTTGCTGTTGACTTTGGATGCAAGAAAGCAATCATCATATTTTCTGCACCTGGACGTGGAGCCTTGTCGATAAGACGGATACCCTGTTCGTCGCACTGTGCGAGAGCGTTAGCTACACCATCCTCAATTGCAAATGCAACGTGATGAACACCCTTACCACCATTCTCAAGATACTTAGCGATTGTACTCTCTGGGCTTGTTGGCTCAAGAAGTTCGAGCTTTACTTCACCGACCTTCAAGAAAGCTGTCTTTACTTTCTGGTCTGCTACTTCTTCTACTGCATAGCACTTCAAACCTAATGTGTTCTCAAAATAAGGGAGAACTTCTTCAATACTCTTGACTGCAATGCCAAGGTGATCAATACGTGAGATCTTCATAATGAATATTAATTTAAATGATTTATAAAATTATTTATGAGTTCAAAAAAAATACTGTCATCCTAATAAAAACAACTTGTCCGACCCTCGTGTCTCGAATGGTTTTCCACCCGTTATGCACAAAAGTCGGACAAATTTAGCACAATTATTTGAAATAATAAAATTATTGTGGATAAATTTTTGCGCTTTTATAAAATTCCTTTGCTTGAAGGGAGTTGATACTTGAAAATGTCACGTCGGTTTGCCATTTTGAGGGATTTTCCGAGTGATTTGAAGATTCCTTCTATCTTGTGGTGTTCGTTGTCGCCATCGGCCTTGATGTTTAGGTTCATCTTGGCTGCATCGCTGAACGACTTGAAGAAATGGAAGAACATCTCAGTAGGCATGTCGCCTATCATCTCGCGTTTGAACTCAACATCCCATACAAGCCATGAACGGCCTCCGAGATCGAGTGCTACCTGACACAGACAATCATCCATAGGAAGCACAAAACCATAGCGCTCGATGCCTCGCTTGTCGCCCAATGCCTTGAGCAAGCATTCGCCCAGAACGATTCCGGTATCTTCTATCGTGTGGTGTTCATCCACATTAAGGTCGCCCTTCACCTTGACCGTGAGGTCGATATTGCCATGGCGGGAAATCTGCTCGAGCATATGGTCGAAGAATCCCACACCTGTAGAGATGTCAGACTTGCCGTTGCCGTCGAGGTTGAGGCTCACGAATATATCCGTTTCCTTCGTCTGGCGATGGCATTCGGCAGTGCGTTCGCCTGCATAGGCTATCTCTGTAGCTCCTTTCCATCCATCTACAAGAATCACGTTTTCCTTCTGTCCTGCTGCAAGTTCTTCCGTAAAGCGGCTCTTGAATATAATGGCCTTGCAACCAAGATTCTCTGCAAGTTTGGCATCTGTAGCCCTATCCCCTATCACATAACACTGACTGAGGTCGTACTCACCACCGAGATATTCGGTCAACATACCGATTCCTGGCTTACGTGTTGGAAGGTTGTCTTCAGGGAAAGAACGGTCGATGAGGATATTATCGAACTTTACACCTTCCGAAGAAAGTGTGTCGAGCATAAGCTTTTGCAATTGATTGAACACTTCCTCGTGATAAGCTTCGGTGCCGAGTCCGTCCTGATTGCTCACGATAACCAACTCATAATCGGTATGTTCTGCAATAAACTTAAGACTACTTATGGCATTTGGCTGGAACTGGAACTTTTCAATACTGTCAATCTGCTCATCTGCTGGTTCGACAATGATAGTTCCGTCTCGGTCGATGAATAGAGCTTTCTTCATATTAGTTCAATCTTTAGTTTAATGAAATTGACGTAAAGCGCTCAGCAACTGAGTGTTTTCTTCTTTGGTTCCGACTGTGATACGTAGACATCCATTGCAAAGAGCGACACTGTTTCGGTTGCGAACAATAATACCTTTATCTACAAGATAGTTATATGTAAGGTTGGCATCGTCTACTTTAGCAAGGAAGAAATTAGCATCGGATGGATACACCTTTTGGCATATTGGCAACTGACTGAATGCCTCCATCACGGTTTGACGCTCGTCGAGAATCATATTGATACGCTGGTGCATCTTCTGTTGGTCGTTGGTCAGCACTTCAATGGCCTTCTGTTGTGTGAGCAGATTCACGTTGTAAGGATATTTCACCTTATTAAAATAATATATAACGTCTTCGTTGGCAAAGGCCATTCCAAGACGAATGGCGGCACATCCCCATGCTTTGGAAAATGTGTTGAGCACCACAAGACGCGGATACTTATCCAGTTCGAGGCGGAAAGGTTTCTGGGTAGAGAAGTCGGAATAGGCTTCGTCTACAACAACAACACCCTTGAACGACTCCAAAACCTTCTCAATTTCCTTGCGGTCGAGATTGTTTCCGCTTGGATTGTTTGGCGAGCAAAGGAATATCACCTTCGTATGGGCATCACAGGCCGAAAGCAATTTGTCGGCATTCATCTGATAAGCCTCGTCGAGAAGTACGGGACGATACTCTACATCATTGATGTCGGCACACACTTCATACATTCCGTAAGTTGGGCAAATAGCCACAACATTATCTTGCTTTGGTTCGCAAAAGATGCGGAAAAGCAAGTCGATGGCCTCGTCCGAACCGTTGCCGAGGAATATCTGTGAAGGTTTCACGTCCTTGAGAGGAGCGATGAGAGCCTTCAGTTCCTGCTGGAGAGGATCGGGATAGCGGTTGTATGGATAGTTGTAGGGATTCTCGTTGGCATCGATAAACACGCTTGCCTGCTTGCCGCTGAACTCGTTACGAGCACAACTGTAAGCCTTGAGGTCCCTAATATTCTTTCTTACCAATTCGTCCATTGTCGGGTTGTTGTTTTGTTGTGTCAATAAATTGTTATCACTCCCCTTCCACCTGTTCCACGCGAAGTGTCATTGCATTGCGGTGGGCATCGAGTTGTTCGTGTTGAGCCATAAGAGCCACTTCATGGCCTATGCTCTTGATACCTTCGGCTGTGAGTTCCTGAAATGTTATCTTTCGGATGAAACTATCGAGCGAAACTCCACTGTAAGCCTTCGCATATCCACTAGTTGGGAGTGTATGGTTTGTTCCGGAAGCATAATCTCCTGCACTCTCACACGAATAGTTGCCGAGGAATACCGAACCGGCATTGACTACCTTTTCAGCAACACTCATATAGTCGTTTACTGCAAGGATGAGGTGCTCTGGAGCATAATCATTGATAAGTTCCATGGCTTCGTCGATTGTATCAACAAGTACGAGACGGCTCCACTGCAAAGCCTGTGCAGCAATCTCCTTGCGAGGAAGCAGATTGAGCTGGCGTTCGATTTCTGCCTCTACCTTTTGTTTGAGTTCAGCACTTGTAGTGACAAGAACTGCCTGTGAATCGATTCCGTGTTCGGCTTGTGAGAGGAAATCGGCTGCAACGAATGTTGGGTTGGCTGATTCGTCGGCAACGATAGCCACTTCACTTGGACCTGCAGGCATATCTATAGCAACATCGTGGAGACTTACCATCTGCTTAGCTGCCATCACGAACTGGTTGCCAGGACCAAATATCTTGCTTACCTTTGTCACGCTTTCAGTTCCGTAGGCCATTGCTCCAATTGCCTGAACTCCACCTATCTTATAGATATTGCTGACTCCTGCTATCTTGGCTGCCACGAGAATGGCTGGATGGAGTTTGCCTTCACGGTTTGGAGGCGAACAAAGCACGATTTCATTGCATCCTGCTATCTTGGCTGGAGTGGCAAGCATGAGTACGGTTGAGAACAAGGGTGCTGTTCCTCCTGGAACATAAAGTCCCACCTTCTCGATTGCAACCGCTTTTTGCCAGCAAGTGATTCCAGGCTTTGTCTGCACTCGCTTGCTTTCAAACTTCTGTGCAGAATGGAATGTCTGAATATTTTCGTGTGCAAGTCGGAGGGCTGCCTTGAGGTCGTCGCTTACGATTCGTTCGGCTTCCTCTATCTCTTCGTCAGTCACTTTGAGTGAGTCGAGCCTTACCTTGTCAAACCGTTCCTCATAGTCTTTTACCGCCGCATCACCTCTTTGGCGAATGTCGTCCAATACGGTTTTGACCACTTCATTCAGTTCGGCCGCATCCTTCCTTGGTCGTTCTATCTTAATCATCTAATGATTTCGCTTGATTGTCGGTTACTTCTGATAGTTGTCGAAAGGTTTCACCTCTTCTGCTTCAGCTGTGCGACCTTCCTTTTCAGCAAGTTTTGCAGCCTTTGCAGCTTGTTTCTGAGCTTCCTTTTCCTGTTTCTTTGCAAGTTTTTCCTGACGCTTTTCGTCTGAATCGCCTACAATGAGGAGAATGAGTACTACCCACCAGAAACCGATGCACCATGAAAGTACGAGCCAGAGGCAACCGCTACGACCTCTGTTCTTCGCCATCTTCATCGGGATAAAGATAGAGAGGAAGAAGTTGATGAGGAGAATGATGATGAAAATCAAAATGAGTGTAAGGCTGATTCCACCCAATGGAGTGCTTACTGTCTCTGATTCCTGAGCCATGCAAAGCAATGGAAGCATTGCCGCAAGTATTGAAAGTAAATTACGTTTCATATGTTTCTGAATTTTTATATTGTTCATAAATTATTAAAGAATCATCTTTTCGATTGGCAACACGAGAATGCCTTCGGCTCCGAGTCGCTTCAACTGGCCGATGATTTCCCAGAATCTCTTTTCGTCGAGAACTGTATGGATACTGCTCCATCCTTCGGTTGCGAGAGGCATTACTGTAGGACTCTTGATACCAGGAAGCACCTCGATGATGTCGGCAATCTTGTCGGTTGGTGCATTCATCAACACGTATTTCTTGTCTTCAGCAGCACGAACAGCACCAAAGCGGAAGAGCAATTCGCTCAATATCTCACGCTTATCGGCATCCATATTCTTGTTGCCGATGAGAAGGGCTTCACTCTTCATCACGACTTCCACTTCCTTCAAGTTGTTGCTAACGAGAGTCGAACCACTGCTTACAATGTCGAATATTCCGTCGGCCAAAGCAATTCCAGGAGCAATCTCCACGGAACCTTGAATCACATGCACATCGGCCTTGATTCCCTTTTCTGTAAGGAACTTGTTGAGAATACCGGGATAGCTCGTTGCAATCTTCTTTCCGTTGAACCAATCCAAGCCGGTATATTCCTCATGCTTTGGAATAGCAAGGGAAAGGCGGCACTTGCTGAAACCGAGACGTTCAATCACGTCGGCATTTTCTCCGCGTTCAACGAATTCGTTCTCCCCCACGATTCCTATATCGGCCACTCCATCGGCAACGGTTTGAGGAATGTCATCATCGCGAAGATACAACACTTCGAGTGGGAAATTGCTGGCTTCCACCAACAAAGTACGTTTGCTACTGCTTATTTTTACGCCTGCCTCTTGAAGCAAGCTCATAGTTTCATCATAAAGTCGTCCTTTTGACTGAACTGCAATTCTAATCATCTTCTAAAAGCTTTCTTTTGTCGTTATACATTTTGTTTGCGACTGCAAAGTTAAGAAAAAGTTGCGAGATACAAGATACGAGATACGAGTTTTTTGCTTATTATTCCTTACTTTTCGCTCTTCTTGCTTTACTTTTCACTCCTATGTGTCAACTCCACATGCCATTTCACTATCAAATATTTTATATTTTGCTTTGCAACATTTTATCTTTCTCCCACAAACATTTCCCTATTTCTATAGGAACAAAAGTAAAATCATGTACATAATTAATAAAAATATTGACATAATTATTAATAATATTGTACATAATTAATATACGTTATGTACATAATTATAGTTTTGAAGCCTTAAGTTTTAGGTTTTAGAGCAAGGAGTTTGACATTTTTATGCAAGGCATAAAGAAAATAATTCTGCATTCTGGATTGATTTCATCGCACTAAAGTATCAGCATTATGCATTTTTTTCGTAACTTTGCACCCGAAATCACAACATCCGACAAAATGAACAAACGAATCCTGCAACTGGCTGTTCCGAGCATACTGGCCAATCTCACGGTTCCACTCGTGGGTTTGGTGGATGTGGCAATTGCAGGTCATATAAGCGATTCGTCAGCAATCGGAGGCATTGCCGTTGGTACGATGCTGTTCGATTTGCTCTATTGGAATTTCGGTTTTCTTCGAGTCGGAACCGGAGGAATGACGGCTCAGGCCTTCGGAAGAAAAGACGTTCAAGGCATTTCAGATATTTTCTCACAAAGCATAAGCATAAGTTTTGGAGCCGCACTGTTTGTGATGCTCATCGGTTGGGCATTTGTCGACCTCGTGATGCTCCTCATGCCTTGTTCGGCCGAAGTGGAATCCTTTGCCCGTCAATACTTCTTCATCCGCATTTGGGCAGCACCTGCTACATTGAGCCTTATGGCTTTCAAGGGATGGTTCATCGGAATGCAAAACACAGTAAACCCAATGATTTGCGACATTACCGTGAATGGAGTCAACATGCTTGCAAGCTACTTGTTGGCGGTTCACACCCCTCTTGGAGCAATTGGCGTGGCTTACGGAACCGTAATCGCTCAATACACAGGCCTAATCGTTGCAATCTGCCTCATGCTGAAGGGCTACACATTATATATAAAACGCATGCGCGTGAAGGAAAGTGTGAAATGGAAGAACGTGAAAGCCCTCTTTGCCCTCAACGGCAACCTTATGCTTCGTTCGCTCGGATTCATGGTAGTTTACGTCGGTTTCACTGCCCTAACCTCTCGTTATGGTGATGGTCCGTTGGCAGTTGGAGCAATAATGATGAAACTCTTCATGGTATTCAGCTATTTCATCGATGGCTTTGCCTATGCAGGAGAAGCCCTTGTCGGACGATTTATCGGGGAACAAAACGAGCCAAAACTCAACAAAGCCGTTCGCTTACTCTTCATTTGGTGTCTCGGAATCGGCATTATCTTCACTGCAATCTATGCAATAAGCGGAGAAGCTACAGTTGCTCTCATCACCACCGACCCTGTATGCATCGAAGGTTCGCGATCATTCCTCGGATGGCTCATCGCAATGCCTTTGGTCAGTTGTGCCGCTTTCATGTGGGACGGAATCTTCATTGGTGCCACTGCCGGCCGACAAGTTCGTGATTGTATGCTCTTTGCTGCCCTTGGATTTGTCGTTGGTTACATCGTTTGCCAACCAATGTTCGGCATTCAGGCCATCTATATTGCCTATTTCGTTCATTTGGCTGTTCGCACCATTTACCTATCAATCAAATGGGCGAAGACAAGAAGAAATGCCCTCTTGGCTGTGGCTAAAAAAGCCGCATTGGCTGTGGTTTTGTTCGTAGGTTCAATAAGTTTCGCTTCAGCTCAGAATAATGTAATCTACGAAGAACTCGACTCTACCTACATGGCCGAACTCGAGCAAATCATGAAGGAAAAGGATACGGAACAAAAGGCACAGGCTGTTGTCGACGATTATGAAGAGGCTCTGCTCAAACACGAAATGTCGTTCCATACTGATGGAATCAACAATCTTATCCGAGGAACAATCAACACTTTCCGCGAAAAAGACTTCCGTGACAGATGCTCGGGCAACTTCAAGAAGAAGGATTACGACCTTGTGGATAATGGACTTGTTTATGCTCCTCTTGGAGTTGCATGGGGATTGAAAGCCCTAGGAGTGGAATCAACGAGCAAGACAAAGAGAATGTTCGTTGCCAATGCTTTGGCCTTGGGCCTCTCCTATGGAGTCGGAACAGCCGTAAAATCATTGGTCGACGAACAAAGACCTAACGGAACCGACAACAACAGTATGCCTTCCGGACATGTAACTATGGCTTTTGCCAGTGCCACAATCCTTCATCGCGAATATGGATATATAAGCCCTTGGATAAGTGTAGGAGGTTATGCAACAGCAACAGCCACTCAATATTTCCGTCTTCGCCACAATGAACATTGGGTGAACGATATTTACATGGGAGCAGGAATCGGTTGTGTATGTACAAACTTTGCTTACTTCCTGACAGACCAAATCTTTGGCCGCGACGGAATCAACAGACCTCGCATGACAATGGCCGATGTGGAGCGAACTCTTAAATACAATGCCCGCCCTACAAGTTTCAGTCTTGTAAGCGGTGTAGAATTTGGTGGTACAGGCGACCTTGATATCAGTACGACTTTCACATCAGGCCTCGAATACAGCCACTTCATCAACCCAAACATCGCATTCGACGTGATGGGACGAACAGCATTCTGCCATATCTCCAACGGAACAGCACTTGAAACCTATCATGCCGATGCCGGAATCAAGTATTCTTTCCTCACTTCAGCCAGTAGCCGACTTGGCATACGGGCCTTTGGAGGAGGTAGATACCTCAACCACATGCAGAAGGATGGTCTCACCCCTATCACGGAAAACAAGAAATGGAAACCGGAATGTGGCGGAGGCATCACAATAAATCATATCAGCAAAGAGAAATATTTCGTCGGAGCCAATTGTGATTATGTTCACACTTTCTCCAACCACTTGAAGGACAGATGGGTGATGAACCTCATGTGGGGAATATTGCTGTAATGTAAATAGATTGTTTTAGAAGTAATTGTACATTGTACATATATACGATATATGTGGTTAATATTAGCATTCACATCAGCATTCTTCCTTGGATTCTATGATGTATTCAAAAAGAAGTCGTTAAAGGACAACGCGGTCGTTCCAGTGTTGTTCCTAAACGTTTTGTTCTCTTCAATCATATTCCTTCCTTTCATCATTGCATCAAAGGAAGGTTGGCTTGATAGCGATTCAATATTCTACACTCATTCGTATGGATGGGATGGCCACAAATACATCATTCTCAAATCCGTTATCGTACTCACATCATGGGTGTTCGGTTATCTCGGAATGAAGAATCTTCCAATCACAATCGTTGGCCCTATCAATGCCACCCGACCTGTGATGGTACTGATTGGAGCACTCACATTCCTTGGCGAACACTTGAACATTTGGCAATGGATTGGTGTAATCATAGCTATCATCTCGTTCTATATTATGAGCCGAAGCGGAAAGCGCGAGGGAATCGACTTCAAACACAACAAATGGATTGTATGTGTATTGCTTGCCAATATATTTGGAGCATTGAGTGCTTTGTACGACCGCTACCTTCTCGACCCAGAACAAATTGGATTGGACAAGATGGCCGTTCAATCGTGGTTCAACATCTATCAAGTGGCCATGATGGGAATCGTACTCATCATAACAGAATGGAAGACAATCACAACAAAACTCTTCAAGTCATCTTCTATCAACAACTCATCGTCTTATACCCCATCCCATTTTCATTGGAGTTGGTGTATCCCACTGATATCTGTATCTCTATCAATAGCCGACTTTGTATATTTCTATGCATTGAGCCAAGACGATGCAATGATTAGTATCGTAAGCATGATTCGAAGAGGAAGCGTTATCGTTTCATTCCTGTTTGGTGCAATGATTTTCAAGGAAAAGAACCTAAAGGCAAAGGTATTCGACCTATTGCTCGTTCTGCTTTCAATGGTGTTCCTCTTTATCGGTTCAAGATAAACAAACAAGTCCCTCAACCAACTTTGGCTAAGGGACTTTGTTATATAAAAGCGTTTGAACCTAATTATTTCACAAGAATCTTCTTTCCTCCTTTGACATAAATGCCTCGAGGAAGTGGAGCATTTGGCATCTTTCTGCCATAGATATCATAGACCTCGCCATCATCATTAGCATCCATTTCCACTCCATCAATGGCAAGCACTTCGCTCACACTCTCAATGTAGAACAATGCTGCTGTTGATTTGTTGGCATAGATATAGGAACCTACATTGCGAGAGTCAACGCCTACATACTCATTTGTTCCCATCCATACAGCACGCAACTGCCATCCATCATTCTTTGCCTCAAGTTGGAAAAGACCATTTGTTCCAGTCGACTGAGATGAAGTTCCACCAACGATTCTCCAAGATTCATCACCTTTTGCAAGGTATTTTGTTTGGTTCTTTATCTTATAGTAAGATGTAAAACCCGACTGTTGAGTGAACGTAAAACGATAACCTTTGTCTTCTGTATCGAGTTCGCCAAGGCAAAAGTCGCCATCAAAG
This sequence comes from Bacteroidaceae bacterium, assembly GCA_024398435.1. Taxonomy (GTDB): domain Bacteria; phylum Bacteroidota; class Bacteroidia; order Bacteroidales; family Bacteroidaceae; genus Colivivens. Next base: position 57,575 of record JAKSJD010000008.1, on the reverse strand, counting down.
TCGTTTACATTATAGTGAAGATAGAGTCCACTCCTGGCTTCCCTTATAAAGTAGGAAGCCGCTGTCCTGGGGGGGGTGCCAGGATCGGTTTGAGCGTCAGTTGTTTCTTCTGCCTGAATACCCACTTCTGCAGCTGATGTCCAGATATTGTTACTATGATCACTCCTTGCAATCATACGGAAATAGCGTGCTGCTTTAGGTTTTGTCAACTTAACTACTTGTTCTGCACCACTATTTTCGAATGTGCCCTTCAAATCTGGAGCGCCCCATACCTTAGGATTGTTTGAGAAATAGACTTCGTATTCCTTTACTCGTCCGTTGCTACCATCTGAACGTCCTTGATATACGAATGCTGTTACGTTATAGGTTTTCTTCATATCAACAACGATTTCGTGTGGATGTGAAGTTCCGGTTGAGCCATAGTTTGTATGCCAGATAGTATTAGGATTACCATCAATTGCATTTGTCACGGCTTCACCACCACCTTGCTGACTGTCATAACTGTAGACTGTCCAAGTCGTCTTATCAATATACATTGGAACCTCCATAGTTACAGTCATACTCTTTGCCATTCCGTCAGAAGTGGAGTAAGCCATAATTGTACCTCCCGACTTGAAACTGAACTTGGTTGTATATTGCTTATATGTTTCACCACCATCTGTACTGTAATAGATTGTTGAACCTGGAGTAGAAGATGTGAGAGTGACGACTCCCTTTTCTGCGACAATATTAACAGGAGCACACTGAGGACTTGCAAAACGAGCTTTCTCAACGAGTTGAGCATCTGTAAGAGTTCCATTCATTGGCATAAGAACGAAGTTGAACACCATTCGCTTTGCCTTCAGTTCGTACTTGTCAAGGACATCAGGGCCACAGCTGTTATTACCCAATCCTCGAGTTGCTGCATCAATCTGTACACAATTGCCATTAATGAATGATACCTGATAAGGATGACGCTTTCTGTCGCCTCTGTTATTATACATATCCTTTGGACGCCAGTGGCCAACTGTTGCTGACATGTGTTCAGGAGCAACTACCATAATACCCACACCATCATTATTTGTTACAGAGATGAAACGAACATCTTCCTTATTACCAGTTTCCTGAGGAAGGACGAAACCAGTCCACTGGTCAGTAACAGTACTATGGTAAAGTCCTATATGGCATGATTCCTTTCTATCGCGATAGTTGTCCCATGGACCACGGCCATACCATGTATAATTCTCATAACCTACTGGCATTTCGAATATGAAACCCATCTTTGGAAGAATCTTATCCTTCTGTGCAGGATCTATGATGCTGTTTACAAACACCGTACCATCGCTGAGAATTCGGTACGACATCTGAGTTGTAAACGAAGTAGGAGAAGTACCCATATAATTGTTAGTGATTTCAAGAACGACAGCATCATCTTCTTCGGTTACTGTCCAAGTACCACGCTTCACAGTAAGGTCTTTCAATCCAGAAGCATCCCATTCTCCGCTATGACTCCCATCATTATCAGTTGGAACACGGAACGCATTGAATTTAAGACTTCCACTAAGAATATTCTTAGTATTATACTTATAAGATGTCAACTGACCATTTGTCTTTGAGAATGAAATTGTAAAGTTCTCACCTGATACAATATAACTTGTTGTATTCTGACTCAAAGTAAGAGGAGTCGTTGCTGTTGATTTATAGATTGGCTTGTTGATAGCCTTGCGAAGCATAATCTCTTCCGAAGCCACTTCATATCCAGCTTCTGCCCATGCTGTTGCTTCTTTCTGCTTTGCACTGAAACGAATGAAATATTCTGCACCATCCTTTGCATCTGCAGGAAGAAGATTTCCAAGAGTAAGACGAAGGCTATCGCCTCCAGCAATGCTGATATCGTCGAGATTCACCTTATTGATTTGGATTCCATCTTCAAGAATCTCATAACTGAACGCATATCTATCAAGATTAGCAAATGCCATCTTATTTTTGATTGTATAGATACCCTTCAAACTGTCGCGACGGAAGAAGTCGGCTGGCTGATAAATCTTCTTCACATTAAGTGCCTTTGCAGAATATGTGTAATCAGCAAAGATAACACCATTTGTACAGAAGTTACCATCATTAGGGTTATCACCGAAATCACCACCATATGCCCAATATGTCTTTGACGCATCACCTGGTACTGGCATCTGTAATCCTTGGTCTTTCCAGTCCCAAATGAATTCACCTACAAGTGCAGGATACTTTTCGTATGCATTATAGAATTCACGTTGGTTACCCATTGAATTACCCATTGCGTGAGTATTTTCACACTGAACATGTGGCTTTGGCTTCTGTCCGTTGTTTGCCTGATTTTGACGATCACGACCAATACCCTCTATCGAACCAACTGATGCATACATCGTACTTGTTACATCTGCCCATGTGCTGTTACCTTCATAATGTGTAAGACGAGTCTTGTCGAGTGCCTTAATAGCATTCTCAACTGCTTGGAAGTTATTGCCGCCACCTGATTCATTTCCATAAGACCACATAAAGATACATGGATGGTTTCTCATCCAAAGCACATGATTCTCATTTCTCTCAACCATTGCGTTCTTAAACTGGCTAACGCTTGATAGGCCTGTATTTCCATGACACTCAACATCCGCTTCTGCCAACACATACATACCCAATTCATCACAGATATCATAGAAATATGGATTGTCTGGATAGTGGCTCGTACGAATAGCATTGATATTGAGGGTCTTCATAATCAAGATATCTTTCAATGTTTCTTCATACGAAACATATCGACCATTGACAGAACTGAAATCGTGACGGTCTACGCCATGAACTATAATACGCTTCCCATTGATTGTCAATGCACCATCATTACGGACAGCAACTTGTTTTACACCAAGTTTGTTGCCTCTGACATCAAGCACCTTATCTCCATCTTTCAAAGTAACAACCAATGTATAGAGATTTGGCTCTTCTGCATTCCAAAGACGAGGGTTGCTCATTGTCAGTTGCAAAGTTTTCTTTGTTGCAGTTGTAACTGCAGCTGATGTTTCTGCAACTACACTTGTGCCATCCATAACTTTTACGGAAATGCTACCATTTGAAAGAGCTTCTCCCTTCACATCTGCTTCAACCTTTACAGTAGCAGATGTATAAGTGCTATTAAGAGTTGTTGTTGCAAAATAGTCTCGAATCTGAGTCTTTGGTGCTGACCAAAGGAACACGTCACGCATCAAACCGGTAAGACGCCAATAGTCTTGGCACTCAAGGAATGATCCGCTTGTAAAACGGTAAACTTGTACGGCAAGAGTATTTTCGCCTTCTACGAGATAATCAGTAATCTTAAATTCTGCAGGCAAGTATGAATCTTCTGAATAGCCAACAAAATTACCGTTCACCCAGACATATCCTCCATGACCCATACTATTGAAGCGGATATATACATCACGGCCCAGCCATGAATCAGGAATTGTAAATTGACGACGATAACTGCCAACTGGGTTCTTCATATTATTGTTATATGTGAACCATCCCGGACGGTCGGCCATGACACTATAAGTATTGTTATCGTATGAGAATGGATAACTTACATTGCAGTAAAGAGGTTTATCCCAACTTTTTCCATGACGCACACCATATACCTGCCAACATGCAGGAACATCTATATCATCCCATCCAACCACACTGAATGTAGGCTTTTCAAATCCTGTAGGACGCTTTGAAGGATCACCTACCCAACGGAATTTCCAAACGCCATTGAGTGATTGATAATAAGGAGATTCTTCCATCTTATTAGCTTCAACTGCTGATTCCGATGCAAACGGAATGGAAAGTGTGTGAGCCTTTTCGCGATTGACGCTTGTTGTATACACATCATCATATTCCTTCATTGTCTGAGCAAACGCAGAATATGGTATTGTCAACAACGCCAATACAATTGCTTTTGATACGTAATTAAATTTTTTCATATTATAGGTAATTGATGTGATTATTTTTATAAGTATAATTGTTGCATGCAAAGATAGCATAAATCGGATAAAGTACAAAAGAAAAGTTAAAAAACTTTTATTTTGCAATACACATTAAATAAAAAACACAAGACTTCTTCAATTTATGGGGTTTATACAATTACTATCATACCCCACCCAATGTTCTTTTATTTGTAACACTAAGAAACCTACGAAGATACAACATGGCTGCAGTAGTCAATCCAAATGGGAATCCCATCCAAACGCCAAATGCGCCCCAACCCAATGTTACCCCCATAAAATAACTCAACGGAAGCGAAATTACGATATAGGCCAACATTGAATATTTCATAAGTTTCTTAACATCTCCTACTCCACGCAAAGCATTCGCAAATGTAACCTGCATTCCATCTCCCAACTGGTAAAGAATCAACGGATATGCAAGTACCGCAACTATTTCAGCCACTTCATCACTATCAGTAAACAACTGTGAAATATCATGACGGAATGCAAAAGCGAATATGCTTAATATGATTCCAAGCGACAAAATCATTTGGTAGCCAGCAAAGGCCGCATGACGGATTCCACTGATATCTTTCAATCCATTGTAGTTGCTGACACGTATTGATACGGCTGTAGACACACCGATATAGAACATAAAGATAAAGTTAGCCATATTTATCATAACTTGATGTGCTGCAAGTGTGGTTGTACCTATCCAACCGATTATTATTGAAGTGAGCGAGAATGATGCTGTTTCAACCCCCATCTGAACAGCAATTGGCCAACCTAAACGATTAAGTACAAGCATCTCCTTCTTGTTTGCTTTTGTCTTATGCCAATACTCAACATACTGTTTATATTTTGGCCAATAGAAGAATACACAAACATATATGATTAACATTAGTACTCGAGATGAGAATGTGGACCATGCCGCACCTATGATTCCCATTTCCGGGAAACCTAATTCACCGAATATGAACACCCAATTGAAGAAAACATTCCATACATTGCCTATCAGCATTATTGCCATCGAAACAGAAGTGTCGTTGATACTATCTGTAAATTGCTTGAAAGATCCAGTAACTACCATAAACGGAAGTGAAAGAATCTGAATGACTAAATATGGACGCATCAATGGCAGAAGTTCCTCTGGCTGCCCCATATATGGCAAGCCCACATATAATCCAACCAATGCCAAAGCTACAATAATTCCTTGAAGGCTATCTGTTATGATGCTACTCTTCAATACTGTAACAATCTGTTTCTTCTTGCCCTGAGTATAAAGTGAACCAATTCGAGGAACTGCACCAGCCGCATAGCCTATAGTCAGCAACAATGCAAGTATAAACATATTGTTGACAAAACCAGCGGCAGCCAATTCATTCGTTGAATGCTGACCAACCATAATGTTGTCAACAATATTTTGTAAAGTTATCCCGACCTGACCTATTGTGATGGGAATGCCAAGTCGGGCAAGAGCCTTATATTCTTTTGGGTAGTAGAACTTCATATTCACAAAAAGAATAAGCAGTCTCTTAATTTGCTCCTTCCTGGAATAATCTCAAGCGACTGCTTATTATAAAAGTCAACCTATATAGAGGTTATTTAATAAACATCTTTTTGCCTCCGACAATGTAAATTCCTCGAGGTAGTAGTGGAGAATTGATATTAACCCTACGGCCATAGATATCGTAAGCCACACGATTATGATTTGCTGTTGAGTCGGATAAGATATCATCAATTGAATCAACAGTCTTGACAGTAGCACTATATACTACAACACTATCAATAAAGCAACGCTTTGTATCTGTTGCAATAGTAATTGTAGGGTTAGCGCTTACATTGTTGAACTCAAGACGGATTGTTTCCCACTCGTCAGATATTGTTGATGAGTAGTCGACTGTCTGTGTCTGTCCATCAACTGTTACAACAAGTTTGCCTTCGATGGTTGTCCATCCCTTAACACTGATTTCAACAATAAGTGGACCTCCATCATATTGGATTGCATTTGATGTGATACTTCCGGCTTTCTTACCTGTGCCAAGTCGAACTGCTCCACCTGCCTGATATGCTGTTGACAGGCCTGTTGATGCAAACCATTCGTCACCTTCTGTCCACGGAGTACTTGATCCACCTGTCTCATTACTGTTTCCGTCTTCGATTGCATCGAAGTAGTCGGCAAAGATGATTTCACCTTGGATAAGTTCACCATCCACAACTATTGTGGTGTCCGGCTTTTCATCACCGCCATCGTCGTCATCATCGTCGTCATCATCGCCTTCGTCACCGCCAATTGTACCACTACCATCAACATGCTGATAGAGTGTTGCATTGTCAAGATCAAATGCTGTGTTGAAATAGTCCTCGTTCCAAATGAGATCTACAAGCACTGGATAGTCAATGAACGGATTTCGGTTGCCCTGAATCTTCTCAACAGCATTGTTAATTTGCTTCTCCATATCAGAAACAGGATCAAGATTGTGCCAACGGACAAGCATCTGATAGAGCCATGGTTCGAGTGTTGGCCATGTATTACGATTGATTTCACTGTCAACATTTCCACTGCCCCATGCGATATCATCATAACAAGTAGCCACATAAAAATAGATGCGAGCAAAATCACCCTTGAACTCATCGTATGGTTCGAAGGCATTTTTGTATGCACCACCCATTCCACTCTTTGGTGTACCAACCTTTATGCGGCCATGGTCGTACTTAACATTGTTCGTCAACTCTGCTGGAGGATAGTTGCTCTTATGGTTGTTGGCTGTTGATTCCGATGGAATAACGCTGAACAAATCGCTATAAGCACTATTCTTTGCTCCACCCCACCAACTGTTTGCTACAACATGTTCACGGTTCCAACCGCCACTGCTGTAGTTATACTTTGCATCAGAGAAGATATCCCACACTTGCTCTTTTGTTCCAGGAACTACATAAACCGCCTTATAATCTGTCTTTAGATCATCATATGAACGCTTCTCATGATTCTTCAAAATCTTTCCGAGAGCAATTTTAAGTTGTTCCTTCTTCAAACCATCAATCGTATTGTAATAGTACGACTTTGGTTGAGCAAGTACAACTTGAGTTCCGAGAACAACTATAAGCAGTGTTAACGATAAAATTCTTTTTGTAAGTTTAATCATCTCTATCTATTTTTCAATTCTTTTCAAAAGACACACCCACCGCCATTGGATGTGAGCGGTGAGTGCCTATATGTTTCATCTCCACATGGAGAATCGAAGAGCTATTAATGTGCGAGGATGTAGTTGTAGATGACCATGATGTCAGTAGCATTTACCTTACCATCGCCATTTACATCACAAGGTTCGCCAGCCTTTGCTTCAGGAGAAGTAGCTGAAAGGATGTAATTGTAAACCAACATTACGTCTGTTGCATTTACCTTACCATCTTTGTTAACGTCTTCCTTAACTGAACCAGTTCCACCTACCCAACTGTAAGCATTGATACCCTTAAGACCTGGTACTGAGAAGTACTTTTCAGGATTTGCATGAATCCAAATTTCCTTACCAAGGTTTTCTGGATGACTAACAAGTCCGAGGATTTCGCGAACTTCTACACCGTCAATCTTCTTTTTATTTGGGAGTTCAACTGGAATACATTCGCTTACATCCTTTGCATTAGGATTCATAGAGATAAGAATGTTTGTATTAACAGGATCGATAGCACCTTCTGTTGCTCCGAAGAATGCCTTTTCATTTTTGAATGAACCATCAACGCAACCTACGATGTAACCACGTACCCAAAGGCTGTCAGTTTCCTGAGTGAAGTTGACTAATGCCTTTACGTCACCAACTTCGAATGGATCGTCGAGTGTATTCTCGTGTTCAGCAGAAAGAACTGCAAGTCCCATTGTTGCAACACCTTCCTGATACTTAGCAGTTGAAGCTGTGTGGAATGTGATTGTTGTGAAACCAGGAGCGACCGGAGTGATGACACCATTGTTATCAACTGTTGCTACAGAAGGATCTGAAGATGTGAATGAACGAGCACCATCTGACTTTGTGTAGTAGTCGTCGTTATCTGCATCAGCACCGAATGATAGTGTGAATGCACCATCAGTAAGGTTGATCATCCAATCTGAATAGAATACGTTTTCTGCTTCTGCCTTGTCTGAAACGACTTCGATATCGTCAGCAGTTACAGCATAGTACTGAATATCGTCCTTGAATGGAATTACGAATACATTGAGGTTGTATTTGCAATCAGTATTGAATGCAATGTCGCTAAGGTTGCCGAAGTTGTCGCGAAGAACAACGACTGCATCACCTTGCTTCAATGTATAATTCATCTTCTTGCTAACTTCTGCCTGAGAATCAAATGTAAGACCTTCGAAGCGAACAAACTTACTTGCATCTGCCTTTGTGATTGCAGAAGCATCAGCCTTTGCTGGAGTTACAGAATTGCCACTGCTTGCAACTGTTACATTACTCCAATCTGAAACTGCCAATTCTGGAAGATTGTTATATGAATAGAGTTGGCCTTTTACATTACCAGAAAGTTTGTCGCCACGAGCAACTGTTGCTCCACTTCCGTAAAGAAGGAATGAACCAGTTGCATCTGAAACGAATATGTTTTGACCGTTAACACCTGTAACAAGGAGGTCAGAGAATGCGAATGTTACATCTGTTGCATTGTCCTTGCTTGTAGCTGTACAAGAAACTGCAAGAGATGCACAGTCAGTCAATGTTGCACCAGCCATCTTGACTGAGCATTCCTTAGTAGCTACTGCACTTGATTCGTCATCATCGTTTGTGCTGATTGCATTTACAATTGTAGTGAATTCAATTGTGAATGGACCTTCATATACTTCTGAAGCATCTGTAGGATCTGTACCATCGAGAGTATAGAATGTTGAATATGAAGGATCTGCAGGAGTGATAGTCACTGTCTTTGTTTCCTCATCGAATGAAATTGTTGGAGGAAGTACTACACCATCAGAATTTGCGGAAATACCATTCCAAGAGATAAGACCGATTTCCCACTGACCATTATATTGCTTGTATACACCTTTTGCAATACCAGATAATTTTATTCCTTCAACCCACTCTGCTGGAACTATAGGACAATAGAATTCGAAGTTCTTTCCGCCCGCAACATATGAGAGGTAAACTCCATTGGTAGTGTCAAATGGTTTGTCAAAGCCTACAATCTTTTCATTTTCGAATGGTACGACTACTGGCCAACCATCAGTTGTAGGAGTTTCTTTGATGAGTTCGCTTATGCTTGCATAAGTCTTAGCAAATGTATATGAAGCAGAAGCCTCTTCGCTCTTTTTACCTGCAATTTCCGCATATGCTGTCACATCCATGGTCTTGTTAATTGTCAAAGGAGATGTATACTTTGTGTATGTTCCACCATCTATTGCATAATATATAGTAGCACCTTCATCTGCAGTTATTTCCAAACTGGTTGATTCATATATATTGCTACTTAAAACACTAAATGCAGGAACAGATACAACATTCGCATCTTGATTATAAACGCAAACCTTAGAAATTGTCACAACGCCATTTGATTGAGACTTATCGCAATCAAATGATAGACGATAACACATATTTGCTTTTGGGTTAGGCACGGTATATGTAACTTCACCAACAGCAACATTTACATTAACCTTTTCAACATTTGCGGCAAAATTAGTATCTGGGCAAATCTCAAGGTATGATGAATTAAAATACGATTGATTCAATGCATCAACTGTTACAACAAACTTTGTAATTACTTCTTGAACAGGCTCCATTGTAAACATCGATGCTACAGAAGGGTTGTTTTTTGTACCACATTTGATGTATTTCCACTGACCACCATTATTGTTGAAATTCACAAATTTCCAATTAATGTTTTCACTGGATCCTTTCCATGTTTTATAATACGCACTAACATTTTCTTGGCCTGTTGCAGGGAAAGTAAGTGTGCTATAAAGTGCGTCTCCTGCAAACATCATTGTGCTCATAAGAAGAGCAACTAATGAAAGTAAAAATTTCTTCATACTGTTTTTGTTTTTAGTTATTATATTGTTTTGTTTTTTATCAATTTTCAAGGGCTATATGAGTGTCTGTTTACGAACCGCTGTTCGCGACCTCATTTCTCGCTAAACTCAAGGTCATTTCTCGCTAAACTCGACCCTTTTTCTCGCTAAACTTTTTTTGCCCATTCCGAAGTCTCCTCCTACACATTATTATATAATATATAAGGGAGTGGGATTTCGGTGCTTATTTTACTTCTTTAACAAGGAAAATCTGAGTTGGGAGGTGGTCGCTGTAACCATTCTGCCAAACGCCACTTACATGAGTACGCTTTGGTGCCCCCTTGTTCTTTCCTTCCTGTGACATGAGGAAGTCGCGAAGATAGATTTCGTTCTTGTAGAACTTGAGTTCTGAATAATCCTTCACACCATCCTTATTGAGCAAGTTGCCAGTGAAGATGATTTGGTCGAAGAGGTTCCACTTGCCGTCATAGAGCAATGTTCCCTGACCCACTTTGTAGAGGACATCATACCAAGGATTATACATATCGTGGTCGCCACAATCTGCTTGAACATGCTTTGCACCGAGAGCCTTTGTGACGCTCTTGTCTTTTGGATCATCGTTCAAGTCGCCCATAATGACGACCTTTGCCTTTGGATCTTCTGCCTGAATAGAGTCGATCATCTTGCGAACCTGGGCGCCACCCATTTCACGATATTCGCTTGTAGCTGCTCGTGATGGCCAGTGGTTGACGATGAAGTGAATTTTCTCGCCTGCAATTGTACCGCTTGCAAGAAGGAATCCACGAGTTGGACGACGGTCAGGGTCGCCGCTTGTATAGACGAATGGAGTCAAGTGGTAATGCTCGAGATGGAAGATTGTTGGATCATAAAGGAAACCGCAATCCACACCACGCTGGTCGGGTCCTTCGATATGAATATACTTCCAACCCTTATCCTTGAGCACTGGTTCCTTGAGCAAGTCTTCGAGCACATTGCTGTTTTCGATTTCCGAAACACCAATGATAGCAGGGCTCTTGCAAACCTGTGTCAAACCTGATTTCTGAGTGATTTCTGTACCAAGCTTCGACAACACCTGAGCCATGTTCTTCAGCTTATTAGTATATTTCAATGTTCCCCACTTGTTGGCTCCGTCAGGAAGGTACTCATAATCGTTCTTACCTTCATCATGGATAGTGTCGAAAAGGTTTTCAAGATTATAGAAAGCCACACCATACATCTGCAGAGTTTTTCCCTGAGGTTTTTCTGGAGTTGCTGACATTATGATAACTGCCAACCCCACAATTGCAATAACACCTAATATCTTTTTCATCTTTTTGATAGTTTTACAAACGTTATCTATGCATGAGCACATTTTATCGGTTACAAATTTACGGCTTTTTTTTCAAACAATAAAATTTTTTAACCAACAAAGTGAATTTATTCCGAATTTTTATGTTTTTGTATTGAAAAATTCATTAACTTTGTAGGCTTTTGGTTTACAACCAATGCAAAACTAAGCTGAAAATAATTGAAAACAATAATAAAAACAAATTAAAAATCAAGTATGAGCAAAAGCGTAAAGTTAGTGGCGATGCTATTGTGTCTTTCAACACCAATGTGGGCACAAGAAAGCATTGACACTCTAAGCCAACAGGACAATTCCGACTTCACCTTTACCGAAAGCCAGCTCGACGACGACAATGATGCGGCACAGACAGTTTCCGCTATCGCGTCTTCAAAGAACGACCCTTTCCTTTCTGAAGTTGGATATCGATTCAGTCCTATGCGATTCAGGGTTCGTGGCTACGACAACATGTATGAGCATGTCTACATGAATGGTCTTCAGCTTAACGACCTCGAACTCGGACGATTCAGTTTCAGTATGATTGGTGGTATGAATGATGCTACACGTAATCAGGAAGGCGTTGCAGGGTTCGAATACAACAACTTCGGACTTACAGGCATCGGCGGCGGTACAAACTATGACACACGTGCCAGCCAGTTTGCTGCCAACCACAAGATCACACTCTCAGGATGCAACCGCAACTATGTATTCCGTGGCATGTACACCTATGCCACTGGTATCATGGACAACGGATGGGCATTTGCCGGAACCATTGGTTACAGATGGTCACACGAAGGTGTTATCGAAGGTACATTCTACAATTCATTGAGCTATCTCCTCTCTGCTGAGAAGAAAATCAATGAACAACACAGCATTTCCCTCGTTACTTTCGGTTCTCCAACTGAAAGAGCACAACAGGGAGCATCTACGGAAGAAGCTTATTGGCTTGCCAACTCACACTACTACAACCCATATTGGGGTTATCAGAATGGCGAAAAGCGCAATTCACGTGTAGTTCGCGACTTCGAGCCAACTGCCATTGCTTCTTGGGAATACAAGATCGACGAATCAATGAAGCTCAACACTGCTGCCGGTGCAAAGTACAGCAGATACAGCACTACAGCTCTTGGATGGAATGGCGATGCATATGACCCACGTCCTGACTATTACAAGAATCTCCCAAGCAGTATATTCGACGTTTACGACCTCAAGAACCGTAACAATCCTGAATTCCTTGAGGACAACCCTTACTTCCTCAGCCAGTACAACGACCTTTACGACTACTGGAAGGAAAGCAAGGCCAACCGCCAAATCAATTGGGATAGAATGTATTATGTAAACCAAACACAGAACGAAGCTGGAGGTGAAGCTCTCTATTATCAGGAACGTCGCCACAACAATCAGTTTGTGTTTGCTCTCAATTCTACCCTCAACAAGACAATCGACCAGAACAACAAGTATTCTCTTGGCGTACAGTTCAACCACACAACCGGTATGCACTATAAGACAATGCAGGACCTCCTCGGTGGTGAACTTTACAGAGATTACGATAAATTTGCTGCAAATGAATATGGTCGCTTCGGAAAAGATGCATGGAATGATTTAAATAAAGTTATTTTTGACCGCGATGGCAATTTACTTGATGATTCAAAAGCGCATATTCACGAAGGCGACAAGTTTGGCTACGACTACAACATTCTCGTAAACAAAGCTAAACTCTGGGGACAATATCAATATAATTATGGTATTTGGAATCTTTGGGGAGCAGCTTATGGCGAAGGTACAACTATCGAACGCGATGGTAAGATGCAAAACGGACGTGCTCCTAAAAACTCTTATGGCAAGAGTGGAGCTGCCAAGTTCCTCGGAGGAGGCGGTAAGGTACTCATCTCCGTTCGTCCATTTGCAGCACACAAGATTACTCTTGGAGCAAGTTGGGACAGCCAGGCACCTCTTGCACGCAATGCTTTTGTTGCACCTCGTATGCAAAACAACTTTGTTGACAACCTCACACTCGAAGACATCTTCAGTGGCGAACTCGGTTGGCAGTTCCGTTTCGGAAGCGCTACCGGTAAGATTTCAGGTTACTACACGAAGTTCATGAATCAGGTAGAACAAACGGCATTCTACAACGACCAGGAAAACCGTTTCACATATCTTACAATGACTGGTATCGATAAGGTACACTACGGAATCGAAGGTGCAATCGTATATCAGGTCAACAGCGAACTCTCATTCAATCTCATGGGAAGCATAGGAGATGCTAAATACACCAACAACCCTTATGCTCAGGTAAACTATGAAGGAATGAACGCAACAACAAATGAGGCTCTTAATGAGTGGATCAATCCTGTAACCGGTGACAACATGCCACTCCGCGTCATTGCAAAGGACGTAAAGGTAGGCAGCACTCCTCTCACAGCATTAAGCCTTGGAGCCAACTACAATGTAAATGGTTGGTACTTCGAACTCAACCTCAACTATTACAACCGCACATATGTTGGCTATTCAGCATATCGTCGTCTTGCAAACATCCTCAAGAACTACAATGCTGTAGGTAAGGATGAAACCGGACGTCCTATTTTCAATGTTGAAGATCCTGATGGCGAACGCGATCCAAAACAAATTCTCAACGAGGATGGTGGAATCATGTTCGACCAAGAAGGTAAAGTTGTAAAGACATACAGCCCTCGTCTTGAAAAATATCATGGAGGCCTTATGCTCGATGGTTCTATCGGACGCTCTATCCGTCTTAAGGATGGCAAGGCAATGTCTATCAACCTCTCACTCCAGAACATCACGAACAACCGCAACCTCCGCACTGGTGGTTTCGAGCAGAATCGTGACGACCTCTACAGCACAGGAGTTGCTCGTGCTTACAAGTTCTCTAAGAACTCAAAGTACTACTATGCCAATGCATTCAACTTCTTCCTTAATGTCAACTACAGGTTCTAATATATATAATATATAATGTGTATATGAAAAAGAATATTTTAGCAATTGGTTCCCTACTCGTAATGTTGTCAACTCTCATGCTGACATCATGTATGGACGAATGGGATGCTCCCAATGTAGACGACTACTCTGTCACAAGTCCCACATCAGTTGGCGAACCAAACATCACTATAGACGGACTGAAAGAATTGTATTTCCAGACTTTCAGTCAGACCAACTCATTCGTACTCGTAGAAGACACTCTCATTGTTGAAGGCATTGTAGTTGCAAACGATGAAGGTGGCAACCTCTACCAAACACTCGTTCTCGCTGCAGAGGACGAAGGCAAACAAGTTGATGTTTCCAACTGCATCGTACTTGCAGTCAAATCAACATTCCTCACTCCTTACTTCCCTATGGGACAAAAGGTAAGAGTCAACCTCAACGGACTTTATGTTGGTTGCTACAGCAAGATGCCAAAGATCGGTCAGCCTTACTACACAAGTAGCAACAACCTCCGTCTTGGCCCTATGCTCTTCGAACTTTGCGAGACAAAGGTTCAGCTCATCGGTTCTCCTGAGGAATATTGCGATTCAATTCATCCAATCGTCATTTACGACGACTCCCACCCACTCATCGCACAAGAAAGTGAATACCAGAACTACATGAATGCGCCAATGCTCGTAACGGTTTATGGTAAGTTTGCTGATGGCGACGATAAGACTATCCTTGCACCAGACGAACTTAAGGATGCAGGTATGGGTGTCGACCGTGAATTCAAGATTGGCAAGAAGACAATCACTGTAAGAACCAGCACACAGAATGACGTTGCATTCCTTCCAATGCCAACAAACGAAGTTGCACTTACCGGTGTTTTCTCCTACTATGACGGTTGGCAGCTCCAGCTTCGCTCAACAGCTGACATGGCTGTATTCCAAGATGTAGAGCCAGAGGATAACAATGGCAATGAATAACAAGATACCATTCAGATAGATAAATAAACAAAAACAAAAAAGATATGAAAAAAGTTATTTCTTTATTATGTGCAGCAGTTTTGATGTTAGGCTTCACAGCTTGTGAAGACGTACCTGCTCCATACAAGCTATATACCGAAGGCGGTAATAGCGAAACTATCTTCAGCGAGACATTTGCCTCTTCTCTCGGCAAATTCGCTAACTACACAACCGACGGTGGTGTTAGTTGGGTAAACTCTTACAGCTGTGCTACAGCCACTGGTTATGACAATGCAACAAAGGTAACAACTGATGGTACTGCTTATCTCATTAGCCAAACAATCGACTTGACTAATATTGATACATTGCTTCACATCACTTATGACTATGTTCTTCGCTACAACCGCAGCAAGGAATATCAGGCTCTCTTGATTACTGAAGACTTTGTGCCAAACCTCGGCAACGTCGAAGAACAACCTTGGAAAACTTTGTTCAACGACCATACAGAAGGTGTTGACTACAACACATTCTATCAGGCAGACGTTAACGTCCCTGAAGAATTTATTGGCAAGAAAGTACGTATCGCTTTCTACTTCAAGTGTGAAACAAGCAGTTCTACTTGGGAAGTAAAGAACTTCAAGGTTCTTAAGGGTGCAGCTGGCCAAGGCGGTGACGGAACCGAAGACGAAGACGCTATCTTCAATGCAGTATTCTCAAGCAGCCTCCTCCCATTCACAAACTACACAACAAGTGGTGAAGGCGAATGGATAAATGACTACAGCACAGCAAAGGCTACTGGTTATGACAATGCGTCAAAGGTAACAACAGCAGGTACATATTATCTCGTATCTCCTGCAATTTCTCTTGCTAACGTTGACAGCGCATATGTTGACTATAGTTATATTCTTCGTTACAACAAGGGCGCCGAGAATCAGCAGTTGCTCATTTCTTCATCATTCGATCCAAACAATCCTACAGCTGGTTGGAAGGTTCTTAACAACAACCATACAGAAGGAACAGATTGGGCTACATTCGCAGAAACAGAAATCCAGATTCCTGAGGAATTTATCGGTCAGACTATCTATCTCGCATTCTACTACAACACTGACAACAAGAGTGGTTCTACATGGGAAGTTAAGAGCATTGCCGTTCGTAAAGGTGTAGCAGGCGAAGGTGGTGACGACACAACAATCTCTGGAGGCACAAAAGACAATCCATTCTCTGTAGCAGAACTTCAGGCTCTCTTCGATGCAAACAAAATCCCATCTCAGAAGATTTATGTTCACGGTATCGTATCTCAGATTGATGATCTCAATACAGAACAATTTGGAAATGCTACATATTATATCTCTGACGATGGCAGCACAAGCGGTCAGTTCGAGATTTATCGTGGTTACTCACTCAATGGAGCGAAGTTTACTTCAAAAGATCAGCTTCAAGAAGGTGATGAAGTTATCGTTTATGGTACAGCAGTTCTCTACAATGGTAAAACCCGTGAAATCACTCAAGGCAGCCAAATCTACTATTCAAGCCGTCTTGGCAAAGCTGACGATTCTGGTGACGACGGAGGAACAACTGGCGGCACTCCAAAGGGAAGCGGTACTGCAAACGACCCTTACAATGTAGCAAAGCTCCTTCAGCTCTTCAGCAGCAATAATATTCCTTCAAACGAAATCTACTTCAAGGGAATTGTTGCAAAGATTAAGGAAGTCGATACAGGTCAATATGGTAATGCTACATATTATGTAAGTGATGACGGAAAAGACAACAACACTTTCTATGTATATCGCAGCAAGTATCTCAACAATACCAAGTTCACATCTGAGAACCAGCTTCAGGTAGGTGATACAGTTATCGTATATGGTAAGGTTACTCTCTACATCAACACTCCAGAAACAGAGCAGAACAACAGTTACCTCTATTGGACAAGTCGCACAGGTGGTCAAGGCGATGATGGCGGCGATGATAGTGGTGACAACGATGACGACAAACCAGTAGTTTCAAGCATCGAAAACGGTGGCTTCGAAACATGGGTAGATGGCAAGACTCCTGAAAACTGGAAGACTGCTTCATCTGCTGGTAATGCAACACTCAGTCAAAGCACAGATGCTCATAGCGGAAGCTATTCTGTATGTGTAGCAGGTACAACATCTGCAAACAAGCGCCTTGGCTACAAGGAAATCAATCTTGAAGCAGGCACATACACAATGACATTCTATGCAAAGGCAGAATCTGCAACAGCAAGCGTTCGTCCTGGTTATGTTCCAGTAAAGAGCGATGGAAGTGTTGGCAGCTATGTTTATGGTGAATACACTAATGACATTTCTGCAAACGAATGGGTAAAGGTTACACACGAGTTTACAATCGACAGCAACACTACCCTTTGCCTCGTTATCATGAACTCTAAGAACCCAGGTGGCAATGTCCTCATCGACGATGTTACACTCACAAAGAGTTCAAGTGCGAAGAAGCGTCACTAATCCCATATCGATAGATATAAGTTTGAAAGCCACTGCTCATGTAGTGGCTTTCTTCTTTTATATAAATATCAAAACAATACAGAACTTTTATCAAACATCAAGCAACAAAACCCCAAACATCAATAATAATAAATCGTACCAAACGTTGAGTACAATCGTACCAAACGTTGAGTACAATCGTACCAAACCCGAAGTACAATCGTACCAAACCCTGAGTACAATTAATTGCCGTATAGAATCCGACTTTTAGAGCAAGATGTGCGACAAAATCATTATTTTAACAAAAAGAAACACAAATCGCCAAAAACTTAAATAATCTAAATATACGAACCGACCTATCACAAAAACACTTACCTTTGCAGCCGATTTAATTCAGAGGGGGTGCCGAAAACCTCAACAAAGAGTAGGCAAAGATAAACTATTTGAATAAATTATGAAGAAATTGATTCTCACTGCTCTCGTAGCAGTTTCAGCTTTGACAGCAAACGCACAGGCATGGATGGGTGGTTCACTCGGTTTGAACATTAGAGACTACGAAAATCCACTTGAATCACAAACAGACATCAAGATTGCTCCTGAAATAGGTTACTCACTCAATGATAATTGGGATATCGCAGTGGCTCTTTCATACGCAAATACAAAGAACCTCAATGGTCTTAAGGACGCAAACCTCACAACTTATGCTATCGAACCTTATGCTCGCTATACATTTGCAAAGACAGGTATCGCATCTTTCTTTGTTGACGGTGGTGTTGGTATTGGTGCTTCTAAGCCAAAAGGCGGTGATTCTGTATCTACTTTCTATGTAGGTGTTCAGCCAGGTGTAAAGGTAGCTCTCAGTGATAAGGTTTGTCTCGTAACAAAACTTGGTAAGCTCGGTTACACATCAGTAGAAGACACTTACAGCGAATTTGGATTCGGAGTAGACAACTCTGCAATCAACTTCGGTCTCTATTTCGCACTCTAAATCAATAACGACTGATATTGACAACAATAAAGGGTTGGCTTCGCAATGAAGTCAACCCTTATACTTTGAATGACAGGACAATTACAACTCAATGAAACCAACTTCTGTCCAATCCTTAAGAAGTTGCTGACAATCCTCACGAGCAGTTGGTTCGTCAACTTCATACTCTTCGAGAATGATATCAACCATATCGTCGAGAGTGAAATCACGGCCAATCACCTTGTTCCAAATCAAGGCAGCCGACTGATTGAGGCTAATAACCTTCGTGAAATTGATATTGCTCACTCCATGTGAAATCACAATATTCTCTGCACAAATCTTGCGGAGTTCAAATCCTTCTTTAATTTTCATATTCTTTGCTTTATATGTTTTTATTCTGATTACTATTGACTTTCCTGCCTATTTACGAAGCAATCTCTTCACTTTTCCAGGCATTTCGCCCATCCAAAACCATCGATAGAAGGCAAGAAGATATTTGCGAACAGGCAACAATCTTACCCAAAACCAGCTATAAACCTTCCATACCCTACCATCAAGATTGTAGGTCTTGCCCTTTCGGACAAACTGACAAGTCAAGGCACGAATATCTTTCAAGGTGCAATATTCCACCTGATAAGGGTTTCCATCCCCACGAAGACGGACCTTATCTCCCTTTATGGCATCAATACGATGAAGGACATAATGACCTTTGGCTATCTCTGCCAACACGACATCCCCCACCTTATAGCTATCTGCATGACACAATACAGCCACATCCCTATCGCTTTCAACGAATGGACGCATTGAGTTTCCCTTGGCTCGAATGGAGACTGTATGCCCCTCTTCTGTCAACTCACAAACGTGAGGAAGGAATTCTGCATTATCGAACTGTATTGTCTGCAATGTTATTTACTATTTATACGATTTACTATTTACAATTTATTCACCCTCTATCTGGCCTTTCGTCAGAGCATTGAAGCTCATTCTGACAGCTGCCTCATCTGGAAGATTTTCCAATAGATAAGTGTTGGAATGTTCCATCACATTGTTTACCGTGTCACAAACTCCAAGATAAATCCTCTTGTCCCACTTCATCACACTGCATGAAGGCAATATGGATGCAAAGGTTTCAATCACCTCCATCTTGCGAATCTTATTGAATGGAGCCTGTTTCAACTGAACAAATCCACCAACAGGAGCCTCTATGTTTCTGTAGCAAGGAGTCTTCCCGCTCCAAGGACTTCCAAAGACAACAGCCTGTCCGTCAACAAACCGAACCACAGGATTATCGTCGTTCATCAAGTCACAACCATCAACATACTTTTGCCAATTGGCAGTATGAGTACTCTTTCCTGTGCCACTCACTCCAAGGAAAAGATAGCCTTTGCCTTCGTAACGAATTACACTTGCATGCATGAGCAACGTGTCCTTATCAGCAGAAGCGAAGGCATACATCATCATGATGCAGTTGTTGAGGCCGAAACCCCTCATCATGTCGTTTCCGTTGAGAGCCACAACAGCTTCGGAAAAGTCGGCATTCGATTGAAGAAGACTGCATTTGCGTTGATAGAAGTCGCTGACCAGAATCTGATAGCCACCATCTTTCAACTGATACACCCCATGGTTGTTGCCTCCACAGTCGAACTGTCCAATCTCATCGCCTTTATATTCAGGACGGAAATCATCATCCACCTTGAGGGTAAAGATTACCTCACTGTCATCAACTTCAGTCTTGAAAGGTGTGAACGAAGGAAGCAGACGTTCATAGTCTTCTCCCGAACATACAATTCGAAATGAAAGTCGAGCTACTTTATATTGTAGAGTTTTGCCCATTGCGTATTATAATATTCGTTATAGAATTGTTCTGATTTATATTTATCGAGTGGCAGATACATAGAGAGGCCACTGAATTGTGACTTATCGACCGAAACATCATCACCCTCATAATCACTGTACCAACTGTCAGTAGCATAACTTGCCACAACAACCTTGTCGAGAGCCATCTGCCATTCCTGCATTTCCGCATCCGACAGATTCTGCTTCATTATCGCCTTGATATCATAGTAATCGGGAAGACGTTGTAGCACTCCATCGAAATTCCATTCATCATATCTGTAATAGTTCTGACAAGATGAATAGTCTTGTGATGCAAATGAATACTTTGACAGATATTGCCTCATCTTCTCGGCAAAGCCATTGAGTTCGCTTGTCTTGATTGCCGAGAGCAAAACGCCATAATCCTTTCCATTGGCATAATAGTCGAAATATGAACGAACCAATGCTTCTGGATTGAAAGGACGGGCAAACAAGTCACACATTATATTATTATATGGAGCGCCTTCTCCTGGAATTTCAGCAGGCGAACCAATAATATATTTGGCACAATTTCTCAATTCGTATGCCACTTCTATTGTCTGCATGAAACAAGCATCAAACAAGATGTATTCAAAGTCGGCATATTTCTTCAACACATTGGCCATGTCCTCAATCTTCATCTGATTGCCGATATTCATTGTTGTATTTCGGCCATTGTCAATTCCAAATGCCTTGCGCTTGACATTCTTCACACCATCTTGCTTATCTCCTACCCATCCATTTCCATGCGACCACATGACCAAACCATACGAAGATGCAGGGAATTGCTTGCGAACAAACCGAATCACGGCATCGAGAGTTTCGGGCGAAGTCGAATCCATTTCCTGCTTATATCGATAATCAGGTGAAAGATTGCGATACGAAAATGTTTTGTTCGTGCAGTCGAGATAATAATAGTGTGGCAATTGAGTGTCGTCAACATACAGAATCAAACGATCTTCCTTGCTAAGGCGGTTCATGCTGACAAGCATTTCCTGAATATCACTGCCCAACATTTCATAGCCGAGAGAATTCTCTGCAACCATGTAAACGAGGACGGTTCTACCCTTGCTTACGGGCTTGTCATCGTCGTTGTCTTTACTACAAGAACAAAGCGTTGCTGAATAAACCATGATGGCTATCCAGCAACTCTTCCTTATGATCGTGTTGATTCTTTTAGATAACGACATTACTCAGGTCTTCTGGTACTTTGTATTTGAACTGGTCCAATCCGATGATAGTGACTCTTACCGAATTGTCCTTCAAGTATCGATTCATGACTTTCGAGTATCTCTTCATCAGTTTTTTAACGTTCTTATCGAAAAATACTGAAGAGGTCTGGTCTTTTGCACCGTAATTGTCGGCAAGATGAGATGCAAGCTGATAGCTATAATCTGCGCGTCCGGCCAAGTAGTCATACTTTCGAGTGAGATGGGCATCTTCAATCTTCTGCAATTCGGTTACGTAAACGACTGTATCGCCAAACTGAGCAGACACTCCAAACATATAAAGTGGAGTTGCATAAGTTTCCGTCTTTCTCGTATCGATTTTCTCTACCTGGTTTTTCTTAGCCAACTGACGTGTGATAATGTCCTTATCGGTATAACGCTCTGAATCCGAGTCCTGAGCATAAGCCGAAATGGCAAGCACGAATGCGGCTGCAAATCCCAATATGTGTTTCAAGTTTTTATTCATAATCTTGATGTCTATAAGAGTCGTCACTAATGAAGATTCAGTGGAAGCCTAAAGCAATTATCCAAGATATGACTTGAGCAATTTGCTTCTTGAATTCTGGCGGAGGCGGCGGATTGCCTTTTCCTTAATCTGACGTACACGCTCACGTGTAAGCCCGAATTCTTCTCCAATCTCTTCAAGAGTCTTTTCCGGAGTTCCGATTCCGAAGAACATGCAAACGATTGACTTCTCACGGAAAGAAAGTGTATCGAGAGCTCTGTCGATTTCTTTCGATAATGATTCGTTGACAAGTGTACGGTCGGCCATTGGGCTGTCGTCGTTGACAAGGACATCGAGCAAACTGTTGTCCTCACCTTCTACGAATGGAGCATCCACAGAAATGTGGCGGCCTTGTACTTTCAGCGTGTCACCAATCTTGTCAACTGGTATGTCGAGCAGTGCGGCCAACTCTTCTGGAGATGGACGACGTTCGTTTTCCTGCTCAAATTTTGCAAGTGCCTTACCTATCTTATTGATAGAACCAACCTGGTTCAAAGGCAGACGTACGATGCGGGCTTGCTCAGCGAGAGCCTGAAGGATTGACTGACGGATCCACCATACTGCATAACTGATGAATTTGAATCCTCGTGTTTCGTCGAATTTCTCTGCGGCCTTAATTAATCCAAGATTTCCTTCGTTAATCAAGTCGGGAAGGCTCAATCCTTGGTTCTGATACTGTTTTGCCACGGAAACTACGAAGCGAAGATTTGCCTTGGTAAGTTTTTCCAAAGCGCGACGGTCGCCCTTGCGGATTCTTGCTGCAAGTTCCACTTCTTCTTCAACTGTGATAAGTTCTTCACGACCGATTTCCTGAAGATATTTGTCGAGTGAAGCACTCTCACGGTTGGTAATACTTTTTGTGATTTTTAGCTGTCTCATCCTAATAACTACAAATTAGCGTGCAAATTTATCACTTTTTTTTGAGATAAATGCATCGTATGTCAATTTTTTTGTTTTACTTTGTAAAAATTTTCACGATGATGACCAAATTGCAACTTAAATACAAGCTTTTTATAGAGCATTTCAGTGCAGCAATGCCAAATGCCACAACCGAACTCAACTACAAGAATTCCTTCCAATTGTTGGTAGCTGTAATCCTGAGTGCCCAATGTACCGACAAACGGGTAAACAGGATAACTCCGAAGCTTTTCGAGGCTTTCCCAACTGCCGAAACATTAGCGCAGGCAACTTTTGAGGAAGTGTACGAACTGGTAAAGAGTGTAAGCTACCCTAACAACAAGGCTCGCCACTTGATTGGAATGGCTCAAATGCTCGTTACTGATTTTGAAGGGAAAGTACCTTCAGAGTTGAACGATTTAGTCCGACTTCCTGGGGTTGGACGAAAGACGGCAAATGTGATTCAAAGTGTCATTTACGGAAAGGCTGCAATGGCCGTCGATACTCATGTTTTCAGAGTCAGTCATCGATTAGGGCTTGTACCCAAAACATGCACTACACCACTCAGTGTAGAAAAGCGTCTTACTCGCTATATTCCAGATAGTTACATTCCTTACGCCCACCATTGGCTAATACTCCACGGAAGGTATGTTTGCAAAGCAATTAACCCTCAATGCGAAGAATGTAAAATACGAGAAATTTGCGATTATTTTGCCAAGAACAAATGATAGTTTCAGAAGCATATAAACATACGAAAAAATGATAGCGGTTCGCGAGGTCATTTCTTGCTAAACTCGACCCATTTTCTTGCTAAACTCAAGGTCATTTCTTGCAATGTTTTTTTCGATGTTTAGCAAAGGTGAAAACAAAGGCAAATCTCATCCCACATTTTATTATATTTATATAGATTTGCTCTATCCGTTTTGCATTTTTGGCAAAAACGACTAAGCCTTGAAATAAAATCATAAATAATTCCGCATTCTGCATTCCGCATTCTGCATTTTTTTGTATCTTTGCACTCAAATATGCATTATTCACAAATAAACAATTAATAAAACATTATTAAACAGAAAACGAAGTATGAAAATTCAAGACTACAAGTTTGCTGGTAAGAAAGCAATCGTACGCGTTGACTTCAACGTTCCAATTCAGGATGGTAAAATCACAGACATGACTCGTATCAATGGTGCCCTCCCTACTCTCAAGCTCATCCTTGAAGGTGGTGGTTCACTTATCATCATGAGCCACATGGGTAAGCCAAAAGGTAAGGTAAAGCCAGAACTCTCACTCGGTCAGATCGTTGATGCTGTAAGTGCAGCACTCGGAACTCCAGTTAAGTTTGCTCCAGATTGTGCAAAGGCACAGGAAGCAGCTGCAGCTCTTCAGCCAGGTGAAGTCCTCTTGCTCGAAAACCTTCGCTACTATCCAGAAGAAGAAGGCAAGCCAGTAGGTATCGATAAGGAAGATCCTGCATACGAGGAGGCAAAGAAGGCTATGAAGGCAAGCCAGAAGGAATTCGCAAAGACTTTGGCTTCTTATGCTGACTGCTACGTAATGGATGCATTCGGAACTGCTCACCGTAAGCACGCTTCAACAGCTGTTATCGCCGACTACTTCGATGCCGACAACAAGATGCTCGGTCTTCTCATGGAGAAGGAAGTTCAGGCAGTGGATGCTGTACTCAGCAACATCAAGCGCCCATTCGTTGCTATCATGGGTGGTAGTAAGGTTTCTTCAAAGATTGGTATCATCGAAAACCTTCTTGGCAAGGTTGACAAGCTCATCCTCTGTGGTGGTATGACTTACACATTCTCAAAGGCTCACGGTGGCGAAATCGGTGGTTCAATCGTTGAACTCGACAAGCTCGATGTAGCACTCAACGTAGAAAAGATGGCTAAGGAAAATGGCGTAGAACTCGTTCTCGGTACAGACTCTGTATGCTGCACAGGTTACGATTTCGGTACATTCTCAGTTAAGCCAGGTGCAAAGACAGAAGTATTCAAGTCAAACGAAATCCCTGCAGAATTCGAAGGTCTCGATGCAGGTCCTGAAAGCCGCGAAAAGTTTGCTGCAGCTATCAAGGGCGCAAAGACAATCCTTTGGAACGGTCCTGCTGGATGTTTCGAATGTGATGATTTCTGTGCTGGTAGCCGTGCTGTAGGCGATGCAATCGCTGAAGCAACTGCAGAAGGTGCATTCTCACTCATCGGTGGTGGCGACTCAGTTGCATGCTGCAACAAGTTCGGTTTGGCCGACAAGGTTAGCTACATCTCAACTGGTGGTGGTGCTCTTCTCGAAGCAATCGAAGGTAAGGTTCTCCCAGGCGTAGCAGCAATTCAGGGCTAATCACTTGGTAAAACACTTCAAATGAAGAAAACATTCATTACAATAATCACTGTCGTATTGTGTATGCTCAGCGCATGCCAATACGGCAGTTTTGATAAACAAACGGAAGGCGCAAAAGATTCCGACTCTACAGCCATACACATTGCTGTCCTGCCTATAATGGAATGCAATCCATTCGTGACAGCACAGGAATGCGGACTCTTCGACTCGCTCGGAATCGCAGTCAAACTCGACACATTTGCAGCCGCAATGGATGCCGACACGGCTTTCATGAATGGCAAAGCCGACTTGCTCGTTGCCGACCTACAGAAAGAAAAATATCTCAATTCCATCATAAAAGACGACTCTATCCGTTCACTTGCAACCGATACGCTTCGTCTCTCATTGCTTACAACACGTCAATCCCGAATCAACGGCATAAAGAGCCTAAAGGATAAGATTGTGGCCTTGACCCGCAACAGCTCTCTCGACGATTTGGCAAACAAAGTGATGATTAAGGCAAATCTAAAGCCAGAAGAACTTAACCGTCCGCAAATCAACAATCTGGAACTTCGCACCTACATGCTCTCACAGAATCAGTATGACGGTGCCATTCTGCCTGAACCGTATGCCACACAATGTGAGAGCTTCGGTGCAAAGAGAATCTACACAAGCAATGAACTGCAATTTGTGGTTCTCGTGAAGAATAAGTTCTATAAGAAGAACAAGCATGTAGTCAACCAAATCATCAATGCATACAATAAAGTAAAGGACAAGTCAATCCTTGCCGCTAAAGCTGATTTGGCCAACATGAAGGCTATTGCAGTCGAAGAAGAAGCTACGGAAATATCTTCTGAAAGAAAAGCAGAAAACCGAAAGGCTGTTAATGCAAATCCACAAAACAGCAAGAGCAAAGACAACAAAGCCAATACCAACAAGCCAAGAAAAAGGCGCGCTGGCAAACATTTGAAAATATAAAGAATGAACGGCAACAGCAACATATACGGCATACTACAGGAAGGCAACCTACTCGAAGCTCTGACGATGCTTCAGACGAAGATTGCCTCTCTCGACAATTGGCAACTCCAGCAGGAACTGGAGCAGGCAAGCCAGACGTATGCCACTATGTTGAGCTATTTCTCAAAAGGTGTTGACGACCCCGAATTCGGCAAGATGCGTCAACAACTCATCCAACAGGCTTATTCTCTCAACGACAAGGCAAACATTGCCATACGTCTGAAGAAAGACCCCAGAGCAGCATATTGCCTTCGCCACAACGAACTTCTTTTGCATCCTACAAACCTTTCTGAATTGTCAGTGGCTCTGACAACCACTTGCCGCAAGTTGAAGGATTTGGAAAACAATCCAAATGAGCGCAAAAACATTCAGGAATATGATGAGGAACAAACCGTTGACCAACACGAGGAATTAGTTGAAAAACTATTCAACACCATTTGGGCAGGCGACATTTGGGACAAAAGCACATACTCACAATATGGCGACTTGCTAAACGACAACGACATAACCGACGACGACAAAGCCGTTATTGTCAGTGCCACCCTACTCTCTGTCTATGAACTTTTCGACCCTTTGAAGATAATGTTCCTTTTCGATGCCTATCTCTACTCCAATCCAATTGTCAGTCAGAGAGCATTGGTGGGCATAATGCTTCTTTTGGCAAGATTCGACAGCCGACTCAAATACTATCCTCAACTCACATCGAGATTCAATCTCTATGCCGAGAACTCTCAATTTGTACATGAATGTTTCACTGTCTTGATGCAACTCCAATACAGTAAACTCACGGATGTTGTAAGTGCCAAGATGATGAACGACATCATGCCAGCCATCATGAAGTCGGCCCGTTTCCAACAGACGGAGATTGGACTTCAGGAAATTGATGAGGAACTCACGAAACACGGAGAAAACCCAGAATGGCATCATAATTCGAGGGACAGCAAGAAAGCAGAAAAGAAGATAAAGCAAATGACAGATATGCAATTGGAAGGTGCTGATGTGTATATGAGTTCGTTCCGTCATCTCAAGTCGTTTGGATTCTTCTGTACACTCCACCATTGGTTCCTTCCTTTCACTTTCCAGCAGAAGGAAATGCTGCAAGTGAAGAAGCATCTTCGCAAGGAAATCATCAATATTGCCCAATCGCTTTTGAGTGCTTCCCCTTTCTGCGACAGCGACATGTATTCATTTGTCATGATGGTCGACAGTGTTCCACAATCAGGGCAAGACATACTTTCACAGCAGATTCAATCACAGATTGGAGATGAAGACCGCGAAGATTTCTTCAGCAGGAGGAAGAAGGCCCCAAAAGACAATGCAACTATTTCGCGCAACTATATTTTCGACCTTTACAGGTTCTTCAAGATAAATTCAAACAGAAGTCAGTTCTTCGACCCGTTCAATCGGTCGCTGCCTAATTTCTCGCCATTGAATTTCAATACATTCCAACCACTCCATCAATATACTGATGAGATGCTGGCTCTCGCAGAATTTCTGATGAGAAAGGAAGCATATCATGATGCCATAAACATATTCAAGAATCTATCGCCAAACCAAGTGGAAGAAGATGCCGACATCTGGCAAAAGATTGGTTTCTGCCAACAGAAGATGGGCGACAGAGAGGCCCTTGCCACATATCTCCTGGCAGATTCGCTCCAACCCGGTTCTTCATGGACAAGAATGCATATCGCCCAAGTGGCTTTCGACCAACACGATTACGCCACAGCAAGCAAATATATCGACATGATACTTGCTGACGATGAAGACAACCTAAAGTGGATAAGCCGTAAGGCTGAATGTCTGTTTGGGCAGGACAAATACGAGGAATGCCTACCTTTGCTCTATAAGTTGACTTATCTCGACGAGGCATCTGAGAAGCCACATGAGATGCTTGCTTGGGGATTGTTCATGACTGGCAATCTCGACAAGGCAGAAAACGAGTACAAGACCCTCTGCAAGCAATTTCCTTCCGTAAAGAATTCTATCATGCTGGCACATCTATACAGTGTAAAGGGGCAGACGGCCGAAGCCATACGCATCTACAACGATGCTTACATTCTGTCGGCTCAGACGGGCAAATTCAAAGACGAGTTCTTCTCGCTTTCAGCATATTTGCAGAAGGCAGGACTCTCCCGAGAACGCCTTCAGACCATATACGAAGCTGTAGTGTCGTTGCCCCATTGACTTGTTGACTCAAAATAAATAGTAAATAATAAATTGTCAAATAGTAAATAACTTGATAAGTAAGAATCAAATAAAATACATCCATAGTCTGGAACAGAAGAAGTTTCGCAACAAAGATGGAGTGTTCGTTGCCGAAGGAGGAAAACTCATCGGCGACTTGATTGGACATTTCGAACTTGTTGAGAAATATGAAGGCGAAGATGCCGACAAGGCCAGTTTTCTCGAAACGCCCCAGCATCAACTTGCGATATTCCGCCAGCGAAAGGAGGCACTTGAAAGCGTGAATGCTGAACCGCAGACATCGCTTTGCCTTGCTCTCGACGATGTGCAGAATCCAGGTAATTTCGGCACTATCATCCGCATTGCCGATTGGTTTGGAATCAACCACATATTCTGCAGTGAGGGATGTGCCGACCTTTACAATCCCAAAGTCGTACAAGCCACAATGGGAAGTATGGCTCGCGTGCATATCCATTATTGCAATCTTGTGGATTTCATCAGCAGTCTTCCTACATCAGTACCGGTTTATGGCACATTTCTCGATGGTGACATAATCTACGACCGACCTCTTGGACAAAACGGACTCATCGTAATGGGTAACGAAGGTCATGGAGTTTCAGAAGAAGTGGCAAAACTCGTTACTGAGCGACTCTACATACCAAACTATCCACAGGGCAAGGAGACAGGAGAATCGCTGAATGTAGCCATTGCTACAGCCATCGTCTGCAACGAGTTCAGAAGAAAATAAAAGAGATAATAATACACCATTGTTCTTGGTACATTGTACATGATTTGATGAGGAAAAGCATTCACATATTATTAATATATATCAGCGTCATCACGATTGCGCTGCCATTGTTGGTTTCATGCAGTGTAGAGCGCTTTATCAGCGATGACGAACTGTTCCTAAAAGATGTGAATGTTGTTTCCACAAACGATAAGGCTACAAAGAACTATTTCCTCAGCGATTATGTTCTTCAGAATCCAAACAGCAAATGGTTTGGTGCAAAGATTCCTCTGAAGATTTATTGTCTGTCGGGCACTGACTCTACCAACTGGGCAACACGATTGTTTCAGAAGATTGGGGAAGACCCTGTAATTTACGACAGCATCAAGGCAGAGCAAACGAAATTGGACATCGAGAAAGTGCTCTACAACGAAGGCTACATGCATGCGAATGTCAGTCAGATTCAGAAAGTAGATGGAAAGAAACTCTCCTTGACATACCAAGTTGATCCCGGACAGAGATATTCAATCAACAGCATAAAGCGAGTGGTTCTCGACCCTGAGCTTGAACGTCTGATTTGTGGCGACGACACTATCGCATCGCTTCTTCGTGCTGGCATGCCGTTCAATATCAACCGACTGAACGAAGAGCGAAGCCGAATCACAGCCAATCTCCGCAGTATTGGCTACTATAAATTCAACAAAGACTACATCACATTCATTGCCGACACGGTTGCTGGCAGTTCAAGAATCGACCTCACGATGAACATCCGACTTCATCTTGAAGATGGACGTTCCAATCCAGAACCACATAAGCGCTACAAGATTGGTAA
Source organism: Bacteroidaceae bacterium (assembly GCA_024398435.1). Taxonomy (GTDB): domain Bacteria; phylum Bacteroidota; class Bacteroidia; order Bacteroidales; family Bacteroidaceae; genus Colivivens. The sequence goes on along the minus strand of JAKSJD010000008.1, from coordinate 27,402 downwards.
CGTGAATTATCTCGTTGATGCCAGTGGTGAAAACGACACGACCAAATTGCAGAAGCTGGAATACAGAGGCAAGAATATTTTCCACACCGACGACCTGAGATTCCGTCCACGCCTGCTTACATCCAACACCCTACTCCATTCCGGCGACTATTTCAACGAGGACAATCAAAAACTCACATATCGCTATCTCACACGCCTTCAGGCAATCAGCTACTCGAATATCCGTCTGAATGAAACGACAGATACGAATGGAAACAACTTGCTCGATTGTGACATTATAGTCAATCATGCCCGTGCCAAGTCGCTCAGTTTCGATTTGGAAGGAACCAATTCTGCCGGCGACCTCGGAGTAGCTGCATCAACATCTTTCCAGCACAAGAATCTGTTCCATGGTTCGGAGACGTTCACCGTCAAACTTCGCGGTGCATACGAAGCTATCACAGGACTTGAAGGATACGAGGGTCACAACTACATCGAACTGGGCGGAGAGATGTCGCTTGGATTCCCAGGATTGCTTCTGCCAATCGTAAGTAAGGAGTTCGGTGCCATCCACTCAGCCACATCCGAAATATCGCTTCAATATAATCTTCAGAATCGTCCAGAGTTCAACCGACGGGTCCTCACAGCTGCCTGGCGCTATCGTTGGGCCGACCTCAACCAGAAAGCCACCCATCGTGTCGACCTTCTCGAAGTGAACTACGTGTATATGCCTTGGATATCCAATACGTTCAAGGAGCAATATCTCGACTCGCTCGGCAAGACCAATGCCATCCTCAAATACAACTACGAGAATCTTCTCATCACGAAGGTTGGCTACACCTACACCTACAACTCCTTGGGTACGGCTACGACCACTACCTACGGCAAGAACGCATATACTTTCAGAGCCAACATAGAGACATCAGGCAATGTACTTGGTGCACTCACCAAAGCTATCGACACGAAGACGAATGAAGACGGACAGCATACGTTCTGCGGAATTGCCTATGCTCAGTATGCTAAGGCCGACCTCGACTTCGCAAAGAGTATCCGTATCGACAAGAACAACTCACTCGCTCTTCATGCAGCATTCGGCATCGCCTATCCTTATGGCAACAGCAAGATTCTGCCATTTGAGAAACGATATTTTGCCGGTGGTGCCAACAGTGTCAGAGGATGGTCGGTTCGCACACTCGGACCAGGTAAATACAACGGACAGGACAAGGGTATCAACTTCATCAATCAGTCGGGCGATATCAAACTCGACTTCAGCCTTGAATACCGTGCATTCCTCTTCTGGAAACTCAACGGAGCCATATTCGTCGATGCCGGCAACATCTGGACCATTCGCGACTATAAGGACCAACCTGGCGGTGCATTCCACTTCAACGATTTCTATCGTCAGATTGCCTTTGCTTACGGTATCGGACTTCGTATGAACCTCGACTTCTTCATCATCCGATTCGATGCTGGTATGAAAGCTATCGACCCTGCTCACACCGGTCGCAATCACTACCCTATTGCTCATCCGAATTTCGATCGCGACTTCGCCCTCCACTTCGCAGTCGGACTTCCATTCTAAACCGTTTTTCAGGTTCTTAGTCGGTGCATATAAAAAGACCGCGACTCTCAACCTCATTTCTTGCGATGTTTGGGCCCTTGTTTCGCGACGTATGGGGTTTGGGCTTGCAATGTTTTTCATAAACACGATGCAAAGTTACGAAAAATTTTTGAATTTACCAAACTTTTTTATAAATATTTTTAATATTTATAAAGATTTTGGCAAATATAGGCAAATTGCAAAGTGGGGATGGCAAGAATGGGGATGATATGTGAAAGATGGGGATGGGGATTTTGCGGCAAAAATGTTCCTTTTGTTCCTTTTGTTCCCTAGGTGTTTGCGTCTCATTGGCTTATAATATATATTATATATATAATATATATTATAAAAGTAATAAGGATATTACAATTGAAATTTACTAAAATATAACAAAAAGATGAAATATTGACAAATATTTGTGGTGCTAATTCAGAAATAGGTAGGGAACAAAAGGAACAAAAGGAACAAATTGTACTCAAGACTAAACGACCAATCCTCACATTTACAGTCACTTAACTATTTTTGTGTATAAAAATCATAGTTGATGAGTTGGTGTCAATATGTTAGTCACTACCAAATTTTTTGTTATACATGCTTGCAATTAAAATTAATGTGTTATCTTTGTGGGCAGAAAATGAAATCACATGAAAGCAACGAACTCAACTAGTCATACAGAACGAATGTGAGAGTGTCTCCCAAGTTGCGTCCCCCTATAAATTCAATGGTCTTCACACCCTCAAAACTACAATTTTATCCTTTGGATAACTAATATTAGGCACAAAGCACACTTTTTCGCAATATCCTTTTGCTGTTCCATATTTTTTTAGTATCTTTGCACGATATTATTCCACTCGTGGAAAGCAACAAAACTGAGATAAAAGAATAAAATAAAAATATAGATTATGTACAGATCACACACATGTGGAGAACTCAGAATCTCCGACACTGAAAAGACTGTCACCCTCGCAGGTTGGGTACAGCGCGTAAGAAAGATGGGCGGTATGACTTTTGTTGACATACGCGACCGATATGGTATCACACAGCTCGTGTTTAACGAAGAAGCCAATGCAGCCCTCAACGAAGAGGCTAACAGACTTGGCCGCGAATGGGTGATTCAGGTGACTGGTACCGTCAACGAACGATACAGCAAAAACCAAAATATGCCTACTGGCGACATCGAAATCATCGTCAGCGAAATGAATGTCTTGAATGCAAGTGACACCCCTCCATTCACTATTGAAGACAATTCCGACGGTGGCGACGACCTCCGCATGAAATACAGATATCTCGACTTGCGTCGCGCATGCGTAAGAAAGAATCTCGAACTCCGCCACAAGATGTGTATCGAAGTGAGAAACTACCTCAGCAACCTCGGATTCCTGGAAGTTGAAACTCCTATGCTCATCGGCAGCACTCCAGAAGGTGCAAGAGACTTCGTGGTCCCTTCACGCATGAACAAGGGACAGTTCTATGCCCTCCCACAAAGTCCGCAGACATTGAAGCAGTTGCTCATGGTAGCAGGTTTCGACCGCTACTTCCAGATTGTGAAGTGCTTCCGCGATGAAGACCTCCGTGCCGACCGTCAACCAGAATTCACACAGATCGACTGCGAAATGTCGTTCGTCACTCAGGAAGACATCATTCAGACTTTCGAAGGCATGGCAAAGCATCTGTTCAAGACTCTTCGCGGAGTTGAACTCGAAGGCCCATTCCTCCGTATGCCATGGGCAGAAGCTATGCGCCGCTTCGGTAGCGACAAGCCAGATATGCGATTCGGAATGGAATTCGTAGAACTGATGGACACTTTGAAACTCGGTACATTCCCAGTATTCGACGATGCTGCATATATCGGTGGTATCGTGGCTCCTGGTTGTGCAGCATATACTCGCAAGCAGATGGACCAGCTCACAGAATGGGTAAAGCGTCCACAGATTGGTGCAAAGGGTCTTGTTTATGCACGCGTACAGGAAGACGGCAGCGTAAAGTCAAGCGTCGACAAGTTCTACACACCAGAACAACTCATAGCCCTCAAGGAAAAGATGCAGGCTAACCCAGGCGACCTCATGCTCATCCTCTGCGGCAGCGATGCTATGAAGACAAGAAAGCAGCTCTGTGAACTCCGTCTCGAAATGGGACAGCGCCTCGGACTTCGCGACAAGAATAAGTTTGCCCTCCTTTGGGTAACAGAATTCCCTATGTTTGAATGGAGCGACGAAGAGCAGCGCCTCATGGCTATGCACCATCCGTTCACACACCCAATGGACGAAGACATCCCAATGCTCGACACAAAGCCAGAAGACGTACGCGCAGACGCTTATGATATGGTTTGCAACGGTATCGAAGTCGGTGGTGGTTCAATCCGTATCCACGATCCAAAGCTTCAGGCCAAGATGTTCGAGATTCTCGGTTTCACACCAGAGAAGGCTCAGGAACAGTTCGGCTTCCTCATGAATGCATTCAAGTTTGGTGCGCCACCTCACGGAGGTCTTGCATACGGACTCGATCGTTGGGTAAGCATCTTCGCAGGTCTCGACTCAATCCGCGACTGCATCGCATTCCCTAAGAACAACAGCGGACGCGACGTGATGCTCGATGCTCCTTCTGCAATCGACGACAAGCAACTTGATGAACTCTGCCTCAAAATCGACATCAAGGAATAATACAGTTCGTAACACGTAATCAATAACAAGATGAATATAGACAAAAATACAGTTATAGGCTTCTTGCTGATGGCATTGGTGCTCTTCGGATTCATGTTCTATGAAAACACCACTCGCAAGGACCGTGCCATCCAGCAGCAGCAACAGCAACAGACAGAACTCATAGCACAACAGAAATCGGACAGCATCAAGAATATTGAGGCCGAGAAGAAGGCTAAGAAAGAAATCGAAGAGAGAACAGACTCTTCTGCCACTTTCTTCCAGGCAAAGCAGAAGAACGAAGGCAAGACTGTCATCGAGAACAATCTGCTCAAGCTCACTGTCAACAATAAGGGTGGACAGCTCTGCCGCGCTGAATTGAAGGACAAGACATACAAGAATCAACAAGGCGGTCAAGTTGTATTGTTCGACGGCGACGACTCCAACATGCAATTCCTCTTCGACGGAAAGGAAGAGAACATCATCACCGACGAACTCTATTTCTCTCCTACAAATGTAACAGCTACATCCGTCACGATGTCGGCTCCGATTGCCGGAGGCAGCCTCGACATCATCTACAGCCTTGTCGACGACTCCTATATCCTGAATATGGACATCGTGGCCAACGGTCTCGAAGGATTCTTCTCTACGAAGACAAAGTCGTTCGATATCAAGTGGACAGAAAAGATGCGCCAGCAGGAAAAGGGATTCGGTTTTGAGAACAGATACAGCACTATCACATACCGCACAACTGACAACGACACTGACGAACTCAGTTCTACAGGTGCCGACAAGGACGAAGACGACTTCGACAACAACATGGAATGGGTAGCTTTCAAGACTCAGTTCTTCAGCCAGATTCTCATAGCCAACGATGAATTCATTCCTACCCTTTTCTCTTCAAAGCAATTCAAGAAGGAAGAATCAAACGGATATCTCAAGACTTACAATGCTGAGATGACTACCGAATTCGACCCAAAGGGAGAGAATCCAACTCAACTCAAGATGTATATCGGTCCTAACAAGTTCTCTACGCTTCGCGAAAACGAGAAACTCTGCAACAGCGACAAGGACCTCGACCTTCAGAGCATCGTATATCTCGGATGGCCGCTCATCAAGTACATCAACCGTTTCTTCATGCTCTACCTCTTCGACTGGATGACAAGTTGGGGCATCAACATGGGTATCGTTCTTATGTTGCTCACTCTCATCATCAAGTTCGCCGTATATCCACTCATGCGCAAGAGCTATCTTTCTTCTGCACGAATGAGAGTGTTGAAGCCAAAGATTGATGAACTTTCAAAGAAATATCCAAAGCAGGAAGATGCAATGAAGAAGCAGCAGGAAACCATGAAACTATATTCCGACTACGGAGTAAGTCCAATGGGAGGTTGCTTGCCTATGCTCATACAGATGCCTATCTGGATTGCCCTCTTCAACTTCATTCCAAATGCCATCGAACTTCGCGGTCAGTCGTTCCTTTGGGCAAACGACCTCTCAACATATGACGACGTAATCCACTGGGGTACTTCCATCTGGGGAATCGGCGACCACATCAGCCTCTTCTGTATTCTCTGGTGTTTGTCAACTATAGGCAACACATGGATTACAATGCGTCAGCAAAGAGACACGATGGCTCCTGAACAGGCTCAGCAGATGAAGATAATGCAATGGATGTCGTATCTCATGCCACTCATTTTCTTCTTCTCATTCAACGACTATTCATCTGGTCTCAACCTCTATTACTTCTTCTCAGGACTCGTAACCATCCTTATGATGTGGTTCCTCCGCAAGACTACAGACGACAACAAGTTGCTCGCCCAACTCGAAAAGCGTTATCAGGAAAAGAAAGCCAATGGAAGTGGTGTACAGAAAACCTCGTCGATGATGGGACGCCTTCAGGCTATGGCAGAGAAGCAACAGGAAATGCTTCGCCAGCAGCAGGAAGAACAGCAAAGACGACAACAGAAAAAATAAACCATCATACCTATATGAACAAATCGACCTTAATATCAGCAATGGCAATAGCATTAGCAGCCTGCACAACATCTCAGGACGATGAGAAGTTCATCGGACAGCAAGAACCTGAGATTAAAGACGGTAAGCTCACAGCCGAAGTACTTTGGGCCATGGGACGTATCGGAGCATACGATGTAGCTCCCGACGGCAAATCGTTCACATATAATGTCAGCTACTACAGTGTAGAAAACAACAAAAGTCACAACGTAATCTACACACAAGGTACCGACAATCTTGAAGAAAGAAACCTGCTCACAACAGCTGCTTCATCAGAGGTTTCACCTCAATATATCAACGAAGGAAAGCAAATCGCATTCCTTGCTGCCGATAAAGACGGAAACATGCAGATTTGGAGCATGGATGCCGACGGTTCGGCCCGCAAGCAACTTTCCAACGAAGCTGAAGGCATCGACGAGTTTAAGTTCTCACCAGATGGCAAGAAGGTTCTTTTCATAAAGACAATGAAATATGGAGAGCGCACAAGCGACATCCATACCGACCTCGACAAAGCATCAGGCCGTGTAATCAACAGACTCATGTATCGTCATTGGGACGAATGGGTAGAAAGCATTCCTCGTCCGTTCGTTGCAGATTTCGATGGCTCTGAACTTGCCAACACAACTGATATCCTAGGCGACGAACCATACGAATCGCCAATGCGTCCATTCGGTGGCATAGAACAACTCAACTGGAGTCCAGACAGCAAGACTATTGCATACACTTGCCGCAAACTCGAAGGCAAGGACTATGCTTGCTCCACTGATGCCGATATCTTCCTCTACGACGTGGAAGCTGCCACTTGCAAGAATATCTGCAAAGGCGAAGGCTATGTACGTCCAGAAGTTGATTATACTGAAAGTCTGAAGAATCAGCAGGTCAACGACATGAACTATCCAGGCAATGTCGTATCTGGTTTCCTCCTTGCAGGTTATGATACAAATCCTGCATTCTCTCCTGACGGAAAGTATATCGCATGGCAGAGCATGGAACGCGACGGATATGAATCGGATATCAACCGCCTTCTCGTGATGAATCTCCAAACAGGAGAAATCAAGCAACTCGCTGCCGACTTCGACACAAATGTAGATACTTACATCTGGGCAAACGACAGCCAGACAATCTATTTCATCGGCACTTGGCACGGAACTACACATATTTATTCTACTAATATAGCTGAAGGTAGTTTCAAGCAAATCACCGACGGACAATACGACTATACTTCTATTGCTCTTTGTGGCGACCAACTTCTCTGTTCCCGCCAAAGCATGTGCGAAGCATCCGAGTTGTTCCTCGTAGACCCAACAAAGGCTGCCGATTCTAATGTAACACCAGCAACTCAGGAGAACAAATACTTTGCGGAAAATGTTGCATGGGGAACTGTAGAACCATTCTGGTCGAAGACTGTCGACGGAAAGGATATGCTTTCATGGATTATCCTTCCTCCAAACTTCGACAAGAGCAAGAAGTACCCTACTCTCCTCTTCTGCGAAGGCGGACCTCAGAGTCCAGTCAGCCAGTTCTGGAGCTATCGTTGGAACATGATGATTATGGCAGCACACGGATATGTAGTTGTAGCACCAAACCGCAGAGGACTTCCTGGCTTCGGCAAGGAATGGCTCGAAGAAATCAGCGAAGACTATGGCGGTCACTGCATGGACGACTATCTTTCTGCAATTGATGATGCAGCTGAACAACTCACATACATCGACAAGGACCGTCTCGGATGTGTAGGTGCAAGCTTCGGTGGCTTCAGCGTTTATTGGCTTGCAGGTCATCACGATAAGCGTTTCAAGTGTTTCATTGCACATGACGGTATCTTCAATCTTGAGCAACAATATCTCGAAACTGAAGAGATGTGGTTTGCCAACTGGGATATGGGCGGAGCATTCTGGAATGGTCATCCAAAGACATTCGACAACTCTCCTCATAAGTTCGTTGACAAGTGGGACACTCCTATCCTCTGCATTCAAGGCGAGAAGGATTTCCGCATCGTTTCTTCACAGGCTATGTCGGCATTCAATGCAGCACAGCTTCGCAACATTCCTTCACAACTTCTTATCTTCCCAGACGAAAACCATTGGGTATTGAAACCACAGAATGGAGTTCTTTGGCAACGTACCTACTTCGCATGGCTCGACAAGTGGCTCAAGGACTAAATCAACATGCATTATTAATCTAAAAACAATACAAATCTTATGACAGAACAAATCAGAAAAAAATTAAGTGAGTCTGCAGGAGCAAGATGGACCGCTCTCATCATCGTTTCTGTAACAATGATGTTCGGTTACTTCTTCACTGATGTAATGTCTCCACTCGAACCACTTCTTACAGCAGCCAAAGGTGCTGAAGATGGTTTAGGACTTGGATGGACTTCATCTGAATACGGATGGTTCTCAGGTGCCTATGGATTGATGAACGTATATCTCCTTCTTCTTTTCTTCGGAGGTATCATTCTCGACAAGTTTGGAATCCGCTTCACAGGCGTTCTCTCCACTGCTCTCATGTTCGGTGGTGCAGTCATTAAATGGTGGTCAGTTGCAAACGACTTCGGTGATAGTACTATATGGGTACCATTCGGTGGTGATGTAAACGCACAGGTAGCCTATGCAGGTCTTGGCTTTGCCATTTATGGTGTAGGTTGTGAAATCGCAGGTATTACAGTTAGTAAGGTAATCGTTAAATGGTTCACTGGTCATGAATTGGCACTTGCAATGGGACTTCAGGTGGCACTTGCACGAATCGGCACAGCAGTGGCTCTAGCTGCTTCTCTTCCTATCGCAAAGGCATGGGGTGGCGTAGATGCATCTGTAGGACTTGGAGCTGTATGTCTCTGCATTGGTATGATTTCATTCATCGTATACAATGTGATGGACAAGAAGGAAGACAAGGCTGCAGCTGAGGTAGCAACAGAACCTGAAGACGGATTCAAGTTCAGCGACCTCAAGTTCTTGTTCACAAATAAGGGCTTCTGGTACATCACACTCCTCTGCCTTATGTTCTATGCTGGCGTATTCCCATTCCTGAAGTTTGCCACAAAACTTATGGTAGGCAAATATGGTGTTGACCCAGAACTTGCTGGTCTTATCCCAGCAATGCTTCCATTCGGAACAATATTCCTCACTCCATTCTTCGGAGGAATTTACGACAAGCATGGTAAGGGTGCCACACTTATGATTATCGGTTCAGTTCTCCTCACAGTCGTACATGCTGTATTTGCACTCCCTGTATCAGAAGTTGTTATAGCTATTTGTATGATGGTAATTCTCGGAGTTGCGTTCGGACTTGTTCCATCAGCAATGTGGCCATCAGTACCAAAGATTATCCCAATGAAACTTCTCGGAACTGCCTATGCAGTCATCTTCTATATCCAAAATATCGGTCTTTCAATGGTTCCTATGTGGATTGGTTCAGTAAACGAAAAGAACACAAGCAATGGTGTTATCGACTATACTGAATCAATGACAATCTTCGCAGGTTTCGGAGTTGTTGCAATCATCATTGCAATCCTTCTCCTCATTGAAGACAAGAAGAAAGGATATGGACTTGAAGAAGCTAACATCAAGAAATAATCAATTCAATTACTAACTAATAAAATTAAAACATTATGTTTGAAGGACAACCCAAAGGTCTATATGCTTTAGCATTGGCCAACACAGGCGAACGATTCGGCTACTACACAATGATAGCCGTGTTTGCACTCTTCCTCAAAGCCAACTTCGGTCTTTCCGAAGGTACTGCCGGAATGATTTACAGTACATTCCTCGCATTGGTTTATTTCCTCCCACTGATCGGAGGTTTCATGGCAGATAAGTTCGGTTTCGGCAAGATGGTTACCACTGGTATTATCATCATGTTCGTAGGCTATCTGTTCCTTTCTGTTCCACTCGGAGGCAACACTGTAGCCCTCATCAGCATGTTGGCAGCTCTGCTTCTTATCAGTTTCGGTACTGGTCTCTTTAAGGGAAATCTCCAGGTAATGGTTGGAAATCTCTATGACGACAGCCTCTATGCTGCAAAGCGTGATGCAGGTTTCTCCATCTTCTACATGGCTATCAATATCGGTGCGATGTTTGCACCTACTGCAGCCGTAAAGATTATGGCATGGGGACAGGAATCACTCGGTATGAGCGTAAACGACTCTTACCACCTTGCATTTGCTGTTGCTTGTGCTTCACTTATTCTTTCTATTGCAATTTATTATGCTTTCCGTAGCACATTCCGCCACACTGAAGGTGACAAGAAGACTGCTACAGAAGAAGTTGCACAAGTTGAAGAACTTTCACCAGAAGATACAAAGAAGCGCGTTACAGCTCTCTGCCTTGTATTTGCAGTTGTTATCTTCTTCTGGATGGCATTCCACCAGAATGGTCTTTCTCTTACATTCTTCGCAGAACAATTCACTGACATGACAGTTGTTGGTGGTGACAACATGTGGTATGACGTAATCAATCTCGTGATGATTATCCTCATCGTTTATGCTGGCTTCCAACTCTACGAAGCAAAGAATGCAAAGAGCCGCGGTATTGCAATCGGTGTAATCGTTCTTTCTTTAGTTGTACTTGGACTTCAGTATATGGGTGTTGCTGATGCAACAAACAAAATCGAAGCTCCTATCTTCCAGCAGTTCAATCCATTCTATGTAGTAGCACTCACTCCTGTAAGTCTTGCTATATTCGGAGCACTTGCAAAGAAGGGCAAGGAACCATCTGCTCCTCGAAAGATTGCTTATGGTATGCTCGTAGCAGCTGTTGCATTCTTCATCATGGCAATGGGTTCTTTGAACCTTAACACTCCAGAAGTACAGAAGACTCTTGGTGCTGAAGGTACATTCGCATCTCCATACGTTCTTATCGTAACTTACCTCGTGCTCACATTCGGAGAACTTCTTCTCTCTCCTATGGGTATTTCATTCGTAAGTAAGGTTGCTCCTCCAAAGCTCAAGGGAACAATGATGGGTGGTTGGTTTGTTGCAACTGCTATTGGTAACATGCTTGTAAGTGTAGGCGGTTTCCTCTGGGGCGGTCTTCCACTTTGGGTTGTATGGACTGTATTCATCGCACTCTGTCTCATCTCAGCTCTCTTCATGTTCGTCATGATGAAGCGTCTCGAAGATGCTGCAAAGTAACAGAACGAAACTATTCCAACTTCATATTAAAAGCATCTCATCAAACTGATGGGATGCTTTTTTTATGGTATGCTTTTTTGGGGGATGCTTTTCTATATGGTATGCCTTTAATTATTTGTGTGTGAGTAAAAGGAAATAGAATAGCCTCACAACTTGCTGTCATGAGGCTATCCTTATATTATTATATATATAATGTGTGTGTGGGAACGAGGTGTGATGATTAGAACATCATTCCACCCATGCCACCCATCATCATCATTCCGCCGCCGAAGCCGCCCATGCCGCCACCGCGACCGCTACGGCCACCGCCCATCATCATACCCATGAAGCCGCCTACACCGTTGCGTGCCTGGATGATAAGACGAGCTGCCTGAGTGGTAGTGAGGACTTCCTTAAACTTCATGTAGTAGTCCTTATCAACTTCTGCCTGCTTCAACTGTCCGTCGAAATGCTGTGCCAAGATAGCTTCTGCCTGAGCTTCAGTCATCTTCTTATAGTCAATCTTATCGTTCGTTGAAGTCTGCGCATCTGTCTTCATAGCTGCATCACGAGCAGTCTGCCATTCATTGTAAAGGCTGCTGAACTTTGTCTGAGTTTCAGGGTCTTCTATTTCAAACATCTGGAAGAGCATTTCCATCTGACGCTCTGCTGAGAGTTCTTCTGTCTTATTCTTTTTGCTCGACTTCTTACTTTCCTTTGTATCCTGAGCCTGAATGCCCATTGTTACGAATACTGCGAGTGCTAATAATATAATCTTTTTCATCTTCTTTTCTGTTTAGTCAAAATTTATATTCGATTCGTTTCGCAAGGAATTAGAAGCCACCGAAGCCTCCCATGCCGCCCCCGAAGCCGCCATCAAAACCGCCGCCAAAGCCGCCGCCGAAACCTCCGGCTCCCATGAAGCTATTCATCATGCTGCGCATCTGGCTGCTTTGTGCTTCCATATCAGTCTTCTGCTCAAGGAAGATCTGAGCAATCTGCTGAGGAGTGAGAAGAGTCTTGAACTGTTCGATACATTCCTTATCTACTGCAATCTGCTTTACCTGACGATTGAGACACTGAGCAACGAGTTGGTCAGCTTCTTCGTTTGTAAGGTTTTCGTAGTTTGTACGAGTTTCTTCTGATTCTTGGTCGCCACCTGTTGGGTTCACTGCATTGAATCGACGAGTCTGCCAATCAAGATACATTACTGTAAACAAGTCCTTATTGGCTTTCTTGAGTTTGAATGTCTTGGCATACTTCTTTGCCTGAGTCTGATAAAGGTCTGCCTTACTCTGTCTGTTTTCTCTCTGCATACGGGCCTGCCAGTCGCCTCCGCCACCGAAGCCGCCCATCATCATACCCATGCCGCCGCCCATGCCGCCGACACCTCGAGCCGCCTGTACTCTTACTTCCTGAGCTTGTACACTAACTGCCACAAGAATGGCAACGCATACTGATAATAATTTCTTCATACTATAAATGGTTTTAATTTTTTGTTTCAAACTGATGATTTGATTCTTATTTCCTCAAAAGGTTTAATTTAGTTCGACATTCCATGCGTCATAATTTACTCCACGCCCTCCGAATGTCTCCTTTTGGAATGCTAAACCTTCGTTCAGAACTTGTCCACCTTGTTCGGTAGAGATACCGAAATCGAGGTATTCCCTATCGGCATAATATTCTGTTATGAGGGAATTGATGACCAAATCGAGTGCGCCCATTTGTTTTCCTTCGGCTGAAGCAGCAAGATATTGAGTGTGAACCACCTTTCCACAATCAAATACAATACTACCGGCAACCACCTTACCTTCAAGTTGTGCTACATAAAGCTTGATTTCATCTGGGAATCGACTCATAAGGAGTTCCAATTCGGCAATCGTGTGAACTGGTTTCACTCCGTGACAATCGCTGAGAGTTTGGTCGAGAACATGCCAGAAAGCAGCAACATCTTTGCTTTCCTCCACCTTTATTCCGGCATTCATTGCCTTTCGAATTCCACTCTTTCTCGATTCCTTCAATTTGTAAGGTTGCTGCAAAGCTACTGTCTGTGAAAGGCCTCTGCCCTGAAGGGTTGCGCCATTGCGGAAGAGCCAATACAGGTCGGATTCGCCTGGCACATTATTATATATATAAGGAATAGGCTTATAGACGAGTCGTTTTGCTCCCATCATTCGGAAATAATCCATCGAGAGCTTGATGATTTCGCCCACTTGAACGGCACTCACCTCTTTTTCGAGAATCAATCCACCATAAGTAAGGCCTTGATGCGACCATACTGTCTCGTTTTCCTTATCATAGTTGGCTGGAAGTACGGCAACCAGATTGCCCTTTTCGTTATAGTACATCATTGATGCATCCACGAATCTGTCGCTATGATAATCCATGAACTTACGCTTCAGAAGGAATGTTCCGTTGCTTGCCTTGCCCACGAATTCATCCCAAGCCTCTGCCTGAGCGGCTGTATATTTATGTACCGTTATCTTTGTATCGCGGAACGATTCATAATCGTGAATATAGCCTTCGCTCAAATATGGATGCGAAGCAAAGACAAGACAAACCGTATTTGGTTGGAAGTTCTTCAGTTCACACCATACATAAGGGCCGATGTAGATTCCCTCGTTTGGCTTTGTCATCTTATATTCCTCCACCGACTTGCCGTCGTCGACCATAATATCGAACCCTCCCGACAATGGCACAATCAGTTCGGCACACTCTCTATGAGCGTGTCCGCCACGACTTTTTCCTGCCGGAACTCCATAAATCCAGAATGTACGTTCAACCTTAAAAGGCAAATCGGCCGTATCGGCAACACATAGATTTCCGCGTTCGTCTTCAATGGTCTTTATGCTTATGATTCGACACTCTCTTGGAAGTAAGTTCTTATTAAATCGTTCCATATTTTAAATATTTTCATGCAAAGATAAAACTTTTTTCATAAAATATTTGGTCAATCAAGAAAAAAACTCTACATTTGCACTCGCTTTTCGAAAGGCAACCCTAAAAATGCACTTGAGAGAGCAATTTCAGACAATGCACGTCTTTGAAGGAAGGATGGGTGAGTGGCTGAAACCAGCAGTTTGCTAAACTGCCGTGCGGGTAACCGTACCGGGGGTTCGAATCCCCCTCCTTCCGCTCTGAGGCGGAAGATTTTTTCTAAAGTCTGAAATGATGGCGCTTTCGTCTAGCGGCTAGGACACATGCCTCTCACGCATGGAACACGAGTTCGATTCTCGTAGGCGCTACTAAGTCACGACACCGGTCGTGACTTTTTTGTTACTAATTTTAAAACATTCTTGCAATGAATTACCGTACATTTGGAAAGACAGGCTACCGTGTAAGCGAGATTTCTCTCGGCACTTGGCAATTAGGTTCGCGCTGGGGCGACCCATTTAGCGAGGAAGTGGCACAACAAACGCTTCAAGCAGCAGTGGACAATGGTATCAACATGTTCGACACTGCCGACATCTATCAGGACGGAAACAGCGAACAAGCAATCGGACGTTTCCTCAAGGCACATCCAGACAAAGAGATATTCGTAGTGACAAAGATGGGACGCGACCTCAATCCTCATGTTGCCGAGGGCTACAACGAAGAGAATCTCCGCAGGTTTGTACTTCGTTCGCTCAAGAATCAGCAACGCGAAGCCCTCGACCTCACCTTGCTTCATTGCCCCCCTACTCCTGTTTTCAGCAATAAGGAAGTGTTCCGTTGCCTCGACCAGATGAAGGCTGAAGGACTTATCCGTCATTATGGAGTGAGCATCGAAAAGGTGGAAGAAGGACTTGCAGCACTCGAACACGATATTTCAGCCATTGAAGTGATCTTCAATATGTTCCGCATGAAACCAGCAGAGGAATTGTTCCGCAAATGTGCAGAGAAGAATGTAGGCATCATCGTTCGCGTACCTCTTGCAAGTGGTTTGCTTACAGGCAAGTACACTGACCAGACAACTTTCGGTCCTCAGGACCACAGAACATTCAACCGAAATGGTGAATCATTCGATAAGGGAGAGACTTTCTCCGGAGTTGACTATGCAACCGGAATCCGTGTGGCTCAGCAACTGAAAGAGGAACTCCATACAGAAAACCTCGCCAACACTGCCCTTCGTTGGATTCTCATGCATCCAGAAGTGAGCGTAATCATACCAGGTGCAAGTCGTCCAGAGCAGATTGTTGCCAATGTGAAAGCAAGTGAATTGCCTGCTCTCACTGATGACGAGATGGCTATAGTGAAGCGAATCTACGACGAAGAAATCCGTCCATCGGTTCATCATCTTTGGTAAAAGCCTCATATTTCTGTAAGTTTCAAGTTTCTGGTTACAGACATTAATTCTCATAAACCGCTGTCTTTTCGTTCGAAGGCAGCGGCTTATTTTATCCCGAAGCAAGAAGTATTTTACCATTTCTATTGTTTCATTTTATTTTTTCTATAGCTTCAAAACTAAAATATTGTACATAATTAATATTAATAATGTACATAATTATTAAAGATATTGACATAATTATTTACCGCAATGTACATAATTATAGTTTTGGAGCCATAAGAAATAGGTTTTTGAGCAAGGAGAAAGACAAAAGATTGCTTTGGAAACAAGAAAACGATTCTATAATCGTCCCACAACAATTTCATTCCCGTTTCGACACATATATTATAATTTACGCGCGAAAAGAGTTAAGGGAGTGTTAAAAAATGAAATTATTATACAATAAACATTCTTTGTTCTACATTTTTTCGTATCTTTGCAGAGTGAATAATATTTAAACAGACAAGAATATGAAAAGAATCGCATTGATAGCATTGGCATTGGTATTGCCACTTTGTATGAACGCACAGTTGTTCGGAAGAAAGACAACAGTAAAGCAAGTCGACAATTCTGCCTATATGCAAGGCACTCTTCCAGTAGCCGACGGAAAGGTTGTATTCAGCAAGACAATCGCTGCTCCCGGCAAAAGCAAGGCCGACCTCTTCAAGGCTCTCGCAAGTTGGGCTTCACTTCGCTATATGGCCAACTCAGAACATGGAGTGTGGAATGATGCCGACTACTACAAGAATCTTGAATATGCAGCAGTGAAGACTGCCGACCCAAATGCAGGACTTCTCTCTTGCTTTGCAGACGAAGAACTCGTGTTCTCAAACCGTCTGCTCGAAAAAGATTTCACACGTGCCCACTACACCCTCGACATTAAGGTTGGAGAAGGAAATGTAGAAGTGAAGATGTACAACATCTACTATATCTACAACCTTAGTGACGAACCAGAGCAACTCACAGCCGAAGACTGGATTACAGACAAGGAAGCCTTCACAAAGAAGGGCAAGCCAATCAAGATGAACTTCAAGTTCCGCGTAAAGACAATGGACTTGAACGATGAGTTGTGTGCAGAAATCGCTAACGCAATCAAGTAATCGAGAATGAGAACCGACGAAATCGACGAAATCATCGCCAAAGCTCTCGAGGAGGACAAGCAGAAGAAAGGCCGTTCTGGCAAGTCGAAAAGAGGAGGCAACAAACACACCATTCGCATTATACGCAAATGGCTCAACATCATATTCATGATAGGTTTCGTTGCAGCCGTAATTGTCTATTTCGCCCTACCAGAGCGACGAGCACTCTTCTTCGGCCTCGGCTTCGGCTCGATGCTTTTGAAAATCGTTGAGTTCTTCCTGAGATTCATGTTTTAGCATACAATAGAAAGACAAGCAAGGTGAAACGTCTATTAGCACTTATCATTTCTCTCCTTCCCCTCATAGCTTCAGCTCAGCGCATAGTCGGTGAGTTGGAAACCAATTCCGACAAGAATATGGTGGCCAGCGACTCTACCGATGACAAGAAGAAGCAGAAGAAGATTGTGCCAGTAGACATTCATGCTTGGACAATTGATGACGTTTACGGCAACCGCACACCAGTCGATGTCGACACACTTCATCATCAATACCAGAACAAAAACCTCAACGAAGGAGTTGACGGCCACTTCAACCATCTCGGCAACCTCGGTTCTCCTCGCCAGAGCCGAATCTTTATGGAACGCAACGAAAAGGAAGACTTTATTTTCCTCAATCCTTTCAGCCAGTTCTACATTCCAGCCGACCAATTCATCCACTACAACACGAAATCGCCTTTCCTCAATGCCAACTACAACTGTTGCGGAACGAAAACCACAGGCGACGACCATATAAAAGTCATCTACACCAACAATGCCGGCAAGCGAGTTAATATAGGAGGTTTGTTCGACTATATCTATGGTCAAGGCTACTACAACAGCCAATCCACATCATTCATGAATGCCTCGGCATGGGCTTCTTATATTGCCGACCGCTACGACTTCCATTTCCAATACACCCACAACTATATGAAAATGGCCGAAAATGGAGGTATAAGCGAAATAGGATACATCACACATCCAGAGGAAATGGACAGGAACTATGCCTCAAGCGATATTCCTACTTGGCTCAACGACACTTGGATGAAGCAGGAACATGATATTGTCCACTTCAACCACCACTACAATATCGGCTTCACACGTACAGAAGGCGACTCAACCGACATTCACGACGTGTTCGTTCCCGTTACAAGCATATTCCACACCTTCGAACTCAAATACCTTCGAAGAGGATATCTTGCATTCGACACTCCCGACAACTACCACACCAACACTTATCTTCCAGGAGATTCGGCAAACGACCGCACGAAAAACTTCTCAATGAAGAACATCGTAGGACTTTCACTTCGTGAAGGTTTCAACAAATATGCAGCAGCCGGACTCAATGCATATGTTGGCTTCGAGCATAAGAGCTATGAGATGCAAGATACATTCACAACATCCTACGGAACAGCCACACGCATCGACCGCCACAAGAAATACAAGGACAACAACATACTCATCGGCGGACAACTCATTCGCACTCAAGGCACATTCGTTCATTATGACGTAAATGCAGAATACACACTTACAGGCGACGAATCGGGCGACTTCAAGGTAATAGGCAGAGGCGAACTGAATCTTCCATTCAAGAAAGACACGATGCAACTCGTTGTCAATGCCTATATAAAGAACCTTACGCCTTCTTACTATATCCGCCACTACCATACAAAGCATGCTTGGTGGGACAACGATCTTGACAAGGAAACCCGAACACGCATAGAAGGCATCTTCACCCTTCCACGAACAAGGACAAAACTCACTGTAGGCATCGAAAACATGAAGAACTATACCTACTTTGAGAATACTGGCACTTCATACTCTCTTGATGAAGAAGGCGCACTCGGCTTCACAAACAACATCACTCCACGTCAATGCTCCGACAATATTCAGGTCGTAAGTGCCAACCTCCGACAAGACTTCACATTCGGAATATTCCATCTCGACAACGACATCACATTCCAAACTTGCACAAACAAGGATGTGCTTCCTTTGCCAACCCTCTCGCTGTACCATAATTTATATATAACATTCAAAATAGCAAAGGTACTCAATTGCGAGTTCGGAGGCGATGTAAAATACTTCACGGAATATTATGCACCCGACTACTCACCAGTGATGAGTCAGTTCATGATACAAAACAAAGCCAACCGCACAAAGATAGGCAACTACCCTATCGCAAGCATCTATGCCAACTTCGACCTAAAGCGCACACGCTTCTACGTTCAATACTACCACCTCAATCAAGGGGCAGGCCACTACTTCTGGGCACCAGGTTATGCCATGAATCCTAAGGGATTACATCTCGGCATCAGTTGGAACTTCTACGATTAAGCCCTATCAACCTTAATTGTAGCAATAAATTGTCTTTCACGAAGCAAAAACAAGTGCTATTTCGTTGTTTTTCACATTTTTATGTAAGAAAAACGCCAAAATATTTTTCTCAATAAAAAGAAAATGCTAAATTTGCAGTCCGTTCGCGCCAAAAAGCGCGTTATGGCAACAAGAAATCAATTTGAAAAGTAGAATAGTAACATTTTAATCAACCAAGTAACAATGACTAAAGCAGACATCGTAGCAAAGATCGCTCAAGACACTGGCATCGACAAGGCTACAGTTCTCGTGGTAGTTGAAGCATGCATGACAGCTATCAAGAACAGCCTCGCAAGCAAGGAAGAAGTCTTCCTACGTGGATTTGGCTCTTTCATCATCAAGACCCGCGCTAAGAAAGTTGCTCGTAACATTTCTCAGAATACATCAATCGTCATTCCTGAGCACGACATTCCAGCTTTCAAGCCTTCAAAGGCATTCACAGATATGCTCTAATCACGCAATAAAGCATACACCAAACATCGAATATATTAAATAAACATATTATAAATCTTTTAAATTTCAGGACTATGCCAAACGGTAAGAAGAAAAAAAGACACAAGATTTCTACACACAAGCGTAAGAAAAGACTAAGAAAGAATCGTCATAAGAGCAAATAAATCTCTCAACATATGAGGAAATGACAAGCGAACTTATTATCGACTCACAGCCCAGCGAAGTAACCATTGCCCTCTTAGAAGACAAGCGTCTCGTTGAGTTTCAGAAAGAATCTTCCGATACTCGATACTCCGTTGGAAACATCTATGCAGCCAGAGTCAAAAAAATAATGCCTGGCTTAAATGCATGCTTTGTCGATGTCGGTCATGAGCGCGAGGCTTTTCTCCATTACCAAGATTTAGGTGCACAATTTCTTTCGCTAGAAAAGTACGTTAAGCAGGTAGCAAGCGACCGCAAAAGACTCCCATCAGTGGAAAAGTTCGGACGTCAGCCCGAGCTGCCAAAGACAGGTGCAATTGATAAAATCCTCGAGCTTGGACAAGAAGTTCTTGTACAAATCACAAAGGAACCAATCAACACCAAAGGTCCACGCCTTACAGGAGAGATATCAATTGCTGGTCGCTACCTTGTTTTAATACCCTTTGCAGATAAGGTAAATGTTTCCAGCAAAATCAAGAGCTCGGAAGAACGAGCTCGATTGAAACAACTGCTGCAAAGCATTAAGCCAAAGAACTTTGGAATTATCGTCCGCACAAGTGCAGAAGGAAAGAGAGTTGCTGAACTCGATAAAGAACTCACCATTCTGCTTAGTAGCTGGAACGACAGTATCAATAAAGTTCAGATGGCAGCCGACCTTCCCTTACTCACTTATGAAGAAACGGGCAGAACCGTTTCAATTCTTCGCGACCTGTTCAATCCTTCTTACGAAGCGATTCACGTAAACAATGCAGAAGTATATAAGGAAGTAAAGAAATATGTCGGACTTATTGCACCAGAGCGAGAAGAAATAGTGAAGTTGTACAAAGGAGAGTTACCAATCTTCGACAACTTCGATGTCACCAAGCAAATCAAGTCGGGCTTTGGCAAGACAGTAAGCTATAAAAAGGGAGCATACCTTATCATCGAACACACAGAAGCACTTCATGTGATTGACGTCAATAGCGGCAATCGCAACAGAGGAGTCGACGGCCAAGAGGCCAATGCGTTCGAAGTGAACATGGGAGCTGCTGAAGAGATAGCACGCCAGTTAAGACTGAGGGATATCGGTGGAATAATTGTTATCGACTTCATCGATATGGACTCGGCAGAACACCGACAGAAACTCTATGAAAGGATGTGCGAACTGATGCGTCCTGATAGAGCAAGACATAATATTTTGCCTTTGAGCAAATTCGGACTTATGCAAATCACGCGTCAAAGGGTTCGCCCTGCTATGGACGTCAATGTTGATGAAACATGTCCTACATGCTTTGGCAAGGGAGTGATCAAATCGTCATATCTCTTCACCGATACGCTTGAAAGCAAAATCGACTACATAGTCAAGAATCTTGGAATGAGGAAGTTTCATCTTTTTGTTCATCCTTACGTCTATGCCTATATCTCGCAAGGCATTATGTCTTACAAGGCGAAATGGCACCTTAAGTATGGTTTAGGTTTCAAGATTATTCCAAGTCAAGCCCTTGCATTCCTTCAATATGAGTTTACTGACAAGGAAGGAAAGAAGATTGACATGCAGGAAGAGATTGAAACCAAATAAAACATGAAACGATAACTACGCTCATAAGCAGATTATCAACAACAAAAACAGAAAAGCTCCCGATATCATCATGTATCGAGAGCTTTTTTATTTGTTTCACATATTTATTACTTTACTTTCCAAACCTTAAGAGTGATGCCTCCACCCTGACCTCCGAAATCAGGAGTACATACATAGATGGCATTGTTGAGCCATGCATACTTGCTGTCAGATGGTGCTTCAAACTTTGGAGTCGTGAAGAAATAGAAGCCGCCCTGACTCATGCTGATGATTCCGTTGTTGCGAACATGGATGTTAACGCCATCATCTGTCTTGATACTGTAGATAGCTTCTACATCTGTACGTCCACTTGCTCTGTCGCTCAACTGATAGTCGGCACCTCCAGGAATGATTGTGCCCTTGATGTTTGGGCCTTCGAATGTTCCACCAGTGATTGGAATAACCTGACGCTGGCCATGAGGAGTTTGGCCCACACTATATGCAGCATCGAGCGAAACATGAAGTGTCAGGACGTATTCGAGTTGAGGAGTACGATCGGCAGGAGCCTGTGGTTGATTTGGTTGTGCTACAAGACTTACAGCAAACAACAAAGCTGTAGCAATAGAAGTTAATCTTTTCTTCATACTATTAAGTTTTAGTTATTATAGAATTATTAATAATGTCTATACGATACTGGTTGTAATGATTGTAGGATAATGTATTAAACGCAATTCAGCACACTTGCATTGAGCAGGTATGCTGAATCGTTTATTATATCAATAGTTGGCTATTGAATTAGTCAACATACTGATAAGTTGTACCTGCAGAAATGTTCTGAGCCATTTCAACTGCAGCAGCATTTGGCATAGTTGTGAAGTTAGCGCCACCGATGTTGAGAGTTACAGAACCATCTTCGTTCATAGTCATGAGCTGGTAAGAAGTGCCATCAACAACAGCATTCCAAGTCTTATTCTTCTTGTTGAATACGAGCTGGCATTCGCAATTGCGAGTTTCGTCGATGATCTTATAACCAGTTGCAGTAGTTGTAACAGCGAACATGTCACCATTGCTACCCTTCATATGCTTTGTTTCACCAACCTTTGCGAAACCTGCATCACCGCCCCAGAACTCGATTGAGTTGAAGATGAAGATATCTGCGAGATAAGCAATTTCATAAACTGGGATAATGTGGAAGCAGATGAATACCAATTCATTGATGAACTTAGAACTGATTGACTGGTTCCATTTTGCAAGCTTATTGAATGTCTTGAACGAACCAATACAGCTTGAGCAGAGAATGCTTGCTGCCATGAGCATGCATACAACCTTTACACTTGTTCTTCTCATAATAATGTTTGTTTAAGTTGTTAATACTAGTTTGTTTAATACTATATCTGTTATCTTACCCGGAGCAAATCACCCTGTACAGGTGTATAATCCGCATCCTTAAAGTTCAGTTTGTACAAGTTCTTTAGATTGATTGCATAGAGTTGGGCAATTGAGTACATCGACTCGCCTTGTGCTACGTGATGCCAATAATCTTTTCCGTACTGCTTTGCAGCTTTCGACTTTTTCTTTTGAATGTAGATGAAGTCGCCAGCATGGATTGCCACATTGTCGTCTGCTTCGTTAAACTTTTGAAGCTTGCGCTTTGAGATTGCAAGTTCTTTTGACAAGCCTTCCCAAGTGTCCTTCGAATTTGCCACAATGCAGAGAACGTCGTTATTGTTCTTGATAGTGTGGGTGTTGAGTTCGATTACCTCATACACTGGTTCTGGCTCCGGAACATACACTGGCTGTGGAGCATCTGGGTCGCGGTCGAAGCGGTTGAGTTCGTAGAGTTCGATAAGATTTATCAGGCGGTCAGCATAAGTAGGACTTGTTGCATATCCGCACGATTTCAAACCTCTTGCCCATCCCTTGTAATCTACAGGGCTCAGGCGGAACAGCCTTCCGTATCTTTCTTTCTTGAGGAACTGGGAATGGTCCTCATAGCTTTCCTTCACTGTGGCATAAACACGAAAACATTCGTTGCGACCATCATCAAAGTGGGATGTTGTTGGGCCGAACCAATTGCTGCCGCACTTGATGCCGAAGTGGTTGTTGCTTTTCTTTGCCAACTCGCTGTTGCCGGCTCCGCTTTCGAGCAATCCCTGTGCCAGTGTGATACTTGCAGGGATGCGGTGGAGTTCCATTTGCTCGATGGCAATATCCTTGTATTTCTCTATATAATCTTCAAATGCCTTATTCCTGGTTTGTGCCATAAGCATTGTTGGCACAATCAGCAAAAGCAGTAACGATAATCTTCTAATCATGATGCAAAGATAATAAAATATGTAGTAAGTTGAACACAAGAAAGCGATTTTTTGAAGAATAATGTTAATATTTTATTGCTATTACATTATTTTTCGTACTTTTGCAAGTGAAAACAATAAACCCTGAGAAAATGAAAGAAATAGAAGTTCGCACCCGCATAGTTCTTAAGCAAGAAGAAGAGCTCAGCGATAAAGAAAAGCAATTGCTTGAGGCAGCCAAGGAAGCAACCAAAAACAGTTATGCTCCTTACAGCCATTTCCATGTAGGAGCTGCCGTATTGCTCGATAATGGTGAAATCATGTCGGGAAGCAATCAGGAGAATTGTGCCTACCCTTCCGGCTTATGTGCCGAGCGAACAACTGTATTCTATGCCAACTCTCTCCACCCCGATACACCTATTAATATTTTATGCGTGTGCGCGAGAGATTCGAGTGGTGATTTCACTTCCCGTCCTTGTCCTCCTTGTGGAGCTTGCCGTCAAGTGTTGGTAGAAACCGAGCAACGTTTCGGCAAACCAATGCGTGTTTTGCTTTACGGAAAGGAAGGAACCTATTGCCTTGATTCGGCTGCCGACCTTCTGCCATTGAGTTTCGACAGCGATTTTCTCTGATTCCCTATCCTATTATCGCTATTTCAGCAAGTCTTCGATTCGTGCCTTGATATTTGGGAACGAATCGTGAGCTACGATATTTCCCTTTTTGTCCAAGAGCAAAGAGAATGGAATTCCATTGAATTGAAAATGGGCTGAAAGGTAGTTCCATTGGTCGTGGCTTACATAGACGTGCTCTCCCCGGATATTGTTTTTGTAGGTGAACACTTCACTATCTTCTGGGTTGTCCTCACTTATATAGATGAACTTGACTGGGGCATCCTTGAAATGTTCCACGATTTCTCTTTGTGCGAGCATTCCCGAACGGCAAGGGCCACATGAAAGTCCCCAGAAATCGACGAACAGAACATTGCCCTTGTATTGGTCAATTATAGAATGGAAGATGCTGTCGCCAACAGTTTGTGGTTCTTCCTTCGAAATTGAGCCGGCTGCTTCCATTGCCAATTTGCGATAGGCATCAATTGCATGATAACTGATTGCTCGGTCGGTAAGCATCGGTGTTGCGGCTGCATAATGGTTCGAAACCCTATCAATCGCCTCGTTTGGCAATTCTCGGCCAACTCCAATCAATACATGATGAAGCAGACACAACTGCATCATGAATCCGCATTCCTTGAGACCATAATCCGACATCATCCGTTTGGTTGCCTCTTCGTAATAGCGCGAACGGGCAAATAGTTGGTTGTCCTTTCCCTTGCTTTGTTCCTTCTCATAGTCGATCATCTGCTGATGGAGCACTTGATCGAAGTCGTGAGACAACTCATAATCGATTACGTATCGCTTTAGCTCGTTGCTATAATAATTAAAATACCCTCTTGGGGTGCTGTTTGTCATGAAATGATAGGCGCAGAGGTAGTTGAATTCGATACTGTTGACATACGAGTCGCCATCTTCTGCCATAACGACCAAAGGATTGTTGAGCAGATATTTCTCACGTTGTGAAAGATAATTGAAGTATTCCTTGCGAGTGAATCTTGGTTCTGAGTTATTGATTCTATCTTGCATCATACATCTGTCTGCACCATAAGCCAAGCAGAAAGATGGATTGACAAGCATATTTGTCTTCAGAATGTCCGTTGCAAATGCCGAACAACCTTGCAGCAAACTGATTGTATCAGCATCGATTGCACGAGCGGCATTATCAATCATTCCCACCAACTTATCACGCCAAGAAAGTATTTCTTCCTTGCTCAATTCTGCATCGACCATCCTTTCATCGGCTGCCACTCCATATTGACGTTGAAGCAAAGGCCAAATTCTGTTCACTTCGCCAGTGGCTCCGGTGCCATCAAACCTGACTCCTTCCTCTCGAGTAGGTGCATCCATGTTGACAATCATTTCGAGAGTGTCGCCCACAGCCAAGAAAGCCGAACCCAATGGTTTCAGATAGACATACTGAGAATGAGGCAAGTAAAGCTCCTTACAGAAATGTCCGGTGGAATCAATCGTAATAACATCCGTCACATCCAAATTCTTGAACACGTCTTTTGCAACAACTCCAATGGTTGGGTATTCTGCACTTGGAGCATTTAGGATTGTACCTTTGACCACTGCCTTTCCGCCTCTGAAGCAGTATTCGTCGATAGCTCCGGATGGATAGTTGCGAAGGGTGTCGGGCACGATTGGTTTCTTTTTGGCTGCACAGCATAAGATGCTAAGCATCATGATGATAGATGTGATTGTTCGTTTCATTTTAGTTAGAAGTAATTATTCTATGTTTGCTAAGCGGACGCAAAGGTACAAAATAATTCTCACATGTCAAAACAAACAAAAAAGTTATTGCTTAAAAAGTCAGTTTCTCCATAACAATTTTATCAAACACGAGGCAAAATAAATCGTACTTAATGTTTGGTACAATTGTACTCAACGTTTGGTACGATTGTACTTCGGGTTTGGTACGATTGTACTCAGCGTTTGGTACGATTTATTCTTCCTGTAGTTTCATGTTTTTAAGCAAGGAGTTTGAGGTTTTGTATCTAAAAGAAACAAACAAAGTACATCTATGAATCTATGCCCCAAAAGCATAAATAATTACCAAGAAATCAAACTTTTTCCTTATTTTGTTTTGCTAAAAAAAAAAAAAAATAGTAACTTTGCCACAGTAAATTACAATTATAACAATTTAATCATTTTATTCATCATGAAAACAAAGTTATTTATCGTATTATGCCTTATGGCATTCATCTTTATCGGTTGTGATAAGGACGATGAAAAGGTACTGCCAGAAGAGCAAGAACAAGAACAAGAGCAGAAGCAGGATGATGAGGAGAAAGAAGAAGTTGAAGAACATCACAATGGTGCTTACGTTTTGCAATTTGAGTTTATTACGGATGACGGATACAACTATTTGACTTTGAAAGACATTCCAGAAGACTACAATTGGTGGCCTGCTGATAGCTTCTATGCAAGGTGCGTATCATATAATAGAGGCCGTTACGTACCATATAAAGACATCAAGAGCTATGCCAAAATTGACAACAACACTATTGTTTCTGGTGATGAAAGGTATGTCTTTCCTGATGAAAAATGTCATATGTATATCACAAGAGCCAAAGGTGAATGGCAGAACATGTTGGATTATATGATAAATCAAGACAGAGACAAGGATACTACAAACGTGTGGTGCGGGTTCTCTCTTTGTGAGAATAATGGTAACCCTTACTTCGTTTTGGGAATGCTTAATCCCGATAGTCTTGTGGGAAAAGCTATTAGCATAGACATAGGTGATATAGAAAGTCATCCTGGAGCTTATGTAAGTGGATTCATTTTTGACCATTTCACATATAAGCCACACAGCAACAATCTTGATTCTGTATATATTCTTGATTATCCACATGCCTTTATTACAGGTAAATATCTTCACGGTTACTCTGCTCACGAAAAGATAAAAATGCGATTGAATATAAGTCAAAAATATTGTGAACCTGGTGATTGGGAATAATAATCAAGCAAAACAAATCCAATCAGCATAATGCAATTTAATCATGAAAACAAAGTTATTTATCGTATTAAGCCTAATGGCATTCATCTTTATCAGTTGTGATAAGGATGATGAGAAGGTACTGCCAGAAGAGCAAGAACAAGAGCCGAAGCAGAATGATGAAGAAGAAATGCAACACAACGGTGCATATGTATTTAAATGGAAGTTAAA
>JAKSJD010000007.1 GCA_024398435.1 Bacteroidaceae bacterium | reverse complement strand
CATGTTCGTATCGCGTTACGATCATGTTCGTATTGACGTACGATCATGTTCGTATTGACGTACGATCATGTTCGTATCGGAATAACTCCTATAAGAATATTCTACTGCAAATATACTAAATAAATTCGAGGTATGGATGAAAAAATTAAAAAATCTTAATAAAATATCGATAGTTTCGCAGAATTTTCTTACCTTTGCCCTATACAATGCTGAAATATGAAAAGATTGATGCTCAACATAATGAT
The DNA here is from genome assembly GCA_024398435.1 of Bacteroidaceae bacterium. GTDB lineage: Bacteria > Bacteroidota > Bacteroidia > Bacteroidales > Bacteroidaceae > Colivivens. Next base: position 112,911 of record JAKSJD010000007.1, on the reverse strand, counting down.
GCTGCTGATGGTTTCGACCGTTTTCGCACAGACCTATTGGACACCCGACAACCTTCCGATGGTGTACCTTCAAGACCGTACGAAATACGTGATAAACCCAGAAGGAATCCTCAGTGAAGCCACTGTCGACAGCCTCAACCAGATGCTGCTCGCAATGGAACACGAAACCGGAGTTCAGAGTGTTGTGGCAGTAGTCAATCATATCGAAGGCGACGACCCTTATGCCTTTGGACAGGAAGTGTCCGACAAATACGGAATCGGCCATGAAGGCAAGGACGACGGCCTCTTCGTGATGCTTTGTGTAGGCGACAGAAGCTACACGATTCTGACGGGCGAAGGCCTCGAAGGAGCATTGTCCGACGCCATTTGTCGAAGAATTCAGAACTATCATATGATTCCTTTCCTCCGCCAAGGCGATTGGGATGGAGCTATGTTGGCCACAATGACCGCAATCGACGGCTATATTCGAGGCGACGAAAACTTTAAGGAAGGCTATGAGGAAGACGAAATCCGTCCTGAGGAATTCTGGGTAGGAATGCTCTTCTGCGGCCTTTTCTTCGTGATGCTCGTAATGCTCATCTACTTCGCAAACGTGAAGAAATGCCCAAAATGCGGCAAACGGAAAATGGTTGCAGTCAAGACGGAAACGGCTGGAAGAAACAAGATTCGCGTCACTTACCGTTGCAGCAATTGCAAATACGAAATGACCAAGATAGTGGACAATCCTGACAACAACTCCGGAGGAATAGGTGGCGGCACCATCATAGGCGGAGGAATGGGAGGCTTCGGCAGAGGAGGCGGAGGCCCAATCGGTGGACATTTCGGTGGTGGACACTTTGGAGGAGGCGGAAGTACCGGCCGATTCTAAACGATAATCATTGGCTCGAAAACAGAAGAAAACAATAAATAACAATTCAAAAACTTCAAAGTATGAAAAAAAGTACAATCGCTTTAATCATTGTAGCTGTAATAGCTATAGTTTGGGGAATCAGCGTCTATAACGGACTTGTATCAAAGGATGAAGGCGTTTCAAAGGCTTGGGCAAACGTTGAAACACAATACCAACGTCGTGCCGACTTGATTCCAAACCTCGTGAACACAGTCAAAGGCTATGCTCAGCACGAAGAAAACACTTTCAAGGAAATCACTGAAGCTCGTGCAAAGGTTTCAAGTATCCAAATCGACCCTACAAACCTTACTGAAGAGGAATTGCAAAGATTCCAGGCAGCACAGGGAGAAATCACTTCAGCTCTCGGCAAACTCATTGCAGTTGCAGAGAACTATCCAGAACTGAAGGCAAACGAAAGCTTCCAGGAATTGCAAACCCAACTTGAAGGAACAGAAAACCGCATTCAGAAGAGTCGTGCAGAATTCAATGAAGTAGTGCAGGAATACAATGTTGCAGTTCGTCGTTTCCCAGCTAACATTGTTGCAGGAATCGGAGGTTTCGATAAGAAAGCAAACTTCAAGGCTGATGAAGGAAGCGAGAAAGCTCCTGAAGTTCAATTCTAAATAAAATAAGGTGGCCAAGCGGTCACCTTATTTCTTTTATCTCTTTATCCATGCTCTTTTATCTCTTTATCCATTCTGCCAACATTTCGGCACAGCGTTCTCCGTCTATTCCGGCCGAAACAATTCCACCCGCATAACCGGCTCCTTCGCCGCAAGGGAACAATCCTTCGATGCGAATGTGTTGAAGAGTTTCTGCATTTCTTACGATTCTCACAGGTGCAGATGTACGAGTTTCCACACCAATCATCAAGGCTTCGTTCGTCAGGAAACCTCGACTTGAACGCCCGAATTGTTGGAATCCTCCTTGCAGACGCTTTGTGATGAACTTCGGCATCCAGAAATGGAGTGGGGAAGAAATCACTCCTGGTTGGTAGGAAGTTTGTGGAAGCGAACCCGAAAGCCGATTGTTAACGAAGTCGGCCATACGTTGAGCAGGAGCTGTTTGCATGCGATTGCCCTGAAGCCAACAGAGTTTTTCCAACCTCTCCTGAAATTCCATCATACACAGAGGATTGTCTATCGGAGAACAAGAACCAGCTATTGAAGTCTTATCTTGTTGATCAGTTGACCAGTTTGCTTGTTGATTGATTGCCTCTAAATCTTCTGCATGGAGTTCCACAACCATTCCGCTGTTGCTCCAAGGTGAATTGCGAAGACTTGCAGACATTCCGTTCACGACGATTTGTTCGTCTCCACTTGCAGCAGGAACAACCGTTCCGCCTGGGCACATACAGAAAGAATAAACGCCTCGCCCCTCAACCTGAGTGACAAAAGAATATTCGGCTGTTGGCAAATATTTGCCCTTGCCTTGGCGATTATGATATTGAATCTGGTCGATAAGATGAGCCGGATGTTCCAAACGAACACCAACTGCAAGGTCTTTTGCCTCAATCTCAATCTTATTTGCAAACAACCAACGGTAAACGTCTCTTGCAGAATGACCTGTTGCCAATATTACCGGACCATTGAACGTACATTCCTTTTCTCCGTTTTCTGCTTGTTCAATAGCATCAACTCCCACAACTTCATCCCCGTTGAGCTTCAATCCCACAACTTTAGTCATGAAATGCACCTCTCCACCACATGCGAGAATGGTGTTTCGCATGTTCTCAATCACCTTTGGCAACTTATCAGTTCCGATGTGAGGATGTGCATCAGTGAGAATATTTGTTGATGCCCCGTGTTGGCAGAAAATATGAAGAATACGGTCGGTATTGCCTCGTTTCTTGCTTCTTGTATAGAGTTTTCCATCCGAAAAAGCACCGGCTCCACCTTCTCCAAAAGAGTAGTTGGATTCTGAATTCACCTTGTGCTCGCGCGAAATCTTGGCAATATCTTTCCTTCGTTCGTGAACATTCTTGCCTCTTTCCAATACGATTGGACGAACTCCCAATTCGATAAGTCGCAATGCAGCAAATAATCCACCAGGTCCGGCTCCAACGACTATTGCCTCTTTCTTGCCTTCGACGCTTCGGTATTCATGGCGTTCGAACTCATCATCTGCGGGTTCTTCATTAATATACACACGAACTTTTAGGTTGACAAAGATTGTTCGCTGGCGTGCATCAATACTTCTTTTCAGCACTCTAACGTCAGTGATGCTTTGCCTGTCAATGCCTTTGTCTTCCTGAAGAAAGCGAATAATCGCTTCTTTGCTTGCTGCCTGTTCGGGCAGAATCCGCAGTTGAAATTCCTGAGTCATTAGTTCTTGATTATGATTTTCTTTCCTCCGACAATATAAATGCCGTTGTTGAGGTTGGCTTTGTTGAGTTTTCTACCTGTTAGGTCGAATATGTTTTTGCTTGAAATGTTATCTTCTGCTTGAATATGTTCAATTCCCGTGTCTTCCCATGCCTCAATCTTTGAAGGGCAGAAAACGAGTTTGTCGTAGAAATAGACAATTCCTTCGACCGAGTAAGTCATTGAAGTAGGGTAGTGATAGTCGCCTACATAATTGAAAATATCATAGAAAGAGAGTTCGCTGCCATTGAAGATTACGCTTCTTCCACCTTCGCCCATTTCCACATTTTCGAGGCGAACATAGCTGCAAACATCATTTTCTGTAAGTGTTTCAGTGGCAATTGCAGGAGCTTTTTCCTCGCCTTGGGCAACAGAGAATTGCTCTTGAAGAGTGATTTCCGGATTGCCGTAATAATCCTTCTTGTAGCCACAAACACCTGTGAGGATGTTTCCGTTGGTCAAACCTTGTCCGTATTGGTTTCCGGCATCATAGAGAAGCATTCCTCCGGTTGCGTCTTCTACGAAAATGTATCTGTCATATTTCTTTGTTACTACCACAGGATTCAAGTAGCAAGTTGTCAAATCTGGCTGCTGCTTTGCTTCAGCAATCGTCTTTTGCTTCTCTACATTCAGCATAATGCTGACTTCCGTCTTTGTGGTTCCGCTTTGCAAAAGAAGAGTGTCAATGTACAATCCGGGTTCGGTGGCATTGTATTTGATGATGAGAGGTTCTCCGTCTCTGTCGAGTTGAACACTGCCAATTTCAAAGACAGGATTGTCATTCTTGAGGCTTACATCGATTTCATCAGAGAGATTGTATGCGGTTATTTCAATTTGTTTTTCTCCCGAAACAGCCTCTGCGTCAATTATTTGAGTTCCGAAGTTTACAAAGTTTGCAATAATCACTGGTTCGGTAACATCGGCTGTTTCCTGAAGTTTGTAGATTGCCACCTTTGCATATTGTTCGTCTCCATAGCAAGCGAAGATTGGATGATTGTTTGCTCCGCTTGGATTGTATTGGAGATAACAGCTTCGGGAAACGCCTTGGCTCTTTACAGAAGCACTTCCATCTGCCGAAATCGTAACATTCCAAATACCATAATCACCATAATTTCGGCTTGTGAAACTGTCCCAAACAGTCAGATAGTTGTTGTTGCCCTTGTTAGGATTTCCACCGCTTGCAACCAAATACCAACCCCATTGGTCGGCAAATGTAAAGCCGTTTTCCTCGATTCCAACAGTATAAATACATTCGTCTTGGCGGTTTATTGTCTGACGGTCAGCATCATAAGTGGCCTTGACAGCGAAGATGTTGTTTCGGCTGTTGGCTTCGTCATAAAAGCCCATCATATAGTTTATGCCTTCCTTTGCAACTCCAAAAATCACTTGGTCGCCTTCGTTGAGGGCATCTTTGCTGGTTACAAGCTTGAAAACATCAGTGGAAACGCCCGGATTGTTAGGGCTTCCATTGTCGGCTTTGACAGTTATTGTGTTGATGTAAATGCCGTTTTCCTGGCATTCCACCCAAAACTTGATGTGACCAGAGCATTCCGAGAATGTCATTGTTTCCTGACGATTGTACACTCCTTGGCCGCTTGTTTCTGGACGATTTACTGTGATTGCTGCTATTTCGCCTTCTCCAACCTGTACATAGATTGTACCTTTTCCCTTTGACGAATTTTGACAAAAGTCGATTTCAACTCTTCTTACATTGCTGAATTCCAAAACCGAAGTGGCTCCGGCTCCGGAAGTTCCGGTTTTCACGCCAACGCCTCTCGAATAAAGTCTTCCTTCGGCATCGGTTCGACCTTCGTTGTAGTCGGTTGCATCCTTATCTGAAATCCATCCATCCGTCTTTCCGTCTGTCTTGATAGTTCCTACTTTACTGCTCCAATTGAGCGAAGTGAATGTGTAGGTAGTTGATACTGCCCACATGTTAATCCCTGCAAGAAACAAGGCAATCATCAATGCAATTTTCTTCATCATCATTACTTTTTATGAATATTTTTGCAAATATAGCGATTTTTTATCAAAGGAAGTACCACGAGCCTTTCATAAATGAAAAACAATACTTTTTTCGTCCTTGAAACCATAAAATATGCACCTTTGAAAGCCATTAGCAAGGCATTGAAAAATTTCTTGCTAAACTCGAGGTCATTTCTCGCTAAACATGAGGTCATTTCTCGCTAAACTCGGAGCCATTTCTAGCAAGAAATTTTCACACCATTATATTGCGTGTTTTGACAACTTTATTTTGCATATAGGGAAACATTCAAACGAAGCAACCGAATAAGACGAATTTTATGAGATTAGTGTATTGCAGAATAAAATATTTTTCCTATCTTTGCAAAGCAAAAAATATTAAATTACTATTGAATATGAAGAAATTATTGTTTATGGCTGCTCTTATGTTAGCAGCATCTTTCGCTTTCGTTTCGTGCAATAAAGATGACGAGTCAGAAGCTCGAGTTCCATATCAGGGAAAGTGCGACAGCATCTTCTTCTCTGATTCGGCCGATGTAGTGTTCGAACAATACATTAATGACGTGTTTGCAACAAAGGGAATCGCATTCACTGGAATCCAATCTCTCTTCTATGAGGAAGCAAAGACAAATGTAAGTTCTGTTTATTATGCACAGGCAGTTTGCGACGGACAGGCAAAGGTTACATACGAAAACCTTTTGAAGACATTGACCCCAAACGATGTCCGCAAGGCATTGGTCAATACTTATGGCGATTCAATCGACTTCTCAGGGCTTGACAACTTTGATGTCGTATTCGGACTTTACGGCATCGATGTAACTAATAATATATATAAGGTGGCAGAATTCAGAAGATATTATTGATAAAGAGCAAACATTAAACTAATCTATTCCCATGAGAAGAAACAGTGTAATCATCGCATGTATAGTGGCTTTGGCAGCTAACGCACAGCCAAACTACGATTACAAGAACATGCAACGAGAGAATCTCAACCGAGGCGTTGTGGCCATCCCAACAGTGCAAGGCGACAGTGCCGTCATCAGTTGGAGATACCTCGAAGAAGATCCAATGACTACAGGATTCAATGTCTATAGAGATGGACAACTACTGAATCAGAAACCAATCACAGGAGCCACATTCCTCAAAGTTGCCAACGACAACAGCAAGGAAACAAAGTTTGAAGTCAGAACAGTTGAAGGAAAAAAGGAAACCCATCAAAAGGATGGCAGTTTCACTCTTAAATCCAATGCTCCTCATTCGTATATCGGCATTCCACTAAATCGTCCCGAAGGCGGAACTACACCAGATGGTCGACGCTACGGATATTCGGCAAACGACTGCTCTTTAGGTGATGTTGACGGAGACGGAGAATACGAAATCATCTTGAAGTGGGACCCATCCAATTCGCACGACAATGCCCACGATGGCTATACTGGCAATGTGTTGTTTGATTGCTACAAACTCGATGGCACCCAACTTTGGCGAATCGACCTTGGACGCAATATCCGAGCAGGAGCACACTATACCCAGTTCATGGTGTTCGACCTTGACGGCGATGGAAAGGCAGAGGTTGTGATGAAGACTTCCGACGGAACAATCGACGGACAGGGAAAGGTGATTGGCGATGCAAATGCCAATTATGTGACCACAAGCGGAAAAGTAGGGCGAATACTTTCCGGCAATGAATACCTTACAGTATTTAACGGACAGACAGGAGCCAACATGTCCACCGTGGATTATGTTCCTCGACTCAATTCTGGAGATTGGGGCGACAACTACGGAAACCGTTCGGAACGCTATCTTGCCTATGTGGCTTATCTCGACGGAAAGCATCCAAGCGTGGTAATGTGTCGAGGATATTATAGTCGAACAGTATTGGCTGCATGGGATTGGGATGGAAAGAAACTGACAAATCGTTGGGTATTCGACTCAATGCAGAACGACCTTCGTGCATGGTCGGGACAAGGAAACCACAATCTGAGAGTTGCAGATGTTGACGGTGACGGAAAGGACGAAGTGGTTTATGGCTCAATGTGTGTTGACGATAACGGAAAGGGCCTTTACAACACTCGAATGGGTCACGGAGACGCAATGCATTTGATGGGATTTTTCCCAGATAGCAACAAATTGCAAGTTTGGGATGTTCATGAGAACAGACGCGATGGTTCTACATTCCGAGATGCAGCAACGGGCGAGGTGATTTTCCAAATCAAATCGAACATAGACGTTGGACGCGGAATGGCTGCCGATATTGACCCAACTAACTGGGGCCTTGAAATGTGGTCGGCTGCTTCAAACGGAATAAGAAACGTGAAAGGAGAATTCGTGTCAAATGGTCGTGTTTCCACAAATTTCGCAATATGGTGGGATGGCGATTTGAACCGAGAACTGCTCGATGGAGCCAGAATCAGCAAATACAATCCTCAAAGCCAAATGGCTGAAGTGATTGCTGATTACAGCCAAGAATGCTCTTTCAACAATGGAAGTAAAAGCAATCCTTGCCTCGAAGCCGATATTATAGGAGATTGGCGTGAAGAGCTGATCGTACGCACTCGCCAGAGTGATGAACTTAGAATTTATATAACAGAATATCCTACTGAATACAGATTCCATACATTCATGCAGGATGTACCTTACAGAATAAGTGTGGCAACACAGAATGTTGCCTACAACCAACCATCCGAACCTGGTTTTTACTTTGGTTCCGACTTTCAGAAAGGCCAAACATTCAGAGGTTGGAAGTTTTAGGTAATAATACGAAAAGAACCGCCTTTTGGGTATGAAAACGATTGAGGAAATATTAAACTATAAAGTGTTCGGAATGGCATTGAAGGATCCTATTGCCTTTTGTATCAAGGCATTAGTCATTTTCCTTCTTGTCCAACTTGTGGTGATGCTGATAAAGTTTGTGTTTAATCCTAAGCGAAAGGGTAAGCACAGAATGGAACTTACCACAACGATGTTCTTCCGAAGATTCCTAATCTCTCTTGCCTATATTCTTGGAGTTGCATATATTTTATCTCTTATTCCAGCGTTGGCAACAATCGGAACTTCCATCCTTGCCAGTGCCGGAATCTTGGCTGCAGCAATAGGCTTGGCTTCACAAGAAGCTTTGTCCAACCTGGTAGGAGGCGTGTTTATCATCTTTGCAAAACCTTTTAGAATAGGTGATTTCGTAGAAATCGAATCAGGTGAAAAGGGTACAATACACGAAATTACGCTTCGCCATACTGTCATTCGTACAGCCGAGAACAAAATGGTGATAATCCCTAATGCCAAGATGAATAGCTGCATCCTTACAAATGCTACAATTCAGGATTCCAAAACATGCGCTTTCATCGAAGTGGATGTTGCTTACAAAGAGAATATCGATAGGTGCTTTCAAGAGATTCGTGCTTTGGTAGAGAACGATCCAAGAGTAATCGACACTCGAACAAAGAAGAATTTGGCCGACGGAGTTGAGAAAATTGTTATCCGAGTTGTAGAACTTGGCCAATCAGCAGTTAAGCTTCGCGCTTATGCATGGACAAATTCTCCTAACGATGCATTCACTCTCAAATGCGATATGCTCAAAGCAATTAAAGAACGTTTCGAGGAAGTTGGCATTGAGATTCCTTATCCATACATGAACATACAAAGCAATTAGTAGTTCCAACGAAATCAGAAGGTGAAAAATGGTTGATGTTGAAAGTATAATCAATAAATATTATCCAGACGAAAACGAACTTCGTCACATATATATAGAACATTGTAGGCGTGTGGCAGAAAAGGCTCTTCAGATTGCTGACCTTCATCCCGAACTCAACATCGACCGCCAATTCGTGTATGAGGCCTCAATGCTTCATGATATTGGAGTATTTCGTTGCAATGCACCTTCCATTCAATGCTTTGGCACAGAACCATATATTTGCCATGGAGTTATAGGAGCAGAACTGATGCTGGAAGAGGGATTGCCTCGCCATGCTTTAGTGTGTGAGCGCCATACAGGAACTGGTTTGACGCTTAAATATATTATTGACAACAATCTTCCTCTTCCACATCGTGAACTCACACCGATTTCGATAGAAGAACAACTTGTTTGCTTTGCTGATAAGTTCTTTTCTAAGACTCGTTTGGAGAAAGAAAAGACAGTGGACGGCGCTTTAAAAAGTGTGGCCAAATTTGGCGAAGATTGTGCTGAAAAGTTCATCGCTTGGACACATTTGTTCTTATAAATCGCTTTTTTTTGTCATTATGAATAGGTTTTGTAAACCTATTGCTGCTTATTACAGGAATTTTTATTACCTTTGCAAATTGGAATAGAACGAATTCGAGTTTGTGAGACAAAGATTGTATATAATCATATTGGTAATCCTTGCGGTCATTACAATGTCGCAAGAAAATGGATATGCTGCCCGCCGTCCTATGATGAGCGGAGGTTTGGCATTTTCTGTTAACGATACCATTATCCCTGATTCTTTGCCACAAAAGAATGATTCTGTTGAGATACTCGACTCAACGGTCAATGCAACTCTTATTAATCTTGATTCGCTGAAGCAACAATTTGATGCTCAACATGGTATTCAGGGTAATCCTCGTGCCACTCAATGGAACGACTCTATTGCAGCGGTTGAAGATTCTATTCGAAAGACAAAGAAGAAGAGTGACCTTGAAGATCCTGTAGCATACGAAGCAAAGGATTCAATTGTGTTCTTCATGGGAACAAAGGATGCTTTTTTGTATGGCGACGGACACGTAACCTATCAAAATGTTGACCTCAAAGCTGCAGAGATTTCCATGAATATGGATAGCTCGATTGTTCATGCGAAGGGAGAACTTGATACATTGGGAGTTTTGCGAGGCAAACCAATATTCCGTCAGGGCAAGGATGAATATGAGATAGAAAAGATTGATTACAACTTCGAAACACAAAAGGGATTTATCACTAACGTTTACACGGAACAACAAGAAGGATTCCTTCGTGGAGAAGAAGCAAAGCGAAATTCTGAAAACGAGATATTCCTTCGTCATGGTACATATACTACTTGTGACGAAGAACATCCTCACTTCTACATAGCAATGTCACGTGCAAAGGTTCGACCTGGGAAAAATGTATTTACAGGTCCGTTCTGGGTAGTCATAGAAGATGTTCCTTTGCCATTTGCATTGCCATTCGGCTATTTTCCAATCACAAGCAGTTATTCTTCCGGATTCATTATGCCAAGTTATGGCGATGAGTCAACAAGAGGTTTCTATCTTAGAGATGGTGGTTACTACTTTGCAATAAGTGACCGAATGGATTTGAAACTTACTGGCGAAATCTTTACTAAAGGTTCTTGGGGTATTGGCGTGCAGACAACTTATCGTACTCGATATAAGTATCAGGGCAATTTCTATTTTAACTATCAGGTGACAAAGACGGGTGAGAAGAATCTTCCTGATTATAGTGTTGTCAAGAACTTTAAACTGCAATGGTCGCATTCTCAGGATTCAAAGGCAAGTCCAAACAGTTCGTTCTCGGCTAGCGTTAATTTTGCCACTCAAAGTTATGAAAAGAACAACTTGACGAGTTTGTACAATCCAACGTCTTACTCACAAAGTACACGAACTTCAAGTGTAAGTTATTCTCGTACATTCCCACGAATCGGTCTTTCGATTGCTACAAGTGTGAATGTTTCACAGAATATGCGTGACTCTACTCTTGCACTTACATTGCCAAATCTCAGTATAAGTCTTAATCGCTTCTACCCGTTTAAGCGCAAGCATGTAGTAGGAAAAGAACGTTGGTATGAAAAGATTTCCATGAACTATACGGGTAATCTGTCCAACAGTATCTCTACGAAGGAAGACAAGATTCTTCATTCAAATCTTATTAAGGATTGGAAGAATGGTATGCGCCATTCAATTCCTATCTCTGCTTCGTTTAACATCCTCAAATACATAAATGTTTCTCCTTCTTTCAACTATACAGAACGTTGGTACACAAACAGGGTGGAACAAAGTTGGGATGTTGCTAAGCAGAAAGTCCAGAATGATACAATCTATGGATTCAACAGAGTGTTTAACTATAATTTGAGTCTTTCTGCCAATACAAAACTTTATGGTTTCTTCAAACCTAATCCAAAGGTGTTCGGCGATAAGATCCAGATGATTCGTCATGTGATCACTCCATCTATTTCGTTTACATATGCCCCTGACTTTGGTGCAGAAAGATATGGTTTCTGGAAAACTTATACGAAGACCGATCTCGACGGAAATGTTTCGCTGGTGCAGTATTCTCCATATTCATCGCAGATGTTTGGAACTGTATCAAGAGGCAAGACGGGTTCAGTATCTTTTGATGTTTCCAACAATGTCGAAATGAAGGTAAAGTCGGATAGGGACACCACTGGTGTACGTAAGGTTAGTATTATTGATGAACTTGGTGCAAGCCTTTCATATAATATGTCGGCAAGAACCCAGCCATGGAGTAATCTATCTACCCGTATTCGACTCAAATATGGTAAGTTTACATTCAATATGAATGCTGTATTCAATACGTATGCTTATCAGTTCGACGACCGTGGAAATGTAGTCGTAGGTGACAGAACAGAATGGTCGTATGGCCGTTTCGGTCGATTCCAGGGAATGAGTAAGAACCTGTCATATACATTCAATAATCAGACTCTGAAGAATTTGAAGGAGAAGATCGCTAAATTGAGAGGAAAGGATGTTGAAGACGAAACGGAAGATGAAGAAGATATAGAAGGGGAGGACGAGGAATTGGAGGAAACTGCAAACAAGAATAAAAGTAGTAGTTCCGACCTTGACGACGATGGTTACATGAAGTTCTCAATTCCATGGTCATTCTCAATATCTTATGGTATAACAATGGCAGAAGACCGTTCGGCAAAGATAAATGTCCGTAATATGCGCTATCCTTATAAGTTTACACAAAACTTGAACTTCTCTGGAAGTATCCGTCTGTCGAGCAATTGGAATGCAAACTTCTCTTCAGGTTACGATTTTACGAACAAGGGAATATCAATGACAACGGTCAACCTTTCACGTGATATGCACTGCTTCAATATAAGTTGTGGATTCGTGTTTGGTACGTTTACTTCATACCACATAACAATGCGAGCCAACGCAAGTACTTTGACGGATGCGTTGAAGTATGATAAGAAGAGTAGTTACTCTAGTTCTGTAAGGTGGTATTGATTGTAATTGGATAGAAAAAAAACAAGTCCTCAATCATTGACTGACTAAGGACTTCCTCAAGAATAAGAGCCGAAAACGGGACTCGAACCCGTGACCTACGCATTACGAATGCGTTGCTCTACCAACTGAGCCATTTCGGCATTGCGGCTGCAAAGGTAGTAAATAATTTGTAATTAAGAATTCATTATACACGTTTTTTTAGAAAAAGGACATAAAAAGGTTTTAATATGAGATGGTTTGTTATATCGATTAGTCTTTTACTGAGCGTTGCTGTTAATGCGCAGCAATATGAAATGCCTGCAAAACTGACTAATAAGCCAGAGAAGATAATCAAGCATGAGGCTTATACAGTTTCTTTCAATACGAGTACGTTGACACCAAATTATGTTGCATGGTGTCTTACTCCTGATAGAGTGAATGGCAAGACAAAGCGTACTGACTTTTTCGATGGTGATCCAATGATAGAGCAGAAGTATCGAGTTATTCATGGAGATTACAGCAGTTCACGTTTCGACCGTGGTCACATGTGCCCAGCTGCCGACAACAGGCAATCATATAAGGCAATGACCGAATGTTTCTATATGACAAATATGTGTCCTCAGAATCATGGATTGAACACTGGTGCATGGAATGATCTTGAGATACAATGCCGTTCATGGGCTCGCAACTATAAGAAGATATATATCGTGGCTGGTCCAATCTTTGACAATGGCGGACAAAGAAAGATTGGAAGACGCAGAGGCTTCCGCATTGCTGTTCCTGACCGTTTTTTCAAAGTCGTGTTGATGGTAGGCAAGAACTCTACAAAGGCTATCGGTTTTATTTATCCTAATGGCAATGCTCAGGGTGAGATGCGAGATTATGCTGTAAGTGTTGATGCAGTGGAGAAAGCCGCAAAGATTGATTTCTTCCCATTACTTGAAGATAAGATAGAAAACCAAGTTGAGGCTGTTTGCAAACCTTCTGCATGGGGAATCTAATAGCTCTTTATGTTGTGTGTAAATATAATATTTGACATATGAAATATTGCAAAGACTTAAAGATTGTTGGAGTGGAATATCCTTCCGATGGTTATGTTTTGCTGAAACTTACCGACAAAGAACAGCTTCCAGCCATCAATGCTGGCCAATTTGTTGAAATAAAGGTTGAAGGAAGTCCATCAACTTTCCTTCGCCGACCTATTTCTATTCATTTCGTTGATGTCGAAAACAATCAAATGTGGCTTCTCATTCAATTGGTTGGAGAGGGCACTCGTAAGTTGGCTCAGCTCCACGAGGGTGATTCCCTCAATGTTCTTTTTCCCCTCGGTAATGGCTTTACAAAGGGAACGGAAGGAGAGAAAGTCTTGCTGGTTGGTGGAGGAGTTGGAATAGCTCCGCTGCTTGATTATGGCCGCCAGTTGAAAGAGTGTGGCGCTTGTCCTACTTTCTTGTTGGGAGGCCGATCAAGTCGCAATCTTCTCCAACTCGATGAATTCAAAAAGTATGGCGAAGTGTTTGTCACTACAGAGGATGGTTCTATGGGTGATAAGGGTTTCGTCACAAATTCATCGTTGCTCGGAGAATCTTCTCAATATGTAAAGAACAAAGACTTCCGCATCTCTTGTTGTGGTCCTAAGCCAATGATGATGGCAGTGGCAAAGTATGCGAAGCAGAATGAAATCCCTTGCGAAGTATCACTTGAGAACATGATGGCATGCGGACTCGGAGCTTGTCTTTGTTGCGTGGAAAAGACGGTCAAAGGCAATGTGTGTGTATGTAAGGAAGGTCCAGTATTCAATATAAACGAACTGACATGGCAGATATAAAAGTAAATATAGCAGGTTTACAGATGCAGAATCCAGTGATGACTGCATCTGGTACGTTTGGTTATGGTATTGAATTTGCCGATTTGGTTGACCTCTCCAAGATAGGGGGGATAATCATGAAAGGCACAACCTTGCAGCCACGCGAAGGAAATGATTATCCACGAATGGCAGAAACTGCAAGTGGAATGCTCAATTGCGTTGGTCTTCAAAACAAAGGCGTTGATTACTTTTGCTCACATATTTATCCTCAGGTAAAGGATATCAAGACAAATATGATTGTCAACGTATCAGGCAATTCGCCAGAAACTTATGCCGAGTGTGCAGCAAGAATCAATGAATTGGATGCGATTCCAGCTATCGAACTCAATATCTCTTGCCCTAACGTGAAGCAAGGAGGAATGGCTTTCGGCGTAACATGTGAAGGAGCAAGTCAAGTTGTTCGTGCTGTTCGTGAGGTTTATAAGAAGACTTTGATAGTAAAACTATCACCAAATGTGACTTCTATTGCGGATATTGCCCGTGCAGTTGAGGATTCCGGAGCCGATGCAGTTAGTCTTATCAACACATTGATGGGAATGTCGATAGATATAGAACGAAGGAAATCACGTCTTTCCATTGGAACCGGTGGCTTGAGTGGTCCAGCTGTAAAGCCGGTGGCAGTACGTTGCGTGTGGCAAGTGGCCAAGGCTGTTGGCATTCCTGTAATAGGTCTTGGAGGGATAATGACTGCCGAAGATGCCATCGAATTCATTATGGCGGGAGCGTCAGCGATAGAGATTGGTACAGCCAACTTTATCGACCCAGCCATAAGTGTTAAGGTTGCAGATGGAATTAATCAGTGGCTCGACCGTCATGGTTGCAGTTCGTTGGCAGATATTCGTGGTGTTATATAATAATATATAATATATAATGTGTAAGAATCGGCCGTTGTGTTTTCAAGAACATAGCGGCCGATTGTCTTTTTGTTGTTATAATAGCTTTTTTAGGAATTTATTCGTTTACCACGAAACATTCGTCGGGGTATTGAATGTCTGTAAGGAATAGGGCATTGCCTGGAACACTCGTACCTGCGGCACAACGGTCTTTCTTTTCAATGGTTTGGCAGAACTGTTCGATTGTCATTGCTCCACGGCCCACTTCGAGAAGTGTTCCGACTACAGCTCTTACCATATTGCGTAGGAAACGATTGGCCGTGATGGTGAAAATCCATTCGTTGGAGTCGGTTCCAGATTGCTTCCATTCGGCCTTCATAATAGTGCAATCGTTGGTCTTTGCATCGGTATGAAGTTTCGAGAAACTGGTAAAATCCGTATAGTCGAACAGATGTTTGGCTGCTTGATTCATGAGGGCGAAGTCGAGTGGCTGTGGAAAGCGATAGGTGTAGTAGCGATTGAAAGGCGACTTAACCGTCGTAATATGATATTGGTAGGTACGGGCAGTGGCACTGAAACGTGCATGTGCCTCGTCGTTTACCCTTACCACACGATAGACAGAAATGTCGGCAGGCAACTTCCTGTTCAGTTTGTGGGCAAGCCAAGTCTCGAAATCCTGACCATTATCTGGAAGGATAGGGGACTCGATATCGAAATGGGCCACCATGAGGCTTGCGTTCACTTCTGCATCGGTTCTACCAGCTCCGATTACTTCCGTCTCTTTCTTGACAAACAACGAAACGGCTTCAGACAGTTCTGCCTGAATGCTGTTGCCATTTGGTTGTATCTGCCAACCATGATAGTTCTTTCCGTCGTAAGCCAAATAAATGAAGTAACGCATATTTTTTGCCCTTTTCGGTTTTTTGAATTCCTGTTGTGATAAAGTGCGAAACTCGTAACCTGAAACCGATTGTTATATCACGGTTAGGTGGAAACAAGCTTGTCGTCGTTCATACTTTACATAGCATTTGCCTTGTTCTCGAAGGTCGAACAGAACTTCAGCCATTACTTTCTTCAGTCGTTCATCGTATCTGGTAGGTTCGTTGCTGTTGAGCGGCATGAAACGATTGTAAGTGATATCTATTGTGGTACCATAGCAATGGCACGAATTCTTCACACTGTTGCGGTTGCCTCTTCTGAGGTTTTGTATGTCGCTCGTGGTTCGTAGGGCCGAGGTGACGATAGGAAGATGTGGCTCAAGTCCTTTCGAAATGAGCGAATCCAAGAAATTGATGCTGATGGCATTCAATAATTGTTGGGCCCTTGGCACGAGATAAGGCATCGAATGGGTCAGTTCGTCGACTGCATAATATGGCGAACTCATGATACTTCCAAGCAAGTGTTCTTCCACCTTCTTGTAGGCTTGTTCACGCGTTGCCATAGGTTTCACACCATTTCTTTCGGCTACAGCCAATTGAAGGGAATTGCTGTCAGGGAAACATTCGGGATAGCTCCACACCTTGCTGTTGGTAAACAATTCAGCTTGATTGGTCTGTTGCTCCATTAGGCTCGTGTCGAGAATGGCAGCATCTGCCAAAAGTGAGTCGCTATCGATATTATCTGTTTCTTGATGGTTGGCTTCTGCCAATAAGGTGGAATCAGATTTGTTGTTGTCCGTCTCCACTTGTTCCTTGTCAGCCAATGTGGTCTTATTCTCGTTCTTTGGGATGAACAAGTGGCTCACGGCAGCAAGCAAAGCTACAGTGATTGAGAATGTAACAATAAATTTAATCTTATCTGAAATCTTCTTTCCCAATTTCTTGATATTTGATGCAAAGTTACAAAAATATGTGAAGATAGAAGTCGGAAATAAGAAAAACTTATAAAAAAACATACGATATATATTCAGTGTTCTGCAATATTTTGTAACTTTGCAGCCGATTTAATGCATACAAAATGAAAAAGGCAGTATTTTTGGCTGCATTGGCAGCTTTACTTTTCGTGTCATGTATAGGTGGTGAGTCAGACCGACCTGAGAGTGGAGAAAACACCTACGTCTTCCCCGACAGCAGTGTGTATGAGGGTAATTGGAAGAATGCCAAGCGTTCGGGCCAAGGAAAGATGGTATGGGCAGATGGCAGTTCATACGAAGGTGAATGGAAAAACGATAAACCAAACGGCCAGGGCAAGATGGTATGGGCCGATGGCAATAGTTTTGAAGGCGAATTCCGCGACAGTCTTCCAAATGGTGAAGGCAGATATACTTGGAAAGACGGAGCTTACTATGTAGGAGCTTACAAGAATGGCCATCCAAATGGCGAAGGAAAGTGGCTTGCTCCTGATGGCTCGATGAAGGAAGGCAAATTCGTCGACGGCCGACTCGAAGGTAAGGGCGTGGCTATCAATGAATTCAGCGAAAAGTATGAAGGTGAGTTCCATAAGGGCCTCCCTCATGGCGAAGGAACAATGTATTATCCTGGAGGCGACAAATATGTTGGCGAATGGAAACGTGGAAAGAGCGAAGGCCATGGTACCTATTTCTATGCCAGTGGCAGCCGATATACAGGAGATTTCCATCATGGCAGTGCCGACGGATACGGAACCTACACATGGGAAAACGGAAATGTCTATGAAGGCCACTGGAAAAACGACATGCGTCATGGTAAGGGAAAGCTTACCACAGTCGATGGAGAAGTGTATGAGGGAGATTGGTGGAATGATGAGTTTGTAGAATAAACCTATTCGTCAAACAATTCCACGTTGTTTTGGTCGGCGTCGAGCTTGACCTTCTGGTCTTTCAAAAAATGATAACCGTAGTAGGTTGCAATGCCTAAAGCGATAAGAATCAATAGGGTACGAATCACTTTGTATCCTATTTTTTTGCCGTTATCATCCGAGCCGGTTGCCGAATCCAATTTTAGCGAAGCTGAAGGAGTGGGGTGGTTGAAGTCGATTTTCTTCCTTTGAGGTTTTGGAGTTGTAGCTTTCGTATCTTTGGTATCAGTTGTTGCTGCAACTGGTTCGCTTTTTGAAGCTGATTGAGTAGCAGTTTCTGTGTTGTTGTCTGATGCGGTGGTATCTTCCTCGCTCATCGAATCTTCAATCATTTCCACTAATTGAGGAGTTCCGCAACGAGGACAATTGGCTACAACCTCCTTCTGACTTTCATCAAAAGGAACGTCGAACTTAAACCTGCATATTTTGCATCTTACTTCCATATTTCGGGTGCAAAGATACAAAATATTGCATAAAGATGAAAGGTGAACGCATATTTTTCTCTATATTTTACATATTTCTTTGTTGGGTTTTCACATATTTTTGTATCTTTGCGGCAGAAAGTCAATTTACAAACCAATAAAACTATAGACAAAAATGAAAAAAGCCGACATCATTTTCTGGGTTATCGTAGTAGCGATATTCCTACCTTTCTTCGTTTGCCCAAGTGTTTACGAATGGTACAAGCAATTCAATGCCGAGCATGGTATGATTATGAGTTTCTTCAAGTTTGCAATCCTTTCAACTCTCGGCGAAATGATTGGCTTGCGAATCAGTAAAGGCGAGTACTACAACAAGAACTTCGGTTTGATTCCTCGTATGCTTGTTTGGGGTATTCTTGGTGTGTTCATCAGTGGCGCAATGTTCGTGTTCTCTCATGGAATTCCTCAATTTATGGAATATATGGGAATGAATGGTGCTTCTACATTGCTTGAAAATCCTGACCTCAGTTGGGGAAAGGTTGCTGTGGCACTTGCAGTGTCAGTTGCGATGAATTCATTCTTTGCACCTGTTTTCATGACATTCCACAAGATTACCGACACTCATATTGGTCAGTACGGTGGCAGTCTTTCATCTCTTGTACATCCAATCAAGATGCGTGAAATCATTTCCAATCTCAACTGGAGTGCTCAATGGGGATTCGTGTTCAAGAAGACAATTCCTCTCTTCTGGTATCCAGCCCACACAATCACATTCCTGCTCCCATCGGAGTTCCGCGTATTGTTCGCAGCTCTCCTCGGAGTGGTTCTTGGTGTTTTGCTTGCAATTGCAGCAAAGAAATAGGCGGTTCCTTTGAATTAGAATAAAAGAAAACGGGTTATGGAAGATGATTTCCGCAACCCGTTTATTTTTGTTTTCTGTTTGTCTTACAACAGCTTCTGAATCTCGGATTCCAGCGAAGTCTTTATCATATCGCTGCGGAGTTCGAGGTCGTTGTCGCGGTTGATGATGAACGATGTAGGAAGGTCAGCGACACGATAAGTGTTTGCAGCCTGAGCGTTAGCGTCGTGAACACAAATCCAAGGAAGGTTTTCGCATGAATACTTCCAGAAATGAGTGTCCTGATCTACCGAAACCTGATAGATTTCGAGTCCTTTATCATGGTACTTGTCGTAGAGTTCGCGCATGATACGATTGCGTTCTGGCGACTCCTTAGCATTATAAATAGTGAAGTCGAGCAATACGACCTTTCCCTTGAGTTCTGAAAGTGTACGAACCTTACCGTTGATGTCAGGCAACTTCAAGTCGATAATACCAGTTTCGGAAACCAGTGAATCGTTGAGTTCAAGCACTTTTTCTGTAGGTGGGGCAGTGCGTTCCATACCCTGAATTGCCATGTTGCAGATTTGTTCGGTACGAGGAGCGTCAGGATAATATCCATCCCACGCCGTTGCCACAGCTGCATAACATTTCACGTCATCACGATTATTGAGAGGGTTGAACAACTGGTAGAGTCCGCTGACGTCAGAAACTGATTGACAAACAGCATAATATGCATAGGCACTCATTGGAGCCACGAAGATATAGTCGTTCTTCATCTTTTGCTTGTATGCATCTACCATTGCGTTTACGCTGTCGACAATTTCGCCTGGATACAGTGATGAATTCTTCTCCACGGCAACTATCTGTGCCTGGAATTCGCTCTGAAGCTTACAGATTTCCTGTATTTTCTTGCTGCTTTCGTTTCCTTCGACGGTGTAGTCGTTTTCAAATTTTGGCAGTGAAGTGGTTATGGTTACAGTTTCTGTTGAGTCGATTGAGAAGTTGATATGTCGGTTGCCTATGCGGAGGGCATAGAATTCTGGGCATGGAGGTACGTTGCCTTTAAGGCAGAATTCTCCGTTTTCCTTCAGTTTCGCAGAGTCGAGTCGTTGCACACCTTCAAGCGAAACCCATTCGAGATATAGCATTGAGTCCTTTGCATTCTCTACTGTTCCCTCAACTGTGAAGTGAGGTTTGTTGTCACACGCAATTGCTGTAGCCATCAACAGGATGATGGCAATCGAATTTAATATCTTTTTCATTAGTGATGTTTTTATTTGGCTGCAAAGGTAATCAATTTTGAGCAAACACCAAGCGCAAACGCGAATTATTCCCACAAAAATGAATGTAAATACACAAATAATTCGTGATTCGTTGTCCGTGATTCGTGAAAAATGCTTAACTTTGCACGATTTTTAGTATTTAATTATAAATAAGGTGTTAGGCCGAATGTGAAAATATTTTATGAGGTTCTATCACCAAAGAACGTAAAAAGATGAATGTAATTACAAAAAAAGTTTCATTGCCTGACGGAAGAGAAATCAGCATTGAAACAGGACGTTTGGCAAAACAAGCCGATGGAGCCGTTATGCTCAGAATGGGCAACACCATGCTCTTGGCCACTGTTTGTGCCGCAAAAGATGCAGTACCAGGAACAGATTTTATGCCTCTCCAGGTAGAGTATCGTGAGAAGTATTCGGCAAACGGCCGATTCCCTGGAGGTTTTACAAAGCGTGAAGGCAAGCCATCGGATGAAGAAATCCTTACATGCCGATTGGTCGACCGCGCACTCCGTCCATTGTTCCCATCAAACTATCACGCAGAGGTTTACGTAAACGTAATTCTTTTCTCTGCCGACGGAGTTGATATGCCTGATGCTCTTGCAGGTTTTGCAGCTTCTGCAGCTCTTGCATGCTCTGACATTCCTTTCGAAGGACCAATTTCTGAAGTTCGCGTAGCTCGCATTAATGGTGAGTTCGTTATCAACCCAACATTCGAGCAGCTCAAGGAAGCTGATATGGATCTCATGGTTGGTGCCACTGAAGAAAACATCATGATGGTCGAAGGCGAAATGAAGGAAGTCAGCGAACAGGATCTTCTCGGTGCCCTCAAGGCAGCTCACGATGCTATCAAGCCTCAGTGCCAGCTCCAGAAGGAACTCATGAAGGAACTCGGAACAGATGTTAAGCGTGAATATTGTCATGAAGTAAACGATGAAGAACTTCGTGAGGCTGTTAAGGCAGAATGCTACCAGAAGGCTTACGATGTTACAAAGCAGGGACTCGAAAAGCACGAACGTGCTGATGCTTTCGAGGCAATCCGCGAAAACTTCAAGGAAGCTTATGCAGCTGCCCATGCAGACATGACAGAAGAAGAACTCGAAGAGAAGAACACTCTCGTCGACAGATATTACGCAGATGTTGAGCGCGATGCTATGCGTCGTTGCATTCTCGACGAAGGCATCCGTCTTGATGGTCGTCAGACTACTGACATCCGTCCAATCTGGTGCGAGGTAAGTCCACTTCCAGGACCTCACGGTTCTGCTATCTTCACTCGTGGTGAAACTCAGGCACTCGCTACAGCTACACTCGGAACCAAGCTCGATGAAAAGCTCGTCGACGGTGCTCTCGAGCGCTACAACCAGCGTTTCCTTCTCCACTACAACTTCCCTCCATTCTCTACAGGCGAGGCTAAGGCTCAGCGCAGCACTGGTCGTCGTGAGATTGGTCACGGTCATCTTGCATGGCGTGGTATCAAGGGGCAGATTCCTGAAGATTTCCCTTACACTCTCCGTGTAGTAAGTGATATCCTCGAATCAAACGGTTCTTCTTCAATGGCTACAACTTGTGCTGGTACACTTGCACTTATGGATGCCGGTGTTCCTATCAAGAATCCAGTAGCAGGTATTGCAATGGGTCTTATCAAGAACCCAGGAGAAGACAAGTATGCCATCCTTTCAGATATCCTTGGCGATGAAGACCACCTCGGCGATATGGACTTCAAGACTACAGGTACAGTCAATGGTATCACAGCAACTCAGATGGATATCAAGTGCGACGGACTTTCATACGAAATCCTCGAAAAGGCTCTCATGCAGGCAAAGGCAGGTCGTGAGCATATCATGGGCGAAATGATGAAGACAATCAGCGAACCACGCGAAGACTTCAAGCCTCATGTTCCACGTATCGAGCAGATCACAATCCCTAAGGATATGATTGGTGCCGTTATCGGTCCTGGTGGCAAGGTAATCCAGCAGATGCAGGAAGAGACAGGTACAGTTATCACTATCGAAGAAGTTGACGGCGTAGGTAAGGTTCAGGTTTCAGCACCTAACCGCGATGCCATCCAGGCGGCAATGGCCAAGATCAAGGGCATCGTAGCAGTTCCAGAGGTAGGCGAAGTATATGAAAGTACAGTTAAGTCAATCATGCCTTACGGATGTTTCGTAGAGTTCCTCCCAGGTAAGGAAGGACTTCTCCACATCTCCGAAATCGATTGGAAGCGTTTCGAAACAATGGAAGAAACAGGTCTGAAGGAAGGCGATAAGATTGAAGTGAAGCTCGCTGATGTTGACCAGAAGACTGGTAAGTTCAAGCTCTCACACCGAGTATTGCTCGAAAAGCCAGAAGGATATGTAGAGCGTCCAGAACGTCCACAGCGTCCACGTCCAGAGCGTGGCGACCGTCCACGTGGCGACCGTCGAGAAGGACGTCCAGACCGTCAGCGTGGCGACCGTCCACAGCGTCAGGAATTCCGCCACAGCGACTTCGCAAAGAAGGACAATGAAGGCGAAGAAGTTCAGCCACAGGATGATGCTCCAGCAGGAGATGTTCGCAGTGCGCTCGACGACTTCTTGAAGTAATATAGACCAACCCCTCCATACCTCCCCATTTAGGGGAGGCTTTTGGTAGGTGGAACATACCAACTCCAACCCTCTTACAGATGAAGAAGATATTTTATTTAGCTTTGATTATCCTGCTTCCGGCATTTGTAGCCACTTCATGTGATCAAGCCGGCGAAGCCAGTGCAAATGATTCCGACTCGTTAATGGTAGATTCCTCGCTTTTCATGGATGAACCAGAGTTCAGTGTCAACGCACTCCACTTTACCGATAGTGCCGACGTAGAAGGTGCCATTTGCAGTTTCGACGTGGATATAGATGTTCCTAAAGGTCCAAAGGCCCTTTGTCGCAACATCATCCGTTGGATTGATTCGAAGTTGAATGGTACCTATGGCGATTTCAACGAAGATTTCCGTGCCGACACGTTCGATGTGCAGAAACCTGAATTCGTGCAGACATGGTTGCAGTTCTATTCGAAGGCATTCTTCGATGGGGCAGAGATAGATGAATATTCCAGCTCGAAAATCGGTTGGAGCAGCGAAGCCAAGTATAAGTTGTTGGAAGAAACCGACAAATACGTGACCTACCACTACTCTGGTTATGATTTCTGGGGAGGAGCCCACGGAATGCCATTCGATCAGGGATGTACATTCGCAAAGGCCGACGGAAAGTTCTTCGACTACAATATATTCAAGCGCGACACTACGGATACATGGTCAATCGAACGTGATACATTGGTTTCGGGTCGTCTGAAGAAACTTATCTACAGCCATCTCGACGAGTTCTTCGGAGAGGAATCACCAGTCGAAGAAGCCATCTTCGAAGATGCTGTGAAGGACTTCCCATTGCCACAGTTCCCACCTTATCTCACGAAGGACGGAGTAGTCTTCACTTATGGGGCCTATGAGATTGCGTGCTATGCAGCCGGAATGCCAAAGGTGACCGTTCCTTACAAAGAGTTGGAGAAGTATTTAGCCGACGATGTCAAGGCTTTGATAGCCAAGTAAATATTCTGTTTAGCTATTTCGGGCTTCATCATTTCATCGATAGAAAGATGGGAAGGTGAAGCCTGAATTGTTTTTGTAAATATCCTGTCAAATTCATCCTTTCCCCGCTCGTCCACCTGTCCACACAAGGCAATGCAATGAATGCCCTTAGCCTGCGCCCGCATCGCAATGCCATAAGGAGCCTTGCCCATCAGCGACTGGAAGTCGAGCCGTCCTTCGCCCGTAACGACGAGAGCCGCCTGAGAGAGTAGGGAGTCGAAGTCGTAGAGACTGAGCAAGAGTTCGATACCACTCACCATCCTCGTGTTTGGCAAAGCCAATAACGCACAGCCAATCCCACCCGCACTGCCAGCACCTGGCAAGTCCATAATCTTCCTTCCGCACATCTTCTCCAGCCATTCGCCCCTCTGCCTGTTTCTCCGTTCCAGCGGTTCGAGCATCTTCTCCGTAGCCCCTTTCTGGCGGGCAAACATATATGTGGCACCGTTAGGGCCGAGCAGCGGACTCGTAACATCCGAAGCAATTGTGAAGCGGATGTGAGATAAGTCGCAAGTGATTTCCTCAATCATGCCCAATCCGCAATCGTTTGTGACCGAGCCACCAAGCCCGATGATGATATGTTTGAAACCCAGTGAACAGAGTTGGTTGATTGCCATTCCGACACCCCTCGAACTTGCATTCCAAGGGTTCCGTTCTTCGGGAGCGATAAGATTGATGCCGACGATTGATGCCACATCCATCACCGCTGTTTCCCCGTCGATGGCACACACCATTGGACATGCCGTTTCCCCAAGAGCCCCCGTAACAGACAGTTCTATCAAGTTGCCCCCGATTGTGGCATTGATGCAGCGAGTGAATCCCTCTCCACCGTCAGAGATATAGAGTTTCGTGATGTCGAAGTCGTTGCAGGCATCCCCGAAACCGCGAGCCATCGCGTCAGCCACCTCGAACGAGTCGAGCGATCCTTTCCACGAATCCGAAGCAATTATGATTTTCTTTCTGTCCATAAATTTGCGGATGATTTATTTGTCCACACCAACTCATCGACAGTGAGTTCTTGGCCTCACGCAGAGATGGTTTTGCTTCTCCGAAAGTTCTATCCCTTCATTTTACCCTTTTGTGTCTCGGAAAGAGAATGCGCTTTGAGAGTCGATAGTTCGCGTTGCCAGCCCATCAACTTCGCGAAACTTTGGGCTAACTCCCTGCGCTCTGTTTCTTAAACACACTGCAAAGATACAATAAATATTTGATATGACCAAATTTTTTTATAAATATTTTTAATATTTATAAATCTTTCTTCAAAAATGGTGCGTAATGCAAATTCTGCATCGCGATGATGATATGAAACAAACAACATCCATCCCACAATTTTTTTTAACACATATTTAATTATATATCTATCATCATAGAGAAAAGTCAATTTGTCAATTTGTCAATTTGTCAATTAGCTGTTTTTAGTGTGTGGAGGCCTGAGGGATACTTGCCCTTATTATATATAATATATATATTATATATATAATAAGAAGTGTTTTTTAATAATAATTTAATCATTAAATAAGTAATATTGAGGAACAAATTTTTTGCGCACCAATGAAAAACCCACAAATTAGTTAATTGACAAATTGACAAATTGACGTTTTTTACGCAATCGAGGTCATGCAAAGTTTAGCAAGACATGCCCCAAAGTTTAGCGAGACATGCCCCGAAGTTTAGCAAGAAATTTTAATTCGGCGGAGCCAAACTGAAAAAAGCCTGTGGTGTCAATATGTAAGTCAGTTCCTAAAAAAAGAGCCTCTTGGTCAATGATGACGGAGAGACTCTTGTTTGTTGTATGCTTATTGTAGCTGTTATTTTATGGCTTCGAGAAGTTGGTCGCAGATGGCTTGCATGCCCTTGATTGATGGGTGACCGTTTTGCTTCTCGATGTCGTGGAGTTCGATGAGCTGCACACCATAGTGTTTGCATACTACACGGAACGACTCGTTCACATCTTCCTTCAACTCAGAATTGAGGATGGTGTAAACCGTTGCATTTGGATAAATCCTTGCAAGGGCATCGAGCATATATGCCAATGCTGGGCGAAGAGAGTTGCAATCGGCCTTGCTGATGTCGGCATACTTGTATTCACCGACTGGTGCGTTTGCCCATGCGTCGTTCGTTCCTCCGAACACAAAGATGATGTCGGGGTTGCCGAGTTTCCACAGACGTGAATTGAATGATGAGTTGGCTGAATTGCTTCTGAAATAACCTGTGTTGCAGATGGTTGTTCCGCCCCATGAATCGTTCACTTCGAGTGTATAGCCCTTTGCCTTGGTGTAAAGGCTCCACCATGTCTGAGCCACTTCCTTAACGTCGTTGTTTGCATCGGGATAGAATGGTGCATAGCCATCAGGATTTGAGCCCTTGAATGTAGAGTAGGAGTCGCCGAGGACTGAGACTTTCTTTGTCTGGGCATTTGCTGCCACTGCAATCATTGTGACAGCGAAAATGAGAGTAAAAATTCTTTTCATAATTTTGGTTGTTTAATTGTTGATTAATTGTTACACTGTTATAACGGATATCTTGCAATTTTATTGTCCTGCACACAACTCTCTACACTTTACACTCTACACTCTATACTCTAAACTTTTTATTAATAATGCAAATTATTGATAAAATCGTATTCGTTTTCGTTTTTTATTTGTATTTTTGCAAAGCAAAAGGAAATTGAATCAGATTCGTATGACAATGAAAAGGAAAATCATAACATCCATAGTGGCTGTGTTCGTAGCTTTGATGGCAAACGGACAGGGGCTTTGTCTGCATTACGACCGTCCTGCCCAGTACTTCGAGGAGGCTCTGCCTATCGGTAATGGAGGAATGGGTGCAATGGTGTATGGTGGAACGAAACAACTGAAAATTTCGCTCAACGACATTACTCTCTGGACGGGCGAACCCGACAGGAAAGTGTTCTCGCCCGGTGCATACTTTTATCTCGATAGTATCCGTGGCTTGCTCGATAAGGAGAACTACAGGGCTGCCGACCGTGCGCAGAGACTGATTCAAGGCCATTACAGCGAGAACTACCAACCACTCGGTACATTGACCATCGACTTCGATGATGCCGAGGGCACACCAACGGACTATTCGCGCCAACTCGATATCTCGAAGGCTGTGGCTACAACCGAATACGGGATTGGTGGCCGACGCATGACTTCCGAGTTTTTCGCTTCGGCTCCCGACAGTGTGATTGTAGTGCATATCAAGGCCGACAAACCTTTCGGGGCATTGCTGAAACTCGATTCACAGTTGCCTCACACTAACAAAATCGCGGCAGACGAAATCGTTTCGGATGGCTATGCAGCCTATCATTCCATACCAAACTATGTAGGCAACCAATTCAGCTACGACGAAAACCGAGGTATCCATTATCGTACCATCGTGAAGGTGGTAGGCGGAAAGAACCTGAAGGCGACGGACGGCGGTTTGGCCATCGACGGAAACCGCGAAGTGACGATTCTGATTGCAAACGTAACGAGTTTCAATGGTTTCGACAAGGACCCAGTGAAAGAGGGCAGAGACTATAAGACGCTTGTGAGAAAGAGAATCGATGCGGCTGCAAAGAAATCGGTCGGCAAACTCATGGCGGCTCATGTCAACGACTTCCAAAAGTATTTTGGCCGTGTAAGTCTCGACTTGGGCAAGACAGATGCCTCGATTGCTTCGATGCCTACAGATAAGCAACTCTATGACTATACAGCCAAGAACCAACGCAATCCCGAATTGGAAGCCTTGTATTTCCAGTTTGGCAGATATCTGCTGATTTCATGTTCGAGAACTATGGGTGTGCCAGCCAATCTTCAAGGGCTTTGGAACGAATCGTTGCTTCCGCCTTGGTCGTGCAACTACACTTCAAACATAAATCTCGAGGAAAACTATTGGGCAGCAGAGACCGCCAACCTCGGAGAGATGCACCGTTCGATGCTCTCGTTCCTTCGAAATGTATCGACAACGGGGCAGACCTCCGCAAAGGAATACTATGGAGTGAACAAAGGTTGGTGCCTGGCTCACAACACCGACATCTGGGCTATGTCGTGCCCTGTGGGCGAACATGGCGGCGACCCAATGTGGGCCAACTGGAATATGGGCGGAGCTTGGACTTCCACCCATATCTGGGAACACTTCGCCTTCAGTCAGGACCTCAAGTTCCTGGAGGAATATTATCCAGTACTGAAAGGTGCGGCCCAATTCTGCTTGGGGTGGCTCATCGAAAAGGAAGGACATTTGCTCACATCTCCTTCCACTTCGCCTGAGAATGTGTATCGCACAGGCGAAGGCTACAGAGGTCAGACCATGTATGGCGGAAGTGCCGATATTGCAATGATCCGTGAATGTCTTTCGGCTACATTGAAGGCTGCGAAGACACTGAATCAGGATGCCGACTTGCAAACTGAGATAGAGGCAGCCATTGCCCGACTCCTGCCATACCGAATCGGAAAGAAAGGCAACCTGCAGGAATGGTACTACGATTGGGAAGACCCCGACCCACAACACCGACATCAGTCGCATCTGTTCGGACTCTATCCAGGTCATCAGCTCGAATGGTTCGATGGCAAGGAACTGCCTTATCAGGACTATTCACTCGAACAACTGAGAACCGCATGTGCGAAGACACTCGAGATAAAGGGCGACAATTCCACTGGCTGGAGCACTGGTTGGCGTGTGAACCTGTTTGCCCGATTGCTTGACGCAAAGAATGCCTACCACATATACCGCAAGTTGTTGAGGTATGTAAGTCCCGACGGATATCAAGGCGAGAACTATGTTTCGGGTGGAGGTACATATCCCAACCTCTTCGACTCGCACAGTCCGTTCCAAATCGACGGCAACTTCGGAGGATGTGCCGGAGTGGTGGAGATGTTGATACAATCGTCAGACGATGCTATCATGCTTTTGCCAGCTACACCTGAGGAATGGAACGAAGGACGCGTGAGCGGACTCAGGGCAAGAGGTGGCTTTGAAGTAGGCATGGAATGGAAGAACGGAAAGGTGGTACGATTCACAATCTCGACCGAGAAGGGTGGCCAAACCACTGTATATTATAACGGAACAAAGAAAACAATCAATCTGAAACGGAATGAAAAAAGAACAGTTGAAGCGTGAAATACGCCAGATGTGCAAGGATAAGAATGCAGTGATTCTGGCTCATTACTATACCGATGGCGAGGTGCAGGATATTGCCGACTTTGTAGGCGATTCACTCGCATTGGCTCAATCAGCAGCAAAGACAGAGGCCGACATCATCGTGATGTGTGGCGTTGGATTTATGGGCGAGACATGCAAGATTCTGTGTCCCGACAAGAAAGTCATCGTGCCCGATGAGGATGCAGGTTGTTCGCTTGCCGACAGCTGCAAGGCAGAGGACTTGAAAGCTTTCATCGACGAGCATCCTGGATATAAGGTGGTCAGTTATGTGAACACCACGGCTGCCGTGAAGGCTTTGAGCGATGTGGTAGTAACCAGTTCGAACGCCATGAAGGTGGTCGAGACATATCCAAAGGATGCGAAATTGATTTTCGGTCCCGACAGGAATCTCGGTTCATATATCAACCGTATGACAGGCCGCGAGATGTTGCTTTGGGACGGAGGTTGCCACGTACACGGCAGATTTTCTCTTGAAGGAATCAACCAACTGAAGAAGGAACATCCAGAGGCAAAGGTGTTGGTACATCCAGAATGCCCTGTGGAAATTCAGAAAGTGGCAGATGAAATCGGAAGTACGGCAGGATTACTGAAGTTTGCCATCAATGATGAAGCTCAGGAATTTATCGTGGCCACAGAGAGTGGTATCCTCCATAAGATGCAAGAGGCATGCAAGGACAAGACATTCTATCCAGCCCCTCCAATGTGTGGAGAAGGGGAGAAATGTCCGCTTGAGAATGTGTGTCAGTATATGCGTATGAACACGCTCGAGAAACTTCATGCAGCACTTCGTGACGAAAAGCCAGAGGTGTTTGTTTCCGCGTCGTTAGCTGAAAATGCGTTGAGACCAATACAAAAAATGTTAAGGACCCCTTCTCCGCTTCCCCTAAAGGGGCAGAAGTAAAATAATATGTGGAATTATCAAACTGCCTCGCCTGACAGGTATGAATTGCTGAAAGCATTTGCCAAAGAGAATAGAAACAATATGACCCCGTCAGAGGTGAAATTGTGGAATAATCTTTGGGCGAAGAATATAGGTTGCCGTTTTCTGCGTCAGCATATCATTGGAGATTACATAGTTGATTTCGTATGTGTTGAAGAGGGTTTGATAATTGAGGTTGATGGAGGCTATCATTCTGAACTCAATCAGATGAACAATGATGAACAGAGAACTAGCGTTTTGGCAAGAATGGGGTTTGATATTATTCGCTTTTCGAATGAGGAGGTTCTGTTTGATATAGATATAGTCTTAAAAACAATAAAAGAGCATTTGGCTAAATGATATGGAAATAGATAAAACAAAACAGATTGACGATAACAGCTCCCGCCCTTTAGGGAGGGCAGGTGGAGGGTCTGCATCTGTAGCTGCATTGGTTTCCGGAGGCGTTGATTCAGCCGTTAGCGTTCATGTTCTGAAAGAACAGGGATATGAACCACATCTGTTTTATATCAAGATTGGACCAGACAGAGATACGGAATGGAACTGTACCTCAGAGGAAGATGTGGAGATATGTAGGTGGCTTGCAAAGAGGTACGGACTGAAACTCGACGTGATAGACCTTCACAAGGAATATTGGGACAAGGTAGTGGGCTACACGATGGATAAAGCCAGAAAAGGACTCACTCCAAATCCCGATGTGATGTGCAACAAACTCATAAAGTTCGGATGCTTTGAAGATGTAGCTGGAAAGGACTTTGATATCACTGCCACAGGACATTATGCCACAACTACCTTGATAGACGGCAAGACATGGCTTTCTACAAGTCCTGACCCCGTGAAGGACCAAACCGACTTCCTTTGCCAGATAAGCAACTTGCAAGTGAGCAAACTCATGTTCCCAATCGGTCACATGTGGAAGCATGAGGTTCGTGCCATTGCAGAACGGGAAAAACTCCTTAATGCCCAACGAAAAGACAGTCAGGGAATCTGTTTCCTCGGCAACATAGATTTCAGAGACTACATAAAGGCAAATCTCGGAGAGAATCCTGGCGATGTACGCGAACTTGAGACAGGGCATAAGATAGGAGAACACAGAGGATTGTGGTTCTATACGATTGGTCAGAGGAAAGGTCTTGGATTTGGTGGCGGTCCTTGGTTTGTCGTGAAAAAGAATATCAAGCGCAACATACTCTTCGTAAGTCACGGCTACGACCCCGAAAAGGTGTATAAGGACCATGTGGATATGAACGATTTCCACTTCATAACAGAGAATCCTTGGGATGATTCGCCTCAGAGAGTTACATTCAAGATAAGGCATACACCTGAATATCTAGGGGGCACAATCAGTCGGAACGAAGACGGACGATGGCACCTTCAGGCCGATGAGAAGATTCATGGAGTGGCTCCAGGACAATTCTGTGTGGTATATGATGAGAACCACCATCTCTGTATAGGTAGTGGAGAGATAGATTGAAAAGATGCAGAAAAAGATAATCGAGATAAAGCAAGCAGTGGCACGCCATCCGATGTATAGATTGGACGGTGCTGTGGATTTTGAGGTCTGCGAAGGCGAACAAGTGGCCATTGTCGGCGATAATGGGGCAGGCAAATCGTTGCTTGTGGACATGATTACAGGGGCCCATCCTATACTCGACAAGGGAGATGCCGCTTCGTATATAAGGTACGATTTCTCTCCCAGCGAGTCGAATATGGTATGTGACAACGTGAAGTATATCACATTCCAAGATGCCTATGGCGGGACTGAAGGCAACTATTATTATCAAATCCGATTCAATCAGACTGAATTTGATGACAAGCAGCATCTGTACCTTCTTTCGAGTGGGGAACTGAGACGTTATCAGTTGAAGAATGCCCTGCAGGGAAATCCTCGTGTGCTCATTCTTGACAATCCTTTCATTGGACTCGATGTGAATGCAAGGAAGATGCTCGACGAAACACTTACCCAACTTATCAAGGAAACAGATATGCAGGTGGTGCTTGTGTTGTCGAAAACTGATGACATTCCAGGATTTGTAACGCATGTGGTGGAAGTAAGTCGGAAGAAAGTCGGTCGGAAGATTACGATAGAAGAGTTTAAGGCAAATCAGCAACCCGTTCCTTCGCGATTGTTGCCAAAGGAGAAAGAGAAGGCTATATTGGAGTTGGAGGCAGAGGAATCTGACTTTATGAACGATTCCGACACCGTCATCGAATTCAATAACGTATGTATCCGTTATGGCGAACGAACCATATTGAAAGACTTGAATCTCAAAGTAAGGCAAGGTGAACATTGGGCACTCACTGGAGAAAACGGAGCAGGAAAGAGTACGCTGCTGAGTCTTGTATGTGCCGACAACCCACAAGCCTATGCTAATGATATCGTGTTGTTTGGTCATAAGAGAGGTTCGGGCGAATCGATTTGGGACATTAAACGCAATATAGGCTACATATCTCCTGAGATGCACAGGGCATTCCTTCGCGACTATCCGGCAATAGAAATTGTGGCGAGTGGCCTGCACGACTCTGTAGGACTCTACAAGAAACCAAAGCCAGAGCAAATGGGTGTGTGTGAGTTTTGGATGAACATATTCGGCGTTCTTCAATATAAGGATACTTCTTTCCTGAAGCTGTCGAGCGGAGAACAGCGACTTGTCTTGTTGGCGCGGGCATTCGTGAAAGACCCATCGCTTATCATTCTCGACGAACCGCTTCACGGACTCGATATGAAGAACCGTCGCATCGTAAAGGATATAATAGAAACATTCTGTCAGCGCAAGGGAAAGACACTGATCATGGTCACTCACTATCAAGAGGAATTCCCTGAATGTATCGACCATAGTATCTTCCTCAAACGACAGAAATAATAAATAATATGATGAAGATAATATATTTCCATGGTTTCGCTTCTTCTGGTGCAAGCGGAACAGTAGAATTGCTTCGCAAGGCATTGCCCGAAATAGAAGTTGTGGCACCAGACATCCCAGTCGACCCCGTTGAGGCCCTTCCATATCTGAAACAAT
This sequence comes from Bacteroidaceae bacterium, assembly GCA_024398435.1. Classification (GTDB taxonomy): domain Bacteria; phylum Bacteroidota; class Bacteroidia; order Bacteroidales; family Bacteroidaceae; genus Colivivens. The sequence goes on along the minus strand of JAKSJD010000007.1, from coordinate 79,791 downwards.
TGGTGGCCGACGAGAATCCCGACCTCATCATCGGAACGTCAATGGGAGCAATGTATGCCCAGCAGATGTATGGCTATAAGAAAATATGCGTGAATCCAGCATTCAACATGTCGACAATGTCGCATGTGTTGAAGACGGGCGAACATAAGTTCCTGAACGGAAGAAAGGACAGTCAGAAGACATTCAAGATAACGAAGGATATAATTCAACACTTCAATCAGATGGAGCGTCAGCAGTTTAAGGGTATTACCGAGTTCGACAAGGAAAATACGTATGGTTTGTTTGGTATAAACGACAAGACCGTCAATACGTATGACCTTTTCAAGAAACACTATAAGAATGCCCAACGATTTGACGGGGAGCACCATCTCAACGATAAGGCAATGCGAACAGCTGTTATGCCTTTAATAAAACAGATATTGGGAATATAACATAAAGAAAACAAAATAATTACTAACAAATCGATTAGACCTATGATAATTATTGGAATAGCCGGAGGTACAGGTAGTGGTAAGACCACAGTGGTAAACAAGATATTGGAAGCACTGCCAGAAGGCAGTGTGGCAGTTATCCCACAAGACTCATACTATAACGATCAAAGTCATCTTCCTTTGGAGGTGAGAAAGCAAACCAATTTCGACCATCCAAACGCTTTTGATTGGCAGTTGTTCTCGCATCAGATTGCAGAACTCAAGGCGGGTAGGGCAATAGAACAACCAACATATTCGTATATTACTTGTACACGCCTTTCAGAAACCGTTCACGTAGAACCAAAGGAAGTCATCATCATCGAGGGTATCATGAGCCTTTACGACAAGAGCCTTCGCGACCAGATGGACTTAAAGATATTTGTCGATGCAGGTGCTGACGAACGTTTGCTTCGAGTTATCGTGAGAGATATAGCCGAAAGAGGACACCCATTGGAGATGCTTATCACTAAGTATCGCAATGTACTCAAACCAATGCACGATGAGTTTATTGAACCTACGAAACAATATGCCGACATCATCATTCCTAATGTTGGAAACAATGACCAGGCTATTCGTATGATGCGTCAATATATTCTTGCCCAACTCAAGGAACAGCAAGATATGAAGAAAAATAGATAGTGGTTATCAGATACGGGCTATAAGTTAATAATTGTGCATAAATAGATGGTGCGTCAGAATTGGATAGACTGGATGAAGGCAATAGGAATGTTGCTGATTGTGTGGGGGCATTGTTTTCCTGAAAAGATTTCCCCTATACTCTATGCCTTTGATGTGCCTGTGTTCTTGGCTGTATCAGGTTATTTGTCGAAGATAAAACCTACGGATAAAGTCTTTTGGCAGAAACTGACCACCTCTCTCATTATACCTTATCTTATCTTTGCTGAGATAAAGGTGATAGGACCGATATTCCAGCATATATCCGACGGACAATGGATATGGCCACAGATAGGAGTTCTTTTGGGATTCAATTCAATCCATGACCTTCCTGGATGTGGAAATCTATGGTTCTTGTATTCCCTGATTCTCATAAAGATAATCCATCAATATTTCCTCCGAAGTGAGAAAAGTCTGTGGATAGCATTTCTCGTGTCGATTATTTGCCTGTACGCCTATAATAGGCTGTGTGAACATGTGCCTTGGGCAGTCACTTCGGTATTTGCTTGCATGCCATACTATATCATAGGCTGTAATGCCCGAACATGGAAGGGAAATAGTGTTATGCTGCTTGTGAGTAAAATCAAGCACGATAATGCCTTCAAAAACTCATTGAGGATTATCATCCCAATCGCTTTCATATCAATAATTGCCTATGTGAATGGTCCGGCATATTTATATCGAGGCGAATATGGCAACTTCTTGATATTAGCTCTCATTGCTGCCATGTTTGGATGCTATTGGGTTATAGTGGTATCAGCTTTGTTGGATAGGTTCACATTGCATGGAATGGTGTATTACTTATCGATTGGTTCGGTTGTGATTCTTGCCTTCCATCGGGATATATTGCATCCGTTCCTCAAGATGATTGATAAACTTCAACTTGATTGGGTAGCCAATGCTGAATGTACATTCCTTTTGGCTCTTGCAACAACTATAGTGTTTATACCTATTATATATATAATAAAGAGATACGTGCCTTTCCTTATCGGAAATAGATAAAATGTAAGTAACATAAAATGTAAATAATATGATCAACTTAAGAAAATCAATCCTTATTGCCTTGGCTTTCGCGCCAATGGTTTCATGCTTTGCAGAAGATGTACAAAATGTAAAGCCAGTTAAGAATGTTATTGTCCTCATTCCTGACGGATGTTCAATTGCTACTGTAAGTACAGCTCGTTGGTATCAGTGGTATACAAATCCAACGAAGGAACATCTCGCATTGGATAAGTATCTTTGTGGTACGGTCCGTACTTCATGTTCGAATGCTCCTATCGGTGATTCTGCACCGACAACATCTTGTTATATGACAGGCTATATGTCGCGCGCAGGATGGGTAAGTACTTATCCTACAGTTGACCCAGAGAACGATATCTATCCTTTGGATAAGAGCAAGGAATATCAACCACTTACAACAGTCCTTGAGGCTGCTAAGTTGGTTGGAGGTAAGGCAACGGGACTTGTAAGTACTTGTGAATTCCCTCACGCTACTCCTGCTGATTGTTCTTCTCATAGCTATGACCGAAACAAATTTGAATGGATTTCATCGCAACAAGTTCACAATAACATAGATGTCCTCTTGGGAGGAGGCGTGAACCACCTTTCAAAAGAATGTGAGAACTACCTCACTTCAAATGGTTGGGGAGTGATAAAGAACGATATAGCAGGTATGCGCAATTATGATGGCAACCGTATGTGGGCACTTTTCCACGGAGGTTCGATGCCATACGATATGGATCGTGATAAGATGCAGACTCCTTCTCTTGCAGAGATGACTTCTGTTGCGCTTAATAAATTGAGCAAGTCGAAGAATGGTTTCTTCCTTATGGTAGAAGGTAGTGAGGTCGACTTTGCGGCTCACAACAACGACCCAGCAGCAATGATTACTGAATTCCTTGCTTTTGATGAGGCTTGTAGAGTAGCATTTGAGTTTGCAGAAAAAGACGGAAACACAGCAGTCGTTGTAGCTCCTGACCACGGCAATAGCGGTCTTAGTATTGGTCGTCGTGACTGGGGAGGCTATTCTACTACATCGAAGAAGTCTACATTCGATGCTATCACACGTATGCATGCATCATGCGAGGAAATGGCACGAAAGGTAAATTCTGCACCATTTGACAGTGTTCAGAGTATATTCCGCCAGTGGTGTGGCTTCGAACTCAGAGACATAGAAATGGAAGCACTCAAGAACAATCGTGAGTATCGTAACAGTCCAATACCAAGAAATGAACGCAAAAGAGTGGAAGGAACATCATACAATAGTGGTTTGGCACGTATGATTGCTCAGTTTATGACCGATCGTACAGGTCTCGCATTCACTACAAACGGACATACAGGTGAGGAGGTTTTCCTCGCAGCATATCATCCAACACGCGATTGTCGTCCTTATGGTATGTTGACGAATGTAGAACTTAATCATTATCTTTGCTCGCTTTATGGAATGACACACGAAACTCTTGACAGCCTGACAAGTGCAAACTTTGCACCTCATCATGAAGTGCTCAAAGGAATGAAGTATGAGATAGTTGATAAGCAAATAGCAGAAGGCAAGACACAACAGCAACTCGTCGTTAAGTTGAAGGATTCAGAACTTGTGATTGCTCCAAATACTAATCAGGTTGTTAAGCGTGTGACAAACGGAAAGGTACAGAAGGAAGAAAGTATTACCATACCTTCAGTTACGGTTTACGTTGATAGAAACAAAACATTCTATATCCCTCGCAGTTTGAAGGATATCAAATAGACCATAAAAATAAAACGGGGCTCGATTGAGTCCCGTTTTTTGTTTTCATGATTAATATTTCCTGAACTTCAAAGTAAACAGTTCGTTGCTTAGTGTTAGATGATTGGAAGTCAGAAGTTCTATAGCATATTTCCCAGAAGGACTGCAACCAAAGCATTCAAGAGAATCGAACGGCACTTCATCGTCGAATGGACGAAGGAACGAGCGGTCGAGATAGAGGGAGTCGCTTGTGTAGTGGAAATATGATAGGAACAAAGGATTGTGTACATCTCTTGCATCCTGCATTTTTATGAGTTCCAACTTTATTGTATAGAATATCTTTGAATCGTAGTTGGTGTGGATGATTTCTCCGCTTGCGTTGTCTTTCCATTCTGTCAACTGCCAAAATCCATCCAACTTGCCGTTCTCGTCCATCTTGTCGCATGAAACAATAATCAAGGCCAACATAATCATTATGCCGGCAATCTTTATGTTATTGTTTTTGAATATTTGTTTGAATGACATTGTTGTATGGCTATTTTAAGTTGAGTATTCCAGTTTTGCGAAGGGTGAACATTGTTCCGATGCTATTCTTTATAATGTCTCCGCTATTGACTCCAAGTGAACCAGTGATAGACCATCCCTTATATCGAGGCGACTTGTATGTAAGTTCGGCAAGAAGGAAACGGTCACGTTGTGGATTTGTCAGAGGATGGTAATATGTGCCCCATGATTTTACGTGTGAATAGAGTAGGCGATAGTGGATGTCTTCCGTTGGGCCTCCGCTTACTCCCAAATGGAATGCTTTTATACGGTTGTGGAAAAATTCCAGGATCCCGTTATTGTTGTATATAGGAGAAACGAGCAAAGGATTTCCAATTGCCTGTCCCCAGTGTTGCCAACTGCCATATATGTGGTGGTTGTAGTAGCAGTCCATTCCGCTTATTTGTACTGGTAGATTATCTGTGGCATCATGATAGAGACCACCAGTTTGGTCGGTTGTGTTAAGATATTCAACAACGACATTGCTGGCTAAAGGATTCTTTGGAAGTTGGGCTTCTATGCCCCACATCATGTCTTTCCAACCATATTGGAAGAACAGTTGTGAATGGTCTTCAAAGAAATGCTCAAAATATCCTCGAACGGACCATCCCTTTCCATGATATTTGAGGCTTCCGTGCCAACTGCCTACATGGTTGCCTTCGGCATTCTTGTAATCGCCATCGTTGGCATCGCTTCCTCCCATGAAGAGAATATTCATATAACCTTTCAGTCCACTGTTCATCTTTATGTGTTCGCCCGTAAAGTCACTGGTATCGTCAAGACGTTTCGATACGTTCCAGGCTTCTCCTCCGAACTGACTTGCAAACTCTAATCCACCATTGAATGTAAGAGGAAATCTCTCTTCATCTCCAACTTTTATGAATAATGCTTTTTGATGGAAGAGTGAATTGGCGGAATATAATGTCTTCTTTTGTGTGAAATCTTCCTGCCAATTATTGTCGGTAAACCATCCATAAGATAGTTGTAGCTTTATTCCGAGCCATCCGTCGGTACCGGGAACAGTCCAATAGTCGGGCAGTTCGATGCGAACCTGAGGGATAGGGCGTGCATTGTTGCTGCTTGTGAGGTCGCCACTGCTGAGTTCTGAATTGGTGAATTCTTCGTCAAACACCTTTGAACCAATGGTCAGACGATACTTGTCGTATTGCAGTTGACCATAAAGTTGGTGAACAAAGAAATTGGCTGTGTGGTTGACGGGTACGACAATATCAGCTCCGTAACCTACTTTCCACATCCTGTCGGCATCAAGGTTGATATTGCGCTCGATGCTACCACGAAGGTAACCTGAACAACCTTCCGTGCTTGAGAGACCGTTTCGGTTGCTGTTGAGCCAAAGAGGAGAAATGCTGCGGTCGCTGATTGTAGAACTTACTTCACCCATATACTCGATGCCTTGTCCAAGTCGTTCGACCTGGGCAGCCATGTGCATGGGGGCAAAGGATGTGAGGATAGTGGTAGCTATCGTGCCAATCAGCCGTTTCATTCTATTCTTTTTGCTTGGTATTAATCTTTTATGGAGGCGTTTGTTTGCCTTTGGAGTGGGGTGAAAGCGCACCTCACTTGTTGGTGTGAGGTGCGTTTCGTGTGTCTGTGCTACTTAGCAAAACTAATAGCACGGGTTTCTCTGATGACGGTAATCTTAACCTGTCCTGGATAAGTCATTTCGTCTTGGATCTTTTTTGCAATATCTGTGCTGAGTACTTCTGTCTCTGCATCGGTAATCTTGTCAGCACCTACGATGACGCGGAGTTCACGTCCAGCCTGGATTGCATAAGTCTTGGTGACTCCAGGATAACTCATTGCAAGTTCTTCGAGGTCGTGGAGACGCTTGATGTAAGCTTCGACAATTTCTCGACGAGCACCTGGACGTGCGCCTGAGATTGCGTCACAAACCTGTACGATTGGTGCGAGAAGTGTAGTCATTTCCATTTCGTCGTGGTGTGCACCGATAGCATTGCAGATATCAGGCTTTTCCATGCATTGCTCAGCAAGCTTTGCTCCATAGAGTGCGTGAGGAGTTTCTGGGTCTTCATCTGGCACTTTACCAATATCATGAAGCAAACCTGCACGACGGGCTTTCTTAGGGTTGAGGCCTAATTCTGCTGCCATTACTGCACAGAGGTTTGCAGTTTCGCGGGCATGCTGAAGGAGGTTCTGACCATAAGAAGAACGATATTTCATCTTACCGATGATGCGGATAAGGTCTGGATGCAAGCCATGAATACCCATATCGATTGCTGTACGCTTACCAGTTTCGATGATTTCTTCCTCGATTTGCTTTGTAACCTTAGCAACAACTTCCTCGATGCGAGCTGGATGGATTCGTCCGTCGGCAACGAGTTGATGGAGTGCGAGGCGGCAAATTTCGCGGCGAACTGGGTCGAAGGCACTGATTACGATTGCTTCAGGAGTGTCGTCTACGACGAGTTCTGTGCCGGTTGCTGCTTCGAGGGCACGGATGTTTCGGCCTTCACGTCCGATTACGCGTCCCTTGATTTCATCGTTTTCGAGGTGGAAGACGGTTACTGAATTCTCGATTGCAGTTTCTGTTGCAACTCGTTGGATGCTTTGGATGACGATTCGCTTTGCTTCCTTGTTGGCTGTCATCTTTGCATCGTCGACGATTTCGTTGATGTATTGCTGAGCCTGAGTGCGGGCTTCGTCTTTCATGCTTTCAACGAGTCGGTCCTTTGCTTCTTCAGCTGAAAGGCCACTGATTGCCTCGAGTTTTGTGCGTTCCTGTGATTGGAGTTCTACGAGTTCTGCATGTTTCTTTTCGTTGTTTGCAATCTTGGTTTCGAGACTTTGCTGAAGGCTGTCGGTTTCGGCCTTTTTCTTCTGCAATTCTTCGTGGCGCTGATTGAGTGAGATTTCTCTTTGCTTGAGTTTGTTCTCGATTTGTTGGAATTTTGAGTTGCGTTGAGCAACTTCCTTTTCGAGTTCTGCTTTCTTGTTGAGGAACTTTTCCTTCACTTCGAGAAGTTTCTTGCTTTTGATTGTCTCTGCTTCTTTTTCAGCATCCTTGATAGCCTTGTCGTATGTTTGCTTTACGACGTATCTGAACAGGATGTAGCCGAGAATGGCTCCTATGATAATTCCTGCGGCTGCTGCGATTATTACTGTTCCCATGTTGTTGGTTTGTTTTTAGTTGGTTATTAATAAATACGCACAACGTCAGCTTGCACTTCAATGTGCAATCCGAAATTGTGCGCGTTTGTTTTCTCTTTCTTCTTTTGACTCATCTCTGTCACGTTTCCTCTCCACAAGTTCGCGAAGTGTCTATGCTATTTCTTTATGACTTCATCGATTTCGCTTGTCAGGTCGTCGATGATGTTGATGATTGGTCCGGTGCTTGTCTTGTTGGCTGCATTGATTGCTTCCATTTGGGCATTGAGTAGGGCCATTGCATAGTGGTAGTCGGATGAGACGTTTGAGTAGCGTGTGCGTATTGTCTGGAGTCGCTTGTTGATGATTGCAGCGGCATCGCGGGCAACTTTTTCTTGCTCGGTGTTGGCTACTTTCATTGGTAGTCGCATGTCTCCGATGAACACGTTGACTGTGATTTGTTCGTCTTTTCCTTCCATCTTCACCGTACTTTTCTGTTATTCTTGTTCAGTTGAATCTGATCCTGATGTCAGAAGTCCGATGCACTTGTTGATTTCGCGCACAAGCCTAGTGATGTGTTGCTTGGCTTCTGTGATGTCGCCGTCGCTGATTTCCATCATTTTGGCTATTTTCAGATTGTTGTAGTCGCTCTTGATTTGCTTGACTTCTCGGTTGAGGTTGGCAATTTCTCCGTCTTTCTGTCGAATGGTTTCGTTGAGTGCTTCGTTCTCGCTCTGCAGGTTTTTGTATTGCAGGATGAGTTGTCGCACTCTGGCTTCGAATTGCTGTATTTTCTTTTTCTCTTCGTCGGTCATGCTTTGGAGAGCGGTTGGTGGGTATGATTATTTCTTCAATTTGCCCTCAGCTTTGTCGAGGTCGGCCTGTGATGGCTTTGGCTCTTTCTTTGCGAGAGTTATGAAGTTGTATACGTATTCAGTTGTCCACGCTTCTGAGAATCCGAGCATTTGCTGGTATTTGCGTACTGTGAACACTGTTTTTCTGACTCCGTCGTCTTTCCAATCGTTTTGTGTGAAGATGTCGTTTACGGTTTTCTCTACCATTACTTTGAGCATCTTCTTCATGAAGTTTGGTATGCGGAATTTCCATTTCATGAGGTTTCCGACGAGCATCATGAGGTCTTGTGTGTAGCCAGAAAAGAGGAAGAGATAGTTGCGCACGTCGTTTTGTGTGCGGCATCCCTTCTTGACGCTTTGGTCGATTTCTTTAAAGAAGTTGTCGCTTATGCCGTAGAGGTCTTGCAACATTTTTTTGCATGCTTTCTTTTCGCCGACGCCAAGCTTGTTGTTGACTGTGGCGACGTGGAGGGTGCGCTTGAATGTGGCCAGTTCGGGCAGTGCTCCTAGGTTGGAGATGCCCAGATTCGAGGCTAAGACGCTTTGGAAGTAGACTCGGATGAGAGTCATGAAATCTTCCATTCCTCCGATATTTTCTTGTTCTTTCTTCTTGAAAATATTAAGTAAACCCATAGAATCTTTAATTGTTAAACCATATTTCGTGCAAAGATACGAATTAATTCGTAAAGGGCAAAGCGTTTTCGTGAAATTTTGTTTATTTTGGCATGAAAGCCCGATTTCTGTGGCTTCAATCTTCGCAAACGGTGGGTATAAACGTGTTTTACATACAATTATTTATATAATGTGGGGCAGATTGGAGTGTGATATTTATTGGTTGTCGGAGTTGTTACAAAGTAAAGAAAGTTTTCGGAGCAAGGAAAGAAATATGAAACAGCATGGGATATTTTATGATTTTTGTGGGAGAATTAATCGTACCAAACCCTAAGTACGATTGTACCAAACGTTGAGTACAATTGTACTAAACGCTAAGTACGATTGTACCAAACCCGAAGTACGATTTTGTTTTCCTCGTGTTTCGACTTTTTAAGCCATGGGTTTGAGGTTTTGTTTTTGTAGGTTTTAGGTTTTTGAAATAATGCTCGATTTAGGCTTTGCCGAAAGGCAAATATGGGAAAATTGTGGTTTTAGGGCCAAATTTATGAAGATATTTGCCGAATGGTGTTGGTTTATTGTCGATTATTCACTATATTTGCAACATAAACTATAATCAAATTGGAAAATGACACTTAAAGAATATCTCAACCAGAACGACCGTTTTGCATCCGAAGCCGGCATCCAACTGACCGAGATTCGCGAAGGTTTTGCACGTGCCGAACTGACAGTGGAGGAGCGCCATCTGAATGGAGTGGGGGTTTGTCAGGGAGGAGCTATCTTTACCCTTGCCGACCTCAGTGTGGCAGGAACGGCAAATTCGCATCGCAAAACTTGCATCGGCATCAATTGTCAGATACATTATGTGCGTTCGGCAGTGCTCGGCGACCATCTTACATCAGAGTGTAACCAGTTGGGAGGCAGGCGATTGCCGCTGATGGAGGCCCGTGTTGTGAACCAAAAGGGCGAACTCATTGCAGTTATGACTGCCGAGTGCTACAATATGGATACTGAAATGCAATATGATGCCTTACAATAAAAAAATATGTGTTAACAGCAATGGATTCAAAATTTTTTTGTATCTTTGCCAAACGAAGAATTAAATTTTACAATATAACGCTATGAAAGTAATCAACTTAACGGACAAGAACTCGGTTCTTAACCAATATTTTCAGGAGTTGCGCGACGAAAACATCCAAAAGGATCGCGCTAAGTTCAGAAACAATCTCCGCCGAATCGGTCAACTGATGGCATACGAAGTGAGTCGCACTCTCAGCTATTCGCCAAAGGAAATCCATACACCTCTTGGCAATATCGACGTCAACACATGCGACAACGATATCATTCTCGGTACGATTTTCCGTGCCGGCCTTCCATTCCATCAAGGATTCCTCGACACCTTCGACCGTGCCGACAATGCCTTTGTATCGGCTTATCGCTACTACAAGGACAAGGAATGCAAGGATGTGGGCATACAAATCGAATACATTGCTTCGCCAAACCTCACAGGAAAGACCCTTATCATTGCCGACCCAATGCTTGCAACCGGTGGAAGTATGGAACTGAGCTATGAGGCTTTCTGCACGAAAGGCGTTCCTGCAACCGTTCATCTTTGTTGCGTAATCGCTTCGAAAAAAGGCGTGGATTATATCAAGAAAGCTTTCCGCCACTATAAGAACGTGACACTTTGGTGTGGAGCAATCGATCCAGAACTCAACGAACATTCATATATTGTGCCAGGACTTGGAGATGCCGGCGACTTAGCTTATGGAGAAAAACTCTGATACAGTCGGCTCGGAATGCGAAACATACAACATAATGGAAGTAGATAAGGAGGAAGAAAGATGACGTTGATAATCATTTATATGCTTGCGGCACTCATACTCTCAGGTATGTGTTCAGTGCTCGAAGCCACCTTGTTGTCTACTCCAATGTCGTATATTACATCCCTCGAACAGCAAGGAGTGAAAGGTGCGACTCGATTGAAGAAGTTCAAGTCGAGCATCGACCGCCCAATCTCGGCCATACTCATACTCAACACAATTGCCAACACCGTTGGTGCTTCGCTTGTCGGTTCGCAAGCTGCAGCAGTAGCTGAGGAACTCAACTATCCTCACGAAACCGTGATAGGAATAGTTTCGGCCGTCTTCACATTGCTCGTCCTGACCTTCTCTGAAATCATTCCAAAGACAATCGGATCGAACTTCTGGCGCCAGTTGGCCATTCCCGCATCGTCAGTCATTCAGGTACTCATCATCCTGACATACCCCCTCGTTTGGCTTTTGGAACGACTCACACACCTCATTTCAAAGAAAGGCAATCCACAATCTGTCAGCCGCGAGGAAGTGTCGGCTATGGTAACAGTTGGAGCCGAAGAGGGAGTGCTCGAGAAGGAAGAGAACAAGATGATTCAAAACCTCTTGAAACTCGACGAAGTGACCGCTCACGAAATCATGACTCCAAGTGTGGTTGTGGCAATGGCCGACAGCAGTATGACCCTCAAGGAATTCTACAAGAACGAGGAATACCGCAACTATTCGCGCATACCTATATATGACGACGACAACAGCGACTACATCACTGGCTATGTACTTCGCCAGACAATTCTCGAGCGCCTTGCAGAAGATAAGTTCGGAAGCCATCTGAAAGAACTCGCTCGTCCGATTCTCTCGTTCTCCGAAACCGAATCAGTTTCAAACATTTGGGAGAAACTTCTTGAGAAGAAAGAGCACATCTCTATCATTATCGACGAATACGGAAGTCTTCGAGGCATCGTCACGTTGGAAGATGTGATTGAAACAATGCTCGGTTTTGAGATAGTCGACGAGAAGGACGAAGTGGTCGATATGCAGGAATACGCAAAGGCTCAGTGGAAGAAAATGCAGAAGAAGCAGAAACCCGTCGTAACAAACAAATAAAAATCAATCGCTATGGGCATATCATTACGCAGACGTTTGGCACTCGAACTCGATAAGCGCCAACAAGATCAGCAGATACAGGAGCATCAGCTCACGCAATTGTTTTGGGAATGCACAATGAGGTGCAATCTCGCTTGTAAGCATTGTGGAAGCGACTGCCATGTAGATGCCGACGTGTCGGATATGCCTCTAAGTGTGTTCCTACCAGTTCTCGACAATATTGCAGCCAATCAAGACCCTCACAACACGTTTGTAATCGTCACCGGAGGCGAACCTCTCATGCGTTCCGACATTGTGGAGTGTGGGCGTGAGATATATAAGCGAGGATTCCCTTGGGGAATGGTTACGAATGGATTTGCCCTCGATGCCGAGATGCTGAAACAACTTATTGGAGCCGGACTTCATTCGGTAACGATAAGTCTCGACGGTTTCGAAGCCGAACATAATTGGATGCGTGGCAACAATGAGAGTTTTGCCCGTGCTGCCGCAGCCATTCGTCTTGTAAGTCAGGAAAAGTCAATCGTGAGCGATGTTGTGACTTGTGTCAACCAGCGCAACTTCGATTATCTGCCTGAAATCAAGGATTATCTTCTTTCTCTCGGTGTAACCCGTTGGCGACTCTTCACTGTCTTTCCAGCCGGAAGGGCAAAGGGCAATCCGGAAATGAAACTCGAACCATATCAGATTCGTCAGTTGATGGAGTTCATAAAGCAGCAACGTAAGGAAGGCGAACTTCATGTAAGCTATGGATGTGAAGGGTTCTTGGGCGAATACGAAGGGGAGGTGCGTGACCATTTCTTCTCTTGCCAAGCCGGAATATCAGTGGGAAGTGTCCGTATCAACGGAGATATAGGAGGTTGTCTCAGCATTCGCTACAACTTCTCACAAGGAAATATCTATGAAGGAGATGAGTTTATGGACGTTTGGAACACTTGTTTCTCTGCCTATCGCAACCGCGACTGGATGCATACGGGCATTTGCACACATTGCAAGATGTTCCGATATTGCCGTGGAAATGGAATGCACCTTCGTGACGAGAATGGCACTCTCTTGCTCTGCAACTATTATGACTTGAATAAATAGGCAATAGAAGTAATCCTATTCAACAGATAGAATCAAGATGCGTTTGCTGCTTTTGTCAACTTTGTATTTATCGCTACTACGCAAACCAACCACCCAAACAATATCATTATCGTCGCAAACGACCAATTGCCTTTCTTTGTCCTTGCGCGAAAGTTTCTTGTCGGTAAGGAAGTCGCTTAGGAGTTTTCTGCCTTTCATTCCATAAGGTTGGAACGAATCGCCTTCCCTTGCAGTTCTTACTTTTAGATTGCCCTTAATCTTTTCTATATCAATATAAGCCACTTTTGGATTGCTGTCGAACTCAATTCCTTTGGCTTCCTTCTCTTCGCAACGGATATCCTTGAAGTCGCAAAGCAGAGTTTCTTCAAATGGTTCTTCATCCTTTGGTGCCACAATCCATTCGTTGCGGTCAACAATCAGAGTGTGACTGCTTGTCTCGAACTTGCTTCCAACCTTTGTGCCAGCAAGCAATTCGTCAATCTGACAACGATTAAAACCCATTGGCGACAAAAGTTCGTGAGCAACGGAAATATGGGAACAACAATCTGATACGTTCTTTATATTAATATATAATGTGTTGCCTTCCTTGTGTGAGCAATAGCTCGTGAGGCGTTTCATGTTGTCGTCATAAACCTTGAAAGCTTCGTCGAGATTATCTATTGTAGCAGATAGTGTTTGGTCGGCAGCAGGATTGATTGTGCGAAGCAAAGGCATCAGTTCGAGCCTTATTTTGTTTCGCTTGTATATTGTCTCAAAGTTCGTGCTGTCATTCACATACGTTTCTCCCATTGATTTCAGGTGGTGGAGGATGTCTTTACGGCTGATACAGAGCAAAGGTCGTACGATGTGGCCGTTCTTTGGCTGAATTCCACGCATGCCCTTCAATCCTGTCGAACGAAGCATATTAAGGAGAACTGTCTCGATGTTGTCGTCTCGATGATGTGCCACGGCAATGTATTGGCTATTGCTTTCTTTCCTAATCTTCTCAAACCATTTGTACCTAAGTTCTCTTGCAGCCATTTCGATGCTGATGCCCTTTTGCTTGGCATAGGTTTCGGTATCGAAACTGATGGTATGGAGCTTTGTGTTCAGGCGTTTGCACAAGGATTTGACAAACTCTTCGTCACGGTTGCTTTCCTCGCCTCTAAGGTGGAAATTGCAATGAGCCGCTTCGCAATGGTAGCCAATGCTGATAAGTGAATGAAGCAGAAACACAGAATCGGCACCGCCACTCAATGCCACGACGATGTGGTCGTCTGGGTTCATCAGATGTTTGTCTTGGATGAATTGACTGATAATTTCGAGGATGTCGGTTGGACGATTCATTGTTTTATGCTATCCGTTTTTAGTTCTAAAGTTGATTTCTCTACTGCAAAGATACTCTATATTTATGACAGTGATGACTAAAACGGCTGTTTTTTTATGGAAAAACATAGGTTTTTTGAAAAAAATCTTCTTTCTGCATTGTTCGTTCCGCTTTTTTTCCTACCTTTGCACTCGCAAAACAAAGCACGGTCGGTTGGATGAGAGGCTTAGTCAACGGTCTGCAAAACCGTCAACACCCGTTCGAATCGGGTACCGACCTCAACAATATAAGTTTCATAAAGCTGTTTATAGTAGAAGGAACCACGCATGGGATATGTAGGGTTCCTTTTTTCATTTATCAGCCTTGACTATAAGTACGTCCTTGATGTTGGTTGTGTAGCAAGGCGACTTGTGTTCTCTCTTTAGGTTCCAATCCCTATGTCCGTTTCCTTGTAAAGCCACTTTTACAGCATCGGTTCCATACATGCTGTTCACCTTGTCGATGGCTTTCGTGAGACGTTGGTATTTAGTATGGTCCACATTGTCGAAGAGGTTTTGCTGCACACCTTCACTTTTTGAGATATCCGAAACAATTACTCCACTTTTCTTGTATTGGTATCCAGGTTCATAGATGCTATTGAGTGCAATCAGGGCATATTGGATGAGTTCGAGTGTGGATGCAGTGGGGACGGGTAGAGGGATAGTGCGGCTGTTGGCATATTGCTCGAGATCTTCCCTGTGGCGGTTGGTTAGGACAAACACAGTAATATTACCAGCAACAGAACCTTGCTTTCGTAGTTTTCGGGCACAACTGGAAGTGAAGTTGGCAATACTTTCCGACAGTTGTTCGAAATCTGTTACCATCTTGCCAAATGAACGGCTTGTGCAGATGCTTTGCTTTTCTGGCAAATCGTCTATTTCCTTGCAAGGGATGCCTCTGAGTTCTTTCCATGTACGAACTCCTGGCATTTTGAAGTGGTTGCGAATCCATGCTTCGGGTTTGTCGGCAAAGCTGTAAGCTGTTGTGATACCATAATAATCTGTGATTTTACTGAGTCGTCGACCAATTCCCCAAACATTGCCAACGGGAAAGAGTTGCAAGGCTTTCTCTCGCTTTTCTTCTGTGTCGATAATGCAAACCCCGTGATATCCCGGTACTTTCTTAGCAAAGTGTGAAGCTACTTTAGCGAGTGTTCGGGTTTGACCCACACCTATAGATACGGGCACACCGATACCCTTATATATTTTCTTTCTGAGTTGTTCGAGCCGGCTTCTCAGTCCTTCTGGCTTTATTCCGTCGATATTGAAATAAGCTTCATCAATGGAATAGACATCAATGTCTCCATGTTCGTCAGCCAAGAGTTGCATCACGCGTGCCGAGATATCTCCATAGAGTTCGTAGTTGCTCGAAAAAACGTACACATTATTCTTTTCTATTATATCGCGCGCCTGAAAGAGGGGAATACCGCGTTTAAGTCCTACTGCCTTTGCTTCTTTCGTTAAGGCCACGATACATCCGTCGTTGTTGCTCAACACAACAACTGGCTTGCCATACAGATCGGGGCGGAACACACGTTCACAAGAGGCAAAAAACGAATCACAATCGCAAAGGGCGAACATATAATTTATATATTATCGATGCTTTTCTGTAGTTCCTCAAGAAACATGGCACCATGCATGCCGTCCATCTGTACATGATGGAATTGGAATGATACTGGCAACTTATATCGGAAACATTTTCGTCGGTATTTGCCCCATAGAAGCATAGGATTCAGGAAGGTATCCGTATATTGATTGGTTATTGTGTCGAGTTCGGTCTGTATCATTGCAGATGTTCCAATGACCATTGTGTCTTCCCGAAATTGGCTCTTGCAATTCAGCGATACTAAATTTGTGAGACGAAGATAATCTTCATTGAAGTCGTTCAATGTATCTGACATTTGGATGTCGCATGAATTGATTCCTCCATTCACGTTTGGTACGATGACGTTTATTGATAGTTCGTCATAACGGTATATGCCGCCTTTTTCTGGGAGCATATAGAATTCCTTGACTTTAGAGGCAGCCTGACCTATGGTCCAGCAAAGTAACATGTTGAACTTATAATCATACTTCTTGCAGTATTTTATAAGTCGTGTTACGTCCAAAGTCTTTGTCAAAGTGACCATTGGCATCGGAGATGACATCCAAAGATTGAATGCATTTGCTCTTGTTGTTTCGCTTGGATTTACTTGCTGCTTCATATAGAATCTTTTAATCTCTTGCTTTGTGGATGATATATGTAACGACTCCCCATACGATGAAGTCGCTTTCTTCGCTTACTTTGATTTTGGGATAGTTGGGGTTGGCAGGGCGGAGCCAAAGCTGATTGTTTGCAAGTTCGATAAATTTGAGTGTGAACTCTCCGTCGATGAAACAAACAGCCATATCGCCGTTGTGGGGTTCGAGCGAACGGTCGACAATAAGATAATCTCCATCAAATACGTTGGCATCAATCATTGAATCGCCTGATACGCGTGTACAGAATGTGGTAGCCTTATGGCTGATAAGTACTTTGTTGAAGTCGATGGTTTGGTCCATATAGTCTTGAGCAGGCGATGGGAATCCTGCCTTTACTCCGCCATCGGCATAAGGGATTTGTGAATCCTTATCTTTGGCTATGTTGAAAAAGTCGAGATTGCTCATGTTTGGGTGTTTTGAAAAAATGGTTAGGTACTAAAAAAAGAAAAGAGGAAACGTCTGCTTCCTCATCTTCTTTGCGGTGTGTACGAGACTCGAACTCGTGACCCCCTGCGTGACAGGCAGGTATTCTAACCTACTGAACTAACACACCTTTTTGCGACTCATTTCCGAATTGCGAGTGCAAAGGTACAACATTTTTTGTTACTACCAAAACTTTTACCAATTTTTTTTGAACTTTTTTTTAGTTTTCTTTGTTTTACCCACAAATCATATGGCATTTGAAGCCAAAATGAATAAAAAATCAGCACTGACGTTGTTGTGTCAATGCTGATGATATGATAGAGTGGGGAAATGTTCTGTTAATTGGCAGCTTCGAATTCTTTGAGGAAACGAGTGTCGTTTTCGCTGAACATACGAAGGTCCTTCACCTGATACTTCAGGTTGGTGATGCGTTCAACACCCATACCAAAGGCATAGCCCTTGTATTTCTTGCTGTCGATACCATTGAGTTCGAGCACTGCTGGGTCTACCATTCCACATCCAAGGATTTCAACCCATCCAGTGTGTTTGCAGAACGAACAACCTTCGCCGCCGCAGATGTTGCAACTGATATCCATCTCTGCTGATGGTTCGGTGAATGGGAAGTAAGAAGGACGGAGACGTATCTGAGTGTTTTCGCCAAACATTTCGCGAGCGAAGAGAAGGAGTACTTGCTTAAGGTCGGTGAAGCTTACGTTTTCATCTACATAGAGACCTTCTACTTGGTGGAAGAAGCAGTGAGCGCGTGCACTGATAGCTTCGTTGCGGTAAACGCGTCCTGGGCAGATGATGCGGATAGGAGGTTGGGTGCGTTCCATCACGCGGCTCTGAACCGAACTTGTGTGAGTGCGAAGAATTACGTCAGGATGGCTTTCGATGAAGAATGTGTCCTGCATATCGCGTGCTGGGTGGTCTTCGGCAAAGTTCATTGCACCGAATACGTGCCAGTCGTCTTCTACTTCGGGACCTTCTGCCAATGAGAAGCCCAGACGAGAGAAGATGTCGATGATTTCGTTCTTGACGATTGTGAGTGGATGACGTGTGCCAAGTTCGATTGGATATGCTGTACGAGTGATATCGATGTCGTCGGTGTCAGTGTCGGCAGTTTCGAATTCAGCCTTGAGGGCATTGATTTTTTCTGTAGCCTTTGTCTTCAACTCGTTAATCTTGATACCTACTTCCTTCTTTTGGTCAGCGGGTACGTTGCGGAAGTCGGCCATGAGGGCAGTGATACTTCCTTTCTTGCTGAGATATTTGATGCGGAGGGCTTCGAGTTCGTCAGCGTTGTGAGCCTCGAGGGTTTCCACTTCAGCAAGCATTGCTTGAATTTTCTCTAACATTTGTATTTATGTTTGTTGTATGTTTATATTCTATTGAGTGTGATGGTCAATCTTTTCTTATTTGATGAGGCTTCCGAGGATGCTGCGTGAGAGTTGGCGAGTGGCTGTGCTTACGGCTGATTTTGCCACTTGCTTGCCGATAGATTGTGTCGAACGGCTCTTCGTACCAGTCACCTTGTTGGCTATCTGAGTACCGAGTGCAGCTGTTACGCTTGTGATCACGGCTCCGAGTACGCTTCCGAGGATTCCTTTCTTCTTCGAACCCTTCTCTGCCTTTTCCTGCTCTTTCTGAGCCTTTGCATCTATCTTGGCTTGCTCGGCAGCAGCTTTGGCATTTTGCTGAGCTTGCATTTGGGCTTCACTTTCTGCGAGGAGAACTTCAAATGCACTTTCACGGTCGAAAGTCTTGTCGTACTTGCCGAATATGCGCGACGACTTGATTGTGAGGTCTCTTTGCTGGTCGGTCACTGCACCGATTTGGCTGAGAGGGAAGAGAATCTTGGCACGTTCTACCATTGCAGGTGTGCCCTTTTCGTCGAGGAACGAAACAAGAGCTTCGCCTGTCTCGAGTTCCATGATAGCATCTTCGGTCTTGAAACTTGGGTTCTCACGGAATGTTTCAGCAGCAGCGCGTACGTTCTTCTGTTCCTTTGGAGTGAAGGCGCGAAGGGCATGCTGCACTCTGTTGCCCAATTGTGCAAGCACTGAATCTGGTATGTCTGTTGGATTTTGAGTTACGAAGTAAACACCTACGCCCTTGCTTCGGATGAGTCGTACTACCTGTTCGATCTTGTCGACCAATGCCTTTGGAGTGTCGTCGAAGAGAGTGTGTGCCTCGTCGAAGAAGAATATGAGGCGAGGGAGTTCGAGGTCGCCCACTTCTGGAAGCTGAACATATAAGTCGCTGAGCAACCAGAGGAGAAACGAAGAATAGAGCTTTGGATTGAGCATCAGTTTGTCGGCAGCCAACACGTTCATCATTCCCTTTCCATCAGCAGAGCATTGGAGCAGGTCCATGATATCGAATGAAGGTTCGGCAAAGAACTGTTCTGCACCTTGATTTTCGAGAGCGAGAAGTGCGCGCTGGATGGCACCTACGCTTGGAGCAGCTACATTTCCGTAAGTCTTTGTAAGTTCTGAAGCGTGGTCGGCCACGTAGTTGAGCATGGAGCGAAGGTCCTTCATGTCGATGAGAAGGAGCCCGCGTTCGTCAGCTACCTTAAACACGATATTCAGTACACCGGCCTGTGTTTCGTTGAGGTCGAGCAGACGTGCAAGGAGTTCAGGTCCCATGTTGGAGATTGTGGTACGCATAGGGTGTCCCTTTTCTCCGAATACATCGTAGAAACATACAGGACAACTGCCGAACTGAGGATTCTCGATGCCGAATTCCTGGCATCTCTTCTCGATGAATCCACTCATTGTACCAGTTTGACTGATACCAGAGAGGTCGCCTTTCATGTCGGCCATGAAGCAAGGCACACCAGCTTGTGAGAAACTTTCTGCCAACACTTGCAGAGTGACAGTCTTGCCCGTACCCGTGGCACCAGCTATAAGTCCGTGACGGTTGGCCATCTTTCCGCAGATGGAAATAGGTCCTTGAGGTCCGTGTGCAACGTATAGTTGCTTGTCTTGTGTGTACATGAATCTATGTTTTGATAATTAATATTTGTGCAAAGATAGTAAAGATTTTCGACATACAAACTCATTTTCTCCTTTTTCTTGTATTCTTATACAAGATTTGTCTGCATTTCGCGCGAAATGCTTTGTAGTTACAATGGCTATTACTTTAATGTTGAAGATGATAATCGTTGCAATTGTGGTGAAAGTGTATTTGTAGAAGAAGTTTGTCGAATGCTGACTACGACCTCCGAAAGCCATAAATATTTCCACAATTCGATAGGAATATTTTATGTTTTCTATAGGTGTATTATTAAAACAGCGACGTAATTTAATTAAACAGCGTACGTAACCTAATTAAACGGCGACGTAATTTAATTAAACGGCGACGCTGATTTAAGTTTGAAGCAGGGAATTTTAGGTTTTCGAGCAATAGAAATTGAAATTTGAAACTGCCTTACAAGCCAAAGAATCGACTTACTTTTAGTTTTGACGCATGGATTCGAGATTCAAATGAAAATGAATGAATGATTACAAGATGAATGATGGAAAACTAAAGAAAATCTCGTTAAACGACAAACTATAAACTGTTAACTGCAACAAAGTTGCAAAAAAGTTTTCTGTTTCGCAAATTTTAGTTACCTTTGTAGCCACAAAACAAAATAAAGACAATGAGCAAACTGATTAAGCCGGAAGGCTATAAACAACAGATTAACCCACTCGAAACCGAACAGGGTATCAAGCTAATCAAGGATTTCTTCCAGTCGAACCTCTCCACAGCGCTTCGCCTGCGACGCGTTACGGCTCCGCTCTTCGTGCTGAAGGGACTCGGATTGAACGACGACTTGAGTGGCGTGGAACGCCCTGTATCGTTCCCAATTAAGGATATGAACGACCAGGTGGCTGAAGTAGTTCATTCGTTGGCAAAATGGAAACGTATGATGCTCGGCGAATACGACATTAAACCTGGTTTCGGACTCTATACGGATATGAACGCCGTCAGAGGCGACGAGGAACTCGACAATCTCCATTCGCTCTACGTTGACCAATGGGACTGGGAACGCACTATCAACAAGGGTGACCGCAATATCGACTTCTTGAAAGATGTGGTCAACAATATCTACAGTGCCATTCTTCGCACCGAATATCTTGTTTGTGAGCATTTTACCCAACTCACTCCGTTCCTTCCCGATAAAATCCACTTTATCCATGCAGAGGAACTTCTCCGACTCTATCCAAATCTCTCGCCAAAAGAGCGTGAGGACGAAATATGCCGCACTTATGGAGCCGTATTTATCATGGGCATAGGTGGCAAACTCTCAAACGGAGAACCTCACGACCTCCGTGCTCCCGACTATGATGACTGGACTACACCTAACAGTGAAGGCTTCAAGGGTCTGAACGGTGATATCATGATTTGGTATCCTGTGCTTGGTAGGGCAGTGGAACTCAGCAGTATGGGTATCCGTGTCGATGAGGACGCACTCGACTATCAGCTCCGCATCACCGGTAAGGACGAGCGACGCAACCTTTTCTTCCATAAGAAGTTGCTTGCTGGCGAATTGCCACTTTCCGTTGGTGGAGGTATAGGCCAGAGCCGCTTGTGTATGATTCTGCTCCAGAAGGCTCACATAGGTGAAATTCAAGCCAGCATCTGGCCTGAGCAGATGCGTCGCGAATGTGCTGAATATGGAATGCCATTGATATAAGATATGAAAAAGATACTGACATCGGAACAACTGCACAAGGTGGATGCTTACACCATCCAAAACGAACCCGTATCATCGCTCGAACTGATGGAACGGGCCTCCCGACTTGTGGCTGCCCGTATGGCAGATATCTTTGACAAATACAGTCCTGTCCTAGTGTTCGCAGGTCCGGGCAACAATGGTGGAGATGCTCTTGCCGTGGCTCGCCTACTTAGTCAAAAGGACTTCAAGGTGACAGTCTACCTATTTAATATAGGAAACAAGCTCAGTCCTGATTGCAGTGCCAATCGCAACCGACTGAATGGGCTTCAGAATATTTCCTACCACGAAATCACTACCGACTTTGTTCCTCCAACTATCAGCAGCAACACTATCGTAGTTGATGGCCTCTTCGGTACGGGCCTCTCGCGTCCGCTCATGGGTGGCTTCGCTTCAGTCGTGAAATATATCAATGCTTCGACCGCTCAGGCTGTGGTGGCTATAGATGTTCCGTCAGGACTGATGACAGAGGACAATCGAGAGAACAATATGGCCAACATCGTTAGGGCTGACTATACTTTCACTTTCCATTCTACAAAACTGGCTTTTATGTTTGCTGAGAACGAACAATATCTCGGCAAGGTGGAAGTACTTGATATAGGCCTTATTGATCCACAAAACGAGATTTCGGCCACACCTTACTTCATCATCGAACCTACCGACATACACGATATGATACGCAAGCGTCCGCGCCATTCCCACAAGGGTACGTTTGGACATGCCTTGCTCATTTCGGGAAAGAAAGGTATGGCAGGTGCTGCCATCCTCGCATCAAGGGCTTGCATGAGGAGTGGGGCAGGCAAACTGACTGTTCACACGCCTGAATCCAATCTGTTGCCTCTGCAGATTTCCATTCCAGAGGCTATCGTTGATGCTGAAATTGGTAGCGACAAGTTTGCCACTCCTTTCGAGACTTCTCAATACGATGCCGTAGCCATCGGTCCTGGAATCGGTACCGACGAACAGACAGCCAAGGCTCTTGCAAGTCAGATTCAGTACAGTGGCGGACTGCTCGTGCTCGATGCCGATGCCATCAATATCGTGGCGCAGTATGCCAACCGCATTGGCCAATTGCCTCAGGAGACGATCCTCACGCCTCACAAGAAAGAACTTAGAGGACTGATTGGATTGACAAACGGTAGCTACGAAGAACTGGAACGCACCAGAAAGTATGCTATGACCAACCGCCTTTATGTGATAATAAAAGGTGCCGACTCGGCCATCGTCACTCCGGAGGGCAACGTATATTTCAACCCTACAGGCAATCCGGGCATGTCGACTGCAGGTAGTGGTGATGTGCTCACAGGCATCCTCCTTGCATTGCTTGCTCAGGATTATCCTCATCTCCACACTGTATTGCTCGGAACATACGTGCATGGATTGGCTGGCGATATCGCAGCCGAACGCCTTTCGCTTGAGGGTATGATTGCTTCGGATATAATAGAATCTCTTCCCGAAGCTTTCAAGCAAATCAATAAATAGAATAAAATAATCCCCCTCTATTTTTCATAAAGGGGGAATTATTTTGCCCAAAACTGAGAGCTATAGATACAAAGTTTCCTATTTCTTTATGTCTGATATGCTCGAAGTTCGGAGATAACTCTTATTGTCGAATATCATAGTTGCCTTTTCGTTTGAGTTGAAAGGCTTCCATTCTGGCAGTCCCTTTGTATTAGGATTTCCTGTCTTGATGAAATTAATCCAAGCCGAACTCATTTTATCGGCAAGAGCATAGGCTTCCTTTGTAGCTCCGTTCATTTCTGGCTGTAAGGCAATGTTGTTGAACATGAATGCGAGTTCCATGCCGTGGCATGCTCCAAGTGTGTTGCCTACAGGCTTCCAGTTGAACATATACATATACACTGGAGCTCCGTTCTGTTCTGCCTTCACAGTAGCTTGACGTATTGCTCCGTCGCGGAACATTCTGTCTTCGCGGCCTGTTGTGAAGTCGAATTCGTTGAAGTTGGAACCTATAATCATCGGAATATCCTTACTAACCTCAGGTGCAGATACGTCGAATCCTGGAGCCACTACATATTTGCCGTCGATAACCGGCCCCTGGCCTCCGCCTCCACGCTTTCCCTGTGCCTGAAGTGTGGCATTGACGATTCGACTGCTTTTGTTGATAGCCTCCACCAATCTGTCGTATGGTACGGCATTGAGACCGGCTGCATCGTTTGCACGCAATCCTAATTCGTCGAGCAAGGCTTGTGCATAAAGCTTGGAATTCTCATTAGTTCCATAAGAAGTGAACGAACCGCTTTGTACAATGGCTCTGTGGAACAAACCTTTTGCTGAAGGCATCATCATGACGGTGGATACCTTTCCGCCTCCGCCCGATTGACCTGCTATTGTGACACAGTTAGGGTCGCCTCCGAAATTCACGATATTCTTATGTATCCATTCTAATGACTTCACCAAATCCTGCATTCCAAGGTTTGCAGATTCTGCAAATCTGCCTCCAAGGCCAGACATGTCGAAATAGCCAAGAACATTGAGGCGGTGATTGACTGTTACAACTACGATGTCGCCTTTTTCTGCTAAAGCACGTCCTTCATAGCATGGAAGGTCGATTGCAGAACCAGTAGCAAAGCCTCCTCCATGAAACCATACGAACACGGGGCGCTTTTTCCCGTCGTTTAAGCCTTTCGTCCATACGTTGAGGACAAGACAGCGGGCTTCGTCCATTGGCTCAAGTTTGAACTGGAATCCGAAATCATAATCGCTTTGAGGATAACCATTGAAACGAAGTGTTTCGCTTTGAGGGGCTTTCGGACCATAGACTCTACACATGTGAACACCATCGAATGGCTTTGGATCTGTAGGTGGCATAAATCTATCGGCTTCAGCATATTGAATGCCTTTAAAGGTGTAGATGTCACCATCGAGATAACCTTGAACCTTGCCATATACAGTGGTGGCAATTGTACTTTGGTTAGAAATGAACGGACCAACTTGCTGTGCATTTGATGAAATAAAACATCCGTACACAAGAACGAGTGCTGAAATTACTTGTTTTGTTTTCATGATTTAAGCTTGAGTTAGTAATGTTGATAAGTATTAATTTCCTTTTAGTCCCTGTTTTTGATATTTATCTCAATAAGGGAACTGATGATTATTCTGCGATACTCACGGAATCGACTTTTAGCAGTCGTTCCCTAAGCTGTGACATTAGGCTTCGGCGGATGCGAAGGGTCATGCTGCAATCCATGTCAAACTCCTGATTGACAATTTGAGGATTAAGGTCTTTCACGACTTTCATTACTCCGTTCATCTGGGTGAACTCATAGCGGATGGTAATGTCGTCATCTACAGTCTTCTCTATGATTTCGGCGTTGGCAAGTGCTTCAATTGCTGCCTGACGATAGGCTACTATAAGTCCGCTCGTGCCGAGCTTGATACCTCCAAAATAGCGGACAACAACAATAAGAATATCAGTCAGTTCGTTACTGTTGATTTGTCCGAGGATTGGCTTGCCGGCAGTACCAGAGGGTTCGCCATTATCGTTGGCACGAAACACTTCTCGGTCCGGCCCCAGCATGTAAGCATAACAAGCATGACGGGCATCGTAGTATTGCTTGCTTATGTCGGCTATGTGTGCCTTAATCTCTTCTACATTCTTGACAGGAAAAGCAAAGGCAAGAAACTTACTACGCTTTTCGGTGTAAGTTCCTTCTGCCTTTGCTTTTATGGTTTTGTATGTATCTGACATTAACTGAGTTTGTGGATGATAAGTCCGCTGCGAAGTTTTGGTTCAAACCATGTAGCCTTTGGTGGCATGATATTGCCAGAATCGGCAATGTCGATGATTTGTTTCATGCTGACAGGATAGAGTGCCAGTGCCATCTTCATCTCACCATTATCTACGCGACGCTTCAGTTCGCCCAGACCGCGAAGACCTCCTACGAAGTCAATGCGATTCGACTTGCGAAGGTCGGTGATTCCGAGTCGCTTGTCGAGGATAAGACGTGATGATATGCTTACGTCAAGTACGCCGATTGGATCGCTGTCGTCGAATGTACCTTGCTTTGCTTTGAGACTGTACCACTGGCCTTCGAGATAGAGCGAGAACTCATGCAACTGTTGTGGACGATATTCTGCCTCGCCTTTGAGCTCAACATCAAAATCTTCGGCAAGGGATTTAAGGAATGTCTCTGGAGTCATTCCGTTGAGGTCGCGTACAACACGGTTGTAGTCGAGAATAGTGAGTTGGCTTGCAGGGAAGCAAACTGCCATGAAGTAGTTGTACTCCTCATCGCCCTTGTGGTTAGGGTTGAGACGAGCCTTCTCTGCTCCGACGAGTGCTGCAGCGGCACTGCGATGATGACCGTCAGCGATATAAAGACTTGGCATCTTTGCAAATTCTTCCGTAATGAGCTTGATATCGGCATCATTGCTTACAACCCAGAACTTATGTCCGAATCCATCGATAGGAGCAATGAAGTCGTACTCAGGTTCTGTCTGAGCATAGCGAGCAATAAGTTGAAGAAGAGCCTCATTGTCAGGGTATGCAAAGAATACAGGTTCGATGTTGGCATTGTTGACGCGAACATGCTTCATGCGGTCTTCTTCCTTGTCGGCTCTAGTGAGTTCGTGCTTCTTGATTACACCGTTGAGATAGTCGCCTACATAGGCTCCGACTACAAGGCCGTACTGTGTCTTGCCATTCATTGTCTGAGCATAGATATAGTACTGTTCCTTATCGTCTTGAACGAGCCAACCCTTATCCTGGAACATTTGGAAATGCTCTGCTGCGCTTTCGTATACGCGTGGGTCGTATTCGCTTGTTCCCTCAGGGAAGTTGATTTCTGGTTTGATAATATGGTAGAGTGACTTTTCGTTGCCGGCAGCTTCTGCACGTGCTTCGTCAGAATCAAGCACATCGTAAGGACGGCTTTCTACTTGTTCTACCAAGTTCTTTGGTGGACGTATGCCACGGAATGGTTTGATGATTGCCATTATACACTCTATTTTATTAATAAAGCCCAAACCGGGTTGGGGTCTGGGCCTTAAGAAAATATTAAATGATTATTTGTTTACTTGGAACTTTGTAACGCCATCCTTGAAGAAGGCAACAATCTGCTTAGCAGCTGCAATACCTGCATTGATGTTAGCTTCAGCTGTCTGTGCACCCATCTTCTTAGGGGTAGAGAAGTAGCGGCCTTCGAATTCCTGGAACTTAGCATCAGCATCTGGCATAATGTCTGTGATGTACTTGATGTCTGTACGTTCGTTCATGAGTTCTATGAGTTGGTCTTCGTCGATGACTTCCTTGCGAGCAGTATTGATAACGATGGCATTCTTCTTCATGCTGCCGACGAGCTTAGCATTGATGCTTTTCTTAGTTTCGGCTGTAGCAGGAATGTGAAGGCTGACGATATCACATGTCTGGAAGAGTTCGTCCTGACTTGCGGCAGCGTGAACTCCTGCAGCTTCGATAGCTTCTTTTGGACAATAAGCATCATAAGCACTTACTTCCATGCCGAAGCCCTTGGCGATGCGAGCAACATTGCGGCCGACGTTACCAAATGCGAGGATACCGAGTTTCTTGCCCATGAGTTCTGTTCCGGCTGTACCGTTGTAGAACTTACGAACTGCGAATACGAGCAAACCGAATACAAGTTCAGCAACTGCGTTTGAGTTTTGACCTGGAGTGTTCATAACAACAACTCCATGGCGTGTAGCTGAATCGAGGTCGACATTGTCGTAACCAGCACCGGCACGTACAACTATCTTGAGCTGCTTTGCAGCTTCGAATACATCTTCCTGAATCTTGTCGCTGCGGATGATGATAGCATCTACATCTGCTACGGCATCGAGCAACTGCTGGCGTTCTGTGTACTTCTCGAGCAATGCGAGTTCGTAACCTGCAGCTTCTACTTCTTTCTTAATGCCTTCAACTGCTACTGGAGCAAAAGGCTTCTCTGTTGCAACGAGTACTTTCATATTGTTTCTTGTACGAATTACTTGTTCTTAATTGATTAATGAAGTTGTTCGAATTCCTGCATGCAAGCGATCAAAGCCTGAACGCCTTCAATATCCATTGCGTTGTAGAGACTTGCACGGAAACCACCAACTGAACGGTGACCCTTGATTCCGACCATACCACGCTCTGTAGCGAATTTCATGAAGTCAGCTTCGAGATCCTTGTATTCGTCGTTCATAACGAAGCATACATTCATGACTGAACGGTCTTCAACAGCAACTGTTCCACGGAACAACTTGTTGCGATCGATTTCTGCATAAAGCATGTCAGCTCTTTCGTGAGCACGCTTATCCATTGCTTCAACACCACCGTGAGCCTTAATCCACTTGAGGTTTTGGAGTGCGCAATAGATTGGAACAACAGGAGGAGTGTTGAACATTGAACCTCCGTCGATATGTGTCTGATAGTTGAGCATAGTAGGGATGTAACGGCTAACCTTGCCTACAGCTTCGTTCTTTACGATAACGAATGTAAGACCGGCCATTGAGAGGTTCTTCTGTGCTCCACCATAGATACAGATATATTTGCTTACATCGATTGGACGACTGAAGATATCTGATGACATGTCGGCAATCAATGGAACTGGACTTTCTGGGTCTTTACGGATTTCTGTACCGTAGATTGTGTTGTTTGTCGTGAAGTGGAAATAGTCTGCATCTGCTGGGATTGTGTAATCCTTTGGTATGTAAGAATAAGTTGATTCAGCTGATGATGCAACTTCAACAACTTCTCCAAATCCCTTTGCTTCCTTAATGGCTTTCTTTGCCCAAACGCCGGTATTGAGATAAGCAGCCTTCTTTTCGAGGAAGTTGTATGGTACCATACAGAATTCAAGACTTGCACCTCCACCGAGGAACAAAACTGAATAACCTTCTGGAATGTTGAGGAGTTCTTTGAAAAGTGCTACTGCTTCGTCAACTACTGGCTGGAAATCCTTTGCGCGGTGGCTGATTTCCATAAGTGAGAGGCCTGAACCGTTGAAATCCAAGCATGCTGCTGCTGTGGCTTCGATTACTTCGCGTGGAAGAATTGATGGGCCTGCATTGAAATTGTACTTCTTCATCTTAGTTTGATATTTGTGAGAATATTAATATTCTGTTGTTTATGTCGATATGTGTCGCAAAAAGTTAAAATAAAAATGCCGCTAAAACATTTCAGCGGCAAAGTTAACCATTTATATTGGAATGGCAAGTCTATTTCACGATAAATCGTGTTTTATTATAATAAAACGGGTCGATATTGCTCTATTTGCTCATTCGAATTTGCAATTCGGCGAATGTCTCACCTGCATTTTGGCTTGAAGCGATTACCTTAAACTGGGTCACACTTTCGGATGGACGGCTCTTGCAGAATGCCTTGGCTTTGTAACGAACAGACTCGCCGGGACCGATGCTGACTGTTGTCGAAGGAGAAAATGCAA
This sequence comes from Bacteroidaceae bacterium, assembly GCA_024398435.1. Classification (GTDB taxonomy): domain Bacteria; phylum Bacteroidota; class Bacteroidia; order Bacteroidales; family Bacteroidaceae; genus Colivivens. The sequence goes on along the minus strand of JAKSJD010000007.1, from coordinate 50,645 downwards.
AGCATTTAGCGTTGTTTACTGCTTCAACCTTGAGTGTGACGTCATTACAAGCAGAGCGACCTGTGTTCTTTACATCATATATGATATTGACTGTTTCGTTGCGGCCGAACTTTCCGTCGCCATCCTCGTCTTGATAGTTGATTCCCGAGATTTGGAGAGTGCAAGGAACGAACTGACCATAACTTCCCTGACCATTGAGACCTTGGCCATTGTAGTTCTGATTGTAGCCACCTTGTCCGTATCCGCCTTGATTGCGGTTAGGGGTAGAATCGTATCCTCCACCTGTCTGATAACCTACGTTGTCATCGTTGTAGTGGCGGTTGTTGCGTGGCTCGTCATAAGTGTAGTAGTTGCTTTGCTCCTGTTTGTCACGGGAAAGTGAGTTGCCGATAGCAGCTCCTGCCACTGTTCCGATAAGACTTCCAAGCATAGCTTTACCAGGTCCGTCGTGACGGTCGGTTGACATCCAGCCAAGAGCTTCACCTACGACTCCGCCGATTTCGGCTCCTGCCATTGTTCCGAGATAATTGCGTGATGATGTGATATCACAACTTGTAAGTACACTGCTTGCAAACAATGATGCACAAGCAAGGTATATCCATGTTTTCTTCATAATTGTTCCCTTTTCTTTATTATACTGCGCTGCAAATATAGTGAATTATTTATTATCGGTGATTCATATTTTATATTTATTAACAAAAAATCGGACAAATATCAAATTGCTTTCGACTAATTGTTATTCTTTCGTTAATAAATCCTTAACTATTTGGATGCGTTCATCGAGTGGGATATTCACGTCGAGCCAATGAATTGGAGTGCCTCTTCGTTCTTCCATACCTCTGAACCATGTCATCTGCCGCTTGGCAAACTGATGAATAGCAATCTCGAGAAGGTCGTGCATTTCCTCGAAGGTCAGTTGGCCAAGAACGTATTGAGTGACATATTTGTATTCGAGTCCGTAGCTAATAAGAGCTTCTGCTGAAACGCCTGAATCGAGCAAGCCTATTATTTCGTCTACCATACCTTCGTCCAAGCGCTGGTTGAGTCGGCGGGATATCTTTTCCCTTCGGGTATCGCGGTCGATTGACAGACCAATGACAAGACTGTTGAGTGCAGGACTTTGGCGTCCGTCGAATTCATAGTTCTTCAGAATCGACTCAACATAAAGCCCCGTGCCTCCGCAAAGGATTGGCAGTTTGCCTCTTGACTTAATGTCGGCATAGGCAATGTGGAAGTCGTGCTGAAATCGATATACGTTGTATTTTGTTCCAGGTTCGGCAATATCGATGAGATGATAGGGGATGGCAGTTCCGTTCACGGTGTAGTCGGCAAGGTCCTTGCCTGTTCCAATGTCCATCCTACGATAAACCTGACGGCTGTCGGCACTGAGAATCTCTCCACCAAGATGATAGGCAACATTGGCAGCAAATGAAGTTTTGCCACAAGCTGTTGGTCCGGTTATGGTGAGAAGGTCGTACATGGATTCGCTGGGTGTTAGTTTCGGTCGTCGTTGTCCTCGTCGCTGGCAGGTTGAGTGGCGAAGAGCATGGCATATTCGCGTTGCTTTGCTACCTCTATCCAATCGGTCGGAATGAATTTCCAATGGTGGAGTGGCTCTGGATATACGTCCTTCTGTTGCTTGATATATTCCATGAGATAGCGACGGATGTCAAGACTCGTGAACGAAACTATTCGTTGGTCGATTTCTTCTTTCGTGAGTCCGGCACCCTTTGTCAACAACTCTCCGCCTCCGTTGGCTCTGTAGGCAGTCATTGCACATGTGTATGTCTTTTCGGTGTCGAAAGGTTGTCCGTCGGCCATACTTATGATATTGATTCTTTCGCCTTCTTCCTTTCGTACATCCACTTCATATTTGATTCCTGCGGCTGAGTCGAAGTTGAAGATGAAATTCTTGAAACCTATGCGGTCGGGGCTGCTCTTCATTGGACAAGTCTGAAGGAGAGGATCGTCGGGTGTGTGCATTGTGTTGATCCAACCCGAATAGCTCATTTCGAGATAAGTCTTTATTTCCTTGCCGTAGAGGTTGATTGTATAGAGTTTGTCCTCGAATCTATAGATGTTGAACAAGTCGGCAATTTTTACCGGACCTGCCTTTATGACTGCATTGAAGAAGAGTGGGGCAGCAAATGAAATGTCGGCTCCGCTCACTTTCAACTGGAGTGTTTGGATGATGTCGATATAGTTTGACGGTCCGAAATAGGCATCTGTGATGTCGAGGTCGTTGTGGATTGTTCCGAGAGGTGTGGCAGCATATTTGCTCACTTCCTGATAGTCGCGGAAGAAATGCTTGCGGAAGGTCTGGCTATGATAGCTTCGCATCGTTCCGATATAGTGGATTTTGCTGTCGATGGTGTAGTCCACTGGTTTCATTTCTTCATCGAGTGTGAACTGAAGGTCGATTTCTGCAACATTGTGGGCATAGCTTCCCGGGTTGATGCACTTGATGGCCTTGCCTTCGGGATTCTGGATTTCCTGCATGTTGGCAGTGTGGTCGTGTCCGTAGAGAATAAGGTCGAATCCTGCAACATTCTCGGCTGTGAGTTTTGTGGCATTCTCTCGGTATTGCTCTGTTACGATTCCTTCTTCCATACCAGAATGGAGCAAACCGATGATAAAGTCGGGCTGTTCTTCTCTCTTCACATATTCCACCCATTTCTTCGCACTTTCCACGATGTCTTCAAATTGCATTCCACTCCATACCGAACGTGGAATCCAATGCGGAATGGCAGGTGTGATGAAGCCGATGATAGCAATTCTGACGCCACTTCTTGTGAGGATTGTGTAAGGCTTGAAGTATGGTTCGCCCGTTTCGGTGTTGATTGCATTGGCTCCAAGAATAGGGAAGTTGCAGTTGTCGACATATTTGTCGAATACGGCATGACCTGTTTCAAGGTCGTGATTGCCAATGACGGCACAGTCGTAACCGATGAAATTGCAGAAGTCGGCCACGCGATGGCGGTTGCTTTCCTGAATATAGTTGAAATAGTAGGATGTGGGTTCTCCCTGCAACATATCACCACCATCGATTAGGATAGTACTGCCTGCTGCATTTTGACATTCTTGTGCAACGAACGCATGAACCCGTTGCAGGCTCCCCTTGCCCCAACGTGTGTGGCGAAAGTCGAACGGGAAGTAGTTTCCGTGAATGTCAGTCGTGAAGATGATTCGTATGTTCCGGATTGTTTGTCCCATCTGATTGTTATTTGTGTGCAAAGATACGAAATAATTCAGAAAGTCTTGTTCTTCTCTCTCAATAAATTAACGAATACGTTGAATATTAGGCATTTTCCTATGTATAATGCAAGTTGACATTGCAGTGGAATGGCACTATATCTTGAAGCTGATAGGCGAGTGTCAAAGTTATTATGGTTCAATGACGGAAAACATTAGGCTTTTGTTGCTGTCCTTTCAGCAAAGGACGAGCGTCCCGCCTATAGAGGACAAACGTCCTTCCGTCAAAGGACAACTGTCCTCCCATATAGAGGACAAATGTCCTCGCTATGAAGGATAATTGCTGTAACGTAACGTGTTGACTGATAGGAGTATAAGAAAAATCTGACGAAATGCGGTTTTTCGCCACATTTCGCCAGATTAATGGTTTCGTGAAACTTTATTCTGATTTTACTATGCCAGAATACTGAAGTCCGAAAGATTTATTCCTTTCGGTATTTTCTTTCCCTTGCCTCCTCGAGAGACAGCATTGGCTGCTGCTTGGCATTGTATTCCTCACGCATCTTTGCCTGCTTTTCCCACAGTTCGTTGGCGGCTTCTTGGCTTGTCCTTTCCGAAAGATGAGGCTGAAGAATGATAGTGTTTTGCGAAGCATCCTTGCAATAAAGAACCACTCCCTTATAAATCGTAGCAATTCGAAGGGCAGTATGAAGTTCGCTTGTAGCGGCTCCTCCAATCATGAGAGGAACACGGATTCCTCGCTCGTTCAGTTCTGTGGCAGTATTGACTATTTGTGCAAGGGATGGAGTAATCAAGGCACTGAGGCCAATCACATCGGCCTTTTCCTTTATGGCCATATCCGCAATGTCGGAAGCTTCAACCGAAACACCCATATCAATAATGCGATAGCCGTTCAAACTCATGATGATGCTGACGATATTCTTTCCGATATCATGAACGTCTCCCTTGACCGTTGCCAGAATACAAGTAGGTTGCTTCGTTCCTGAATCGATGCTTTGGCTTGCCTTGAGATATGGTCGGAGCAGCTCGACGGCTTGTTTCATTGTCCGAGCCGACTTTACCACTTGTGGAAGAAACATTTGTCCGTCGCCGAAAAGTTGACTGACAGTTTGCATGGCAGCCATGAGAGGTTGTTCAATCACTTGCTGTGCATTGCCATCATATTCGGCAAGGGCTTGCATCACGTTTGATTCCAATTGGTCGCTGCTGCCTCTTACAATGTTTTCTTCCAATGATTGTGGAAGGGTAGGAACCTTGCTCGCAGTGTTTCCGCCTTTGGCTTCGAGAAGCGAAGGATTTTGAGCAACGAAATCAATAAGGCGTTCAGTTGCATCATCACATCGATTGAGAAGCAAATCGTCGATACGACTTATAAGTTCCGAAGGCAACAAACCCGCATCGAGATTGCAGGTAGGATTGATGATAGCCATATCCTCACCGGCATTGAATGTGTGGTGGAGAAATACGGTATGAATGGCTTGTCGGAGTGGATTGTTGCCTCTGAAAGCAAAAGACAGATTGCTTATACCGCCACTTACATGAGCTCCAGGAAGATTCTTTCGAATCCATTCAGTGGCACGGATGAAGTCGGCAGCATAGTTTTGGTGTTCTGCAATGCCGGTTCCAACAGTAAGAACGCATGGGTCGAATATGATATCAAACGGATTGTAACCTACTTTTTTGGTCAGAATATCATAAGCCCTCTTGCAGACATCAATCTTTCGTTGGTATGTGGTTGCCTGTCCTTCTTCGTCGAATGCCATAACAATGAGGGCAGCTCCAAGGTTCTTTACTTCAGATGCTTGCTCGATAAATTGCTGTTCTCCGTCTTTCAAGGAAAGGGAATTCACGATACTCTTGCCCTGAATGTTTCGAAGAGCGGCTTGTATGACGTTGAAGTCGGATGAGTCAATCATGAGAGGAACCTTTGCAATATCTGGTTCGCTCTGGATAAGACGAATGAAATTGACCATCTCCTCTTGAGGATTTAGGAGAGGATCATCCATGTTTATATCGATAATGCTTGCACCATCATATATCTGTTGGCGTGCAATCTGGATGGCTTCTTCATAGTTCTTCTCGTTGATAAGCCTTAGGAACTTTCTCGAACCTGCAACATTACAGCGCTCTCCAACCTTAATGAGTTGGTCGCTTGCATGGGAAATGCATTCGAGTCCTGTAAGGAAAATATGATTGGCTTCATTGTCTTTGCCATCAAAATCGTTTCTGGTAGCTGATTGTAAGCTGCTGATGGCAGAAAACTTCTCATTAAGTTCGTTAATGGCTTGGATATGTTGAGGTGTTGTTCCGCAGCATCCTCCTATAATGTCAGCCAATCCTTCCTCGAAATAAGGCTTTATGTTGTCGGCGAAAATCTCAGGGGTAAGAGTGTATTCTCCCAGCTCGTTAGGCAAACCAGCATTTGGATGAATACTGATAAGAGTGTCCTTAAGTTGTGGAAGAGTTTGCTGAAGTTGGCGCAATTTGCGAAGATGTGGCAAAAGTTGCACAGGTCCTGCTCCACAATTCAAACCGATAGAATAGAGTGGAGTGGTGTGGACGGTAGAAACAATGAAGGCTTCGAGAGTCTGTCCTGAAAGTGTTCGAGCCGTCTTGTCCGACATTGTTACAGAAAGCATGATAGGCAAAGTCTTTCCGACATTCTTCATTGCCTGGCGTGCAGCATAGATTGCGGCCTTTGCGTTGAGTGTATCAAAAATGGTTTCCAGCAAAAGGAAATCGCATTCTCCTTCAATCAATGCCTCTATATGACGGGTGTATGCCGCAGTCAATTCTGCAAAAGTTGTGGTTCGGAGTGTAGGATTGTTTGCATCGGGCGAAAGAGAAAGAGTGTGACTTGTTGGTCCGGCAGTGCCTGCCACCATTCGAGGCTTGTCTGGAGTCTTCTTTGTATACTCGTCGGCTGCCATTCTTGCCAGTTGGGCAGCAGCCTTTGCTGTCACTGGTTGTTCGAGTGGTGCTACATTGAAAGAATCGGTTGTGATGATGTCGGCACCGGCATCAAGATACTGGCGATGTATATCGAGTACATCGTCGGGATTGCTTATGCAGATGTTGTCGAAGTTGCTGGTATATCCTTTCCTTTGCAACATGGTGCCCATTGCACCGTCAAGTATTTTCACCATTCTTTGTCTTTTGCTTTATTTCGTGTGTTTGCAAACGTTTTACTTATGCTTATGCATGTGCTTTTAGAGTCGAACATGTTCAAACTGTTGCTTTATCTCTCGCTTTGCTTCCTTTTCCTTTATGCTTTGGCGCTTGTCGTATTCGTGCTTACCTCGTGCAAGAGCTATGACAAGTTTTGCAAGTCCCTTCTCATTGATATAGAGTCGGGTAGGGACAACCGTAATACCTGCTTGTTTTTGTTCTGCTTCAAGTATTCGGATTTCCTTCTTGTTGAGCAAGAGCTTGCGGTCGCGTCGCTCAGCTTTATTATTATAGGAAGCAGCACCATAAGGAGCAACATACATGCCTTTTACCCAACACTCGCCTGCGGGGAAAATGCAGTAGGTGTCGAGCAAAGAAGCCTTGCCTTCACGAATTGACTTGATTTCAGGTCCTGTCAACACAATACCGGCTGTATATGTGTCGATGAATTCGTAGTCGAACGAGGCGCGCTTGTTCTTTATGTTGACTTGTTGCTTAGCCTTTGTTTTCTTGTTCATGATGTGCAAAGGTAATAAAAAATGCGCTAACAAACGATATTGTTGGCGCATTATCTGCAAAGATTGTACGTTTTATGCCTTTTGACGTTCAATGTAGCCCATAACGATTGCAGGAGTGACCATTTCTTCCCATTCATCGAGGAAGTCGTCTCCCATCTCGTTTAGGGTTTCAAATTGTTCGTATGAAGCCATGAATTCTTCATCTGTTTTATCCCTTTCAAGTTCTTCTTTATTCTTTTTGTACTCTCTTGAAACATCAAAGAGATACTGACCGAAATATTTCAAACCCCATACCTTCTTCATCAGCATAGGCAATGGCCCTAACAATATGTATGGTCCAAAACCGTTTTGTATGAGTTGAAACCAACCGCCTTCCATCACTTCATCGCGTAAGTAGCGATAAGCCAATAGGCAATGCTCGTCAAGCGACAAACGGTCCATGACATCATCTGTAAGTTGGCCACCGACGCGTTCTATCATTTCGTCGGTCAGATTGTATAGCTTCTCAATTGATTCCTCGTAATTCATAACTATATTATTTTTCTTTTATCCATCCGTTTCTGTAGGCATACAATAGTTTCTTGAGATTCTCCACTCTCTCCATTAAAGCCTTTCCTTTGTCAGTATCTCGAACATACATTCGATGTTCGCTGAGTTCCACAATCTCGCGACTGCTCTTGATGTCAATACAATCTTTAATAGCATCCTCGGCAGAACGGAATGGCTGATGTTCGACAAGTTCAAGTCCGCGACTGTGGAACATAAGGGTGTATCCAGCTATGCCAGTCTTTGGTTGATAGGCAAGAGAGAAACCTCCGTCGATTACAAGTCGCTTGCCATTTGCTCTTACAGGTGATTCGCCTTTGACCCTTCTTACTGGAACATGTCCGTTGATGATATGGCGCGAATCGCCTTCAACTCCAAATTCATCAAGAATCATATCCATGATCTCCTCATTATCGCCATATTCAAAGTAGAATCCCTTTCGTTCGGTGGCTACCTCTTTGTTGTCGATGAAATAACGTTCAAAAGTTGTCATTCTATCTTTGTTGAATAGCGGACTGTCTTTGCCGCACCATAGGTACCACAGATAGTCGATGGCATATTGGCGTCTTTGAGGTGTCGTGTCGTTGCTGAATGCTTCTTTTACTAATCGTCCGAGTTTTTTCATGAGTTCTATTCCCTTGTACTGCTTTCCCATTATTTCCACCTCTCGGATGCTTCCGTCTTCATTTAAAGGAATAGCTGCGTGGAACAGTAGGTTACCGTTAGTTACAAGATACATACTTCCACGAGATAGCAGACAATTTGTGTGGCGCTTGAGTTTCTCGCTTGTAGAGAATGAGTGAACTATCTTGCTCATCATTAGTTCTTCCTCTTCACTAAGTGCGTATGGATTGTTAGGGTCGATTGTTGGGAAGTTACTGTCACGAAGTGAATATTCCTTTCCGTTGATTTTGATCTTGCCTGTTTCTTTGTTGATGAGATGAAGAAGTTTCCTATCGTTCATGTCGAACTCAGGATGAAGGTCGATTAGTTTTGCCTCCTCCTTGAACTGAACAATAGTAATTGCTTTATGCATGAGAGCTACGAGGCGGTCCATCTTGGCATCGTCAATAGGCTGTTCTTGCAAGTTTACTACTGAGAATATCTTGCAATCATCGTTTCCGTAGGTTTCCATCGCAAATGCCGCGAGTGGAAGCAGGTTGATTCCATATCCATCCTCAAGTGTGGAAAGATTTCCATATCTTAACGACATACGCAACACGTTGCATATACAAGCTCGGTTTCCTGCAGCAGCTCCGAGCCAATCTATATCATGGTTGCCCCAAACGATATCAAAATGATGGTATTGGCAGAGGGTGTCCATAATAAGATGAGCACCGCTTCCTCTATCAAAGATGTCACCAAGTAGATGCAATTTGTCTATGGCCAAACGTTGGATGAGTTTGCATATCTCTATAATAAATGCATCAGCTCTTTGAGTCTCAATAATGGATTCGACAATCTTGTTGTAGTAGTGGAAGCGTTTGCTGTCGCGCTTTCCATCGTCTTCATGGAGAAGCTCTTCTATGATATATGCAAATTCTTTTGGCAAAGCTTTGCGAATTCTGGAACGAGTGTATTTGTTGGTTACAATTCTGCAAACCTTAATAAGTCGATGTAACGTTTCAATGTAGTATGTGTCCATCGAATCATTTGCTTTCTTCCGATGATTCGCAAAATCAGACTTTATGAGTTCGAGTTTTTGCTCTGGATAATAAATTAATGTACAAAGTTCCTTCTTTTCTTTCTTGCTTATAGTGCTCCCAAACACTTCCTCAACTTTTCTCTTAATGTATCCAGAGGCATTTCGCAATACATGATTAAATGCATCGCTTTCTCCATGTGGGTCGCTGATAAAATGTTCTGTAGGCTTTGGGAGGTTGAGTATGGCTTCAAGATTTATTATTTCACTGCTGGCATCGGCAATGGTAGGGTAGTTCTCCGTCAGCAACTGTAGGTAACGAAGATCTGCTTTTATTGATTCTTCTGAAATTGATTCGGCAAAATTTGTTTTTTTAGATTCTATCATGTTATGGTAATTTTCTCCCCAAAGGTAGGATAAATTTGTGAAATGGCCAAATATTATTCGAATAATCGACCTTTGATAAAAAAGAATGGACGCACATTCGCATGTACATCCACCCCAAAAAAACAACAATTATAAAAAAGTTTACTACTTATTGTATATGCTTTTTAGGGCACGTCTGTTATTGGCGTTCCCTTATATTTAGTTTAATTATTTGCCTTTAATACTAGTTGTCTTATACTCATTTGTATATTAGTTGTTGTAGTCGATATAGTAGTTGTCGATTGCTTTGAAGGCATGCTCATTTAGGGGATGCTAGCAATACAACTTTATAATGGAACTAATTGTGATATGGTCGCATGCTTCCTTTGTCAGCATGAAAATTATTCGGGCTTGTGACTATCACTGGTAACTTGCCCATAATAATATGGTTAAAATAATTTATTTGTTCTTGTTTTGCTGCTGACGCTGCTGCATCATTTTCTCCCATTGCTCTCTTTGTTGAGCATTTGGAGCGAATCTTTGTTGTGCGCCAGGCATTCTTTGCATCCAATTAGGCGCTGCTTGCTGTCCTCTTTGTGGAGTAAATCTCTGCAAGGCTTCCATGCTGAATCTATAGAGGGCATTCCTAACCTTCAAAATCTTTTCCCATGAAAGAACAGCGTGGAATTTTTTATAGTAGACTTGTTCTATTTTCTTGCTTTGTACTTCCAAATCGGTGATTTGTGTGATGCATTGTTCGTAGTCGGCTTCAGTCTTTGCAGAACCACCTTTGAACATTACCATATGAATCTTTCCTGTAACATCTCTTTGCTTGTTGAGCATTTCGTGCATCATAGGGAAGAACTTCTGGCATTCTTGCTGAGTGAGGTTGGCTTCGTGGCGAACGAAGTTTTCCAGACTTTGGTTATAGGCTTCAGGTGAGAATGGTTTTGGACCTTGGTTTGATTGGCCGAACTGCGCAGACATAGCTGTCGCTATAAATAAGCAACAAGCAAAGGTCAATATTTTTTTTATATTCATCATCCTATCCTATTGGTTATTAATATGCTGTTCCTGAAAGATATGTGTACACGTCATTGTAGTCAACCATGGCGTATCTCATAACTTCCTTCTGATATTCTTCGTCGTATCCAGCAGACATTTCGGTTTTGTTAGTGTTGTTGCTGGCGAAGTTGTTTGCAGGTTGTGTTGGAGAATCAAATACATTTAAGCAAATGAGTGCTCCAGCAATGCATGCAGCTACACCGCATGTCCATTGCTTCCAGTATGTCTTTCGTGAAGGCATGATGCTGATTGTCTTGCATTGGTCAGCATCTGGTAAGTTGCTCATAATGCGAGAAGTAAGGGTATCGAAATATCCTTCTGGCACGGTATATGGGTTGCCCTTACCGAATCGTTTTTCTAATTTCTTTTCCTCTAATATCATATCGTGTCCTAAATCTTTTCAATCTTATGACTATATATATTTAATATGGTTTAATCGTGACTGTTAAAATATTCTTCAATTTTTTTTACGGCTATGTGGAAAGAGGCCTTTAATGCTCCAACACTGGTGCCGGTAATCTTGGAGATATCTTCATATTTCATCTCTTGGAAATATTTCATGTTGAACACGGCTCTTTGCTTGTCAGGCAACTGCTGTATTGCTTTCTCGAGCATTAGCTGTGTTTCGTCACCGTCAATATATGTATCGCTTTCGAGGGTTTCTGTAACCATAGAACCTTCTTCGTCGAGCGACATTTGCTCTTTCTTATGGTTTAGGAATGTAAGGCTTTCGTTATAGGCAATTTTGTAGAGCCATGTAGATAGCTTTGATTCTCCTCGGAAAGCACTTATGTTTGTCCATGCTTTGATGAATGTGTTTTGAAGAACATCGTCGGCATCGTCGTGGTCTATGACCAATCGACGAATCTGCCAGTATAGAGGCTGGCTATAATGATTGACAATCTCCTCAAAGGCTTTGCTTTGCGTGGCTGGATCTTGCAATCGTTTTAACGTTTCTTCTTCGTTGTATTTACCCATTCGTAATCGGCACTAATTCATCATGTTATGGTTGGCTGCTGATGTCTTTCACTAAAAAATCCTTGCTTTGGTGTCGGTGGATACCTAAAAACAAGGATTTGTATTCTGTGATTGACTTGTCAATCGCTGGATGTTATTTCAGGGAAACTTTTCTGACTGTATTTCCTATCTTTAAAATATAGCATCCTTTTTGGAAACTGCTAAAGTCAAAGGTCTTGTCTGCACTGTCTATTTTATAAGAGGCAACTCTAATGCCTGCAAGGTTGTAGACTTCGATAACCATTTGTGCAGCATTTTTAACATGTATAGTAGATCCATTGACTGAGATAGAAATGTCTTGCTGCTCAACACTTATAGTGGCTTTCTGTACTTCCTGAGCCATCGTAGGTTGAGCTATTCCCAATAGCATTGCTACCGTCATGAATATGAGTAATCTTTTCATCATACGCAGTCGTATTTATACTTTTCGCCACAAAGGTAATACTTTTTTTTGTTCCAACCAAATTATTTTGAAACTTTTTTATAAATATTTTTGATTTACATGTTTTTTGCATGAAAAAAACAAAGGTGCGCTCACAATGTGAACACACCTTATTTATTTATACGCGTACGCGTGAGTTCTGATTATTCTTCAGCCTTTGGCTCTTCTGCAGCTGCTTCCTTAGAAGAAGTCATTTCTGCCTTGAGTGCTGCAAGAGCATCGATGTCACCAAGGGTAGTGCTTGCTGCCTTGTTCTGGATTGTAGGTTCAGCTTCCTTCTTTGCCTTTGGAGCCTTCTTTGCTGCAGCTGCTTCTTTCTTAGCTGCACGTTCTGCTGCACGCTGAACATCTTCGAAGATGCGGCTGTGGCTGAGGATGATGCGCTTTGCGTCCTTATTGAATTCGATTACCTTGAATTCGAGAGTTTCGCCGAGCTGTGCCTGGCTTCCGTCTTCCTTAACGAGATGCTTAGGAGTTGCAAATCCTTCAACACCCTGTTCGAGCTGTACTACTGCACCCTTGTCGAGGATTTCGATGATCTTACCTTCGTGAACTGAATCCTGAGTGAAGATAGTTTCGAAGTTGTCCCAAGGATTTTCTTCAATCTGCTTGTGGCCGAGGCTGAGGCGACGGTTTTCCTTATCGATATCGAGTACCTGTACTTCGATTTCTGCACCAATCTGAGTGAATTCAGATGGATGCTTTACCTTCTTTGTCCAAGAGAGGTCAGAGATGTGGATAAGTCCGTCAACACCTTCTTCGATTTCTACGAATACACCGAAGTTAGTGAAGTTGCGTACCTTTGCAGTATGGTTGCTGCCAACAGGATACTTTTCTTCAATCTTCTCCCATGGATCAGCCTTGAGCTGCTTGATACCGAGAGACATCTTGCGCTCTTCGCGGTCGAGAGTGAGGATAACTGCTTCAACTTCGTCGCCAACCTTCATGAAGTCTTGTGCTGAATGGAGGTGAGCAGACCAACTCATTTCGCTTACGTGGATGAGTCCTTCTACACCTGGAGCGATTTCAATGAATGCTCCGTAGTCAGCCATAACGACTACCTTACCCTTAACAGTGTCACCAACCTTAAGGTCTGGAGAAAGGGCATCCCATGGATGTGGAGTAAGTTGCTTGAGACCGAGAGCGATGCGCTTCTTGTCTTCGTCGAAGTCGATGATAACTACGTTGATCTTCTGGTCGATTTCTACGACTTCCTTTGGATCGCTTACGCGGCCCCAAGAGAGGTCTGTGATATGGATGAGGCCGTCAACACCGCCGAGGTCGATGAATACGCCGTAAGATGTGATGTTCTTAACGACACCTTCGAGAATCTGACCCTTTTCGAGCTTGCTGATGATTTCCTTCTTCTGTGCTTCGATTTCTGCTTCGATGAGTGCTTTGTGAGATACGACAACGTTCTTGAAGTCCTGATTGATCTTGACAATCTTGAATTCCATTGTCTTACCTACGAATGTATCATAATCGTGGATAGGCTTAACGTCGATTTGGCTACCTGGGAGGAATGCTTCAGTACCGAGTACGTCAACAATCATACCACCCTTAGTGCGGCACTTGATGAATCCCTTAACGATTTCGTTGTTGTCACAAGCTGCGTTTACGCGGTCCCATGAACGAGCCTGGCGTGCTCTCTTGTGAGAAAGGATAAGCTGACCCTTCTTGTCTTCCTGATTTTCGATGTAGACTTCTACCTTGTCGCCTACAGCGAGTTCTGGGTTGTAGCGGAATTCGCTTCTTGGAATGATACCGTCTGATTTGTAACCAATGTTGACAACGACTTCGCGGTCGTTCATTGCTGTTACTGTACCGTCAACAACTTCATTGTCGTTGATGTTGTTCAATGTGCCTTCATAGGCCTGAGTTTCGCTTGCAATGTTTGCAGCGGTCTTGCCGTTGTTTTCGAATGCTTCCCAGTCGAAACCTTCCAGCGGTTGAATGTTCTTTGTTTCTGTCATAATTTTTTTAAGTTTTTTCTATTTGACATGTTAGACATTATGTTGAAAATACATGTGTGCGTATGCACGTACACGCAAATCGGCTGCAAAGGTATGCAATTTTTTTTGATTGGCAATGACTTTGACTGAATATTTTATGAATTATTTTGTATTTTTCGTGGATGATAGGTGCTTTTGTGTTGTTGGAAGTCAAAGACGTATTTGCTTATTTGTTTTTCCCTATCATTCCTCGAAGAAGGAAATAAGCCTCTTCCTGCATCTTGAATGTGTTATAATTCAAGGTTGGGCAATAACCGAATTTGTGGCTTGTTTTTGCATCTATTCTCTTTGGCTCGAATGTCTGTAGAATATCGGCCAAAGAAGCTTCGATTTGTTTTGCTTCTTCTTTTGAAAAAGAATCTCTGTTCTTGTAGAGATAATAATATGTGTCAACAAAGTTGAGCCATCGATGGGTTTCGTAAAGGTTAAGGATGTTTTCCGAGTGGTTGATGTTTCCAAGACGGATTTCTTCCAACAATTGTTGCTTCATGCTGAGGTTTGCCTTGACGTAGTCGAAACGATGGATGTTGCAACTTTCGGTCATTGATTCTGCATGTTTGCGATAGAAGTATTTGCCTTTGCTTAAGGCTACCTTCCTTGAATGCAAATAATGAAGGCGGGTAGTGTTGTCGTCGCTATACAGACGACAAGAGGTGTCGAATAGGTAATTCTTGTGGATGTCGGCTTTGACGATGTAGAGTCCATGGATCTGCCAATTAAGACTTAGACGGAATGCTTCTTCGCCTGTGAGGATTGACTTGTCAGTTTGGTTTTTGAATGGTTCTTCCTGACCTTCCCTACAAAGAATGAGGTCGAACATTGCACAATCTGCATCATTGCCTTCAATGGTGTCAACAGCCAACTGAAGAGCATCTTCGGCAAACCAATCATCGCTGTCGAGCATTGCGATATATTCGCCTTCTGCTATATCAAGGCCTTTGTTACGGGCGGCAGCTTGACCTACGTTCTCGTTTAGGAATATTGTCTTGATGCGGGAATCCTTTTTGGAGTATTCTTCCAATATGGAGCGAGATGAGTCGGTAGAGCAATCGTCGATGCATATTGCCTCAATGTCTGCAAGACTCTGGTTGATTATAGAGTCGAGGCATTGATGCAAATATTTCTCTGCATTATAAACAGCAACGAGTATGCTTACCTTTGGCTGGCTCATAGATTCACTTGATTTATTGGATGTCCGTTGGCAAATGCCTTAACATTGGCAATTGTAATGTCGATAAGTCGTTCTCTTGCTTCCTTTGTTGCCCATGCAATATGTGGGGTGAGGAAACAATTTGGGGCAGAGAGAAGAGGGGTGTCGGCAGATGGAGGCTC
This sequence comes from Bacteroidaceae bacterium, assembly GCA_024398435.1. Classification (GTDB taxonomy): domain Bacteria; phylum Bacteroidota; class Bacteroidia; order Bacteroidales; family Bacteroidaceae; genus Colivivens. Next base: position 35,324 of record JAKSJD010000007.1, on the reverse strand, counting down.
GGAACTGACAACATCAGCGGCAAATGCTGCAATGCGACCATTCTTTAGAGCGTCGGCAACATCGGCTTCGTTGACAACAGGTCCTCGGCTTGTATTGATTACAATCGCTGAAGACTTCATCTTGGCGAGGGAATCTTTGTTGATGAGTTCCTTAGTTTGTGGTGTGAGAGGGCAGTGAAGACTTATGATGTCGCTTTGCGAGAAGAGTTCGTCGAATGACACACTTCGAATACCTTTCGGCAGAGTTTTCTTTGATGTGTATGCATTCACATTCATTCCAAAGGCAATTGCTATTTGGGCGGCAGCCATTCCTGTATTGCCTAAACCTACAACGCCAAAAGTCTTACCGGCTAATTCATGATGAGTGAAGTCGTAATAGCAGAAGTCTTTGCTATTTGTCCATCGTCCGTTTTTGTTCTCTTCTGCATAGTAGCCAACTCTGTTTGTGATGTTGAGAATGTGTGCCCAAACCATCTGAGCAACGCTCATTGTACTGTAAGCAGGAACGTTTGCAACGACTATTCCATGTTGTTTTGCCGTTTCGGTATCAATCACATTGTAGCCAGTGGCCAACACTCCAATATATCTTAAATGTGGCAGTTGACTGATGATTTCGGCATCAATCACCACTTTGTTGGTAATGATGATTTCGGCATCCTTGCAACGTTCTACAATCTCATTCCTTTCTGTTCGGTGGAAAACTGTAGTTTTGGCAATCTGTCGCAACGGATTCCAAAGCGAATCATCGTTCACTATGGTCGTATAGGCATCTAGTATAACGGCTTTCATGCTTTTGCTTTAATGGTAATCTTCTTGATTGTTGTTGATTGCACTTCTGACTCTGCTGAGAGTTTCTGCAGCCATATCCAGATAAGTGGCAATATATTTCAAAGGAGTTCGCCTTACTGCTTCCGAATCCAGATAGAGGAGAGCTTTGTAGCGTTCGATTGGTTTCAGTCGCATAAGGCGGCTTTCCATTCTTAGCTTTATTATGCTGTTCTCAAGTATTGCATTCATGAGGTTCATCACGTCTTCGTGTTTTGCCGCCAATTCTTTCAGTTGCTTGTATTGGATGCAATGGGCAATGGTTGGCTCAATCGTTTGAATCAATTGACTCGTTGGCTGTCCGGTGAACAAACTCTCATAGCTGATGAGCATGTCGTTCTCGTGGACAACCTGTTCGAGTATTTCTTCCTCGTTGTCGATGCGGTAAAGGCGTAACAATCCTTTCTCGATGTAGAGGATGTTTTCAGCGATGTCGCCTTCGTTTTGTATGAACTTACGATGCTTGAAACGGTAAGTTGTGATGATTTCGGCAACTGCTGACAACGACTCAGATGTCAGTGTGACGTTGTATTTCTTTGCAATTTCCTTTGCAATATCCCTTGAACTGCTAACCATAATTTCTTTCTCCAAATATTAAACTGCCAACTCGTATGAGCGTACTTCCTTCTGAAAGTGCGATAGGGTAGTCGTCGCTCATGCCCATCGACAATTGTTTGAAACTATCATTATCCGTGAAGTATGTCGCTTTCAAATGCTCGAATATCGTGTGAGCTTCGTGGAATTCGCCTTTGATTTGCTGTTCGTCATCAGTGTTTGTTGCCATACACATAAGTCCGCAAATCCTTACATTCCTAAGTTCTTTCCATTCTTCTTGGCTCAACATTGCAGAAAGCTCTTCGGGAAGAAAACCGAACTTTGTCTCCTCCTTTGCGATGTGGAGTTGGAGAAGACAATCGATTGTACGTCCGCATTTGCTGGCTTGTCGGTCGATTTCTTTTAGGAGTTTAAAAGTGTCGACGGAATGGATGAGCGAGATGAAAGGCGCGATGTATTTCACCTTGTTTGTCTGTAAATGGCCGATAAAGTGCCATTCGATGTCGTCGGGTAGGATGGGGACTTTGGCACACAATTCCTGAACGTGACTTTCTCCGAAGATTCGTTGTCCTTCGTCGTAAGCCTCGCGAATGGCTTCTGCTGGGTGGTATTTCGACACAGCTACGAGTTGTGCCCCAGTGCCATCAAGTTGCTTGTAGAGCTTATTCAGCGCTGTCTTCAGTTGCGACATTGTTTTCCTTTTCTGGGATATCGTCGGCAGAGAATGGGAATACGTCCATGATTGTAGTTTCCTGGATGGCTGCAATCTGATAATCCATCATTGTGCCTCTCATTCCTTCTTTCAGACGCTTGAAAGCATCTTCGAAGTCGAATGCCTGAATAATCATTGCAACGGCCGTCTTCTTTTCCTTTCCTGTCTTTTCGTCGGCAATGATGAAGTTGATTTTGGCCTTGTACCATTTGTCGGCATTGTCGTTGTCGGAAGTGAAGAGTTCGGCCATCTTATATGTTTTGATTCCGGTGATGGTGAGCGAACCGTTGCAGAATGGACCGACCTCCTTCAATATCCTGTCTTCTACGCCTACGCAATCGAGGGCATCAACGAGGTAAGTCTCCTTAAACACTTTGTTTATTCCACCGTCTGTCTGCTTTTCAGCAGCCACCTTACATTCAAACCAATTGTTTCCTATCATAATGTTCTTTTTAGTTGTGTTATAGATTAATGAATTCGATATTTCGTTTCTGTCTGCAAAGTTAGTAAATATTTGCGAAAAAGAAGAAGAAAAACCGAAACTTTTTTATGTAATTTTATCCGTCAACCACGAGTAGAAGCATATTTCGCTATTTGCAAAATGCTATTTCTATAGCAAAGTTTTCCCATTTCTATAGGAGTGTTTTATGTTTTCTATAGGTGTAAAAGTAAAATATTGTACATAATTAATATTAATATTGTACATAATTATTAATAATATTGACATAATTATTAACCGCAATGTACATAATTATAGTTTTGGAGCCATGAGTTTTGGGTTTTTGGACCATGAAAAAGATAAAATGTTGCTTGGAAAATGACAAAAGAGAAATGGGAGAGTTGAAGATGGCAAATGGTGTTGGATGGCTATATAATATATTATAATGTGTAAACTCGGAAGATGCGTTTCGAGGCAAATCTATTGCTGTTTTTGCTGCAAAATAGGGCCGAGAATAGAAGTTTTCTATAGAAAAGTCCTAATAAATCTTAACGAAGTTTGTTTGTTTGAATTTTTTTGCCTATATTTGCTCACTGAATATTGAACGAGTAAAAGATTTCAAAGAATAATTGACTATGACAAGAAAAACTATAATATTGGCTCTGCTCCTCGCATCCTCAATCTCTGCATCGGCTCAGGATACGGGCAGATACACATTTAAGGATGGTTCGACCTACAATGGAGAACTTTCTGGCGGCAAGCCAAACGGAAAAGGAAAGACAACATTCCTCACTGGCGACACCTATGAGGGAGAATACGTGAAAGGAAAGCGCCAAGGCGAAGGCACTTATTCATTTACGGATGGTGAAAAATACGAAGGCTCTTGGTACAACGATCATCAGCACGGAATCGGCACATATACATTTGCTACAGGCAACAAGTATGTAGGTCTTTGGAATATCGACTACCAGGAAGGCCATGGAGTGATGTACTATTTCAATGGAGATAAGTACGACGGCAACTGGCATCAGGACATGCGCGAGGGCGAAGGTACATACACTTGGGCAAACGGAGCATTCTATAAAGGCGAATGGGCAGCCGACCAAAAGACGGGCAAAGGCCTTTTCGACTGGGGCGACGGCACTACCTATTATGGCGACATGGTGAATGATATGCGTCAGGGTTATGGTTCGTACAACTATGCCAATGGCGACGTGTATAAAGGTCAGTGGAAAAACGACATGATGGACGGAAAGGGCATCTACACATTCAAGAATGGCGATAAGTTCGAAGGCGACTATGTAGGCGGAAAGCGACAAGGTCAGGGCATCTTCACCTATGTTGACGGAAGCAAGTATGTGGGAGCTTTTAAGGAAGGACTTATGGATGGATTCGGAACTTACACCTATGCCGACGGTTCTCAATATAAGGGCTATTGGTCGATGGATCGCCAGCACGGACGAGGCGAATACACTTCGAAAGAAGGTGACGTGTATGACGGAGAATGGGCAAATGGCGAAATGAATGGCGAAGGCGTCTTGAGAATGAAGGACGGAAGCAAGTTTAAGGGAACATTCAAAAATGGCCAGAAGAACGGAAAGTGTGTTGAGGAAGATAAGGACGGAATCCGATTCGAAGGCAGTTATGTGGAAGATATGCGCGATGGCTCGTTCGTAGAGAAAGACCGAAACGGAAAGGTAATCCGCAAAGGCGTGTATCGTCGAGGAGTAGTAGAAACAATGGAATAATCAAAATAAATCAAAAACCAGATATGATAATCGATTCATTAGACAATTTGGACAAGTATGTTGCACTCAATCCATTGTTTGCAACTGTAGCCGACTATGTAAAGAATACTGACTTGGCAAAGCAACCAGAAGGCAAACAACTCATCAAGGGCGACGAACTCTTCGTCAATTTCTCCTTGGCAACGGGCAAGACAAAGGAACAGGCACGTCTTGAATCTCATGACGAGATGATAGACATTCAGATTCCGCTCAGTTGTCCTGAAACTATGGGATATACTCCTCGATGCGACCTTCAGCCACAGCCATACAATGCAGAAAAGGACATTACATTCTATGATGGAGAGGCACAGCAATACGTTACTGTTTATCCAGGAATGTTCGCAATCTTCTTCCCTCAGGATGGTCATGCACCTTGTATCAGCCAGGAAGAAAAGATTCAGAAGGTAATCTTCAAGGTTAAGGCATAGGAACAGGCGAAGTTCTAATTCGTACACTGAAAATTGTACACCCCAATATGGCAGCTAAAGATAAAAGTGCAGCGAAGACGGAAAAGATAGGCATCGTAAAAAACGACCCATGGCTTGAGCCATTTGAAGATGCCATCGTAGGACGTCATCAACATGCACTCAATAAACTCGGTGAACTTACAAATGGCGGCAAGCAAACTCTTTCCGACTTTGCCGATGGCTACATGTATTTCGGCCTTCATCAGCAAGCCGATGGATGGACTTTCCGTGAATGGGCACCTAATGCAACTGATATTTATCTCGTTGGCGACTTCAATGGATGGTATGAAATCCCTCAATACCGACTTCATCGTCTTGAAGGTGGTGTGTGGGAGATCAAACTCCCAAAGCAAGCCATGAAGCATGGAGATATCTATAAACTCAAAGTGCATTGGAATGGCGGAGAAGCTGAACGCATCCCCGCTTGGACAAACCGAGTAGTACAAGATACTAATACCAATATCTTTTCAGCACAGGTGTGGGCACCCGAACCATACAAATGGAAAAGCAAGACATTTAAGCCAAACACATCTCCTCTTCTCATCTATGAATGCCACATTGGAATGGCACAGGAAGAAGAAAAGGTCGGTACATACAATGAATTCCGTACAAACATACTCCCTCGTATAGCAAAGGACGGCTACAATTGCATCCAGATAATGGCTATTGCAGAGCATCCTTATTACGGAAGCTTTGGCTATCATGTCAGCAACTTCTTTGCTCCCTCAAGTCGCTTCGGAACTCCAGAGGAACTGAAACAACTTATAGATGAAGCTCATCAAATGGGAATAGCTGTCGTTATGGATATTGTTCATTCACATGCAGTGAAGAACGAACAGGAAGGCCTTGGCAATTTTGCCGGAGACCCTAACCAATATTTCATGCAAGGCTCTCGCCACGAGCATCCAGCATGGGATAGCCTTTGCTTCGACTATGGAAAGAATGAAGTGATTCATTATCTTCTTTCCAACTGCAAATATTGGCTCGATGAGTTCCATTTCGATGGCTTCCGCTTCGATGGTGTAACAAGTATGCTATATTACAGTCATGGTCTTGGCGAAGCTTTCGGAGGTTATGGCGACTACTATAACGGCCATGAAGATGATGATGCTATTTGTTATCTTACACTTGCCAACAAACTGATTCACGAAGTAAAGCCAGAGGCAATAACAATAGCAGAAGAGGTCAGTGGAATGCCAGGACTTGCAGCACCATTCATTCAAGGTGGTTACGGTTTCGACTATCGAATGGCAATGAATATTCCTGATTATTGGATTAAGACAATAAAGGAACTCAAAGACGAGGATTGGAAACCTTCATCAATGTTTTGGGAAGTGACCAACCGAAGAGCCGATGAAAAGACAATCAGTTACACTGAAAGTCACGACCAGGCACTTGTGGGCGACAAGACAATCATATTCCGACTTATAGATGCGGATATGTATTGGCACTTCAAGAAAGGCGACGAAAACTTCATGGCTACACGAGGCATTGCCCTTCATAAGATGATTCGTTTGCTCACAGCTTCAACGATAAATGGTGGTTATCTCAATTTCATGGGCAATGAGTTTGGGCATCCTGAGTGGATTGACTTCCCTCGCCAAGGCAATGGTTGGAGTCATAAATATGCCCGTCGCCAATGGAATCTCGTCGACAATCATGAGCTTTGCTACCATTATCTCGGAGATTTCGATGAGGCTCTTATGCATTTGATTGGTGGAACAAAGAACTTCCAGAACAGAAAGGTTCAGGAGATTTGGCACAACGACGGTGATCAAATACTTGCCTATTCGCGAGGAAATCTTATCTTTGCATTTAACTTCAACCCATCGAAATCATTCAATGACTATGGATTCCTCGTACCAGAGGGTTCGTATAAGGTTGTTCTCAATACCGATTCAAGTTCTTTTGGAGGCAATGACCTTACGGATGATACAGTCGAACATTTCACAAACTTCGACCCACTTTACAAAAAGGCACATAAAGGTTGGTTGCAACTGTACATACCGGCTCGAAGTGCTGTGGTGCTGAAAAAGCAAGTTTGCAAATAGTTTTCGAAACAATTCTTCGCAACAAGCATAAAGAGATGAACTACAATAATCCAATACCAAACCACATTATGCGAAGCATACGAATCGCGTGTGCTGTATTGTTTGTTGTGTTCAGCTTTTCCTATCTTTATTTCCTTGAAGGAGATCTCTTGGCACAGGCACAATATGTCTATTCGGGAGGTGTTACAACATATTCAAGATTATTAGGGGCAATACTTATCACTTTCTGTTTGTTGTGTGTCCAGCTTGGAGTAGAAAAGGTTACAAAACTAACTGGTAGGGCATATGCATTGAGCTATTTCCCATCTTTATTGCTTCTTGCGGTTATAACAAGTATCAACAAGTCAACTATCGAACACTTCTCTATCGATGCGTGGGCATGGGCATTGCCGTTGGCTTTGATTGCTTATGCGGCAATAATATGGGTAATGCGTCATTTCCCGGATGGAAGTGTTGAAGCAGGTGATTATAGCATTGCTAGATACATGTGGCCAAATATGCTCATAATGTTTCTTATGATGGTGCTTTGTGGTGCAAGAGGAACTGCAGATGACGTATATATGTATGAACTTAAGGCAGAGCGTCTTGTGATGAACGAAGATTATGAAGCAGCAGGAAAGGTAGGGAGAAAATCGCTCAATACAAGCAGAAGACTCAATGAACTTCGACTTTTTGCATTGGCCAATGAAGGAACAATTGGGGAGTATTTATTCTCTTTTCCTCAGCCATATGGCAGTGAAGGATTGATTGACCTTGCCGACACATCATACGCTTTCTGTAGATTCAATGCAAAGGATATTCAGAGACATCTTGACGGAATGGCTTCTCCTTCGATTAATACGGCTGCAAAGTATATCGAATTAATGGCTCAGCATGATACTTCCACAGATAATAAGTTGTTGGGAGATTATTATCTGTGCAGTTTGTTGCTTGATAAGAACTTGAGAACATTCACTCGTAAACTACGAGTTTATTATAGTGTCGAGGGAGTAGAAAATGTTATGGCTTTGCCAAAGGCTTATCGTGAAGCCCTATTACTTCAAGCGAAGAATATCAGTAATGATTCGCTTATGGCCTTTGCCGATACATTGATGCTTAACGACTATATTGAATATCGTACGATAATGGAAGAAGAAACCGATTCGTTGCAGAGGGCAAACCTTTCACGAAAGAAGTTCGGAAATACATTATGGTGGTATTTTGACTATCATTGACAATATATATTGATAAGGAAATATGATAACTAAGAATATGAAACGAATTGGAAATGTGTTGTTGTTCCTGCCACTTATCCTTATGGGATGCTCGAACAGAATGACTGAATATGTAATCAACGGAAGTCTTTCGCAACCTATAAGCGATGGAACTATGGCATATATTGTGCGACTTGATGAAGGAGCTGATTTCAGTCCTATCGATTCGTGTGAGGTTGTTCACGGTAAGTTCCATATGGACGGCAATGTTGACAGTATCATGATGGTTCGCCTTTATATGGGTGACGATAATTTCCCAATCGTATTGGAATCGGGAGAGCTTGCAATCGATATAGAGAATAATCAGGTGAAAATATCAGGAACGCCTCTCAATGATAAGCTTTATACTTTCCTTACAGAGCGTGATTCGCTCAAGATGTTGTATGATGAGTTGCCTCACAAGGAATCAATGATGTATCTTGATGGTTATTCTTCAGAAGAGATATTGCAGGAACTCGGAGAAGAGGAACTTCGTCTTCAAAATGCTCTCGATAAGATTGATACACATTTTGTCATGGATAACTTTGACAATGCTCTTGGCATCACATGGTTTATGCGCTTATGCTATGAAGCTGAAGAGTTTTATGGTTTCCCAACAACTACTCCTCAGATTGACGAAATATATTCAATGGCTCCTGATGAATTCAAGAAGAATCATTATGTGAAGGAATATTTCCAACGTGTAAACGGACAGTAAGATATCAATATATGATAAAATAGTAAAGGCAGGAATTCGAATGAATTGCCTGCCTTTATTGATTGATGCTCTAGGAACTCTAGATATTCTAGGAATTCTCGAAATAATATTTATCCGTTCATTGTTGCAAGGAACTCCTGGTTGTCTACTGTTCGTGAGATATGATTGAGCATGAGATCCATTGACTCTAAGTTGGTCATGTCGGCAAGGTGCTTTCTCAAAACCCACATTCTTTGGATTGTGTATTGATCCTGAAGCAAGTCGTCGCGACGAGTAGAAGAAGCAATGAGGTTGATTGAAGGGAATACGCGCTTGTTTGAAAGGGCTCTGTCGAGCTGAATTTCAGAGTTACCTGTTCCCTTGAATTCCTCGAAGATTACTTCGTCCATCTTTGAACCAGTGTCGACCAAAGCAGTTGCAATGATTGTGAGCGAGCCTCCGCCTTCGATGTTTCGTGCAGCTCCGAAGAAGCGTTTAGGCTTTTGGAGGGCATTTGCATCAACACCACCGGTGAGAACTTTACCACTTGCAGGGCTTACGGTGTTGTAGGCGCGGGCAAGACGTGTGATGGAGTCGAGGAAGATTACTACATCGTGACCGCATTCTACCATGCGTTTTGCCTTTTCAAGTACGAGGTTGGCTATCTTTACGTGATTTTCTGCTGGTGCATCGAATGTACTTGCAATGACTTCTGCATTTACTGTTCGAGCCATATCTGTTACTTCTTCCGGACGTTCGTCGATAAGGAGCATCATGAGGTAAGCTTCCGGATGGTTGCGAGAGATAGAGTTTGCAATATCTTTCATCAGCATTGTCTTACCTGTCTTTGGCTGTGCCACGATGAGTGCACGTTGTCCTTTTCCGATTGGGGCGAATAGGTCGACGATTCGGCTTGTAGGGCTGTCGTTCTTTCCGCTGCAAAGGGTGAACTTCTCGTCAGGGAAGAGTGGGGTGAGGTATTCGAATGGAACTCTGTCGCGAACAACAGATGGGTCGCATCCGTTTATCTTGTCGATGCGTACCATTGGGAAGAATTTCTCACCTTCACGTGGAGGTCGGATAGCACCTTCTACGATGTCGCCGGTCTTAAGTCCGTAGTGCTTGATTTGTGACTGGTTGATGTAGATGTCGTCAGGAGAAGAAAGGTAGTTGTAGTCGCTGCTGCGGAGGAATCCGTAACCTTCGTTTGCTACATCGAGAACTCCGCTTGTGACGATAAGTCCAACGAGGTCGTATGGTTCGTTGAAGTCGTCTTCGTATTCTTCTTCTGCAGGTTGGTCGAAGTTGACTTGCTCGAATGGCTTTTCCTGTATGTTTGTTCTTGCAGGTTCCTCTTCTTTCTGATCGTTCTTGTATTTATCGAAGAAGCTGATAGGTTGATTGTCTACGCCTATGTCTTCCATAGGGATGTCTTCGAGAATGATGAAGTCTGAACCATCGTCGAATTCGTTTGCCATGAGTGGAGCCTTTGATGTTGGAACGGAGAAATCGTTGTTTGCTTTTTCTACTTCCTGCATTTCGGCATTAGCCATCTGTGTGTTGCTTTCGCTTTCTACTTCGACGAGTGAACTTTCAATTATGCTGTCTTCTTCGGTTGGCTCTTGTGTCTTGCGAGGGCGACCGCGCTTTTTCTTTGGAGTTTCAGCAACGGGTTCCTCTGTTGCAGCTTCTTCGGCTGGTTCTGCTGCTGCTTTCGTTTCGCTTGTTACCGTTTCTACAGCTTCTTCCTCTTGTGTCTTGCGAGGGCGTCCGCGTTTTTTCTTTGGTGTTTCTACAGCTGGTTCTTCAGCCTTTTCTACCATTGGTTCCGCCTTTGGTTCTTCTGCCTTTTGCTGTTTTGCTGCGGCTTCGCGCTCTCTTTCTGTCTTGTCGAGGATTTCGATGTCTTCGAATGAGAGGTCGTTGAATAGGGAGTTGTTGGCTACAGCCACTGCAGGCTTGTCAATTTTCTTTGCATTGAGTTGGTCGGCAGAGTAAACGTGGTCGACTGCCTTGATGCGTTGACGCTTCTTTGGCTTGTCGCTTGAGGCCTTTTGTGCAGCTGATAGAGTTGCGGATTTATCTATGATTGCGTAAATCAAGTCTTGTTGGTTCATCTTCTTGGTGTCGATTCCGAGTTCGGTAGCTATTTCGTTGAGCTCGGCCAAGTCTTTCTTTTTCAAATCTTCTATGTGTATCATATTTGTATTGATATTATAGTTTCTACTTTGTTGTTGCTTACTGGTGTGAGGGCATAAATGCTTGCTCGTTGATGTTTGGAAATGATTTGTCGTACTATTCCATTGCGCATGATTCCTGAGAAAGTGCCTATTAAGGGCATAGAAAGTTTGTCGGAATTTGATGCAAAAATGAAAAGTGTGGGGATGTTATATGTGATTATAAATCCTAAATCGTCTGCAAAGATAGTACAAATCCTTTAACGGACAAAATTTTTTGCGGTTTTTTTTATAAAGACGCGTTGATTGAGTCGATATAATCGAGTAATTCGTCTTTGCCGAGTCGGCTTGTTGCGCTTGTGAGGAAATATGGAGGGAGTTCTTCCCATTGGTCTTTCAGCGAGTTCATGTAGCTTTCGGCATTTGCCTTGGCCTTTGAAATGCTGAGTTTGTCGGCTTTTGTGAAGACGATTGAGAAAGGCACTCTATTCTCTCCGAGGAACTGAAGAAACTCGAGGTCTTTCTTTTGTGGTTCGTGGCGAACATCGATCAGGACGAAGAGACATGTGAGTTCCATTCTGTCGAGAACATAGTGGGAAATGAGGTTCCACAGTTTGTCCATCTCGCGTTTTCCTCTCTGTGCAAATCCGTAACCAGGCAGATCGACGAGCCACCACTTGTCGTTGATGATGAAGTGGTTGATGAGCATAGTCTTACCCGGTGTGCTCGATGTCATTGCCAGCTTGTTCTTGCCAGTGAGCATGTTGATGAGGCTCGACTTTCCTACGTTCGACCTTCCTATGAAAGCATATTCGGGAAGGTCGGTGGAAGGACACATGTCGGCCCTTGGGCTGCTTTGCTTAAACTGTGCTGACTTGATGATCATGAGTTGGATTGTTTGGTTTTTGCGCTGCAAAGATACGGAAAAAACTGCTAACGGCAAAATAAACCAGCAAGATTCTTCAGTTTAGGGACGAATAGTGGAATGGAGCATTCATGAGTTTAGCCATAATAATTATATAGATAATGTGGGAGAAAAGTCTTGTTTCTGTTGAAAGATTCTTAAAACAGCGTCGCAATTTAATTAAACGGCGTCGAAACCTAAATAAACAGCGTACGTAATTTAGTGAAACGGCGTCGCTGATTTAAAAATGTTTCTAAATGAAAGAGGAAATGTTGCTTACTAAAACAGGTTTTGGAAGAAGGGAAATTCCCAAAGTTTTATTTGCTCGAAACAACTGGTTGATGCATTCGTGATGGAGTTGTTCTTGTGAATTAATTGACAATGCCGATATGTTTTGAGTAAAGATGTGACAAAAAACACATATTATATTAAAAACGTAGCGCGCGTATGAATAATAATGTGTATATTTGCACCATAAAACTAAGTTTTTTTAATCAAGTTCAATAACCTTTTAATTTATCAAAATTATGATGAAGTTTTACTCGAAAGTTGTAATGCTCGTTGCTTTCCTTGCAGCAAGCATCAGTTTGAACGCTCAGGTAGAGCCTCCAGTTGGTGTGTCAAGTATCACCGACGGACAGTCTTATCTCTTCCAAAACGTTCACAAACTCACAAATTGGCTCGGCCACACAAGCTGGGACGGTGCTCTCTATTACAACAATGCAAGTGAGCAAAACCATGTTGCATTCACTGCAATTGCTAACGAAGACGGTTCATGGTCATTCCAGGAAGTGCTTACAGACGAAACTGTTAAGTACATGGTTATTCCTAGCGGAACAGACAACCTCCATTCAAGAATTATCACAGAGTGCCCAGATCCAGAAGTTGTTCCTAAGTTCTATGTTGAACAGGTTTCAGCTAATGAATTCCGCTTTAAGGTAGGCGAAGGCAACAACACTAACTGTATCGGACTCCACCTCCACATGAACGGTGGCAACGAATACATTGTTGCCAACGAACCAGTCAATGGCGGTCAGTGGTATCCAGACTTCTACGGAGGTCCACTCAAAGATGAATACGGTGATCCTGTATATGTTAGCGAATACAGCGACCTCTATGTTTTTGCTGACTCAACTACATGTAACTGGATGCTCGTAGATGCAGTAAACTATGCAGAGTATTGGGACAAGGCAGGTGCTTGCGACGCTATCAACAACTTCTACAACAATTATGTAGTAAATGGCGAAGAAGGCAACTACGATGTAACATACAATGCTTGTGTAGCAATCTACAATGGCGAAGAATTCTTCTCAGAAGATGCTGAAAACATCAAGGCAATGATCAATAATAAGATTGCTCTCAACCTTCTTATTGAAAAGGTAGAAGCACTCGAAGCTGAAGACCGAGTACTCCTTGCAGCCCTCGAAACTGCAAAGGGACAGCTTTCTCTCACATCAGCTGAAGATGTTCAGAACGCAATCGATGCCCTCAACAATGCTCTCACAAACTACAACGCAGGCAACGGTGAAATCACAAGCCTCGGACAGAACATGTCATTCGAAGACCTTTCTTCACAGAATGGAAACACAACCAGCGGTATTGAAGGTGCTCCAACAGGATGGAATGTATATGCAAACGGAGTACAGCTCGTAACAGCTGACGATGTTCGTGCAGCAGGTTTCGGCGCATGGCACGGAATCAACGGCGATGCTACTGGTGCTAAGGACGGTTCAAATATCTTCGGTATTTGGAATGGAAGCATCCCAAGCTATGAACTCAGCCAGACAATCGAAAACCTTGACAATGGTACATATACCGTTAAGGCGGCTCTCATGGTAGGTGCTAATGGCAACGGTTCACGTCGTACAACTCAGCGCATCTTCGCAAACCTCAACTCAACTTACTTTGCAGATGCTGCCGATTATGATGAAACTCAACTTGACCAAACTGAAGTTTACGGATTCCAGGGACTTACAGAACCTACAACCGATACAGAACTTCAGGAAATGGAAGTAAGAGCTTACGTGTTCGACGGAACACTCACATTCGGTGTTCGTACAGACTCTAACATCGCTGCTGCATTGCGTACAGAATCAAACGGCGCAGGTGGTGATGGTTGGTTCAAGGTTGATAACTTCCGCATCATCAAGGAAGGTTACAATGTTGAAGACGCTCTCGAAATGCTCAACTACTTCACAGATAAGATTGATGCACTCGTAGAAGACATCGACCTCGTTATTCCAGAATCAGTTAAGGAACAGGCAGAAGCAGTTGTTGCAGCTAACCGCGCATTCGATGAAACATCAGAACCAGAAGCAATCGATGCAGCAATCCTCAGCACAAAGGACTTCATCGGAGAATTCAATGCAATGGTACAGGCTTACAACAAGCTCTATGATGCTATCATCAATTCAGAAGAAGCACTTCTTGAAAACGAAGATAAGCTTGGTGCAGGCGAATTCGGTGATGTTATCATGGACGTTACTGCAAACTGGGAAGACGGAGCATACGAGACAGTCGAAGAAGTAGAAGCAGCTATCCAGCAGCTTGCTGATGCTCTCGAAGCATGTCTTAAGTCAGACCCAATCGAACCAGGAAGCGACCTTACAGGCTATATCAAGAACAATAGCTTCGAAGACCTCTCAAGCCAGAACGGCCAAAGCAGTGGTGGTGTTGCTAATGTACCAAACGGTTGGAACCTTACAGTAGGTGGCGCAGAAGTACATACAGTACAGGATATCAATGCAGCCGGCATCCAGTCATGGTGTGCAATCAATGAAGGCGACGGTGGTATCGACGTAACAATTGACGAAGTTCACTATGATAAGCAGCCAACAGACGGAACTCACCTCTTCGGTGTTTGGAACGGAAATGTACCAGAAGTTGAACTCTCTCAGACATTGAAACTCCCTAAGGGTATCTATCTCTTCACAGCTGACGTAATGGTTCAGTACGACTGGTCAGGCAACTGTATCACAACTCAGCGCCTCTTCGCTAACAATCACATTCAGATGTGGGCTCGCGAATCAGACTATGGTGACAACTTCACAGAGGATATGCTCTACTCACAGACTCTTGAATCTCTCAACACTAACCCTGACATCTCATTCTTCTCTTATGCAGGATACGACAATGATGTAAGTTACGACTATACATCAGTCCCTCGCCATATGGAAGTTCGCTTCTATGTTGGTGAAGACGGAGTTGCTAAGATTGGTTTCCGCACAAACAATAAGAACGCTGCAGGTGTAGAACATCCACACGACGGTGCAGGTTGGTTCAAGATTGATAACTGCCACCTCTATTGCGTATCATTCGATGACATCACAATTCCTGATGCTATCGAAAAGGTAGAGACAGCAGAATCTACAATCAAGTCAGGCAAGATCTTCGATCTCTCTGGTCGTGCAGTTAAGGCTCCAGCTAAGGGCCTCTACATCCAGAATGGTCAGAAGTTCCTCGTAAAGTAATCGATTAATTTCGACAATAATTAGACGACCAAATTAGGAGAATCGGTTTTGTCTAATCCAAGGGAGTTGTGTTGCGTATCACAACTCCCTTTTCTTTGTCAGCTTATCTGTTTTGCTCTTTGTTTGAAAATCTTCTGTCAAATAATTGGCAGAATGATAAAAATTCTCTATATTTGCAAGGTAAAACCATAATCAAAGCCCATAAACGTGGGAAGAAGAAACTTAATACGGACAAGATATGAATGAGAAATACATGAAGTTGGCCATTCAATTGGCAGTAGAAAATGTAGAGAATGGTGGCGGACCTTTCGGTGCTGTCATCGTGAAGGACAATGAAATAGTAGCAACAGGAGTTAATCGCGTCACTCCAAACAACGACCCTACGGCTCATGCTGAAGTGCAAGCCATACGTGCAGCTTGTCAGAAGTTGAACACTTTCCAATTGGATGGATGTGAGATTTATTCTTCTTGCGAACCTTGTCCAATGTGTCTCGGTGCCATCTATTGGGCTCATCTCGACCATCTTTATTATGGATGCAACCAACATGATGCAGATGAAATCGGATTCAGCGATGAGTTCATCTATAAGGAATTGGCTCTCGAACCACAGGAGAGAAAGCTGAAGACGGAAGAACTTCTCCCGAAAGAGGCGATGGCTGCCTTTGATGCTTGGAGAAACAATACGGAAAAGGTGGAGTATTGATTTGACTGATAGCATATAAAGCAATAAGCCGGGCAATGCTCGGCTTATTGTTGTTTATGGGTGTGCTAATAGTTTGTTATGCAAGGATTATAGGAAATCATCTCCCATGTTGATTTGAACATCGTTGACGAAATGTCGAATTGCCTGTTGGTCGTCTTTCTTGCAAATCATCAGGACATTGTCTTCTTCTACCACAACATAGTCCTTGAGACCTTGAATGACTGCTATCTTGCCTTCTGGCAACTTGACCACACAATCTTCTGAATCATAGAATAGGGCGTTGGCACTGATAACAGCATTGTTGTTTTTCTCTTTTGGAATGACGTTGAACACTTCGTTCCATGTTCCGAGGTCGCGCCAACCGAAGTGGCAGAGCATTACATCGACGATATTAACTTTCTCGAGTACACCCGTTTCGAGTGGAATGCTTGGGCTGATGGAGAAGGCATCGTCGATGACGTGTGATAGGGGCGAACCGGCTTTTATATGGTCCTTCAAGGCTTCCATTCGTTGTGTGAAATCGTCGGACATCCCTCTTATGGCATCGAGATAAGTCTTTGCTGCCCACATGAAAAGACCTGTGTTCCAAAGGAATTCATTGCTTTCGTAGAAGAGGTTGGCGAATTCAATTTCTGGTTTTTCTGTGAAACTCTTTACCTTGAATATGTTGTCGGCCATTTGGTCGGCCATCTGAATGTATCCGAATGTGGTTTCGGGGCGTGTAGGAGTAATACCAAGTGTGAGGAGTCTTTGGTTCTCTTCAACGTATTTGAATCCAGCCATGATGTCTTGTTTGAGGGCGTCATAGTCGGTAATCATTTGGTCGGCAGGCGAGATTAGCATCAATGCATTTGGATTTCTGTGGTAGACGTGCATTGCTGCCCATGTTACGCTTGGCACTGTATTGCGTCGGATAGGTTCGAGCAATAGGTTCTTTTGCGGAAGACTTGGCAGTTGTTGGCGTGTGAGGTCTTCGTACATTTCATTTGAAACGACGATGATATTCTCTTTTGGTACGAATTCTGCGTATCTTTCGTAGGTGGTTTGGAGCATGGTAGAGCCCGTGCCCAGTATGTCGAGAAATTGTTTTGGTTTCTGAGTTCGGCTGCTTGGCCACAATCTTGTTCCGATGCCGCCGGCCAGAATCACAACATAGTTGTTTTGATTGTTCATGCGATTGTTAGTTTTAAAAAGCTTGCTAAATTACGAAATTATATTTATTTACGCAAATATTTAATGATAAAGATTGTTAAAAATGGCTTTTTGATACTTCTGTCCGCCAAATTATTCCTATATTTGCAAAGCGAAGAGTGCAAAACGGAATATAATTCCAAGTTAAACGAATTAGTACATTGACTCCGTCGAACTGAAGTTTGTACATAGTTAAATAGTAAATATCAAGGTGTTTCCAACATATTTCATAGCAATAGTGGCATTGCCAATCATTTATTTCTTCTTTATCAGGAAGGAACGGAAAGAGAAACAACGCATCCAAACATTGTTTCCCGAGTATGTTCATTCTCAAAGTGTAAGGGTATGGCGTGCAAAATTGGCGCGAGCAAAGTATTATATCAATAAGGATGATATTGGAGTGATGATATTTGCCGTGAAGACGGAACAGGACAGTCCTTATGGCGGAAAGGCTTGGGCAGTGGTTCGCGACGATGGAAAACTCATGGGCTACATGCCAAAGAAGACGATGCAATCGTATGAGGAATGGGCAGGGAATGATGTCTGCACAGGCATTGGTCAGGTGAATTATGATGAAAAGACCAACCATCTCTGGGCAAATCTCATCGTGTTTGCTCCTGAAACGGGGGATGAAGCCCTCGAATCCGAAATCAACAATTATATTAGTTGGGCCACGAAAACCTATGGTGCCGATTACATTCCTCAGAGGTATAAGGTATAGTTCGCCTGTTCTTCCCTAAAATTTCTATTGATGTTTTGATCATACGATCATTATCGTATTGCCTTACGATCATTATCGTATTGCCTTACGACCATTATCGTATTTTCTACGAAGCCATAAGATTTTATGGAAAAGCCAATAAATCAGTCGTTGAGAAGAAGGATTGTCTTTCTGAGTTTTTCTGTTTCTCCGGCAACGATAACAATATCTCCAGCCATGAAAGCCGTCGAAGGTTCGGGATTCATAATGTATTCTCCGCCTCGTTCAATGCCCATAACGATACATTCGGCATTGTCGCGGATATGAGAATCGATAATCGTTTTGCCAACAAGGCTGCTGGTTTCGGTCACAGTGAACCGTTCCAAAGTGACGTGAGTTCGCTCTGCATTTTCGTTTTTCTTCACAATACTTCCATCGAGCATCTGCTTGAAAGCCTCGATTTGTTCGTCGGTTCCGGCCACAACAATCTGGTCGCCAGGATAAACATGCTTGCCTCCACCCGGAATATTCGTATGGATTCCGCCTCGGATAATGCGGACAATGCTCACACCCGTTTTGCCTCGGATGCCGAGTTGGCTCAAGGTTTTTCCACTGAAAGAAGAGTCGGATGGCACTGTAAAGTCGGAAATATGGAGGTCGTAATTGAGAAGATGACTTACGAAAGTCTTACTCATAGCCCGTTTTTTCTCGGCCGAAACCTCTCTGGCCGTAAGATTGCCCATGAATCTCTCCTCCATACTTCGTGATTGCTTCTTCACTCTTCGTGAGAACATGATGAACAAAAGGAACAAAAGGGAAATGCCTACAAGCACTCCGGCTCCAAGAGTGAAAATCCTAAGTATGGCATAAGAGATGAATGCCACTCCGGCAATTATTCGGAATATGAATATACCGGCCAATGTAGCCTTTCGGTGATTGCCCGAACTCCACAGCTCCATAGCCTGTTCGGTTCGGCAATATCGGATAGATACATTATAGATGAAAGGAGCGGCTATTGTGAGTAATATTACCAGAGCAATGGCTTTTAACACGAATTGTGAGGCCTCATCTGTCAGGACATCCTCAAACCAGGATGACTTCGAAAGGATGAAAGGCGACACATAATTAAAATATATAATATAAAGGAATACGAGCAAAATGCCGGAAACGAGTATCGACGAAACAATCTTCTTGATGTATTTGTTCCACGAACTCTCTTCCGTTACGGTATTTCTTCTTGATGAATAGTTCTCGATAAACAGAAGTACACCAGGACTCAACTTGCGAGTGAGATACTCTTCCGCAGGTCCTGAGAGTCGCATGATATAAGGAGTGAGGAATGTAGTGATAACACTGACAGCCACAACAATAGGGTAGAGATTCGTATCCGTAACACCTGCCGACTGACCGAAATTGGCAATGATGAAGGCAAATTCACCTATTTGTACCAAACAAAAGCCAGTTTGAAGGCTGACTCGCAATGATTGGCCAGACAACAACGTGCCGAGAGTGCTGAACGTGATTTGTCCGAGGATTACCACAAATGTAAGTACGAGAATAGGCAACCAATACTCAACGAGCAATTCCGGATTAATCATCATACCAACAGACACGAAGAATATTGCCCCGAAAATATTCTTGATAGGTTGTACAAGGTGCTCAATTCGTTCGGCTTCAAGGGTTTCTGCCAACACACTTCCCATCACGAAAGCTCCAAGAGCAGAACTGAATCCGGCACTTATTGCCAAAAGTACCATTCCGAGACACATTCCGATGGCAAAAATCGTTAGAGTTTCGTCATTCAGATGCTTGCGGAAAATCTTCAGGAATGTAGGAATCACAGCAATGCCAACAACAAACCAAAGCACGAGATACCCAACGAGTTTGCCCACTTCCATAAGCATTTGCTTGCCTTCGAATTGTTGCTTTACAGCAATCGAAGAGAGCAAAACCATCAAAACCACAGCAAACAAGTCTTCTACAATGAGTATGCCGAATGCCACTTTCGCAAACTTATGGGTGCCGAGTTTCATGTCTTCGATAGCCTTAAACACAATGGTGGTTGACGACATACAAAGCATTCCGCCAAGGAAAAGGGAATTTATCTCGTTCCAACCAAGCAAAAGGCCAACAAGAAAACCAACCGACATCATTCCTATCACTACGGTTCCGGCAGCAATCAAAGCGGTACTGCCCACCTGGAGCAACTTCTTGAAACTGAATTCCAAACCCATTGCAAACAAAAGGAACAATACTCCAATCTCGCCCCACATATCGACACTTCCCGTATCGTCAATCCATGATTGGCCACAGACATAAGGTCCGGCAATTATTCCTGCTACTATGTAGCCGAGAACAACTGGCTGACGAAACAACTTAAACAGCAAGCTCGTGATGCCTGCAGTAAGCATTATGACGCATAAATCATGTATCATTCCGTTATTCCTTGTCTTCTATATGACCATTCCACAAATAGTGTTGGGTGTCTTTTGCAATGACGCCAGACAACAAGAGTAGGGCAATGAGGTTTGGTATTGCCATCAAGGCATTCATCATATCGGAGATACTCCATACGAAATCAAGGCTCATAGTTGAACCTGCAAACACCATCAACACCCAAATTACACGATAGAACACTACCGAACGTTTCTTTCCGAGATATTCCACAGCACGTTCTCCATAGTAGCTCCATCCGAGAATCGTTGAGAAAGCAAATGTGATGATTCCGAATGTAAGGATAGGTGTTCCGATATAAGGTATCATTCCGAATGCCTTCTTTGTAAGCATACCTCCATCTGATTGACTGATTTCTGGATAAGCAATAATGCTTGTGACAACTACAATACCTGTAATTGCACAAATAACTACTGTGTCCCAGAATGTTCCTGTAGAAGAAACGAGTGCCTGACGAACAGGATTTCTTGTTTGAGCAGCAGCTGCTACGATTGGAGCTGAACCCATACCCGACTCATTCGAGAAAAGTCCGCGGGCAATTCCATATCGTGCTGCCATCATCAGGACAGTTCCTGTAGCTCCTCCTCCCATAGCCTTCAAAGAGAAAGCTTCCTTGCAGATAAGTTCTATTGCCTGACCTACATAACTGTGATTGATTATAAGTATGATGATGCAACCAAGTACATAGAATATAGCCATGAAAGGAACGAGTTTCGTACACCATGTAGCGATGCTCTTAACTCCACCGATTATGACAAATCCAACAAGAGCTGCCATAATGAAGCCTGTAATAAGGCTGCTGGTTGAGCGGTCGCAAATTCCACTGAAAACCATACTGATGTTTTCGGATATTGCATTTGCCTGTACGGCATTACCGATTCCGAATGCAGCAATTGCTGTGAATATGCAGAAGATGACTGCTAGCCATTTCATTCCAAGACCTCTTTCGAGGGCATACATTGGGCCTCCAATCATCTTGCCTTCTTCGTTTTTTACTCGATATTTAATTGCCAATAAGCCTTCGCTGTATTTTGTGGCAATACCGAACACACCGGTCAACCAGCACCAAAGTACTGCTCCGGGACCTCCTAACGAAATGGCCGTTGCCACTCCAATGATGTTTCCCGTTCCGATTGTGGCGGCAAGTGAGGTGGCTAAAGCACCAAACTGACTTACGTCTCCATCCGAGTTTTTATCCTTTTGTACGGAAAGTTTTATTGCCTTGAATATCTTTCTCTGAGGACATTTGAGGCGAATGGTCAGAAAGATATGAGTGCCTAAAAGCATAATTATCATTGGCCAACCCCATAGAAAGTCGTTGATTGTCTGTATGATTTGCATTATCGTGTCCATATTGCTATATTCGTTTATATGCTGTATGATTTAAATATTTACTTGTACCAGAATGTAATGCAGGACATTTGCTTTACGCCTATTGGCGTATTACATGCGGCAAAGTTACGAAAATTATGGCAAATGACAATAACAAATACCATATTTTATCAAAAAAACGCTTTGCCATTTTGTGTGGCAAAGCGTTTAAAAAATCGCTTATCATCTCGACAAGCAACCTTTTACTAACCTTAAAATAAATCTAATACCATGAAAAACACGGTGCAAATATATGACTTATTTTTGAAATAGCAATGATTTTTTTAATTTTTTTTACTGTTTTGCTAAATTTTGTCACTAATACCATATTTTACTCAACATAAAGTACAAGTCCTTTTAAGTATTCCCCCTCAGGATGATAAATGTTGATAGGGTGGTCGGCTGGCTGATGTAATTGATGCAAAATTCGTACTTTTCTGCCAGCTTGTGCTGCTGCTGTAAATACTGCTGCACGGAAATTGTCCTTAGTAACAACTTGAGAACAACTGAAGGTAAATAGAATTCCTCCAGGAACAATTTTCTCAAAAGCTTTCTGATTGAGTCGGGAATATCCTTTGAGGGCATTCCTCAAGGCGTCCTTATGCTTTGCAAATGCAGGTGGATCTAGAATTATGAGATCATACTGCTCTTTCATGTTGTCAAGGAACTTGAATGCATCTTCTGCATAAGCCGTATGGCGGGTATCTCCTGGATAGTTGAGCTCGACATTGGCATTAGTGAGGTCAATGGCTTTTTGTGAAGAATCTACGGAATGTACCAATTGAGCCCCTCCTCGCATTGCATAGAAAGAAAATCCTCCAGTATAGCAGAACATGTTCAGCACTTTCTTTCCCTTACTGTATTTTTCAAGCAAACTTCTGTTTTCTCTTTGGTCAACAAAGAAACCTGTCTTTTGTCCCCTAAGCCAATCAACATGGAATTTAAGTCCGTTTTCAATTGCAATGTCTTCAGAACTTCCACCAAGAAGGAATCCGTTTTCCTGACCAAGTTCGGCTTTGAAAGGAAGTGTTGTCTCTGATTTGTAGAAGATGTTTTCCACTTTTCCTTCCATCACTTGTTTCAAAGCGGCTGCAATAACATGGCGGTCGCAATGCATTCCAACTGAATGGGCTTGCATTACGGCTGTCTTTCCATAAATATCTATTACTAATCCTGGCAGATTGTCTCCTTCGCCATGAACGAGTCGATAGGTGTTGTTGTCGGTTTTTTCGGCAACACCAATTTGCTTTCTTACATCATAGCTTGTGGAAAGTTTGTGTTCATAGAATGCCTGATCGATTTTCTCATGCTCGAATGAGAGCACGCGAACCATGATTGAACCGATTTGGAAATGTCCTGTGGCAATGTATTTATTATCACAAGTATAAACTTCTACAACTTCTCCTTCTTCTGGTTCTGCATCATAGTGGCTGATTGCACCTGAAAATATCCAAGGGTGGAAGCGCAAGAGCGATTCTTCTTTTCCTCTTCTTAAGAATAGTTTTTTCATTGTTGTGTAGCTTATTTGTTATCTTGGGATTCCTGTTCTTCCACGATTTCTGGAATATCGGGAACATCCAATATTAGTTCGTAATCGTTTGTCTTGTTCAGACGTTCAATTTCTTCGTGAAGCATAATGCAAGCCCAGGCATCTGTGGCAGCATATAGTTTCTGTGGTTCGGTAAGTATGTCTGCATCCCAGTTTGTGAGTTGCTGGCGCTTACTGATCAGTCGTCCGAATATGTTAGCATATAGTTTTTGAAGACTACAATCGGCAATTCCGAGTTCTTTCACTTCGTTTTGAAGGTCGATGAATGTGCCAGGAACGAATTTCCTTCTTTTTTGAAGCATCATGAAATCGTCGTGAAGAGACAAACCAATCTTTGTGATGTGGGTGTCTTCGAGCAATTGCTTTATGCTGTCAGTTATTCCTGTGTCCTTGATTCGGAAAAGGAAACAGGTATCGTGGGTTGAAACCTGAAGGAGAGAAACCTTGTGAACCACTCCATGTTTGAAGGATGGGCGGGTTTCAGTGTCGAATCCGAGGATTGGTTGCTTCATCAGGTAGTCGATAGCTTTCTTGGTTTCGCTTTCTGTTGTTATGACAAATATTCTCCCCTCGAATACCGCCCTTGGCAAGTTTGGAATATCTTCTTTCTTGAATTTCTCGTATATTGTCTTCATCTTATTTGTCAGTGTGTTTGGCTTTGTCAATCAAAGCTGATTTGTTTGCCTATTCATTGTCGGCATTGTATTTCACCTCATGAATGGCTCTCAATACGTTTGCAAGTTTTTGTCCCCAATCGGTTATGAAGTTTTGCTTGCAAATCATGATAGCACTCATCATGTCTTCTTCAACTCCCATCTTGTATGTGTAGGCAAAGTTCTTGAGTTCCTGATAAATGTCGGCAAGATTTTCGCTGATTGTCATTAGTATAGGCGAGTCGCTGTACTTCATGTCTTCGACGAAAACATCGAGATAATCGTCGAGTTCGGCCATTATGTATGCTACATTGTTCCTGATGATGTCGTAATTTTCTTCAGTAACACATTCTGGAGGAAACTCATCGTTGAATGTCTCATAGTTTGGCAAAATGGTAGCCTTGAGATAGAGTAGTGGCAGAAGCTTGCTCATTGTATCTACAAATTCTGCTCGTTCTCTGCCTTCACTGTTTTCCAAATATGCACAATATTGTACGGCTACAGTGGTGAATTCGAGTACATCTCGGCTATATACTGGATTTTCTTCTTTGTTCATATTCTTGGTTTGTCG
Organism: Bacteroidaceae bacterium; assembly: GCA_024398435.1. Classification (GTDB taxonomy): domain Bacteria; phylum Bacteroidota; class Bacteroidia; order Bacteroidales; family Bacteroidaceae; genus Colivivens. The sequence goes on along the minus strand of JAKSJD010000007.1, from coordinate 10,816 downwards.
ATTAATTTAGTGAAACACTATATCTGTGATAACTTGTGCTCCAACGTGTTCGTTTAGTTGCTTGACGAGACTTTCCCTGCCCATCATGAGGTCTTGCTTCAGTGGAGCTGACTTGATTTTTACATGGAGGGTTTGGTTTTGGATGAAAATCTCGCCTGTATATTTGTTTATAGCTTCGCCCATCACTTCCGGCCACGCACTTATGAGCCGATGCTGGTTGAGAGGAGTCTCAAGTCCTTCGGTTCTCAGGAATTCGTGGAGTATATCGGTAAGCGGTTGTGCTTTGCTTCGTCTCATTTTGTTTGTTTTATTTGTTGGATTGGCTATTGCAGGATGTTTCCGCCTTTCACGCGGAATATGCGATAGTCGCCCTTTGAGCGTTCAAGTATTTTGTCGAGATTCTCGCGATTGGTGTCCGTGATGAAGATTTGTCCGAACGATTCTGCTGATGCGAGGTTGATGATTTGTTCCACTCGGTTTGAATCGAGCTTGTCGAAAATGTCATCAAGCAAAAGCAGTGGGGTGGTCTTGCTTCCTGTTTCTTTGAGAAAGTCGAATTGAGCCAACTTGAGGCTTATAAGATAGGTTTTGTTCTGTCCTTGAGAACCTTCTCTCTTGATTGGATGCCCGTCGAGAGTCATTTCGAGGTCGTCTTTGTGGATTCCGTGAAGAGAATATCCGATGGCTCTGTCTTTCATTCTGTCGCGTTGAATCACTTCGAGCAGAGGACCTCGTTGGCAATGACTTGTATAGTTGAGGCCAACTGTTTCGTGTCCGAGAGATATTCTGGTATAGTAATCTTGGAATACAGGAATGAATTTGTTGATGAACAATTCCCTTTCCCGATAGATTGCTTCTCCGGTTGAAGCCATTATTTCCTCATACATTGCCATAATGTCGGCATCTGGTTCTTCCTCCATCTTGAGCAATTGGTTGCGTTGCTGAAGAGCCTTGTTGTGGCGGATAAGCAGATTGATGTAAGCTGGATTGTATTGTGAAATCACGATGTCCATGAACCTGCGCCTTTCCTCGCTTCCTCCGAGAATGAGTTCTTGATCGTTTGGCGAAACAAGTATGATCGGCAGCAATCCGATGTGTTCTGCAAGTCGCTTATAAGGCTTTTTGTTGCGCTTGAATTGTTTCTTTTGATGAAGTTTCAATCCACAACTGATTTCCTCATCCGTACCGTTTAGGTCGTAAATGCCTTGCAGCATCATGAGTTCCTCTCCATGCTTGATATTCAGCGAATCGATTGAATTGGTCGCGCTTTTCGTGAAGGAAAGAAAATAAATGGCATCGATGATGTTTGTCTTGCCTTCTCCGTTGCTTCCTACAAAGCAATTGATGTTGGGGGAGAAGTCGAGTTCGGCTTCACCGATGTTTTTATAGTTGAGAATTGTAATATGCTTCAGATTCATATTGCAAAGGTAATGAAATTAAGTGAAAAGTGAATGGCGAAAAGTGAAAAACTTAAAATATTCTCCATTCTACATTCTTAATTGACTCAGTTTAGCATTTTTGGGGGCGGAAAGTAAAAAAATATTAGTTCGTTGAACTAAAGTTTCTACATTATTTTGTATCTTTGCAGTCAAATAATGTGCGGTAGTAGCTCAGTTGGCAGAGCGTTGGCTTCCCAAGCCGAAGGTCGCGGGTTCGAACCCCGTCTACCGCTCCCACAAATCAACATTACGGGAAAATATCCCTTTGGGAAAGGCGTGAAAAAGGAAATATGGAACCGTTTCTGCGGACCGCGAGAAATGACCTCACGAACCGCGAGAAATAGGGTCGAGTTTCGCGAGAAATGACCTTCCGAACCGCGATGTTTTTTTACAGACATTATAGTCGGTTTTTTGTGGGCTTTGAGAATAGGGGAAATGTAATCGGCTGATGTCGTACACATATTATATTAATATATAAAGAAAAGAGCAGATGTTACTAACTACTATCATTATCGTTGTAATCCTTTTAACGGGATTCCTGCTGATGAGTACGGTGCAAATCAATCATGTGAACCGTGCTGCAGTGGCAATGTTCTGTGGTGTCAGTGCATGGGTTGTCTACATGGTTCATGGTGCCGACTTCCTTAATTTGATGGGTTATCCCGATTATCATTTGATCGGTCAGGAGAAGCAATTCATTGCCGACAATGTAATTGTGAAGTATATCAACGAAGCTTGTCAGGTTATACTTTTCCTCATTGCGACAAATACCATATTGGAGATAATGAACAATAATGGCGTGTTTGATTCGCTTGTCAAGTGGCTTCGAACACGCAACAGCCGAAAGTTCCTGTGGGCACTTTCTTTGCTGACATTCGTGATTTCTGCCAATGTGGACAATCTGACAACAGTTGTGCTCATGATGTCAATCATGGGACAGATAGTGGTTTCGCATCGCCAGAAGGTTATCTACTCGTGTGTGATATTCGTCTCAGCATTGTTGGGCGGCTCATTTACGGTTATCGGAGATATGACCTCACTCATGCTTTGGGTTAGAGGAGTTGTCACACCATCTGCTTTTGCTGCAGGTTTGTTCCTTCCTGCCATTACAAGCCTATGTGTCTTCAATCTTTTGGTATCAAAACTCTTGGTAGGACAGGTTGAAGTATCTTCGTTCATCAATCGATATGATGGCGATGATTCGATGCTGAGCCCATTCCAGAAGATATTCCTTTTGTTTATTGGATTGGCAGGTTTATGGTCGATTCCTACTTTCCACAATGTAACAAAACTGCCTCCTTTCCTCGGTGCTCTCACAGTTTTGGCTCTTGTATGGGTAATTGAGGGAATCTATAATTTCAGACAAAACAGAAATATGCTTTTCATCCAAAGAAAGCGTATCCGCAATACTGAATTTATCGGTATGCGACTCATCCTGTATTTCCTTGGAATTTCTTTGGCAGTAGGTGCTTTGGTAGAATGTGGAGCATTGAAATTCGTTGGCGATTTACTCCAAACACACGTTCATAATGTGTATGTTTATGGTGCATTCATAGGTTTCATCTCAAGCTTTATCGATAATCTTCCATTTGTAATGGTAGGTTTGAACCTCTTTGCAGAAGAAACAGTTGGCGCTGCTCCGGAATTCGCACAAAACGGAATCTATTGGCAATTGCTTGCTTATTGTTCAGCCCTTGGAGGAGCTTTGCTGTATGTAGGCACGCTTGCAGGTCATGCGGTGGTTGAAGTGGAGCGCATTCGCTTGCCTTGGTATTTCCGCCACATCTTCTGGAGAGTACTCGTAGCATGGGCAGCAGGAATGGTAGTATTTTATTTAACTCACTCAATATAATTGGATTATGGATAAGAATCGTTGGGGAGTTGTATATAGTTCAAGGGTTGGCTCGGTCAATTCACATAAGCGTTGGCTTGCCATGCAACAATACATGGAAAAACGTTGTGTGCAATACGACTTTGTACAATCTGAAGGTTCAGGTTCAGTAGAGCGACTGACCAAAATGTTTTGTGATAACAATTACCACACAATAATAGTTGTTGGCAATGATGCAGCACTTAATGAAGCTCTCAATGGATTGTTCCGTTGCGAAAGCCTTCCCGAAGACTTTGCGTTTGGATTGTTGCCAAATGGTATAGGAAACGACTTTGCCCGTTTTTGGGGAGTTACAGTTGACGACTATAAGAAAGTGATAGACAGAATCATAGAGCGCCATACTCGTATGATAGATGTTGGCTTATGTGTATATACGGATAATGACAATGTCCCTCATCAGCGATATTTCCTCAATTGTGTGAATATAGGTCTTGGAGCCAAACTTATAGATGTGACGGACAAGGCAACTCGTTTGATTGGCTCAAAACGTCTTTCTATTATCCCAGTAGCTATTGCAAACATCTTTGAACGCAAGTCGTTTGATATTAGCATGAAGGCAGATACGGAAGATGTTTCCGGTCAGGTAATGTCTGTTTGTGTAGGAAATTGTGTTGGTTATGGTCAGACGCCGAATTCTGTTCCATACAATGGATTGCTCGACCTTTCAGTTGTAACCCGTCCAAAGTGGTGGCAATTGTTGGAAGGTTTCTATCTTCTTGGAAAAGGTCAGTTCCTTAACTATAAGAATGTTCATCCATACAGAGTTCAGAAAGTTGAGATACTTGACGAAGGAAAAGCTCGCATCTCTCTTGATGGCTGTATGCTCGAAGAACCAAAAGTCACTCCAATGCGAATTGAAGTTCAGCCAGAATGCTTGAACTTCATTATATAATTGGAAAAAGTACACATTTACCTGATAATACAGATTAAAGCAAAGAGGCTGCAAACCATTATGGAATGCAGCCTCTGATATTATAAGCATAATATTATTTCTTTGCTTTTGGAGCTTTTGGCTTTTCTGTTGCTTTCTTTGTCTTAGCTGGAGCTTTCTTTACTGCAACTTTTGGAGTTTCCTTCTTTTCTGCATCAGCTTTCTTTGATTCTTTAGCCTTGTTGGTTTTTTGAGCCTTTTCTTCCTTCTTCGATACAGATGGTTGATACTTTTCGAGAATCTTTTGCAACTTCTCAATCTTGCGGTCTTTAGCTTCGATTTCTTCGCCTTGATTCTTGATGGTTGTAAGCAAAGAGTTGAGTTCCTCATTATCCATGTCTACAGGGTAGAGTGTGTTTACTCTGTTGATGAAGTCGCCAAGGATGTTCATGTAATTGGTGAAAGCATCATAAGGACCATCGTAAATACCTCTGTTCATGCCAACACTATTGTGTTTTGTGGTCATGAAGCGGAAATTGTTTGATGCTTGCAGATAATCCCAATCTTGCTTGATTCTAACATCATTGCAAATGCGTACTCTGTCAGCTACACTGTAAAGTTTATCGAATGCCTCTCTCTGCATCATGTTTCCAAGCCAGCAACTTGTATCTCTTTCTTCGTCTACCCAACTAACATTGTAAGGAATATCAATGTTGCCAACAGACTTGCCCTTGCTGCAAAGTTCGCTTGGAGTAGAGAATGTTATTCCACGTTCTTTTGCACATTTAGGCAAAGCATAGAGGAAATCAAGAATATGGCTGCTCAGAGGTTGGAACATTCCGAGAGCGCAAAGTTCCATGAAGATATTAATTACATTTTCTCCTTCTGGAAGGTCTGCAATCCATTGGGTGTATTTGTCAGCCATCAAAGGATATTCGCTCCAATCGGAATTGTTGAATCTCAGGCTAAGGTCGTCTGATAGTTTATAGTCGCGCAACAAAATCTTGAGGTTTGGATTGAGGGCGCAATTATAGATGAAGTGTGGCGACTTCCATCCGAGAATGTGTTTAGCACCTTCGGTAAGCATTCCCTTGAAGCCCATTGATGCTACTTGTGCACCAATTTCATCAGAATAGATGAGCGAACTGTTGCGGAATACTTTTGGAGATTGTCCGAAGAGTTCCTTGATTTTAGCCTTCATTCTCAAGCATTCATCACGGAAACTTTCTTCGTTTCCAAGTGCTGCAAGACCATGGCTGTATGGTTCGCAAAGGAATTCCACGCATCCAGTCTTGTTAAGTTCCTGCAAAAGGTCGATAACTTGAGGAGCATGCATTTCAAGTTGTTCGAGTCCGACACCTGAAAGTGAGAGGGCTACCTTGAAGTATTTCCCATAATCCTTAGCCATTGCAATGAGTGTCTGCAATGCAGGAACGTATGAATGCTCGGCAATATCGTTGATACTCCGTTCGTTTTCATAGTCATCATAATAATAATGGTCGCGACCAATATCAAAGAAACGATAACGCTTCAAATGTATGATTTGATGAATCTCGAAATATAAGCAAATTGTTTTAGCCATTGTTGTATCTGTTTTTTAATTTATTCCTAAACATTGATTGTAGAGTCGGCGGATGCGTTGGCCAACCTTTTCCCATGTAATCTCATTAACTTCCTTAATACCTTCTTCCTGTAAGTATTTGAAGAGAGATGGATTTGTACAAATCGAGTATATTGCATCAGCCATTGCGTAAATATCCCAATAGTCAACCTTTATGACCTTGTCGAGAATTTCTCCACAACCGGATTGCTTGCTTATGATTGAAGGGGTGCCGCATTGCATGGCCTCAAGAGGAGCGATACCGAATGGTTCGCTAACTGAAGGCATTACGAATACATCTGAATTCTTATAGCATTCATACACTTGACGACCTCTTTGGAAACCAGGGAAATGGAATCTATCTGCAATTCCTCGTTTTGCTGCAAGGTCGATCATTGCTTCCATCATATCTCCCGAACCTGCCATGCAGAAGCGGATGTTATGAGTACGCTTCAATACGAGAGCAGCAGCTTCGACGAAATATTCAGGACCTTTCTGCATTGTGATTCGGCCAAGGAAGGTTACAACCTTTTCTTTTGAATGGTCGGGACGAGGAATGTCGAGCAAATCCTTAGAAAGAGGATATACGGCATTGTGCATTGCAAAGCACTTGCGAGGGTCTTGATGATATTCTTTTATAACGGTTTGACGGGTCAGTTCGCTAACGCACATGATACAGTCGGCATGGTCCATTCCGTTCTTTTCGATGGAATAAACTGTAGGATTCACTTTGCCTCTGCTTCGGTCGAAGTCGGTAGCATGAACATGGATGCATAGAGGTTTGCCGCTTACCATCTTGGCATGAACACCTGCTGGATATGTGAGCCAGTCGTGAGCATGGATTATGTCGAACTGTTCTGCACGGGCAACCACACCAGCGATGATTGAGAAGTTGTTGATTTCTTCATGCAAGTTTTCTGGATAGCCACCGGCAAATTCCATGCAGCCCATATCGTTGGTATGCATGTAGGAAAAGTCAGCATAGATATGATCGCGGAAGTGGTAATAGTCTTCTGCTGTCATATAGTTAGGCATACGGTTCTTTACATAATTGTAGTCGTGGCCTTTATAGACGATAGGCACTTGGTTCATGCCGATAATTTTAAGGAACTTCTCTTCTTCTCCCGTTGGTTTTGGAAGGCAGAAGATAGTTTCCATATCTGGCTGAAGGCTCAGGCCTTTTGTGATTCCGTATGAGGCAACTGCAAGGCCTCCATATATTTTGGGAGGAAATTCCCATCCGAACATTAAAACTTTCATTGCTTTTCCTCCTTTGATTAATAGTTGTAGAATTTAGTAAGTAATTTGCTTACTCTCAATATTGCAGCCACATTCATGGCGAATGACAATGCTCCTCGTCCGTGGAATGGAGGGTTGCCGTCAAACAATTCAGGCAATGTGCCGATTCCGTGATAGAACATTTCTTCTTCAAGGCCGATGAGGCAGCGGTCGACGAATGACAGACCGCTTCGCTTCTGAATCTTCATGCATGTTTCGAGATAGAAACCGAGCATGAAAGGCCATGCAGTTCCTTGATGATAGGCTGCATCGCGGTCTCTTTGTGTTCCTTCGTATATTGGAGTATATGCTCCGCTCTTTGGTGAAAGCGAACGCATTCCCTTTGGAGTGCGAAGTTCCTTTGTGCAAATGTCAAATATTCCTTTTCTTTCGGCAAGGCTCAATGGGGTGTTCTCGAGCGATGAGGCTATAAGCATGTTTGGACGAACTTCCCATGAGATGTTGTTGCCATCAACATAGTCCATAAGGTAACCGAACTCGTTGAGGAATACTTCCTTGAACGACTTTCCGCATTTTTCTGCCAGTTTCTTATAGTCTTCGGCTTCGGCCTGTTTGCCTCTTGCTTCGAGAATCTGTGAGTTGAAGACGAGTGCGTTGTACCAGAGTGCATTGATTTCTACGATGTAACCAGTGCGTGGAACAACAGGTCGTCCGTCGATCATTGAATTCATCCATGTGACAGGCTTTTCTGTTCCGTTGGTGTAGAGAAGTCCGTTGTCGTGAAGGAAGAGGTTAGGGTGTTTGCCTTTCTTGATGTAGCTTGTCAGTTTGTTGACGAGTCGGCCATAAAGTTGGGTGGCTTCGTCTCTGTCGACAAGTCGGGCATATTGCTGGATACACCATATTGCCCAGAGCGGAACGTCGGGATCGTACATCTCGCGAATGTTGACAGAGATTGGCTGACCATTGATGAGGTCGATGAGAGCCTTTTCGGCTGTGGCCATTACTTTCTTGTAGGTCTCGTTTTCATCGATGGCAAGTGTGAGTCCTGGCAATGAGATGAATGTGTCGCGGCCTCTTGAATGGAACCAAGGATAGCCGGCCACGATGTAGCGCTCACCTTTCTTTCGGCTATGGAACTGGTGGGCTGCATTGACGAGACACTGATGGAAGTTTTCGCGAGGCTTGTGGACTTCCACTTCCTCATCGAATGTCTTCTTGAGTGTCTTTGTCTTTATTTCTTCAAGTCCGGCGGAGAATATTACGCTTTCGCCTTTCCTGATGTTGAATTCGAAATAGCCCGGTACGTAGAGGTCTTCCTGATATTCGTATCCTAACTCTTGGTCTTTAGGATACTCGATGCCTTTATACCAGTTTGGCACGAATACGAATTCGGCTTTTTTGTTGGTCTGCATGAAGAGTTCGGGATAGCCCTCATACATGTGGGTCTTGATTCCGTTGTCGATTTCCTGGTATTCTTTGTTGACAGCGGCATTTTCGTGTGTCAGTCGGTCGGCTCTTCTGAATGCGAGGAAAGGACGGAGGCGGAGTGTTGTGACTGAATGTGCATCGAGAAGGGTGTAGCGAATCAGCACTCTATTGTGAAAGTGCTGGAACACTTTTTCCTTCTTCAGAATCACTCCTCCAACGCGATAAATGGTTGTAGGCACCTTTTCCCATGTGCATTCGCGGATGTATTTATGACCGTTAGGGCTGAACACTCCACCTGTGTATTTATGTAGGCCGAGATTGAATTCTGCTCCATGCTGTATGACGGTTTCGTCGAGCGACGAAAGCAATACATGGTTCTTGTCGTCGATTTCAGGCACTGGAACCACCAACAGTCCGTGGTATTTCCGAGTGTTGCAGTCGACGATGGAAGATGATGAATAGGCTCCCGACCTATTTGTGCGGAGAATCTCCTTTGGCAGAGCTTCCTGCAAATTGGTCATCAGACTTTTCTCAAACTGTAGATAACTCATATATTAGGTATTGTTTCTTTTTATTGGTTTCAGTATGCCATTGTGGGCATAGATATAAGTCAACCCACAAAGATACATATTTATATTATTATACGCAAGAAAGTTCTGGATTATTTTTTAAATTTTGCGCATTTTTATAGATTATTCGCTTGTTTTTAGCAAAATACGTTAACTTTTCTTTGATGTTATAAAACATAGTCCTATCTTTGCAGACGAAATAAATTGTGATTGCATGATTCGTAAACCGAAATATCCAAAAGAGAAGTTGAAGGAGCTGCTCAGTCCTTTGGCTTCGTTGCTTTCCGACGAAGATTGGAACAGAGTGTATGATGAATGCTACATTCTTGAATATGGCAAGGGCGAACTCATTCATAGGAAAGGCGAGGTTTCCAGGAATTTGATGTGTGTGATTGAGGGAAACGTGAAGTTGTTCTCCGAAATTCCTGGCGATAAGCTTTTCATCATCAAGTTGCTGAAGCCATTCCACTTCTATGGATTCCAGTCGAATTTGCTGAATAGGAATTATATGACTCATGCTGCCACTTTTACGGGAGCAACACTTTGTGCCATTCCGATGGACCTGATTGTCGAGATTATGGAAGGCAACTTCGATTTGAGTATGATGTTGCTGAAGCGAGTTGCTGCCGACTTGGGCTATTCCGACCAGCGAATCGTAATGCTGATGCAGAAGCAGATGCGTGGGCGTTTGGCCGATACATTGCTGACTTTGGCAGATTATTACGGTTACGAACCCGATGGAAAGACATTGGCAATATATTTGCAGAGGTCTGATTTAGCAGATTTGTCGTACATGACTGAGGCCAATGCCATTCGCACCCTTTCGGCCTTTGCTTCGGAAAATCTGGTGAAAGTGGATAAAAGAAGGATTACATTGTTGGATGTGGATAAGCTGACCCACGTTAGCCATTACGAATAAAACATTAGGAAGATTATGGTAATTAACAATAAGATTATTCCATTCGGAAAGTTTAAGGCTATCAATCTTTGCGGAATCATTTTCACGAAGATGACGCTTTCATCGATTGAACTTCGCCACGAGAAGATTCATTCGAAGCAGGCAATCGAACTGCTTGTCGTCGGTTTCTACCTTTGGTACATGATAGAGTGGGGCATTCGTCTGCTGAAATATAGGAATTCGAGAGTGGCTTATTTCAATATTTGTTTTGAGAGGGAGGCTTATGTAAACCAGAAAAAGAAGGATTACGAAACGACTCGCAAACACTTTTCATTCCTGAAATACATGACTGGTCCCGAACTCAATCTTTGGTGATTACATTCTTTGAGTCGTTGGGATTCTGGTCCGTCCGATTAGTTGGCACCAAATTCAGATTTCTGGATTGGTGCCAATTTCTTTGTGTTTCCATGAATATTTTCCTGGAAATAAGGGGATATTTTATCTTTTCTATAGGTATATTCTTAAATCAACGTCGAAATTTAATGAAACGGCGACGTAATTTCACTAAACAGCGACGTAATTTCATTAAACGGCGACGCTGATTTAAAAATTGTTCTGCGTTTTTCGGCTTATATATCAATGAAAACATGCTTATATTCCTATAAGTTGAGGCAAATACTTGAAATCTGACACGGAAACATTAGCTCAAGAACTGATCTTGAACTCCATACACATTATTATATATTAATAGGGGGAACCCATAAAGCAGCAAAAGATGACGACTTGTATAAAACAAAAAAAACTCAAGCAAAGCCTGAATTTTTCTTGAGCGGAAAACGAGACTCGAACTCGCGACCCCAACCTTGGCAAGGTTGTGC
>JAKSJD010000006.1 GCA_024398435.1 Bacteroidaceae bacterium | reverse complement strand
TCGCGACCCCAACCTTGGCAAGGTTGTGCTCTACCAACTGAGCTATTTCCGCAAATATTTTGCTTTTCTATTGTTTCAAACCTTAGTGCCCACGACAAGAATCGAACTTGCACGTCTCTCAACACTCGCACCTGAAACGAGCGCGTCTACCATTCCGCCACGTGGGCTCTGTCGAGGCTTTTTGTTGCTCTTCCGCTGAATTGCGACTGCAAAGGTAATACATTTTCTAAAACTACCAAAACTTTTTGCGTTTTTTTTGCTTCAAAATTGCAAATAAGCACAACAAAAGGGCGTTTGAATGCCGTTTTAAGTGCAAGAACGAATCGTAAAACCTCTATTTCGTCTCCTTCTTTATGCTGTCAACGGCTGTGGCGTTTTCGGTTGGAGAAACTGATTCTACTTCCCTGAATTGTGTTGGAGGAGGTCCGTAAAGAACCCTTATCTCACGCATGATTATTGGCTTTGGCTTTATTTCCTTCTCTATGTTGTTTTTCCTTGCACACGACGAGAATCCTAATATGCATAATAAAAAGCATATTAGTTGGTTGATATGTGATTCGAGAAATTTAGGCATAATGCAAATTTGTTTTGAATTTTCAGCACAAAGATAGTAAATAATGATGAATGGAGAATGAAGAATGGACATTATTTAACATTTTTCTCTTTTCCCTCTTCACTTTTCACTTAAAATTACTACCTTTGCAGTTCGAAATCATAAATCGAAATAAAACAATGCCAAACATATCGGTACGTGGCACAGAGATGCCTTCATCGCCTATACGAAAGTTAGCTCCTTTGGCTGAAGATGCCAAGAAAAGGGGCATTCATGTATATCATCTCAATATTGGTCAGCCAGATCTTCCGACTCCACAGGTAGCACTCGATGCTATGAAGAATATCGACCGAAAGATTCTCGAATACAGTCCGAGCCAGGGCTACAGAAGCTATCGCGAGAAGTTGGTAGGCTATTATGATAAGTTCAATATCAAGCTTACGGCCGACGATATAATCATCACAAGCGGAGGAAGCGAGGCAGTGTTGTTCGCTTTCCTTTCTTGTCTGAACCCAGGAGACGAAATCATCGTTCCGGAACCAGCTTATGCCAACTATATGGCCTTTGCAATCTCAGCCGGAGCTGTGATTCGTACGATTGCAACAACGATTGAAGAAGGATTCTCTCTTCCCAAGGTCGAAAAGTTTGAAGAACTGATAAATGAGCGCACTCGAGCTATCCTCATCTGCAATCCAAACAACCCAACGGGCTATCTCTATACCCGTAGAGAGATGAATCAGATTCGTGATCTCGTGAAGAAATACGATCTGTATCTCTTCTCCGATGAGGTTTATCGCGAGTTTATCTACACTGGAAGTCCTTACATTTCGGCTTGTCATCTTGAAGGCATTGAAAACAATGTGGTACTCATCGACTCTGTTTCGAAGCGATACAGTGAGTGCGGAATCCGCATTGGAGCACTTATCACGAAAAACAAAGCAGTTCGTCAGGCCGTTATGAAGTTCTGTCAGGCTCGCCTCAGTCCTCCTCTTATCGGACAGGTCATTGCCGAAGCTTCGCTCGATGTACCCGAATCATATACGAGAGACGTTTATGATGAATATGTGGAAAGAAGAAAATGCCTCATTGATGGACTCAACCGCATACCTGGAGTGTATTCTCCAATCCCAATGGGTGCATTCTATACAGTGGCAAAACTGCCAGTCGATGATAGTGAGAAATTCTGTGAATGGTGTCTTTCCAAGTTTGAATACGAAGGACAGACGGTTATGTTGGCTCCGGCAGCAGGTTTCTACACCACACCGGGCTCTGGTCGAAACGAGGTCAGAATTGCTTATGTGTTGAAGAAAGATGATTTGGTGAAGGCCTTAATTGTCTTGAAGAAGGCACTCGAAGCTTATCCGGGAAGAACGGAATAGTAATAGATTACAGATTACTGGTTACAAGTTGCTGATTTTAGAACGGAATGTCATTAGAAGGATTCATAGCAAAGCGAATTTATTCGGATAGTGATGAGAAACATAAGGTTTCCCGTCCTGCCATTCGTATAGCTATGCTTGGCATCATTATAGGTCTTGCCGTGATGATAATCAGTATAGGAGTTGTAATGGGATTCAAGCGAGAGGTCAGTCAGAAAGTGATTGGTTTCGGTTCCCACATACAAGTTCTCAGCCTTACACAAAATCAAAACCGGGAATTGCTTCCAATCCTCACGAGCGACAGTCTCGAAAAGGTGATTCGTGCAGAAAAGGAGGTTGTTCATGTCCAGAGATATGTGAACAAACTCGGAATGCTGAAGACCAATGACGATTTCCGTGGAGTTCAGTTCAAGGGAGTGGGAGAGGATTATGACTTGTCATTCTTCAAGCAATATCTGAAAGAAGGCGAACTTCCAAAGTGTTCGAGCGAAGAGGCTTCAAATGAAGTGCTGATATCACGTCAGATTGCAACTGACTTGGGACTTGAAGTAGGAAAGAAGGTGTTTGCATATTTTATTGGCAACAATGATATTCGAGCTCGTCGATTCACCATTACAGGCATTTACGAGACAAATCTTACCGAATACGACCGAAGTACAGTTGTGACGGACATCTATACAATGCGAAAACTCTACAACTGGGAAACGGAAATGTCTTCGGGATTCGAGATTACTATTCGTGATTTTGACAAGTTGCCTGAAGTGACGGATAGGCTCGTTGACAAGATAAATCATCGTACTGACAAGTATGGCTGCACTTATGGAGTGTTCCATATCAAGGAACTTGCACCAAACATCTTTTCATGGCTTGGCGTACTCGATATGAATGTGGTTATGATTCTTGTGCTGATGATATGTGTGGCTTCATTCACGGTAATGTCCGGATTGCTGATAATTATGCTTGAACGCATCAATATGATTGGTCTGTTGAAAGCAATGGGAGCAACAGACAATTCGGTTCGTGGAGTCTTCTCGCGTTTCTCCCTCATGCTTGTTGGCAGAGGAATGATTTGGGGAAACATTATCGGGTTGGCATTGTGCCTGCTTCAGCAGAAGCTGCATATTGTTCATCTTGATGCCTCTGTCTATTATGTTGATTCAGTTCCGGTTGAGTTTAATTGGTGGCTTATTCTTGCTGTCAATGTAATAACAATCATAATCTCCGCTGTTGTCATTTATGGTTCTTCCTTCATGATGGGAATAGGCAAACCAGCTAAGGCAATCCGTTTCGATTGATACATAATATTATAATATATAAATAATAAAAGGACCTCATTGATTTGAGGTCCTTTTTCAATGCAAATATACTTTCAATATAACTTATTCCTCAACCTTCATCACACCTATTTGTCCGTTAGGAGTGACTGTGGCACCATCTGCTTCCATGCTGTCACATTGTCCACTGTTGTAGAATGTTACTTTGGCCTTTCCCTTGATATCGGTCGTTACGTATGGATTCCAATAGAGTGTTCGTCGGAAGTCCTGTTCGTTTGGCATCACGATATCACCATAATCAGGAGAGTAGAAGTCAATATATTTGGTGAATCCTTGTACAACAGTGTTTCTTTCTCCCTTGCGGTCGGTTTTGGCATTCTTGTCCAAATATATAAAGATAAGGACAGCATCATTCATTTGATTGGCCATTTCAATAGGGTCGGCTTCATCCGAACTGCTTTCCCCATCTCCTGATACGCCTCCACCTGTATCTCCATCGCCTGTGGTAAGGCTTGTAATAGAGTCGAGACGTTCTGTTCCCATGAGGAAACGATTGGCAACACCCATCTTGTCACTGATAAGGATTGCCTCGATGTCTTTGGCATTCAGTTCCTGGATATCTACGAGTGAATGGTCCTTATTGTCGATGATAAACTGAACAGGACGCGTCTTATAGAGTGGAATTTTGTTTCCGTTGGTATCTACATCAAAGTCGAAGTACTTGTTTGTTCGCAAGAGATAGTCCCAAATGGTTTCGAGATAGAACTCACCGGTATCATCCTCACGTGTACGTTCTTCTTCAAGGTCGTATACAATGTTAGCTACATCGATAGCCTTTCCCTGCATCCAACGCTTTGTGGCTGTAATGGTTACGTTAGGGAGAAGGTTCTCATATTTATTTTTGTTATATGTAAAGTCATCATCATCTTCAGGATTGCCTTCTGCTATTTCTTCCTGTGTCTTCTTCTTTGGAATGCGATACATCCATGTGTCGAGAGGTTCGTATGGACGGCTATCTGGAGTGAACATACGGTTGAGTTGTACATCCATTTCCTTTCGTTTATCTCCTTCTAGGGTACGGGTTGTAAGTTGCCAGCGTCCTTCGAAGTCGTCAGCAAGGAAATGGAATAAGCCCAAAGAGTCGGTTAGGGTGGTTCCGCTCATGTGAAGACCATGTTCCATATCATATAGGTAGATATTTATCTTTGCATTTGCTTTTGCTTTCTTTGTTCGGTAGTAGTTGGCAAGACGTCCATTTATCATAATGCCTTCTTCGATTCCGTGTTCAATCTTGAAGTCGGCAGGACGAATCATTTGGTCCCACTTGTAGCGGTACCATCCTTGTGTAAGCATCAGAAGGTCGAGAGCATCATTGTGAACTTGGTCATCGGCTTCGAAGTAGTATTCGGGATTTGCTATGAAACCCTTCAAATCACTGCTGAGCAAAAGGTTTGTAAGTGCGTTTCCTGCATGCGAACCAGGAAGGTTTGTGTCAACATCTCGTACGGCTACGGAGAAAGTGGAACGAAGAGGGTTGCCCTCCGTATCGCTCATCGTGACATCGAGATTAATCTTTTCGAAAGGCTTGTATTTGTCCTTATCGAACTTTGCAATAAAGTTTATCTGACTTGCTGGACGCTTGAATACCATTCTCTGACAGAGTGGTCGGCCTTGATCGGTAAAGATTGTGATTTGGTTCACGCCTTCCTTGAGAGCATCCTTCTCAAGAGCTATGGCCGATTGACCATCTTCGTCGAATTCGAGCTTTTGGAATACGAATGCATTTCCTCCACTTGTCACAACCAATCCAACGCTGTCCTCCTTGCAATCCATTGTGCGGACAACGCTTATGCTCAATTGGTTGTCTTGTTTCGCCTTCACTGTCATTGCATAGCCGTTAGGTTGGGCATCAGGCAAATTGAATGATTGTTTGTCGCCATTTATGGTGAATACGGCTTTGGCAGGCTTGTTTGTGGCACGATATTGGAACTTTCCGAATCCTCTTTCATCAGTAGAGAACTTGCTGATAGGGCGGTCGAGGTCGTCGATGATTTGTCCTTCAACCTTCTTTCCGATTCCGTCTTTGTCGTAAACCTTACAGGCAACTTGCTGAAGAAGTCCTTCCACAAGGTTTCCGCCTTCAGGGAAGAAGTCCATATTCATCTTCTTAACAGACTTTTCTGCTTTTGGACGTTCTTCCGGAATCTTCTGTGAAGCAAGTGGGAGAGTCATCTTTGGCTCAAGATATTCTGCAGTTGTCTTTGGTTTGTCGAAAACAGGGAAGACACGTGAGAATATGCCTGATTCGTCCCAATTGAGCATGACACGAGTGTAGGCTCTCACTTCATAATAACCCGAATGGATGATGTTGGCCAACTGAATTCGACCATGAGCCTGTCCGTTTTCTATCTTTGCCTTGTATGACTGCACGACTCGCCCCTCTGGAGACAAGAGTTCCACATACAGAACCTTGCTCATCTGGGTTGGTTGGTGGAATGCTCCGCTGACGATATATGCCTTGAACCACATGCTTTCACCCATGAAATAGCCTGTATTGTCGAAGTGGAGATATACTTTTTCCTGAGGATAAACCTTGTTGAAGAGGTTGAAACTCTTCACGAATGTGATAAGGTCGATTTGTGCCTGAGGGGTTTCTTCTACTTTATTTTTCTTCTGCCCGTATGCACAGATTGCTGGAATCAGGAGTATGCAGGCAATTGTTGCGAAGTGTCTTAGGTTGGATTTTACCATGACAGGTTTTGATGATATGTTGGGTTATTAATTTCTTGGTTGTTTCTTTGGGGTGGCACTTTGTGTGGCATTGGTGAGAGGTTGGTCGGCAAATTCGCTGACCGTATAGTTGTTTGCCACTGCCAGTTTTGCACAGTTCTGAATGAGCTTGCGGTTGGATTCGTCCACTTGCTCACTCTTGCTCTTGCCATAGATTGACTTGTCGCCACGAATGTCGATTCCGAAACAAGGAGCAATGATAGCTTCGAAGAATGTGCAGGCGAGCAGATATCGGCCTTGATATTGGCTGATGTGCTGATTGTCGCGTGTCCATTCGTTCTTTGTTTCGATGGCAGTCATGCTTCTGGCATTCTGAACAGCAGTTCCACAAGGAATGATTACGTCGATTCCTGATGCATCTTTCATACGCTTTGTGGCATCGCATATCTTGCGCCACATGTCGGTTTGAGTGCCGTATCGGGACAAATCCTTATGCTTTGAAGAGTATGCCCATGTTTGGTTGAATGCAAATGTGGTGCGAGGAGATATTGTCGTTATCTTGTAAGCCTGGAGAATCTTGGCGAGATATGGTTCGTAGGAACTGTAGTTGCCCGATTCCAAAGAGTATTGCTGGAACACGACAATATCATATGGTTCGCGTTTCATCACGTTTCGGATGGTTGTCTTCTTCTCAAGTTGGCGTTCGCCCTGAGAGTCGTAGAGCCAAAGTTCGTAGACGTCCTTGTCGTTGAGGAAATATTCATAGTGTTCCTTCATTGAGCAGCCGCCTTTGTAGAGCACATATACGCTTACATTGTACATTCCGAGAGATTGGAGAATCGTTGGGAGTGCTGCACTTGTATCGAGGGAGAACGAGTTGCCGATAAAGAGTACATCGAGCTTGAAAGGCATGTAGGGGAGAGGTGGATTGCAAATGTAACCCACTTCGGGAGTTTGCCCTTGAGCCTTTGATTGCATTGGATATGATGCCGAAACAAGCAGAATCATGATTGCAATTGCAGCCATGAGATGAGTTTCAAATGCATGATGAATGCTTTGATACTTTGCTTTGATTGAAATATGTTTTGCTTCGTTCATCTTTTCTTTATAGATAGTGTTATTGTTTTTATATGTGTTTTGGTTGTCCTTCCGCTTGAGGACGGCTGTCCCGCCTACTGAGGACGAATGTCCCGCCTACAGAGGACGGCTGTCCTTTCTATGTGAGGATGCTTGTCCTCGCTGTGAAGGATAAACGCGGTAACACAACTTGTTGATTATTAGTCCTGTATGAAACGTTAGGTTTTTACTATTCTTGAACTAAATCTTCAATCTTTTGCAACTCTCCGTATTCAACTGTGGCATTTCTGCCTTTCTGCACCTTCTTGTCATCGACATTGCCTCCGAGGCGAAGGTAGCTGTTGTCAACAACCGATGCAGTAAAATCGTCGATGTTCATATTGACGAATACCTTACTCTTATTGAAGGCGGCCACATTCACATCATCTCCATTGCCAAAGAGTCGGAGTGAGGCATTGCCTGCTAAATCACAGAACAAATCGTCGTCGAAATCTCCTTTGACGATGAGTGAAGCCTCTTCAGAAAGGTAAATCTGTGCATTTTCATCAACCATCAAGTTGTTAATTCTGCACTTTCCGATGTTGCTTCCGTCGTATCTGAACGAACCGTTGCACACCAATTTGTCTATATGTATGTTGCCACTGCTGAGAGTTCCCATAGCCATCTCGCTTGTGGTGATGGTTCCGTCGCAAAAGAACGAACCAGTGCTGCACATAGCGAGGATTCGGAGTTCCGGACATGAAATATAGACATTTACAGTGCCTTTCTCATGGTCGAACTGATTGATGCCAATGTCTTCCTCGTCCTTAATGCCGATTGTAAGAGTGCCGCTGTCGACAACGGCCTTCACGTAGTCAATCATATATTCAGGTCCTTCCGCCTCAATCGCATAGTCGCCTTGAGTGAAGTAGATGTTGGTGCTGCCTACATTCGTGATTTGATAGAAACTTCCATGGAATGGCAACTTCTTCCTGACAATCTTGGACGACTTGGCATCCACCTTTTCGTTGGTACTGTCATTTTGGTTTTCTACCGTTGTTTCATTCTTTCCCACATTTTGTTGGCAAGCCATCAAAGCCACGCAAACCAATGCGCAAAACACCTTATTTATGTTGTTCTTACTCATATTTTAGTCGTTTAATCGCAATTTTCTCTGCAAATTTAAGGATTCTTCCTTATTTATTCTTATATTTGCAAAGATTTTTTAAGTTTTCACATTAAAATATATAATTATGGCAGTAAAAAACAACTATATCACAGTTGCATACAAACTTTATGTAAGTGACGGAGAAGATATCAAGGATGATTTGGTGGAAGAATGCTCAGCAGAACATCCTTTCCAGTTTATCAGCAATCTTGGATGCGTACTTCCTGCTTTCGAGAAGGAAATCGACCCATTGAAGGAAGGCGACAAGTTTGATTTCGTGATTCCATGCGAACAGGCTTACGGAAAGTTTGAAGACGAACTCATGTTCGACGTTCCAAAGCAGACATTCATGGTAGACGGCAAATTCGATAACGAACACATTTTCGAAGGCAATATCATTCCATTGCAGGCAGAAGACGGAAGCCGATTCAATGGTGTTGTCATTGAAGTGAAGGAAGATGCAGTCACTATCGACCTCAATCATCCACGTGCCGGTCAGGACCTTCATTTCGTTGGTACAGTCGTAACACATCGTGAGGCAACCAACGAAGAAGTAACAGGCATGATTAACATGCTCAGCGGTGAGGATCATTGCGGATGCGGTTGCCATTGTGGCGACGGATGCGATGATTGTGGTTGTGGATGCGAGGAAGAACACCACCATCACGAAGGCTGCGGATGCGGACACTGTCATTGATACAATATCTTAAACTGAAATGAATACATTCGGCAACATATTCCGACTCACAACCTTTGGCGAAAGTCATGGTGAAAGAATTGGTGGAGTGGTGGATGGAATGCCAGCGGGAATCATTCTCGACTTGGATGCCATCCAGCAACAGCTCGACCGCCGTCGCCCAGGACAGGGAAACCTTACCACAGCACGAAACGAAGCCGATAAGGTGGAGATATATTCAGGCCTCTTCGAAGGCACAACCACTGGCTGTCCTATAGGTTTCTCTATCAAGAATACCGACCATCATTCGGCCGACTATTCGGAGATAAAGGATATTTACCGCCCATCCCATGCCGACTTCACATATGATATGAAGTATGGAATACGCGACTATCGAGGCGGAGGACGCACATCGGCTCGCGAAACTGCTTGCAGAGTAGTGGGTGGAGCCATTGCCATGCAGGTGCTCGATAAGTTGGGTATAACAATCAAAGCCGAAATCACTCAGGTTGGCGATTGCAAACTCCATGGAACCGAAGAGGAGAAGGCTGCTCAATACGAAGAAATCGTGAGTGCAGTCAAGATGCAATGCGACACAATCGGAGGAATCATCACATGCCGAATCGATAATGTTCCCGTAGGCCTTGGCGAACCAGTCTTTGGCAAACTCCATGCAGCTCTCGGAGGTGCAATGCTTTCAATCAATGCTGTCAAAGGATTTGATATAGGCGATGGATTCGAAGGAGTAGGGAAGAAAGGCTCAGAGCAGAATGATGAGTTCTATGCCGAAAATGGTGAGATACATACCCGAACCAACCATAGCGGAGGCATTCAGGGCGGAATCAGCAATGGAGCGGAAATCTATTTCCGAGTACTCTTCAAGCCAGTTCCAACAATCCTGAAAGAACAGAACACCGTCAATTCAAAAGGCGAAAACGTAGTGATGAAGGCTAAAGGCCGCCACGATCCATGTGTGCTTCAAAGGGCATTGCCAGTAGTGGAGTCGATGGCAGCCATGACGATTCTCGACTATTATCTCTTAAGTAAAACCAATAAATTGTAAAAACATACATTATATGTCATTAAACAAAGTAATGCTTATCGGTAATGTAGGTGCCGAACCAACCGTAAGATATATGGAAACAGGTGTTTGTGTGGCTTCAGTTCGTCTTGCAACGACAGAAAGAGGTTACACTACATCCACAGGTGCCCAGATTCCTGAACGTACAGAATGGCACAATCTCGTGTTCTGGCGTCAGAATGCAGAGGTAGTGGAAAAGTACGTCCACAAAGGCGACAAACTCTATGTCGAAGGAAAGATTCAGAGCCGCAACTATACTGACAAGCAGGGAATCACACGCCAAGTGGTGGAAATCATGGTGTCAGGCATGGAGATGCTTACACCTCCAAAGCAGAATGCCGCTCCAGCATCACAACCTTATCAGGCAGCTCCAGCACAACCTCAGACCATTGCTGAGCCAATGGCATCTGAGGAGGATGTTCCATTCTAATCCTTCAGCCGATGCTATATTTCGACCGTCAGATTGATGATGTAAGAGTTGCCGTTTGGCATCTCACCGAAGACTATGAAGAACTGCTAAGCATGTTGCCCGATGCCGATGATGTGCAGACGGAGGCAGAAGACCGTTTCAGTTCTGAGAAAAGAATATTGGAATGGACAGCAGTCAGAGTGCTTCTTTACACCATTTTAGACCGTCAGGTACATATTTCATACGACGAGCAAGGTGCTCCGTTGTTGCCCGACTATGAAGGTCTTGACATCAGTATATCCCATACGAAGGGATATGTGGCGATAGCTTTGTCCGAATCATCTTATGTGGGTGTTGATGTTGAGCAGATTGAAGATGTTGAAGAAGGCGAAATGTCGAGAGTGGAGAAGGTGAGAAGTCGGTTTGTGGCAAATGATGAATATGCAGAAAGTGTAATTGGACTGTTGCTTCATTGGTCGGCAAAGGAAAGTGCTTTCAAGTTGCTTGGCAGGGAAAATGTAGATTTCCTCGAAGACTTGAAAATCACACCGTTCGACGAAACCAACTATGAAGGTCAGTTCAATCTCACTGATACGAAGGAAGACGATACATATTTGGTGTGGTATAAAGTGTTCGACGATTTTGTACTTACATTGACTAATCAGAAGATATGAACAAAAACATAACATTTATTGCTGGCCCTTGTGTCATTGAGAGCATGGAAATGCTTGAACAAGTGGCAGCTGAACTCGTACGATTGAACAGTGCATATGGTCTTGACATCATCTTCAAGGCTTCGTTCGACAAGGCCAATCGTACTTCAATCCATTCCTATCGTGGTCCTGGAATGGAACAAGGCATAAAGATGTTGGCCGATATCAAGGATAAGTATGGCCTCAAGATACTGACCGATATCCATGAAAGCTATCAGGCACAGCCAGTGAGCGAGGTGGCTGATGTCCTTCAAATTCCTGCATTCCTTTGCCGTCAGACCGACCTTCTCGTTGCAGCAGCAAAGACGGGCAAGACTGTAAACATAAAGAAGGCACAGTTCCTCAGTGGCGACGATATGCAATATCCAGTGCAAAAGGTTCGCGAGAGTGGAAACGACAATGTATGGCTCACTGAACGAGGCAATATATATGGCTACAACAATCTTGCCGTCGATTTCCGCAATCTTGTTGATATGCGCAAATATGCCGATACAGTCATAATGGACTGCACTCATTCTGTTCAGCGTCCAGGTGCAGCAGGCGGCAAGACAGGAGGCAACCGTGAGTTCATTCCTGCAATGGCAATGGCAGCAAAGGCATTTGGAGCAAACGGATATTTCTTTGAGGTGCATCCTGACCCTGAGAAAGCCTTGAGCGACGGACCGAATATGCTTTATCTCAAGGACTTTGAATCGGTAGTGAAGAATCTAATTGACTAATATAATTTATGATAGATATACGCGAAATAGCAGCCAAATGTCTGAAGGACGAATCCGATGCTTTGCTCGGGATGATTCCAATGTTGGGCGAGGATTTTGAAAGGGCAATCAATCTCTTGCTTGAGTGTAAGGGACACGTTGTAGTTTCAGGTGTTGGAAAGTCGGGACATATTGGCGCGAAGATAGCAGCCACATTGGCAAGCACAGGCACACCTGCTTTCTATGTCAACCCTCTTGATGCCCTTCATGGCGACTTGGGTATGATTATGCAAGACGATGTGTGTCTGCTCATTTCCAATTCGGGAAGTTCCGACGAAATACTCCATATCCTTGCATGCCTTGAAGAGCGAAAGGTTCCGGTTGTGTCAATGACAGGAAATCCAGAATCCCTTCTAGCACGCCATTCCGATTGCCATATCAATGTATCGGTCAAGCGAGAGGCATGTCCTCTTGGTTTGGCTCCTACATCGTCCACCACGGCAGCTCTTGCCATGGGTGACGCCATAGCATGTGTGTTGATGGAATTGAGAAATTTCAAGGCAAACGACTTTGCTAAGTTCCATCCAGCAGGAACACTTGGAAAGAAACTCGTGACAAGGGTTAAGGACGTTATGTACACTGAGAATCTGCCAATCATTCCGCCTGACATGAAGCTCATCGATGCCATTATCAATATCAGTAACGGCAAACTTGGACTTGGCGTCGTCATGGAAGGCGATGAACTTCTCGGTATCATCACCGATGGCGATATCCGTCGTGCTGTGGAAAGGTCGAAGCGCTCAAACGGCGATTTCCTCAGTCTGTCGGTTGCTGATTCAATGACGAAAAATCCAAAGACAATCGGACCGGATGCAAAGCTGTTGCAGATTCAGTCGATGTTCCATCGCAACAAGATTCACTCTTTGCTCGTTGTGGACAAGGACTATCATTTGCTTGGTATTGTCGACTACTTTGCTATTATGAATTGATTCGATTCTTAGATATGGTATATAGAAGAAAACGAACGAGGAAGACCGTCAGTGGCCTTCCTCGTTTTATATATATAATTAATAATGTATAGTCCTGATTGATTACATCACCTTCTCGTTGTAAGCCTCGTTGATTGCAGAGATTGCGTTGAGAGTGCGAGGGAATCCAATCCATGGCAGGATTGCTGTAGCTGCTGCCACCATCTCGCTCTTTGATATGTTGAGGTTCTTGCATCCCTTGGTGTGGGTGAGCAACTGGCTGTCGCATCCGCCCATTGCTGCAAGGAAACAGAATGTGATGAGTTCGCGGTGCTGAAGGTCGATGCCTCGGCGTGAATAGAACTTTCCGTAGCAGTATGAAACGAGGTACTTCACGATGTGTTCCTGTCCCTTTGGCGATGTGGCAATCATATTGTCGACTGTGCCTTCGCCGAATGTGCTGTCGATAAGTTCCTTGCCTGTCTTATAGGCTTCTTCTTCATCGTTCACTGAGTTTTGGTTGTCGAGAGGCAGACGGATGCCGTTGTTCTCGAAGATGTCGTTCATGAGCAGGTTGTATTCCACCACTTGTGATATTCCGAGATAAGGGTATGCCTGATAAACGATTTCACGGATTTCGCGTGGCTTTACTCCTACATTAAGGCATGCATCCACATACTGACGGAATTCCTTGATTGCATTGCATCCGATGGTTGATGCGAGGATGCACATTACTCTTGTCTTTTCCAACACGGAACCGTCGGCAGCTGCCAGAGTGTCGTCGAATGCAAAGTTGTCGACAGCCTCAGTCAGTTCGGGGTCAGTGCGGAGTGTGTTGATGAGTGTTCTTGAAGAAAACAACTTGCGTATTTCCTCGTGAGCTCGTTTGGTTATTTTTACTTCTTTCACCTTGAAAATTGTTTTTTGCAACGTATCGTGTACGAATGCTATTTGTAATATCGATTCGCAAAGATAGTAATTAATTAACAATTAACAATTAATAATTAGCAATTTTTTTTGCTTTTTCCTTGTTTTTTCTCTAAATAATGTGTGAGGCTGGTGTGGGATGAAGGAAAATTTGCTAATTTTGCAGTGATGAAAAGTTTGTTAGGCATAATATTGAGTTCCATTATCGGACTGACGCCTCTCTGCTTGCCTGAGGATTTGCCTGAAGGAAAGTTTGATGCAGTTTACGGACTTGGCAGTATGGACGGAGGAGTCGTGACCTTGTACCCAGTGCACAGGGTCAGGGCTGGCATTCCATGTGTCGTTGCCACCGATATGAATCTCGATTCGCTGATTTCGGTCGATGGACTTGTATCGTCAGAAGTGCCCGATCCAGTGCCGTTGCTTTGGGATATGGAGATGGCGCAAGGCAACTATGCCAATCATTCATGGACCATTACGGATGAGGAAGGAAACAAAACTGATGCCTTGGAATGCCGATTCGAGATTGTCGACCCGAAGGAAGCCGACCTCCATGTGAATATCGAGAACAGTCGGGTTCATGCTTTCCTGGAGAATGCAGATTACGAGAACAATCTCACGAGTATAGTGGCTCAATATGTCAGTCCTACTTCCTACCGTCTCGATTTGCCTCGTGCAGTGGCTATTCCGCTGCCTATGGATGCAAGGGGAAGTCTGCGAGTGGAACTGAGCGAGAATCCTGACATGACGAATGCCTACAAGCTTTGTCCTCCGACAGATGATGATGTCTGCCTATTCCGCAATCTCCTGCCTCAGCATACCTACTATTACGATATCTACGATGATGATACGAGGGTGGGGCATGGCAAGGTGGCCACAGGGGGATTCCTTCGCATGATTGACGTGCCGAGCATTTGCAACGTAAGGGACTTGGGCGGATGGCTTACGACCGACAACCGACGCGTGAAGTATGGCCTTTTGTTCCGAGGCGTGGAACTGAACGGAAGGCATGATGCATCGCGTAAAGACCTGAACACACTGCGAAGTCTGGGCATCGGTGCAGAAATCGACCTTCGCAACGATAAGGACAATGAGGCTGGTGCGGGAACCACGCCTTTCTCCGCTGCCGACGATGTGGATTATGTCTATATGAACTCGACGGATATTTATGCCTCGTGTCTGTTTTCCTATGCTACATTGCAACGCTTCAATCAGGAGTTTTCATTCATTCTCGACAATCTGCGCAAAGGGCGCGGTGTTTACTTCCATTGCGTGTGGGGAGCCGACCGCACAGGACTCTTGGCATTGCTCCTCGAGGGCTTGATGGGATTGCCTGTCCACTCTATCTGCAAGGAATACGAACTTACATCTTTCTCGTCCTCCGGTGCGCGCAAATTGGAGAACTTGCTCGATGTGATAGATTATATTTCTTGGTATGAGCATCCTACGTTCCAGGAAAATGTTACCGACTATTTCGTATGGGATGTGGGCATAAGCAAATCCCAGATTGAAGAGTTCCGTAGATTGATGCTCGGCGAGCCAAACGGACTGTCAGTTGAGTCGGTCACAGCCGACAATTCGCAACGTGGCGTGAGCGGTGTATATGCCTTGAATGGAATGAAAGTTGCCGATTCGTTTGCTTCCATATCCCGTCAGTCGTTGCCTAAAGGCATGTACATCGTACGTTTTTCTGATGGTACCTCGATTCATTATTTCAAATAGCGCGTTTGTATCAGAAAAGTTTTGCGGTTTCCGACCTCTTTTCTCGCGATGTTTGGGTCCTTGTTTCGCAGTTCGAGAGGTTGTTTCTTGCCGTGCTTTTCATTATTACGATGCAAATTTACGAAAAATTTTTGATATGACCAAACTTTTTTATAAATATTTCTAATATTTATAAAGATTATATTTCGAAATTGTGAGTTTGCAAAGTGAAAAAGTTAAATACTGCGTTTCTAGAGTTATAATATATAGATGTGTGTTGCCGTCATTTTTATCTCTTTTATCTCCAAAATCTCCCAGCCTCCTCCGTGTCAGAGACTTAGATTATATATGTTTATATATAAATATATAATCTAAAGTATTTTGGAAGGAAAAATCTCTTTGTTTTCTTTTTGAGTAGTTATTGTGTGATTTATGACAAATATTATATACACCGACATACACACCCTTGGGAGATTTTGGAGATAAAAGAGATAAATTGTGAGGCAGCCAGATTGACGACCATGGGGTAGAAGTGTATCTCTTGTTCAATGTTAACCTCTCCGTTGTAGCTGCAAATTGGTGAAATCATATACGATTGATTCTGTATTATAATAGGTGTCCCGATATTTATTTTGTGCTGACCAAGTATATTCTGTGCAATGGTTGGAAAATTGGCGGAAAATTGCAATTATTTTTAGCAGACGAATAAAATATTCGTAATATCATTTCCGTATGTCATATATTTTTTGTATCTTTGTAGTCGAAAACAATCAACATTTAGTTTAACTTAGATTATGAGAAAATTATTCACACTCATCGCGGTAATGTCATCCGCTGCGCTTATGGCCTTTACTCCAGACGACAAGCCTAAATATGACTTCCCATTCATGGATCCTTCTCTTTCAGTTGAGAAGCGTGTCGAAGACATCATCTCACGCCTTACGGTAGAAGAGAAAGTCAGTATGATGATGAACCGCTCAGCAGCGGTCGACCGTCTCGGCATTCCTGCCTACAACTGGTGGGGCGAAGCTTGCCACGGACTTATGGGTGTTGGCGGCGTAACAGTATTCCCACAGTGTATCGCTCTCGCAGCTACATTCGATGCAGATGCTGAATACAAGGCTTATTCAATGGTTTCAGACGAGGCACGCGGACGTTGGAACACATTGTCACACGACAATATCGGACAGTATGTGTCTCCAGTCACACTCTCTTTCTGGGCTCCAAACGTAAACATATTCCGTGATCCACGTTGGGGACGCGGTCAGGAAACTTACGGCGAAGACCCATACCTCACTTCAGTCATGGGATTGAACGTAGTAAAGGGTATGCAGGGCAACGACGACAAGTATTTCAAGACTCACGCTTGTGCAAAGCACTATGCAGTTCACAGTGGTCCAGAACCTCTCCGCCACAAGTTCAATTCAGTGGTTTCTGGTCGTGACCTTTGGGAAACATATCTTCCTGCATTCAAGACTCTCGTCATGGATGGCAACGTTCAGGAAGTGATGTGTGCTTACAGTGCATTCGAAGGCGAACCTTGCTGTACTTCAAGCCGCTTGCTCATTCAGATTCTTCGCGACCGTTGGAACTATCAGGGGCTCGTAGTCAGCGACTGTGATGCAATCAACGACTTCTTTAACAAGAATGCTCACGGCACTCACGAGAACGCAGTTACTGCAAGTTCTGATGCAGTTCGTAATGGTACCGACCTCGAGTGTGGCCACAGCTATCAGGCGCTCGTTGAAGGTATCAAGCAGGGCCGAATCAGTGAAGAAGAACTCAATGTTTCTCTCCGCCGCATTCTCAAGGGACGTATCGAACTCGGTATGTTCGACCCAGCTGAAATGAATCCATATTCAAAGATTCCTGGAAGCGTAGTTGATTGTCAAGAACACCGCGATCATGCACTCCTCCTCGCTCGCGAAGCACAGGTTCTCCTTAAAAATAAGGATAATGTGCTCCCTCTTTCAAAGAACTTGAAGAAGGTTGCAGTTCTTGGTCCTAACGCAGATCAGGCAAACGTACTCCACGGAAACTATAGCGGTACTCCAACTCATACAGTGACTATACTTCAGGGTATCAAGGACAAGTTGCCAAATGCTCAGGTCGACTATATCCATGGTTGCGACATCGACAACGAATATGTTCAGAAGCCAAAGATGCAGCTCGTCAGCGCAAAGGGCCAGCCAGGTTTCTACAGCGAATACTATGCTTCAAAAGACTGGACAGGCAACACTGTAAACACAGGCAATGTAACAGCTATCAACTTTACAACTGATGGTGGTTATGGTTTCGGTGCAGGTGTTCCTTCAAGCGACTTCACAGCACGCTATACAGGTGAGTTCAAGAGCGACTTTACAGGTCAGCTTTCATTCTCAATCCGTGGCAACAACTACACATTGAAGGTAAACGATAAGGTCATTGCCGACCAGAATCCTAAGCCACTTTCATTCACATACACTCCAGGCATGCAGCTCACAGAGGCTCAGCGTCAGGAACTCATGCAGAACAACCCATTCGGCGGTGGTTTCGGTGGCGGTTTCGGCGGCTTCCGTCGTGGTGGTGCTCCTGCAGTTACATACGACGTTGTTGCAGGCGAAACTTATAACATCGAAATCCTCTACAAGTCAGCTACAGCAGGCACAAACTCAAACCTCAACGTTGACATGTTCGAACGTGCAGTCATCGAATTCGACGATTTGAAGAAGCAGGTTGCCGACTATGATGCAGTAATCTTCGTAGGTGGTATCACATCTTCACAGGAAGGCGAAGGTCACGAACGTGCTACAATCGAACTCCCAGCAGTTCAGCAGCGTTGCATCAAGGCTCTCAGCGAATCAGGTCATCCAGTAATCTTCGTCAACTGCTCTGGTAGTTGCGTTGCATTCACAGAAGCTGAACCTTACTATGCAGCTTTGATTCAGAGTTGGTATCCAGGTCAGGAAGGCGGTACTGCAGTTGCCGACGTACTCTTCGGCGATTTCAACCCTTCAGGCAAGCTCCCTGTAACATTCTATAAGTCAACCGACCAGCTCCCTGACTTCCAGGAATACAGCATGGAAAACCGTACATACCGCTACTTCAAGGGCGAACCTCTCTATGCATTCGGTTACGGTATGAGCTATACAAACTTCCAGTTCGGACAGGCTAAGCTTTCTAAGTCTTCTGTTAAGGCTGGTAAGAGTGTCGACGTCACTATCCCTGTAACAAACAATGGTAACATGGACGGTGCGGAGGTTGTTCAGGTTTACGTTAAGAGCCTCGACAATCCAGATGCTCCTATCAAGGCTCTTAAGGCATTCAAGCGCGTAGAACTGAAGAAGGGTGAAACTCAGAACGTGAAGCTCACTCTCGATGCTGATGCATTCTCTTACTACAAGTATGAGAAGGACGACTTGGCAGTATTCCCTGGCAAGTATCAGATTCTCTATGGTAACTCTTCACGCGATGCCGACCTCAAGGCCCTCGCATTCGAAGTAAAGTAAAAGATAGATTTCTAGGCTTTCTAGATTCCTTATAGCCTCAAAGGCTTCCTAGATATTCTGGATAAAAAATAAGTCCTCGCTTCGGCGGGGACTTATTCTTTTTTATTATTCTTGCAGCAATCTCACGACAGGCGAATTGCGAAGCATCTCGATAAATGTTTCCGTGCTTTTCTTCTTATATACATCTTTCAACACATGAAGGCATCCATACATCGCTGTGTCATCGATTTCGAGAGGAATGGCCGTGAGTGTGTCCACATGGTTGATGGCACCGAGAGGCAGAATCGTAGCCATGCAACTGCTCTCAACCAATTTCACGAGGAAGGTCACGTCGTTGAGTTCCACACGAACCAATAACTTTGCCTTTTCCTTCTCAATGGCCTTGTCCAATCGTTTCCTGCATTGCACAACCTTTGTAGGCAGAGCCAGTGGCTGCTCTTTCAAGTCAGCCAGAGTCAGACTCTTCTTCTTTGCAAGTGGGTGTTCCTTCCTGACTACGACATTCAGTGAGTCTTCAAACAACTTGTATGATTCTACATCATCGTATGGAATCTCCGACCGATAAGCCAAGGCAAAGTCGATATCACGCTTGCGGAGCATGTGGAGCAGAGTGTCGGAATCAGTGTATATCACGTTCAGTTTAACTCCTTTGTAGGTGGAGAGAAATTCACGCATCGTATATGTGAAAATATTACTGAAAGAATGGGTGATACCGATATTCACCACACCTGTCATCAGACGGTTTACATCCGAAATCTGTGTCTTGCAAAGGTCTGCATCCAATAGTGTCGTTTTGGCCAATGGCAACAAACGTTCGCCACATTCGGTAAGGACCACCTTGTGGGAGTCGCGTTTGAAGAGTTGACAACCTAACTCGTCTTCGAGTTGCTTGATTTGCTGGGAGAGTGTACTTTGAGTGACGTACATGCTGCGGGCTGCATCAGAGAAACTGAGTTTCTGTGCTGTCCTGTAGAAATACATAAGTTGTCTAAGTTCCATGACCGTATGATTTTAGGATTGCGCTGCAAAGATATGAATATTTTTCTAATCGCCAAACTATTTTGCTATCGATTATTCTAATAGTAACTATTATTATTATCGAAAATAGTCTTTTTTAACGATATAAAAGAGGAAATGCCCCTTGTTTTGAGGGGCATCTCCGAAATACACAACGAAATATATTTAGTCGCAGGAGTAATATTCCTCCTGTGGATTAGTCGTAGTGTGGTGCTTGTCATCGTTAGGGGACGTGTGGGAAGATGCGTCCCAATTGCTTTCGTGTCCTGCTCCCTTGTTGCTGTCCTTGCATTTGCCGTGGTCTTTGCTGTCGTCATCGTGATACTTGCATTTGTCGTCATCGTTTTTATTGCAGTCTTCATCATGATGGTTTGTGCAACAGCAAGTGGATTTGAGGTCTTCGCATCGTTTCATCCATAAGCCGTGGATGTTGCAGTATTCGTAGATTGTCTCTACATCTACCATGCATGTGCATACATCGCATTCAGGAGCATCATCGGCTGTAAGGCGGATAAACTGGCCACCGCAGTGTCCGGCTTTGTCCTTATATTCTAAATAGATGAATTGGATGTGGTGTTCGGGTGTCATAGGGTGAGGAGTGGCACCAATGCTGATGCGTACCATACCGTTTTCTGTGTTGCATACTACTGGCACATGCTTTTCGTTGAAGTTGCTGTCGTCGGCATGTGGAGTCAGTTCTTCCATTTCTTGTCCGCAGCAATGTGGAATGACGTTGCTGTCTACGATTTTTGTGATTACGTTGCCGCAAATAGGGCAGTGATAGAATTTTGTTGCCATAGTGAGTTTGTGTTTTAGTGTTGTTAGTATTTTTGTTTGTTTCTAGAGATTCTAGGCTTTCTAGGTCCTCTAGGCTTTCTAGGTTCTCTAGAGATTCTAATTAATCTAGGCTTTTTGTTTTATTGCAGGGCATCTGCCTTGTGGTAGCTGCGTTCGGCCAATTGTGTGTCGAGAAGATAGAGTCCAATCCCATCTGAGCCAACTTGTTCGATATCGTCGATTATATCCTGTGCAGAGTTTTCTTCTTCTACTTGTTCGTCGATGAACCATTGGAGTCGGCTGATTGTAGGAAGGTCCTTTTCGTGCCATGCCAGGATAGTGAGCTCGTGAATGCTCTTCGTAACTTCTTGCTCGTGGCGAAGCGTGTCGCGAAACATTTCGTCGATGTCTTTCCACATGGTCTGCACTTTTGCGATTGGTTTCAGTTGAACGTGGGCATTCTGAGAGTTGAGGTATTCGGAGAGGATGCGTGCATGGTCTTGTTCTTCGAGCCATTGTACATACATCCAGTTGGCCACACCTTTCAGTCCCTTGGCTTCTGCATCCATGCTCATAGATAGGTAAAGATAAGCCGACCAAAGTTCGGCATTGATCTGTTCGTTGATTGCGTCTTGAAGTTTTTTAGTAATCATAATTCAGTTTTCTGTGTTTGATGTTGTGAATAGTTTATGCTTGCAAACCGGTTTTGCGCTGCAAAGGTATTTATAATATTTATAGTGGAAAACATTTTGTTTCATCTTTTTATCAATAGAATATATTAGTAAAAACGATACAAGAAAACCCTCTCCATTCTCAAAGAGAAGGAGAGGGCCGAATGTTGGTTTGTTGATATTTTTAGGAATTTATTTCGTTTCGGGTATGAAAATTCTAAATTATTTCAGTGTAAGTGCCGTAATAGTGGAATTCCTCGCTCATGTCTTGCAGTTCGCAGAGCAGGCTCGTGAACTTGTTGTCGTAGATAGAGGCTTCGATATCGAAATAGAAACCTATTTCAAAGTCGCGGCTTTCCAATGGTCGGCTTTCAAGGCGAATAAGGTTGGCTCCGATCACGTTGAACTTGGAAAGAACGCTGAAAAGACTTCCTGGTTTGTTTTGGATTACCATCATTACGGTGGTTCGGTCGGCTCCTGGATAAATCATGCCTTCCTTACTGATGCAGATGAATCGGTTGTAGTTGCCGCGTTCGTCAATCTTTACTCTGACACTTCGTATGATGCTGAGGCCATAGGCTGACAGTTGGTCATAAGTCTTGCCTGCGGTACCTTCTGTAGAGTCTTCTATCTGTACGATTCCGTATTTGCAAAGACCTTGACTTACAGCCTTGAATATACCTTCACCGTTCTGCATCTGCATGATGTTGGGCACTTCGAAGAGTCGTTCTGCAGCAGCTGTGGCAAAAGAATTCTCGCCTCCAAGCAGTGCTACTGTGGCACAGCGAGGGAATGGCTGAGGCTTCTGACCTATCATCTTCTGGATATTCTGATAGAGAGGATATTCATCGCATACGAGTTGGGCCTCATAGAGTTTGCTTACATCAAACATTGTGCGATAGATGGCTCTTCCATATTCGCCCAAATCATCACCGAGAGAGTCGGTCACACGTGTGAGAATCTCTCTTTCTCTCTTGCGGTCATTTGTAGGAAGACCCTGGGCCTTCTTTACTTCGGCCACACCTCTGACGATTCCCATACGGGTTTTCAGAAGGTCGAATATCTGACGGTCTACTTCATCAATCTTCTGACGGAGTGACCCTTTGTTTAATTCGTCTGCCATTCTTTGATTCTTATCTCTTTTGTTTCAGAATATATTCTGCTTTTCTCTAATCTCTAACCTCTAAAACCACACTACCCGCATTGTTCCTTTGCGATACGTCCGTCGCGAAGAAGCTGGCGAAGAGTTTCGGCATCATCATTCTGCATAGCATCACGATATTGGCTGAGGTTGTCGATGATGGTGGTTATCTCGCTGATGAGGTTGTCCTTATTTTCGAGGAAGAGTTCGGTCCACATCTGTTCGTTAAGCCATGCAACTCGTGTGAGGTCGCGGAAACTTCCTGCACTGTAGCCCTTTTGTCTTTGAGCCGAAGGGCTCTTAACGTATGCGTTTGATACGACATGGGCCAACTGTGAAGTGAAGGCAATCATCTGGTCGTGGTCGTCGGCTGTAGTGAACACAAGGTTCTTCAGTTGGAGTGGGGCAAGCAATTGCTTGAGTCGGTCGTATAGGTTGATGTCGTCGAATGTAGGCGGAACGATAATCATAGGAGCTCCATTGAACATCGAAGCCCTTGAATATTTGTAGCCCGAGAACTTTGTTCCTGCCATTGGATGGGCTCCTACATAGGTGAATCCATACTGCTTGGCAAGGTCAAAGCCTGCAGTGCAAACCTTTCGTTTTGTACCGCAGTCGTCCATCACGATACAGTCCTTTCCAAACTGGCTTGCATGGTCCGTCATGTAGTTGATTGCAGCCTCTGGATATGTGGCGATATGGATGATTTGGCACTTTCCGATGGTCTTGTCGTCGAGTTTGCCGTTGATATCACCTGAAAGCATGGCAAAGTTGGTGATAGTTTCGTTGATGTCGTAACCATACACCGTTTCTCCTGCTTCCTTGTATGCCTTGGCTATGGAACCGCCAATAAGTCCTAATCCGACTACTCCTACTATCATAGAATTTCTCTTATAGTGAATACTTTTTTAGCCACTTCGTCGAATTGTTCAGGAGTCAATGATTGTGCTCCGTCGCAAAGGGCATGGATTGGGTCGTTGTGAACTTCGATGATAAGTCCGTCGGCACCTGAAGCCGTTGCTGCCATTGACATTGGCTTTACGAGACGCGACTTTCCTGTGGCGTGACTTGGGTCGACAATGATAGGAAGGTGTGAAAGTTCCTTCAGCATAGGTACGGCTGAGAGGTCGAGCACATTGCGGGTGTAAGTGTCGAAACTGCGGATACCACGTTCGCAGAGGATGACGTTTTCGTTACCTTCCGACATTATGTATTCGGCACTCATGAGGAGTTCCTTCAATGTGTTTGCAAGTCCTCGCTTCAGAAGGATAGGGCGGCGGAGACGGCCGAGTTCCTTCAGGAGTTCGAAGTTCTGCATGTTTCGTGCTCCAACCTGAATGAGGTCAACATCTTCGAAGAGGTCGAGGTGGGCAGCACTCATGATTTCTGTGACGATTGGGAGACCGGTAGCTTCCCTTGCCTTGCGCAAGAGTTTGAGTCCTTCTCCATGAAGTCCCTGGAAGTCGTATGGAGATGTGCGAGGCTTGAAAGCACCTCCGCGGAGCAGTGTAGCGCCCGATTGCTTCACAGCCTTTGCCACTTCGATGATTTGTTCTTCTGATTCTACCGAACAAGGACCTGCAATGATGGCGAAGTTGCCGCCGCCAATCTTCACTTTGTTGCTTCCGAGACCTACCTCTACAATTGTGTCCTGAGGGTGGAATCTACGGTTGGCACACTTGAAAGGCTCACTGATGCGAGTCACATTGTCGATGATATCGAGTCCGTTGAGCAAGTCGATGTCCACCTTGCTTGTGTCGCCGATGAGTCCGAGAACGGTTTGATATTGTCCCTCCGATACGTGTACACCGAGTCCGAGCGATTTCAACCAGTCGATGAGGTTGTTTTTCTGAGCTTCGGTAACACCGTTTTTCAATACTGCTATCATAGTTCTAATGTATTATTTTCTTGATTCCGAAATTGTTTTATCGAGTGTTGTTTTGTTAGTTTGAGATGCAAAGATAGTAAAAATGCCGTCAAGTTGGCATAATATACGTTAAAAAAATATAAAAGTTGTAGTTATTGTGCCTTGAATCGTTGTTTTTTGTAACTTTGCAGATAAATAAACAAACTTGATATCATGTATAGATTTTCAGCAAAATACATTCTTCCTCTCCTTCTTCTGACTGTTTCGGTGGTCATGAATGCTCAGCAGATTCACTCCGAACCAACGAAGGAAATAGTGCGTGAGGCTATTAGTTGGCAGATGAATCGTTATCCCGAGTCCACGTTGAAGGACTTGTACAAGACCTGTTTCCAAAATCGTTTCGGGCTTGGACATTTGATGAACGATTCGGCCAGTGCCGCAGAATATCTTCGTGAAGAACTGAAATCGGCCGATGAGTCACTTTGCGACGACAGCGAACCAACAGGCATCGATGGCCAGTTTCAGCGGGTCAGTCTTTCGGTGGTGAGCAAGGGCAAACTCACGTTTGAACAGTTTTTGAGTGCTTTTCTCATGAGTGCGAAGGACTACACCCCAATGGCTCTCGACGATTGGAAGAAAGAGTGGCACATTATATATAAAGTAATAAAGAGGATGAACCTCCGTCTGCCC
Organism: Bacteroidaceae bacterium; assembly: GCA_024398435.1. Lineage (GTDB taxonomy): Bacteria > Bacteroidota > Bacteroidia > Bacteroidales > Bacteroidaceae > Colivivens. Next base: position 152,945 of record JAKSJD010000006.1, on the reverse strand, counting down.
AATCAGAAGAAGGATGCCCGCGAAATCAAGCGCTTGCTTAAGTCGGGACAATATGCGTCGCACCATAGCCAGCAATACAATGCTGCCTATCATCCTCACTATCGAATCATCCGAACAGACGTTTACAACAAATATGTCGAACCCTATATAAAATGACAACAATATGAAAGAATACGAGAAAATGCTGGCTAATCAGCAGTACGACTATACCGACCCCGAAGTGCAGCAACACATTCTCCGTGCCCACAATGCCATGCGAAAGTTCAATCAGTGTGGGGCTTGGGATATGGACGAACTCCATCGATGCAAGCTCGAACTCCTTCCTCATGCCCATCCATCTGCACTTGTGATTCCTCCTTTCCATTGCGACCACGGGGATAGAATCGAAATAGGCGAGGGGTGTGTTATCAATTTCGGAGGCAATTTCCTCGATGGAGGTGGTATCAAGATAGGGCGTAATGTCCAGATAGGCCCTGGATGTTTCCTCCTCACACCCGACCATCCTCACGACCCAATCGAACGAAGGAAGACTGTGGAAACGGGTCGGTCAATCACTATAGGCGACGACACATGGCTCGGAGGCAACGTTACGGTTTGTCCGGGAGTGAACATTGGCAGCCGAAGCATCGTGGCCGCAGGAAGTGTAGTCGTGAAAGACGTTCCCGATGATGTGGTTGTAGCCGGCAATCCAGCCGTCATCAAGAAACATTTGAATTAAGCTAATATCCCAACTTTATCAATCATTATATCCTATGGACACATCAATAAAATATTCAGAAGTGCCTTTCGGCTACATTCATTGCACGAAAGACGAATGCCCTATGGCTTCCACATGCCTTAGAAATATCGCATGGCATCAGCTTCCAGCCAGAGTGGAAAGTGTCGCAACCCTTAATCCTGCGAAAGCATCAGCAAACGAATGGTGTCGGTATTACCGCTCTTCCGAGCCACAACGCTTTGCACGCGGGTTCAAGAGTTTCAAGCCTAAAATGCTCCCTCCGCAATACAACTATTTCCGAGCTCTCGGAATCTCCCACTTTGGAAGGAATCCATTTTTCGACAGATGTAAGGGAAAAATACTCGTCTCGCCAAGCGAGCAAACCATCATACGCCAGTTCCTCGCGAAGGCAGGAGTGGAAACGCCATTCGAGTTTGATGGCTATACAAACCATATAGAGTGGAAAAAATAACCAACGAAACCATATGTTTCGTCTGTCCTTTCGCCAAAGGACAAGTGTCCCTCCATTAAAGGACGAATGTCCCGCCATCAAAGGACAACCGTCCTCCCATATAGAGGACAAGCGTCCTCGATAGGAAGGATAAATGTGATAACGTAACCAATTGATTCATAAGACAATATGAATATAGCTGAAAATAGAAGAAAATCGATGATTCGAACCGTTTTCATAGTCCTATTCGTCGTTGTGGCCATGCTGCTTGCCTCGTGTACTACATCCAAAGGCTCATTCACCGATGGAATGTACATACAAGGCGGAGTAGGCACAACCATCCGAAAGTAGCATTTACACCTCAAAAATTCGTTTATGTGACTTTTGCAGCAGGTATTTAGGTGTCTAATTCCACAATTGTAGCACGTATATTCAGTTTTTTTCGGAAAAAGCATTGTCATTCCAAAAAAACTAACTATCTTTGCACCCGCTTACGAGAAAGCACGGATTAAAACCCATGCAACTCCACTCTCGCAAGCTTAAAAGGTTAGACTCGCTAGCTCAGTAGGTAGAGCATCACACTTTTAATGTGGGGGTCTTGGGTTCGAGCCCCAAGCGGGTCACGATGGGGAGATTTGATATCTCCCCTTTTTTGTACTCTTATGAAGGCAACGAAGGAATATATAGAGCGAAAGTTCGGAGAGTTCAACCAAATGTGTTTTGGTGGCTCGTTGCCAGCTATACCAATCAAGTTGAGCAATGCACGTACATTCGTGGGCATGTGTACCTACAAGCGTCGCCGTCGTCTCTTCGGAACTACACAACGCTATGATTTCTGTCTGCGCATCAGTCAAGTGTTCGACCTCCCAGAGCATGAACTCGAAGACACTGTACTTCATGAGATGATACACTACTATATCGGAGTTAATGGCATTGCCGACTCATCCGCTCATGGCCCAGTGTTTCGCAAGATGATGAATGAAATAAACGAAACCTATGGCCGACATATCATGGTTTCACACAAGAGTACGAAGGAACAACGCGAGCAACTTGTCGACACGCGTCGCCGGAAACGAGTCGTAGCTGTAGTCAAATTCCAGGATGGTAGAATGGGCATAAAAGTGCTTCCAGTAATTGAGGCCAAGGTAAAATACTATAAAAAACATGTGGGTTCTTCTCCAGAAGTGAGCAGCATCGAACTGTATCTCACCGACAATCCATACTTCAATCGTTATCCATGTTCGAGTGCCCTGCGTGTGATATATCTCGACGAATCTGCAATCCGAGAGAATCTGTACGAAGCATCTCTACTGTCTGCTAAGGTGTACGACTGAAAAAGTCCGCAACAAAATGTTACGGACTTGCAACGACTGTATTGTCGAAATCAGTTGTTAATATCAAAACCTTAATTAGTGTGAACTTTTCTGATATCCGTAGAATGTCGTTCGGCTTCCTCTCTCGTGTTGTAGGAATGTCCGTCTTCTGCCACCCATTTCTTTTTCTTTCCTATAATTCCGAAGATAGAAAAAAGCAATACCACTGCTCCTGCGATACATATAGCAATAAATATGTATTTGAATGCCATGGCGGCTATGGCGACTACGCCAACGATGCCAAGAAAGGCAGCAGCTATGGCAGCCACACATCCGAGAATCTTACCGAGGCAACCCAATTTGTGTGATTTGAAGAGGAAGAAGGCTGCAATAGCCAACCCAATAGCCATGATGATAAACAGAAGGTCTTTCAGTAAAGTCTTGAAATCTCCCTTTATCATGCGGACAGCTTCAGAATCTTTGGATTTCTCCAGACAGATATCATTTGTCTTGATAGCTTTTCCCACTTGTTGCTTTGTATCGGCATCGATAGGCCACAAGGTATATTCACCCTCAAGTGATTTGTCGGCTAGATAAGCTGCAACTTGATGGAGGGTTTGGTTCAGGTCGTCTTCTGTAGTGTAAGAAATCATTCCCCCGTTTAGAGCCGGACAGGCATAAATGATGAGAGAGTCGGCTTCGGAGAGAACTTCAGTGTCGCTTACAGACGAAAAGAAATGTTGAGGTACTACCAATACTTTGCAAGTCTTGGCATTTATCCCGATTGCTGTCAAAAAGAGCAATGGAAGCAGGAATGAGCGTAATGTTTGATGTTTCATGTAATTCATATTGTGTGAAAATAGTTTCGAATATGTTGCAAAGATACAAATAAAAACGATAACGCTAACGTTAACCAATAACTTTTTTATTGCAATGCCTATATTTTAGGTAGTTATATACTTAAAGACAATTGGTGTCAATAAATCAAAAAAAACGACGGCAACCACATACGAGGCTGCCGTCGAGCATTATTCCCAATCTATCCGAGGATTAGAATTGGAGAGTGAAGATGAATCTGATGCACTTCTCTGGGTCTGCAAGGAGGTAGAGCTTAGTGTAGATAGTCATATCAGCACCAGAATAACCAGGATAGCGTCCGAAATAGATTGCACGCTCACCAAGTTCTGCATCGCAATATACAGCACATCCAGCATCTCCCCAGTTGCAAATCTGGGCATCTGAATTGAACCAATAGCCATAATAACCATCGCCAGCATCAGCTGTGTAGTCTGATTCGATAGCCTTACCATTGGCATCAGTCACGGCAAATCCAACTGTACCGTCAGCCAATCCGTTGAGAGCAGTCTGAGCGTCCATACCCATGCAAGCCATGAACTGGTCGTCGTAGTTGTCCTGGAAGAAGAACTCATATCCAGCATAGTCGCCTTCAGCCATAGGCAATGTACCCATGATGACACTCTTGTCGGTTACTGTGAAAGGCAACTGGATGCGTACATACTTGTCGTAAGTACCATAAGCATTGCTACGCTGAGCAAATCCTACGTTCACTTCGCCTGCAGTACCGGCAGAAAGACCTGCAGCAGGAACGACATCAAGTGTTTTGTTCTTTTGATTGAGGCTTACAGAAACTTTTCCGGCTTTGCTGTCACAAACTTTTCCTGCAAGATTGAAAGCCCAGCCAATGCCGTTGTTATAAGGTTCAGCAACCCATTGACCAGAACTTGTGTAGATAGGACGGAATTTAATACTTCCATCGCCTACAGCCTTTATCACGTCATCAACAGTCATTCCGAATTGTGACTTAAAGTCAGCAGCATAGTCGTAAAGATTGATACTGCATGTAGAGAGATTGTTAGCAACGAATTCGATAGTCTGCGACTGCCAAACACCAACAGATGTGTTAAGGCTCACATTGTCGTTCTCGCCATACACGTGCTTGCTTGTAGCATCGTCATAGTCATCACTGCACGAAACGGCAGCAATAGCTAATGCACAAACCAATAATATATTTTTATTCATATCTATTGTTAGCTTTTTTGAGTGTTAAACAATTAGTATCCAGGATTCTGTACGAGGTTAGGATTACCATCGAGGAAGTCGATGCCGATAGGGAAGATGTCGAGATGATGGTCGTTGACATCTGTAAGAGCCTTTTTGCAGAACCAAGACTTACCATTATATACATTCTGACCGTTAGTCATAGTGAATCGAACAAGGTCCTGACGACGATGGTGCTCACCAATGAATTCCCATGCAAGGTCGTCAAGAAGTCCACCGAGGATGATGTCTGCACCGCCTTCTGTAGTTTCGAACTTTTCTCCAGTGTTAGGATCAGTTTCCTGATAACCATATTTGTAGCAGCTACCGCCCTTGAGCTGAGCAACTGTACGAGTGGCCTTAGCAGGGTTAGCGAAGTTGCGCTGACGAACCTGTGTTACGAGGTTAGCTGCATCTTGTTCTGTTTCGCCCTTGTAGCCGCCGAGACGGAGAAGACATTCTGCCTTAATCATGAGAGCATCTGCATAGCGGAAGAAAGGAACATCGTCATAGGATGTACCCCAGTCGCTGCCGATGATTTCATATTTAACCAAGCGTGCACCTTCCATAGGATAACAACCGTTGATTGAACTAAGTGTTGTTGTGTAGACCAATGGTCCGTCATCAGTGATGATAGGATCACCGTTGAGAGCATATTGCTGGCCCCAAATCCAAGTTTCGTTAAGACGCATATCGTCTTTGTCGTATGTAGCAAGGAATTGTGGAAGACAGGCACTACCACCTGTTGCCCATCCATTGAAGCCCCATGTAGCTCGTCCTGCTTCGTTCATCCACTTGTTTGCATAGCAGTTTCCACTTGCATAGAGATATTCGAATGGAATTCCGAAGATGATTTCAGGACTTCCAGAGATATCTTCCTTGAAGTTGTCGAGGTAGTTTGCAGAAAGAGCATATTGCTTTGAGTCGATGATTTCGTTTACCACATCAATTGCCTTGCCATAGAAACTCTTGTCGCCATCGCGGAACCAAGCTTCATGGTTGAGGTACATCTTTGCAAGAATCATGTTGACTGTAGCGTCATTGATTTGGCCCATACCGTTGTCGGCACCACACTTACCCTTGATGTCATTGAGTTCGCTGATGATGAAATCCCAAGTTTCCTGTGGCTTAGCCTGTGATGGCTGCCATCCGTCAGGATGATCATAAGTAGTGTCAAGCGGAATGTTGCGGAAGAGGTCGAATAAGAGGTAGTAGTAGAGCGCACGGTAACCGCGAAGCTGAGCAACTGCTGTAGGTGAAGACTGTACGCCTTCATCATCGAGCAATTGGTTGCAAGCTGTGATTCCGTTATAGCCATAATACCATTCTGTCCACACGTGGTCGAGAGTGTTGACATATGTGTGCTGATGCAAAGTAATGTAGAGGTCGCCCCATCCAACACCGATACGGAAAGGTGTGCACCAGAGGTCGCTACATTCCTCGCTAATATCGTTAAGACCATTCCATCCCCAATACATATTTCTTAAATTACTATATACAGGAGAGAACATAGAAGCGGCATCTTCAGCTGTGAATTCATATTTTTCAGCAGCGATAGTGTCGTAGATAGTTTCGTCAAGGTCTGTACAAGAAGTAAATGCCAAAGGCAAGAGACAAAGTGAAAATATTATCTTTTTCATATTTCAGTTCCTTTCCGTTTTTAGAATGTTAAATTAACTCCAAGAGTGAATGAACGAGTAGTAGGATACTTGTCGCGGAAATCGTGACCGTAGAATCCAAGAGATGCGTTGCTGAGTTCTGGATCAAGTCCGCTGTAGCCTGTGATTGTGAAGAGGTTGTCGCAAGAAAGATGGAAGCGGACATTCTTCACATATTTGTTTTCCTTCAAAGGTAGGGTGTAACCAACTGTGAGGTTAGTGAGCTTCAAATAGTCACCATCTTCGATGTAAGCATCGCAAACAGTCTGTGGCTGGAGTGCAGACAACTTGTTGCCATCTGAGAAGATAGCATCATTTGCAGAGCGTAAACGGTTGAATGCTACAGCATTGTTTTCATAGAAACAACGGTTCTGGTTGAGAATCTGGAAACCAAGTTGACTTGTGAACTGCATGCTGAGGTCGAAACTCTTATAGTTGAATGTATTGCCCCATCCGAGAGTTACGTCTGGCAGACCGTGACCTGCATACTGTGAATAATCGTCGTTGTTGCACATAGTGCCGTCGAATTCTTCAGCTTCGCCAGTCTTAGGGTTTTCAATGAGGAACTTGCCGTTTTCACTGATTCCAACTGCATGAGGAGTGTAGAACTGGTCAACAGGCTTTCCTACTTCCATACGTGTTGACCAACATGTGATAGGTTCACCAAGCCAACCGTCGTTGTAGAATGAGTTAGTCTTGTAAAGGTCGTTCGAGAGGCTGAGCAACTTGTTGCTGTTGTGTGACATCGTGAAAGTAGTCTTCCATGTGAAGTCGTCAGTCTGAACTGGGATGGCATTAATCAAGAGCTCGATACCAGAATTGCGCATCTCGCCTACGTTTGCAAGAGTAGAAGTATAGAGGTTTGGAGGAGTTGGAACCGTGTATTCGAAGAGCATGCCGGAAGTCTTTCCGTAATACCAATCGAATGATCCTGTGATGCGTCCGTCGAGAACACTCCAGTCAAGACCTAAGTCCCATTCACCTGTCTTCTCCCATTTAAGATCTGGGTTAGGATTTGAAGCAACGTCGAGACCTTGTTTCCATTCGCCGTCGCTGTAATAGTATGAACTTCCATAATTGTAGCGGGTGAGTGAAAGGTAAGACTCGTTAGGAATGATACCTGTAACACCATAACCAGCACGAATCTTCAAGTTGTCGAGCCATGTGAAGTCTTTCATGAATTCTTCGTTACTGATTGTCCAACCTGCAGAAACAGAAGGGAATGATCCCCACTTGTGGTTTGCACCGAACTTGGAAGAACCTTCACGACGGATGCTTAACAATACATTGTATTTGTTGTCATAACCGTAGCTTACACGTCCGAAGAAACCGATGAGCTTGTTGTCTTCCTTATAGCTTGTCATGCTTGCATTTCCGTTCTTCAAAGCTTCACCATTAGCGAGGTTGTTGTACTTGAAGAAGTCTGTAGCAAAGTCGCGGTTGTAAGCATAGAAACCTTCGAACTCGTTGTATTGATAGCTGTAACCTGCCAAAGCTTCAAAACGATGCTTGTCCCAGATTTGCTTGTATGTGGAAGTGAGTTCCAGATTGTCGTGCTTTGAGTATCCGTAATTGTGAGAAGCCTGTCCTGAATAATTGTTGACGAGGCATCCGTAATAATCAGATGTGTAGAATGTACTTGTATGGTTGTTGCTACGGTCTGTGTTGAGCATCAACTTAGTCTGCCAACCCTTGATAGGTTCGAGAGTGATAGTTCCTGTCATGATAGTCTTTTCACGCTTGAACAATCCATCGAGTTCCTCCAGCATTGAAACTGGGTTGTAGTAGTAGCTTACACCAAAGTTCTCATCCCATTCTCCGTCTTCGCCCTTGATAGGAGAAGTAGGGTTTCGGATGATTGCCTGATGATATACGTTAGAGTTGTCACCATTGCTGGCGTTGTTTACAGAATGTCTGTGCCAAGTCTTCTGAAGGTCGAAACCAACTTTGAGAATGTCATTGAACATATAGTGAGCTACACCGGCCTTCATCTTGATGTTGTCGGAATATGTGTCCATGATAACACCCTGAGCATTTCTATATGTGAAGTCAGCATAGTATGTAGTAGTTTCGTTACCGCCACGGATAGAGAAATTGTGGTTGTGAGTGAATGATGTACGAGAAATAGCATCTACCCAATCTGTGTCATATCCCTTGTCTGAGAAGTTTGTCAAACCATTACGAACATCCTTGGAATCCATGAAGTCGAGAGTCTTGGCAAAACTTGAGATTGACATATAGCCAGAATAAGTGGCAGTGGTCTTTTGCTGTCTGTGAGCTGTTTTGGTTGTAATGATAATCACGCCATTGGCACCACGTGTACCATAAATGGCAGCTGCAGAAGCATCTTTCAATACGTCGATACTCTCAATGTTCTCTGGAGCGACTGTTGTAAGGTCGCCTTCAATTCCGTCGACGAGAATGAGTGGAGTGTTTGAACCATAGAGGGAAATAGTACCGCGCAGACGGATAGTTGATTCGTCGTTAGGGTCACCTGTACCTCTTGCGATTGTCAAACCAGCTACCTTACCTTTGATAAGGTCACCAGCATCTTGGATGTTACCAACAGTGAAGTCTTCTGCCTTGACGGTAGAAATTGCACTTGTTACATCGCCTTTACGCTGAACACCATAACCAACTACGACAATTTCGTTTACTTCTTGATTGCCTTCGTCGAGTACGACGCTCACATTGTTTTTGCCAGCTACAGAAACTTCTTGGGTTTCATAGCCAACATAAGAGAACTTCAAGGCGCCATTTTCAGGAACGTCGTTGAGAACATAACGGCCGTTGTAGTCAGTTACTACACCAACACCGCTATTGCCAACAACTGTGACATTAACGCCAATCAGAGGTTCTTTTCCCTTGTCGGTTACTGTACCGGAAACAGTCTTCTGTGCAAATGCTGCAAGACTGCAAATGGTCAGCAACAAGAGCATACTAATTCGTCTGCTCAAGCAAAGTGTGAATACTTTGTTCTTCATACGTAAAAATAGCTTTTGTTTAATTGTTAATAAAAATATGTTGGTTAAAATAATGGATTCGTTTTCCGGATATACCGGTTGTGATAGAATACTTCCTTTTTATCTGCCAGGCATCAAGTTTTAGGTAATTAATTGGATTCGCTTTAGTTTTGATGCAAATATAGTAATTTTTTTTTTATTGATGTATTGAAAGATAAGAAAAAAATCAAATTCTTACTATCATTTATTCCTTTATTTCTAAAATGTTGTTTGTTTTTTATATAGAATATTTTTAATACCTATAGTCCTAAATACTTAAACTTATATAAGGATAATTATAATTATGTACATTGCGGTAAATAATTGTGTCAATATTATTAATAATTATGCACATTATTAATATTAATTATGTACAATATTATGATTTTGTTTCAATAGAAAAGATAAAACAGAACAATAGAAAATGGTTTTTGAAACAAGTTTCTAAAAACTAATGTTTCTCTTCTTTCATTTTCCTACGGAAGAGTTCGCGCCATGTATCGAAGTCGCGCTGATATGTGATGCCGATGCCCTGTGTGTTGAGGGTTGCCTTTGTGAAGTAGCGGTCGTTGGTCTGGTTGTAGGCCTTGATATAGGTGTTGCCATCAGGTGTGAGTCGCCACTTGATGTCGAAGTCGCCAATGAAGTTGGCATTGTTGGTCAGGGCATTGTCGCGATAACCGAAATTACCGTTGATGAGCAGACGGTCGTTGAGCAGTCGGCCAGAGAGTATGCCCTCCACATCGAGGTCGTTCCAGCCTTGTTCGCCTGTGCTGAGACCAGTGCCGAAGTTCCACTTACTGTCGGTGCCGATTACGTTGGACAGCATTTGGTTCACTTGTCCGCTGATGGTGGATGAGAGCAGGGTGTTGACGGCTTGGTTGGTTCCTGTCTCTCCGTTGGCACGAGCATATTCATTGGTGTAGAATCGGCCGAGTCCGAGCAGATAGATCATCTGCATGTTCATCTCTTCCTCTGTGGAAATGAGGCTGCGGACGAGTTGTCGGGTTTCGTCGTTTACGTTTGGAAGTAAGAGGTCGAAACCGAAATTCATGTTGCCGAGTTGGCCCGTGATGTCCAATACGCACACTACCTTCACCTTGCTCGACGAACTGAGGGTGGACGTGGTGGAGGTGAGGTCGCGCAATGGTACGGAATTGATGGTGTGCCAACAGATGAGATGGATGTTGGCATCGAACGGATTGCCGTTGAAGACAACATTGCTGCCTGGCTGGAGTTCGAGATCGCGATAGATGATATCTTGCAGATAGAGACGGTATTTTCCTCCTTGTATCTGATAGATTCCGTTGAGTGTGAACGGACTCTTGTCGTGGTAGTGGGCGAGGAGGGTGCCTGTGCCGTAGGTGGACATGTAGCCATCGTCGACATTGTCCATTCGGAGCTTTATCTCGCAGTCGGGCGTCACGTTAATGCGTATGTCCATGAAGATATCGCTGTCGTATTCGTAGTCGGTCATGTCATCTTCGTAGCCTTCGTCTTCCTTTTCGTCTTCGTTAAGGTTGAAATCATATCCTTCTGCCGTCCATGCTGATGTGCGCGATGGTTTCTTCTCACGGAATTCAACGAAGTTGGACGATGAGATGGCATCTGGAGTGGCTGCATCGTAGGCGAAGACGCTTCCCTTCGTTGGTGTGATATCGGCTGTGATGCGGAGTGGATGACCGTCGGAACCATGGAGCGACATGTTGCCAGAAGCAAAGACGGTGGCAAGGAACTTGTCGGAATTGAATTCCTTCTCGTCGTAGATGGTGAGTTCGGTCATACTGATGTCGAAGTCGTACTTGAAGTTCTTCATGTTCTTGTGGCTGAGAGTGCCATTGACCACAGCAATGCCTTTGCTGGCATCGGTGAGATGGATGTCATCGAAACGGAATGCGTATGGACGCAGACGGATGGTGTCGGCTGGATTGATGTGGTAGAGTGTGTTGGTGGCACGGAGTCGCATGCTTACATCGGCACTGATGTCTCCGACGAGGTTCACGTCGTTGAGTGGACCGATAACGTTGAGCGTTCCGTTTGTCCTGCCCTTGAAATCACGGAATGTGGACGATAGGAATCCTTCGAGGAATTCAGCATTCGTGTTGTAGGTGTCGATGCGGAGATTGATGTCGTTCTTGCTTGGAGCGATGAATCCGCTGACATTGGTCGTGCGGTCGAGTCCTTGATAGTTGTCTACAATATGTCCGTTGACACGTATTCCGCTGATTTCCTTATCCCAAAATGCTTGAATATAACCTGTGCCGAGACGGCCCTCCTGCAGGTGCATGTCGTTCACGATGATGTTGGCACTGAGATGAGGCTCATCGTAGATGTGGCTTACGGTGGCATTGCCCGATGCCTTACCTTTGAAACGGACGGCATGGAAATCTACAAGGTCGGTGATGTATTCCACCTGAAGATTGTGGAGACTTACAAGCAGCGAGTCGCTTGGATTGTCGGATATGATGCCGTCGAACTGAATCGACTGCTCGTCGTTGTATATTCTGACATTGTCGCACTGTATCTTTTTGCCAAGGATATCAATGTGGGATGGTTCAACGTACCAGACGGTGTCGTTGATTTCAAACTGCGACTTGTGGAGACTTATGTCGGCCTTCATTTTGCCGAGACTATCACCGAACTGAGTGACGGCATATAGCATTCCATTGTTGAGGATAGGCTTCTTGTCGTCGTTCTTCTTAGCTTTCGTTTTCGTATTCGTATTTTCCAAATCTCCCTTCCAGTCGAGAAGTGTATGGAGTTCATCGTTCTTGGCATCGGCAGTGAGATGGAGCTGGAGCGGACCTGTCTCTCTCTCTCTCTCCTGACTTGTAACGGCATTGAGACTGAGAATCTCGCTGCTGCTCATACATGTGAGGCTTGTGTTGGTGTAGTTGGTGTCTCCCTTTCTAACAGAAGGAGCCGTGACAACACACGATATGATGTCTTCTGGAGAATCTACGAATCCCTTCAGATGGATAGGTTCGGGGAATGTTATGTCGGTGTCGATATAATGGTGGAGCAAATCGGATTCGCGCATGGTTATATCGAAATCGAAGGCATTGTCGGTACGGCCTGAAGGGGAGAGAAGGGAAGGTAGATGATGTGCTATCTGATTTTGGAAAGCAGCTGCAACCTCGTCGATACGGATGTTTCCGCTGAGATTGGCATCGATGAAGTCGCTGCTGATTTGAATATGCTTCTTGTTGTCGGAATCGTCTATGCTTAATGAGAGATTGTCCAAAGAATAGACCGTGTCAGCGGTGGCTACATGAAGAGAATCGATACCGATATTGCCCGCAAGATTATTCAGATTGTTACCATTGAGATCGGCACGGAGTCGCATGCTGTAAGTCTCGCCCGAAAGTTTGTCGGTAAGATTGAGGGCATGCGGATTGATGTGTTTTACATCGGCATCTATGTTCATGGCAGATGTCGAGGTGTGGTAGTTGCCCTGAATGGCAGCGGTGATGTTAGGGTCGGCAAGAAGAAGACTTCCGTCGAAAAGGTCGCCGTTCTTCTCTGCATCTATATTGATATTATTATATGTGTAGTCCTTGTATTGCAGTGAATTGATGATTCCATTGAGTTTGCCGTTGAAATCGTTGTTGGCATCAAGATGCCCGTCGAGATTCATGTCGAACGCAACTGTTCCCAAATCATTCGACTGAAGAATGTCGGTAAGGACGATTCCGTCCGAATTCACATGACCATTGATATAGTTGTCGCCAGTCATTTCGGCATCAAGACTGATATTGCCCACATCGGTGGAGAGGGTTCCGTCGGCAGCATACCCTCCGCCTTGCTTGCTGACGAATCCACTGAACTGGGCATCGCCGAGAGTGGCCAATTGACTTGAGTTGGCGAGTTCGGGAGCAAGCGAACCCAAAATAATATTTCGGCCTTCGTTGCTGGCAAAGAGTCGGCGAATGTTTGTGTTGAATTGAGGTGAGTCGCTGTTGAGATTCATGATGTCGGCATCGAGGTCGATATCAATTGAATTATCATCTGTATGCAATGTAAGTTGTTGCAGACTTAGTGCATCCTGTGTCCCGTTGACTTTTGTGTCGAGATAGAGTGGGGACGTGAGCGAAGCCAATTGAGGCATGATGGCCTTTGCATCGGCAGGAGTGATGTGGGTTTCGGCTATCTTTGTGGAGAAACGGTATTTTCCATCAGTCGTGAAAGTAGGATACTCTGCCGAAAGGGTGTCGATGTTGACCGAAGAAAGGGGCATCTTCAGGTTGAAGTCGGTGAGCAAGGCCTTTTCCTTGTTTGCCTGAAGTTTGGCAGAGAGATTCTTTATTCGGAGGTCGGAGTTTTGTTCCGTCACGTTGAAACGCTTCACAATCACGTCGAGGCTGTCGTCGGTCAATGTCTTTACAGACACCGTGGCATCTAGATTTCGCAGATTGAGATGGTTTGTGTCGAGAGTCGCCTTCTTTGGCTTGTCGAGAATATCATAAGTGATGTTGCCTCGTCGGAGTATGAAGGAATTGACGTTAAGATTGAGAGGCTTCGACTCCTTGTCGTCCTTGGATGAAAGTGCATCTATAAGGAATTGATAGTTTGGCACAGCAGCCGAATCGGCTTTGGTAAGATGAGCAGTCAGACCGAACAACTGAGCGTTGGAGATAGAAATCTTTCCGTTGAGAAGTGGCAGAAGGTCAATCTTTATGGCTGTTCTGTCGGTAGAGATAAAGTCGGCTCCCGTAGTGTCCTTGATGGCAATGTCGTCGATGACGAGACGGTTGAAGAGGCCCAAATCGACATTACCCACACTTACTTCCGTTCCCAATTGTTTGGATAAAGCATCTGCAGCACAACTTCCTATCGAACGCTGTACAGCCGGGATGTTGATGAGTATTATGGCGAATACATATAGAGCAAGTATGCCACCGATAATACCTCTTACTATTTGCTTTGAATGCTTTATGACCTTTGGGTTTTATGTGTTGTTGGGAAATCTATTTGATATGGCGGGTGAAGTCAATCATCTTGATTGCCGTTACGGCACATTCATCGCCTTTGTTGCCAAGTTTGCCACCACTGCGGTCGATTGCTTGCTGCATGTCGTTTGTAGTGATGAGGCCATAGATTACTGGCTTGCCCTGAACTTGGTTGAGGCGTGCGATGCCGTATGTGGTACCTTCGCAGATATAGTCGAAATGAGGGGTGTCGCCTCTGATTACGCAACCGATTGCGATGACGGCATCAACTTCGGTCTTTGCCATCTGGGTAGCTCCGAAGATGAGTTCAAAACTTCCAGGTACAGTCATTACGTTGATGTCGGTCTCTGCCACTCCGTGTTTCATGAGGGTAGTGACGGCACCTTGGAGCAATGCACCTGTGATATTGTCGTTCCATTCGCTTACGACGATGCCGACTTTCATCCCTGTTGCGTCAGGAACTGAAGTGATGTCGTAGTCGGAAAGATTATGATTTTTAGTTGCCACGATATATTTGTTTATGTATGTGTGTTTTTAGAAATAAAGGGTTGAAATGTGTTAGACTTCAACCCTTTGATTCCATATGTTTATATTTAGTCAACAAGTTAACGAGTCAACGAGTCAACGTGTGTTATCTTACTTTGTAGCTCTTTCGATATACTTGTCGATGTCAGCGCTGAGTGGTGAACGGAAATACTTTGTCTTGATTTCCTTGTAGAGTTCGAGGGCCTTGTCGTTCTTGCCAAGACTTTCATAGAGCTGAGCTGCCTGAAGAACAAATACTGGACTTACAGCGTCGTTGTCGGCATCCTTAGCAGCCTTGAGCAACTTGTCGATACCTTTTTCTACATTGCCTTTCTTTACATAGCAGTTGCCGAGAGCTGCTACAACAGAAGGAGAAATCATTTCGTCGTCCTGTGGGTCGAAACTTTCAAGCATATCGATAGCTTCGTCAACCTTGTCGAGGTTAGCGTAGCAGATACCTGCATAAGCCTTAGCGAGGTTGGCAGTCTCAGTGCATCCGTATTCGTCGATAATCTTGAGGAAGCCTTTCTGGCTTACACCGTCGCCATTGAGTGCGTTGTCGTACTGTTCCATAGCGAAAGCAGTCTGACACTTGGCGATTTCAGCGTTAGCCTTTTCTGTTTGATTGTTTACATAGCTCTTCCATCCGAAGATACCTAATGCGATGACGATGATTGCTGCGAGAGCGATAAGGATTTCCTTCAAGTGCTTCTCGATAAATGCTTCAGACTTGCCGAGTTGGACATCGAGTCCGATTGCTTCATTCTTTGAATTTCTTTTCTTTGCCATTTGTTTTGTTATTTTTTTGTTGTTATATACTCTTGTTGCAGTGCCGATGTATGGGCGTACCACACATTTAGCGTGCAAAATTAGTTATTTTTTCTGTAGTGACAAAAGAAAAAAACAAAAAAGTGAGTTTTTCGCGTGTAATATTTATAATAATGTACATCTTTTGAGGGTGGACTGATACGAAAAAGAAACTGCTCCTTGTAGTTTTTGCTTGTTGGGCAACTACAAAGAGCAGAGTTCTTGGGTTGACGGTTAACGGTTTATGGTTAACGGTTATCGGTTATAGATGGAATCATTTGATGAGTTCCAGACTTCTTGCCACAAAATTGCTGAGAGCCTCTCCGCGAAGCATTCCATTCTGAAGGAGTGCTAGGTCGATGAGTTGGTGAACCACCTTGTTGTCCTTGGCATAGGCAGCGATTACTTCAGTCTTTTTTGTTCGCTGTTCGTCGATTGCCTTTTCGGTCTTGTCGAGTTCATCCTTGCTTTCCTGCGATATTTCATCCCATTTCTTGTTTTTGTTTTCAGAGTCGATGGCTTCCTTTCGTGCTTGGAGTCCCTTGATTTCGTTGTCGAACGGAGTGAGTTTTGCCTTTGTCTGTTCCGTACCTTCAGAAAGAATCGACTTGATGAGTGCGTTGTCGGTGTTGACCACGATATTCATCATATCAGGCATTTCGCCATAGAACGACATTCCTTGCTGGAATCGCGACATATCCTTCATTCGGCGCATGTATTCGCTCTGGGTGATGGTGATAGGCATTGCGTCCTCACCGAGTGCATGAGCTTCAACGTTGAAGTTAATCTTGTCGATTTGTGGCAACTGAGTAGAAAATACCTTTTCGATGATTTCCTTCTCGGTCTCAGGAAGGGCCACTTCAGCAGGTGTGTCCTTTTGGATGAGGCGGTCAATGGAGTCGCCGTCGACACGTGTGAAACGACACTTCTCGTTCTTTTCCTCAAGCAGTCCGACGAGAGCCACGTCGAGTTCTCCGTCAAGGAGTAGGGTGCTGTATCCTTTCTGCTTTGCTGTTTGGATATATGCGTATTGCTTGTCCTTATCTTGGGCATAGAGATAGATGAGGTTGCCGTCCTTATCGGTCTGATTGTCCTTGATGAGGGTTTGGTATTCGTCGTAAGTGAAATACTTGCCGTCAGTATCCTTGAAGAGTGCAAAGTTCTTTGCCTTGTCGTAGAAGTCCTTCTCTGTGAGGATTCCGTAGTGGATGAATATCTTGATGTCGTCCCACTTTGCCTCGAAGTCCTTTCTGTCGGTCTTGAATATCTGTTGCAAGCGGTCGCTTACCTTCTTTGAGATATATGTGGAAATCTTCTTCACGTTGCTGTCGCTCTGGAGATAGCTGCGGCTAACGTTGAGTGGAATGTCTGGTGAATCGATTACGCCATGGAGCAATGTGAGGAAATCGGGTACGATGCCTTCTACGGAATCTGTAACGAACACTTGATTGCAATAGAGCTGAATCTTGTTCTTTTGGAGTTCGATGCTGTTGTGAACCTTTGGGAAATAGAGAATACCCGTGAGGTTGAATGGGAAATCAACATTGAGATGAATCCAGAACAGGGGCTCGCCGGCCATTGGGTATAGTTCGTTGTAGAACTTCTTGTAGTCCTCGTCCTTGAGGTCGGCTGGTTTCTTTGTCCAGAGTGGAGTGGTGTCGTTGATGATATTGTCTTCGGCTGTTTCCACTTGCTTTCCGTCTTTCCATTCCTTCTTCTTGCCGAATGCAACGGCTACAGGGAGGAAGTGGCAATATTTGCGGAGAAGTTCCTGAAGTTTTGCCTCGTCGAGAAATTCCTTGTTGTCGTCGTCGATATACATCACAATGTCGGTACCTCTGTCGGCCTTGTCGCATTCCTCGATTGTGTATTCAGGACTTCCGTCGCACGACCATTTCACGGCCTTGCTGCCTTCCTGCCAACTCTTGGTGACTACTTCCACCTTCTTGCTCACCATGAATGCACTGTAGAATCCGAGTCCGAAGTGTCCGATGATGGCATTGGCATCTTCCTTATATTTGTCGAGGAAATCGTTTGCACTTGAGAATGCAATCTGGTTGATGTATTTATCTACCTCTTCCTCTGTCATTCCAATTCCGTGGTCGCTTACGGTGAGTGTGCCTGCATCCTTGTTGAACGAAACGTGAACTGTGAGGTCGCCTGCCTCTTCCTTCATTTCGCCTTTCTGGATGATTGTCTTCAGTTTTTGAGTGGCATCCACTGCGTTGCTAACGATTTCGCGGAGGAATATGTCGTGATCACTATATAAGAACTTTTTGATGACGGGGAATATGTTCTCGGTTGTAACCCCAATGTTTCCTTTCATATCCGTATGTATATGTTTTGTTTGTTTGATTACTTGGAATGATTGCAGCAAACAATGTGCCAACATGACATAGTGGCAGAGCAGTCGGAATCAAAATTGCTTGTTGGCCCGTTGACCCGTAGACTTGTTGACTAATTATAACTCAACAAGTATGCGGAAGTTGATTTGTCGGCCTGTGAGATAGTTTGGCACTGCAAACTGATGGTTGCTGACGTCGGTCACCCAATAGTAGGAGTTGATGTTGTTGATGTCGAGCACGTTGAAGGCATCTACTCCAATCCAGATGTTGCGCAGGTTGCGGTAGATTCCCCGGGTTTCCTGATGGTTCTCGTTGTTGAGAAGTCGGTACGACATTCCGAGGTCGACGCGTCGGTAGCTCTTCATGTGGAACACTTGTTTCTCGCGTCCGGTGTGAGGAGGACCGAATGGCAGACCATCGGCATAGTGGGCTTTCAGGGTCATCTTCCATTTGTCGGTGTTAGGGAAGTAGTCGGAGAAGAGTATGCTGCAGTTGAGCAATTGGTCGGTAGGGCGAGGAATTGTCTTTCCGTGGATGGTTTCCTTCGTCTGCATGATGCCGATGCTCATCCAGCTGTCAGTGTTAGGCACGAATTCGCCGTAGATCTTGAGGTCCATTCCGAGGGCATATCCAGTGGCACAGTTTTCGCCATAATACGACAGGCGCACATTGTCTATGTTGTAAGGGTTGAGGTTCGACAAGGCTTTGTAGTAGGCTTCGCCTGTGGCCTTGAAAGGTCGGTTGTTGATTTTGAACTTATATTCTGTACCAAAGAGGAAGTGGATTGAGCGTTGCGACTTGATGTTCTCGTTGAGTGTCACGGTGGCATTTCCG
Organism: Bacteroidaceae bacterium; assembly: GCA_024398435.1. Classification (GTDB taxonomy): domain Bacteria; phylum Bacteroidota; class Bacteroidia; order Bacteroidales; family Bacteroidaceae; genus Colivivens. The sequence goes on along the minus strand of JAKSJD010000006.1, from coordinate 134,285 downwards.
TTGATGAGGGTGGTGTCTTTCAGTTCCTTGTAGAACGGAGCCTGATAGTAGATACCTGTTGAGAAACGGAATGTCCATTGGTCGGCCTTTGACGGAATGAATGCTATCGTAGCTCGAGGCGAGAAGATAGTCTCCTTGTTGTAGCTCCAATGCGCCAATCGTGCACCATAGTTGATGATGAGTTCGCCTTCGTCGTATTCCTTTCTCCATGTGTCCTGAAGATATGCTTCGAGTCGGTTGGAGTTGACTTTGTTTTTCGAGTCGAGGTTGTAGATGAGGCTGAGTCCGTGGTCGCTGTGAGGGAGCGAATAGCCTGCAGAGTCGCGCTTTTCCCATTCGCGCATCGATTCGGTTATGTGTTCGCTCTTATAGAGCAATCCGTAGCGGATGTCGTGGGCTGTGAATCGGCTGCGTCCGCTGAATCCGATGGTGCTCACGTTGGCTGTGAGGTAGTTGCGGGCATGTTCCATGTAGCGTCCGATTGCCAGGTTGTTGTCGGCTGCATCGGCGCCGGCAAGCCAGTATTCGCCCTGGATGTCGAATGTCTCCTTCTCGTTGGTCTTGAATGCCGAATAGTTGAGGGTTATCTCGTGGTTGGAGTTGAACTTATGTGTGAGCGATGCCGAACCGAAGTAGGTGTGGAACTGGTCGCTCTCGTTTCCGTCGAAATATACCGTGTAGCTCTTCACGTCTTCTGACGTTCCGAAATTGGTGCTGCGGTTTACCGGAACGAAGTCGTAGTCGTTGCGGGCTATGTTGCCGATGAAGTCGAAGGTCCATTTCTTCGAAGGCGACCAACTGATGTAGGTCTGGTAGTCGAAGTCCTTTGGTTCATACTCACCATTGGTATCGGTCGTTCCGAGCAGGTTTTTAGTGGTCTTGTAGCGTATGGCGTGGGTCATTGAGAATTTCTCGTTGCCTAAGCCGATGTATGCAGCTGCTCCGAGCAATGATGCCGATGCTGATGCCTCGAAGTGGGTCGGTTTCTTGTAGGTGATATCGAGCACTGACGACATCTTGTCACCGTATTTGGCCTCGAATCCTCCGGCCGAGAACTGCACTTTCTCCACCATGTCGGGATTGATTACTGAGAGTCCTTCCTGTTGGCCAGAGCGGATGAGAAGTGGACGATACATCTCGATTCCGTTGAGATAGACGGAGTTTTCGTCGAACGAACCACCACGCACATTGTATTGGTTCGACAGCTCGTTGTGGGTTGATACGCCCGCCTGAGTGGCTATGATTTGTTCAATACCTTGACCGGAGGCATTGCCCATGTGTTTTATGTCGTTGAGGTTGACGTCGGTCATCGCGTTGGTCTGACGGCGGATTTCCTTGATTTCCACCTCTCCGATTTCGTAGCCAAGTCGGGGCATCATCACGTCGAGGGTGATTGTGTCCTTCGGTTCCTTGAGGGTTCGCTTTCGGGTTTCGTAGCCCATCATCGAGAATACCACCACGAGCGAGTCGGCCGATTTGGTCGTGAGTGAATATTTTCCCTTGAGGTCGGCACTGACGCCGATAGTTTGTCCGTCGATATGCACCGATGCTAGTTCTACAGGATTGCGTTCATCGTCGATTATCGTTCCCTTAATCGTCACGTTCTGTGCCATCATCCCTGCAGGCACTCCTATGCTGATGAGCAGCCAGAGGCAGAGCCATCGCTGCATTCTTTCTATTGTTTTTCTTTCCATATACACACTTATAACGGAGTTATTTTCGATTTATTGTGTGCGCGCATAAACATTTATTTTATGGCAGGGGTGGGGAGAATTTTTTGTGGCAATAAGTCAAATAGCGCTTGTTGAAGAAAAAGTTTCGCGGTTCTCAACCTCATTTCTCGCGATGTTTGGGCCCTTGTTTCGCGATGTATGGGGTTTGGGCTTGCAATGTTTTTCATAAAAACGATGTAAAGTTACGAAAAATTTTTGGAACTACCAAACTTTTTTATAAATATTTTTAATATTTATAAAAGATTTTTTCAGAAAGGGCAAATTGCAAAGCGGGGATGGCAAGAATGGGGATGATATGTGAAAAATGGGGATGGGGATTTTTGTGCAAATTTTTGAATGATGTTTATTGAAAACATTTGAGCATATATATATTATTCAGGTTGAAATTAAAGACACTTATTTCCATAAAAAGAGAGGCGTCCGAGATGGTTTGTGGATTGTACCAAACTCAGATGCCCCTACAATGGCTTTTGTGGTTGAAATTTAGGTGCTTAGATTTTGCTTATTGCATTGATAATGCCCTCGATTTCCTTGTTGATTTCAGCCTTATATTGCTTGAAGAATTTCTTCGCATTGCCGCGCTCGTAGTTGCTCAGTCGACTGTTGTAGTCGGCATAAACGGCCAAGATTTTCTCCTGTACTTCGGTTGCTTTTTCTGCATTGCCGTCCTTTCCAGCTGCAGCGATGATTGTTGCTGTGAAGAGGTCGCTCATGATGTAGTGCAGACTCTTTTTGATAATTCTTTTCTTTGCCATAAACAATTCTATATTAATAATTTGACAATTGTAAACAAATAACACGTCTGCCATTATGTCATTCGACGATATACAATATCGTTCGCTGGCACTCTTGCATCGGTTATTACGCCACAAAGATACGAAATAAAGCAGAAAGACGAAAACATATTGCAGATTTTTTTAAGTTTTTCAGTTTTCATCTTCCACTTTTCACTTATATTTTGTATCTTTGCACGACAAAACGAATCAGAGCATATAAAAGTAATTACTATATAAACATTAAACACATGGAAAAAAGTGCATTGCAGATAGCAAGATCTGCTTACCAACCAAAACTTCCTAAGGCACTTCAGGGACCTGTAGCATGCAAGGAAGGCAAGCCAACAGAATCAGTAGGCAATCAGTCAGACATCAAGAAGTTGTTCCCTAACACTTACGGCATGCCAGTAATTGAATTCGAGGCAGGCGAAAAGAAGGACTTCGCTCCAATCAATGTAGGTGTAATTCTCAGTGGTGGTCAGGCTCCTGGCGGTCACAACGTGATCAGCGGACTCTTCGACGGCATCAAGTCGATCAATCCTGATTCAAAGCTCTATGGCTTCATTCTTGGTCCTGGTGGACTTGTTGACCATAAGTATATCGAACTTACAGCCGACATCATCGATGAATACCGCAACACAGGTGGTTTCGACATCATCGGTTCGGGTCGTACAAAGCTCGAGGAAGAATGGCAGTTTGAAAAGGGTATCACTATCCTTCGCGAACTCGGCATCAAGGCTCTCGTAATCATCGGTGGCGACGATTCAAACACTAACGCTTGCGTATTGGCCGAATACTATGCAGCAAAGGAATACGGAGTTCAGGTAATCGGTTGTCCTAAGACTATCGACGGTGACTTGAAGAACGAGCAGATTGAAACTTCATTCGGTTTCGATACAGCTTGCAAGACCTACAGCGAACTCATCGGTAACATCCAGCGCGACTGCAACTCAGCTCGCAAATATTGGCACTTCATCAAGCTCATGGGCCGTTCTGCAAGCCATATCGCTCTCGAATGCGCTCTCCAGTGCCAGCCAAACATCTGCCTTGTAAGTGAGGAAGTTGAGGAGAAGAACATGAGCCTCGACGATGTTGTTAAGTACATCGCTGATGCTGTTGCTCTCCGTGCTGCCGACGGCAACAACTACGGTACTGTTCTCATTCCAGAAGGACTTATCGAATTCATCCCTGCAATCAAGAAACTCATCGCCGAACTCAACGACGTGCTCGCAACTCCTGAAGCAAAGGAAATCGCACGCAACAAGCAAATCGACTATGTGAAGAGCCATATCTCAGAAGAAAACCTCAAGGTGTTCAACTCACTTCCAACAGACGTTGCAAGTCAGCTCGCACTCGACCGCGACCCTCACGGAAACGTGCAGGTTTCACTCATCGAAACTGAAAAGCTCCTCTCACACATGGTTGCCGACAAACTCGAGAAGATGAAGAAGGCAGGCCAGTACGATGGCAAGTTTGCTACACAGCACCACTTCTTCGGTTACGAAGGACGTTGCGCAGCTCCATCCAACTATGATGCCGACTACTGCTACAGCCTCGGTTTCAACGCTTCACGCCTTATAGCAAACGGTAAGACTGGATATATGTCAATCATCAAGAACACAACTGCTCCTGCAGCTGAATGGATTGCAGGTGGTGTGCCTATCACAATGATGATGAACATGGAAAAGCGTAACGGTAAGATGAAGCCAGTAATCCGCAAGGCCCTCGTCGAACTCGACGGTGCTCCTTTCAAGTACTTCGCTTCTAAGCGCGCTAATTGGGGTCGCTACACTTCTTACGTTTATCCAGGACCAATCCAGTACTTTGGCCCAACAGAAGTTTGCGACCAGTCGACAATTACTTTGAAACTTGAACAAGGTAAGTAACACTCAGACAACAAAGCAGAAGGCCAACAAGCCTAAAAGCAATACAACGAGGAGGTCGGAATCGGCAGTGACGAAGACCTCCTCTTCTTCTACATTGCCTAAGCCAAAGCGTCAGGCAGCCAAAAAGAAAGGTAAGGCAGGCAAGAAAGGTTGGTGGACGGCATTCGTCGAAAAACTGCATATACGCAAGAACCTCTTCTGGTTCTCGCTCATTGCCATTGCGGCAATATTCCTCTTCTTTGCAGGAGAGATACTCATCAATAAATATTCGTTCCAGATACGTGCACGCTTCGGTGATATTGTCTATCCGGAAGGCGATGTCAGAGGCATAGACATTTCCCACTATCAAGGCGAGATAGACTGGGACAAGGTGGCATGCACCACTATCGGAGGTGTACCGATTCGATTCGTCATCGTGAAGGCAACGGAGGGCACGGATATGCTTGATGAATTCTTCAATCAAAACTTCTTCCAAGCTCGTCATAAGGGAATACTCCGCGGAGCCTACCACTTCTTCAATCCATCGTCTGACCCTCGCCGACAGGCAGTGTATTATTGCCGAATGGTTCAGTTGGAGGACGACGACCTTGTGCCCGTACTCGATGTGGAGAAGACTGGCAACCTCACCCCCGAACGCTTGCAAAAGGCCGTGAAGGTGTGGATGGACTATGTGGAAAATCATTATGGAGTCACTCCTATACTCTATACTTCTAGCAGTTTCCGCAGAGAGTATCTCAATTCGCCCGACTTTGACAAATATCCTTATTGGATAGCCCACTACTATGTAAAACAACCGAAATACCAGGGCCGTTGGTATTTCTGGCAACACAGCGACCGTGCCCATGTTGATGGAATCAAGGGGCATGTGGATGTAAACCTATTTAACGGTTCGTACGAAGACCTTCTTCAACTGACAGTCGAAGAATGTAGAGAGGAAGAGTAGGTCACGAATACTTCCTCGGATAACGGAACAATATTGAAATCAATACAGCTATGCCTATTGCCATAGGGTAGTAGAGGTATGGGAACATGCTGCCGGGCGAAATGGCCGTGTGGCCAAGACATTCGTTCGTTAGACTTGTGGCAATAAGTATCTGGGCACCATAAGGAATGAGCCCTTGTGTGAAGCATGATATCGTGTCGAGAATGCTGGCACTCTTGCGAGAGTCGATGCCAAAACGGTCGGCAATATCCTTTGCAATCGGTCCGGTCGTGATGATGGCAACCGTGTTGTTGGCTGTACAGATATTCACAAGACATGCAAGAGAAGCAATGCAGAGTTCGGCTCCTCGCTTGCCGCTGATTTTCTTTGTTAGGTTGCCGATGATGAAGTCGATGCCTCCGCTTTCACGAATCATCGTGAGCATACCCGTGGCAAGCAAAGTCATGATGATGAGTTCGCTCATTCCAAGCATTCCATCAGCCATACTGCTGAACCATCCAAACACATCGTAACAGCCTTCTGCCATTCCGATAATGCCGGTCAGGACAATACCGATGACAAGCACGAGCAACACGTTCATTCCACACATTGCCGTGATGATTACAGCTACATAAGGCAATACCTTCAAAATGTCAATGCTTTCGCTCGTTGTGGTTGCTTCCACGTCTTTGCCGAGAATTCCGTAAACTATCAGGAGAATGATGGCTACAGGGAATACGATGAATGAATTTATCTTGAACTTATCACTCATCTTGCATTGCTGTGTCTGTGTGGCCACAATCGTTGTGTCGCTGATGAATGAGAGATTGTCTCCGAAGAATGCTCCACCAACCACAATCGCAACAGCCATCGGAATGCTGATGCCTGTTTGGGTGGCTATACCTACAGCTACTGGTGTGAGGGCTGCGATCGTTCCGACTGATGTTCCGATGGCTAATGAGATAAAGCACGAGGCAAGGAATATACCTGCAAGGAGAAGTGAGTTGGGAAGGAATGTGATGGCTAGATTCACGGTTGCGTCCACGGCTCCCATAGTCTTGGCAGAGGCTGCAAATGCTCCTGCAAGAACGAATATCCACAGCATCAGCATCATGTTTCTGCTTCCGGCTCCTTTCGAGAATGTCTCAATGCGTTTCGACAGCGAACCCTTTGAAATGGTCACTGCATAGATGCTGCTCACGAGGAATGCAACGGTTATCGGAACCTTGTAGAAATCGTTGGCAATGATACTTGTTGCAAGATATAAGATGAGGAAGACAATGAGTGGCGAAAGTGCAAGCCATCCTTGTCCGGTCGGTATCTTCTTGAATGTGGTTTGCTTCATGTTGGAGAGATTAATATCGATTGCAAAGATACAAAATAATGAAGAATGGAGAATGGGGAATTGAGAATTATTAAAAAAAATCCTGCATCCAGCATCTTGCATCCTGCATTTTTTGTATCTTTGTAGCACATTATTTATATATATGCGCGCAATGGACAACTTGGACAACATACGAGCAAAGGTTGTGGCTTCACGGGATATTTCGGATTTCCAACGAAAAGTGTATCTCGAGTTGCAGAATGTTCCATGTGGCGAAACCATTACATATGGTGAGTTGGCACGAAGGATAGGGTGCAGGAGTGCTCAAGCTGTTGGGCAGGCACTTCGCAGAAATCCGTTTGCTCCCGATGTACCTTGCCATCGGGTTGTTGCTTCTGATGGTTCCTCGGGCGGTTTCTTTGGTCATAGGGAAGGTGAGTATATCGAGCGGAAGCGTCAATTGCTCGAGTCAGAGCAACGGCAAAATAGCAAGTGACAATAGGTCGGAATTGTGTGATTTTGTGGCTTTTCTGCATTATTTTGCCGCAATATGTCAGTTTTTCCATGTTTGTTGATAGTCTATATATTTAAATTCACTACCTTTGCAACCTCAAAATATCAAACAGTATATAGTCGAACAATAAAACAATTTCAGACATGAAACGATTTTTATTTCTATTAGTCGCACTTGGTCTTTATGCGATTACGGCATCTGCACAGACAGAGAAGAACTATATTTTCCGCGTTGCAACCGGAAATATTACATATACCGAACCACAGGAAAAGAAGACAACCGTTGGGTCGGTTCTTGGTGATTTGGTGAAGGCAGCAGCAGGAAGCAACACAGAACAACATCCTGAATTTGCCGACAATGTTCGAAGTGCCATTTCAGGAGCTATCGGAAGTGCCCGTAGATTGCGCGTTGTCGACACACCTCTTCTCCCAGAGGACCTTGAAGAAGATGAAGCCGCAATGACATTCGACGGAAGTATCGGTTCTATTTCATGCACTTCACAAAACATCACAACAAAGGACTCTAAGGGCGTGGAACATAAGTCGATTCAGTATCGTAGCACAATCACAGCCACAATCAACTTGAAGTCGGTTCGCACTGGTCAGATTGTGAAGACCATCACGATTGGTACGGGTGAGTACGACTATAATTGGATTGAAACTCCAGAGAAGGCCATCGGCAATGCAATCGCGAAGATGCAGGCTTACATTACCAACGAACTCAACCTCTCTTATCCAATGTATGCAAGTATCGTTGAAGGCAATCTTGCAAAGAAAGACAAGCAGAAGGAAGTGTATATCGACCTTGGAGCCCTCGATGGAGCATTTAAGGGAATGACTTTCAATGTCTATACAGTCTTCACTGTTGCAGGCAAGGAGGCAAAGAAGGAAATCGGTCGGCTTCGTATCACAGAGGTCATGGGCGACGATATCAGTCTTTGCAAGGTCACTCGTGGTGGCGTGGATATCAAGGCAAGCATCGATGCAGGTGCCACACTTCTGATTACAAGTACCAACTAAAATCGGTCGATTCGGTCAATCCATTCATACGTTTATAAGGATGTTGTTTCATGGCAGCATCCTTTTTTTGCATTCTCATCCGAAGCTACATGAAACAAAACCTTCTGAAGCAAGCTGTATTTTCCTTTTCTTATTGCTGTATTTTATATTTTCTATAGGAACAAAACTAAAATATTGTACATAATTAATATTAATAATGTACATAATTAATAATAATATTGACATAATTATTAACCGCAATGTACATGATTATAGTTTTGGAGCCATGAAAACAATAAAATAAAGCAAGGAAAATGAACTTTTGTTTCCAAGTAACAAAACTTATTGTATCATGCGTTATTATGTATTGAAACATAATAAATCCAGTGGAATTGAACGTGCAGAGGAATTAAATAAGGATTTTTTCGGCAAAATGCTTGGGCATTTCGATTGTTTGCCGTATATTTGTAGGCTAATATTGAATAGAAACTATGGCAGAAACCAGAAAAAGAATATACCTTTGCTTGGCTCACATGAGTGAGGAAGGCTATGAGCAGAAATATGTGAAAGAGGCATTCGACACCAATTGGGTTGTGCCTCTCGGACCTAATGTCAATGCTTTCGAGGTCGATTTGAAGGAATTCGTAACCAAGAAAACTGAAGAGCTTGGAGGTGGACAACTTGATGGCGGACACGAACTCGTGGCACTTTCTGCCGGAACTGCAGCCGTTCATCTTGCCCTTCTTGCATGTGGAGTAGGTCCTGGAGATGAAGTAATCGTTCAGTCGTTCACATTCTGTGCAAGTTCGCATCCAATCACATATCTCGGAGCAAAACCAGTATTTGTGGATAGCGAAGCCGACACATGGAATATGGACCCAGAACTTCTGGAACAAGCTATAAAAGACAGAAAGGAAAAGACCGGCAAACTGCCAAAGGCCATCGTACCAGTGGCACTCTATGGAATGCCTTACAAGATTGACCGAATCATGGCGATTGCCGACAAATATGGTATTCCTGTTGTTGAAGATGCTGCGGAAGGACTCGGTTCGAGATATGCCGGACAGGTTTTGGGCACATTCGGCCGATATGGAGTGCTTTCATTCAATGGAAACAAGATGATTACAACCTCGGGTGGAGGAGCTTTGATTTGTTCAGCAAACGAAACCGAAAAAGCTCTTGAGATGAAGAACCGCATCATGTGGTATGCAACTCAGGCACGCGAAGCTTATCCATACTATCAGCATGAGGCCATTGGCTACAACTACCGAATGTCGAACATCTGTGCCGGAATCGGTAGGGGACAGATGATGGTTCTCGACCAGCACATAAAGCACCATCAGCACATTCAGGCAATGTACGAAGAGTTGTTTGCCGATGTAGAAGGCATCACGGTTCATTCCCAGCCAAAGGATTCACGATTCGATTCCAATTATTGGCTCTGCACAATCACACTCTCACCTGATCTGAAAGTAAAGAATCAGGATAAGGCTTATAGCAAAGCCGTTCAAGGAGCCGTTGGTGGAGCTGCAGGAGTTGTTCATGCAGGAGGTAGTGTTCATACCGACCTCGAACCAAACTCAAATGTGGAAGCAATGCGTTCCGAACTCGATTTGCTCGGAATCGAAGCACGTCCACTTTGGAAACCAATGCATTGCCAGCCAGTTTATGCCGGAAGTGTTGCCTTCGTGAATGGTGTGAGTGAGTCGCTCTTTAAGGTTGGCCTTTGTTTGCCAAGCGGACCAATGGTTACGGACGATGATGTCCGTTATGTGGTAGATTCGATAAAGAGTCTCATCGAAAAATAACGTTAACGCTGACCAACAACGCTAACGTATTTGTACATTGTACATCGTAAATTGTACATTATACTTATTCTTGTGTCTTGTGCCAGATTCTCTGCCAGTAGGAATCAGGCAAATACTTGTGTTTCCATCTCTGATTGATGAAATTGCGCAAGCGGAATCGCCACTGAGAAATAAATTCAGTTGGCATTTCTTCCTTCTCTGCCAGAATATCTTCAAGGAATAGTTGTTTATCCCGTTTGCCCACATTCCTCTCTTTGTCAATGCAGAACATGCTGAGGTCGATACCCGTTAAGTCTTCTGCAAGACATGTATAGATGTCATTGATTCTGTCATACTTCAAATTGACAATGCGTTCCTTAGCCTTTTCCCAATCAAACGAAGAGTCATTCTTAATCGAATTGAGGAAGTAACCCCAATCGAGCAAATGGCGAAGAGCAATGGATTCGTATATCGAGAAGTGCTGACTCATGTGACACATAAGGAACAAATGGTTGGCATTGGCAGGAAGAGTATAAACTCCGAGCTCTTCCAGATATCCAAGACGCGATTTGTCGACCAATCCAGTTGCCTTATCCGTAATGCAATCCATCATCATCTGTTCGGCTCTGAAATTACTGTCAGACAAGTAGTCATGGAAGAATGTATAGTGATTCTCAATATCCACTCCAGCAACAACGAAAGCACTATGCTTTCCCGTGAAATTGACATCGAGTCCGAGTTGCCGGAACAAATCATCACCAATTTCGGCAATTGGCTTATCTGTTTTCTCATCTGCAAACATATAAATGTCAATGTCACCAGTAGGGCGAGCCAAAGGGTTAGGGTAGAGAGGCGAAAGCGTCAGACCCTTTATCAGAATGGTGTGGATGCCTTGTTTTGTAAGATAGGCAGTCATCTTTCTTATACCCTGTTTGTGGTCGTCTTGCTTTGTTCGGATGTCCTTTGATGCCAACACATAATCAGCCAATGTGTTTAGAGAAGGGGCTTCGGAATCTTGTCCAAACTTCTGTACAGCATCGAACAAAATGCCTTGAACACCTTGCAGTGCAGCCATTTGCAGCAATTGGTTCCAATCTGGTTCTTTCAGATTGAGGTCTGCCTTTTGCATGGATGAATCCAGTGCAAAGCGAATCAGTTGCAGAAGATTATGTTCTTGCTTACTCATTGTTTTCGGCATTTTGGATTGACTTTTTCTTTTTCAATATCTGTACAATACTCACCACAACTGCCACAATAAGCAGTATGGTAAATATAATGGGATTGATGATTGGATGTTCGGAATAGTAGATGTACGGACCGGGCATACCGAAGAATCTGCATGTCCAGATGAACACAAGAAAGATAATCTTACCAATACATTCCAAAAGAAAGAAATTGATAAGAAATGCAATAATGGCATTGTCAGTCTTGAATATGTTCATCTTTTTTGTTCACTCAAATTTGAGGCAAAGTTACAAAAAAATGCAGGATGCAGGATGCGGGATGCAGGATTATTTTAATAATTATTAATTCTCCATTCTCAATTCTACATTATTTTGTATCTTTGCGACACAATAATATTAAATCATTCATTAGCCACACGTAATATCTAGAAGTATGACGAAAAGTAGATTGACTGCAATTATCCTGTGTTTCTTTATTGGTTGCTTTGGCGCCCATCAGTTTTATATTGGCAACATGAAGAAGGGCTGGATATACCTTGCGGTATCAGTCGTTACATGTGGCATTGTTGGTGTAGTGCTTGCTGTTATAGACCTTATAAAGTTGATAATAATGTCGGATAGCAACTTCCATCAGTTGGTGGATGATATGGAAGAGGAGGAAATTTAAATTCGACGATGTCAATAGCAGATTTCCTATACGTCAATTAAAATCAAACTTAACAGTATCCTTGCTGCACAATGTCTTGAACGGACAGAAGCGGCATGAACTGTTGTCGTCAACATCAGGTTGAATGAAAGGAACGTCTGGATTCAGTATTTCCCTAATCAATGAAATTAGTTGAGCCTGATATTCATCTCGGCATTGCGATTCGTAATCTTCAATATACTCCTTACCTATCTTGATTGAAGCAGATTCGGCAGCTTCCTTACTCTTGATATAAACTAATGCAGGAGAGATGGCTCTTTCTGCAGTTGGAAGTTCTTCCGTTTCTGCCAGTTGGGTCACAACCTCGCAATAATACAAAGCCTGAAGGAAGTGATATGCTCGCTTTGCCTTGTGTTCAAATAGACCTCCAACATTACTTGCCGTTTCGGGTTTTGTGGAAGTCTTATAGTCAACGATTCTGTGAATGCGTTTTACAATGTTATTGTTCTCGTCCCTTTTGCTGACAATGTCCTCTCGGTCGATTATGCCGCCTAAGGTCACAAATTGGCCATCGGCGTATTCCAACTTAAAGAGTTTCTCTTTCTCCAAACCAATGATGCTCATCGGACATAGGTTTGTGTCTATATCCAATTGCTTGTTGACGTATTCGATTATCGTCGTCATGTTGAGCATCTGCTCTCCATTGAGTGTAGGCTTGTAAGTGTTGATGTCGTCTCCTTGCTTTTTGAAGAGAATTTCATTGAATGCCTTCCTGACTTCAGTTTCAATCTTAACCTTATCTGATTTGATTCGTCTGATGTCTTCTGCCTGTATATCGCCTTTACCTTCGAATGGCTGATAGAGATTCTGCATACTTTGATGGAAGATACTTCCAAATGTGCTGCTCTCGATTTCTTCAGTCACTTCATCTTCTTCGCGGAAACCACAAACATATTGAAGATAGAATTTGAGTTGGCAGTCGATATAAGTGTTGAGCATGCTTGGAGACAAAATGCGTCGACCCTTTATCTTTTCAATAGCTTCAGCCGTCTTGTCTATCTTGAATTGTTTAGGAGTTGTTGGAGTTTGGCTTTCTGATGTGAGTGCATATTCCTCTATATGAGAATCGGGCGACAGCAGTTTGTCGTGTTCCAATTTAAGTTGCATCATGAATCGGCTCATCTCTCCCTTGCTCAATCCTTCTGTAGTGGAATTATATACAAGCGTAATATTGTGCGCTCTTTGAATTGCACGATAGAAGTAATATGCATATAGGCTTGTTTGCTTCTCAATGGTAGTCATTCCATAATGTGCACGAAGCGAGTAGGGAATGAACGAACTGTTGTGGCTACTCTTTGGTAACATCCCTTCATTTACCGAAAGCATCAGAATATTGTCGAAGTCGAGGTTTCGGGTTTCAAGCAATCCCATTATCTGAATACCTATAGCCGGTTCGCCATGGAAAGCAATGCTGCCTCCGGAAATTATCTGGCGAAGCAATCGGGTAATCATATCGGGCTTTTCAAATCTCAACTTACCAGATTCTACCAAACATGCCAGTCGGTTTATCATCTGCCATGTGGTGAAGATTGATTCAACAGCAAGTGTCGACATATTGTCATCATTCTTGCTCATGACCTTCGAGATATCCTTTAGAATATCTGCAATATGATGAAGTACGTCAAGTGGGGCATAACAATACGAGAACACATTCTTGAGGAAAGGACAGATAGAGAATTCCTCTGATTTAGGATAAACAATGTTGTTCTTCTTGAACTTATTAAGCAATGCTACTGCTTCGTCCTTTGCTATCATTTGGGTGAAAGGATGACGTAATATCTTTTCTGCATATAGATATCTGACAGCATCTTTTCTCCATCCCTTAAACTGAAGGTCGAATAGGGAAAGAACAAAGCTCGCCACAGGAGTTTCCTGAAGAGGATAACCCATTGTTATGTTGAGCAATGTAGGTTTGTCGTCATCAATCTTTTCTGGAATGGAATGAAGTACTGGCTGAAGAAGACGTTCATCACACAATACAACTGCAGATTCGTTCAGGGGAGAATCTTTCGTAACATTCTCTTTTATCCAATTGTTCACATATCTGCATTGAGCATTGTCTGTAGAAGCATTGATGAATCTGATGCTTTTATTCTTATTGAGGTTTTGGAATATGTCTGTACTTGACGATATGCCGTTTAAGGCATTACCAAATAACTTTATGTTTTCACTTATAAACCGTCCTGCCTCAAATGTTGAATCTTTCAGATATGTTTCGTCATAATCCCAATAGAAAAGTGTATCAGGATATCTCTTCTTTATCTCAGAGAACAATGCTTTTTCTGTATTGTTCAATACGTTGAATCCAACGATAACGTATTTTGATTCCGGAATGTCAATGTTGTCTATGTTTTCAACGACTTGCCTTTTGAGCATTCCTTCGTATGCAAATCCATCCTTTTTCAATGACTCTTGAAAAGAAGTGTAGATGTCGAGCATGCAATTCCACATTACGAGGAAACGCTTATGCAGTTCGCTTGTGTTGTTTATGTCGAAACTATTAAAACACTGGGCAATTGCTTGTTTTTGTTCGTCTGTGATGTAGTCATAGCTTGACAGTGCCTCGAGATCGCGAACATTGAAGAAAAGACTTTTAGCATCTGCCATATTGTTGTCAATATCTTCAAAGTCGTTGAGCATCACTTCTCCCCAAGAATAGAAACTGTCGAACTTATAGATTTCTTCTTTAGAAGAGTTTTTCGACATGCTTTCTACATAAGCATCATAAAGATGACAGATGAGTAATATAGGGTCGGCAGTGGCCAGTTCTGACAATGAATGAAATATCTCGCTTATAGTTGTATAGCGAGGGGCCCACATGGGTTTGTTGTTTGCTGCAAAGAGATATTGGTCGAAGAAAATACTTGCACGCTTGTTTGGAAAGATGATGGTCACATCCTTCATGTTGTCATATCTTTTTTGCAGATCGTCTGCAACTATATTAAGGAATGTCTTCATGTGCCTATAGTTTTACTTCTTCAATATCGTTTCTTCTCATATACCACAAATAGCCTTTAACATTAGTGTAACCCATTTCTGAAAGCAATTCCATGTAGCGTCGGATTTGTTGCTGATGGGCTATTGTGTTTGGCTTTCCCGTTTTGTAATCTATTACGAGAGTGGTGTGGCCATCCGTGATTACACGGTCAGGTCGTTTCTCTCGTATGATGCCGTCATTGTCTTTGTATATAATATTGCATTCGTTGATGACTGTCCATTTTACATCGAACCAATCCTTTATGCGTTCGTCATTGAATGCATTCAATATGAGCGATTTCACTTCATCCCTATAACTTGCATTGATGAAGTTTCCCTCGCATTCCATTTGGCGGATAGACTTGTCAATATCATTGATGCCGTGAACATTTTCCAATATCTTGTGTACTAGAAGACCTTCCTTGATGTACAAATCGCGTTTGTCTTCAAGGTCCTCGTCTTCATCAATAACAAACTCTTTGGATTTGTTTGATTGCATGAATGAAGCCATGAGATGATTGCTGCCAAACTTGATGTTTATGTCTTTTTGTGAGGCATTCGTCTGGCGCTTATCATTGTCTTCAATTTCATTTCTTCCGACAAGTTCTCCTGCTTCATACTTAGTTGCATTGTCTTCCGTCAGAGACGTTCCTTTCAGTATATCATAGCAAGTGAATCCGCTTTGCTTGCTGGTGAAGACAAACAGATTCTCCTTGGCGCGGGTAAAAGCAACGTACATTATATTGAAGTTGTCAACATAGTTCATCAACAATTCTTCCTCATACTCTTGCCTGAATGCTGAGTTTTGAATGTCCTTTTGATATGATATTGCAGTAAATGTAAGACCTTTGTATGGTTCCTCTTTATCATCAAGCGAACACCAGATGAAACCGTTCTTTCCATCCATGTTCCAGGTGCAGAAAGGAATGATGACGGAATGGAATTCCAATCCTTTGGATTTATGAATCGTCATTACCTTTATTCCTTCGCTGCTGCCGTTTGGAATTGTAGCTTCATGCAACTTCTCATACCAATAATTTACGAAATCTCCGACATTAGCAGTTTGGTCTTTGGAGTAATTGGCTAATTCATCGAAGAAGTAGAGTAGATATGCATCTTGATTCTCTATTCTGCTTAGATTCAATATGTTGTAAAGTTCTTCACAAAGTTCATTCAATGGCATGGCCGATAATTCTCCTAATCTGTTGCCAAACGATTGTGGAAGATATTTCAGTATGGAATCAATGTCGGAAGGCATGAATTGGTTTATATCCATGTCATTCCCTTCAACCATTGCTTGGTATTTGTAGGCAAGTGTCGCTAAATTGAATAGATTCTCGGTGTTGCCAATTGTTTGTAAAGCATATATCAACAATGTGACTGCATCAGACGACTCAAGCATAAATGCCTCGTTACTGATAATTTTGGCATCGGGTATTTCGGTTGTGAGATATTGGCAAACGCTTTGTACTTCTTTGCCTGTTCGTGTCAATATGGCAATGTCAGAATCCTTAATGCCTTTTTCTCTAAGGCTGAATATGGCATCTTTCGTCTTTGACAGAGCTTCTGCTGTCAAGTCGTCTCCATCGACTTCTTCTACACAGACATATCCTCGGCCTTCATTCTTCTCAGTGATATTTTGGACGACATTGCTGTAAGCATTGTCTATCTGTTTGACGATTGGGGCCTCTTCTTCCGTGCAATTGCACTTAGAGAGATATTGCTGCTTTAGAATAGCAATAGCATCTGTGAAAACCTGATTGTTGAATTTGATGACTTCGCCTGCACTTCTGTAGTTGGTACACATTGCTTTTGGGTCTTCGGCAATATGGTTCTTTAGTTCTGGTGATGTGTTGATGTTGTTGAGAATCTTCCATTCTCCATTGCGCCATCTATAGATACTTTGCTTGACATCACCTACAATAAGGCACATGTTGCCATCGCTCAAACTGTTGAGAATCAGTGGCAGGAAGTTTGCCCATTGCAGCGAACTGGTATCCTGAAATTCATCAATCATTATATAATGGAATTGAGTTCCCGTCTTTTCATAGATAAATGGAATGTCGCTCTGCCCAATCAGTTCGTTGAGCAAATGGGCAGTGTCTGCCAAAAGGAATCGGTTGTTGTCGTCGTTTAGTTGTCGAAGATTCTTGTCAACCTTGTTGAGAAGCATCATTTGATTGAGGTGCTTCAGTATTGCATCAACAGAGTTGACCTTGTGTATGGCTTTTTCTTGTGTGTCGAAAAGCCTTTTCAATATGTCGACTATATCCCAAATATCGTTGCTGACGATTCCTTTTTTCAGAAGATTTCCTTCGAGCCATTCGTTTTTCGACTTTGCTTCAGGTGTCTTACCAGATAGAATCTTTTCTACGAAAGCATATGCGCCACGTACCTTTCCTCCATTGAAGTCGTCAATGCCAAGACCTATTTCCTTGCATTTATCAATGAATTCTTTGGCAACATCTAATATTTTGGCATTTTCGGCTTCTTTGATTTTGTAAAGGTTGCTTTTGTAGTGGCTGTACCATTTTGAATTAAAGCCTTTGCTCTTTATTTCTTTCTCATGACTGAGATAGTTCTCGTTGAATATGTTCTTGCTAAAGTCCTTTACAGCTTTCTCAATGTGCCAATCGTTGCCTCTGTCAATGTTTTCTTTGACATACGACCAAACAACAGCTTTTGCTTCGGGGTCGTCGTCGAGGTTTTCCAACATGAGCTTAACAGCTTCGTCCAATGCATCTTCAAAGTTAAGGTCAACCTTGAGGTTGGCATTTAACTTCAGTTCGTGAGCCAGTTCGCGAATAATGCTTTGGAAGAATGAGTCGATAGTTTCAATGCGGAAATGGGAATAGTCGTGAAGTATCATTGTCAGTGCCTTGTCGGCATTTTCAATGATAACTTCATTGTTTATGTCTTTGCCTTCTTCCTTAAACTTTTCCTGAATCTTATCGATATAGTTGTTGGCACTTGCATCTCTTGATTTGATTGCTGCAAGAGTGCCAATGATTCTTTCTTTCATTTCGGTTGTGGCCTTGTTTGTGAATGTCACAGCCAGAATGTGTTTATAGTTTTCGGGGTTCTCCACTAACAGCTTTATGTATTCCACTGTCAATGTGAATGTTTTTCCGCTTCCGGCCGAAGCTCGGTAAACTTTTAGCTTGTTTTCCATTAGTTGATGTTTAGGTAATAGAACAGTTTATATAGATTAAATAGGTTTATGCATGCTTTTGTGCTGCATAGGTTGTTTCTGATTGGTTTTGAAACTAGTTTTGAGGTAAGCTTCACAAATGGCAATAATCCGTATTTACGAAGTGATGATACAGTACGAGTGATTGTGGTTTCATCTCGCAATTCATCTTCAAACACATGAAGGGTTCTCAAAGCTTCTTCTGTCTTTTCCACGAATTTACGGTTTTCCTCAATGTCATCATTCATCAGTGGATTGTTGATGTGTCCAACTTGATAGCCGGCTTTGCGCAGGTCAATTCCGTATTTCACATCTTCATATCCATATCCTTCGTATCTTTCGTCCATCCTTACATTTGCCGCAACTTCTTTGCGAATCAAAAAACAGAATGAACGGAAAGGCAGATTGTTCCTTGTATTCGCATACTTCTTTTCTACTCTTTTCTCATACAGATATCTTAGGCAATATTCCTTGCTTGGCATTTTCCCTGTATGGATGATGCCTCCACACACAACATCGTAGCTTACAGCTGCTGCTATGTATTGCTCGATAAAGTCGTCCTTGATCACTTTGCCGTCCTGATCCATAAACAGGAGAAGTTCTCCCTTTGCCTCGTCCATGAGGACATTCCGAATCCTGCTTCTTCCAACATTCTCTTTTCTGAGGATTGTACGGCAGTTGCTGAGGTTGTCGATGTCTTGATAGATTGAGGCATTCTCAGTTGCAAAATCACCCGAACCATCATCGGCAACGATTATCTCATAATCAATGCCAAGAGTTTCGCATTGAACGTGTAAATCATCAACCAACTGTCGGCAGTCGTATCTGTATGTTGGGATAAGGATAGAAAGCATAGCTACGTTTCGTTTGTTTTCTGCAAAGATATAATTTATTTGGCAGATAATCAATATTTGTAGGCGAAAAATATATCTATAGCGAATAAAAATATTCAAAAGAAGGCGAACTTAAATGATATTTGAGCATGACCAAGGCATTGACGCTCTTCGACATAAGCCGAACTATTCGCCGAAAACTATAGCAGAATCCTTTGTTTTATATGGCTTGATATTATGTTTTCTATAGGTGAATTCTTAAATCAACGTCGCAATTTAGTTAAACAGCGTACGTAATTTAGTTAAACGGCGTACGTAATTTAGTTAAACGGCGACGCTGTTTTAAGTTTGAAGCAATAATATTCGAGGTTTTCTTCCGTAAAAACGCCTGTTGTAAGCATAATAGTACAAACAATTTTGCCTGGAAAATAAGCTTTTGGAAAAACAGAAATTACATTATAGAAATAAAAAAAACATCTTACGAATCGCAAGATGTTTGGGGTGGAGGGTGGGACTCGAACCCACGACATTCAGAACCACAATCTGACGCTCTAACCAACTGAACTACATCCACCATGTTGCTTCCATTTCTGAAAGCGAGTGCAAAGGTAAGAAAAATTTGCGAAATACGAATTACGAAATACAAATTATTTTCGTTTCGCCCTCGTTTTTTTTCATTATAGCCTTGTTTATGCCTGTTTTATAGCTACAAACTTGTGTTATATGGTTATTTGTAGAATTCCTTTTTACCAGCAGAGAGGGTGTTCTTCATCAATGAACAAATGGTCATAGGACCTACACCTCCCGGAACTGGAGTTATGTATGAACACAAAGGAGCAACATTTTCGAAGTCAACATCTCCACAAAGACGGAAACCACTCTTTCGACTTGCATCAGGAACTCTTGTTGTGCCTACATCGATAATAACAGCTCCTGGTTTCACCATATCAGCAGTTACGAAGTGAGGTTGACCAAGTGCAGCGATGATAATGTCGGCTTCGCGGCATTCTTCCTTTAGATTCTTGGTGTGGCTGTGGCATACGGTTACGGTAGCATCTCCTGGATTTCGCTTTTGCATCATCAGTTGTGCCATTGGTTTGCCCACAATGTTTGAACGGCCGAGAACAACACACTTCTTTCCACTTGTTTCGATGTTGTAGTACTTGAGCAACTGAAGAATTCCGTTAGGCGTTGCTGAAATGTAGCAAGGAAGACCGATTGACATGCGGCCGACATTGATAGGGTGGAAGCCATCAACATCTTTCTTGTAGTCGATTGCTTCGATTACCTTTTGCTCGGAAATGTGGCGAGGAAGAGGAAGTTGAACTATAAAACCGTCAACATCATTGTCTTTATTAAGCTTTTCAACTTGGTTGAGAAGTTCTTCTTCGGTTACATCGTCTTCAAAACGAATGAGTGTTGAAGTGAAGCCACATTGCTCGCATGCCAAAACTTTATTCTTTACATAAGTTTCGCTTCCTCCATCGTGACCTACAAGAATGGCTGCAAGGTGAGGGCGCTTGCCTCCGTTGTGGAGAATTTGTTCTACTTCTTCTGCTATTTCCTGCTTTATTGCTGTTGCAACAGCTTTTCCGTCAATCAGTGTCATTGCTTTATGTTTGTTTTGTTGTTA
Organism: Bacteroidaceae bacterium; assembly: GCA_024398435.1. Lineage (GTDB taxonomy): Bacteria > Bacteroidota > Bacteroidia > Bacteroidales > Bacteroidaceae > Colivivens. The sequence continues at coordinate 113,823 of JAKSJD010000006.1, read as the reverse complement.
TCTCTTCATTCCTTTCATCACTGCATTCATCTTGCCTGAGGTCATTACCTTCATCATCTTTCGCATTTGTTCGAACTGTCGGGTGATGCGGTTGACTTCGTCGATGCTGTTGCCACTACCTTTGGCAATTCGCATCTTTCGGCTCATATTGATGCAATCAGGATGTTCGCGTTCATAGGGGGTCATCGAACCAATCATGGCTTCGATGCTCTTGAAGGCGTTATCGTCGATGTCCAAGTCCTTGATTTGTTTGCCAACTCCAGGAATCATTGATGCGAGGTCCTTTATGTTTCCCATCTTCTTCACTTGCTGAATCTGAGTGTGGAAGTCGTTGTAGTCGAACTTGTTCTTCTTGATTTTGCGTTCGAGTCGTTTTGCTTCTTCTTCGTCGAATTGTTGCTGAGCACGTTCAACAAGGCTGACGATGTCGCCCATTCCGAGGATTCGGTCGGCCATTCGTTCTGGATGGAAGATGTCGAGAGCTTCCATCTTTTCTCCTGTACCGACGAACTTGATTGGCTTGTCAACGACTGTACGGATTGAAAGAGCTGCACCACCACGAGTGTCACCATCGAGTTTTGTGAGGATTACACCATCGATTTCGAGTTGCTCGTTGAATATCTTGGCAGTGTTGACAGCGTCCTGACCGGTCATTGCATCAACTACGAGGAGAGTTTCCTGTGGGTTGATTGCATCCTTGATGTTCTTGATTTGCTGCATCAATTCGGCATCAATCGACTGGCGACCTGCTGTATCGACGATTACTGTATCGAAGTTCTTTGCCTTTGCTTCCTGAATGGCATTGAGGGCTACTTGCACTGGATCGGTTGCTCCCAATTCCATGTGGATTGGAACTCCAACTTGATTGGCAAGAACCATCAATTGCTCCATAGCTGCAGGACGGAATGTATCACAAGCAGCAAGGAGAGGACGACGATGCTTTTGGTCCTTGAGCATAAGTGCCAACTTGCCGCTCATTGTGGTTTTACCGGCACCGTTGAGACCTGCCATAAGGATAACGGTTGGACGGCCTTCGAGGTTGAGCTCTGTAGCTTCGCCTCCCATGAGTGCAGCAAGTTCGTCGTGAACAATCTTCACCATGAGTTGTCCTGGCTTAACGGCTGTGAGCACGTTTTGTCCAAGGGCTTTTTGCTTTACTGTGTCAGTGAATGTCTTTGCAACTTTATAGTTTACATCGGCTTCGAGCAAAGCTTTTCTTACGTCTTTCAAGGTTTCGGCAACGTTGATTTCCGTAATTTTGCCTTCACCTTTGAGTATCTTAAACGACCGTTCGAGTCGTTCGCTTAGGTTTTCAAACATCATCGTATTATCGAATTTTCTTTGTTCCTATTAATATATAATAATGTGTCATCTTTTCTTCACACCTTGCCAAACGAGGTAGGCAATGATTAGGATGCAGAGGATGATTGCAGCATAGCCGATTATATGGCTGTAATGGCCGATGATTGCAATCAGTTCGTCTTTTGGCACTGTTGAATGGCAAGCAACTCCAATTCCTACAAGTATCGCATTCCAAATGGCGGCTCCGAGACAAGTGTAGAGTATGAAACTCCAGATGTTCATCTTTGCAAGGCCTGCAGGAATGGAAATGAGTTGGCGGATTGCCGGAATCATTCTGCCGATAAGAGTTGAAATTGCGCCACGTTTTTGGAAGTAGGCTTCGGCTTTCTCTACCTTTTGCTGATCGATGAGGCACATGTGGCCGAATCGGCTGTTGGCAAACTTATAGATGATAGGTCGGCCGAGTAGGTAGGAGAGCACGTAATTGATGAGAGCACCGATGAGAGCACCGAGTGTGCCACAAACGATAATCATCGGGAACGACATTTTGCCTTCGGCACAAGCCATGTAGGCAGCAGGAATCATAACCACTTCGGAAGGGAATGGAATGAACGAGCTCTCGACGGCCATAAGTACGATAATCCACCAATAGTTGAGGTTGTCGAGTGCCCCGCTTGTCAGTCCTACAATGAAATCTTCCATACGTTTTGCTTTTGTTGTGCAAAGATAATGATTTTCTTGCTCTTGACCAAATGTTTTGCCTTTCAAAGTCAGAAAAGGAGATGAATATGTTTTGTTTGGGTGAAATATGCTTGTGTGAGATTGCATACGATGGATTGCAAGTGGTAAAATCCCCAATAATTGAAAATATTTGGAAGAAATGATACGAATGTCAAATTTTTTCACTACCTTTGCAGAACAAAACGAAACCGTATGGGTTTGCTTGTGCAAAACTCCATAAAGAATATGGGTAAGTCCTATACGGCCAGCTCCTTGCGAACCCTCCAGGGCTTGATCGCAGCAAAGGCAGCAGGTTGTAGCGGCGCGATGTAGGTAGCTTGCCCACCCATAGGAAGATTCTCAACACATTTGCAGGGTCTTCCTTTTTCATTTGAAAAACCGTTTTTGCTCTATATATAATATATAATGTGTGCTAGGAATATGCTATCAGAATGGAACGACATAATGGAAATGTATCTCTCGGATCAGTCGATGCGAGATAAATATACATTCTATTACAATGCCCTCAACCGTCTTTGCACACAGAGAGTGAGTGACCTCACGGCCGATTATGGCGATTTCTTTTCCAGATTGCAAGCTGTTTGCCGACTTACAAACTATAGGCTTTTCGAGGTCGACCGATTCAGATGGAGAGCAAGACGTATAATTCAAGGTGAGCAGGAACCTGATGAAATCCTATATTCTCAGGATGTCCGAACCTTCATCGATGCCTATGCGCATTTTTCAGAAACAGAACCTCCGACAACACTTATAGAGGCATTGAAAAATGAACCGCGAGAAATTGGGTCAAACATCGCGAGAAATGACCCCGAGTTTCGCGAGAAATTGCCTCACGAACCGCGGTTCGTAAATCAGTACAAACATATGCGTTTTTCTGCCCTTGCAGTTGATGAGTTCTACATCTATGCAATGTGTAAGGAAATGCCTCGCGAAGACGGGTGGAAAATCGATGTTTCACAGAACCAACAAACCATTTCGGCTGCAGCAAATGTGGAGGAAGGCATGCAACTGAATGCTGTGAATTTCAGCATTGACGATGAAAACGGAATCATCCGACCAGAATTGATTATACTGAATCCTGATTATATTGTGGATGTAACTTCCATTTGCCGTTGCATGCAACCTTATGGAATCACTCCTCTCAATCATCTTCTCGATAAGTTCCGTACTGATGAACTTACTTCGTCTATCTTACTCGGAAATGTGGCAAACCAATTCCTCGATGATTGCATCAATGACCCTTCGGTCGATTACAATGCCTCGATGCGAAAGGCTTTTAAGGATTATCTGATTGGGTTCACTACATGTAAGGATATTGATTTGGAGTTCTTTACCCAATGCAAGCAACAATTTGCCAATATCCACAAAATGGTCGACCAAATGTATGCCGACCCTAACTTTGTCGGAGCAGAAGGAAATGTAGAACTCGAACCATCGTTCTTCTGCGAAGCATTAGGCATCCAAGGACGTTGTGATTTCCTTCAAGGCGACTTGAAAAATGTGGTGGAACTGAAATCGGGCAAGTGGGATGAGTACCATAATAAGGCAAAGGACGAGCACATCATGCAGATGATTCTCTATAAAGAGATTCTCTACCACAATCTCGGCATCCGTACATCGAGCATTGGCGGTTATCTGTTCTATTCGAAGTATCCAAAACTTCAGGAACAACGAACTGCTCGCGAAATGGTGCAGGCAATGATGATGCTGAGAAATGGAATCGTCATACTCGAACAGCAATTGAAAGACGGAAAGGGTAGGGAATTGCTCTCTGACATTCAGATTCCTTCGCTTCGACTTGTCAATATGAAGGATGAGGTCTTCAACAAGTGGTACTTACCACAATTGAAGCGCATACTCGACCCAATCGAATCAATGGACGAACTCACTGCCGACTATTTCTATACATTCCTTCAATTCATAGAGAAGGAGCAATATTTAAGCCGAGTGGGGGATGGACGCTTGGAATCCACTCGCGGAATGGCAAGCCTTTGGAATGCAGAACTGGCAACCAAGAAGGCAAACGGAGATATTTTGACTGATTTGCGAGTAGTGGAATTGGAAAAGGAAGAGGGCATAAAGTCGGTAACATTGTTGATTCCAGACGATTTGGAATCACAACCAAACTTCCGCATTGGTGATGCTGTTGTGCTTTATCAGCGAAATAATCTTAACGATTCGGCAGTGACAAAGCAGGTTGTTCGCTGTTCTGTGGAAGATTATGGAAGAGATACAATAAAGGTTCAACTCAGATATCAGCAACGAAGCGATAGAATCTTCGATAGAGAAAGCCTTTTTGCCATCGAACATGATTATCTTGATTCGTCTTCCCGTTCACAATATGCAGGTCTTCACTCGTTGTTGACAGTTTCGAAGGAACGTCGGGATTTGTTGCTTTGCCAAAGAAAACCCGAATCAGATTCTTCGGTTGAGTTGGTTGGAAAATACATGAATCCTCAAATTGATGAAATAGTATTGAAGGCAAAGCAAGCAAAAGATTATTTCCTTTTGGTAGGTCCTCCAGGTACAGGTAAAACATCTGTGGCTCTTCGTTCCATGATTGAGGAATTCTCAAAATCGGGAAAGTCGTTGCTGTTGCTCTCATATACGAATCGTGCGGTAGATGAAATTTGTGGAGTTCTTGAAGGAAAGAAATACATTAGAATCGGAAAAGAACTCGCTTGTGGCAAGCAGTATCATCCACACCTTATTAATAATATTATAGGTGAAGACGTAAAACGGGATGATGTAAAGCGGTTGATAGAAAAAACGAATATATTCGTCAGCACCGTAACTTCCATGACTTCCAACAAGGAGTTGTTCCACATTAAGCAGTTCGATGTTGCTATCTTTGATGAAGCTTCACAGATTTTGGAACCTCAGTTGCTTCCTTTGTTGTGTGCCGAAGAGGAAGGACAACCAGCCATTCGCAAGTTCATTATGATTGGCGACCATAAACAATTGCCTGCAGTGGTGGTGCAAAATGAGGAAAGTTCTCGTGTTGATTCGCCTTTGTTGCAGTCGATAGGATTATCAAACTGCAGAAATTCACTCTTTGAACGTTTGGCAAATCAAACTCCGGAATGTGTTATGATGCTCGACCATCAAGGACGAATGCATCCAGATATTGCCGACTTTGCCAGCCGAGAGTTTTATGATGGGTTGCTGAAAGTAGTGCCAGTGGAACATCAAACAGAAACAACTATATATAAGAATTACGAAGAGCAAGAACGTTTTGCAGCAACAACTCGTCTTGGTTTCATTGATGTGCCATTGCCTCCACTTGACGAACGACAGCCAAAGATGAATCTTTCGGAAGCACGGTCAATCGCTCTGCTTGTTGGTCAGTTGTATGATTTGCATGAAAAGAATATAGAAGCAGTAGATAATCCATGCGAGGAAGGCAATAAAAATGCAGATTCATTCGCTTCTAAGATAGGAATCATCGTTCCGTTCCGTCGGCAGATTGTGGCTGTAAGACATGAACTTGTTGTTGCAAACATACCAAATGCTGAGAATATTATGATTGATACAGTGGAAAGATACCAAGGCAGTCAACGCGATATTGTTATTTACGGAACCACTATAACCCGTCAGTACGAATTGGATATTCTTTCAAATGTGGTCGATCAGTCAGGCATTCAGATAGATAGAAAATTGAATGTGGCCATAACACGGGCAAGAAAACAATTGTTTGTCTTTGGCAATCGAATGCTTCTCTCTCGCAATCCAATATATAAAAGATTGATAGAAGCGGCAAAATCCTTGCAATGAATAAGCAGGTTATTCGAAAATATTAATGCCCAAGACCTAAGGCCTCGGGCATTATTAGTTGGATTTTGTTTCTGTAAGTTTTATTTCACTTTGTTGTTTTCATCAGGGAATACAACTGAAGGCTTGAATTGTTTTGCCTCTTCAAAGTCCATCATAGCATAGGAAATAATGATACAAATGTCGCCCACTTGCACCTTTCTTGCTGCTGCACCGTTAAGACAAACGCATCCGCTTCCGCGTTCTCCCTTGATTATATAAGTTTCGAAACGTTCTCCGTTGTTGTTGTCAACCACTTCAACTTTCTCTCCTGCAATGAGATTGGCAGCGTCCATCAAGTCTTCATCGATGGTGATGCTTCCCATATAGTGGAGATTTGCTTCTGTAACTGTTACGCAATGCAACTTCGACTTCAATACTTCTATCATCATAGTTCCTTATATTTTATGTTATCGATAAGGCGTACTGGAATAGCTCCGCAGAATACTGTAATGCAACCTACTATGTATTCGGAATCTTCCCAATTGTTGAGGCTCAGAAGTGAAGTACCGTCTACGATCTCATAGTATTGCACTTCAAGGCCTTCCACCTTGTTGATTTCATCAATTACCCATTGCTTTGTTTCGGCAAGAGTGTGTTCCTTCGCATATTCCTTGCTGGCAAAGAGTGTGCGTGAAATATTAAGAGCAATCACTCTTTCCTCATCGCTGAGGAGAGCATTACGGCTTGAAAGGGCAAGACCATCTGCTTCGCGAATGATTGGACAAGGACAAATTTCAAGAGGATATTGCTGGTCAGCTACCATTCGCTTAATAACAGCAATCTGCTGGAAATCCTTTTCTCCAAAATATGCTCTTGTTGGTTCAACGAACATGAAGAGCTTGCTTACAATCTGGCAAACACCATTGAAGTGTCCGGGACGGAAACCGCCTTCCATTACTTCGTCTGTTGGAGGATAGCTGAAATGGCGATTGTCTGGCTCTGGATACATTTCTTCAACTGATGGAGCAAGAACGATGAGCAATTTATCGTTATTCTCCTCTTCCTGAAGCGAGGCGAGAAGTTCGCAGTCCTTATCGAGAGTGCGAGGATATTTTGCAAGGTCGTTCTTATCGTTGAATTGTGTAGGATTAACGAATACACTGACAACAGTGGCATCGTTCTCTTCAAGACTTCTGCGGACAAGTGAAGCATGTCCGGCATGAAGTGCACCCATTGTTGGGACGAGACCAATACTCTGTTTGTTGTCTCTTGTTGCTTGGAGTTCTGCCTTCAAGTCTTTGACTGTATGTACAACTTTCATTTCTGTTTGATTCTAAAATCGGTGCAAAAGTAATGCATTCTTTTTAGATGGAGAAACATTTATGCAAAAAATATGCATTTAGAGGTTAAAAAGCTCCGTTGATAGGTAGCGTTCGCCCGTGTCAGGTGTCAAGAACACTATAACTTTGCCTTTGTTCTCCTGTAGTTTTGCAAGCTGTGAAGCAGCATAAGCGGCACATCCTGATGAGATTCCTGTGAGTAGGCCTTCTGTGAGTGCCATTTTGCGGCTTGCCTCTATTGCTTCATTGTCTGGACACTTAATGAAGGTGTCTACAACTTTGGGGTCGAATATTTCCGGAATGAATCCAGCTCCGATGCCTTGAATGCCATGTGTGCCGGCTTTCTCACCGCTGAGAACCGCTGATGTTTCGGGTTCGACGGCTACAATCTGAATGTTTGGGTTCAGTTCTTTCAGTTTTCGGCCAGTTCCGCAAATGGTTCCACATGTTCCTGCTCCAGCTACGAAGATATCGATTTTACCTTCTGTATCGTCCCATATCTCTTGTGCTGTTGTGCGATAATGTGCTTCGGGATTGTCGGGGTTGGTGAACTGTCCCATGATGATGCTGCCTTCAATCTGTTGGTTCAGTTGTTGCGCCTTCCGGATTGCCCCGCTCATACCTTCACTTGCTGGTGTCAGAACTACTTCGGCACCATAGGCTTTGACCAACTTTTGCCGTTCTGCCGACATGTTGTCGGGCATTGTGAGGATGAGATGATAGCCACGAACTGCACAAATCATAGCAAGTCCGATACCAGTGTTGCCTGATGTCGGTTCTATGATTGTTGCTCCTGCTGCCAATGTGCCTCTTTCTTCGGCTCTCACAATCATATTGAGTGCCACTCTGTCTTTAGCCGAACCACCAGGGTTGAAGCCTTCAACCTTTGCTATGATTGGTGTATAAAGACACTCCGCCTCAGAGAAACGGTTGAGGCGGAGTAGGGGTGTATGGCCTATCAGTTGTGTGACTGAATCAGCTATCATTATTACTTCTTATCTTTGAGAAGGTCGCGGATCTCTGTGAGGAGAACTTCTTCGTTGCTTGGAGCAGCTGGTTCTTCTGGAGCTGGCTCTTCTTCCTTCTTGCGGAGGTTAGAAAGCTTAGTGATACCCTTAATCATCAAGAAGATGATGAGAGCGATAATGATGAAATCAATACAGTTCTGGATGAATGCACCATAGTTGATTGCAATTTCCTCAACTGCTGCAGTAACTTCGTTTCCTTCTGCATCTACAACTGCATCAGCTGCTTCGCGGAGTACACACTTCATGCTGCCTGCGTTTGCACCGCTTACGAGATAGTTGATTGGAGGCATGATGAGGTCGCCAACAACTGAAGATACAATCTTACCAAATGCACCGCCGATGATAACACCAACAGCCATGTCCATTACGTTTCCTTTAAGGGCGAATTCTTTGAATTCATCAATAAACTTTGCCATTTTCTTTCTATTTATTAAGTTAATATTAATTTATCGGTCATTCGATACCAATGCTGTATGCACTGACTTTCGGCTGCAAAATTACGAATTATTTATGAATTACGAGCCGAAACACGTCTGAAATCAGCCATTATTCTTTGTTTCATCCTATTTTTCTCCTTTATTTTATATAATAATGTGTATTTTCATTGCATTAATTTGCAAAAGATAATAGAATGCATCTCGGTTTTGAGATTGATAATTTTATACCTTTTCTTATAGAAAAAATGTATAATTTTGCTCACTGCATATTGCAAAACAAATGCTAATCACGAAAAATAGTTCGCAATATAGCAAATTATTAGGTAGTGAAAGTTGGAAATTGTGAATAAATTCGTACCTTTGCAGTCCGTAAAAGGTTGATAAGGATGAAATATCGCATTATGAACATACTCTGGGTGGTGTTTATGATACTGCTGATTGTAGCTTGTGCATCGCAAAAACACTATTGCAATTGTGGTTGAATTCAGCCTTTCTCACAATCAAAAGGATTTAGTAACATAATTTTATATTAATTTTTTTATTAAAACAAACAAAAGAAAATGGCAACAAAAGTAGCAATTAACGGTTTTGGCCGTATCGGTCGCCTCGCTTTCCGTCAGATGTTCGAAGCTGAAGGTTATGAGGTAGTAGCAATCAACGATCTTACATCTCCAAAGATGCTCGCACACCTTCTTAAGTATGACACTGCTCAGGGTGGTTTCGCTGGCAAGTATGGTGAAGGCAAGCACACTGTAGAAGCAACAGACAACTCAATCATCGTTGATGGTAAGGAAATTACTATCTACGCTATGCCAAATGCAGCAGAACTCCCTTGGGGTCAGCTCGACGTTGACGTAGTTCTCGAGTGCACAGGTTTCTACACTTCAAAGGCAAAGGCTGAAGCTCACATTCAGGCTGGTGCAAAGAAGGTTGTTATTTCTGCTCCTGCAGGCAACGATCTCCCAACAATCGTTTTCAATGTAAACCATAAGACTTTGAAGCCAGAAGATAAGGTTATCTCTGCAGCTTCTTGTACAACTAACTGCTTGGCTCCAATGGCAGCTGCTCTCAACGCATACGCTCCAATCCAGTCAGGTATCATGTCAACAATTCACGCTTACACAGGCGACCAGATGATCCTCGACGGTCCTCAGCGCAAGGGTGACCTCCGTCGTTCACGTGCAGGTGCACAGAACATCGTTCCTAACTCAACAGGTGCTGCTAAGGCTATCGGTCTTGTAATTCCAGAACTCAACGGTAAGCTCATCGGTTCTGCACAGCGCGTTCCAACTCCAACTGGTTCAACTACTATCCTCGTTGCAGTTGTTAAGGGTAAGGACGTTACAGTTGAAGGCATCAACGCTGCTATGAAGGCTGCTCAGACTGAATCTTACGGATACAATGAAGATCAGATCGTTTCTTCTGACATCATCGGTATGAAGTTCGGTTCACTCTTCGATGCAACTCAGACAATGGTTAGCAAGATCGACGACGAAACATTCCAGGTACAGGTTGTTTCTTGGTACGACAATGAGAACTCTTACACTTCTCAGATGGTTCGCACTATCAAGTACTTCGCTGAAAACGTATAATCGTCAATCAGACAAAGCTATAAAAACAGAAAGGTGTTTCCCTTCGGAAACACCTTTTTTATGCTATTGCCGTTCAAAAGGGCAGCGGTAAAATTCCTATTTGACTTACTTTACTGGAATGTCGTCGATACGTTGTTGATGGCGGCCGCCTTCAAATTCGGTAGCAAAGAATTCGTCGAGAATCTTTCTTGCCATATCGTTGTCGATGAATCTTCCTGGCATCACGAGTACGTTGGCATTGTTGTGCTGACGGATGAGATGTGCAATTTCTGGAATCCAGCAAAGGCCTGCGCGAATGCTTTGATGCTTGTTGAGAGTCATCGAAATGCCTTCGCCACTTCCACACATTGCGATACCTGGGAACACTTCTCCATCCTCGATGCCTTTAGCCAATGCGTGTCCGTATGTGGCATAATTGCAACTTTCTTCTGTATAAGTACCATAATCCTTATATGCAATGCCTTTCTCTTCGAGGTATTGCTTCACAAACTGCTTCAAAGGAAAAGCAGCATGGTCGCTGGCGATGCCAACAGTCTTGATTTCCATATTAATGTCCTGCTTTATTAGTTTATGTGCAAAATTACAAAATTATTTTGACATACGATGCACGATATTGAATAAATCATATAAACACACTGTTTCTTTCCCATCCTTATGGCTTTTTCAAGAGGGGAATAGTATAGCTGCAATCTCATTTCTTCCATTAGAATTCGTTACATAATACGGCTTAAAAACTTGTTTCTTATAGAAACATTCTTAAATCAGCGTCGCAATTTAATTAAACAGCGTACGTAATTTAATTAAACGGCGACGTAATTTAGGTAAACAACGTCGTTAATTTAAGTTTATAGCCATAAGAAATGACTTTAATATTTAGCAGTTTGATTAAACTTTTGCGGGAAAACCGCATCTAAATAATAGAAATTGCAAGTAAAAATCAAATCAATTAGTAATAACGAAATTACACTAAACATGAAAAGATCATTTTTCTTACTCGTCATGATGACGATAGTTGGAACTGCAACAGTCAGTGCCCAGCAACCTGCAGCAAACAAAGCTCCCCAGATGCGTAATATGCCTCAGCAGCGTCAGGCAACATTTGCAAAGCCAAACATGGCTGATGTTCTCTCACTCGACGACCAGACAGCAGCAAAGTTCAATGAGACAAACGCTCGCTATCAGAAAGAAATGAAGGAACTCATGCAGAAGTATGCTCCTGCGAAGAAGGCAGAAAATGCCGACAAGAAAGAGGCAAAAGCCGTTACAGATGCTCAGATAAAGAAGAATATCGAAGACAGTTTTGCAAAGAGCCGTGCAATGCTCGACCTTCGTGAGAAGTACTACAAGGAATTCAGTACATTCCTCAATGCCCGTCAGCTTCAGCGCCTTTACAAAATGCAAAGCATGCCAATGGGGCAGATGAGAGGCGGTTTCAACCAAATGCGCAGAGGCAATATGCCTCAAATGGGTCGTCCTGGTTTCGGTCAGCAGCAACGTCCAGGCTTCGGACAAATGCGAAATTTGCCAGCACGCAACAATATGATGCGTCGTCCAAATGATGCAAAGAAAGGTCAACAGCTGAAAAAGTCGGATGATTCGAAGGCAAAAACTTCTTCCGACAAGAAAGAAAAGCAGACAAAATCTAAAGAGAAGAAGGATTAGTCGATAGAAAACCGACAATCTTTCTCCGGAATAAAACGACTGACCTCAAGTCTTCATGGATTTGAGGTCAGTTGTTTTTTTTTAGCAAACAAAAAGGATGCCTCGCATTTGAGACATCCTTACTTATTATTGTAAAGCTTGTTGTTTCGTCAATGATTACAACATTGCCTTAACCTGATTGTAAACGTTTTCTGCTGTGAAACCAAGTTTCTCGTCGAGAACCTTATAAGGAGCAGAGAATCCGAATGAAGTGAGACCCCAAACCTTACCGCTGCAAGCAGGAACAAGACCTTCAAGGTTTACAGGAAGACCTGCAGTCAAACCGAAACGCTTAACTCCACAAGGAAGAACCGCTTTCTGGTATTCACAAGGCTGAGTGCGGAACAAACCTTCAGATGGAACGCTTACGATTGAGCACTTAACGCCATCCTTGCGAAGAAGTTCAGCACCTGCAACGAGTGTAGATACTTCACTACCTGATGCTACAAGCACGATATCTGGATTTTCATCGCTTCCTGCAACAATGTAAGCACCCTTAGCTGCCTGGCTGTAGTCGTTGCCTTCTGGAAGGTCGGCAATGTTCTGACGAGAGAGGATAAGAGCTGTAGGAGTGCAAGTGTTCTCCATTGCGAGCTTCCAAGCAGCTGTAGTTTCCTGTGCGTCTGCTGGACGAAGAACGAGCATTGAGTTCTTTCCACTGTGGTTCTGAAGCTTTTCCATGAGTCGGATTTGTGCTTCCTGCTCAACTGGTTCGTGAGTAGGGCCGTCTTCACCAACGCGGAATGCATCGTGAGTCCAAATGAACTTAACTGGAAGTTCCATGAGGGCAGCCATACGAACAGCTGGCTTCATATAGTCGGAGAATACGAAGAATGTACCGCATGCTGGGATAACACCACCATGGAGAGCCATACCTATACAGCAGCAAGCCATTGTGAGTTCGGCAACACCTGCCTGGAAGAATGCTCCAGAGAAATCGTTTGCTGCAAATGAAGTTGTCTTCTTGAGGAATCCGTCAGTCTTGTCTGAGTTAGAAAGGTCGGCTGATGCACAAATCATGTTAGGAACTTGCTGTGCGAGAATACCAAGAACAGAAGCACTTGCACTACGAGTAGCATCGTTTGCCTTCTGCTGAACTGCTGTCCAATCTACCTGAGGAGCCTTGCCACTGAACCATTCTGCCTGCTGAGCTGCCTTATCTGGATTTGCTGCAGCCCATGCTGCTTCTTCTGCATAACGAGCTGCACAAATGTCCTTCAATTCAGCTGCACGCTTTGCGTACATTTCCTTTACGTCATCAAAGATAACGAATGGATCGTCTGGATTACCACCGAGATTTGTAACAGTATTGCGGAAAGCATCGCCACCGAGAGGAGCGCCGTGAGTCTTGCAGTTTGCTTCATAAGAAGAACCATCTTCCTTGCGAGCACCCTTACCCATGATACACTTACCGATGATGAGGGCTGGTTTGCCTTCAACTGCCTTTGCCCATTCGATAGCTTCACGAATCTGAGCAGCATCATTACCGTTGATAACCTTAACTTCCCAACCAAGTGCGCGATACTTAGCAGCAGTGTCTTCGTTCATAACGACCTTTGTTTCAGTAGAAAGCTGAATGTCGTTTGAATCGTAGAACATTACGAGGTTGTCGAGTCCGAGAATACCTGCGATACGAGCACCGCCCTGGCTGATTTCTTCTTCTACACCACCATCAGAGATGTAAGCATAGATTGTTTCTTTACCGAATGTAGGGTTGCCTGTGTGAGCAGCCAAGAACTTAGCAGCAATTGCAGCTCCGATTGCATATACATGACCTTGTCCGAGTGGACCAGATGTGTTTTCGATGCCGCGAGCTACTTCGAATTCTGGGTGACCAGTTGTTGGAGAACCCCACTGGCGAAGCTGTGCCAATTCGTCAAGACTGAACTTGCCGATGAGGGCCAACTGTGAATATAACATTGGTGCCATGTGACCTGGATCGAGGAAGAATCTGTCGCGTCCAACCCATTCTGGCTTTTCTGGATCATACTGTAAATACTCTGAATAAAGTACGTTGATGAAGTCTGCTCCACCCATGGCGCCGCCTGGGTGACCAGACTTAGCCTTCTCTACCATTGACGCAGCGAGAATACGGATATTATCGGCTGCGTGATTAAGTGTTTTGATTTCGTTCATTTTTCTTGATTAATAAATTATATATTTAATAATGAATTTATCTGAGTATGAAAGATGCAATATGTATGGGAAACTATGAATCCGATTTATTTGCATCGATACGTGCATTGGCTTGTTCGGCACTTAATGCACTTGTATGACGGCCGCCATTCTTGTCTAAGAAAATTGCATTCGCGTTCGGTGCTCTGAATGCGTCTGGCGGTAACTTGCTGCACACGAAGAACATAACTGCCCAGAGGAATATCTGTGCAAGTATGGCGAGGAAAAGCTTGATTAAAGCAAAGATGAGAATGATAATGATAAGTATGGTGCCAATCCAGTAGATAACCATGAATGCCGACGTACTGAGGCCCAGCAGGAACTGTGACTTAGGGAATATGCGTTTGGCATCCAGCTTGATACTATAGTAGATGGTTGGCCAGATGAGCAACAGGAGGAATATCAATATGCCCCATATCATGAAGCACTTTGAAACTAATGCTGCATCTGATGTGGCACGGTCATAGCCTGTAATGTAAATTGTGATGAAATAGCCTGCCACTACTGCAGGAATGAATACTACGAGTGTACTGACAAGCGAGAGTGTGCCCGTGACTTTCTCTCCGTTCTTAGCAGGAAGGAGATTGCAATAGAGTAGGTAGGATGCTATCTGGAGGGCAATGACAGCGATGAGCGGTATACTACGTATTACGCAAGTTGTCTTGGAATAGAAATCGGAATCTATAAACCAGAGCGATTCGCCGCCAAGTCTGAAAACAAGGTAGCCTTCCGTGGCTACTGCTGCAATCATCAAGAGCGGAGTGATGTAGATAGCCAGGCGTATAAAGAATGCCTTGCCAGTTAAGATAGCAAGCAAAAGTAGTGCCAAGCTTGCTCCGATAAGTATTAATATACAGATCGGATAGGAATAGCTGTAAAGGAGCCGTCCTTCTTCTGAATGCAAGTCAAGGGTGTTGATGAAACTAGAGACGCGCTCACCGCTTTCGTCTACGTAGTTCATCTTGAACTTGTTAGGACTGAAGTCGATGGTGTCGAGTGCGTTGAAGGTACCTTCTGGATTGTTTTCCGAAAAAACAAGGTCGCGCGCATGTATATAATAGGTGTTGCCATCTTCGTACGCAATGCGTGCCGTTACGTGAGTATTCTTCTCTTTTTTCCATGAGCGGCTGAAAGTTTCAACCGTAACCTCCGTGCCATTAGGTATTTCTATTTCTTTGTCATTGGCACTACCTGTTCCTACGGCAGCCTCATGTGTGGATTGCTGGAGGAAGTCACGATTCCATTTGTATTCGTCTGTAGTTGCAACTGTATAGTCACCCACAACGGCATCTACGATGTATTTCTGCGCATACAGAATCGTAGCACAAACTAATGATACTATGGCTAAGAGAAGTCTTTTCATGTAATAATATGTTTTCTGTTTTCAATAGTGAAGGATGAGGGTAATAAGCCCTCATCCCTTGGTTGTTATTGACAATTATGCTTGCTTATTGTCAACGGCTGCTTTCTCAATTGCCAAGCCAGCCTTGTATGTTTCAATGTATTTGTTGAAGCCTTCAACATCTGCTGGATTTGGAGCTACTTCAACACCTGTATCGCCTGCAAATACCTGTTCGTCGAGGAAGTCTGGCAATGTCTGCTTCTTCTCATTGTTTACAAGGAATGAAGCGAGGAGTGCGATACCCCAAGCACCACCTTCGCCTGCTGTCTCCATAACAGAGATAGGGGAGTTGAGTGCTGCAGCAAGTATGCGCTGACCGGCATCAGTTGTCTTGAACAATCCTCCGTGACCAGTAAGACGGTCAATCTTAACCTTTTCTTCCTTCAACAAAATATCGTTACCAATCTTTAATACACCTACTGCTGCATAAATATTGGCACGCATGAAGTTGGCAAGGCTGAACTTATCATTAGCAGAACGTACGAATAATGGACGACCATCAGTAAGTCCGGCAACAGGTTCGCCTGAAATGTAGTTGTACAAAAGAAGACCACCACAATCAGGATCGCCTTGATTTGCTGCTGTGAAGAGGTTGGTGAACAATGCATTCATGTCAACTGGCATACCCATAAGAGTCTGGAACTCTGTGAAGAGGTTTACCCATGCGTTGATTTCTGAAGTACAGTTGTTGCAGTGAACCATTGCAACGAGGCTTCCGTCAGGTGTTGTTACCATATCGATAACTTCATAAGGCTTAGAAAGGTCTTTCTCCAAAACTATCATTGAGAATGATGATGTTCCAGCAGAAACATTACCTGTACGTTGCTTTACTGCATTTGTTGCAGCCATACCTGTACCTGCATCTCCTTCTGGAGGACAGATTGGAATGCCAGCCTTAAGATGTCCTGATACGTCGAGCTTCTTTGCACCTTCTTCTGTCAGACAACCTGCATCATCACCTGCAACCAATACCTTAGGGAAGATATCAAGCAACTTGAAGTCGAATCCCTTTGATGCAACGAGTTTGTCAAACTTTGCAACCATTTCAGCGTTGTAAGTCTTTGTGTCTGGGTCGATAGGAATCATACCAGAAGCATCACCGATACCAAGAACCTTTTCGCCTGTCAATGCCCAGTGAATGTAACCTGCAAGTGTAGTCTGGAACTTAATGTCCTTTACATGTGGTTCACCATTCAAAATGCACTGATAAAGGTGAGAGATGCTCCAACGGAGAGGTATGTTGTAAACGAACAACTCTGACAATTCTGCAGCTGCAGGACCTGTGTTCGTGTTTCTCCATGTACGGAATGGTACGAGAAGTTCATCCTTTTCGTTGAATGCCATATATCCGTGCATCATAGCACTGATTCCAATTGCTGCGAGGTTTTCGATTTCAGTGTTGTATTGCTTCTTTACGTCATTACGAAGATCGGCATAGCAATCCTGAAGTCCGTTCCAAATAGCATCGAGACTGTAGGTCCAAAGACCATCAACGAGTTGGTTTTCCCAAGTGTGGCTACCTTGTGCTATTGGCTTGTTTTGCTGGTCAATCAAAACGGCCTTGATTCTTGTAGAACCGAATTCGATTCCGAGAACAGCTTTTCCGCTTTCGATTGTCGTCTTTGCGTCAAATATCATAATGCAACTATTGTTTTATTAGTTTCTTATATAATATATATAATAATGTGTAGTAAAAGCTAAAAGTGCAAGACACTTGATAGGGTCGCACTTTTAGCATAATTACTTACATATTACTTCAATGCCTTGTTGAGCATGTAGTATACTTCGTTGTTGCGAAGCTGGTTCTTGAATCCGCTGATAGTTGTGTTCTTGTCAATGTTGATGAACTCGATACCAGTGATTTCAGCAAAGTCTTCCCAATATTCAGCAGTGATGTCATATGAGAATGCACTGTGGTGAGTACCACCAGCGAGAATCCATGCACCTGCACCGATTTCAAATGTTGGCTGTGGAATCCAAAGAGCTGAAGCTACAGGAAGCTTTGGCATTGGCTTTGGTTCGATACATTCAACTTCACTTGTGATGAGGCGGAAACGGTTGCCAAGGTCAACGATTGTAGCCTTGATTCCCTTACCAGTCTTAGATGTGAACACGAGACGGGCTGTCTGCTGCTTGCGGATACCGATGCCGAGGAAGTGTACTTCGAGCTTTGGCTTATCAGTTGCAATGAGTGGACAGATTTCGAGCATGTGGCTCTGGAGGCTTGAAGTGCGATCTGCTGCGAAGTTGAGAGTGTAGTCCTCGAGGAATGAACAACCCTTTTCAAGGCCTTGGTTCATTACCCAAAGTGTACGGAAGAGACAAGCTGTCTTCCAGTCGCCTTCTGCACCGAAACCTATACCTTCTGCCATGAGGCGCTGTGAAGCGAGACCTGGAATCTGGTCGAAACCTACGAAGTTTGGATCGTCGATGTCGGCATCACCAAGGTCGTCAAAGTTTGTAGTGAAAGCAGTTGCGCCTTCGTCCTTCAATACGCGACGGAGAGCGATTTCAGCCTTAGCAGCGTTCTTTACTTTCTGCCAATAAACTTCTTCTCCTGATTCGTCGATCTTGATTGTGTATTCTTTCTTGTATTCTTCAACAAGTGCATCTGCTTCAGCATCTGTAACCTTCTTGAAATAGTCCATCAAAGATGAAACTGGGTAGTAGTCAACGTGATAACCAAGACGCTGTTCGAATTCAACGCGGTCGCCATCTGTTACTGCTACATTGTTCATGTTCATACCGAACATGAGACAACGTACGTTGTGAGCATCAGCAACACCTGCTGCTACGCGTGCCCATACAGCAATCTTCTTCTGAGCTTCTTCGCTCTTCCAATAACCTACAACTACCTTTCTTGGGATGCGCATACGAGTGCAGATATGACCGAACTCGATATCTCCGTGAGCACTTTGGTTGAGGTTCATGAAGTCCATGTCCATTGTGTCCCAAGGAATTTCAGCATTGTACTGAGTGTGGAAGTGAAGGAGAGGCTTCTTGAGTGACTGAAGTCCCTTGATCCACATCTTTGCAGGTGAGAATGTGTGCATCCATGTGATGATACCGATACACTTCTCATCATTGTTGGCAGCCTTCATGATGTCTTCAACCTCTTTTGAAGAGTTGGCTGTGCCTTTGTAAACTACGTTAACTGGGAGATTGCCAGAGTCGTTAAGACCTGCTACCATTTCCTTTGAGTGTGCGTCGACTGCAACAACTGCATCGCCACCATAGAGCAACTGAGCACCAGTTACCCACCATAATTCCATGTTTTCGAATGCTTTCATGATTGTTTGTTTTTTGTATTGATTAATATTTATGAATTAATGTTTCTGTCCTTTCTGACCATAATATGCATTAGGTCCGTGCTTGCGCATATAATGCTTTTCGATGAGCAATGGATTCATCGTTGTGTCTGGATTTACCATGAATGAGATGAATGCCATCTTTGCGCATTGTTCCATAACCTTGGCGTTGTAAACTGCATTTGCTGGACTTGTTCCCCAAGAGAATGGGCCGTGGTTCTTTACAAGAACACCTGGAGTATGGTCGGGATTGATGCCTTCGAAACGCTTAACGATTACATTGCCTGTCTCGAGTTCGTACTGACCTTTCACTTCTGCCTCTGTCATATCTGCAGTGCAAGGGATGTCTTTATAGAAATAGTCGGCATGAGTAGTTCCGATGTTTGGAATGTCCTTGCCAGCCTGTGCCCATGCTGTTGCATAAGTTGAGTGAGTGTGTACAACACCTTGAATATTTGGGAATGCCTTGTAGAGAACGAGGTGGGTAGGGGTGTCGGATGATGGATTGAGGTCGCCTTCGACTACCTTTCCTGTTTCCAAATCTACTACTACCATATCGCTGGCTTTCATTTCATCATAGCTTACGCCTGATGGCTTGATAACTACGAGTCCTTTTTCGCGGTCAATACCTGAAACGTTTCCCCATGTGAAGATTACTAAACCTTGCTTTACGAGGTCGAGGTTTGCCTTGAATACTTTCTCTTTCAGTTCTTCTAACATAATTCTATCTGTTTTATTATATTTATTTTGATTCTCTTTCTTTGTCGAAATGTTGATAGGTAGAACCTATACAAAAAAGACCGCGGTTCGTGACCTGAAGTTTCGCGGTTCGAGGCCTTGAGTTTCGCGGTTCGAGACCCTGAGTTTCGCGGTTCTTTTTTCAAGATGAATAATTGTTCCTTTTTAGATGTCTTCCAATTGGAACTTATACAATCTTGCTCCTCTCTTTGAGTTTTCTTTGTCAATGTATTTCGTCTTGACGATGTAGTCCTTGAAAGCGACGCTTCGTCTGAAATTTCTTTTGTCGAGTTCCACTCCAAGAATCGATTCCTGCAAAGTCTGCAGTTGGGTCAGAGTGAAATATTTTGGCAGCAGATTCACACAGATTGGGTTTGAATTGACTTTCTTCTGCAAATTTCTGCGAGCCTTTTCCACCATCTTGTTATGGTCGGAAAACAGTTTTGGCACATTGTCAATGTCAACCCATTGTGCCTCATTCTCACGGGTGAGCGATTCATCAAAGTCGGCAGAATTGATAAGAGCATAATATCCGATAGTGATTACTCTCTCTCCCGGATCTCGCTCTACTTCTCCGAATGCTCCAAGTTGCTGCATATAGACCTTTCCGATACCTGTGAATTTTGTCAGTATCCTCTGGGCTGTTTCGTCAATGCTTTCTCCTTCTTCTACAAATCCTCCGATGAGCGACATTTCTCCTTTCCCTGGATTGTAAGGACGTTTCTGCACCAGCAGTTTCAACGTTCCTTCCTTGAATCCGAAGATAATGCAATCTACGGAAACGAGAAATTTGGGATATTCGTTGTAGAATTGGTTGGACATTTTAATTTCTTATGCAGTAGCGAAAAATTGAATTGTTAATGATAATAAAGAAAAGCTACACCTACTTACCTATATATAAATAGGTGTAGCCTATTGTCAGAGTATTACCACAGACAGATGTAGAGAACAGCGAGAATTACGATAATTCCGATTGCTCCAACATTGAATGTAGTGTTTGTCTTGAAGATATCGATATCCACACCGATTGACTTCTCGTCTTCTACCTTGTCCTTTGCATTTGAACGGAGGTACCAGAAGAGAGTGAAGAACATAACAGTGAGGAAGAAGATTGTCTCAGCACCGTAGTTGCGGCAAGTCTCGTCGAACATCATGAAGATACCAGCTACGAATGTAACTACTGCAAGTATAAGCATGATTGTAGACCACTTGAGCTGCTTTGCAACTGCATCTGCAGGAAGTTCTTCTGCTGGCTTTGTCTTCTTGCTGCACATAGAAATGCTGATGAAGAGAACAACGAGGCAGAGGAATACATAACCCATACGGATGAGGAATGGAACTTCAGGAAGAGCGAACTTGAAGATGATAGAGAACAAGAATGTTCCGATTGCTGCAACGATAGCTGCAGTTCCGCTTGAACGCTTCCAAAGAAGACCAAGACCGAAGATAGTTACGATACCTGGATATACGAATCCTGAGTATTCCTGAATTACCTGGAATGCCTGGTCAGCACCACCCATGATTGGGTAAACTGCGATAAGAGCAATGATCAAAGCTGAGAGGGAAGTGATACGACCTACTGTGAGGAGCTTCTTGTCTGATGCATTCTTGTTCAAGAACTTCTTGTAGATATCCATTGTGAAGATAGTTGAAGTAGAGTTGAACATTGAAGCAAGAGAAGAAATAACAGCTGCTGCAAGTGCTGCGAATGCAAGACCCTTGATGACTGTTGGAGTGAAGTGGTGGATAAGGAATGGATAAGCATCATCTGAACGCTCGATACCTGCTGCACCACCGCTGAGGAGTTGGTCGTAGAGTTCTGGGTGCTTGTTTACGATATAGTATGCGCAAACACCTGGGATACATACGATGAATGGGATCAAAATCTTAAGGAAGCCGGCAAATACCATACCCTTCTTTGCTTCGTCGAGTGACTTAGCAGCAAGACCCTTCTGGATGATATACTGGTTGAAGCCCCAGTAACCAAGGTTAGTAAGCCAAAGAGCACCAACGATTACAACAATACCAGGAATGTCGAAGTAAGGGTCCTTTGTGATTTCTGCAATTTCAGGGTTGCGGCTTACAACGAGGTTGAAGTGCTTATCGGCTTCAATCTCGCCAAGTTCACTGTAAATCTTGCTGAGAGCGCCAAGAGCACCACCGCTGATATTCAATTCGCCAGCGATGAAGTCGAGAGCGAAGTAAGCTGTAATAAGACCACCACCAACGAGGAATGTAACCTGCATAACGTCAGTCCATGCAACTGAAGCAAGACCACCATAGATAGAGTAAACACCTGCGATTACGAACAAAGCAAGGATGATTACCATCAATGTCATATCAACTGGCATACCAAGGATGGCACCGTCAACAGTTGGCAAACCAAGAATCTGCTTGATAGCAAGAGCTCCGAGCCATGCAACTGAAGTAAGGTTGATAAATACATAGAGGAACAACCAGAAGATTGAGAATGCAAGACCTACACCCCAATTGTAACGTTCTGAAAGGAACTGAGGAATAGTGAATACGTTCTTCTTAATCATCAAAGGAAGAAGGAACTTACCTACGATGATAAGAGCAAGTGCAGCTTCAAGTTCGTATGCTGCCATTGCAATACCTGATACATAAGCAGAACCAGACATACCGATGAACTGCTCTGCTGAAATGTTGGCAGCGATAAGTGATGCACCTACAGCCCACCAAGTCAAAGTGTTACCTGCAAGGAAGTAGTCGTTTGAAGACTTTTCCTGACCTTTCTTGCCTCGTGAGAGGAACAATCCGAGTCCCACGAGAAGTACAACGTAAATGAGAACTACGATATAATCAATAGTTTCAAAACCGTTGTTTTTTAAAGCATCTAAAATGTTCATTTTGCTTTTTTTGAATTGATTATTATTAAGTTAATTAATATTTACTTATTTAGCTACAGAGAACTTGAAACAGCAATAGCTTGAATATTCTTCGCCTGGGTTAAGCCATGCATTTGATTCAGCCCAATCCTTGTTTGGAGAGTCTGGATACTTCTGAGTTTCGAGGCAAAGACCTGTACGCTGCTGGTAAACGATGCCCTTCTTACCTGTAACAGTTCCATCGAGGAAGTTACCTGAGTAAACCTGAATACCTGGCTCGTCAGTGAAGACTTCGAGAACGATTCCAGTCTTAGGGCTTTCTACCTTAACTGCAGGGATTGTAATGTCATTTTGAGTATTGAGAACCCAGTTGTGGTCGTAACCATTACCGTTCTTCAACTGAACATAGTCGAAGTTGTCAATTTCAGCACCAACTTCCTTAGCCTTGCGGAAATCCATTGGAGTACCAGCAACAGGAGCAATTTCACCTGTTGTCATGTAAGTATCGTCAACTGGAGTGAAGTTGTCGGCATTGATAGTGAGCAAGTGGTTAGTGATAGGTTCGTTAGGGTCTCCATTGAGGTTGAAGTATGAGTGGTTAGTCATATTGATGACTGTCTTCTTGTCTGTTGTAGCATAGTAGCTGATAACAATTTCGTTGTTTTCAGTAAGGCTGTATGTAACTGAAGCTTCAACATTTCCTGGGAAATTGCCGTCACCGTCAGGACTGTGCATCAAAAGGGTAAGGTCTGTTTCTGTTGCTTCTTCTACTTCATAAACCTGATACTGCCATCCGAGTGGACCTCCGTGGAGACAGTGACCGAAGTTGTTCTGAGGAAGTTGGATAGTTTCGTCATCAACAGTGATTTGACCTTGGTTGATACGGTTAGCATAGCGGCCGATTGCTGCACCGAAGTCTGATGTGTTGTTGAATGGGAAGTAATCTTCTGCCTTATCGAAACCAAGAACTACATCCTGGAAGTTACCATCCTTATCAGGAACCATGATGCTTACGATACGTCCACCAAAGTTAGTGATAGAAACTTCCATGCCATTAGCGTTCTTAAGAGTGTAGAGAGCAACCTGCTTGCCTTCTCCCTCTGCTGCTGTGTAGCCAAGAGAGTCGTCATACTCTGCACCTGCATAAGTTACGTTGAAGTCTTCTGGGTTGAGACCTGACTTTAAAGCTTCAGCTTCTTTTGGAGCTTGCTGGCAGCTACAAAGAATTGCTACTGTTGCAGCTGAACCGATGAGAATTGATTTTAAATTCTTCATAATTTAGGTAATTTTTATTGTTAATAAATGAATTGATTTGTTTCTTTTGATTGCAAACTTAATAAATATTTATGATTGTTACAATTTTTTTTATAAAAAAATGGTGTAGCATATACACTTTTATGTGTTTTTACCCACTTTTTAATGTTTTTTATGATATTTAAGAGTTTTGATAATGAATGTGTTTTGATTGCAAAGACCTCCCAATGAAAATCATTAAGAGGTCTTTGGCTTTATACATAATTGAGAATGTCCTATGATGATTATTCTGACAGTTTACGAGCACCATCGCCAATCACGACATCGATTACCTTACAGTTCTTACCGAATTTTGCCAAGTATTGTTGCTTAACTTGTTCGATGAAAGTAGGGTAGAGTTCTGATGCTACAAGATTGATTGTACATCCACCAAATCCGCCACCCATTATACGTGAACCGGTAACTCCGCAATCACGAGCAACATCAGTGAGGAAATCGATTTCTTCACAACTTACTTCATAGTCTTTGCTAAGTCCGTCGTGAGTCTCATACATCTTTTCTCCTACAGTTTCGTAGTCGCCAACTTCGAGAGCGTCACATACAGCTAATACTCTGTCAACTTCTCCAAGAACGAATTTAGCTCTGCGATAATCTACTTCGCCTACTTCGTCCTTAACCTTTTCAAGATCTTCCCATGTGCAGTCGCGAAGTGTTTCAACTTCTGGCTTGAATGTTTTGATTGCATTTACCACGTTTTCGCAACTTTGGCGTCTGTCGTTGTATGGACTTCCAACGAGTTCATGTTTTACGCATGAATTGATAAGTACTAACTTGTAACCTCTTGGATTCCAAGGGAAATATTGGAATTCGCCTGAACGGCAGTCAAGACGCATAAGGTTGCCTTTCTTTCCATGAACAGAAGCGAATTGGTCCATAATGCCACACTTAACACCGATATAATTGTGTTCTGTAGACTGACCAACCTTTGCAAGTGTCATGCTGTCGATTTTTCCTTCTCCGAATAAGTCGTTGAGAGCATATGCATAGCAACTTTCAAGAGCAGCACTTGAAGACATTCCAGAACCGAGAGGGACATCACCTGCAAATGCAGTGTCGAATCCTTCTACTGGAACTCCCAGTTTCATCATTTCACGTGCTACACCGAAAATGTAGCGGAAATGTGTGGCTCTTGGACCTTTCTCATCATCGAGTGAGAATTCATAATAGTCTTTAAGGTCGATAGAGTAAGCGCGAATAGTTCGAGTTCCATTTGGCTTTATCTCTGCAATCATACCTTGCTGAACGGCACCTGGAAATACGAATCCTCCATTGTAGTCAGTGTGTTCACCGATTAAGTTAATACGTCCAGGTGCAGCATAAATTGTTCCTGTTGTTCCGTCGAAGTGTTTGATAAAACGACTTCTTACATCATCAATTGTTAGTTTCATATTTGTTGATGTTTTTATTGATTAATTTGTAGTTCCGAATTTATAGATAGTCTTCTGTGTGTATTCTTCTCCTGGATTGAGGACTACAGAAGGGTAGAATGGACGGTTAGGGCTGTCTGGGAAGTGTTGAGCTTCGAAACAGATTGCACTTCTACGAGGATAAGTGGCTCCGTGTGTTCCACGATGTCCTTCTCCCCAGTTGTTAGTGTAGCATTGAACGCCTGGTTCAGTTGTCCATACTTCCATTGTACGTCCAGAGTTTGGTTCTGTTATCTTTGCTGCAAAGCTGAGTTCTCCAAATTCTTTCTTGTTGAGAACAAAGCAATGGTCGTAGCCTGCACCGTTCTTAATCTGAATGTCGTCGGCATCAATGTCTTGTCCTACTGGCTTTGGTTTGCGGAAATCGAATGGAGTTCCTTCTACTGGTGCGATTGGTCCGAGTGGAATGGAAGTTTCATCGATTGGAATATAATGGTCGGCATTGATTTCGCAAATGAGGTCATCTATTGTTGGAGTAGGGTTGGCAAGTCCTGCAAGTGCAAAGTATCCATGGTTGGTAAGGTTGACAATAGTTTTCTTGTCAGTTGTTCCCTTATAGTCAATTACTAATTCGTTGTCATCAGTAAATGTGTAAACTACTGTTGCAGTGAACTTTCCAGGGAAACCTTCTTCCATATCTTCTGCTGTATATTGAAGTTTCAATGATTGTGCATCAAGTTGCTCAGCATCCCAAACTCTTGCATGGAATCCTGTAGGACCGCCATGAAGTGCATTTTCTCCATTGTTGATTGCGAGAGTGTATTCCTTTCCATCGAGAGTGAATTTACCCTTGCATATTCTGTTACCATAACGGCCAATGAGTGTGCTGAGGTATGGTTCTGGAGTTACCACAACATCGTCAATGTTGTCATGTCCCTGAATGACGTTGGCAACTTTGCCATTGCGGTCAGGTACCATGATTGCAACGAGAGCACCACCATAGTTTGTTACTGCTACTTCGAATCCTTTCTTGTTGCGAAGGAAATAAAGATTAGTTTGCTTGCCTTGCACTTCCTTTTGGAAATCTTCAGGTTTCAAGCCTGAAAGGCTGTTGTTACATTTGTCGCACATATGTTATTCGGTTTATTGTTGGTAATTATTTTATTGGTATGCAAATATAAAGATTATCTTTTTAATATGCAAATTATTTATATTGTTTTTGATAATTTTTATGATTTTGACAGGTAAGTGAGCAAATCTGCAACAATGTAGCTGCTTCCGCCCACGAAGATGAAGTCGTTTTCGCTTGCGTCTTTCAATGCTGCATTGTAGGCTTTTTCCACTGTCGGATATGATTTCCCTTCCAGATGATTCTCTTTGCCTAAAAGCGTTATTTCGTCGGCTGGTCGTGCGCGCTTTACACTTGCTTGACAGAAATAGTATGTGGCTTCTTTTGGCAACATTGCTAAAACTCCGTTGATGTCCTTGTCATTAACCATTCCAATGACTATTCGAAGTGTGGAGTAGTGCTGTTGTGCCAATTGTTTTACTACATATTGAATTCCTCCGACATTGTGTCCAGTATCACATACGACTGTTGGATTTGTTTGTATGGTTTGCCAACGTCCCATCAATCCAGTGTTTTCACACACTTTATGAAGACCATTCTTGATGTTCTCTTCGCTTATATTGTAGTTATGCTCTATAAGATGGGAAATGGCGCACAATATTGTTCTGAGATTCTTCTCTTGGTACAAGCCTTTCAATTCAAATTCGTATTGTCTTTGTGGCTCGAATTCTTCTGCAAAGAAAATCGGGGAACCTACTTCTTTTGAATGGTCGAGGAATACGTTTTTTGTTTCTTCGCATGTTTCGCCAATCACTACAGGAATTCCTTCTTTCATGATTCCTGCCTTCTCGGAAGCAATTTGTCCCAGAGTGTTTCCCAACAAACTCATGTGGTCGAAACTTATGTTGGTGATTATGCTTAAGTCGGGATTGATGATGTTTGTGCAGTCAAGTCGTCCTCCAAGTCCTACTTCTACAACGGCAACATCAACTTTCATTTCAGCAAAGTACTTGAAAGCCAGAGCTGTAGTCAGTTCAAAGAAAGAAGGGTAGAGGGGTTCGAAAAAGTTTTTCTCATTGTCGATAAAGTCCATCACATATTGCTCTGGAATCATTTCGCCATTTACTCTGATTCTCTCTCTGAAACTGATTAGATGTGGAGATGTGTAGAGTCCGACTTTATAACCGGCTTCTTGAAGAACAGATGCAATTGTGTGTGAACAAGAGCCTTTTCCGTTGGTGCCGGCAATGTGGATTGTCTTGAATTGCTCGTGTGGATGACCAAAGTGGTCGTCTAATATATGCGTGTTCTCAAGTCCCTCTTTGTAGGCACCTTGACCTACGTTTTGGAATAGAGGAACTTGAGAATACAAATATTCTATATACTGACTGAATTCTTTCATTCTTTTGCTTGGTAGTGAGATTGTTGTCAGTTTGTTAGTCGAAATATGAGCGGAATTTTCGGAATATCTTTTCCTTTATGCTTTCCGTTGGAGTGAAGTTGCTGCTTTGGGCCATTTTGGCTACCGCATCCTTCTCTTCTCTTGAAAGTGTTTCTGGTACATAAATGCTTATGTTGATAACCTCATCTCCGCGTTGGCCCTTATTGTATCCCTGAACTTCTGGAATGCCTTTGCCTTTGAGGCGAAGAACTGTTCCTGGTTGGGTTCCTGGGACAATATTGATTTTAGCCTTTCCGTCTACAGTCGGAACTTCGACGCTTCCGCCGAGAATTGCTGTAGGAATTGACAATACGAGATTGTATACCAAATCATTTCCATCTCTGACGAGTGTGTCGCTTGGCTTTTCCTTTATGATGATTTGCAAGTCTCCGTTCACTCCATTGTGTCGTCCTGCACTGCCTTTGCCTTGAACATTGAGCACCATTCCGTCGGTAAGTCCGGCTGGGAAGTTTACTTCAACGATTTCTTCTCCCATCACAATTCCTTCGCCATTGCAGACGTGACACTTGTTCTTGATAATGTGTCCTTCTCCGTGGCAATCAGGGCAAACGCTTTGTGTACGCATCATTCCGAAAACAGAACGTTGGGTACGGAATACCATTCCCGTTCCGTTACATGTTGGACAAGTTGATGTTTTGCCGTCTTCCGAACCGCTTCCGTGGCAATGGTTGCAATGAACGTATTTCTTTAGACGGAATTTCTTTGTGGTGCCATTGACGATTTCCTGAAGAGTGAGTTCTACTTTCAAGCGTTGGTCGGCTCCTTTCTGTACTGGCTTTCTGCCTTGAGTGTTTCCTCCGAAACCGCCAAATCCACTGAAACCACCGAAACCACTATCGCCAAAGATGTCGCCGAACATAGAGAAAATATCGTCCATGTTCATTCCGCCTCCACCTCCGAAGCCTCCCATTCCGTTTACTCCGTCGGCTCCGAACTGGTCGTAGCGTTGACGTTTTTCCGGATCGCGGAGAACATCATAGGCTTCTGCTGCTTCCTTGAATTTAGCTTCGGCAGCCTTGTCACCCGGATTTCTGTCTGGGTGGTACTTGATTGCCATCTGCTTGTAAGCTTTCTTTATTTCTTCGGCACTGGCGTTCTTGTCGACGCCAAGCACTGCATAGTAGTCTTTATTTGCCATTTATTGTGATGATACTTCTATTTTGTTTGCTGATGCGAATATCAAATCCTGATGTAATATTGTTGACTGTTTTGGCAGCCTTATGTGTGGCTGAAAATCAGGTACTTAGCTTTTATGAAAAAAGATAGCGGTTCGTGAGGTCATTTCTCGCGAAACTCGAGGCAATTTCTCGCGAAACTCGAGGTCATTTCTTGCGATCTTTTTTGACGACTCTATATAGCATATTTTTTATGCCGATATTGTCTTCGTTTTTCGGCCACAATACACATATTATTATATTATATATGTATTAGCCTCCGACAGCTACCTGAGCATGACGAATTACCTTGCCATTCATTGTGTAGCCCTTCTTTGTGCAATCGATAATCTTGCCTTTTAGTTCTTCCGTTGGGCTTGGAATCATTGCGATTGCTTCGTGAAGGTTGTCATCGAATGCCTGATCCTTCGTCTCAATTTCCTCAACACCCTGAGCTTTGAGATAGTCGACAAACTTCTTGATGATAAGGTCGACGCCAGTTTTTACGCCTTCCATATCAGTAGAAGTAGCAATATCTTGTTGAGCTCTCTCCAAATCATCAATCACCGGAAGCAAGTCCTTCAACACTTTCTCTCCACCATTGAGGATGAGTTCTGCCTTTTCCTTAATGACGCGACGACGGTAATTGTCGAATTCTGCCATAAGACGGAGGTACTTGTCATCCATTTCAGCAATCTTTTCGTTGGCTTTTTCCAATTGCTGCTCAATGGTTTCCTCTTCAGTTTCCTCTGCCACTTCTGTTTCTGCAGTTTCTACATCTTCCTCTGTGTTAGGAGTTTCTTGCTTTACTTCCTCTTCGATTTCTTCGTTTTCTTTATCTTTCATCATGAATGTTTTAATTGTTTACATCAAAATTATCAGCAAACTATGTGCCAACAGTATTTATACTGACATAATGTCTTCTGTAGTGTATCCGTTAGGCAGTTTTCTGCAATTATAGCATGAAGCCATTGTCTCTCCATATGCACCGGCAGTTTTTATAGCAATCAAATCGCCTCTCTTTGTCTTTGCAAGTGGAATGTCCTTGTCGAAAACATCACTCGATTCGCAGATGGGACCTACAACATCATAGGTTTCTGCTGTTTCAGTGCTTGTGAGATTCACGATTTTGTGATGAGCACCATAAAGGGCAGGGCGGATAAGTTCTGTCATTCCGGCATCAACTATAACGAATTTCTTGTTTCCGTTTTCCTTTACGAAAAGAACTTTAGTGATAAGACTTCCACATTGAGCCACTACAGCTCGACCAAGTTCGAAATGGAGTTGCTGACCTTCTCTCAGTTTGAGATTCTTTCGATAAACGTCAAAATAGGCATTGAAAGCTGGAATCGGGTTCTCTTCTGGAGCATCATAATCCACTCCAAGTCCTCCACCAACATCGATTATTTCTGCCTTGTAACCATTTTCTTCGAGATAATCCTGCAATTCGTTGATTCTGTCGCAAAGGCGAAGGAAATCATCCATCTTCAAGATTTGACTTCCAATGTGGAAATGAAGTCCGAGGAAATGGATTTGTTCCAATTGCTCAATTCGCTTAATCACATCAATCATATCAGTCATTGCAATTCCGAACTTGTTTTCGGAAAGCCCTGTCATGATGTTTGCATGAGTGTGAGCTTCAACGTTTGGATTGATTCTGAGGCAAACATTTGCTGTCTTTCCTTTGCGAACAGCAATTTCATTGATTATTTCCATTTCAGGAACGCTCTCAATGTTGAAGCAGCAAATGCCGGCATCCAATCCTAATTCGATTTCCCAATCAGCTTTTCCAACCCCCGCAAACATAATGCTTTCAGCTGGAAAACCAGCATCAAGAGCGGCTTGAATCTCGCCTCCGCTAACGCAATCAATACCAAAACCGGCTTCCTTGATAATCTTCAAAAGCTTTGGATTGGCATTTGCCTTGACCGCATAATGAACGAAATAGTTGTTGTGGCTTGCTGTTTCTGCTTTTATTGCAGCCAAAGTCTGACGCAGAAGTTCTGTGTCATAATAATAATAAGGAGTGTCGAATTGCTGAAGTGCTTGTCGTGTTGGGTATGTGTTGTTTGTCGTCATCCTTAATTATTTTTGAATAAGTGATTGCTAAGTGACTGAAGGGCTTTCTTCTTATCAGCAGCAGCCACGAGGAAAGAAATATTGTGATTGCTTCCTCCGTAACTGATCATTCGTACCGGAACATCCTTCATCGTTTCTGTTGCCAACGACTCGAAACCAATATTGTGCCAGTCGAGGTCGCCAACAACACAAATGATACACATGTCGACATCAACACTTACAGTGCCGAGTTTCTTGAGTTCGTTCAAGATCTGGCTGAGGTTGCTGGTATTGTCAATTGATACAGAAACTCCGACCTCACTCGTTGTGACCATATCAATACTTGTCTTGTAGGTTTCGAAGATTTCAAACACTTTGCGAAGGAAACCATAGGCAAGCAGCATTCGGCTTGAAGTGATATTTATAGCTGTAATGTTGTCCTTTGCAGCAACGGCTTTAATGCTTCCTCTTTGAGTTTTATTGCTGATTACAGTACCAGGAGCCGTTGGATCCATTGTGTTGAGAAGTTTTACTGGAATGCCGGCAAACTTAGCTGGTTGCACACATGTTGGGTGAAGTATTTTCGCTCCGAAATATGCCAACTCTGATGCTTCCTCGAAACTGAGAGTTTGAACAGGTGATGTGTTTTCAACATAACGAGGGTCATTATTGTGCATTCCGTCAATATCTGTCCATATCTGAATCTCCGAAGCTTCAATGGCTGCACCAATGAGTGATGCAGAATAGTCGCTTCCTCCTCTTTGAAGGTTGTCTACTTCTCCATATGCATTGCGACAAATAAAGCCTTGAGTGATATAAATATCCTTGTTCGGCATTTCTGCAAGTGTTATCTTCAGCTTCTCGCGAATATATTCAAGATCAGGTTCGCTGTTCTTGTCTGTTCGCATAAAGTCGAGAGCTGGGAGTAGGGCAGCATTGTATCCTTGTTCAAGAAGATAGTTCGTAACCATATTGGTACTGAGGATTTCACCCTGGCCAACGATAATCTTCTCTTCAAACATCGTGAATATTCCTTTTGTGAACGAACGGATATAATCGAATTCCTGCTTAAGGAACTGACGTGTCTTTTCTTTATATTCTTCCGTTGTGTAGAGTTCGTCAACATGTTTGTAGTATTTCTCTTCAAGAATATTGATGTTTTCGTTTGCTCCTACTGGATTCTTCTTGTAGAGATAATCTGAAATTTCGTAAAGTTGGTTTGTGGTTCCTGACATTGCAGACAATACAACAATCTTCTGATCTGCATCAGATATCAGTTTCACTACTTCTTTCATTCTTTGTGGGGTACCAACAGAAGTACCGCCAAATTTCATTACTTTCATCTTATTTTGTTGGTTTGAGTTATTTGTCGTTGTTATCTTCTTTGCTTACTTCTACTAAATCTTCGATAATTTCCATATCGTTGTTTTCTTCAGCATCAGCATTTTCAGCAGTTGTATTTTCTGAAGATTCGATATCTATCTCGGGTTTGTCTTCCTCTTCTTTCTCTGCTTCTTCTATTTCTTTTTCCGCTTCCTTCGTATCTTCTTTTGATACTTCAGTGAATGCCTTGTCCTTGCATTTGAATACTCTTCCAGGGAAAAGTTCGAGAAGGTTGAGGTTGTGGGTAATCATTACAACTGTCACACCTTGTTCTTTAACAACCTTGCTGAGAAGTTCAGTGATGAGTTTACCGGTTTCGAAGTCGAGGTTTCCTGTTGGCTCATCTGCAAGAATAAGTTTTGGATGATTGAGGATGGCTCTTGCAATTGCAATACGTTGCTGTTCTCCCCCAGAAAGTTCGCTTGGAAGTTTGTAGCCTTTAGTTTCCATACCAACGAGTGTGAGAACTTGATTGATGCGGTCGGCGATTTCTACTTTATTCTTCCAACCTGTAGCTTTCAATACGAAACGGAGATTCGACTCAACGGTTCTGTCGGTGAGGAGCTTGAAGTCTTGGAAAATGATACCAAGTTGCTTGCGAAGGTCAGGAAGATGCTTTGTCTTGAGATTGCAAAGATCGTAATTCATGACCTTCGCCTCTCCAGTATGTATTGGCAGTTCTGCATACATGGTTTTAAGTAGCGAACTCTTTCCGGAACCTACTTTACCAATGATATACACCATTTCTCCCTCATCAATTGTGAAGGATACGTTTGACAGTACTTCTTGCGTTTCCTGATAAACATCTACATTTTTATATTCTATCAGCATATTGTTGATTTAATGTTTATGCCAGTTTGGATCGTGACGTGTGATAAGTTCTGAAGCAATATCTTCGATGCTCAATCCCTTTGAAGTGAGCAATACGATGAGGTGATAAATCATATCTGATGCTTCATATATGAGACGGTCATTATCGCCTTTCATTGATTCGATGACAAGTTCGACAGCTTCTTCGCCCACTTTCTGGGTCATTCTGCTGAGACCTTCCTTGAAAAGGCTTGTTGTGTATGAGCCTTCTGGCTGTTCCTGATAGCGCTTTTCAATGAACTTCTGCAATTCTGTAAGGAACATGATTGGGTTCTCGTTCTCTTCATTCCAGCAAGTATCTGCTCCTGTGTGGCAAACAGGGCCAACTGGATTTGCCTTGATGAGCAATGTGTCATTGTCGCAGTCGTTGAGGATTGATACTACATTGAGAAAGTTACCACTTGTTTCGCCCTTTGTCCAAAGGCGGTTTTTTGTGCGGCTCCAGAATGTTACCTTACCTGTTTCGACTGTTTGCTTGTATGCTTCTTCATTCATGAATCCGAGCATAAGCACTTTCAATGTCTTGTCGTCTTGTATGATAGCTGGCACGAGGCCATTCATCTTTTCGAAATCAATTGTCATAGTCGTATTGTTATGTTTTGTTGTTTAAGATATTCTTTAAGTTCTGATATTTTTATTTCTCCGAAGTGGAATACACTTGCTGCAAGTGCTGCATCTGCATGCCCTTGAGTGAATGCATCTCGGAAGTGCTCCATATTGCCAGCTCCTCCAGAAGCAATCACTGGAATTGTCAGCATTGTTGATAGCTGATGAAGGGCTTCGTTTGCAAATCCTTGCTTTACACCATCATGATCCATGCTGGTGAAGAGAATTTCTCCTGCTCCTCTTTCGTTTGCTTCCTTTGCCCATGCAAACAGATCTCTTTCGGTTTCGAGTCGTCCACCGTTGAGGTAACACTTCCAACCTCTTTCTGTTTGCTTTGCATCTATTGCGACCACACATACCTGACTGCCGAAATGGTTGGCGATTTCATCTATAAGTTCTGGTCGGCGAATAGCTGCTGAGTTTATGCTTATCTTGTCGGCTCCGGCATTGAGAAGACGGTCGACATCGCTGAGTTCGTTAATTCCGCCTCCAACAGTGAAAGGAATGTTGATTTCCTTTGCTATGCGTCCAACAAGTTCAGTAAATGTCTTTCTGCCTTCGTGACTTGCCGTAATGTCAAGATATACGAGTTCGTCGGCTCCTTGTTCGCTGTAGGCTTTGCCAAGTTCGATTGGATCTCCTGCATGATGAAGGTTGACGAAGTTTATACCTTTTACGGTTTGTCCGTCTTTTATGTCAAGACAAGGGATTATACGTTTTGCAAGCATCTGTCCAAATCTATTTTTCCTTCGTAGATGGCTTTGCCAACTACTACTTGTTTAACTCCTGCTTTGTTGAGCAGTTCAATATCTCTTTCGCATCCGACACCTCCACTGGCAATCAAGTTGATTTGTGGAAGTGAGTTCATCACATGCTTGTAGAGGTCGATTGCAGGTCCGTTGAGTGTTCCGTCTTTTGAAATGTCTGTACATAAAACATTAGTTACTCCATATTGAAGGAATTGCTCTACGAACGGTACAAGTTCAATGTTTCCGTCTTCCATCCAACCGTTTATGCTGATTCTTCCGTTTTTCACATCGGCTCCAACAATAATCTTATTTGCTCCATATTGCTTTGTCCAGTTGATGAACAAGTCGGGGGAAGTGACGGCTACACTGCCTATCGTAACCATTGCTGCTCCTGCATCAAACACTTTTCGAATATCGTCATCGCTTTTGATGCCGCCTCCGAAGTCGATGCAGAGTGAAGTGTGGCTCGCGATTTCTTCAATTGTTTGGAGATTAACAACATGTTTTGAACGGGCTCCGTCAAGGTCGACGAGATGAAGTCGGTGGATGCCTTTGTCCTCAAACATCTTTGCCATCTCGAGAGGCTTATCGCTATAAACCTTCTTTTCGTTGTAATCGCCCTTTGTTAGTCGGACGCATTTGCCGTCGATTAGGTCGATTGCTGGTATGATTTCTATCATAGTTCAAGAAAGTTTTTAATTATCCTTTCTCCCACAGGACCGCTCTTTTCTGGGTGGAATTGAGTGGCGTAGAAGTTGTCCTTATGAAGGGCCGAACTGTAGGATAGGGTATAGTCGGTAGTTGCTATTGTGTGTCCGCATTCTGGCACATAGAAACTATGTACGAAATATACGAACTCTGGCTTTGTGAAACCTTTGAACAACTCCGATGTCGTGTTATTAATCGTGTTCCATCCCATTTGTGGGACTTTCTCTTCGCTTGTGTTTGGACGGAAACGCAACACATCTGTGTCGAATATTCCAAGGCAATCCGTGTCTTGTTCCTCGCTGTGGCGGCACAAAAGTTGCATGCCGATGCAGATTCCGAGTACAGGTTGTGTGAGTGACTTGATTACTTCATCGAGACGATGCTCTTTGAGATAAT
This sequence comes from Bacteroidaceae bacterium, assembly GCA_024398435.1. Lineage (GTDB taxonomy): Bacteria > Bacteroidota > Bacteroidia > Bacteroidales > Bacteroidaceae > Colivivens. Next base: position 78,321 of record JAKSJD010000006.1, on the reverse strand, counting down.
TCATGGTGCTGCGGGCTTCTCCCTGTCCAGGGAAGATTACTTTGTCGGCTTTCATCAGCAATTCGGGGTCGTCGGTTAGGACTGGCTCAATGCCGCATCTTGTGAGTGCGTTCTTTACGGAACAAATGTTGCCTGCGTTATATTTTACTATTGCTACATACATAATAGGCCACAAAGATAGTGATTTCTATTCAATTGGCTAACTATATTCATTAAAAATCGGTAATATTCGGCTTTTATGCAATGGTAAAGTGGGTGTTTGCTCTCATTGTTATGCATTATTATGCATATGATACGTTTTTCTTTCCGTTGGATATACAATGAAATAAGAGTGTAGTATTTATCCTCTTGATGTTGCGAGCTATAGCCTTGAAATATGTTTTTTCTAGCTGTCGTTCTGTTCTTCTATAGATTCGTCTCATATACGATGGGCATCGTATGACTAAAACATCAATAAAAAATGGGAAGGTTGTTTGCCTTCCCAAATTCCTGCAACATTGTGATTGGTTTCACGAATGCTGTATGATGGATTTGCCGACTTACTTACTTCAAGATGGCCTTGATGTTCTTTGTAGCTTGATCGTAAGCCTTTTCCCAGTCTGTATCGAGAGAGAATGGAGTGTAAGTCTGCTTGTCATTGACATAGCAATAAGTTGCATCCTTGTCTGTATCGTTGAACAATGGATTCTGTAGAGATGCATTGCGATAGCATTCAATTACAGCAAGACGCTTTTCTGTTGAAATCTGACGAGCCTTGATAATGTTTGTTTCGAAATCAGTTACAAATGTAGCAAGGTTCACAGCTTGTGAATCAAAGAAATAGTCGTCCTTATTGAGGTTACGCTTCTTAGATTGAGTCATCATATAGTTCAGAACAGTAATCTTGAACTGATTGATTTGTATCTGCTGCTCGTTTGAAGCTGCATTGTTTACAACTGCTGTTGCATTATCATGAACCCTCTTATAGAGGCTTTGTGCGTTTACTGCTGTCATTGCAACAACAGCAAATACGAGTGTTAAAATAATTCTTTTCATTGTCAGTTACTTTTAATCGACTGCAAATTTAACATTTTCCTCCGACACAGCCAAATATATTTATATAGTTTAACTATTTTGTCTTAATATTTGTTGCAATTGGAATTGTTTTTAACATTTGAAGTTACGATTTTAACAATTCATTTAGGTTTGACTACATGCGTTCAAATACCGGAATCTTGTCAAGTGTGACACTCATGTCAACATACTGACCTCCCGAATATTGCTTTCCTGTGTTGTAGTCTTTCCATCCCTTAGCATTCTTTGGCAGATACACTTTCCATGTGGTCACATTCTCTTCTGTAATAGGGCATACGAGATACTTAGGACCGAACATGTATTCTGTGTTTTGCTTCAGTGCTTCAGTATCGTTGGCAAAGTCGAATACGAGTGGACGCATGATTGTATAGCCTTCTTCGCTTACTTTCTTTGCACATTCCTTTATGTATGGAAGAAGTTCGTATCTTTGCTTAATGCACTTAACGAATATTTCTTCTGTTTCAGCTGGGTATCTCCAAGGTTCTGTGTTCGACATGTAGCCGTGAACTCGCATGATAGGAAGGAATACACTGCACTCAATCCATCTGAGCATTCTCTCTTGATAAGCTTTGTCGCTGTATTGGTTTCCTGGACGGAAGAATCCACCAGCATCGTATGTCCACCAAGGAAGTCCAGATGCTGCATAGTTCAAACCACCTGCAATCTGTCGGCGAAGGCAATCCATGTCGTTGCCTACGTCTCCACTCCAAGTGACAGCATTGTATCTCTGCAATCCGGCAAATCCGCTTCGTGTGAGAATTACAGGGACTTCGTCAGGATTGGTTTCCTTGAGTCCGTTGTATACAGTGTTGACAACCTTCATTGGATATACATTTCTGTAGAATTCGCCAGGAATCTGTTCCTTTCCAATCTTTCGGCCTACCAAGTCGTCATTTTCTGGTTCTGTAGCATCAAGCCACCAAGCATCGATGTGGTAAGGCTCAACCATGCGGCTACGGAAATTGGTCCAATACATCTTTGCTGCATCTGGGTTGAAGAAGTCAATCCAGTCAGTTCCTGCAATATAGTATCCGTTAGCACCCATTTGCTTGCCGACTTCACAGTTTACGTCAATTTTCGACCATACAGAAATCATGAATCGAATGTCCATGTCGTGAAGATCCTTGACGAGTTTAGCTGGGTCTGGATAGCGGCCTTCATCAAACTGCATTGCATTCCAACCATACTTTCCCCACCATTGCCAGTCTTGAACGATTACGCTGATAGGTATGTTCTTGTCCTTGAACATCTTTGCGTTTTCGATGATTTCGTCTTGTGTGTTGAAGCGTTCACGGCAATGAACGTATCCGAGCATATAGTCAGGCATGAGAGGTGATTCGCCTGTTACGTGACGATAAGATGCGACAACTTGGTCGGCATTGCCTGCAAATACGGTATAATCCACTCCTGTAGCCACTGGAGAATGAAGTGTTGTTTCGTTCACAACCTTCTTCCATGATACTGTTGGCTTATCTCCTCGAACACCTTCAACATAGATTGTGTGCTGACCGGCACCAAGATGCTTGATAGCAGAAGCTGTTGGTGGAAGCCAAGTGTTGTTGAGGTCTACGACAACGTCATTGTCGATCTTGAGATAGAGTTTGCGACTCATCTTCTGACCTACATCGAGAAGGAAAGAATAGTCGGCATCTGCATCAACGGTGATTGTTTCTGTGAATGCGTTTGAAACGCGTCTTTCTCTTCGGTTTCCGGTTGTACTTGTGGCATCAACCTCATATTCGTGGCTTTCTCCTTCAAATGCCTTGAGTTGGATTGTGTTGGTTGAAGGATTGAAATCTGTGAGGCCATAGTTGTTCCAAAGCAATCCATAACCTTTGCTCGACATGATGAAAGGTACGGAAATCTGTGTGTTGACTTGTGTGAGTCGACGTGTGAGTCCCTTGATGTTAAGATATCCATCTTGGAATTGTCCTGTTCCGTAAAGGTATTCGTCAGCAGGTGAAATGAATGTTTGGGAAACATCAGTTGTGCCGACTCCGGCTACAGTGACGTTCTTCAGTCGACGTCCATTGTACTTTTCCTGAAGAAGAACTTTGCCTTTTCCATCGCAGAAAGTGAGAGCGCAACTCTTCTTGTGGTATTTGGCCTTGATGTTCTTTGCCGAGATTATGAATTCCTCATCAGTTTCATTCACGCTGAACTTTGGCTTTGCAAGTGTTTCAGGATAAAGAATCCTATCGTCCAACTGCATTCCCTTATCCCATCCGGCTTTTACTCGAATGGCATTGTCGTTGAGTGGGATAAGGTGAATCTTCATGTTGTCCTGTGTTATAGTAACTTCTCCAGCATTTTGATTCACTTCAATTTTTGCTGCTTTTGCCAAGCCTACTATTACAAATAAGGCTGCGAATACGATTGAAAATCTTAACTTCATATTTTTATCTAATTATTGCTTTTTGTTAATCCTTATAATATTAAGGAATATATGTGAAAAACATTGCGAAACATTGGGTCACGAACCGCGAGAAATCGGTCTTCGAACCGCGATGTTTTACCCTGCGAACCGCGTTCTTTTTTGCAGACGAGCAATGCTCTTTATTTCGAATGCAGCTGCCTTTGTATGGAAAGACAGCTGCCATTCGTTTGGTTTGCTATGAATTAGTATGTCCACTGGTGGAAGTAGTCGAAGTCGGCAAAACCACCTTCGCTTCCGTTAGTGTTGTAGCAATAGAGGGCAGAACGATAACCTACGAAGAGGTCGAGAGTGAATCTCATGCCAAGTTGGTCGTTGATGTCAATCCACTTCTTGCCGTCAAGTGAGTAGCTCATGAATGCCTTGTCTGGTCCACAAGTGTCGTCGGCCTGAGGAGTGAACACGTATTTCATCTTGAGCCATATTTTCTTGCCCTTGAGAGGAATGCGCAAAACATCCTTTGATTCTCTTCTTGTACCTGAAGTTGCTACGATGAACTTCTTTCCATTATTGTCTACTTCAACTCCAATTGTGCAGTTGTTGGCTTGGAAAGCACAAAGACCTGCCTTATCGCCTGGCTTCATCTTTGATGCATCCATCTTGACTTCGCTGTAACAACGAGGGCCAACTGTGCGCTGAGTCAATGTGTTGCGGGCATCGAAGATGTTTGTTGCAGGATTTGAGTGCAGACGCATCCATCCCTTTCGCTCTGTAACCGACCACTTGTCGTTGATTGGCTTGTGGTTCCACTGCCAAACAAGTGCGAGTTCGTCATTAGCAGTATAGTCGAATTCGTCATTGTCCCAAGTCCAGTTTTCTCCGCTTTCAGGAAGATTTACCTCAAACTGCTTAACAGGAACTGTATTGTCGCCAAGGATTGGCCAACCGTCTACCCACTTCATTGGCTGAAGGGTAGGGACACGACCTACAGCACCATGGTCCTGGAACATAACTGCATACCAGTCGCCATTTTGTGTGTCGAAGATTGCACCTTGTGCAACACCATCGCCACGACCATCAAATGCACCCTGAAGGATTACTTTGTCTTCGTATGGACCAAGGAGGTTCTTGCTTCTCCAGCAACGTTCTGTACGAGGCTTGCCGCTTGGCCAGTCGATATCGATTACATAGTAGTATTCGCCAATATGATAGAAGTGAGCACCTTCTGCACGAAGTCCGAAGCCCTGGCGAGGAGTGGCAATAAGCACTTGGTTAATACCGCCTTCCTTTATGCCTGTAAGGTCAGGAAGTAATTCTGTGATGTGGAGTTCGCCATTGCCATAAACTACATAGACTTTTCCGTCGTTGTCGAAGAGAAGGGAAGCATCGTGGAAGAAAGCTCCTGCGATTTCGTTTCTTTCCCATTTGCCGTTCATGATGTCGTTTGTGCGGTAAACATAGGTTTTGTGTTGGTCGTTAGCGATGAAGAGAACGTAATATGTTCCGTCAACATAGCGTATTGTGGTGGCCCATTGACCTTTACCGTATGCGTTCTTTCCGTTTCTAAGATTATAGATGTCATCATCTGCGAGATAGTCGTACACATAGTTCACGATTCTCCAGTGTACAAGGTCCTTTGAGTGCATGATAGGAGCACCTGGGCAGAAGAACATTGTTGTGCTGACCATGTAGTAGTCGTCGTCTACTCTGATGACATCATTATCAGGGATGTCAGTGTAGGTTAGAGGGTTGATGCACGTTGTTGTCTGTGCATTAGCAGGCATAGCAAAAGAGCAGAGAGCTATCATGCTTGCCACGATGAATTTGAAGGTTTTCATGTCGGTTATTTTATTGTTGTTAATACTCATTTTAATTTCGTTGCAAATATACATCAAATATTTGAAATGACCAAACATTTATCATTATTTTATAAAGTATTTTTTGCCGTTAGAGATAACGATTCTCTTGTGTCCTGTAACTTCGTCCAAACTATTGGCAATTTTTGTCCCCTCAAGGTCGAAAACGGCACTTTTCAGCATCTCATCAGCCTTAATGCTTTCAATAGCATCTGCATATTCCGTGAATTGCCAATTGTCAAAATTGAAACTTGCAATAGAACTTACGCCAGAGAAAGCGAATACAATGTCGTGAACTCCAGTGACTTTTGCGGAAAGGTCAACTTCGAGATCTGTCCATTCAAATTCTCCACCAGTAGGGGCAATAGTTATCGTACCGAGAATCTTTCCGCTTTTTGAAGTGAGGCGTACGAGCATTTTAACGTTTCTTGAAGCTCCGGAAGCAACGCGAACCTTAATCTTGGACGCACCGAGCTCGCCAAAGTCGATGTTGCGTACTTTGATGTAGTCGCCCGAATTGTCGATGTTGGTAACATAATTTGTCGTTCCGTCGCCTTCGCAAAGGATTCCACTGCTTTGGTTGATTGTTTCTGCTTCCTGGAGTTCGTATGGATTGAGAGTTTGAATAGGGTTTACACCCTTTGTTGTGAAATTGATGAAAGGAATGCTTCCGTCTTCTTTGCGAGTGAACTCTTCAATACAAGTGGAACGACGGAAACCGCCTCCGCCAGGAAGTTTTCCGTTGTGGTAGAACATATAATTGTGTCCCTTGAAGTTGACACTTCCACCGTGAATCGTGAAACTACCATCGGCTGTACCCATAATCTTGCCTTGATAAGTCCAAGGACCTTTTATGTTCTTGGCAGTAGAGTAGGCCATATGTTCTGGTACTCCACCTGCTGCATATTCAAGATAATAAGTATCACCAATCTTATAAATCCAAGATGCTTCTTCGAAGTTGGTCTTCTTGTTTCCGTTGTCATCAAATTTTGTGGAAGGACCGAATGCTGATTCGTCATTACTCTTAACTTCAATCTGTCCGCCAGATATGGAAGTCATAGTCCTACTCAATTTTGCATACCACAAACCATTGTTGCCCCAGAAGAGATATGCCTGACCATCATCATCGATGAATACTGATGGATCGATGAATCCCCAGCCTTGTGCGACTGGTTTGCCTATTGGGTCACGGTATGGTCCTTCTGGTTTATTGGCTACAGCAACACCGATTCCTGGATATCCACCATTGGCAACAGTGGCAGTTACATACCAATACCATTTGCCATTGCGTTCGATACACTGGCTTGCCCATGCATCGTTGCCTTGTTTTGCCCACTTGAATGTTTTGGTGGTTACAGGTGTTCCCCTATAAGTCCAGTTTACCATGTCCACTGTACTATATAGCAACCAGTCTTTCATATTGAAATAGCCGATATCTTCCTGCTCATCGTGGTCGACGAAGAGATAAAGGGTATCTCCATGAACATAAGGTGCTGGGTCGGGAGTATACCTGTCACAAATGATTGGATTTTGGGCCATAGCGGATGAAATGCCACATACCATAATGGCCGAAGCTAATAATGTTTTGACTAACTTCATATTGTTGTTTTCTTGCGGTTTATATTTTGCTTGCAAAGATACACATTATTTTTTATATATACAATAGGGAAGTGGGCAAATATTCCTTAATCAAGTTTCATTCATCATCTTTTGTGACGATTTTATCCAAAACGATTACTTTGAGATAATCCTTTGCTCGATAGAGTTTGTTGCCTTCCCCGTTTTGGGAATCATTGATAAGTATGATGGTTTGTCTTCCGTCATTTAGTTTTGGTCCTATGCAGATTCCTTCATAGTTGGCGAAGTTCATTTTGCCTATTGCCAATTTTGTCTTGAATTCAGCTAATAATGTCTTTTGGAGAATAGTCGATTCGTGTATGTTTTCATTAGGGTTGACAATGTACAACTTTACTATACAATAGCTTCCGAGATACTTATAAGTGACTACAACTTCTCTTTCCACCACAATAAGCCGCCCATCGTCAAGTGCCAGTAAATCAGGCACTCCATAGACAAAGTTCGATGCCTTTTTATTAAGCAAAGGATATTCTATCTTGTAATAGAATTGGCGTTGAGGCTGCAAATCATCGGAGAAACTCTGGAGCTTTATTGTATTGTCTGAATTTAGTTTCAAAGGTAATTCTGTTGTTGTCCAGAATAGATGTGTGTTTCCATTGTAGGTCAAAGCCTCAAATCCTCTGTTCGTGTTGATGTTGTCAACTGAAAATTCGACTGGAATCGATAGGCTTTTACCAGTTGGAAGCCCTTCGAATGAGTATTCGAGAATCTGTTGGTCGGCCTCGCCTGAAATGAAGAATGAGTTCGAATCCTTTCTGTAGCAGATTCCTTCTGTGTCTCTTTGATTTTGCCTTGATTGTCTTACTCGTTCAAGATTCTCTTTGAACTTGGCTGGTTCGCTTATTGCCACATTCTTTATCTTGCCTGTCTCAAGGTTGATGTCTATATTCAGGAAGTGGAAGCCGTCGGCTTCGTCCTTATCACTGACAATAGCATATAAGTCGCCTTCCACATGAGTTATTCCACTGTAATTGCCATATGGAATGCCCATGCGGGAGATGTTCTTCTGCTTTTTCAGTTCTACTTGTCCGTAAATATTGCAACAAGTGAATAGCAGCAATATAGATAGTAAATGCTTCATCTATTAAGAGTTAAGCCCTCTCTCCTTGATTGATGACGGAAGGAGAGGGGGCTATGAGTCTTACCGCTTAGGAGCGTCTTCTAGAATTGCAACGAGATGCTTCCAAACCATTTCAACGGTTGGGATGAGAAGACATTCGTCAGGAGAGTGAACTCCGCGAAGAGTAGGACCAAAGCTTATCATATCCATGCTTGGGTACTTTTCCGAGAAGAGGCCGCATTCAAGTCCGGCATGAATGGCTCTTACCTTTGGTTCCTTGCCAAACAAAGTCTTGTACTTTTCTACAGCAAGTTTCAGAATTGTAGAGTCTGGGTTTGGTTTCCATCCTGGATAACCGTCATTGATGAGAACATCAGCTCCGGCAATGGTGAAAGTAGCTGCTAGTACACTGCAAATGCAGTCGAGCTGGCTCTTTGTGGAACTTCTCTGACTGATGACAATCTTAATCTTTCCGTCTTCAGGCATCTTTACACTTGCAAGGTTGCTTGATGTTTCGACGAAGTTAGGAATGTCCTGACTCCATTCGAATACGCCATTCTGTGCTGCATGCAAAGATTCGATGAGGTTGTAGGCAGTAATGTCGTCGATTGCAGTTTCTGGTTTTTCCACTGATTCCATTGTGAATTCCACGTTTGGTTCAGTAACGTGATATTCGTCTTGAATCTCTGCTGCAAAGATGTTGAAGTCGCTTCTTACCTCGTGTTTGGCGCTTTCTGGTACTGCTATTATTGCTTCTGCATGGCGAGGAATTGCATTGTGGAGGTTTCCGCCATCAATGCTGACGAGGTGGAGGTCGAACTTGTTGAATTCGTTATGAAGGAAACGGGCGAGTACCTTATTGGCATTGGCTCTGTTTTTGTTGATGTCGTCGCCTGAATGTCCACCGGTCAACTTGTCAACAGTAACTTTGAGAGCTACATAGTCTTCTTCGATTTCCTGTGCAAAATATTCGAATTCAATGTCGGAATTTACGCCTCCGGCACATCCGATGAAGATTTCGCCTTCGTCTTCACTGTCAAGATTGAGCAAATATTTTGCTGTCATGAATCCTGGTTGGATGGCTTCAGCACCTGTAAGACCAGTTTCCTCATCTCTTGTGAACAGGCATTCGATAGGTCCGTGCTTTAGTTCTGGATCAGTAAGAGCAGCCATTGCAATAGCTATTCCAATACCGTCATCAGCTCCAAGGGTAGTGCCTTTGGCTCTCATCCATTCTCCATCTACATAGCTTTCGATAGGATCTGTTGTGAAGTCAATTACTCTGTCACTGTTCTTTTCGCATACCATGTCCATGTGGGCCTGAAGGCAGATAATGGCACGGTCTTCCATTCCTGGAGTTGCAGCTTTGCTGATGAGAACGTTTCCTGCTTCATCTGTCTTGCATTCCAAATTGTTGTTCTTTGCAAATTCCTGCAAGAAGGCAATCATTTTTTCCTCGTGTTTGGAAGGACGAGGCACCTTGTTGATTTGTCCGAAATAGTCGAACACAGCTTTTGGTTTCAGTTCCATAGTCTTATTTTATATTTTTTAATTATGTATTTTCCTTATTTTTTCGTGCCATTGGCTATAAGTAGATAGCGTAAGGCTCTTTTTTGTTAAATAATCATTAATAATTTATTATGAATAAAGAATAATTCGTATCTTTGCAGCAAATTTAGTAAATAATGTTGAAACTCTTCCTCATTAGCGCGATAATTCTTGCGATATGCGTGTTTTTTTTATGTATAAGAATCATTTTTAAGAAGAACGGCAGATTTCCGCAGACTCATGTTTCGAGGAATAAGGCTATGCGAGATAGGGGAGTCACATGTGTTCAGAGTCAGGACCGAATGGCTCGAATGGACAACCCGAAAGCAATAAAGGAGAAGGAGTGATAAGAATTTTTGAAGAAAGAAGAAAAGTAAATACATTTAAACAATAAACAATGAAGAAGACTATTTATTCAGTCCTTAGCGGACTTTTCATGTTGGCAGCAGTAGCAGTAGCTACTTCATGCGATTCAAAGGAAACAAAAGCTGAAGCAAACGAATCAGAAGTTGCTGAAGAGTCAGTTCAGAAAGACCTTAAGATTGCTTATGTCCTTATCGACACTCTTACAAATCAGTATCAGAAATGTAAGGACCTCGAAGAAGTGTTCACAAAGAAGAAGGCAAATGCAGAGAATACTATCAACGAGAAGGGAAAGAACTTTGCAAATCAGGTTCAGGAGTTCCAGCGTAAGGTTCAGTCAAACTCAATCACTCAGCAGCAGTATGAGAGCGAGCAGGCTCGTCTTCAGAAGCTTCAGCAAGATATAGAGGCTCTTCAGGCTCGCCTTTCTACTTCTCTCGAAGAAGAATATAGTAAGGAATTCCAGGCTTTGACTGATACAATCAAGAACTTTGTTCAAAGCTATGCAGAAGAAAAGGGCTACGACTTCATTCTTTGCAAGTCATCAGGAATTGACAACGTGCTTTATGCTGCTCCTCAATATGATGTAACAGAAGAAGTTGTTTCTGTACTCAACAAGCGCTACAACAAGGCAGCTAAGGCTGAGAAGAAGGACAAGGAAGAAAAAGATAAGTAATCCGATAGACTTTAGCATAAGGATTTAAGTCGACAATATCGTTTAGACGGTTCGCTCATTCCGAGTGGACCGTCTTTCTTTTTGCCATTCTTCCAGTTTCTCGCGTACGCGTAATATTATATAATGTGTATTCGCCCAAAAGCATGGAAACAGCATAAAAACAACATGGGAACAATATCGGAACAATATGGAAACATAATCCAAAACATCCATTTTCAAAACATCTTTCTCCTAGAATATTTTTAGAGTCATAAGTTATGTCTTTCAAGTCATAACCTTATGACTTGAAAGACATAATGTTGCGACTACAAAGTCATAAGTTATGACTACAAAATATTACAATGGAAATTAATAAATGTTTTAACTGAAATAGACAAATGATTCAATGGGAATAGAAAAAGGTTTCAAAGAAAATAGACGAATGACTACAGAAGAAAGAGAAAACCCCTATGCGAACTTTGTCATTCGTATAGGGGCTTTGTGGGCAAGATGTAATAAAAATCAATCCGGAAGGTCGATTACTTCTTCTTCCAAAGCTTGAAGTCGGAGAAACTAACCCAAGCACTGTTGTCGGTATAAGTGGTTTGGAACAAACCTACACGCAATGTCTTTCCTTCGAACTGACGGGCATCAACCGGACTTCCAGGCATTTCTGTCCAAACCTTTCCATCAGGAGAAGTGCGGGCATAGATTGTGTTGCCGACTCTCTGGAGCTGCATGTATGGGTCGTAATTCCATGCTTGCTGATTTGGATATTGTGGGCGATTCCGACGATTAACGGTTGTAAGCATGTTGCCGCAATTGTAGCTTGGGAACACTCCCAACTGAACAATCTGCTGTTGGGTTTCGCTCGTTGGCAGGATAATCATAAGTCCTCCTTCGTTGTAGGCAGGAGTGTTGTGACGTTGGCTTCCCATCAAATCTGCAACTTTCACTTCAACAATGAAATCACCTTCTACATTCTTGTAAATCATCGCACCGTTTCGAGTGGCATCAGCTTCGAAATATGTATCGGCAGATGTGAGAGTCAGTATTCCGTTTTCTGCTTTGTAGCTTACCTTGTCATTTGTTTGGTACTTTCCGTCCCATTCAGTGAATTTCTTGAAATCATCTGTGAACAAAGTGAAGTCATTGGCATTGACAGTCAGTTTTTCCTTGAATGTCTGATTGAATCCATTATCATCCGAAACCGTAACAAAGCATGTTTGGTCCTTCTTTCCGTCAATACTTACAAGCATGGACGAGCTGTTCGAGGCCTTGCTCATTTCTGCTTTGGTTGCCTTCGCATCACTTGTAGCTCCATAGGCAAAACTGAGTTGACCTGAATGTAGCATATTTCCTTCCTTGTCAGTAACTGAAAGACGGATAAGAGTAGGGGAAACCACTTCCGACTTGATGGCAATATTGTCAGTATCAAATACAATCTTGTCCTGTGTGTCACTCTTTTGCTTGTAGTCGGCCACAACTTCTTCAACTGAAAGACCTCTGTTGTAGAGTTTCAACGAATGAAGATAACCAGTGAAGTTGTTGCCTCCGTATGGCTCGCCACCAATAGTAATCGGACCATTTGGACGAAGCATTATGAAGTTGTTCTGCTCGTGAACGAGTTCGCCATTTAGGTAGAACCGTTCGAACCATCCATCGTATGTGATTGTCCAATGCTGCCATTGGCCCTCGCCTTTCTGTATTGCCTGTGGGTTTCCATAGCTTTCGAACGAGCCGGCATGGTCGACAAGACCTGTTGTTCTGTCTTTTCCTTGGTTGAATTGGAAACTTGTGAGGTCGCCACTGTTAGGGGTTATGCTCGCAATACATTCGATTGGTTCAATCGTAGGATTGTATATCCAAGCAGAAACAGTGAATGCTGCATTGTATGTGAAATCTTTTGGACACTGGAAACTGCTTTCGAGTGTTTGCTTGCCATTGAAATAGAAAGCATACTTCCCCTTGATGATTTCAACCAGAGTTTCTTCGTTTCCGCTGAATTCTCCACCTGCTCTGTTCTTTATGCTCTTGAGTGTGATAGCCTTACCTTGGGCATAATCATCGGCGTTTATGTCAACAACAACATCTTTGTTGCTTCTTTCCGAAGGATTCACGTCTTTCTTGTGGAGGTTTGGATAGCCTTTGTTTACTGCATCGTAATCCATTCCTTCAACAGAAGGCAAAAGTTTTGCAGGGTCGTTCTTCTTTGTTGCATTGTATACCTTTACGTTCCAAAGAGCTCCGAAATGGCCGTTCTTCTGTGTGTCAGTAATAGTAACCTTAACAAAACGAGCCTTTACTTCGCCTTGTTCTATCATTGGTGAACCGGCATTTGTATTGTCTGTTCGGTCAGCATACATTGTCCAAGTAGTTCCGTCAACGGATGTTTCCACCTTATATTGGTAGAAGAAGGTAGGGTATTCAAACTGAAGCCAAACCTGATTGAATTTCTTCACTTCTCCAAGGTCAATACTTATCCACGATTCGCCTTGATTGTTCTTTGGTCGCCAAAGGGTTCCGTTGTTGTCGTCAACTGCATATTCGGCCTTGAAATCATCGCAAAGAACTGACGAAGCAGTGACCTTTGCCTTGTATGCAAGATTCTCTATGGCATATTTCTTTGCTTTCTTTGCTAAAGAAGAAGGAAGAAGTCCGGCATGAGTTGGCTTGATTGGCTTAATGTTTCCATCTGTATCAAACTCAATCTTATCAATACAGAGCTGGCGATTGAAGCCATGAACGGAATGAGGATTGTTGTGACGATGATAGACAATATAATAGTCGTTGCCATCAATCAATATCGAATGGTGGCCAGGACCATGAACGGTTCCGTCTGCATTTGTCTTCAAGATGTTGCCTTTGTATGTGTAAGGACCTATAGGGCTTTCAGTACTTATTGCATAATCCACACGATAAGTGTCGTCGTGGCAACTTCCACATGAATATGTGAAATAATAAACTCCATCTTTCTTGAATACGAATGGACCTTCGAAGAAATCCCTTATCTCACGACTGGATATGAGCCCTTTGTCTGTAAACGATTTTCCATCAGGTGCAAGTTTTGCCCATCCGCAACCAGCATCATCATAAAATCCCCATGTTCCTACAAACATATATTGGCTTCCGTCATCGTCGGTAAATACCTGAGGGTCGAGTGTTATGGCTTTTGGATGGCAATATCTGTCGGGCATCAATACAGCATCTGCCTCACCAAGCATATTCTTCCAAGGACCAACCGGTGAGTCGCTTTCGCCAACATGAACCATACATGGCTCGCAATAATAGTATCTGTACTTCCCGTCTTTTGTTGGAATAACATCAGGAGCCCAAACAACTTCGGTAGTTGGCCAATTCATAACGACATTTCGCCAATTGACAAAGTCCTTCGACATCCATACCTGAGCCGGACCATAACCGTTTCCGGTGCCATCGGTTGTAGCGTAAATGTAGAAAGTGTCACCGAACTTACGGATCGTAGGGTCGGCAAAATAACCAGGAATGAATGGGTTTCCGTTGCCTGGTTCATTCCATTTGGATTCAGTTTGAGCACTTGTTGAAAGTGATGCGGTCAGAAGTATTGCCGCGAATAGTGATTTCTTCATCTTTGTGTATAAATTAGTTTGTATTATTTTCTTATAATGTTTGGCCTCATTTCTTATAATGTTTGAGGTCATTTCTTATAATGTTTTAATCGTATCCTTATATAGCTTCAACAACAGAGGAACTGAATTGGTTGCGAAAGTCTTCTCCAATGCCTCTTTTGCAACCTTTAGTTTCTTGCTCTTTGCAGCCTTTGGGTTGGCTTCAAGTTCTTGAACTTTAAGCTTTAAATCCGACCATGCTTGCAAAAGGTCATATTCGTCTTTCGTGATTTGCATGAACGAACCATGCTGAGGATTTACGTTCGTTCCAATCACTACACCACGATCGACATTCTCTTCTGTTGCATTAGCATTGCATACGCGATAAACTCTTTGGCCGGAATACTTTATGTAAGTGACTTTCCATGTGTTTTCGTTGATGAGACGGAAAGCACTTCCACCCTCAACTTGCTCTTTGCCTTCATTCGTGATATGAAGCACATTTCGCCATTCCGATACGGGAAGTTTGTCGAACACCGCTTCGTATATGCCTCTGTCAACACCTGCTGCTCCTTCTTTCTTATAGAATACATGATATCGGCGGTCGCAATCATTCCAATCTATATGGCAGTCGATTACGGATATTCCATGATCGTGCATGAGTTGAGGCTTTGTCAATGTTGTGAAATCTCGATTGGCATACGAATAATAAATCTTATCATAAGTGTCGCCCTCATTTGTGCTGAGGATAGAATAGTAGATAAGGTAGCCGCCTTCGCCATCATTATAGTCTTCATCCCAAATGATTTGTGGAGCCCAAACTCTGTTAATCTTCTTGTAATCTTTTATATAATCCTTGCTTTGAGGGTCGGAGAACACTTCATTGCCTTTGCGGAAATCGAACGAAACTGATGTCCAATGTATGAGGTCGTTGGATTTGAGTAGGTCGATTCCATAATTGAACCAAACTCGGCTTTTGCGGTTACACATGTCTGTGTTCACCATCAAATAGTTGTTGTCCTTACCTCTGATGATAAAAGCATCGCGAACTCCACCTTCGATTTTTGCAACATCTTCGGGATTGAAGATAGGTTGATTGTTGATGATAGGGTAGAAAATCTCGCCTCGGTCAGCTTTTGTTCCTATCGCATAATTGGTGTTCTCTCCATTTCCAGCCATGTGGCAATAGAGATAACCAAACATTTCATCATCTGGAGCTAAAGTGAGATTGAACTTAACCTTTTCGCCTCCAACTTCAGCATACAATGTGCCTGCTGGTTGGTATTCTCCCTTTGGTAACGACTTGATATGAATGGTTTGGCCGTCAAAAGCCATGTATGGAGTGTCTCCGCCTTCCCTGTTCTCAATCTGCCAATGAATTGTCTTTCCGTCGAGGGTTTGAGGGAGAGTGATGTCATTACGAATTGCATTGAACTGATAGTCAACCTCACGAAGAAGTCGGCACTTTGTGCAATCATCGTTTGGGCAATAGTTTACCTGTGCATATAATGAAGTATTGACAATGTTAGCCAATACCAATGTGAGGATTGTGTAGGTTAGTTTGCGGTTCATATCAGCTTGCGATTCTTTTTGTTTGATAATTTTATGCAAATATACGCAAAAAACTTTTATTGACCAAATATTCGTAATAAAAATAAGGTGTACCTTCTGAAAGGCACACCTTATTATATATATTATAGAAGTTTCTGACTTACTTGAAGAGAACCTTCTTGCCATTCTGGATGTAAATGCCCTTTGATGGGTTCTTTACTTCACGTCCAGTAAGGTCGAATACCTTGCCTGACTTGCTTACATTGTTCTTGACTGCATTGATGCCAACAACTTCAGGAGTACCAACTGTGATGTAGTAAGCATACCACTGTGAGTTGTATTCAGCATAGATAGTCATGTTGTAAGCATTAACAAGATTCTGGTCGTCGATGATCCAAGAATAGAACTTCTCTTCATCTGGAGCAAAACCACAGTGAACAACTTCTGTTCCGTCGTCGATAGTCTTACCATCAGCAGCGAAGAAGAAGCCTTCCTGTTCGTCGTAGTTGTCTTCAGCGAACTGTCCGTCTTTGTTCATGGCGAGCCACTTACCAGCTTCTGCGAATTCTTCTGCAGAGCAACCGAGTGCTTCATACATTGGAGCGAGGTCAACTTCAGTGTAAATACCGAATTCACTTTCACCATCGCGAGCACCGAGTGTAAGAGTTTCAGAACCTACTACTTCAGACATTTCTGTATATTCTTCAACGAAGTTAACTGTAATGATATACTTGATCTTCTTACCATTCTGGAGGTTAACAAGATAGAAGTTGTCTGTATAGTAGTCGCCTACAGCACGCTGACCAGGGAACTGGAAGAACTGCATGATACCATTTGCATAAGACATACCGTAAGTGTTAGTACCCCATGTACCGACCATTGACTTGTGTTCAACATTATCAGCAGAAGGAATCATCCAGAAGCCTGGCTTAGGGTCGCAAGAATATGCTCTTGAATAAGTTACATTACCAACTGAGTCAAATACTTCTCCATACAATGTCTCAGTACCTCCGAGTTGTGCTTTAATAAAGTCGATATTGAGGTCGAGTGGTTCATTAACCATGTGGCTGTCTTGGTAATCACTTCCATTTGGAACAATCTGATATGTGTAAACCTGAGTTGCAACTGTAGCACAAGTTTCTACTGTGTAGCTCTGAGGGTCAACATTTTCGCCTTGACGCCAGAATGAACAAGTAATCTGATAGTACTTGTTGTTGCCAACGAGGAATGCACTTCCTGTGTATGTTACGCTGTCCTTAAGAACTGTGCCCCAACCTGGAGAATATGAACCGAATGACAATTGAGAGAAGTCGCCTTGTACTAAAGGTTCTATGAATGTTCTTCCTGATTCGCCCCAAGCACATACAAATCCGTCTTCATTCATATAGCAACCACCTTGGTTTGCAGTAGAAGAAGACGAGAAGTTTTCTTCGTCCTTCAAGAACTGAAGCTTAATGTCTGCAGGGTCTGAACCAAGAAGTTCTGCGATAGAATCGAGGTTGATGTCAATTGTTGCAATTTGATAACCATTGAATTCATGTTCAAGGATGAAGTGGTAGTTCGATTCACCCACCTTTTCCATATCCTTGTAAGGCTTTGCAGGTTCAGGGATGATAGTGAGCTCAACCTTGAGTTCGTATGCCTTGTCACCATAGATAACATAGAAGTAACCATAGCGGCTCTGGTTTACAGCAAGTCCGTTAGGATACTGACCAACTTCAGCTGTGATAGTTCCTGCTTCAGCATCGAATGCAATTGATGATACCCAGAATACATCTTCACCACCGTAAGGTCCTTGAACAACTTCATCGCCTTCATCACCTGTATTTTCATCATAAGTCTTAATGTACCAGAAACCAGGGTTAGGAGTTGCAGTGAAACTGTGTGTCAAAGAGTCTGTAATGATGTCATAGTCAGCATCGTAAGTCTTAGCATAAAGCATGTCTTCGAAGAACATGGACAAATTATCTGTGCTCATGCCGAGAGCTTCAGCGATTCCTGCTACATCGAATGAGATAGGATCATATGCCCAGTTAGCACGAGGATATTGGCTTAAGCTTGTGCTTGCACGGCCAACGATTTGGAGCTTAGAGAATGTTGTACATGGTTCAACATCAATAGTTGGCTTTGCCTCAATATTAAGAGTGAGGTCGAATGTAGCTGTTGCTTCTCCGTAGTGGAAAGTAACGAGAGCATGGCAAACATCTTCAGCTTTGCAAGCGTCTGGCATCTGACCTGCCCAGAAATAAAGAAGTTCTTCCTCTGGGTCCATGTCGAGTTCGTAATACCATGCTGCAACGAGGTCTTCTTCTGTTGAACCCCATACAGTGGCCTTACCTTCAGAGGTCAACCAGTAGTTACCGTTGCCGCCTTGGGTGTAACGTGTAGACTCTTCGTCAGTGGAAAGAGTTACATAGAATGTTGAAGTACCAGGAGCTACATAGAAATCTTCCTGTGGAAGTTCTGCGAATTCTGCATACGCACTGATGAGTGTTGCAGTGTCGGTTCCAAGAGCTGTGGCTACTTCGTTGAGAGAGAATGAGATGGCATCCATGCTGTAATCGGTAGTAGGATACTGAGTGACCGATCCTTTGAACTGAGCCATCGCACTGGTTGCAAATAACATTGCCACCATTGTCATGATTGAAGTAATCGTTTTTCTCATAAAGAAATAATTAATTTGTTAGTAATAATTTAATTTCAAATTCTCGTTTTGGATTGCAATTAGCACTTAATTCGGTGCCAAAGTTATGCAAATATTATGAAATGCCCAAATGTTTGAGCAGTTTTTTTCGATTTATTTATACATTTATTATATATAATATATGATTTTTCTCTTTTTGGTTCGTGATTTTTGTTATTCGTTATTCGTGATGATATTGCTCGCCTCGGATGATTGTGTATGCTCTGTAGAGCTGTTCGATGAATATCATGCGAATCATTTGGTGGGAGAATGTCATCTTCGATAGTGAGAGTTTTTCGTTGGCTCTTTGATAGACTTCGGGTGAGAAGCCGTAAGGACCTCCGATGATGAATATGAGGTTGCGACTGACGGTTTGTTGCTTTTTCTCTATCCAACTGGCAAGTTCGATGCTTCGGAGTTCTTTTCCGTGTTCGTCGAGCACCACTACATAGTCGCTGTCCTGTAATTGCTTGAGTATCAGTTCGCCTTCCTGATGCTTTTGTTGCTCTTGTGAGAGGGCTTTTGTGTTCTTTAGTTCTGGTATGGTGACAATGTCAAATTGGCAATAGTGCTTCACTCGACTTGTATAATCGTCGATAATCACTTGGAAGTCTTTGCTTGTTGTCTTGCCTACTTGTATGAGAATTGTCTTCATATCGTCGCTTTATCTGCTGACATTTTTTACGCCTTTGATGGCTTGTATTTTCTTGATTAATTGGCTCAGGCGATTGTTGTCGTCGATCATTATTGTGAGGTTTCCTGCGAAGAGTCCGTCTTCCGACGACTTGATGTCGATGCTTCGGAGGAGTATGTTCTTCTCTTTCAGGATGATGCTCGTAATGTTGTTGACGATTCCGATATCGTCGTTTCCAATGATGTGAAGCGTGATAGGGAATTGTCCGCTTGCCTGTTCTGCCCAATTGACTTCGATTTGGCGGTAGCTCATTTGTTCGATAAGGCGTCGGCAATTAGGGCAGTTTTTTCTGTGGATTGTGATTCCTCGGCTCACTGTGACGAAACCTATGATATCATCTCCATAGATTGGGTTGCAGCATTTTGCGAGGTTATATACCACACCTTTTATATTATTACCAATGAGGAGAACGTCCTTGTTGGTTGTTTCGCTGGTCTTTGTTACGGCATCAAGCTTGAAGTTTTCGGCACTTTGCGTTTCAACGGTTGGCAGTTCGTTGTTTTCGCGCTTTTGTTCCTCGATGTAGGTGTCGATGACTTTGTTGATGTCGAGTACCTCTTCGGATAATGCTTTGTAGAACTCCATCACATGCTTGAAACCGAGTCGCTTGACCGTCTTCATCAAGATTGGCTCTTCGTATTCGAGTTTTCTGTTCTTGAACTTTCGCTCGATGGTTTCCTTTGCATATGTGGCAGTACGAAGTTCCTGCTCGTGAATGCTTTGGCGAATCTTGTTCTTTGCCTTGGATGTGATTGCAAAGTTGAGCCAATCCTGCTTTGGTTGCTGGTTTGGATTGGTGAGAATCTCAACCTGGTCGCCTGTTTGCAGTTTTGTTCGCATTGGCATGTTCTTGCCATTGACCTTTCCTCCGCTGCAGTGGCTGCCCACGTTTGTGTGGATTTGGAATGCGAAATCAAGTATTGTCGAACCTTTTGGCAGTTTGAAGAGGTCGCCTTTTGGTGTGAATACGAACACTTCATCGCTGTAGAGATCCACCTTGAATTGGTCGACGAGTTGCTCATCGCTTGAACTTTGCGATTCCAATGCACTTCGGATGTCCTTGAGCCAGTCTTCGAGTTTGGCTCCACTGTCTTTAACTCCCTTGTAGCGCCAATGGGCAGCAAGTCCGTGTTCGGCAATGTCGTCCATTCGTTCCGTACGGATTTGGATTTCCACCCATTTGCCCTCAGGACCCATTACAGTGGTGTGAAGACTTTCATAGCCATTGCTTTTTGGTACGCTGAGCCAATCCCTGAGTCGTTTTGGATTAGGGCGATACATGTCGGTCACGATGCTGTAGGCTTGCCAGCAATCCTGTTTTTCCCTGTCAGGAGCCGAATCGAGGATGATGCGGATGGCAAAGAGGTCGTAGATGCCTTCGAACTGGCATTTCTGCTTTTGCATTTTCTGCCAAATGGAGTGTATGCTCTTTGTTCGGCCTTTCATGTGGAAGCGAAGTCCGGCAGCAGAGAGTTTTTCCTCGATTGGCGAGATGAAAGTCTTTATGTATTCGTCGCGGGCACGTTTTGTGGCATTGAGTTTCTCCTTGATCATATAGAAAGTCTCTGTCTCGAGATATTTCAGGGAGAGATCTTCCAATTCGGATTTGATCAGGTAGAGTCCGAGTTTGTGGGCAAGAGGCGCATAAAGGTAGTTGGCTTCGTGGGCCACTTTGCGTCTGGCTTCGTCGGTGCCCTTGTCCTTGATTTGGCGCATGAGATTCACTCTGTCGGCTATGATGATGAAAATCACTCTCATGTCTTCGGCAAACGAAAGCATCAGGTCGCGGAAATTCTCGGTTTCGACTGATGGGCTCTTTGCATAGAGCTCGTTTACTTTCAGAAGTCCTTTGATTATGTGGGCAACGTCTTCGCCGAAATCTGCCTTTACTTTGTCGAGCGAAAGGCGGTCGATTTTGACGAATTCATGAAGAAGGATGCTCAGGATGATTGCTCGGCTTGCACCGATTTCCTCAATGCTGATGAGTGCCGTCTGAAGGTCGAAGAGTAGGGGGTCGAGGCCGAAAGAGGTGTAAATGCTGTCTTTTCCACCCCATACAGCATTCGTGTCATATTCCGAATCAATGATTTCGGATAGTATGTTGCTGATTTTCTGCTGGTCGTCTTGGCTGATAATATCGGCAGTCAAGGCTTCGATTCGTTGCAGAATATCGCGTATTTGCTGTATGTATTGGTCGGTCATTCTATTTCTTTTTGGCTATTTGACTGCAAATATAGTAAAAATTTTTTACATGAGCAAGTTTTTCGGAAATATTAAGAAAGAAATTTTTTCGACCTTTATCGGAGGTTCCTGTTTTATAAACAGAATATGAAATCTTGTGATTGGTATTTGGTCATTTCACGGGACGATATTTATTTTTCCAACCACCCCGTATAAAAGCATGTTTCATCATCGAATATTTACCGATTTTTCTAAGAATATTTTTAGAGTCATAAGTTATGACTTCAAAGACATAACATTATGACTTGAACGACATAAGCTTACGACTTGCAAGTCATAACTTATGACTCTGAATTTGAAGCTGGGAAAATTAACTTTAGTTCGTGCAAGTTTTATGGTTTGTTTTTGTGAGTTTGAGGTTTCGTTTTTATGAGTTCTGAGTTTCGTCTTTGTGAGTTTTGAGTTTCGTTTTTATGAGTTTTTGGTTTTGTTTTGTGGCATTGAAATGCAAAGATAAAATGGAACTGATTGTCATTGAAACAATCTCATAGTTGGGTTCCCGCTTGGCCGACAAATAAGCACTAAATTGCAAAGTCGAGTTTGCGAAACACGCGAATTAACGAACAATCTCTCGCATATATGTAATAATATAAGGTACAAGTCGAAAAAACTTTCGTAAATGCTTTTGTGTTTGAAAAAAATGACTTATCTTTGTATCGTAATTCTTACAAACCAATTCACTTATTAGTATGCTTACACAAAAAGATAAAGAGTTCCTTGCTGCCAAAAGTATATCCGAACAGCAACTCCAACAGCAATTGGAGCAGTTCCGCACAGGCTTTCCTTTCCTGAAACTTGCTGGTGCAGCATCGCCTGAAAATGGCATTACCATGACCGACAATGCTCAGCAAACAGAGTATCAGCAGGCTTGGACAGAGTATTTGGAAGGTTCACACAAAGTGTTGAAGTTCGTTCCTGCATCTGGTGCCGCTTCAAGAATGTTTAAGAATCTCTTTGAATTCCTTGATGGCGAATCAGATACGCCAGACACTGACTTCATCAAGAAGTTCTTCGAAAATATCCACAACTTCGCTTTCTTCGATGCTCTCAATGACGCTTGCGTTGTAAACCAAGGCGAAGAGGTTGACGACCTTATCGAACAAGGCGAATATAAGGCAGTGGTCGACGTCCTTTTAGGAGAGATGGGCCTCAACTACGGCAAGCTTCCAAAGGGACTTCTTCAGTTCCATGCCTACGACGACAGCATTCGTACACCACTCGAGGAACATCTCGTCGAAGGAGCACTCTATGCTGCAGGCAAGGATGGAAAGGTGAATGTACACTTTACGGTAAGTCCTGAACATCGCGAATTGTTCGAGGATTTGGTGGAGCAAAAGAAAGGCGAATACGAAAGTAAGTTTGGCGTAAAATACGAAATCAGCTTCTCTGAACAGAAATCAAGCACTGACACAGTGGCTGCAACCATTGATAATGAACCATTCCGCAACGAAGACGGCACAATCCTCTTCCGTCCAGGTGGCCATGGTGCATTGATAGAAAACTTGAACGAACTCGATGCCGATGTTATCTTTATTAAAAATATAGATAATGTGGTGCCTGATAAGATGAAGCCAGAAACTGTTCAGTTCAAGAAACTCATTGCGGGCATTCTCGTAAGCAAACAAAAGAAAGCATTCGAATATCTTCGCCTTCTCGATGGCGGAAATTGCTCTCATGCCCAACTGGAAGAGATTGCTCAGTTCCTCGAAAGCGAACTTTGCTGCAAGAATCCAGAACAAGCCAATATGAACGACGAGCAACTTTCGGCTTATCTCTACAATAAACTCAACCGACCAATGCGTGTTTGCGGTATGGTGAAGAATGTTGGAGAACCAGGTGGAGGTCCGTTCCTCGCCTACAATCAAGACGGAACAATCTCACTCCAAATACTTGAAAGTTCGCAAATCGATACAGCCAATGCCGAATATGTGGCAATGTTCAAGGGTGGAACCCACTTCAATCCAGTGGATCTCGTATGTGCAGTCAAGAATTATAAGGGCGAAAAGTTCGACCTCAGACAATATGTCGACCACAACACTGGCTTTATCTCATCAAAGAGCAAGAACGGAAAAGACCTCAAGGCACTCGAACTTCCAGGACTTTGGAATGGTGCAATGAGCGATTGGAACACAATCTTTGCAGATGTTCCGCTCGGAACTTTCAATCCAGTAAAGACTGTAAACGACTTGCTGAGAGAACAACATCAATAAAAAATAACAATTATCATATAATCAATTTACACATGAAAAAAATAATGCTTTTAGGCTCAGGAGAGCTAGGAAAAGAGTTTGTGATCGCATGTAAGCGCAAAGGTATGTACGTTGTAGCATGTGACAAGTATGCAAAGGCACCAGCTATGCAAGTAGCAGACGAGTGTGAAGTGTTCTCAATGCTTGATGGCGATGCCCTCATGGCAGCCGTTGAAAAACACAAGCCAGACATCATCGTGCCTGAAATCGAGGCTATCCGTACAGAAAAACTTTATGAATGCGAGCAAAAAGGCATTCAGGTAACTCCTTCTGCACGTGCCGTCAACTTCACAATGAACCGTAAGGCAATCCGTGAACTTGCACACACCGAACTCGGACTCAAGACTGCTAACTACAAGTATGCAAAGACATTTGAAGAGTTCCAGCAGGCAGCCGACGAGATTGGCTATCCATTCATCGTTAAGCCTCTCATGTCTTCATCAGGCCATGGACAGAGCAAAGTAGATTCTCCTGCAGAACTTCAGAAAGCATGGGACGATGCAGTTGCAGGTGCAAGAGGTGACATCAAGGAAGTAATCGTTGAACAATTCATCAACTTCGATTATGAAATCACTCTCCTCACTGTTACTCAGAAGAACGGAAAGACTCTCTTCTGCAAGCCAATCGGACATGTTCAGAAGGGTGGCGACTATCGCGAAAGCTTCCAGCCAATGCCAATGACCGACGAACACCTTCAGGCAGCTCAGGATATGGCTGCAAAGGTAACGGCCGCTCTTACGGGTGCTGGTATCTGGGGCGTTGAGTTCTTCATCTCAAACAAGGACGGCGTTTACTTCTCAGAACTTTCTCCTCGTCCACACGATACAGGTATGGTTACACTTGCAGGAACACAGAATCTTACTGAATTCGAACTCCACTGCCGTGCCGTCCTCGGTCTTCCAATTCCTGAAATCACACAGGAAAAGGCTGGTGCAAGTGCCGTTATCCTCTCTGGTGTTGAAACAGAATGCCCTGACTATGTAGGCATGGAATCAGTTTGCGAAGCTCCTCGCACTTACCTCCGCATCTTCGGCAAGCCAGTAGCTCACGTTGGCCGACGCATGGGTGTTGTAGTATGTTACGACAAACTCGGAACTCCACTCGACGAAATCCGCGATAAGTGTAAGGCTTTGGCTGCAAAGGTTGAGGTGAAATAATAAGAGTTGCTCTCAGAAATGCTTGTTTTTAGATAGATTTAATTACAAGCCAATTACTTATTAAAATAATTTCTGTTGATAAGTTTGCCCCTGACTCATAACGAGTTAGGGGCTTTTCTTTGCCGAGTTATTAACGTTTTCAACAGAGTTGTGAACATACCTGTTTATATGTTTATTGTGAAACTTATACCCACCTCATCAAAATCTATTACCTTTGCAAAGCGAAAGAGAAAATGTGTTTATGGCTGAAGCAAAACGTTCAACAAAGAAAAAGCAAAAAGAGGAAATTATTGTTGTGGCTGATTTAGGTCGCCAGCAACCTCAGGCAACTGACTTCGAAAAGGCAGTTGTTGGTGCTTGTTTGATTGAACAAGATGCTTTCGGACAGGTCGCAGATATTCTGAAACCAAAATCATTTTACGATAATAAACACAAAGTAATCTTCGATGCCATTCAGACTTTATATGCTGAGAATCAGCCTATAGATGTCTTGACTGTCGTAGAACAGTTACGTAAGAATAAGAATCTTGAAGATGCCGGTGGTGCATTCTATATTGCCGAACTCAGCCAGAAGGTTTTGTCATCTGCACATATTGAATATCATGCAAAGGTGATCGCACAGAAGGCCCTCGCAAGAGAACTGATTACATATTCAAGCAAGATACAAACTGGTGCATTTGATGAAGGTCAGGATATTTCCGAATTGATGCAACAAGCTGAGGGACAATTGTTCGAGCTTTCAAAGACAAATATCAAAAAGGACTTCACCCAGATAAATCCTGTCATCAAGGAGGCAATGGAACTCCTTTCAAAGGCAAGTGCCAACACAACGGGATTGTCGGGAATCAGTTCTGGATTTGAAGATTTGGACAAGATGACAAATGGTTGGCAGAAGTCCGACTTAATCATTATTGCAGCTCGACCTGCAATGGGAAAGACGGCTTTCGTGCTCTCAATGGCAAGAAACATAGCTATCACCAACAAGATTCCTGTTGCGATGTTCTCGCTCGAAATGTCAAATGTTCAGCTTGTCAACCGTCTTATCGTCAATGTCTGCAATATTACTGGCGACAAGATCAGAAGCGGTCAGCTTGCACCATACGAATGGGAACAGTTGCACAGCAAGATTAGCGAGATGTACGATTCTCCTCTGTATATTGATGATACACCATCATTGTCGGTATTTGAATTGAGAACAAAGGCTCGTCGATTGGTTCGTGAACATGGAGTTCAGTTGATAATAATCGACTACTTGCAACTTATGAACGCTTCAGGAATGAGCTATGGCAGTCGCCAGGAAGAAGTTTCGACAATATCTCGAAATCTCAAGGGACTCGCAAAGGAACTGAATGTACCGATAATAGCTCTTTCTCAGTTGAATCGTGGTATAGAAACACGTATTGCCAATTCAAACAATAACGCTGGAGAAGAAATGAAAGACACTCATCGTCCTCAGTTGGCCGACTTGAGAGAGTCGGGAGCGATAGAGCAAGATGCCGATATGGTTTGTATGATTCACCGCCCTGAATACTATAAGATACATAAGGATAGTTTCGGAAACGATACAAAGGGCATTGCAGAAATCATTATTGCAAAGCATCGTAATGGTCAGGTGGGAGACGTCAGATTAAGATTCGTTTCGGATTATGCCCGATTCATGAACCTAAGAGACAATTCAATTCCATTGCCAGGCGAAGAAGACGGAACAATCAAATCATCAAAGATTAATACATCCGTGACATACGACAATGAAGCATTCAACTCGTTGTCGATAGATGATGACAGACCATTCTAACGTACATAAAACAATAAAGATAGAGTGACTCAAAAATGTGATTATATGTGAGAATTCATAAAGAAGAATGTATGTAGGAACTTGAATGAAAGAATATACATTTTCTCACTTTATCAAATTGTTTTTTTTCGGTGAGCATTTATTGTTGAAAATAAGTGCTCACTTTTTGTTTCTAATTCAAAACTTTTTTGTAAATTTGCAGTGCAACAAATAATGAATCAATATGATAGTATATCCTAACGCAAAGATAAATATAGGCTTAAATGTAGTAAGCAAGCGTCCTGACGGATACCATAACCTCGAAACTGTATTCTATCCAATTAACTTGCAGGATGCCATTGAAATCAATGTGATTGATAATGATGTACCGGAATGTGGCTATAGACTTAAAGTGTCTGGCACAACATTGGATGGCACACCAGAAGATAATCTTGTTATTAAAGCTTACAAGTTGCTGAAGCATGACTTTGACTTGCCTGCAATGAGTTTCAATGTCTATAAGCATATTCCTACAGGTGCAGGACTTGGTGGGGGATCTTCTGATGCCGCTTTTACTATAAAAGCAATCAACGAGAAATGTAAGTTGGGCCTTTCTGATGAACAAATGGAGCAGTATGCGGTTCAGTTAGGAGCCGATTGTGCTTTCTTTATAAAGAACCATCCTGTAATGGCAACGGGAATAGGCAATATCTTTCAAGAGATTAGTCTTTCGCTCAAGGGAAAAACTCTATTGCTTATAAAGCCTGACACCTTTGTGTCTACAGCTGATGCGTATAGTCATGTTATCCCTTCAATACCTGAAACATCTTTGCCTGAGTTGTTGGCGAAACCTATTGAACAATGGAAGACTGCCGTTGTTAATGATTTCGAAGCGAGTGTATTCATGAAGTATCCGGAAATAGCAGCAATAAAGGATAAACTATACGATATTGGTGCTGTTTATGCATCCATGTCAGGCAGTGGTAGTGCTGTTTATGGCATTTTTGATGCTCCATTGGAAAATGTTGATGAGTTGTTTGCGGGTTATTTCTGCAGACAAAGAGAGTTGGATTAGTTTAGATACAAATAACAATCAATATGACTCCTAAAGAACAAATAGAAGCTCTCCGCAAGGAATTGCATCAACATAATTATAATTATTATGTGCTGAATCAGCCAACTATAAGTGACTATGAATTCGACATGAAGATGCATGAATTGCAGGATTTGGAAACGTTCTATCCTCAATTTGCTGACCCGAACTCTCCAACTCAAAGGGTTGGAAGCGATCTTAATCAGCAGTTTTCACAGGTTGCCCATAAATATCCGATGCTTTCTCTTGCTAATACATATAATGAAACAGATGTGAGAGAATTCTATGATAGAGTCAAGAATGGACTTGAAGGCGAGGAGTTTGAGATTGTAGCCGAGATGAAATACGATGGTTTGAGTATATCTCTTACCTATATAGATGGAAAGTTGACTCAAGCTGTTACGCGTGGTGATGGAGTTAAAGGTGACGATGTAACAGCAAATGTACGTACAATTCGAAGTATTCCATTGCAGCTGCGTGAAGGTTCGGGCTATCCACATGAGTTTGAGATTCGTGGAGAAATATTGATGCCTTGGACATCTTTTGAAGCACTGAATGCAGAACGCGAGGCTAAAGAGGAGCCATTGTTTGCAAATCCAAGAAATGCGGCCAGTGGTACTTTAAAGTCTCAGAAGTCTGAATTGGTGGCTTCCAGAAAGTTGGATGCTTACCTGTATTATTTGTTAGTACCAGAAGATTCTCAAAAGGAAGTAGAGACAACGCAGCCTGACTTGTTCGGCATGCAAATGGACTTGTTCTCAGAACCTGCTGTTCCTATATTCAATTCCCACTATGAAAGTCTTATACTTGCAGAGAATTGGGGCTTCAAGATATCTCAAGGAATGAAGAAGTGCAAGACTATAGATGAGATTCTTGATTTTATCAATTATTGGGATGTTGAGAGAAAAAACCTCCCTGTTGCAACGGATGGTATTGTCTTAAAAGTTAATTCATTGCGACAGCAACGCCATTTAGGCTATACAGCAAAGAGTCCTAGATGGGCAATTGCCTATAAATTTAAGGCAGAAAGAGCTTGTACAAGACTGAATGAGGTGACTTATCAGGTTGGAAGAAC
Organism: Bacteroidaceae bacterium; assembly: GCA_024398435.1. Taxonomy (GTDB): domain Bacteria; phylum Bacteroidota; class Bacteroidia; order Bacteroidales; family Bacteroidaceae; genus Colivivens. The sequence continues at coordinate 49,649 of JAKSJD010000006.1, read as the reverse complement.
TGGCGCAATCACTCCTGTAGCAAATATGAATCCTGTTCAATTGGCTGGAACTACGGTTAAGAGAGCATCACTTCACAATGCTGATATTATTAATGAACTTGATCTTCATATTGGAGATATGGTGTATGTAGAAAAAGGGGGGGAGATTATACCAAAAGTTGTTGGTGTTGATGTATCACAACGAACCGAAGATTTAGAAAAGGTTGAGTTCATCAAGATTTGCCCTGAATGCGGAACTCCTTTAGTAAGATATGAAGGTGAAGCTGCACATTATTGCCCGAATGATACAGGTTGTGCTCCTCAAATTAAAGGTAAGATAGAGCATTTCATAAGTCGTAAGGCTATGAATATTGAGACGCTTGGTCCTGAGACGGTTGATGATTATTATAATCGAGGACTCATTCATGATATAGCAGACTTATACACACTGAATATATTGAAGATTACCGGAGGAAATATTAATAGGAGAATATCAGCAGAAAATGTAATCAAGGGTATTAATAAGTCTCTTGGGGTACCTTTCGAAAGGGTCGTGTATGCTATTGGAATTCGTTTTGTCGGAGAAACCACCGCAAAACTTTTGGCCAGAAAATTCAAAACAATGGATTCTTTGGCAAGTGCAACGCAAGAACAGTTACTTGAAGTCGATGGTGTAGGTGATGTAATTGCAGACAGTGTCATTCAGTATTTTGCAAACGATAAAAACAAAGACATCATATATAGATTAAAGGATGCCGGAGTTGTTATGCAGATGTCGGAAGAGGAATTGGCAGGACATACGGACAAACTCGAAGGACAAAGTATTGTCATCAGTGGAGTGTTTGAACATCATTCCCGTGATGAGTATAAAGCCATGATAGAAAAGAATGGTGGAAAGAATGTCGGAAGTATATCTGCAAAGACATCATTTATACTTGCAGGTGACAATATGGGGCCTGCAAAGCTTGAAAAAGCACAAAAATTGGGAATTAGAATCATGAATGAGGAAGAATTCTTGGAGTTATTAAAATAATTCCATACCTTTGCAGTCAAATTCACAAAAACAAGATGAAACGAAACATTTTTAGAGGCTTAGGTATAGCACTCATTACTCCATTTACAAAAGAGGGCGAAGTTGATTATGTTGCTCTTAGAAGATTGTTAGACTATCAGTTGTCTAATGGCATAGATTTTCTTTGTATTCTTGCTACTACAGGTGAGACTCCATGTCTTTCAGCAGAGGAAAGACAGAGAGTTAAGGATCTTGTTGTAGAAAAGGTCCAAGGAAAGATTCCTATTTTGATGGGCTGTGGCGGCAACAATACGTATGAAGTTGTTAATACTTTGAAGACGGCAGATCTTTCAGGGATTGACGGAATACTCAGTGTATGTCCATATTATAACAAGCCATCACAAGAAGGATTGTATCAGCATTTCAAAGCTATTGCAAATGCTACACAACTTCCTGTTGTTCTTTATAACGTACCAGGAAGAGTGGGGGTGAATATGACTGCCGAAACAACACTTCGACTTGCAAATGATTGTGAGAATATAGTGGCAATTAAGGAAGCAAGTGGTAATTTCACTCAGATAGATGATATAATCAAGAATAAGCCAAACAACTTTGATGTTATATCAGGTGATGATGGTATTACTTTCCCCCTCATTACTCTTGGTGCTGTTGGTGTTATCAGTGTTATAGGCAATGCTTTGCCTCAAGAGTTTGGACGTATGGTTCGTTTGGCTCTTAATGGTGACTATCAAAATGCTTTGACAATTCATCATCAATTTACGGAATTATTTAAGTTGCTTTTCGTTGACGGTAATCCTGCTGGTGTTAAAGCTATGCTTAATGGTATGGGCTTAATAGAGAACGAACTTCGTTTGCCTCTTGTTCCTGCTCGTATTACTACATTTGGAGAGATTAGTGCAATTGTTAAAGAACTTAATATAAAGTATTGATAGGTGTAAGTATTGAAGTGATTAGTAATCTTTTCAAAAATATGTAGTTGGTATAGTACATTATATTATTAATAAAAAGTAAAAGGCTCGCCTCGTTGAGGTGAGCCTTTTACTTTTCTAGCAATTATTAGAAGCGTCCGCCGCCTCCCATGTTACCGCCACCGAATCCACCACGTGGACCGCCTGTCATACCACCACCGGCTGGCATTCCTGCTCCTGCTGCTGGCATGTTGGCACGCATCTGTTCACGGTCAGCTCTTTCCTGACGGAGGTTCTGACGACCAGAACGGCTTCCGAACAAGTTGAAGCGGTATGTGAGGTTGAGCATGAGATACTGGCTTACGTTCTTAACTTCCTGGTCAGTACGTCCTGTAGCACTGATGCTACGACTAACTTGGTCTCTCTGGTTGAGAATGTCGTATGCTGCCAAACTTACTGTGAGTGCACGGTTCTTGAGGAAGCGGTAGCTAACCTGAGCATTCCAAATGAGCTGGTTTGTGTTCATTGACTTAGAGCTATAACCGCGACGGCTGCTCATGTTGATGTCTGTGCTGTAACCGAATCCGTTTTCGAAGTTACCTGTTGAAGAGAAACCGTAGCTGAAGTCGAATGTGTTGCGGCTACTTGCTTCAACGAACTTGTTGTCTACATCCATGTAAGTGATTTGACCTCTTGCACCTATATCCCAATAGTCTGAGCGGTAGCTTATACGGATGTTTTCACCGAGACGGAGGTTGTTAACCTGATTCTTCAATGTCTCATGGTTCTGATAGATATAAGCAGCTTGGTTGCTGTAAGAAGCAGAAGTGCTTGTATTGATCATGAATCGTTCGTTAGAGAAGAGTGGTGTATTGAATCCGATATTTCCACTTACATCCCAGTTGCCATCGATATTTACTGGCTGAGAGATTGATCCACCGGTATCTTCGTTGTACTGAGTCTTCTGTCCGATATTCTTGCTTGTATTGCTGAATGAGAAGTTACCATTGATTGTCTGCATTGTAGCAGTCAGGTAGTTGTTGTACTGAATGCTATAGTTGTTTGTGAATGATGGCTTCAAGTTTGGATTACCCTTACGGATGTTGAGAGGGTTGCTGTCATCTGTGATATCGAACAAGTCGGTGATTGATGGCTGTCGCATGTTACCACGATAAGTGAATCGGATAGTGTGCTGACGATTGAATCTGTACTGAATGTTTGCAGTAGGTGAGATTCTGAAGTAGTTGCGTGAAGCAATTGTATCGATATTCTGATAGTCGTACTCAATCTTCTGGTGCTGAGGCTGCATCTGGATACCTACTGAAGATACGATGTATGTAGTGTTCCAACGAACATTGAGGTTGATGTTCTGGTTGATGTTCTTGTCGAGAGTGTAGTTACTCAAGTCGTCATCGAGGTATTCATTATACATATCAGGGAGATAGCCGAGATAGTGGGTTGCGATAGAGTCGCGCATTGACTGGATCTTACCTAAGTTGTATGTGTTGCTATCGCTCTTTCTCTTGCTATAGCTGAGATTGTAGCTGAACTGCAAGTACCAACCGTTGTTGCCGAGAGGTTCGCTGTAAGAGAAACCACCGCTGAGGTTAGTGTTGTTGTTTGGAGATGTACGATAACGGTAGATGTAGTCGGCAGAGTCGCCACGCTGATAGTAGATAGCGTCAGAGAGGTTGAAGTTCTTGCCATCGCTGTGGCTGTATGAACCGCTTGCGTTGACCTGGATGTTACGTCCGCTGTTTCGTCCTCCGTTTGAGAATCTACGGTTGTATGTGAGGTTACCTCCGAAGTTGTAGCTAGTGTTGTTTGACTTGCTTGCACTTTCGTTCTTGTTTACGAAATAGTTCTTATAGTTAGCTGCAATGTCTTCCAACTGGTTGAGAGGGTCTGTGATTCCATCGAAGTCGTAAGGGTTTTCGTTGAACTGTGCACTAAGACCTCTGCTACGGCTTGTTGAACCGCTATATGAGAAGTTTGGACGGAAGAGGAGTCGTGACATTGAGTCGAGCTGCCATTCAATTCGCATATCACCGCTGATACCGTCGTTGGTGCTGCGGTTAGTGTTGCTGCGGTTTGAATATGTAGTCTTTGTTGTTACATAGTTTTCGCTTGAAGATCTTGAAGCACCTGTGTTGCTGCCGCCAGTGTAGCGGATGTTACCACCGATGATGTTGCCTTCTTCTTCGCTACCGCTTACGAGGTTGAGACCGAACTGTGAGTTCTTTGCGCGTCCACCGTTTCGTGCTTGGCTGCTGAGGTTGCTTATGATTGATCCCTGGACTTCTTCCTGGAAGCGGTTGAGGTTGATACGTCCGTTGTAGAGGTCGTTTGTACCTACACCGCCGTTGATGTTACCGAACCATCCTCTGTTCATGCCTTTCTTGATAGTAAGGTCGATTACGGTTTGTTCGTTACCATCGTCGATACCTGAAAGACGAGCTTGGTCTGACTGCTTGTCATAAGTCTTAATCTTGTCGATGATTTCTGTTGGGAGGTTCTTCATTGCCATGTTTCGGTCGTTAGAGAAGAATTCCTTACCATTGACGAGAATCTGTGTGATGCTCTTACCATTGATCTTGATGTTACCGTCTTCGTCAACTTCTGCGCCTGGGAGCTTCTTTACGAGGTCTTCGAGTACGGAACCTTCAGGAACCTTGAATGCATCGGCATTGAATATGAGTGTGTCTTCGTGTACTTCCACCTGTGGCATTGCACCAGTTACGACAGCTCCTTCGATGAGGATGCTGTTAGGTGTGAGCAGTACAGTTCCGACGTTGTGGATTGTTTCTGCGTTCTTTACTGTCATCTTGCGGAAGAAGTCGTGGTAGCCGATATAAGAAATCTTGACTACATAGTTACCTTCTTCTACGTTTTTGATTGTGTAACCACCTAATGTGTTTGTCACACCACCTGTGATCATCTTTGTAGTGTCCTCTGACATGATCTGGATAGTAGCTCGCACGAGCGCTTCTCCTGTTTCAGAGTCTTTTACATAACCGGTTACGTTTGCTTTTGTAAGTTTCTTTGTTGTTGCTCTTGAGGCAGCAGTTGTTGTTGTCTGTGCAGTGATTGTGAGGCTTGCCAATACTGCCATCAACACGATTGTAAATAATCTTTTCATTTTATATGTTTAAATTTATTTAATTTTTCGGAAGAAATTGTTCGCTAATATGATTATGTAAGTTAAAAAAGGTTTAATTGGATTTCGTAAAATATTATATATTTAATAATAGGTGTTGATTTTTTGCTAAAAAAGCTGCCTCTTTACTTCGCGTAAAAAGGCAGCCACAACACAAACACAAAATAAAACACGACAAAACTACTTTTTTGTAAACACCATGTGGGAAGTCTCCTGCATGTGCCTTCTACCTATATTCTCATACTTGTATTCGGCGAACTGTTTACTGAATGTAGCGTAATAATATAATATTAATTTATTAAGCCTATTTCTTTTCTCCAAGATGCTTTTGCCAATTCCATGCAGAGAGGAGGATGTCGTCGAGTGGAGTGTCGGCTTTCCATCCAAGCACCTTGTTTGCTTTGTCTACGTTTCCCCAGATTGCTTCGATGTCGCCTCCTCGGCGTGCTCCTATCTTGTAGTTGAGCTTAACACCTGTAGCGCGTTCGAATGAGTTGATGAGTTCGAGCACGCTGACTCCATGACCTGTACCAATGTTGAAGAATTCAACTGGTTCTTCTGCCTTATCGTCGAGGATGCGTGCCATTGCAGCAACGTGTGCCTTTGCGAGGTCGACAACATAGATGTAGTCGCGGATGCAACTGCCGTCAGGTGTGTTGTAGTCGTCGCCAAAGACGGTGAGGCATTCTCTTATACCTGCTGCTGTCTGTGTGAGGTAAGGGATGAGGTTTGCTGGTACACCGTTTGGAAGTTCGCCTATGTGGCTTGTTGGGTGTGAGCCAATTGGGTTGAAGTATCTGAGTACGATGCTCTTGATTGGTGCACCGCTCTTTACGTAGTCTTGAATGATTTCCTCGTTAATCTGCTTTGTGTTGCCGTATGGGCTTTCTGCCTTCTTGATCGGAGCTGATTCTGTTACTGGCAAGTTCTCTTTGTCTGGCTGTCCGTATACGGTACATGAAGAAGAGAAGATTATGCCTTTGACTCCGTGCTTTGGCATGAGTTCGAGCAGATTGATGAGTGAGTTGAGGTTGTTGCGATAGTACATGAGAGGCTTTTCCACTGATTCGCCTACTGCCTTGCTTGCAGCGAAGTGGATGATGCCTTTGATGTCGCTGTATTTAGTAAAGACGTTGTCGAGAGCTTCATAGTCGCAGCAGTCAACTTTCTCGAAAGCAGGGCGTATGCCGGTAATCTTTTCGATTCCGTCGAGTACGTCTGAGTTGGAGTTTGAGAGATTGTCTACGATTACGACATTGTAGCCAGCTTGTTGTAATTCAACTGTTGTATGTGAGCCAATGAAGCCTGTTCCACCTGTTACGAGAACTGTCTCTTTCATCTTTGTTTTATCTATTAGTTTTAGTCGAAATGATTTTGTGTGGGTGCAAATGTAGGACTTTTTTATTTAATAGCCAAACATTTTTGCAAAAATATTATAGTTTTATGCGTTTTATTATCTTCTGAAGCTTGTTGCAGTTCTTGAAGAGTTTGTATTTGCGGGTTGATTGTTATTGTTTGTTGATTGTGAGTTGTTGCCGTTTGCCTGTGGATTTGTCCTCTGAATATTCGATGAGTTAGCGGAAGTTCTTCCAGCGTTTGAGTTGCTGTTCTGATTGGAGAATGAGCTTGTGCTGTTTCTTCTGCCTGTAGTCACGTTGTTGATTTGAGGAGAATTGCGGTTTCCGCTGTCGTCTCTGTAGCGAGAGTCTTGTGTGCGGTTGTTTGCATTCTTGTTATTGTAGTTGTTGTACACAGGATTGGCATTGCGTTGTACGATGTTGTTGCCGAAGTCGCCACGGCGGAAAGCTGTGAATGACTGTGAGTTGTGGATGGCAATGTTGTCGCGATAGCGGTCTTGTCCTGGATATCGGTTTGCATAGAATCCGCCTATGTTGTTGATTCTGCTGTGTCCGCCTCTGTAGGTTGTATATATTGATGGTCTATTATAATAATAAAAAGATGTGTTGCTGTAGGCGGTGTAAATACGGAATCCCCAACTTCGTCCGTTCGTGTAGATAGGGCGGTAGAAATAGTCGGTAGCAATGAATTTGCGGTACTGACTGTATGAGAGGATGAATGAAAGGTCCTCGTTTCTGTAGTCGAGCAGACGATAATACTCGTAGATGGCATCTTCGTAACCCCAAACAACGTCGTCGATGATTCGGTCGACGGCATAGATGAAGTCGTAGTTTACCTCATAGCAATCTTCGTATTGCATGTAGTTGAGGTCGAGTTCGTAGGCCATGCGGTCGGAGATGAAGCGCGCATGGGTGCGGATTTTAGATGTTGAGAGAGCCATCATGCTGATGCTCACGCATAGTATTGTAGCGAGTGCGAATAATCTTTTCATTTCGGTTTATTGTTTTAGTTCGGTGGCAAAGGTAGTAATTTAATTCTTACCGACCAAATAAATTGGAGAAAAAATTATGGTTTGTCCGATTTTGCCGATTTGCCTATTGGCGGAGTTTATAGACGAGAAGGGCTTTTCGGCCTTGACGGATAATGCCAGTTTCGGGGTTGTTGGCGAATTCGCGCAATTCTTTCGACGACTGGGTGTGAGAGACATTCACGAGGTTGCAATAGTCGGAAAGTCGCATTGCTCCATTGGCTTGGATGAATTCGATAGCCTTCTCGAGTCGTTCTTCCTTCGTGTAGATTTGCTGGCGAAGGCGGATTGTGCCTCCATATTCTAGGTGACTCATGTGTTCCACCTTTTCCACGAGCTTTTTGTCGGCAACGATGTTGATTCCGTCGATTTTGATGCTTTGGGCATTTCTTTTGGTTTCGTCGCCATCGAGCGAATCCATTTCCTTTCCTTCTTTTAGACCGAGGGTAGGGGTGAAATTGCCGATTCCGCCCACTTCCACTGAATGTCCTTCAGCCAAGAGTTCGCTCAAGGTCTTCTGAAGCTGTTCCATGACTGAAACGATTTCGCCTTCGGTAAGTCCCTGGTTGTGGTAGCGCATTCGGAAAATCAATTCGTTCCAGTCGACATGAGTTTCGAGTACAGGCTTGAAATAGTGCTGTGGGGTGCCTTTGGCGTTTAGGTCTGTGAATTCTTGTTTAACGTATTTCATGATGTCCTATTTATGAGTTTATTGGTTTGTATGATTACTAAATGTGAAAGTCCTCGAGGAATTGGTTTGTTCTTCTTGTTGTATTCTTACGCCATCGTCGATGCCTAGCAAATCATCGTCGGTGTCGTTAACGACCTCGTCGATGTCGTATACGCCCTCGACGATGCCGTAACTTTTCTCTGCAAAGATACGACAAAAGTTTCTAACTACAAAGGGAAATGGGGCAATATGTGTCGAAAAAGTGAATTTGAAGCGCAGAATTCCTGTCTTTGAAGTGCGGAATTACTGTTTTTGAAGTACTGAGTTCTTGCTTTTGAAGCGCTGAATTCCTATTTTTGATACGTTGAATGCTTGCTTTTGCATGAATAATGTCAATAATATACCACGGAAATCCGTGAAAACGAAAAACTGCCCACATACACCTTATTATATATTATTATATAGCAAATTTCGCCCGAAACCATAAATAATTCCTAAATATTCATACGTCTTTCAACATAATTTATTATCTTTGCAGTATGATTGGTAAATTGTGTACATACGTCAGGTGGTCGATAGCAGTTATGCTCGTCGCAGCCATCTTTATAGGCTTCAGTTCATGTGGGAACGGAAGCCGCGATGCAATGTGCCAATTGGTCGATTCACTCAATATGAAGTCGTATCGCATGTATTATGTGGCGCTCGACAGTGCTAAATATTATGCCGACTTAGCCTACGACAATTCCGAAGACTATGCTGACGGAAAGTCAGAAGCTATGCTCCATCAGGCATTCGTCCAGTATATGCGCATGGATTATGACAAATCCAGCGAACTTTATCTTAAAGCCTACGACCTGACGGGCAATTACCTCCTCAAGGCAATTGCGGATATCGGAATGATTAAGGTGTGTCAAAACAATGGTCAGAACAAGGACCTCTATGACTATAAGAATGATGCTGAGGCAAGATTGAAGCGAATCGATGAGGACGCAACCAAGCTTACCGAACGTCAGAAAATACTCCTCAACTACGCCAAGAGCGAATACTACCTTTCTCTTTCCATCTATTACAACTACATTCTCCAGGAATCGAAAGGAAGAGAACAGTTGCAGGTTGTATCACGCAATAAGCAATGGTTCGACCGAGATACGGCTCAGTTTGCCCGATTCTGTACACTCACCGGCGAATACGAACGAGCTCTCACTATGTCGACCAAGACAGGACTCAAGTATTTGCAGGCAAGTTCGTTGCAGAGAATGGCTGCCAACGCCCTTCTCCACGAGCAAGTAGCAGATTCGTTGCGCGACAACGGAATGCTGCTCGGCCTTGCCCAACAAGCCCTGCAATTGTATCGCGACTATGGTTCGCTCTATAGTACAGCGCTGACTTACCTTACAATTTCCGACTATTACGTCATAAACAAAGAATATACAACAGCGCTCGATACAGCCACAAAGGCTTTGGAATTCATCAATATGCAGCATAAGCGCCTCTATCCCGACGATGAAGAATTCCTCATGCCATTCGATATCAATCCGGATACGATATCAACCGAGATGCGATGGATGAAGCAGGGACGAACCAACTGCTCGTGGAACTGGATTTCTACAGTAAGAGAGAAACTCAGTATCATCTATAGTTGTATGAATCTGAAACCACAATCCGACTACAACCGAAACATCTATCTCGACATTCTCGAAGCCACACGTCAGGACAAGGCGATGGAACAGCGACTCGAAACTCTGCAACGCGAGGAAAAAACTCAAAACATCCTGATAATCGCAATTGCAGTATTTGCCATCCTCGTTATGGCAGCCATCTTCCTGTTTATCAAGCACCTCAAGCGACGCTCAAAGGATAAATACAACGAAGACCTCAAACGAGCCGACCAGATGTACAAGGATTGGATGAAGGGAAACGAAGCCATTTATTCGTCGATGTCAGAGGAAGAGAAACGAATCGAGAGCGAGACGTACATCCACGAACAGCATATTTCGGAGAATAAGCAAAGCTATATCGACAAATGTACAAGCTTGTCGATGGTTTACAGTATCACTCCGTTCCTTGATAGGGCATTGAACGAACTCGACAAACTCAACAATGTTGACGAACCGCTCAATATAAAGAAGGAACGAATCGAATATCTCAACGAACTGTTCGACAAGATTAATTCCTACAACGAGATACTTTCCCACTGGATAAAGGTGCGTCAAGGTTCGGTAAAACTCAACATCGAGAACTTCGAGCTCAAGCCACTCTTCGACACTTTGTCAAAGAACCGAAACACATTCTCCGGAAAGAACATCAAACTCAACATAGGAGATGTGGATTGCGTAGTCAAAGCAGATAGGGCACTGACATTGTTCATGATGAACACATTGCTCGACAATGCACGCAAATACACACCAAATGGCGGACAGGTAAGTCTGGATGCCAATGCCACCGACGAATACGTGGAGATATCCGTATCAGATACAGGTCGCGGACTTTCACAGGATGACATCAACACCATCGTGAATGAGAAAGTCTATGATTCCAACACAATCGGTCAGGCCACCAGCGACGACGACCTCAAACACAACAAGGGCTTCGGATTCGGCCTCATGAACTGCAAGGGAATCATCGACAAATACAAGAAGACAAACGCGATATTCTCTGTCTGCACATTCAACGTAGAAAGCGAAATAGGCAAGGGTAGCCGATTCTATTTCCGTCTGCCAAAAGGCGTGAAGAAAGTGCTCCTCATCCTGTTGACCCTTCTTCCATTGGGATTGAACGCTCAGGAAATCGACCCAGCTCACGAGCAATGGATGCAATTGGCCGAGTACTATACCGACAAGACCTACTATGCCAATGTAGATGGACTCTACAATCAAGCCCTTCTCTATGCCGACTCGGCAATAATGTGCATGAATGAATGCTATCTTCTCGAATATCCTGAAGGCAACCAATTAATCAGTCTTGTAGGTTCGGTATATACGGAATTGGATTGGTGGCAGCAAGGAGTCGATATCGACTACAACATCTTGCTCGTGCTTCGAAACGAAGCCTCCGTGGCAGCTCTCGCATTGCGACTTTGGAGTGTCTACGAATACAACAACGAGTTCTATACCCGTCTGTATATTCTCACCTCTCACGACTACACGGTAGAACAATTCTGCAATGCCACAAACAAGGCAAACATCACCCGACAGACAGTTCTTGCCATATTCATTGTCTTGGCAGTCATCGGACTCATCCTCTTCCTGATACTCTATTATCGCATCAATATCCTTCCTACATTCAGCATGCGTCAGTTGATGGAATTCAACAAGAGCCTCTTCGCACAGCATCCGAGGGATTTGGCAGAATTCGTCTATAACGAAGTGAACAATATCGTTTATGTCGACGGAATTGCAGTAGGAGTGACCAACGACAGTGGACAGCTCAATATAAAGACATCCAAGAAATGCCAGTTGAAGGAGTTCATGGAAGATGCCGTATTCCGTTCAGTGGGCGAAAACTCTAACCTTTCATTGAATGAAGGCAAACTCAAAACCTATCTGCTCGTAGCTTCCAATGTAAATGCCGAAAGTGAAACGACAGAGCAAGAAACGGTTGGAGCCATTGCCATGCTCTTGCACAATACGGTTTCTGCAAACGATGAAAAGGTATTGCAGATGATAGCCCAGCAATTGGCTACATATATTTACTATACCGACACAAAGGTTGAAAGTCAACTTACAGGCTTGCATCTCAAGGAAGATATCAAGTTTAGGGCAGAAAAGGAGGAAAACAACATACACATCCAGAATATGGTTTTGGACAATTGCCTCTCCACAATCAAGCACGAGACAATGTATTATCCAAATCGTATCAAGCAAATCCTGACCGATGGCGTAGAAACCGAAAACGGCATCAATGTGGATAAGATTCGCGACCTCAACGAACTGACCATCTACTACAAAGACGTCTTCACACTTCTTAGTTCATGTGCGGCACGTCAGTTGGAGAATGTGATGTTCAAACGCAAGATGGTGAATGTGAAAGAATTGCTGAAGTATGCTGAAAAGACGATGAAACGCCTCAATCGCAAGCATGATACGGATGTTGAATGCTTTACAGAATGCAATGACGATAATATGGCCGTTAGCGGCGACGTCGATATGCTCCATTATCTGTTTGATTCGCTTTTGGCGGCTCTTATGGAGTGTGAAGACGATGGAGAAGTGAGAATCTTGGCTGAATATAAAGACGAGTTCGTGAAATTCTCACTCATGGATTTGCGCCAGAAACGCAGTAATGAAGAATTGTCGCAACTGTTCTATCCAGATAATCTCGTTTATGATGAGGACAACGACAAACTCGTTGGAGCCCAATTTATGGTGGCTCGCCAAATCGTAAGAGAACATGACGAGTACGGAGGACACAGAGGATGTAGAATCAATGCCTTGCTATCGGCAGATTGCTTCACAATAGAGTTCATGCTGTGGGCAGGCGATAACAAAAGTTGAATATTAACAATAATCAAAGTATAAAAATGGCAACAAAAGAAAATTTCAGTGTAATCATCGTTGAAGATGTAATGCTTGAGCTTAAGGGAACGGAAGAGATATTCCGCAACGAAATACCTCAGGCAAAGATAATAGGTACGGCACAGACGGAAGACGACTTCTGGGAACTTATCGAAGACGAAGTTCCAGATCTCGTATTGCTCGATTTGGGACTTGGAGGTTCAACGACAGTCGGAGTTGAAATCTGCCGTAAGTTGCGAGAGAAGAAATATCCAACTCGTGTACTTATATTTACAGGCGAAATCCTTAACGAGAAGCTATGGGTGGATGCCCTTGATGCAGGTGCCGACGGAATCATACTTAAGAGTGGGGAATTGCTTACGTCAGGAGATATTCAAAGTGTGATGAGTGGCAAGAAATACGTGTTCAACCAACCAATACTGAAGAAAATCGTGAAGCGTTTCAAGGCTTCCGTTCTGAACGAATATCGTCGTCAGGAAGCTTTCGTGAAGTATGATATCGACGAATATGATGAGATATTCCTCCGCCATTTGGCTCTTGGATATACGAAGGACATGATTGCAAACCTTCGTTCAATGCCTTTCGGTACGAAGTCGCTCGAAAAGCGTCAGGCCGAACTCATTAACCGTCTGTTCCCTTCAGGCGAACGCGATAGAGTGAATGTACCTCGTCTTGTCACACGAGCATTTGAACTCCGTATTATCGACCTCGATAATCTCGAACCCGACGAAGAATAATTGCTGTAGGTATGAAGTGGCTCTCAAAAATAAACTTGATATACGGAATAGCCATTATGTTTGTAATGGTTGTTCTGACTGTCTTTGTGTCTTGGATTGGCAGTGTCTATGGTTGGGGCCTAAACAATATCCTGTCTGCCGATGGTATTCGTTGGGCAGTTACGAATTTCATACCTAACATTCCAAAATCGCCTATCGGATTGATATTGCTGCTGATGATTGCTGTCAGTGTAGCTGTTGAATCGGGTTTGTTCCATGGGTTTGGCAAGAAATCATCATTGAAGCAAAGGAGGGCGTTTTCAATAGCATTTGCTGTGGCATTGATATTGTTGATAGTGATATTGCTGTTGTTGCTGCCAAGCAATGCTGTGCTCCTGAGCCCATTCGGTACAATAAGCGATTCGTCGTTCACTCGTGGTTTTTGGATGATATTGTGTCTGGCAGTTATTGTCGTATGCAATGTGTATGGCTATGCATCAGGTCGCTTCTATAATTTGAAAGATTGTATTGATGCCCATGCATCATTGATTTCGTTTGCCGCTCCATATTTCGTGTATCTTATTGTTGCAAGTCAGTTTATGGCATGTATTGATTATGCCGATATACTCCCTACGAATAATATCATGTATGTGTGGATTGGTCGGATAATCTATTTTGTTCCATTGGTTATATTGATAATCAGTTGGGGCTGCAAGGATATGAAACGTGGGGCATGATTGAAGAATATAATTGTTAAAAATCAGAATATATCATGAAGCGAACGATATTAATATTTATCTCTTTGTTGGTTGCAGTTTGTGCCTTTTCTCAAGAGCCAACACTCATACATCCATGGCAGGGGAAGAAAGTTGCATATTTGGGTGACTCCATTACCGATCCCAACGTAAAGACTACAAGCAAGCATTATTGGGAACTCCTTGCTGAATGGCTCGGACAAACACCTTTCGTCTATGCTGTCAGTGGCAGGCAGTGGAATGATATTCCACGACAAACACAACAACTTAAACGTGAACATGCTGATGATGTTGATGCAATAATTGTCTTCATAGGTACAAACGATTTCAATGCAGCGGTGCCTCTCGGTAAATGGTTTGATGAGAAAGAAGAGGAAGTCCTTGCAGCCGTTCATGGTCCCAAAGCAATGGTAAAACGAGTAAAGCGTGAACCAAATACAGACCAATCTACTTATAAGGGACGAATCAATATAGCAATTCAAACCCTCAAACAGACATATCCTACAAAGCAAATAGTGATTCTGACACCGATTCATCGAGCTTTCGCTACATTTGGCGAACAAAATATTCAACCGTCGGAAGCTTATCAGAATGCGATTGGTGAGTGGTTTAGTTCGTATGTTGATGCCGTTAAGGAAGCAGGAAATATTTGGTCTGTTCCTGTTGTTGATATTAATGCCTTGTCGGGGCTTTATCCATTAATGCCAGAATTCCATCAATTCTTTGGAAATCCTTCGAATGATCAACTCCATCCAAATGATGCTGGACACGTTCGCATAGCCCGAACATTGTACTACCAACTCCTTACTCTTCCCTGTTCTTTTTGATTCGGAATCTTGTCTATTTTTGAATTGATACAAGAAGCGTAAATCTCTATGTTTTATGCTTTTATTGCTCTCCGACCACTATATATTTATATAATATGTGGTTGTTTTGTGATATTTATGCAAAAAACTTGCGTAAAATTTGTCTATTAAGTTAGAAAGCTGTACCTTTGCAAGCTGTTTCGTGAGAAAGACAGCTTTTTATGCTATGTTTAAAGGATAAAGTTTAGACACATATAATAGTAAATTTAGTATGAATCAGAAAAGAGTTTACACTTTCGGCAACGGACAAGCTGAAGGTAACGCCAACATGAGAGAATTGCTTGGCGGTAAAGGTGCAAACCTCGCAGAAATGAACCTCATCGGAGTTCCTGTTCCTCCAGGTTTCACTATCACAACTGACACATGTAATGAGTATTACGAAGTAGGTCAGGAAAAAATTATGGAACTTCTCAATGAAGATGTAACAGCTGCAGTAAAGCACATTGAGAATTTGATGAATTGCAAATTCGGTGATGCTACAAATCCTCTTCTCGTCAGTGTTCGTTCAGGTGCACGTGCTTCAATGCCAGGTATGATGGATACAATCCTCAACCTCGGTTTGAACGATAAGGTTGCAGAAGGCATGGTAGCAAAGACAAATAATCCTCACTTCGTTTACGACTCATATCGCCGTTTCGTACAGATGTACGGTGACGTTGTTCTTGGTATGAAGCCAGTAAACAAGGACGATATCGACCCATTCGAGAAGATTATCGAAGCAGTAAAGAAGGAACAGGGCGTTGTTCTTGATAAGGACCTCAGCGTTGAATCACTTCAGAAGCTCGTCGGTCTCTTCAAGGCTGCTATCAAGGAACAGACAGGAAGCGAATTCCCTGAAGATCCTATCGTACAGCTTTGGGGTGCTATCTGTGCTGTATTCCGCAGCTGGATGAACGAACGTGCTATTCTCTATCGTAAGATGGAAGGAATTCCTGACGAATGGGGAACTGCAGTTTCAGTTATGGCAATGGTATTCGGCAACATGGGCGACACAAGTGCAACAGGTGTTTGCTTCAGCCGCGATGCTGGTAATGGTGAAAACCTCTTCAATGGTGAATATCTTGTAAATGCACAGGGTGAAGACGTTGTAGCAGGTATCCGCACTCCTCAGCAGATTACTAAGATTGGTAGTCAGCGTTGGGCAGAACGTGCTGGTATTTCAGAAGAAGAGCGCGTTGCCAAGTATCCTTCAATGGAAGAGGCTATGCCAGAAATCTACAAGCAGCTCGACGACCTTCAGACTAAGCTCGAAAACCACTATCATGATATGCAGGATATGGAGTTCACTGTACAGGAAGGCAAGCTCTGGTTCCTCCAGACTCGTAATGGTAAGCGTACAGGTACTGCAATGGTTAAGATTGCTATGGATCTCCTCAAGGAAGGTCTTATCGACGAAAAGACTGCTATCATGCGTTGTGAACCTCAGAAGCTTGATGAATTGCTCCACCCAGTATTTGATAAGCTCGCTCTCAAGAGTGCAAAGGTTATCACTCAGGGTCTTCCTGCTTCTCCAGGTGCAGCATGTGGTCAGATTGTATTCTTTGCTGACGACGCAGAACAGTGGCACAACGACGGTCATAAGGTTGTTATGGTTCGTATCGAAACATCTCCAGAAGACCTCGCAGGTATGGCAAGTGCAGAAGGTATCCTCACAGCTCGTGGCGGTATGACTTCTCATGCAGCAGTTGTTGCCCGTGGTATGGGTAAGTGCTGTGTCAGTGGTGCTGGTGCAATCAATGTTGACTATAAGGCTCGTACAGTCGAAATCGAAGGTGTGACATATAAGGAAGGTGACTACATCTCTCTTAATGGTTCAACTGGTCAGGTATATGCTGGTGAAGTTCCTACAAAGGCAGCTGAACTCAGTGGCGACTTCAAGCAGTTGATGGACCTTTGCGACAAGTATACAAAGCTTCAGGTACGTACAAATGCTGATACTCCAAAGGATGCAGCTCTTGCTCGCGAATTTGGTGCTAAGGGTATTGGTCTTACTCGTACAGAACATATGTTCTTCGAAGATAAGAAGATTATCGCAATGCGCGAAATGATTCTTTCTGACACAGTAGAAGGACGTGAAAAGGCTCTCGAAAAGTTGCTTCCTTATCAGAAGGCTGACTTCAAGGGAATCCTCAAGGCTATGGATGGATGTCCAGTCAATATCCGTTTGCTCGACCCACCTCTCCACGAGTTCGTACCACACGATCAGGCTGGTCAGGAAACTATGGCAAAGGAAATGAACGTTGACATTAAGGAGATTCAGAAGCGAGTTGCTTCTCTTGCTGAAAACAACCCAATGCTCGGTCACCGTGGTTGCCGTCTTGGTATCACATTCCCAGAGATTACAGCAATGCAGACACGCGCTATCCTCAGTGCAGCATGCGAACTCAAGCAGGAAGGATTGACTCCAATGCCAGAAATCATGGTACCTCTTATCGGTACACTCTATGAGCTCAAGCAGCAGAAGGAAATCATTCAGAAGGTTGCTAAGCAGGTATTTGCTGAATACGGAATTGAAGTTGAATTCGAAATCGGTACAATGATTGAGATTCCACGTGCAGCCCTCACAGCCGACCGTATTGCTACAGAAGCTCAGTACTTCTCATTCGGTACTAACGACCTTACTCAGATGACATTCGGTTACAGCCGCGACGACATCGCAAGCTTCCTCCCTGTATATCTTGAGAAGAAGATTCTTAAGGTTGACCCATTCCAGGTACTCGACCAAAAGGGTGTTGGCCAACTCATTAAGATGGCAGTAGAAAAGGGTCGTGCAATCCGTCCAGAACTCCGCACAGGTATCTGTGGTGAGCATGGTGGTGAGCCTTCTTCTGTTAAGTTCTGCGCTAAGATTGGTCTCAACTATGCAAGTTGTTCTCCATTCCGTGTTCCTATCGCACGTCTTGCAGCCGCGCAGGCAGCAGTAGAGGCTGAATAATTGTTTGCCTATTATATACGCGCACACGCGTATAATAATATAATGTATATGATGGTGGCAATCACATTCTCGTGGTTGCCATCTTTTTTTGTGTGTCAGAAGGGGATAAATCAAAAATCACAAATCACAAAAATCACATTTTTGCATGAAAGTGATAAAGAGTGCAAGAGTGATAAGAGTATAAAAGAAGAATGGCGACCAAGTTGGCCGCCATTCAATGTTGTTACTGCTTCTTTCGGTATGAGTTCTTCGCGATTTCTTCTATTTTGTTCTTGGTGCGCCATTGGTAAAGGATGTTGCGTACAGGAGTTTTAATGCTCCAATCCGAGCAGACTGTCTCAACGTCTGCTGTGGTGAATTCGCTGTCCAACTCCTTCCAAACGCGGTAGTGAGGGACTTCATTCGACGTCTGCTCTATGCTATAGCGGCTGCATAATCTCCAGAGCATATACTCTGCTACCCATTCGGCGAAGGCTATGGTCTTGTCCTGAGTATCCTTGTTGTGGCTATCCCACAAGAACCATGCGAGCATTGCTGCTCTGAAACCTACCACTGCTGACCTTCGCATGAATGTATCAATGTCCCTATTGCCAAATTCTACGGCGAGTTTTTGTTTCGCTTTGCACCACTTCTTCGCCCAACGGTTCACGAAGTCGAAGTCGGTGAGCCATGTCTCTTCTTCTCGAATCTCATCATCATTCATGGTTACGCTGTTGAGTCGGGCGATGGCTTCGTCCACACGGAGACGCTGCTTGGCAGTCATATCCTTCATTATTGGCATGTCCTTGCCGAATTGGTCGGGGAGACTGCAGAAGATGACGCGAGTGACGGTGCCGTCTTCTGTGTTGTTGTAGTATGTGCTGTACACCTTAGGGGTGCCGCAGTGAAGAGTGTTATAGAAGATTGGCACGTTGCAGCGAGTTGCGCTGTCGCCTTTGTAGTCCTGTCCGAATTTGGCATTGTCGAAGGCATTGCGCATTAAGGCGCGGAGGTCGCCGAACGAGCCACGCTTCATCGCATCTGTGACAATCTGCATCTCGTCCGTGAAGGAGAAGATGTGCACTCCCTTGGCGTCCTTGATTCGTTGGAGAAGCATACTGACGCTTGTTGTGGGCGGAACCAATCTAATTAAGAACGATTCGTGCTCTGGCTGCTTCTCTGCGTTCTTCGCCTTGCGGAGTTGGTCGCGATACTCTTCTTCTCGCTCTCGGGCAATGTTGTCCATGCGTTCTATGCATTGCATCACGTCGTCGCACATTCGGCGAATCAGACTCTTACCACTTGCCTGAGGTGCTTCGACTTCGACAAGGATTGATGGTGACTGTACTGCGTTGTCCCAGTACTTGGCGCGAATCTTGCTGCCTACAGTTCCCAACATTGGAAGAAGGCTCATGACGGCAGCCGTCTTGAAGTCGCGAGGCATAATATCGGCATATTCGCGGAAGATAGGAGGAAGGTACTTCTTGTCAATGCACTCGTGCGAATTCAATAGATGGTCGAGAGCCTGTGCAGGTCGATAGGCTTCTTCGTCCTTGCCCTTCAATTCTCGCTTCATGTCGCTGATGACGCGTGCAAGAGACTTAGGTATCGACTTGTTGCGCTTCTGATGGAGAGCCGACTTGACGATGTTGAGCATCTCGCTCTTCGCAAGTCCATAGTGGGGGAGATTGGCAAGAAGAGTCTCACCGTTGAATTCGCAGATATAACGAAGTTCGCATGCAAGTCGGAAGAGTTGGGAGTTGCGGTCGCCTTCTGTCGGTTCGCCACCGTTGGCTTGCAGCCAACGACGCGCGATGTCCCGAATTGAGATACCCTGATAGGACCCCTTCTCCGCTTCCCCTATAGGGGCAGAACTATTTTCCGCAGTCTGCCCTCGGGCAGATTTAGAAGGGGCTTGGAGGCTTTTTGTCTCTAAGTACACTGCATCCTCTGGCTCGTCGCTGAAGATGGACTCATCTATATATATGAAATAGGAGCGAGGGACGAGGAAACTCAATCTTGCGAAGTCCTTGCAGACGTCGTCGTAGGTGGATATGCCCAACTGCTCGGCGAGCCACTTCTGATTGTCTGCGATAGTTGCCAAGCCTTCCCTGCACTTGGCCACGATGCGAAGACCGTGGGTAGAGGGCGTAACGTGAACAGCGACGATACCGAGTTCGGATTCTGTTCTGCCTCCAAGTGCCTTAGCGTAGAACTCGCGTACATCTCCTTGAATATGGTCTTCGTCGAACATGTACAATGCCGAATGATGTGCATTAGCGTTCTTGCGCTTGCCGTCGACGAACCACGCTTGCCAAGTAACGGCAGGTAAGTTGCGCTTCTTTGTTAAGTCGCCCTTGGCGATTGCTGCTGCAGTATTCTTGACTGCGTCGCTGTCGATGAGTGTGTAGAAGAGTTCGCGCGTGCAGCGCTCGCCCTTCCCACTGATAGTCTTGAAAATGTCGAAATGCATTAGTCCTCATGGCTTTTAACTTCATTATTTTCGTTGAACTCCATATGATACTCACTATACTGCGTGTGTAGTGGCAACTCGCCGTAATACTCAGAGAACTCTGGCACGTAACTATACTCAAGGGCGTGGATAGACGTAATCTTAGCGTCGTCCAAGAGTGTGGCTGCGACTGCCTCGGGGAGAGTGACGTACGACTCCGATGTGACGTACTTGCCGTCGCGCATAATGCTGACGTAAGGATTGGTCACCGACATACGATACTGCATACAAGTGCCGTCAGCATAGATAATGTCAAGTGATTGAGAGTAGTAAGTGTTGCCACCTTCGTACTGAGTGGCCAAGTTCATCATGTCTGCTGCGAGACATTCGTTGGCAGCAAAGAACTTATTCGCTGCGAGTTCATTTAATAATTTTTTCATAATTTATAATAATTTTATTTAATTATCGACCTACTTAGAGGTCTTTTTGTTTAATATATATTTCTTTCAAAAACTTTCAAGAGTAAAATGAAAATGAAGTGAAAATTTTTTTTTATCAGACCTGATGAAAGGTCTTTTATCTTAAATATATATTAAGTTCAAAAAGTTTCAATAATTAATTAATAAATAAAAGAAATTTTTTTGAACAAAAACAAAAATGTGATTTTTGTGATTCGTGATTCTACTTCTTCAGTATCTTCATTATGAAGCCTCCGCCTGAAGCCATGTGGATTGGGAGACGTGTTGCTGCTGTTACGGTTTGTTTTCGTACAGCATAGTCGGTTGCAACATGGTCGGCATTTATACCATCATAGAACAGTTCTGCTTCATAAGTTCCTGAAGGTAGGAAACTGAAGTCGACAGTTACGTCGTGACCATCCCAATTGGCTTCTCCTCCAAGATAGTAGTTACCATCTTGGTCGGTACGAAGAATAACAATATATTCACCGATTTTACCGTCGATACATTTCAGGGAAGTATAGCTTGCAGGAAGTGAAGCAAGGAATGACGTACACTCAGGTTCGCGTTCGTATGCAGACGGACTGTCGGCAAACATAAGCAAAGGGGCTTCGTGCACTACATAATGTGCCATTTGGTGGCAACGCGTACCCATAGTCATTGGGTTGTTGTTGATTGGCTGATAGTCGGCCTTTGTTGCATTACGCATACCGCCGGGAGTGAAGTCAACAGGTCCTGCCTGTCCGCGAATGAATGGGAAGGTAACATCGTAGAGAGGCATATCCTTTTGAGGTTCCCGATTGTCTCTCGTTCGATTGGTCCACTTGGCTTCTTCCATTCCGAATACAGCCTCAAAGTTGATTACATTAGGATATGTGATATTGAGTCCTGCAGGAGAATATATTCCGTGGTAATCGAGAAGCATGTGGTACTTCGCACACATATCGGCAATACGATAGGTCATTTCAACTGCTGTTTGGTCGTTGCGGTCCATGAAGTCGACCTTGAAACCTTTTGCTCCCATCTTTGAATACTTTTCACACGCTTCCTGCAAGTGCTCATCAAGTACGTTAAACACGCACCAAAGGATGATGTCAACATTCTTCTGCTTTCCATATGCAATAAGTTCGGGCAGATTGATTTCAGGAATAGTATTCATGATGTCACCAGTCGTTGGGTTGTACCAACCTTCATCAAGGATGATATATTCGAGGTGGTTCTTGCTCGCAAAGTCGATATAGTATTTATATGTTTCCGTGTTGATGCCAGCCTTGAAAGGAACGCCTTGAAGTCCCCAATCGTTCCACCAATCCCAAGAAACCCTGCCTGGGCGAATCCAACTTGTGTCGGCAATGCGTGAAGGTTCGGCCAATCGGCTTACGAGATTGCTTGAAGGCATATCGATGTCACGTTCGGCAATAGCCAAGACTCTCCATGGGAATGTACGGGGACCGTCGCAACGTGCAATATAGTCTTCAGTGGCAGTGACATGAGTCATACGACGCCAACTGTAGTATTCCATCGTCTTTGGATAGTGAGCGAAATGAGTCTTAAGAGTCTTTCCTTCGCCTGTAATGAACATTCCGGGATATGCATTGAGGTCGCTTTCGAGAAGAGTGACCTTCACACTGCCACAATCAACCATAGCAGGAAGGAACGCTAACAAGTTTCCTTGCTGAGATATAGGGGCTACATCAAATGTGGCTTGGAATGCCATTGCCTCTGGCTTTTGCGGGTTAGTGGAGTGGGGAAGGTATGACGTGAAGTCGGAAGTAAACGTGAAGTCGTCCTGTTCGGATTGGATGATATACTCTCCCTTAACTTTGGAAACAAATCTATATGCTACTCCTTCATTGAAAGCACGGAGTTCGATATCAAATCCTTTTCCTAATGAAATTTGCTTGCCGTTTTGCAATGCGACGATGTCAACAGGTATTGTCATCAGTTGCTTGCCGTCATGGGTGATGCTGACAAGTTTTTCGTTGTATTCTATCTTTATCTTGCCATTAGGCGAAACCGCAGTCTTTGGCTTGGCTGATATAGTCATGGCCGAAAGGGCAATGATTGTTGTAAGGGTTATGGTCTTGATAGTCATATCTTATATTATATTATTTTAAGAGCAAAACTCTTAAACACTTAACGGATATTTATGGTGAAACTCTTAAACGCTTAACGGATATTTAGAACTTGATTTTATATGGATAGGTTGCAGGGCCTTCTTGTTCTGCTTCTTGCTGTCCGCGACGGTGACCGCCTCCGAATCCACCTGCTTCAGGCTTGTATTCCTTTGTCGGGCATCCTACAACAACGAGGTACAACTTCTTGATGTTACCCGGGTTAGTGTATTTCAGTGTTGCCTTTGGTGCAGAGTTGGCTCCAAGATATGTGGCGTTGTTATCGTTGTCTACTGCAACCAACTGATATCGATAGCCAATGTTATCTTTATTAGACATTGCTTGGAATTGTACCTTGACAGTTTGGCCAACGGCAGGAACCGTTATTTCATCTACGTTGAATCCATAAGTCATAGGGGTGTTTAAAGGATAAAGCCATCCCTTCTCGTCTTTTGGATTCATATCGCTCTTCATCTCACACGCATAGCGAACGCTTGCTTTCTTCTTTGACGGGAAATCGAAAGTAATCAGACGGCTGTAGCAATCGAGCATCTCATCTCCCATTGCCTTCAGGTCGACATTATACATTCGCATATAAGTCTGAGCAACATCTTCGCCTCTTTGTCCGCCACGGAATAGGTCGGCCATAACATTGAGGCCTCGCTTCATGCTCCAATATTCAAGAACGTAAGGTGAGTGGTAGATGTTTTCGCCGTTAAGGAAGTTGAGATGGATGAGCTTCTTGAATGCTTCCCAATGGTAGTTCTCATCTGTTGTCCATTCAGGATTGACATTCCAAAGCATCCATTGGCTGCACATTTCATATATGCCTCCGCCCATGCCTCCACCATTTCCATCGCAAGAGTTTTGAATTTGGAATGAGTGACCGATTTCGTGTGCGATGCAATTGAGTCGCTTGTCCTGCACACGATTAGGCGCAATCCACAATGCTCCGATTACATTATCGTAAGAACCTCCATAGGCAGTGCCTTCGAGTGAATAGTTGAGCATTACCATCATACGGTATTTCTCCGACTTACTGCCAGGCAATACGAATTGCATCATATCGCGATATACCTGATAGAAATACTCTACGCGGGAGAGAAGGTTTTCGAGGTCTACAGTCATCTTGTGGCCATCAAGGTCGGGTGCTTTACTAAGGTCGTCGCCAAAGCCTTTTTCCCAAAAGCATACAACATTAGGAGTGCATGCCATTCGGTAGTAGCTCCATTGAGATTCTTTCTTCGTGAAGTCGTTGTCGCGCAATTCCTCAGGGATGTAGATTTCCTTACCTGTTGGGAGAGTGTAGCCAACTTCTGTTTCCTGTGCATTTGCTGCAAAGATGCTTGTGATGCAGCATGTGATTGTCAATAAGATTCTTTTCATAAGATAATACTTTTTACACTTAGTTGTTATTATTAGTAGTTCTATGTTCTGTTTAATGATACTCCAGTCGAGTGGCAACGATGACATGGTCGGCCTTCACTTTATTCCGTACCTTATCAATATTGATTTCGTTGCTTTCGGAATGATTGAAAGAGTAGAGGATGAGATATCTGCTTCCGTCAGTATCCATGACTTCCATTCCATTCCAACCATTTGGCAGCTTAGCTACAGGTTTCATTTGTTTACTAAATTCTTGAGTTTGAGTAGACGATACGTTGCTATAATATACGATGAATCGACTGCCGACATTTTCATTAGCCTTCATGTCGCGGGCTTGGTCGGAATAGGATGCATAGAGTTTGGCTGTGTTGATGGAATTGTTGTTGCGTTTGTCTCCGAATGCCATCATACCATCTTCATTGGCACTTATAATACCGATACAATTGTCGATATTAACCCATGGAGCCTTCATGCGGAAGAGATAGTCGCCATTGAGACTTGTTGTGCTGAATGTATTGTAGCATATTTCGCGTTTCTCGCTTGTGAAGGGGTCAACAGAAATGGCAAGCAATCCGCCTCTTTCCTTCGTTATGCGACAATCAGCCGAAGCCACCACATTATCTATATATATAATAGCGTTGCCTGGAGTGGCAATAATATAATAGTCGTTGAGAAGAGTTCGCTCGTTAGTAGCCAACTGTCCGTTAATAATAAAGCCATTATCTCCGATAGGCTCGGCATGGTGACTTATATCTACAGCATCGGTTCGCTTTCCTTCCACTTCGTACCAACCGATGAAATTGCCTGTGCCGTTGGCTTTGAACGGTACGATAATGTTGTTCTCAAGTTTGTTGATAGGGGCAAAATATCCAGTGGTGTTGTGAAGTCCTTTGCTCCATGAGAAACAAACGAAACGGTTGGATGTTGATGCTGTTACAACATCCTGCTCGTCGATAGGTTTAGTTTTTGCAAACTGATTGCTGAAATCTTCCCATGTGGTAGGTTGTATGTCGGTGGTAGGAAGAATATGATGCATGAGCCAAGTCATCATAACACGATGAGCCTCAACTCCCATTCGCCTTGCTCCTACATCTGCTCGAAGCAACCAAGAACCATCGCTTGTGGTCTTTTGACGCTTCTTGATTTGTTCCAATGCCAATTGTTCCAACATGAGAGACTTTGAATCGCGGAGGAAACAAGCCATAGTGGAATATGATGTGACTTGGTCGTAAAGGAACAAACTCCAATCATTACCATTAGGCATTGCAAGTTCTCCATCGGGAAGAGCTAGAGGGTAGAGAATGTTGTCCATTACCTTCTGGTTGTTGTGCATCAAGGCATTGGTTTTCCAACGCTCGTTGCCATATAGTTCCTTCTGGAAGAGTTTGAGAGCCAAAGCAGCCTCGCCGAGTTCCTGCACCACTACATTCTGATAGCTGGTATGGAAGTAGTTGTGGTTTTGAAGTGAATAGTCTTCATACAGATTTGCTCCCTTGTAGAGTGAGGCAACTGTGGTCTTATCATATTCAGGGTCGATGATAGTTTGGTCGTCCTTATCGTCAGGATGAGAATAGCAATTGATGGCAAACTCTCGAAGGCGGTCGAACCATTTAGGCGCAAGTTTGTCGTTAGGGAAAAGTCCGAGTGTAACTGCAAGTATATCACATTCCCAACCATTCTCCTCTGCCTTTGTGTCACCCTTGTAGCCTGTTGGAATATCGCGTTCCAACTCATAGTTGCATTCGGCTTTCAGCATTTCATAGATGTATGATTGCTGCTGCTTTGTCAGTTCGTTCCATTGGAAGAATGCCGAATAAGCTACCGACATTGCCCAAAGGGAAGATTCCCACGAGTTGTTGCTTCTGCTTACCGAACCCCAATATTGTCCTCCCTTGCAAGGGAACAATTTGTTTGCCTTATGGGTTGAATAGGCATATACCAATGTTGTGCGAGCCATTTCGGCAAGTTGTTCCCATGTGATGGAGTCGGGGAGCATTACCTTGTCCTTGCCATATTTGCATAGGAAGGCACAAACCATTGATAGGTCGGCATTGTGGCGCACACCTTGCTCGTTGTTGCCAAAGGTGTTTTCGCCCTTGAATGTAGCAATCTGTTCTCCTTTTGAATTGGCTTGTTCGATAGGTTGGTATTGGTTGCAGAGATATGGAGTGAAGTCGGCAAGCATCTGCAAAGCATCATCAGCACTTACTTGCGCAAATGCTTTAGTTGCAGACAATATGGCTATCGTCATTATTAGTATAATACTTTTCTTCATATCTCTTTTGCTTTTATTTCGAGTCGCCCCCTTGGGAGAGATTGGGAGGTGACTTCTATTACTTTAATGGTTCTGGTCCGTCGAGAGTAGGCTTAACTGGTACGATGAGTCCTTTCTTGTCGAAAGTGAGTTCATCAATACATACTTCACGATGGAAACCAGGATTGTTGTGCAAGAACTTATTGTTGATGCGATGATATACAATGTACCACTTGTCCTTGCCCTTCAACTGAAGCACTGAATTATGTGCAGGTCCGTAAATCTTCTTGTCGGGATCTTGTTTAAGAACGATTGGCTGTTCTGCCACAGTGACAGGGCCGAGAGGACTCTTTGAAGTTCCATAGGCAACGTGATAGTTAGGACTGCCAGTGTCGTCAACACTCCAAAGGAAGTAATAAGTTCCCTTGCGATAGAATACATATGTACCTTCGCGATAGGCATAGTCGTCGAGCGAGCCACCACGAGGAGTGAGGTTTACCTTTGTTTCTGGCTTTATGCTCATCATATCGTCATTGAGTTCGGCTCCTGCCATGAAACCATTGCCCCAATAGATATAGTGCTTTCCAGTCTTAGGGTCGGTAAATACGTCAACGTCGATTGCTTGTCCGCCACGAACTCCATCAGGTCGGTCGTTGTCGCGGATTATTGGTTTGTCGCTTGACTTGAATGGACCTACAGGATTGTCTGCAACTGCAACACCGATTTCCTTGCGGTTGTTTTCTGGATTGTTTGCAGAGAAATAGTAGTAGTACTTGTATGAGCCATCCTTTTGCTTCACTTCTTCGATAGCTGGAGCCCATGCATTTCCATTAGCCCAAGGCACTTGTTCCGACCTTACATTGAGCATTGTTCCTTCATCTTTCCAATCTATCAAGTTGTCGGAAGAGAAAACATTGAAGAAATAGCCACCCCAACCAGAGAATCCATCACTTGTTGAATAGATATAGAACTTACCAGTCTTTTCTGACTGAAGCACTTCTGGGTCGGCATGGAAACCTTCGAGGATTGGCTGCTTATGACTTTGGAAGGCATTGAGCAAGCGTTCTTTTTCTGCTTGAGTGATAGGAATCATCGTCCCATGACGAGGTGTGAACTTACCAGTTGTCTTTGTGTCCTGAACCTTTGTGAAAGAAGTGAGGTCGGTACTCTTGCAGAACTGGTAGTAACCTTGTGAATAGCAGTCGTACATTACAATCCAACTCTTTCCATCGATTGCCTTGCATACGCCAACACCCTCAACTGCTGTGCGAGTGACTTCAACTCTGTCAGGCAATTTTGTCCATTGTCTGCCGTCTCTCTGTCCTTCGCCTGCAATGATGTTCTTTGCAGTAGCCTGGAAGATTCCACCGCCTGCTTCGCTCTTATAGAAAAGGTGGTAGAGGTTGTCGGCCTCGTTGTAAACTATATCGCCATCAATGGCTGCACGTCCGTCATCAAAGAGAAGTCGAGGTTCGGTAATATCTGTGAAGTCAGCATTTGCATAGCTGTAGTAAATCTTGTCATAGCGGTTTGTGGTTGAGAGCAGAGAATAGAACACCACATATTTGCCTGCTTGCTTGTCGTAAACAGTTTCAGGAGCCCAAACTCGTTGTACGTTTGCCCAAGTCTTTGTAAATTTTGTTGGGAAGTTGATTGCTGTGTGTGACCAATTTACGAGGTCGGTGCTCTTCATGAGGATAAGGCCTCTGTTGGATGACCATCCGAGATTCGATTTCATATCGGTAGTTACCATATAGAATGTCTTGCCGTCTTCGCAACGAAGAATATGAGGGTCGCGAACGCAACCAGTCAATGCTATTGTGTCGGCCGACATGATAGGCGCACCATTGTTGAGTGGTGTCCAGTTGTAGCCATCGTCGCTGAGTGCATAGCATATTTGTTCTTTTTCTGGTTCGTTGCCTGTGAAATATACGAAGAGATAGGCAACTTTTTCCTGTGCGTTGGCTGTCATTGCGATGAGAGCCATGATGGTCAAGATGATTTTTTTCATTTGGATTTGTTGGTTTTATAGGGTTAGTTGTTTGTTCGTTTGGTTGGTCGACTTGCTAATCTCGCTTTGTCTTTACAATGTCGAAGAGGTAAGTCAGTTTGGCAACGATGGTTTGGTGGGCAGAACGTGTGAATGTTCCTTTCTTGCTATTGTCGAACACGTCGCCAAGTCCGTAATAGTAGCGTCCGGAAAGAAGGAAATGTCCGATTGGAGTTGAGAGTTCTACGCCCAATCCACCTGTGATTCCGTAATCGACTTTGTTGTCGACTTCCATTCCGTATTGTTGGTAAACATTGTTTGGACGATGTGATGGGTCCCATTCGCCACCGCCAAAGTGTTCCGTACTTCCGATGTTGATGCCGATTTGAGGTCCGGCTTCGAAGATGAACTTACAGCCTTTTTCCTCGTAACCCCAACCCATCTGCATGAGCATAGGTATTTGTATGTAGGAAAGGTCGCGGCTGTAGGTGTTGCCTGTTCCGTCTTCAATGAATTCCTTCCATCCGAGATTGGCATAGTTGGCTTCGATTTGTACGGCACAGATTGATGTGAAATATTTCTCGCAAACGTATCTTGCAGTGAATCCGATGGTAGGGAAGTTCTTGTACGATTGCTTGATTCGTGGCTGGATGTCCATTTTGTTCATCATGAAGCCAGCATTGAATCCAATGGAGAAATCGGTTCGCTTTTCTCCAATCTGTGCGCTTGCCGATGATGAGAATACCGTCATCAGTAGAGCTAAAAGTGTTGCTGACAGGTTTCGGTTCATGATGATTACATTTGCTTTACACTGATGGTTCCGTCGGAATTGTACTTCACGAGCATGAGGGCATTGTTGATGTAGCCGCTCCATGTGTTCTTATGTTCGAAGTGGAGTGGGTTTTGGAGCGAGTTGCTTTCAAGGTTGCTGATGTTGGCTTTGAAGTCTTCGCCCTGTTCGTACATGTTCTTTACGAAGAACTTTGTGATGTCGTATCCGAGCATTCCATAGCGAGGGTGAGTGTTGAACTGGTCGCGCATGAAGATGTTGCGGAATTTTTGGTTGAACGAAATTGATTCAGTGCTGTTTGGATTGTAGTAGAATGTGGTGAAGAACGTACAGTTGTACTTCTTGAATTCTTCTGGCGACTTCTCTGCAAATGCTTGCCAATCGGTGTAGCCGAAGAGGTCGATGTCGTAAGCTCCAAGTTCGAGCGAATTGAGTTTCTTGGTCAATCGGTCGAAGGCAGTCTTTGTGCTTGACGAAGGAACGATGATGTTTTCCTTTCCTTCTGCAAGGACATCGGTGATTGTCTCCATTTCCTTGAATTCAACACTATTGTAGTTGATTGATTTCTTGTTGAGGAAATTTTTCATGCGAACGATGTAATCCATCTTGTCTGTCTGTTCGGCAATGTTGACGAATATGAAGTTGGCACGTGGATGCAATGATGTGAAGAGTTCGAACGAACGGTTGTAGGCATCGCTTTCCATCTTTTGGTTCACTTGGAAAACGTTTCTCGTGTTGTTGACGAGTGTGGCTGACGACGACATTGGAACGACGAGATTGATGTCGTTCTTCTCGGCAAAGTTGGTGAGTTTTGTGATGTTTGCTGCATCTTTTGCTCCGATGATGAGGTTGAGTTCCTTCATCCAAGGCAAGCGAAGAACGCTGTCGATGTCGGCTTCGTCGTAAACGTGGATGTTGGCACTTACGCCTTCCTTCTTGAGGTCGGACATTGCGAGCATCACGCCTTCATAGAAGTCGACCATTGTGATAATGTCCTTTGTCTTCTTCTCCTCGTTGAGTCCGAATGGCATTATGACTGCAAGGTTGACAGGGTATAGGATTTTCTCCTCGACCACTGGTTCTTCCTCGACCACAGGTTGCATTGCGATGAGTTCTTCTTCTGTGAACGGAATGCGGAGATAAGCGCCTTTCTTGAGTTTTTTATCAGGATCTATCTCTGGATTGGCAGCAAGAAGCTGGTCGACTGTAAGGCCGAACTGCTTTGAAATGCCATAGAGAGTTTCCTTCTTCTTCACTTCGTACATCATCTTTACGTTGGTTCCTCCGTCGGAAACCTGAAGCGAAGTAGGGGTAGGGACTTGTTCCTCTGTGCGTTTTGTGGTTTCGTTTACAGGCAAGATGATGATTTGCTGAGGCTGAGCCGTTGTTGGTTGAGCTGCCTGAGTTGTAGGGATATTGAGCTTTTGTCCGGTCAGAATCACCTCTCCGAGATTAGGATTGGCTGCTCTCACCTGGTCGACTGTCAAGCCGTAGCTGCGGCTGATGCTATATAGGGCTTCTCCTGCCTTCACTTCGTGCTGCTTTGTCTGCTGTGCGAAAATAGGAGTAGTCACAGCTGCAACAAGCAAGCAAATTGCTGTAAGAATTGTTCTTTTCATCTTCTTCTTTTGTTTCTGCTGCCTCTTTTTGAGGGTGAGGTTTCCCGCCTTACGTGTATATAAATATTAATTATGTGTAATAAAGGACTGCAAAGATACAAAAAATGCAGGATGCAGGATGCAGGATGCAGGATTTTTTTTTGATTTTCGCTTCACTTTTTTCATATTCCCATGAAACAACCCCCTTCCTGACGACAAATACTTTGTATTTAGGTTTTCCTAAACAGCCATTTCAATAAGTTCTCGTAGCCTTGGATATTTGTCAGTTTTTATTGAGTAGAAAATCGTACTTAACGTTTAGTACGATTGTACTCAACGTTTGGTACGATTGTACTCAACGTTTGGTACGATTGTACTTAGGGTATGGTACGATTTATTCTGCTTGAAGTTTGATAAAATGTTTAAGGCTTCGGAATAAAATGTTTCCTGCAGTTTTGATTTTTTAAATCAATCCTTCAATCATTGCCGAAATCAGCAAAACAACAGTGAATGTACGTCTTATTTGATTGAAAAGTAAAAAAATGGGGTGAGAAGAGTAGTGGCTGTGGAAATTTTTACTATCTTTGCAAGTTGAAGAATCAAAAGAAAACAATCAGATTGTACTTTGTACAAATTTAACAAAACAGTAGATATGAAAAGAATATTCAATATAGCAGTGGCTCTCATGATGGTTTCGGGAGCAATGAATGCACAGACAGCAGAACCAACCCTCACATTCTTCTCGAAGGATGCGCAGGATGATGTAGTGATGAATCCAGGCGAAGAACAGTCGGTTCAGGCGCCACTCGATATTACGCTTGAGGCCCATTTGAGCGACTATACCGGTTGGAAGGCAGCTTGTGAGTGGAAGATTTACGATTCGAAACAAGGCGAATCGAGTCCTCTCGTCACTCGTTTCGACGAAAACACAAGCTACACCTTGACCAAACACGGAACATATAAGATTAAGTTGTATGTGACCTTCACCACGAGCGACAACGACACAATCGAATACGAGTGCGAACCATTCGAAGTGACAATCACAGAGTCGAAACTCTCTTGCCCTGATGGTTTCTCTCCAAACAACGATCATATCAACGACGTTTTCAAGGTTACCTATCAGTCAATCGTGAAGATGAGTGGAGTGTTCTTCAATCGTTGGGGACAGCGCGTCTATAGTTTCGACCTCTCGAATGTCGACAAAGGTTGGGACGGCCGCCAATCAAATGGCGAATACGTGAAGGACGGAACCTATTACCTCAATCTACAAGCCACTGGAAGTGATGGAGTCAAATACGACATCAAGAAGGCAGTGACCGTGTTGAAGGGCTTCCGCGAACTTAATCAATAAATAGGAAATAGGACAAAACGCAAATAACAGGAGTTTGACAGCGATAATGAAGAATCAGGAGAAGGAGAAACAACTCATCGAGGTTTATGGCGCGAGGGTACACAATCTGAAGAATGTGGATGTGGTGATTCCTCGCGGAAGCCTTACTGTTATCACAGGTTTGAGCGGCTCAGGCAAGTCGAGCCTTGCTTTCGATACGATATTTGCTGAAGGACAACGAAGATACATAGAGACTTTTTCCGCTTATGTCCGCAATTTCCTTGGAGGAATGCAGCGTCCCGAAGTAGATAAGATAACCGGATTGAGCCCCGTAATCAGCATCGAACAAAAGACAACCAACAAGAATCCTCGAAGTACTGTTGGTACCGTCACCGAAGTCTACGACTACCTTCGTCTGCTCTTTGCCCGTGCAGCAGATGCCTATAGCTATGAGACAGGCGAGAAGATGGTGCGCTACACCGAAGAACAAATCATCGACCTCATCATAAATCAGTACAACGGATGCCGAATCCTTTTGCTCGCACCAGTTGTGAGAAGTCGTAAAGGCCACTATCACGAACTCTTCGAAAGCCTCAGCAAGAAGGGATTCCTCAATGTCCGCATCGATGGAGAAGTGATGGAACTCGAGCCAGATATGCGAGTCGACCGCTACAAGAACCATAATATCGAAGTCGTTGTCGACAAACTCATCGTGGCCGATAAAGACCTTGAACGACTGAAGAAAAGCGTCGGAGTGGCAATGAGAATGGGCGAAGGCCTCATCATGATATTGGACAAGGACACACAGGAAGTGCGCCATTATAGCCGTCGGTTCATGTGTCCAACCACAGGTCTCAGCTATCACGACCCAGCACCAAACAATTTCTCGTTCAACTCGCCACAAGGAGCCTGTCCATGTTGTAAGGGACTTGGCTACATCAACCTTATCGACCGCGATAAAATCATTCCCGACCCATCGCTCTCAATCTATGAAGGAGCCCTTGCACCACTTGGGAAATATCGCAATACAATGATATTCTGGCAAATCGTGGGCCTACTCGAATCGCATGGATACGATATAAACACACCGGTCGGTTCATTGCCTGAAGAGGTGATAGGCGAGATAATCTATGGTTCGCCAGAACGAATCCGAGTGGCCGCATCATTGATTCATCAGACAAACGACCTCTATACACATTACGAAGGACTTGCCCGATACATTCAGCAACTCCGTGAAGCCGAGACGACTCCAGCCACTCAAAAGTGGGCAGAATCATTCGACAGTGTGGCAGAATGCCCCGAATGTCATGGAGCTCGCCTCAATCTCGAAGCCCTTCATTATAGAATAGCAGATAAGAATATCTACCAACTTTCGTGCATGGACATACAGGAGTTGGCCGATTGGATGGATGAACTGCCAAAGAAACTTAACGAAAAGCAAAGGACAATTGCCGCTGAAATCATTAAGGAAATCCGTACACGTCTGCAATTCCTCCTCGATGTAGGTCTCGACTATCTTTCGCTCAACCGAAGTTCCGTCAGTCTTTCTGGAGGAGAAAGCCAACGAATCCGACTTGCCACACAGATTGGAGCCAAACTCGTGAATGTGCTTTATATCCTCGACGAACCAAGTATCGGACTTCATCAACGCGACAACGAACGCCTCATCAATTCGTTGAAGGCTCTTCGCGACGAAGGCAACACAGTCATTGTCGTTGAGCATGATAGGGATATGATGCTTGCTGCCGACTATATTATTGATATGGGACCGTTTGCAGGTCGCAAGGGTGGCGAAGTGATGTTCCAAGGAACTCCTCAGGAAATCATGAAAGCCGACACACTCACTGCCAAGTATCTCCGAACTCCTTTGGCAGAATCGGCAAATAAGGAAATAGCAAAAGCTACCCAACCAAAAGACGATAAGGAATACGGAACCATCAAACTCAATGGCTGTACCGGCAACAACTTGAAGAACGTGTCATTGTCTATTCCGCTCCGCAAACTGATTTGTATCACGGGAGTCAGTGGTTCGGGCAAGTCGACACTCATCAACGACACCCTCCAACCAATATTGAGTCAACGCCTCTACCATTCACTTCGGGATCCATTGCCATTCGAGAGTGTGGAAGGACTCGAACAAATCAATAAGGTTGTAACGGTCGACCAGTCGCCAATCGGCAGAAGTCCGAGAAGTAATCCAGCTACCTATACAGGTGTGTTCAGTGATATTCGCGACTTGTTTGTGCAGTTGCCTGAGGCAATAGTCAGAGGCTATAAGCCTGGACGATTCTCCTTCAATGTGAAAGGAGGCCGGTGTGAAGCATGCGGAGGCAATGGATACAAGACCATTGCAATGAACTTCCTTCCCGATGTCCTCGCTCCTTGTGAGGTTTGTCACGGAAAGCGTTACAACCGAGAAACATTGGAAGTACGTTTCAAGGGCAAGTCAATAGCCGATGTTCTCGATATGACCATCAACCAAGCTGTTGAGTTCTTTGAGAATCAACCTAATATTCTTAATAAGATAAAGGTAATACAAGAGGTTGGACTTGGATACATCAAGCTCGGACAACCATCAACAACATTGTCGGGAGGCGAGAGCCAACGCGTGAAACTCGCCACCGAACTCAGTCGAAAAGATACGGGTAATACCGTTTATATCCTTGACGAACCGACCACAGGACTGCATAGCGAAGACATCAGGGCTTTGATGAGTGTGCTTCGAAAGTTGGTGGATAAGGGCAATACGGTTATCGTTATCGAACATAATACTGACGTAATTTGTCAAGCCGACCATATTATCGATATCGGACCGGAAGGCGGACGCAACGGTGGAGAAATCGTAGCCGAGGGAAACCTTCAGGACATCATAAAGCAAAAGAAAGGACATACATGGAAATATATTCACTCATAATAGGACTTGTCGTAGGGCTGATTGTGGCATTTGTCGTTTATCTCATCCTCAATCGCAAGCTTCAGGACATTCGCAAAAAGGCGGATGACCTTGAAAAGGATTGTGCTATAAAGGACGGTCAGGCAGACAGTATCCGCCAGTTGCTGCAGCGCGAACGCGATATTCACGCAGAACAAATCCAATCAAATGAGCGTCAGTATAAGGAACAGATACAAGGTTTGAAGGAACAATACGAAACCCGTCTGCAAGAAGAAAAGCAAAATCGTGAGCAGGAACTTCAAAAGCAGATGAGCCTCGTTCGCGAACAGATGCAGAATGCCACTAACGAGATGTTGGCAAAGCGCGAACAGGAATTCAAGGAATCCAATCAACAACAGATAGGACAAATACTCAATCCGCTTCAGGAAGAGATAAAACGGATGAAGGAAGCTGTGGAGAAGGGCAAGGAAGCCAATATTGCCCAAGCCACTTCGCTCGAGAAGCAGATAGAGATGCTTATGAAGCAATCCGAAAGTATCGGTATGCATGCCGACAATCTTGCCAAGGCTCTTACAAGCGAAAACAAGACCCAAGGCAACTTTGGCGAAATGAAACTTACCGAACTCCTTGAAGGAATGGAACTCGAACAAGGCATTCATTTCGATGTTCAACAGACTATGCGCGACAATGAAGGACGTACTGTAACAACGGATGAAGGCAGTCGACTCCAACCAGATGTGATTCTTCACTTTACTGACAATCGCGATGCAATCATCGATTCAAAGATGTCGCTCAAATCATTCCAGGACTATCAGACCGCTACAACACCGGAAGAAAAGAAAGCAGCACTTGATGCTCATGTGATAAGTGTGAGAAAGCATGTTGACGAACTCTCGCGAAAGAACTATTCTTCATATATCGCCAAGGGTAGGAAAAGCCTCAACTATGTGCTGATGTATATGTATAGTGAGGCCGCACTTCAGTTGGCTCTTATGACTGATACTGGTTTGTGGCGATATGCATTTAATAAAGGTGTGTTCATTACAGGCAGCCAAAACCTTTATGCCGTACTCCGACTGACAAAGGAAAGTTGGACAATCGTGGAACAAACCCGCAATCAGGAGCAGATGGTGAAGTATGCCGATATAATTGTTCAGCGAGTAAAACTCTTTGCCGACCGCTTCAAAAAGGTTGGGGATGTTATTGATAAGTTGCAGGATTCGTACAGAGATGTCCAGACCACAACGGCTGAATCCGGTCAAAGCATAATTGTTGCAGCTCGACAACTTACTGCACTTGGTGCAAAGGAAGAGAAAAGAAAGAATGTTTTACCACCAAATAACGAAGGTGAATAGATTTTTAGGATAATATGAATAGAATGAATAAATCTCAGATTAAGCGTATCGTTGGCATTGTAATCCTGATGCTGATGGGGTTGCCACAGGCATTCGGACAAACAGATGCGGATAGTCATGTGAACGGCATACTCAACTATATTAGTAAGGCAATGCAGTTTAATATGTATGCTCCGCATGAAAAGGTGTACTTGCATTTCGACAATACTGGTTATTTCAAGGGCGAGACTATAAGATTCATGGCATATCTGACTCGTACTGATAATGGCAAGCCATCAGATATCAGTAAGGTTCTTTATGTTGAATTAGTGAATCCTTCAGGTGACGTTATCGAAAAACGTACGTTGAAAGTGGAGAACGGAATGGCCGAAGGCGATATCCTGCTTGATAGTATTATGGGTGCATCAGGCTTCTTTGAGGTCAGGGCATTCACTCGATATATGACCAATTGGGGAACTGATGCTATCTTCTCTCGTGTTTTTCCGATATTCGACCGTCCAAAGACTGAAGGCGACTATTCTCACATGACTATTGATAAGATAAGTTTCCGACATCGTTTGCCTGACGAAAGAGTTGCTTCCGGAGATTTGGCAACTGGAGCAAGTACCAACAAAGCAGAAGATTCTCAGACAGTAGGAAGAGGTTCGGGACAGATATCTGTGGGGTTGTTCCCCGAAGGTGGTGATTTGGTCAAAGGACTAAAAAGTAGGGTGGCAATTAATGTATCCGATAATGAAGGTCGACATTTGAAGACTGAAGGAAAACTTCTTGATGATGCAAAGCAAGTGATTGGCAGTGTTTCGACAGATGAATCGGGTAGAGGAATATTCGAGATAGTACCAGATGGAAAGATAAAGTATGTAAGTCTTACTGCAGCCAATGGCAAGCAACGTGAAGTACAGTTGCCTGAAGCAAAAGCAGAAGGTATTTCTTTGACCCTTGACACACAGGATGAAGATATTGTTACTGCTTCAATGTCGGCATCAATCGGTATGCAAGGCAGAATGCTTGGATATGTCATTATTCATGGAGGGGAGATTGTTGAGTGTGACACAATGACTGCCAAAGCTAATATGGTAAAGCGTTTCAGCAGATATTCATTGCCAGAGGGTGTCAACCAACTGACTGTGTTTGATTCTGACGGACATATTCAGTCTGAACGCTTATTCTTTATATGTCCTTTTGCAAATGAGGGAGATTCTATCATTGTAAGTACTAATACTTCCCAACTTACTCCTTGTGGTAAGGTTTCGCTTGATATCAATGCTCAACCAAATTCGTCTATATCATTCTCCGCAATGGATGCAGCTACCATGACTGGTGGAAAAGTGGGCAATGCAAAGACATGGATGTTGCTTGCAAGTGATGTCAGAGGATATATAGAAAATCCTGACTACTATTTCGAATCGGATGATAAGGAACATAGAAAAGCTGCCGACTTGTTGATGATGGTACAGGGATGGAGACGATACGATTGGAGTGTGATGTCGGGCCAAAGAGTTCTTGATAAGGTAGAACCTGCAGAAGATGGTCTCTATCTATATGGTCAGTTGAAGCATAGAAGTAAGAAAAAAGATGTTGCCGGTGTTGACTTGCGCGCTTATCTCTTTAATAGAAGTGGTGAAAGCCTAAAAGGGGAGGCCAAGACCGATAGTCTCGGACGCTATTCGTTTGCCATTACTGATATATTTAATGATTGGGCTTTGCAGATTAAATCAGAGAAAGATGGTGAGGCAGAAAACTATATAGTGACAATCGACCGTAATTTCTCACCCGACAAGCGTGTGCTTTCTCCTTACGAAACGGAAACAATACCAGTTCCTGAGGCTAAATTCTTCAAGGAAAACAATTCTGATGCAGAAGATGAAGAATGGGTTTCCATCACGAAGAAAGTGCATGTGTTGCCTACGGTAAAGGTTCGTACCCGACGCATTCTTGGAGAGTTGCGTGTCACTTGGTTTGATGAGGATGAGGCTCAACGATTAGCGGCTGTTTATTATGATTGCGACCCTTATGCAGATGAAATTAATGACAAGGGGGAATTGATGCCTTCGTTTGATGAGTGGCTCATTTCAAAGAATAGCTTAATAGATGGCAATCCAGATCCTGGGGATGGAGTTGGAGATGTTGTCAAAGTGAGGATTGGCGAAAGTCAGTCGAGTGATGATGAAGAAAGCGGCGGCAGCAATGGCTCCGACCACTTCCTGACACTCTATAATGATGGTCTTTCGTATAACAACCGTCCTATCATTTGGATTGTAAACAATACCTTCTGTACGATTACTCATCTTCCATATAGTTTCAATACAAAACTCCACGTTGCGGATTGTAACAACCTGACTGATGTAATTCGAAAGCCAGAGTTCCTCAATGAAGCAAAGTCGGTGTTCTTTACTGAAAATACATCAACTCTTATTCGATACATCAATTCCGATAATATCTACGGCATGAATCCTGTCATTGCATTCGTATATACGCATCCTTTGTTCTATTTCAAGGAAAAGGGTTTGCGCAAGTCCCATTTTTATGGTTATAATAAACCAACAAAGTTTGAAATGGAAGATTATAGTATTGTTCCTCCAATGGAAGACTTCCGCCGCACAATCTTCTGGGATGCAAATGTGAAGACCGATTCGAAGGGACATGCAAAGGTTGAGTTCTATAACAACTCATCAGCCACTCAGTTGTTTATCTCTGCAGAAGGAATCACACCTGAGGGCAAGTTCTTGATTAATGAATAGAAAATAGCAGAACACAGTAAATTAAGCATAATATGGCAATTAAGTATCTGGACCTAAAACGAATCAACAAATCATTTGGTGACGACTTGTTTAAGTCGGCCAATAAGGTATTGAATTCTGGTTGGTATCTCAAGGGAGATGAAACGTCAGCATTTGAAAATGAGTTTGCCGAATATGTAGGCACGAAGTATTGTATTGCCACAGGTAATGGTCTTGATGCCATCACATTGATATTGGAGGCATGGAAGCAAATGTATGGTTGGACTGCAGGTGATGAGGTTATTGTTCCTGCAAACACATTCATTGCTACCGTTCTTGCAATATCACGTGTAGGACTTAAACCAATATTATGCGACCCTCATATCGACAATCCTACAATTGATGAGGCTTTGATTGAAAGGTGTGTAACGTATCGCACCAAGGCTATCATACCTGTTCATCTTTATGGCCAGATGTGTAACATGGATGCTATCAATAAGATAGCTCGTTCACACGGTTTACTTGTTCTTGAAGATGCATGCCAGGCTCATGGAGCTATTTATAATTCCTCTGTCGGTCTCGAACTTACTTCTTTGTTTGGCAAGCGAGCAGGTAATAATTCCGAAGCAGCTGCTTTCAGTTTCTACCCAGGAAAGAATCTTGGATGTATGGGTGATGGAGGTGCTGTCACGACCAACAACAAAGAATTGGCAGATTATGTGAGAATGCTTGCAAATTATGGTCAGCAACAAAAATATGTACATGAGTATCAGGGCTTCAACAGTCGTATGGATGAGGTTCAGGCAGCCATTCTTCGTGTAAAGCTCCCTAGATTGGATAAAGACAATGCCCGTCGACTTGAGATAGCTCACTATTACTCCACTCATATATGTCATCCTGCAGTGCAGATTCTTCCATTTGTTGGCAACAATAGTCATGTATATCATGTATATGCCATTAAATGCAGAAACCGTGACCGCCTTCGTGAAATATTGGCAGAGAACGGGATAGAGACTCTCATACATTATCCTATTCCAGTTCATCGTCAAGAAGCATATAAGGAATATGCTACACTTCATTTGCCTGTTTCCGATAATTGGGCAGAGGAGGAATTGAGTCTTCCTATTTCTCCTGTTATGACCGACGAAGAAGTGAATCAAGTGGTTGATTGTATCAATCAGAATATATTTTGAAACAAGCCCCCTCTAAATCTCCCCCATAGGGGCGACTTTTTGGGAGTCAACAAATAGAATAATCCCCATCATTCCCCCTTGTGGGAACCGAAGGGGGCTCTTAATAACAATGAAGATACTCTTATTAGGGGAATATAGTAACGTGCATTGGACATTGGCCGAAGGCTTGAGAAGTCTCGGACATGAAGTTTGTGTCATCAGTGATGGCGATGGTTGGAAAAACTATCATCGTGACATTGACCTTTCACGCCAGTCGCGTGGCAAACTTGACACTATCAAGTATTTCTTCCGTATTCTTCGTCTCTTGCCTCGTATGAAGGGCTATGATGTCGTGCAATTGATTAATCCGATATTCCTTGATTTGAAGGCTGACAAGATAAAACCATTCTATAAGTATCTTCGTCGACACAATAAGAGAATTGTTCTTGGGGCCTTCGGTATGGATCATTATTGGGTGAAGACATGCATGGACTGCACCACATTCCGATATTCTGATTTCAACATAGGAAATCGCCAACGAACAGAAGAACCATTTAATCAAGAGTTCATCCGTGATTGGCTCGACGGTGAAAAGACGGAAATCAATCAATATATAGCAAATGATTGCGATGCAATTGTTACTGCTCTATATGAATATGATTGTTGCTACCGACCTTATTTCCCTGATAAGACAACATTCATACCTCTGCCTATCAGATTACAGATTAGAGGATTCAACGAAAACGAAGACGAAAACGCAAAAAGGTTATTCCATCATTCCCCCTTGGGGGAACAGGAAGGGGGCTTTGTTTGTTTCTTCGTGGGCATTCAAAAGGGGCGTTCTGAATATAAGGGAACGGATATCATGCTGAAGGCCTTGAGGAGAGTGGAAGCCGAGATGCCTGATAAGTGTAAGGTCGTTGTTGCTGAATCAGTTCCATTTGAGGAATATAGGCAGATGATGAACTCGAGCGACGTGATTCTCGACCAGTTGTATAGCTATACACCAGCAATGAATGCTCTTCAGGCAATGTCGCAGGGATTGATAGTAGTTGGAGGAGGGGAAGAGGAAAACTATGAAATTCTTGGCGAGCACGAATTGCGGCCAATCATCAATGTGTTGCCAAATGAGGATGATTGCTATCAGAAGATGAAGGCTCTTGCCGAACATCCCGAACAAATCCCTCAACTGAAGCATGACAGCATCCAGTATGTCCGTCGCCACCATGATTATATCAAGGTAGCAAAAGAGTATTTGAAAGTATACGAATCTTTACTATAGGTTGTCATTAGCATTTAGTGGTCATAATCTCCAACACCTTACGATCGGTTTCGTCCATCGCATATTTACCGATCTTTGTGAGATTATGAATGCTCTTGTCAACATCATTGTCGATAATTCCCTCAACACTCGAAACACATTCTCCGTTAGTTGCAAGAATTGCTGAAAGAACTGCTGTAGATACTCCACTTGCCAATTTAAGTGTACAACTAGGTTTTGCCCCATCGCAAATCATACCAGAGAGATTGGCAATCATGTTCTTGACGGCAGAGCAAATCTTATTATAGTCGCCACCCATCAAGTATGTGATGCCGACACTGCTTCCTGTTGATGCTACCACACATCCACACAGAGCCGACAATTTTCCGAGACTTTGCTTGATGTAGATAGCAGTAAGGTGGCTGAGCATCAATGCGCGAGTCAGTTCTTCTTCCGTATTGTGGTTTTCTTCAGCAAACTTAACGACAGGAATCGTTGCACAAATACCTTGGTTTCCACTTCCGCTATTGCTCATCACGGGAATCATTGCACCGGCCATACGAGCGTCGCAGGCACATGCTGTAGCAGATATGATGTGTGAAAATATGCTGTCGCCCATAATGCCTTTGCCCAATGGGCGGGAGAGTGTCTTTCCTAATTCATGACCATACTTACCCTTTAGTGCTTCATTGGCTGCATTTTCGTTCAATGTACGAGCTTCATTTATGAAACTTATTGCTTCCAATGGCATTGTTGTGGCGAAGTCGTAAACCTTTTTCAAAGAAAGCCAACTGTCGTCGTCTGTATCGCTATCATTGTTGCAGGCAGTTGCGTCAAAGTCATCGGCAACAAAACGTGTGTGACCTCCGCAGATGATTGCTTTGGCTGTGTGGCCTTCCTTATTGGTTACGAGTGTTTCTATATATAGTTTTTCTGTTATGTCGTTCTTGAGTTTGATGCTGATATGGTCAGATTTGATATATTCTTTGGCTTGAGCCACATCATCATCTGTTACGTCTTTCAATACTTCCAATTCATAAACCGACTTTCCTGCTATGGCACCGAGAGCAACGGCAATTGGCAGGCCAATCATGTCTGTGTGAGGGATTCCGACACCCATTGCGTTCTTCAGAATATTCGCACTTAACAGGATGTCAATCTTTTCTGGTATGGTTCCGAGTTTTTCTGTAGCTTTGCTTACACACAATGCAACAGCGATTGGTTCGGTACAACCAACGGCAGGAGCCACTTCGCTCTTTACCAAATTAAGTATTCGCTCTTGATCTTCTTTTGTCATAGCCATAGTCTAATAAGTTTTTGCAAAGATAGTGCAAATCGAGTGAAATACAAAATAAAAAGTTCTTTTTTTTATTTTTATTTCCGAGATGCAGCCTATCTTGCGTAAGAAAGATACAAAAAAATGTAGAATGTAGAATGTAGAATTGAGAATTATTAAAAAAAATCATGCATCCTGCATCCTGCATTGACTCAGTTTTGCATTATTTTGGAGGGCAGAAAGTGAAAAATATTACTTCGTCGAACTAAAGTTTCTGCATTTTTTGTATCTTTGCAAAGAAATTGTAATAGTAATCAGTAAATAGTAAATTATCACGTGTTTTCAGGTATAGTAGAAGAATGTGCCAAGGTAGTTGGCATAGAGAAAGATAGAGAGAACGTTCATTTCACCCTTGAATGCTCTTTTGTTGATGAGTTGAAGATTGACCAAAGTGTTGCTCATAATGGTGTGTGTCTTACAGTTGTTAAGATTGAGAACGGACATTATACTGTTACGGCAATGAAGGAAACTCTCGACCGTTCAAATCTCGGACTGCTTCAGGTCGGAGATGAGGTGAATGTAGAGCGTTCGATGATGATGAATGGTCGTCTTGATGGTCATATCGTTCAAGGGCATGTTGACCAAACAGCTGAATGTGTATCT
The DNA here is from genome assembly GCA_024398435.1 of Bacteroidaceae bacterium. GTDB lineage: Bacteria > Bacteroidota > Bacteroidia > Bacteroidales > Bacteroidaceae > Colivivens. Next base: position 6,039 of record JAKSJD010000006.1, on the reverse strand, counting down.
GTAGAGGATGCCGAAGGCAGTTGGGTGTTTACATTCCATTATCCATTCGACCCAGAGATGGCAAAGCGAGGCTATATGACGGTTGATAAGGGCTCGGTAACAGTTAATGGAGTAAGTCTTACAGTTTGTAATCCAACAAAGGAATCATTCCAAGTGTGTATCATTCCTTATACATTCGATAATACCAATTTCCACAACATTAAGGTTGGTACTCGTGTAAATCTTGAGTTTGACATTATCGGTAAGTATATAAGTAGATACAGTGCTTTGCTTAATCAATAGAAACTAAATTAAAATACAAACGAATAGCTTAAAACTCTGCCTTGACTTCAAGGTGGAGTTTTTTGCCTGTTATAGGATGAATGAAATCAATTGATTCTGCATGTAGATGCAGACGGTTATCTAGCCCCCTTCTTATTCCCCCAAGGGGGAAAGATGGTTCACAGTTCACGGTTAACGGTTCACGGTTATCGGTTAACGGGGGAACAGGAAGGGGGCTCTTACCGTACAACCTATCTCCAATGATAGGGCAGCCGAGTCCGTTTGTATGGGCTGCATGTACACGAAGTTGATGAGTGCGACCAGTGAGAGGATAGAAGGCAATGCGAGTGGTAGCGTCAGTCCGACTTATCACTTCATAATGTGTGATAGATTCCTTTCCATGCTCATAGTTTACCATCTGTCGAGGACGGTTGTTGCGGTCGGGAGACAACGGAAGGATGATTTCTCCTTTATCGCTTTTAACGATTCCGTCGAGAATGGCAATATATCGTTTGCGGATTTCGTGTTTGTAGAATTGTATTTGAAGGGCTTTGTGTATTTCCTTATTCTTTGCAATAAGCATAACGCCGGATGTGTCCATGTCGAGACGATGAACTATGAGTGGCCCACTTATTTCGGGATAGATTTCCTGTATCTTTTCTTCCACACTCGGAACATCGAGATTTCCTTTTACGGCCAACATGCCTGAAGGTTTGTCGACAGCAACAATCCAATCGTCATCATATATGATTCGCATCCGTTCGGCTGTTGCGCGAAGCATTGGCAGAAGTGGGTTTTCTTCCACATCCAGTCCAACGAGCATGTGTTTCAGTATTGGCTTGCATTTGGCATGACATGCAGGATAGTATTCGCCTTCATATCTTATTTCACCCTTTGGTGATTGTCCGAGCCAGAACTCTGCCATACATATTGGTTGCAGATTGTGAATATAGGCATATTGCAGTAGTTTTGGAGCACAACATTCACCTGCTCCTGATGGTGGAATGCGACATGTTTCGGCATCGAATATCTCACAAAGGTCTTTCTCTTCTCCCTTGGCGTTGAGGAATACGAATTGCTTGAAGAGCCACATCTGCAATTGGCGCGAGCGTTCACTCTTTTCCTTACCATCAGGCATTTTACTTATTTCTGCATCTTCCTTTTGGAAATATTCATCATCTTGCTGAAGGTCGAATACGGGTGGAACGAATCCTTCGTGGAAGTTCTTACCGTCGAGAAGTCCCGAAAAAGCAATAAGGTAAGAAGGTTTACGGTTATCGGTTAACGGTTCACGGTTATCGGTTAACGATTCACGGTTTATGGTTGACGATTGCTCATCATTCCCCCTTGGGGGAACAGGAAGGGGGCTTTTACTTGTTACAACTAAAACACCAAACATCTTGCCTCTCGACACTTCTTCCTTCCAATCCTCACGAGTGGATATATATGCCTTCAATTCCTCACATGCAGCAACGGAAAGAGGGTGGGGAGTATATTCGAAAGGATAGGTGAACTGCTGTGGCAATACACATTCACCCTCTGCGGTGAGAGGGTGAATGAGTGTTGATGTATAGTTGGATATGTCCATTTCTATTTCTTCGCAGATGTAGCAGGAATGCGAATGACGCTCAAGCTATAAGCAGGCATTTCGTATGTCATCTCCTCGCTTACATTGAGTTTGCTTTCCTTTGGTTCTGCCTGTCTGTCATTTGGCTTTCCGGTCAGAACGGATAGGGTAGCCGACTTGTCGAAGTTGGCAAGATTGCCAAGCGACAATTTCATGTTCACTTCTGCAGGAAGAAGGTTTACGAGTTTGACGATAAGGTCGCCATTCTCTGCCTTAACCACAGATGAGTTGACTCTCAGGCGAACATCCTCATTGCCTCGTACACTGAGATTGCCAGGAATGTATTCCACACCATTGTTGCATCCGAAGAGCTTCTGAGTATAGTAGCTTGGAGCAGGATTGATTGATGTGTTGTTGTAGTATATCAAATCAGGATTCCAGTTGGAATGTCCGTCCTTGCAGAGGAGTGGGGCATAGGACGACATCACGACAACATCGGCATTGCGTTCGAGATTGATGAGATGAAGAGCTTCACAAAGTGCATTCTCTACACGATTGTTCTTGCTTGCCCATTCTCCGAGATACACTTTTGTGCCATTGCGGTCATAGTTGTCGTAATAGTTCTGATTGTGGATATACCATCCAGGATTGACATAATAGTGCTCGTCGACGATATCGATATTCTCTTGCTTTGCAAGTTCCCAACCATATTCATAGTCGCTTCCATTGAAGAAAGGTCCGACAGTTCCCACTACTTGAATGTTTGGATACTTTGCCTTTATGCCTTTGTTGAGGAAGCTGAATCGCTCTGTGAACACATCTGATATGAGGTCTTCATTGCCGATACCGAGGTATTTGAGGTTGAAAGGCTTTGGATGACCTGCATCGGCACGCATCTTTGCCCATTTCGATGTCTTTGGATCGCCATTTGCCCATTCGATGAGGTTGAGGAGTTCCTGAAGATATTCCTCCATAGTGGGGAGGTCTTCATCGTGATGAACCTTAACTTTGTCGCCGGCAAACGCAAGACCACCTTGCTGACCGTTTCCGTTTCGGCTTGAGTTTTGACAACAAACACCGGCTGGAAGTACTGGTAGTGGTTCGGCTCCTATATCTTCGCAGAACTGGAAATACTCGAAGAATCCAAGACCGAACGACTGATGATAGTTCCAGATGTTGGATATTTGCTTGCGTTCCCAAAGTGGTCCGACTGTATAAATCCAGCGATACATGTTGTCGAGACCGTTACCATGACTTACACAACCACCAGGGAAGCGGACGAATCGTGGATGAAGGTCGGCCAGACATTGAGCAACATCAGCTCGAAGTCCGTTTTTGTGTCCCTTGAATGTGTTTTGAGGGAAGAGACTGACGAAGTCGATAGAGAGTCGTCCGGCTGCAAGAGGTTCGATGGATATACGGCCTTTCTCGCAATTTGCTTTGGCTGTGAGAACTGCCGAATATTGCTTCCATTCGTTGCCTCCTGTGAATGTAGCTTCAGCTATTGTTGTGTTTCCGTCGAGAATCTTTACGCGGACCTTTCCTTGTCCTTCTGCCTTCTTGAGGAAGAGAGAAAGGTTGTATTTCTCGCCTTTCTTCATCAGGATGCCATCAAATCCATTGTTTTGGAGTGATGCTCCTGGGTGGGAAGTGGAAAGAACCGTGTAGTGGGAGTTGTTCTTATGGATTGGATTGTCGGTAGAGATGGTCCATTCTGTACCATCACCAACGAGTTGCCAGAATGATTGTGCATTCCATTCGCCTCGGTCGAGTTTGTTCAGCTCGAAGTCTCTGTTTTGAATCATCTCTGCATAAAGTCCTCCATCGGCAGCATAGTTGATGTCTTCAAAGAAGATACCGATGAGGTCGGGACTTATGGCTTTGGCCTTGTCGTAGTTGAGTGAAAGGGAAGCTTCCACTGGTTTAAGGTTGCGGAAGCGTGTTTCGTCTTGTCCCATATTCTCATCGTTCTGGCGATTGCGAAGGGTAGTGGCATCGGCATAATTGATGAGAGATTCAACAAGCGGCCAAGGGGCAGTGGTGATTTGTCCGGTTTGTGTGGTTCCGTTGACTATGGCTTGTACGTCGTTCGACTTGTATTCAGCCACTTCGTGGGCATCAGTCCATTTCTTGAAGTCGTTGCTTTCCACTTGATAGGTCTTGCCGTCCTTTGTCTTGTAGGTTACAACGAATTGTCCGCCTTTCTTCGATAAGGCAGGTCGTATGACGTTTGGTGTGGAAACATAAGGATAATCCTGTGGTTTCCAGACAGAGAGTTTGCGTGTGTTGGTGGTTGCAAACTGTGGCGAGTTGTCGTTTACCTGGAACACTGCATACCACATATCACCATCCTTGATGACACTTGGGCTATACATCTTCTTTTGTGCTCCCCAAGTTCCGTAATCGCTCGATACGAATGCTTGGTTCTGACCGATTGGCATCCATGTTGTCTTGTCTATACTATAGGCAATGCGGATTCCGTTGCCGACTCCATAAGTGAAGATATAGACAGAGTCGGGATTGGCTGCTTTCATCGAAACTGTTCCAATGGATGCAACGAGAAGTGCAGCGGCTGTGAGTAGTCGTTTCATGATGATTGTGGTATTGATTTTGATTATTGGTTAATATTTTATATATAATAATGAGTCTATTCTTCCTCTTCTTCAGGGGCAATCACCTCGAATGTGGCTTCTACCGTGTTGCTCTCGCCATAGAGTGTGCCTTTTCCTGCATAGTGGGAAACGTGGGCGTTGAACTTGACTGTATAAATACCAGGATTCTCAGGAGCAACGATTGTGAAGTTTGGTTCATCGCTTCCAGGAATGACGAGCTTTGTGAATCGATAGAGTTCTGGACCTGAAATGATGTAGCCAGTATTGTCGTTGTAGTAGTACCAATACTTTCCCTTGTCCTTGAAAGGTACCTTTGCATAGACGGTGTCGCCAGCCATCACCTGAGTAGGCGAGAGAATCAATGACTCATAAGTAGGGTCAACTGGAATGTAATCGTCGTCGTCGCTGCAAGCTGCAAACGAAAGGGCGATAATAGCAGTAAGTGCTAAAGCGATAAATTTCTTCATATCTGTATAAGTTTTTTTGTTAGTCGTTGATATTTTGGTTGATTCTATTTCTTTGCAAAAATACTTATAATTTATGAATTGGCAAAGGAAAAGCCCCAAAACTTGTTTCCTTCGCCCTTGATTTAACATACATAAACATATTTTCGGCCTTCTTTGCTTGATTCAAAGCAAAAACCTTCCGGCTTTGGTTGCCGAAAGGTTTTAGAGTATTGGTGTGTTGATTGGCTATGTTTCTTGTGTGATATTAATCCCACCACTCTGGATCGACATATGGTTTATAAAGATTCAATCGTATAGTAAGCATGTCGTTAACTTGGTGACCGTGTATTTGATGAGTATTTACTTTGAATCCATATGGATAATCGCTGATATATACAGAATCGAGATTGTTGCTGTGTGGCTTATAAGTGAAACGCTCGAAAATAAATCCACCGACGTAACCCCATTGGTTGCCATTTGAGTTTTTAATTTCGACAGTAATAGCTTTTCCGATAAGACTGTCAGGATTGAGCATACCCAAGACGAAGTGTGAACCTCCCTCATACGCGTAGTAAGAAAGACCACTCCAAATATTTGTTGTATCCTTGTCTCTGTCTTGGTTCTTCATGTAGTTTACTGTGTTAAGCCATTCTCCTGTAATTCTTGTAGGGCGCATCCAACCGTTCTCGTCAGGAAAGACATATCTTGCATCGCCGGAAATGATAGTGTTGCCGTCAATTTTAGCAAAACTATTCATATCATGATATACAACGGACTTTTTGTCAAGGCATTGTACATAAAAACTATCTGCAGGTGTCCAATAATAACCTTCAGGTACATCTGTAATACTAAAATAATCCTTGTTTTCACTTGTCAATACTTGAAACTTCAATACATATGCACCGTTGTGTTGCATTTCTTCTTCATCATCCTGCTTTTGCTCTTGTTCCTGCTCTTCTGGCAGTACCTTCTCATCATCCTTATCACAACCGATAAAGATGAATGCCATAAGGCATAATACGATAAATAACTTTGTTTTCATAATGAATATCAAAATAAAGTGGTTGATGTTTTTTCTCTGACTACAGTTGTGGTTTAATCCTTTGTTTAGTATAATACCATTGTTCAGTTGTGTCTTTTACATCAAATGTTA
>JAKSJD010000005.1 GCA_024398435.1 Bacteroidaceae bacterium | reverse complement strand
TTATGGTTTATTTTCTAAAAAGAATAACTGCTATCTGGTATCCAATAACTAATAACTTGAAAAAGTAATGAAGTTTCAAAAATGTGACATTTTGTAAAGCAGTTGCTTACATATTGTAATGTAACGGACACTATTTTGCTGATTTCTTAAAAATAATTAAAATTTTATTTGGTCGTTTATGCTTTTTTTTGTAACTTTGTAGGTCAAAGTATTATTTTGGGAAAGTGTAGAGAAACTTGCATGAATATGGGCCAACAAGAACAAATACAACTCTTTGAGGAAAAGAGAGTCCGCAGTGTTTGGGACGAAGAGAAGGAAGAATGGTTCTTCTCCGTTGTTGATATTGTTGAAGTTTTGACCGATAGTGCAGATCCAAAGCAATACATTAAGAAGATGCGCTCTCGCGATGCAGAACTTAATTCCAGGTGGGGTACAATTTGTACCCTAACTCCAATGACTGCATCAGATGGGAAACGATACAAAACGCAGGCTGCAGATATGGAAGGAGTTTTCCGCATCATACAGTCCATCCCTTCTCCTAAAGCAGAACCGTTCAAGCAATGGATGGCACAAGTGGCGGCGGAACGCCTCAATCAGATGCAAGACCCTGAACGCAGTATCGACCAAGCCATAGCCGACTACAAACGATTGGGGTATTCCGACAACTGGATAAAGCGCCGCATTAAGTCCATCGAGGTGAGAAAGGAGTTGACGGATGAGTGGGATAAGGCAGGAGTGAAGGAAGGTCAGCAATATGCATCGCTTACCGACATCATCACTCGTGCATGGAGCGGAAAGACTACAAGACAATACAAGCAGTTTAAGGGATTGAAAAAAGAGAGTCTTCGCGATAATATGACAAATCTAGAACTTGCTCTGAATCTCTTTGCTGAATCAGCCACTGTAGAACTCCATAAAGAAAAACAACCCCAAGGCTACGATGCAAGTGCAAAACTTGCAAATGCAGGTGGTAAGGCAGCCGAAGCAGCTCGGCTGAATCTGGAAGAACAATTAGGACACTCCATAATATCTCCGGAGAAAGCAACTGACTATCTTCCCCCTGCTGACTGTACGGAAGCATTGCCGGAAAGTTGTGATGATAGTGAAGCGTGATAGATTACTAAATTAACTTAAAACTAGATAAATTAACAAAATAAAAACTTAACAAAATGAAAAGTATTAGACTAAATCTTATTCTGCTTCTTACCCTTTTGTTTATAGGGGGGGGTAGCCAACTCGCTGTAGCTCAGACAGTTACGGGTAATTGTGGTGCAAATGGCGACAATCTAACTTGGTCGTTCGACTCTTCAACAGGTATCCTTACCATCAGCGGTACTGGTGCAATGGCAGATTATACAACATCAGCCACTGGTCCGTGGAATAGCCAAAAAGACAATATTAAGTGTGTAATAATCGGAGAAGGAGTAACGACCATTGGTAATTGCGCTTTCTATAATTACACAAACCTAAAAGATGTTATTTTCAAAGGCAGTGAATGTCCTACTTTTAATTTATATAAAGGTTCAATGTGGATGCAATATTACCCATTTGAATTATGCAACCTGACGATTCACTATCCTATAGGTGGTCAGAAGTATAGTACAGACGGAAACTGCAAATACCTTAATACTAGCACTACATTCGCATTTGAAGAAGCACATCCACTTGATGGTTTATCATATTGGGTGCTGAATGATGGAACTTATGTGCTCAACAATTCAGGCAATCTGATAATAACTAAGCAGATATCAACTTCATCTACATATTGGACTGTAATCGGCAACACATTATATATTCTTGGCACTGGTGCTATGCCAGATTATTCATTATATCCCAACGTTGCTCCTTGGCTTAGCCAAAGTAATCAAATTGAATCAATCATCATTGGGGAAGGCATCACAAATATCGGCAAATATGCATTTTGGACTTGTTCTAGTCCGACAAGCATCACAATACCATCAACTGTGACATCAATTGGCGAATATGCATTTTGGGGTTGTTCTAGGCTGACAAGCATCACAATACCAGCGAGTGTAAGAACAATAGGTAAATATGCATTCCAGAATTGTTCAAGCCTTGAAAGGATTAACTTCGGTTCGCTTGATATAACATTCAGTTATGCAGAAGATGGTGATTATGAAAGACATTATCCATTTAAAGGTTGTTCGGCATTGGAAATAATCAACGTACCCAATCTGAATATGTTCTCGAAAAAAGGCTTTGCACCTTCATCGGCTAACGATGTAGGTACTTTGCTTGGAACAGGCAATGAAGCAAAGACTTTGCTGATAAATGGAACAGCACCAGCAGGCGGTAAGGTTACAATCTCTTCTTCTAGTTACAATAGCTGTCTAAAGTATTTCAGCAATGTGACGGAAATCGAGTTTGAAAGCGGTACAACAGTGCTTTATAATAAGAATTTCGAAAACAATCCATACTTGGAAAAGGTAACTATTCCTTCAACTGTGACATCAATAAGCGAAGATGCATTCAAAGGTTGTACGGCTCTTGTTTCTGTCACAATGCCAACGAGTTTGACATCAATAAGCGAATCTGCATTTGAAGGTTGTATAGCTTTGACATCAACCACGATACCAGAAAATGTGGAATCAGTAGGCAAATATGCATTCAAAGGTTGTACGGCTCTGGAAGCAATCACTATCCCATCAAGCGTTACATCAGTAGGCGAATCTGCATTCGAAGGGTGTACAGGTCTGACAGATGCAACTCTCAATGGTGGTGGCGAAATAGGTGTATATGCATTCAAGGATTGTAATAAGCTTGAGAAAGTGAACATAGGTTCGGGTGTAACTGTTTTTGACTTTACAATAGAAAGGTCTGTGATTGGAACTAGTGAATGTAATATTCGTTATTATCCATTCTATCGTTGCTCTGCATTGAAGACCATCAATGTGACTGACCTTAAAGCTTTCATGAAGATACCAAGAGAGGACCTTATGGGTTCTGATCTGATTTCATATGGTACTTTGATAAATCCACTATTCTCTGAAGAGATGACATTGCAGATCAATGGAGTTGAACAAGATGAGGTAACTATTCCTGAAGATGTAACCTACAACGGCTGCTTGAAGTATTTCAGCAATGTGACGAAAGTAGTGATTCCAGAAAACATGACTACAGTTTCTGGCTTCAAGAAACATACGTATTTGACAGAGGTGACTTTCAAAGGCGATTGTAGCATAGATGGCGAAGCATTCTGGTATTGTAGAAGCCTTGCAAGAGTGAATCTCGGTTCGGGTGTTAAATTCCTTCTTACAAGAGATAATGATAAAAATAATTATCCATTTGTTGGCTGTTCGGCATTGGAGACAATCAATGTAACCAGCCTGTCTGGTTTCATGAGTAATAAGGATGGCCTTGCACCTTCATTGTCTAACGATGTAGGTACTTTGCTTGGAACAGGTAAGGAAGCAAAGACATTGTTGATAAACGGAGAGCGACCAGCTGACGGCAAGGTAACAATTCCTGCAAGTAGTAGTACTTACGGTGGTTTCTTTAAGTATTTCAGCAATGTGACAGAGGTTGAGATTCCATCCAGCATGACTACAGTTGCTGGTTTCAAGGAGCATAAGTATTTGAAGAAAGTAACTCTTCCTTCTACAGTTACATCCATTGCCGACAATGCATTCAAAGGTTGTACGGCTCTGGAAGAAATCACTATCCCAGAAAATGTGACATCAGTAGGCGAATCTGCATTCGAAGGATGTACAGATTTGACAGAGGTAACTTTCAATGGCGGTGGCACAATAGGTGGTCTAGCATTCGGAGATTGTACGAGCCTTGCGAAAGTGAACATCGTCGGTTCGGCAGTTACTACATGCAATTATTTATATCATGCAATAAATGGTGAAAATTATGAATATTATCCATTTGTTGGCTGTTCGGAATTGGGGACAATCAACGTAACCGACCTGGCTGCATTCATGAAAATTCAGGGCCTTACATCTTCAAACTCCCATGAAGGTACTTTGCTCGAAACAGGCAATCAGGCAAAGTCATTGCTGATTAATAATGCAGCACCTATCGAAGGAATACTCTCAATACCAAATGGTGTTACAGAGATTCCATTTCATATGTTCTACTGCTTCACTAATTTCAATGCAGTTATTATTCCAGCATCAGTGGATACTATCAATGATTATGTATTTGGAGCAAATGTTACGACAGTTTTTTGTCAGGCTTCTACACCTCCAACGTATGTAGCACCAATATTCACCTACACATCAGACCCAATTAACCGAACATTGATTGTACCAATAGGAAGTGCTGAAACATACAGAAACAATAAATATGGGAATTACTTTGGAACTATAATCGAACGTGCCAGCATAATAACGCTTAACCACAGCGAACTCAATGTCGGATATGATGCTGAAACTACTCAACTTGCAGTTAATTCAACACATTTCACAGCATCGTCATGGACAAGTAGCAATCCAAGTGTTGCCACTGTAGATGAAAATGGTGTCGTAACTATTACTGCTAAGCCATACGATGGAACGACAGCATACTCAGCACCAACTGCTGTCATTACAGCCACTATAAGTGATGGCATGGGTGAAGCTTCTTGTACAGTAGTTGTAACTACAGAGGAAGCAGAACTCGCTGATGGAAATCAATATGTTAATACCGACGACCTTGAATTCAGCAAGATAACTTACACTCGTAGCTATCCAGTTGGCAGATACTCTGCAATTTATCTTCCTTTTGATGTCCCTTATGATGTTTGGGGCGATAAATTCTCCGTAGCAAGACCTAACAACGTTTATCAACATGACAATGATGACGATGGCTTCTATGAAGATACAAGTGTGGAATTCATCATTCTCGGCGAAAACAGTACGATGAAGGCGAATAGTCAATACATTATCAAGCCAAAGAATGTAGATGAAACCGCCGTGGAGGATGGAAAAATCGAAATTCCAATTGTGGTTAATAGCCAAGAGGCAGCACCTGCAATTCTTTATGCGGCTGCAGAAACCACAATAGACTGTGCATCTGTAGATAGATATTATACATTTACAGGAATCTATTCGGAAACAACCCTGACAGGAGATGATAAATATGCTTTCAATCAAGGTAAGCTCAACTATGCTCAACAAACTGGTACTGTTCTTTCTCCATACAGATGGTATATGACTGTAGCCAATCGTGATGGAAGTGAATTCCATGGAATCGACTATAGTGTTAAGATTCATGTTATCGGTGATGACTATGAGGAAGACGACAGCGAACTCACTGGCATCGAAGAGGTCATCTCAGTTCCAAATGAAGGCGAACTGAAGGTATTCTCAGTAGATGGCCGAAACATGAAGACTGTCCGTTCTATAAACGAACTCCAGACAGTCGGTTTGCCATCTGGCATCTATATCGTGAACGGAAAGAAGTATGTTGTTAAATAGTTTAGTTTAGAGATTAGAGTTTAAAGATAATTAAAAACTTGAAATAATATGAAGAAGAAAACATACAAACAGCCTGTCTGCAAGGTTAGAATCGTACACCTACCGGCATATTTAGAAGATTACACAAGCTTTACGGCTGGAGGTGAAGTTCCTGGCCCCAGATTCGAAGATGCGAAGGAACGCAATGACAATGATTGGGAAGAGTTTTAGTCAATGTATATTGATAATGTAGATAATTATTCTACAATTAATCGATGATAGAAGAGCCTCTTGGTCAACAACAACGACTGAGAGGCCCTTTTTATGCTTAATTTGACTAATAAGACTAAAAAGACTACCAGCCCTTTTCATGTACTATTATTTGTTCCAAGTTCCAGGTTCCAAGTTCAAAGTAGATTTTATTGAAGATTTTAGTAAGGATGTTAAAAATCAAAACAAACATCTCAACTGAAATCTTGAAAAAAATCTAATCTAAAATATGTAAAACGAAATTTTTTGGATTGCCTACAGCAAGATATCAAAAGAGAATCAAAGAAAAATCTTTCAGGTTCAAAGTGGATTTTTAGAAAATAAACCATAAAAACAACGCTAACCCTAACGAATAACGAATCGCCACAGATTTCTCTGAAAAGATTATTGAATAGGGTCACGGACCTGTCCCCTGACCCTATATTCTCATGCTTTTTGTGATTTTTTTTGCAAAAAGTGTATTTGTATTCGTTTTTTTTCGTACCTTCGCAGGTGGTTTGATATATGCCGCAGCCAAGCAGTGGCAAACATGGCCATTAAGCAGTGGCAAACGGACCATTAAGCAGTGGCAAACGAACTGCTAAACAGTGACATCATGGCACTCACATGGAACAAGCTCCAACCTTATGGTGACGGAGGCATGTTTATCACGGTTCGTATGCAGAAGACTCAGCAGCTCATTAAGAATCCGATCAGCGAGGAAGCACTTGAACTCATTGGTTTTTATGATGAGGATCCTGAACGTAAGCCAACTGACAAAGTGTTTGCTGGTCTCAAGAACTACATGACACAGAAACCTCTGAAGAAGTGGCTTGACGCAAGTGGAGTAACCAAGAGCATCAGTTACCATTGCTCACGTCATACATTCGGCTCATTACAAGTTGATGCAGGAACAAGCATCTATGCCGTTCAGCACATGCTCGGTCATAAGAATGTTGCCACAACACAGATATACGCTGACATGGCAGATGAAACAAAGCGCCAGAGCGTTGACCGCATCACATTGAAGCCAAGAGTTAAACCTGCATTAAAAGTGGTAAACCAATAGGCTGAAATTAGTGATAGACTAGTGCATACTTCAAAAATAGCAAAATAGTAGAATAGAAATTTATGTCCCGATTATCCTTTATAATAGTTTCCCACATGGGTTTGAATCCATTTGGGAAACTATTGTTGTGATCTATGCAAGCTTGTTCCTCTGTATAGTTCTAATTAGTAGAAATCGTGAAGAAAACTCCAACTTGCTCATTTGACAGAGTTGCATTTTGTCTTCCTTGTTATTTCCCTACCGTCATTTCAAGCGCAAGCGCATCGTCAAAAACTAACCTTTTGGCTTCTATAAGAGGGTACTTCTATACATGCAAGTAGAAGCTTCAATCTATATTATGCACTTGATAATATGATTTATTTCTATAAAGCAAATCATCCATGGAGCCTCTCTTCAACAATTGGCAAGAATATAATGGTGATAATGATTTTAACGCATCTAATGCTTTTGGTGAAGCAAGTACGAGCCATCCTTCACAAGTTTCGTGATTTGTACGACCACGAAAATGCGTATTACCACACTGCCAGTAAATAGATTCAACCATTCGCTCGCCGTTCGCATCCTGCCATGCAAAAAGATCTTCTTCCAGAGGTTCCCATCCGAGCGTATATGCGCAGGCAGGATTAATTGCGATCCACTGTTGCTGGAGGCGATGCCCAGTAAAGTAACCATCTCTTACAATAATAATATTAGGATCATTCTTCCCATACGACAAATATTTAGCAGTAGGACGCCAAAAATGCGAATCTCCGAAAAACTTGTTTTCCTTTGGCTTGTCCGCAGAGTAAGAGACTTTCATGTTAAACTCCTCTGCAGGAGTATCGTCGGTTGGCTTAATGATTTGTGTCCACTCTCCAATAACAAATTTATCGTTATATGTCTGCATCGGCACTGTTAATCGGGGAGATTCTGAGCATTTATTCTCCCATCCTTTTTCAGTGGTAAATGATTGTTCTGGTGCAATCCGTTGTATAAAACTAGGTTTAACATTTTCATGAATCCGTATTTCCGAAAAATCTTTCGTCATGAATACAGAATCATCATATTTGCCTTCTATGACACCACTATCTATCAACTCAGAAGCAACTTCCATCATACCATCAATAGCCGCTTGTGCTCGTGTGCGGCGATATGGGAATCTTAAGCCTATATTTAAATAGTGTTGCCCCAGTCGCTTGTCTGCCTCATCACTCCAATCCGATAAGTTACCATAGTGACTCATCAGTTGTACAGCGCGCGTATCTATATTTATCTTCTCAAAATCTGTCACATACGAAAGATAGCCCTGAATATGAGACGCAACAGCCATAATACTAGTAGCATCCTCCCAATCAACACTACCTTCTAGAATACGCCTATTTCCAAAGTCGAGACTCGTATGTTCAGGTAAATACATACTATAAACTGACGGCAAAGTCACCTTTGGTGGGCGTGGAATATCGTGCTTCTGATCAATAAGTATTGCTCTTGCGTAAATTCGATTTTGATAATGCGGAGAGGTTGCATTTGCCGTTGCAACATGGTTGAATACTGCCAATTTAATAACGTCTAATTCCCGAACATACATGCCAATCTCCAACACAATGCTTGCAGAATCAGTGGGAATACGTTGAACCAAACTTTCTTCATCCACAATCATCTTTGCCAGAATCATCTTCGCCTTATCAGCGATACACAATACTGGCATTTCTGCAAGAAACAATACCCAATCAAATAATACCTCACACACACTTTGATTTGTGAATGACAGTTCAGGAACAGCTGTGCTGTTGCAAGTATTCTCACGCAATATGCGGTTCATGTACGACAGTTTCTCTTCGTACATCTTTAGTTCATCAATATCATTAGTCAACAAAGGCAGGATTTCGTCCCAGTAGTTCATAAAAGAATAACAACTGCCATTACAGATGTCATCCGCAATCATATCGAAGGCGATGTTTCGCCCCTTACGTTCGTCAATTCTGACCAGCACTTTACATGCATCAAGTCTTGTGCCTCCATCATAATGTCTAATCCATCCGCTCGAACCTGACTCATTTAAAGCCTCCGTTGCCTTTGTCCATGCCTCCTCAGCTTTTCCTGATAAGCGGAGACTCTCTGCTTCTTCGCATAATTGCGTCGCAAGTCTTTTGGTGATACAAGTCTCTGCATTTTTCTGCTCCGATCCGACAAAAACTTCTATTTTCTTAATCATAGCCTCATGGACAGATTCTGAGCAATTCGTTAAAACACAACGCTTAAGTTCAGTAACATAGCCATTGAAGGCCTCGCCTAAAACGTCTCTGCCTCGTGCACATATCTTAGTCAGTAAACTTGTATCCGCATCATAAGTATCGCAAAGATACAGATGCATCTGAGTGTAGTACCTAAATATCGCATTATATTCATTTGCACATTGCGCACACTGTAATAAATTATGTATTATAGTACATGAAACAGCCTCAAAATAGCTATACTCCGAATCAAGCAACCACTTTGCCAATTCAACCCCCATACCAGAATCAAGAGAAACGACATCTTCAAGTAACTGTTCTGCCGCACTAGAACCGATACGTGATTCACTCACATCATTGATATATCCGAGACGTTGAGTCATCCAATGAATTCTTGAAATAGCATTAGATGGATCCACCTTGTTGGCATTCCCTATCCATTCAGCAAAGGTTGTTGGTTGGTAATCCTTTCGATAACCAATGCCAAACGACTCAACTATCATCGAATGGAACAAATGATCAGCATGTTCTATCTCTCCAAGTTCAAGCCATGCCTTACCTTGGTTATAAGCATTGGATGCCCTACCGTCCAAATCCTGATAGTGCATCATATCTGTTTCTAGTTTTTTGAGCATTATTTTACATAGCCCAATATTAGCACCAGAATGGTATAGTGTCAAAATAGCATGACGCTTTTCATCTGAATCCGCATTACATGAGACTGTCTCAAAATACGAATTAAAGTTCTTAGCAACGTTATCTAAAGTTTCAAAACCAAAATCTCTCGCCAAATCTATGATGTACTCATAGTAATCCTTTCTCTGTCGAGCTATGGTATATGAATACTTATGTTGATGTTGTTTCTTCGTCCTGTCGAAGTATGTCAAATAATTATCCAACACCGATAACAGTTCGTATTCCATTGCTTTACCAGCAGGAACTTTTCCTTTTAATTTCGCAAGATACAATAGCTTTCGAGCATATTCTTCCATCAATGCATTGTCGGGGTCAGAAGTATCGGAAGGCACCAAGTCTGTTATCTTATCGTCGTATCCGCAGAAGGCTCGGAGTTCTGCATATTTCAGATGAGGGCGCAATTTTTCAAACTTATCCTCAAATCCTTTTAGATCCATTGAATCCAAATATGCCCATGTCACGTGGCTCAAATAATATTCTATATCCTCCACGGACTTACCAAGAGTGTGACACAACCTTGCCATCTGTAAGTATGGTTTGTTCCCTTCAGGCAATTTTTCAAAGGTCCCTCTCAATACTTCAAAATAATGATTGCTGCGCATAGACTCCCTTTTCTTCAACAAATAAACAATTGCATCACGATACGAGATATACTGCATGGTGAGATTAGTGACAAAATGTTTGGCGACATATTCCTCCATCTCATCCCATCGTTCATTATCTATAAGCGATTGAATTACTCGCAGTCTCAACTGATTGGTTACATAATCAGCATCAAAATCTTCATTGTCGTGGGTTGCGAAATCAATCAGATATGAAATGAAAACAGGTATCTTGCTTTCCAATATGGACATTGGGATAAACAACGGTGCCGTATATACCCATTCCTTAAGCAACGATAATCTTTCGCGTAGCGCATCGTACCTGTTATAATGCTCCTCTGGTCGATGGGTCAAAAAATCAGGATAAGAAAGCTCAAATAAGCAATTTGCTTCGGGATTATCGTTTCTACTACGGAACAAACGAGCCAATTTCAAAGCATACATTTGATTACAATGCAAAGTCTTGTCCTCACGAATCTGCATCTTTGCCTCATTCGTATAACCTAATGACAGAAGTTCCTCTGTCAGCGTCAGAGAAGAATAGTCTTGCATACCCATTTGGTCAAGTTGACTCTTAAAGAGCATATACCTTGTTAGAGCATACACATCACGCCGTTTAGCAACCAAATGAATAGCACAATTCAAGTCGCGCTCTACATGCCATAGCGGACGGAATTGATACAATTGTTGTTGGAGATTCTCAGGATTAATAATCTCCAGAAAAGCGTCATGCTCACCAGCATAATAAAGGTACGAAGCTTCATTCCATTGAGATTCCACCTTTGAGTTATGGAAATATCCTGCGAGCTCTTTGTAGTAGCACCTATTGATAGCCTCGTTATATTGTTCATCAAAAACGTCTGTAGCTGTAACGTTGAGCAGATACTGCCGGAAAGAATTGTGGAAAAAGGATATAGTTCTGACCCCATTATTCCATAAAAAAAGGTGATGTAACTTATTCTTTAGATCCATCATCACTTGCGCATCCACTTTCCATTCCTGTACAAACCCCAGTTTAATACTTCCAGACACACGAGCCAACAGCCCTAGAAAGTGCTTCATGTGTGCATTATCCAGGTTTTCGTGCTGCAAAGCAACTCTATAATAGTTCTCTATCTCACCATCATACACAGGCAAATTAGTAGCAATCTCCAAACCATGTTCTTGAATTTCATTCAACATGTATCTGAGATACAATGGGTGGCCTTGAGACTTTTGCATCAGTATATCAAGCAGACTTTGCGGGATTGTTTCAACTTTCAGTATCTTCGATGCCAGTTCCTCTACTTCGCTGTAAACAAAAGGAGGCATACTAATGGTATATTCGCCTTTTTTGAAGAGTTGAAATATACTATCATTCAGATAAAGATTATTGAAATGTTGGCTACCAAGAATAAAGATTACTCCTTCGGGAATATCTGAAGGAGAAGGCATCACTCGCATCAATGTCTCAGTACATGAAATATACTCTCTGGTAATATGATCAAGACCATCTACTATTATTATGGTTTCTAGTCCTGTATTTTCATAGTCTTCTGAGATGGCATCCATTTGCTTATAGAACCTGTTCTTCAGATCAGCAAAATCCGCCTTCGATGGTAATGCCCTTTGATCAGTCTTTATACCTGCAGCATCTATCATCTTCACGATGTCAAATAGAAACGTTGTTGCATCACCTCTACGATCATCATTGTTCATCGTCGATGATGGGTTGGTGAAATCAAACGCATAATAACGGATAGATCTGTTAGGCAAGTTTCTAGACCATTGAGTAAGAATAGTTGACTTACCTGAACCAGGGCTGCCTTGTAGAAAGACATATCCACTATGGAGTTTTGACAGTTTCTCATTCAATAGGGAGATTGCGTTGACATTTGGTTCGTATGATAAAGGGGTAACATGCAAATTATGGTCATATTGCGTGTTCATCCTCTGTTCAAATTTTAGAGCTCTGACAATTTCACTCAAAGAAGCAAGAACTTTGCGCTCTTTGCTCGCAACCATCTGCTGGATGAGTCTACAAATAGCCAAGATGTCTTCCGTGCGTTTATCGTCTGCAATATTCTCGACATCTACTACTTCCTGCTGATACCCAGCTGTAAAAATAAACGATCCCCAAAACGCTCTCCAGTCTGCATTTTCGAGTTTCAGATTTGATTGCAGATCTTTAATTACCTTATCCCATTTGGCGTTTACATTTCTTCCTTCTTTCAAAGCCGGTATTACTTCTGAACAAAAATCAACAAATCTGCCGATGAGTTCCCCGTTTTCATTCATGAGGCTCTTGTCCTGACTGCTAAGTGCCCGATTGGTAAGCAAATGGGGTATGACATGCTTATGTGGATATAGTTTACATAGTTTTTTCCACCCCCACACAACGCCAATAAGAAACTCTTGAAAATTTAGGTATGTAATATTTGCTTCAACAGTAGTCCATTTAACCTGATAAGCATGGACCTCATCTTTGGTGACAAAACAAATATCATCGAGTTTGCCAACATTTTCTTCAGAGTCAGCCACACGTATTTCTTCCAAGGATTTATCAAGAATACAATCGTATACACGACATGCAAACTCGTCGTATTGTGGCAAATATCCACCCATTGCAGCTCTTTCGCCAGCACCACTAGGCAATATATTAGATTTAGTATCCATATTCGTTTATTTAGGTTCTTCGATATCTGACTTTTCTGATTGTTTTTTGTTTTCTATTGCCTCCAATAAACCTCTCCAATTTGCAATTACGCCACCATCTTCTTGTTCAACATATGTACTTTCTGGCTTTTCGATAGGCACAGACGCGCGAAATGGAATTATTGGTTGCATATCTCCTTGGCTGGAGTATCGATAAAAACCCTCGAAGAAACAATCTTTATATCGGAAAGTACCACCGTATGCTTCTTTATATCCACGAATTGCAAAAAAGACATTATATCCACAATGAAGGATAATATTCAACAAACTACGATTCATTAACAAACCTTGTTGGTAGAAGCCGTTCGAAGGATAAATATTGATCGCTGCAATTTTCCCTTGAGCATTCCTAATTATTCCTCGCTCTGCTACATGTAGATTGAGTTTTTCCATAACGACAGGTATAGGTATACCTACATTTGCGAGCACTTTATCTTCAATATCCAACACATCCATCTCCTCTTGGAGCTGCTCCATACACAAACGATATACTTGACAAGGTGCGCCCAAGTCTTCCGCCATGTCATGATTATATCCTCTACATTTATAACTCTCATGCCAAGGGTACTCACCCCATAAGAAATCATACTGACCTCCATTACGGAATGTATAGGTGTCTATATCGTTGGTATGTTGAGCTAAAAAGTTTGTAAATATCTCTGTATCCTCTTCTTTGACAAGAAAAGTTTCAATATTTACGCTCTGATTGCAAGTGATCCCATCAACTTCGTATCTAGTGTTATCTGAATACATAAGTTTTACCCATTCGTCATTGTCACCACATTTCATCAAGAAAGTAAAAGGAGGTAAAGTCCTTTCATCGGCTGCCCATCCAACAGGATCCTCTGGATGTATCGCATATTTGCCCTGATCTCTAAATCTCAGCTGATATTCTGCTATTAAAATTTCAGCATCATCTAATGACGGATCAAAAAGCAAATTATATTTTGTATGCCAAGGCTTTGCATGTTGCATAAACTCCTTATGACCGCCTACAGTCTTCTCAAATTTTACCCAATAGTTATCACAAAAATAGCTGACTATTTCATAAAGAGCAAGCATCTGATACTTTTTGCCCATTCGTTCCTTACTTTGGTCAAAGCGATTGCTACCTCCAGAGATGGTAGAGTCGTAGTAGTCCAGACCGTTCGACCAACCGATTTCTTGAGTAATTATGAACTCTATGACCTTCACAATATCTTCCAATAATACTGGATAGTTCTCATCATCTTTCCAAAAGAAAATATCGCTTGCATTTGACCAATTTCCATGCAATGTATATCTATAAAAGTCTCCTAATTTGTCCAAAGACGATTTTATGCGATTTGCCCCTTTCTTATCTGGTAGTTTGCATCTTCCTGCGTCAATCTCTTTGCAAGCCTTGTCAAACCAATCTGTATCCCATGCACTGCATTTTACCAAAGACTTATTGTCGCTCCAGATTTTGTATTCAGGATTTAGTTCTTCAGCCAATTGCATCACAGAAAACACATATTGTCTTACTATAATATCTTTTGGCCAATAGTTTCCTTCTGTCTTTTCATATTTTATATAGAGTAGGTTTGATATTTGCTGCGCCATCTCAGAGTTACGCTTACATAACAATGAACCATACACAGCTGTCATCACCCCCTGAATAACATATGAGTCATTAACATCATACATTACTTCGACGATTTCCTGCATTGTTTCAGGATAGAGGTCAAAGTAATGCTTCATCCTGCGGATCACTAACTTACGGACTACCTGATATGATGCCGTTAGGAACCAGGAATATAGATATAATAGATATTTTGCTTCTTCTCCAGTAGAAATATGCCATTCCAAATACACAATTCCCTGTTCCAACATGCCCTTATCAAACATATTATTGATATGCTTAGACCACTCTTCATCTCGTCTGTTAACAGAAAGTGCTTTCAAATGGTTATGGATATTGTACATCAGATGATTGTTGAGGGCACCAAAGTTGTAAACAATGGTATGGGGATCATATAATGACTTAGTATGGTTCATTGCTGCAACTAAGACATCGTTCGTCAGAGTATCTACCTCGGACTTTATATTACGGAACTCCATACTTTTCAACAAATACGAGCTGAGTATTCCTGACGTAAAAGCAGGCAAATGCCATATCTTTTCAGAAGGATTCCACTGAGATAGGAAGGTAACAACAAAATTTTGATAATGGTCAAGGTCTGGATGATTCTGACTATACAAGAAAAAATCAAGATTTTTACACAAATACGCAACAATATCTTCTTCATCTTGTTTCATGGATAACAATGACATTGTTTTCATATAGTCACCCATACTATCATATTCAAATGTTATCCTTTCTCCGAAATTGTAAGCATTATACTCCATTAAAAGGCTTTCCTTCAGAGTAGCATGCAATAGGTTATTACGCCAAGTTCGCTTGGGACAAAGTCTATTACCAAGTTTCAGTGCTTGTTCTCGCGGAATGTCTCCACATCTATAATTATTCACTGCAATACGAGCCAATGTACGCAAGTATCTTGTTGTGATTTCTCGCTTTGGATCCTCTTCTGCAATAATAGAAACATTTTCGTTGCGTTCCTCCAAATACTTCTGATAAATAACATCTAATGTTGGATTCTTACGCTCATCGGGATTCAGCAACCAGTAGCTCTTACAGAAAATAGACAAGAAAAGAGGATTCGCAAACTCCTTGACATTATAATAAAATGATGCTTTAAGTTGTATTTTGTAATGTGCAAAAGACTGTTCTATTGCTTGGCGAGGATTCTCGTGACCAAATAATTCATAACTATCCCATTCTGCAATCTGCTGAAACAGCTTGTCTGTTCCTATGGTTTGACGAATAGAAACAAGTAACTTCACGTTCTTGTAAGGTTCTATTTGATTTTTCAGCTGATTTATGTACCTATACCAATAGTGAGTTCCTGCGCCTTCGTTCAATGCATCTATTGCAATAACTGCGGTTTTATTTTCACCAATGTACTTGCTAAGTTCTTCTATCCAATTATCATTCCAATTATAATAGTCACGTATCACCTCCATAGGTGATTTATTCTCCACGAAGTCTGTACCATATAACAGATATATTCTACTTTCTTTAACAAGTTCCTTTGCTGTGGTACAAATCAAATGAGTCTTACCAGAACCTGCTTTTGCCGATATATAAGCGAACTGAGCATTGGCATACTCGGTCATATTATGCAAACGGTTCAGTTCCTTAATCTTTTTCTTTACATTTTCTCTATCTCTAGCACCAATGACCAAATTTGCGCTACCACTCTCACGTTCCCATTGCAGTTCATGTAATTCCCAAGCTGCATTATCCGGATTTAAGCCTTCTGACATAAACGTATAAAGAGAGCCTGTATTTAGCCTACGTTTAATGACAGAATATTCATCTTGTTTATCGTTCCATTCCCTCAACCAATGCATAAGGTCAAGTCTTAGGTCTTCAACTCCGACATTACAAAAAGCATAGAGCATGTCTCTGAATGAATTGTTGGGGATATGGAAATCTTCATCAACTCTGTTGCCAGCTCTTGCGATCGATATAGAGATCTCCTTGATACAAGTACCTAAACCATATTCTTTTATATCATAAACATCATCGTTTTCTGTCAGGGGAAGTTCTAATATGATTTTATTCTCTTTTGCTTGCTTTAACACCTCTGCTACACGATGGAAAGACAAGAAACCAAGGCTTTTGTTCATTTGATCTGTATCCAGGCCTACTGCCAATCCAAACTCATTCAAGACTGGAGAACCAGAAAATCCTTCGTACGAATGAAACAACTGATGATCATTACGTGAGATAATTGTGTCAAAATCGGACAATTCATCCTTTATCTCCGAATGTGTACGCACAGATACTCCAAAATAATCGCTTCCGCCTCCGATTTCCAAAGGGAAGCCAATAATCTGCAGATCTACATTCTTTCGAAATTTTGTAGATAGCAGAGAAATGGGCTTTATATAATCTGGGAGTACATATGATTTACAAGTAAGTAAAGCAATGTCATAATGCCGGTCAAGCAAAACTGCTTTACAGAATTCTGTAGATCCATCTTCCAATGTAATCCAGCAATCGTCATCTGTGTCTCCTGTAGATGCAGACACGCAATGAGCTGCCGTCAGCAACTGTTGACGATTAATGAAGAAAGCTGTAGCAAAACCTTCATTGTTGTGGACTGTTACTACATTTTTCTTGCCATAAAGATCTATATTCAATTCAAAGTGTTGCATCTTCTGTTATTATGAAATGATATTGCTCTTTTATCTTCGCAGCAGTAGCATTAGTTAATCTTTTCGTTTGAATATTAGGTTTATTTACATGTATTGTACGCTCTTGGATACCCTCTTTCAACGGTTTCATCACCACTTTAGCAATGGCTTCAAGTGAGGGACGATCTTCCTTGTTGCCACCAGTGATAAACCAATGGGGCGAGTCAATCTTTTCGACAAACTCTGCATTAGTATTATGTTTGCTGGCATGATGAGACATCTTAACCACAGGCACGATAATTGGCGTTTGTATATTATAATACTCCAATCCCTTTAGAACATCTGAACTTGGGGCATCACCTAGCACCAGTACTTCTATTTTTCCATCAACAATGCAAGCGTATGATAAAGAAGCACAATTACTTTTGGTAATTCCTTCCTCATCGGCTTTCTCGGCTTCTGCGATTTGTAAGTCTTTAAGCAGATTAATCGTTGCATTGGTTTTATTATTGTTTTTTGGCATCATCTTGGCATTTGCCAAAGTAATGATTTGCTGAAATAATTCTTCTTGATTAAGCACATCATATCCAGGGAATTCAGAACGTGTCCATTTTTTGAATTCACTCTTGAACACTGTAACTAGATCTTTTAATCGCTGCCCATCTGGAGAAAGGATAAAGACGTCCCCATAATGCTTTTCTTTATCTAGAGGAACTGTATAACCAGTAGTTATTTGTTCCTTTTCCCATACAGCATTCCATGATTCATTCTTCATTATGGCATTTGCTAAACATGCGGCCTCTGGACTATTGGTTTTGCCTGTTGTCCTATCCTCCAAAGGAGGCAATTTACGCTGCATAGCTTTAATTAGTGCGTTTGTTGTTTCATCAAGAGGTTGTCGTTCTGCATTAGGTTGGGACTGAAAACAATTAAAAAGAATTTTCCCAATGCGGAGCTGTACGAAGTTAGGGTCAAGAAGTAATTTGGTGACACCATTAACATGATCACCATCAATATGTGTAACAATAAGCATATCAATAGTCATCTGTAATTCGTTACGTATATACGACTTTATATCATCAGTTAGCGAACCGCAATCGGCCATGATGCTATACTGACTACCACCATCCTCATCTTTAATTACAATGAAAATACAGTCGCCACATCCTGATGGAAATGTACTGAATATTGTTTTCATAGGTTATTGTTTATATTTTTTTTGCAGAAGACCACTGAACTCAACTTCATGCTTGTCCAGAAATTGATAAAACACCGTAACTTAGACTTTTGGTTTGTTGTAGCGCATCATCTTGTTCTTTTCTTCCGTTGTTGCCATAGTCTACACTACTTCTAACCCCTTCAGCTCTTCCATCAGCTTACCGAGTTCAGAATAAGTATAATATCTTCCTGAAGCCTGTTTCTCATCCATCGAGTGCTCTGCATTGGCGATAGCGGATGCTAGTGAGCCGCCATTGCGCTCAAAATATGAGTGTAAGCCCTTGCATTTGATGAAGAACTCTGCCGTCTTGCGGTATTCTACATTCAGGTTCAAGTCCTTCAACAACTGCTCCTGGTCGGTGTACATTCGTGATGTATGGCGGAAGTAGTACAAGAAGAACAACTCCGTACAGCGGTGAGTCTCGAAGAACTTCACCTCACAGTACAGTCCTTTCTTGGGCTTGTTAATTGGTTGAGCATACTTCTTCTTCAAACGTTCATATTGTGAACGCTCAGGTTCTCGATCCTTGGTGTCCATATCAATGATGCAGAAGATGTGGCTGTAGCCCATGGCGACGCCTTCTTCTATCTTCGCTTCAAGTTCCTTGAAGTTTGTGTGCTTGGGGTAATCTGGCTTGATGGTCAAGCGCTTGAACACATCGCACAAGGATTTGAAGTAAAAGAACTCGGTAGGTCCTTCGCCCAAAATAAGCGCTGTTTGACGTTGCTTTCCCATATCAATCCTCCAGATTTATAAAGATACTACCTAGTTCTGGTTTTGCCCCTAATCGGCCAATGCGATAAGAATTGTAAAAAGAGAGATTCTTGTGCAATCCAAATGAATCACCACGGGAATACTCGGATGATGCAGTTTCTTTATTTTTCTCCACAAACCAAACGACACCTCTGTTCTCATTGATCAAGTCTTGGGAAAGGAGTGTTGTCTCTTGACTCGTGATAATCAACTGAGATTTTTCTGAGTTGAATAAGAAAACATTAAGATAGTAGTACAACAAATCATTGTGTAAATCCTCTCCCAACTCATCAAGGTAGTACACGTGAGAACTTGATATCATATCATATAACGCATCCAATATACGGATGTACTTCTGAGTTCCCTTTGATTGCCATCTGAGTGGAATATCAAAATCACCATTATCAGAATGGTTCAAGAAGGTAATAGAATCTGAGGTCGGTTTCAAAAGAACATCTTTCATCTCTTCTGGGATATTCTCTTTCTGGATACGCTCACGAAATTCACTGGGCACCAAACGATCTTCCACGACAGGACGATATTCCAAGATGTTTAAGTCGGCCTTTTGAAGCATTGTGTTATAGAATTTACGCTTTTTAGGATTGCCGTAAGCATCTTTCAAGATTTCGACTATGCCTTTGTCTCCATCACCATCAATTTCATGGTAGTTGTCCATAATCCAATTATGAAGTGTATTAAACGGAGCTATATCTTCTTTCAATGCGGCCTTTCGGCAAACAGACAATACACTGTGATTGTTCAAAGTGTTTTCGCGGATGCTTTCCTGCGTCTTGACTTGCAATTTAAGACTTGCTCCGAACTTGATGTCTGCCTGTACATTCTCGCCCACAAAACTACGCTCATAGAACAGCGATTTTGATTTGTTAGGATAATAATACAAGGCTTCACTTAGAATGTGCTTGCCGTTGAACTTGACATCGTAGTCATATCGAGTGTCATCGGCATAGAATGACACATGCATTTCCGTTGGCTCATCTTTGGCAAGCACAAATGGAATGCAACCGCCAATTTCGACTGTCGCATCCGATTTTGGCATGATCAACAGACGGAACACCTCATTCATGGCAATCAGCATATTCGACTTACCCGAAGCGTTTGAACCATATAAGATGCCTAGCTTGTACAAGAAAACACCATCAGCAACTTCGGTGACAAGTTCAGAAGATGGCCCTTTTGCCACGAAGCTTAATTCCTGCTGGTCGCGTATGGAAAGATAGTTCTTTACCCAAAAATCTCGTATCATATTCAAAATATTTTATTTGTTTTCGTAATTTTGCTACAAAAATACAAATAATATTTGATATACGCACTATTTTAATTGTCTATTTTTGTAATTATCATACGATTTTGTATATATTTAACTCTATATTGTGTGTAGAGATAGCAAATTTGTACAATTGATTGTCCAAAGTTATTGCCCGATAATCCATTCTTCTTGTGCATCAGCAAAGGGGCCGCATTGGATAGTCGTTCGTAATTCCAACCTCTTGACGTAATCACACGCGCGTATTGTAATAATATGGTATAATCATAGCCTCCGAACTTGCACATCAAGACTAGTATCTCCTCAATGTACAACTGCGACAGCTGTCGCAGTTTTGGATTACTATCGAAGAAAAAATCCACATAACCCAACTAAAAAACTGCACATTTTTATGTTATTTGTGGTTTACAAAACTTAAATACGTTAAATCTTCGTCATTCCCCCCACCTACAGAACCTACGTCGTCACCTTTCTACCGTTTTAATTGAAACTAACTGACACACAATAAGTTGCAAATACTATGGTTGCATCAGTTTGACTTCTATCGAGATACCAAATTCCGTGAAGAGCATTGGTAATTATGCATTCTCAGGTTGCAGTGGCTTTACTTCAATTGAGATACCAAATTCTGTTATGAGCATAGGAGGTTCTGCCTTCTACGGCTGCAGTGGTGTTACTTCAATAACATGGGACTCAAACGTATCCCCAAATTGTTTGACTCAATATTGTAAAAACACACTTAGCACTCTTGTGTTGGGAGATAATATTACGAGCATAGGAGCGAGTGCGTTCTCTGATTGCAGTGGCTTGATATCAATAACGATACCAGAATCCGTTATTAGTATTGAAAACAATGCTTTCTATGGCTGTAGTGGTTTGATATCAATTGAGATACCGAATTCCGTGACGAGCATAGGAACTTATGCATTCCAGAATTGCAGTAGTTTGATGTCATTAGTAGTACCTGGTACAGTAAAAGAAATTGGGTCTGGTGCTTTTAGTGGATGTTCGAGTCTTCGCTCAGCAGGACCAATCGGCAGTGGATGTTTCTATGAATTTGGTTGGACCGATGAAATTCCTGATTATGCGTTCTCGGGTTGTGATGGATTGACGCGAGTAACATTGCCTTCTTCTATTACCAGCATAGGGGGCGGAGCATTCTCTAGTTGCATTGGTTTGACATCAATCGAGATTCCAAATTCTGTTACCAGTATTGGTGATAATGCCTTCTACGGTTGCAGTAACATAGAGTCGCTATATTGGGATTCAAATGTATTTCCATCTTGTTTGACCGAGTATTGTAATGAAACACTTAAGTCTGTAGTGCTGGGAGATAATATAACTGTCATAGGTAATTCAACTTTCAAAGATTGCAGTAGTTTGACCTCTGTCACTATTGGTAATTCTGTTACAAGCATAGGGGATTATGCATTTGAGGGTTGTTCGGGACTGCAATCAATAGAAATGTCTGCAAATATCCAAGAGGTAGGCTCTCATGCGTTTGATGGGTGCAATGTGTTTGAAAGTGAACGATTGGAAATCGGCCAGTTGTATGCTAAATTTAAAACAAGTACAATTTTTACTTCAA
Source organism: Bacteroidaceae bacterium (assembly GCA_024398435.1). GTDB lineage: Bacteria > Bacteroidota > Bacteroidia > Bacteroidales > Bacteroidaceae > Colivivens. The sequence goes on along the minus strand of JAKSJD010000005.1, from coordinate 176,027 downwards.
GTGCAGGAATACTGGTGAAGATTAATAATGATGAAGCAAATGCAACAGATGGCATCATAATTGTAAAAGATAAACCTAATACGTATTTTTCCGGCCCTTGTAAGGTATGTTGTAATGGAACTGTTATATACCAATCGGATGTTAACTATAGAACGCATAGTTTGCAGCCAAATTTGACTTATGAGTCAAATCCTACACAAATCTTAATATCGTCTGTTTCTTATGTGGAAGAGGATGCAAAAGTAGTTAAAACCGAAGTACAGAATCCAATTACAGGCGAATATGAAACTGGAGGAGCTTTGCGATTGACAAATCTTCCTCCAAACTCATCATATTATATCCCGTATAGAGTGTATTATGGAACAGGAAAGGATGATTACGAAGGAGGTAGCAACTATGTTTATACAAATAGCTTGACACTGAAAACAGAAACTCCGAAAGTCGTAAACAGTACAAGTGCAGTTGTTGCTGCTACTACTAACATTCCGGATGATGAGGTTTCTGTAGGTTTTGAATGGAGAAAGATAGATGCTCCGGAAGAGATTCCTTCAAAATCAGGTGGTGCTGTAATATATAATGGCCGAATGGAAGGAAAGATAATGAACCTGCAAACAGATAGCTATTATAAGGTTAGTGCTTATTATGAATCACGAGATGGAAAGAAGTACTATGGCGAATGGGTAGGTTTCGACCCAAGCGATTTCTCATACTTTGAACCAACAGTTCATACATACGCAATGGCATCAGCACAGACAAGCAACAGTGTGAAGGTAAGAGGATATGCAGTCGCAGGTACAGATGACTTGGACGAACAGGGCTTTGAATATAGCGAAGTTGGTTTTAGTGCAGAGCCAAAGCGAGTGAGTGCAACAGGACAGTTGATGACTGCAACACTGGAAGGTTTGAAATATAATACTTCATGCAATGTTCGTGCTTATGTGAAGACATCAAGCAAAACAGTTTATGGTGAAACTGTCACATTCAAGACTCCTTACACTGACGGAATCGAAGAAATCACGGTTGATGCAGTACAAGAACGAACAATACAAGGAGTTTATGATATGCAAGGCAGATTAATCAGTCGCGATTCAAACATAGATTTGTCAACATTGAAGCAAGGTATTTATATTATCAATGGTAAGAAGGTGCTGATTAAATAACTTCATTTGGCAGCGAAACTGCCGAACACTCAAATGACGAAGCCTCTTGGTCTAAAAATGATGACCGAGGGGCTTTATGTATTATTTACCATGTGCAAAGTGCAAAATTTGCATTCAGCTCATGTCATAAATGCAACAAAGTAGTAAAAAAGTTTTTCGTATTCGTATTCGTATTCGTTTTTTTTGTATATTTGCAGCATAATAATTAACTAAAAGAAATATGAAGAATAGTTTGATTTGGGGTTTTGCCTGTATCATAATGACGGTACTTGCTGCTTGTACGAAAGCGGATATGATTGACGATGAAAATGGTTCGAAGGACAGAATTTCGTTCGCGGCTTTCACTGCTCAACAAACGGATTATGACAATATCGCTTCTGACGGCAACGAGGCTAAGGCTACGAGGGCGGCTCTCGGGGAACAGATTACGAAAATGGACTTTGCCGTGTTCAAACTGACGGATGGTAAATATTCTTTGTATAAAAAAATAGAACAGGAGAATTCGGCGTCGGGCTTTGGCTCTATCGCTCTCCAGAATGTGGCTTATGGCGAATATGCTGTCGTGGCTGTGGGTAGCAAATGCAGCGTGCATGCCACGATCAACAGTCCGGAGGATATCAACTTCGGCGGTAAGGTGGCGGAGACGTTCGTGGCTTACCTGCCTCTGACGGTCAATGCCTCTACTTCGGCTTCGCAGACTCTGGAGATGAACCGCTGCACGAGTAAGTTCACGCTGTGGGTAACTGACGAACAGCCTGAGGGTTTGAAGTCGATGGAATTCCAGATCGGCAACGGGGCTACGAGTTTCAGTGCTGTCACTGGATTGGCTAAGGCTGCTGATGAGGTGGCTAGAACTTCCGTGATTGATATCTCGGGCAACTCGGGACTGACGGACAGGATGTATTCGTTCCAGACGTTCCTGCCTGCTACGGAATCGGAAATCATCGTGGTGGCTAATGCCTTGGATGCTTCGGGCAATGCTGTCTTCTCGCAGGGATTCCCTGATGCTCCGATGAAGGTGAACCGCCAGACTATCTATAAGGGCGAGTTCTATGGCAAGGGGTATGATGTGGCTGTGAAGCTGAATGACGAATGGGAACCGGAAATGGTGATTGAGTTTTGAGGGGAAAAGCTGGATGCAGGATTAATTCGGTTCACGGTTATCGGTTAAGGGCGATTTGCACTACTGTCTCGCCTATACAGGCTCGCGAGATAGGCTACATCGAGGAAGTACAAATTCATATCTTTAAATCTGCTTTATGGTGGCTGTCATTGCATGACTTTATTGCCTTGCATTATTATGCTTATGCGAACAAGTTCTCCTAATCGTAATAATGCAATTCAATCATATCCTTGGGATAAATCGCCTCCATAAAGCAGTTTTTTCGATATTTTCTTTGTACTTCGCTCGATTTGCACTATCTTTGTACTCCGAAATAAAATGTGACTATATATATGGAAAGTAAAATTCAGGAATTAACGGATAAACTCCTAACCGAGGGAATCGAAAAAGGTAGGGCAGAGGCTGACAAAATCGTGGCTGCTGCAAAAGAAGAATCTGCTGGCATTATTGCTGACGCACGCCGACAGGCTGAGGATATCATCGCTCAGGCTAAGAAGGATGCGGAGGCTCTGAATGGTAACACGCGTTCGGAACTGAAAATGTTTTCGGACCAGGCTCTCAATGCCTTGAAGACTGAAGTGGCTAACGTGCTGACTGAAAACTGCGTGGGCAAGGCTGTGAAGGAAATGACTGCCGACAAGGACTTCATGAATCAGTTCGTTCTCAGATTGGCTGAGAAGTGGGGCGCTCAGGAGGATCTCGTGGTTTCTACAGAGGATGCTGCCGGACTTAAGGCTTTCTTTGCCGAAAAGGCTAAGTCTCTGCTCGACGGCGGTTTGAAGATTGAGGAGGTGCACGGACAGAAGGCTCTCTTCTCTATCCAGCCTGCTGATGGCTCTTATAAGGTGAACTTCGGTGACGAGGAATTTGAAAACTACTTCAAGTCGTTCCTCCGTCCTCAATTGGTAGAAATGCTTTTCAACTAAAAGATGGGAAACTACTATTGCCTGATGGCTGGTTTGCCAGATATTTCCATCGAAGACCCGAAGTCGGGCTGCTCGATAGCGGAATTGAAGAGTGAGTGTGAAAACATTCTCTCTGAGGGCGATGCTAAGTTGATGTACTACTTCTTCCTGAAGTTCGACTGCCAAAACTTGGTGAAACTTCTGAAAGACCCTGAGGCTGAAATCAATCCTAACGGTAACCTCTCGATGGAGCAGTACCGCGACTTGATCACTTCGGCCCGTGAAATCAACTTCAACGTGCACCGCTATCCTGCATTCATGTCCATCTTCGCGCGCGAATATAATTATAATAAGGATAAGGCTGGCTATTTTCCTGAGGATGCCATGATGCTTGCTTACTATGAGTATGCAATGCAGTGCCCTAACAAGATGATAGCCGAATGGTCGAAATTCAACTTCGACATTGCCAATATCCTCACTGCGATGATTGCCCGCAAGAATGGTTGGAACGTTACCGACTTTATCCAGGGCGACAACGAGGTGACGGAGATGATACGTACGAACAACTCGAAGGACTTCGATCTTATCAACGAATACGACTATGTGGTGGACTTGATGAAGGTGGTGGACGAGGCCGACCCTGTGGCTAAGGAAAAGAAAATAGATGCCTTCAAATGGCTCTGGCTCGACGACAAGACTTTCTTCAACGTGTTCTCACTCGAGGCTGTGTTCGCATATTTCTGCAAACTGGAAATGCTGGAGCGCTGGGAGAAACTCGACGTGGAACAGGGTAAGGAAACTTTCCGCCAGATTATCGAGAATCTGAGAGGTGAGGCTAAGGTGCCGGAGGAGTTTAAGAGGTAGGACCTGGATTTTATTTAATTGATAATGGAGAATGGATAATGGAGAATTATTCGGTTATCGGTTAAGGGTTCACGGTTAAAAGAAGCTGAAGGCTGATGGCTGACCGCTGATAGCTTACAAAGAAAAAAGAAACAAAATATATAATATGACAAAAGGAACAGTAAAAGGCGTAATTGCCAATATGGTGACCCTCGGAGTCGACGGTCCTGTGGCGCAGGGAGAAATCTGCTTCATAGAGACTGGAGGCGACCGCTTGATGGCCGAAGTCATTAAAGTGGTGGGTTCGGATGTCTTTGTTCAGGTGTTTGAAAGCACTCGCGGCTTAAAGGTAGGTTCGCCTGCTGAATTCACAGGCCACATGCTTGAAGTGAAATTGGCTCCAGGTATGCTTTCAAAGAACTTTGACGGTTTGCAGAACGACCTCGACAAGATGGAAGGCGTATTCCTCAAGAGAGGACAGTACACAAACCCACTCGACGAAGACCGCATTTGGGATTTTGAACCAATCGTGAAGGTGGGAGATGAAGTCGTTGCATCGGATTGGCTCGGAAAGGTGGAAGAAAACTGCCAGCCACTGAAGATTATGGCTCCATTCCAGATGGAAGGCAAGGCTAAGGTGAAGAGTATCGCAGCTGCCGGACAGTATAAAATCACTGACACAATCGCCGTTCTCACAAAGGAAAACGGAGAGGATGTGGAAGTCAACATGATTCAGCACTGGCCAGTGAAGTTCGCGATGACCAACTACAAGCAGAAGCCACGCCCATTCAAGTTGCTCGAAACGGGTGTGAGAACTATCGATACGTTCAACCCAATCGTTGAAGGCGGTACGGGATTCATCCCTGGACCTTTCGGAACGGGTAAGACTGTGCTCCAGCATGCTATCTCAAAGCAGGCAGAGGCCGACATCGTAATCATCGCAGCTTGTGGTGAACGTGCAAACGAGGTGGTGGAAATCTTCACTGAGTTCCCTGAACTCGTCGACCCACACACAGGCCGCAAGTTGATGGAACGTACGATTATCATCGCCAACACATCAAACATGCCAGTTGCCGCACGTGAAGCATCAGTATATACGGCAATGACAATGGCAGAATACTACCGCTCTATGGGCTTGAGAGTGCTTCTCATGGCCGACTCTACCTCACGTTGGGCTCAGGCTCTCCGCGAGATGTCGAACCGTATGGAGGAACTTCCAGGACCAGACGCGTTCCCTATGGACCTTTCTGCCCTCATCAGCAACTTCTACGGACGCGCAGGATATGTATATCTGAACAATGGCGAGGTGGGAAGTATCACATTCATCGGAACTGTTTCGCCAGCCGGAGGTAACCTGAAGGAACCTGTCACTGAAAGTACGAAGAAGGTGGCTCGCTGCTTCTACGGATTGGAGCAGGACCGTGCCGACAAGAAGCGCTATCCAGCCGTGAACCCAATCGACTCATACTCAAAGTATCTTGAATATCCTGAATTCGCTGAATATATCAAGGGCAAGATCAATGAAGACTGGATTCCAAAGGTGCTCGCTCTGAAGACACGCATGCAGAGAGGTAAGGAAATCGCTGAACAAATCAATATCTTGGGTGATGACGGTGTTCCTGTTGACTACCACGAGACATTCTGGAAATCAGAGATTATCGACTACGTAATCCTTCAGCAAGATGCGTTCGACGAAGTGGATGCAGTCACTTCATTGGAGCGTCAGGAGGAAATCCTCAACCTTGTGACTGAAATCTGTGAAATCGACTTCAAGTTCGACAACTTCCTCGATGTAGTCGACTACTTCAAGAAGATGATCAATATCTGCAAGCAAATGAACTACTCTGTTTACAAGTCGGAACAATACTACGACTACGTGCAGCAGATCAAGGACATGCTTCAGCCACATAAGTAATAAAGAAATTTGTAAATCGAAAAATCCTACATAATAAGATGTCAACAGCATTTCAGAAAGTATATACAAAGATCAGCCAGATTACCAAGGCTACTTGTTCGTTGAAGGCAAAAGGTGTCGGATATGATGAGTTGGCTACAATCAATGGTAAGTTGGCTCAGGTTGTAAAGATTGTCGGCGACGATATCACACTGCAGGTGTTTGAGGGTACGGGCGGTATCCCAACAAATGCGGAAGTCGTGTTCCTCGGCAAGTCGCCTTCACTGAAAGTAAGCGATCAGCTTGCAGGCCGTTTCTTCAATGCTTATGGTCAGCCAATCGACGGAGGACCAGAAATCGAAGGTAAGGAAGTAGAAATCGGAGGCCCATCCGTGAACCCAGTGCGCCGTAAGCAGCCAAGCGAACTGATTGCAACTGGTATAGCAGGTATCGACCTTAACAATACATTGGTGTCGGGACAGAAGATTCCGTTCTTCGCCGACCCTGACCAACCATTCAACGAAGTGATGGCAATGGTAGCCCTCCGCGCAAAGGCAGACAAGATTATTCTCGGCGGTATGGGTATGACAAACGACGACTATTACTTCTTCCGCAATACATTCTCAAACGCAGGAGCTCTCGACCGTATCATCTCATTCATGAATACAACCGAAGACCCTGCCGTAGAGCGACTCCTCGTGCCAGACATGACTCTTGCTGCAGCAGAGTATTTTGCAGTGGAGAAGCATGAGAAGGTGCTCGTATTGCTCACAGATATGACTTCATACGCCGACTCACTCTCAATCGTGAGCAACCGTATGGACCAGATTCCTTCAAAGGACAGTATGCCAGGTTCGCTCTATTCCGACCTTGCAAAAATCTACGAGAAGGCAGTTCAGTTCCCTGAAGAAGTAGGTGGCGGAAGTATCACAATCATCGCTGTGACAACACTCTCGGGAGGCGACATCACTCACGCAGTGCCAGACAACACAGGTTATATCACAGAAGGTCAGTTGTTCCTCCGCAGAGACTCAGATATCGGTAAGGTAATTGTCGACCCATTCCGTTCACTTTCACGTCTGAAGCAGCTCGTGGCTGGAAAGAAGACAAGAAAGGACCACAGTCAGGTGATGAATGCCGCTATCCGTCTTTATTCAGATGCAGCCAACGCAAAGACAAAACTCGAGAACGGTTTCGACCTTACAGACTACGACAACCGTTGCCTCGACTTTGCAAAGGACTATGCCGACAAACTCCTTGCTATCGACGTGAACCTCGATACTACAGAAATGCTCGACGTTACTTGGACTTTGTTCCAGAAGTACTTCAAACTCGAGGAAGTCAATATCAAGAAGGAATTCACTGATATTTATTGGAAATCATAAAAAGGGAAATAAACAATTGTCCATTAGAACAATAAAGAATGGCAATAAAGTTTCAATATAACAAAACGTCGCTTCAGCAAATCGAAAAACAACTGAAGATGCGACAGCGTACCTTGCCTATCATCAAGAGCAAGGAAACTGCCCTGCGTCTGGAAGTGAAGAAATGCAAGGAAGAGGCCGCCGCTTTGGAAAAACAATTGGAAAGCCAGATACAGGGATATGAATCCATGTATGCACTTTGGGGCGAATTCGACACTTCGCTGGTAGCCCTCAAGGATGTGGAAATGGATGTCAAGAAGATTGCAGGCGTGAGAGTGCCTATCTTGAAGAATATCCGCCTCGAGGTGAAACCTTTCGGACTTTTCAGTGCGCCAAAGTGGTACTTTGACGGAATCAACCTCCTTCAAGGACTGGCCAAGACAGCCGTGGAACGCGAGTTCGTACTCGCAAAGCTCGGTTTGCTTGAACACGCACGTAGAAAAACAACACAAAAGGTAAATCTGTTTGAGAAAGTGCAGATTCCTGGATATCAGGAGGCTGTAAGGAAAATCAAGCGATTTATGGAAGATGAGGAGAATCTCTCAAAGTCTTCACAGAAGATTCTGAAGTCGCTTCAGGAGAAGAGACGCAAGGAAGACGCCGGCGATGACATTGAGGATGAACTTGATGATGAAGCAGGAAAGGAGAATGAGCTATGATTCAGAAAATGAAGAAACTCACATTCCTTGTGACAAGTAAGGAATACGAACAATTCTTGACAGATATCCGCAACCTCGGAGTGGTTCATATCGACGAACTGCAGAAGGGTGCCACAAGTGATGAACTTCAGTCGCATCTGGCCACAGCGGATAGATATAAGAATGCCTTTAAGGTGTTGGAATTTGCTCGTGATTCGTATAAGATGTCAGCCCAGAAGCCTGAAATTGCTGACCTTTCGGCAATGGAACTCATGGATCGCATAGAACAGTTGCAGCAAGAGGAAAACTCGCTGAAGCATAAACTCGATGAGGCTAACAAGAATATCAAGATGCTCGAACCTTGGGGCGAATTCGACCGCAGCAGTCTGAACAAACTTCAGGAAGAGGGTATGATTCCGACATTCTATGTAAGTTCGTCGAAGCAGTTCCGACAGGATTGGGTGGAGGATTTGTTTGCAACTCCTATCAGCGAGGCCGACGGAAAGGTGTATTTCATCACATTCTCAAAGCAGCAGCCAGACATCACCGCAGAGCTCTTGGTATTGCCAGAGAAGCGTCTGTCGGAATACAAGGCAGAGAAGGAAGAGATTGAAGCCCAGATAGTAGCCGTCCATGACGAGATGCTTGCTATCAACGAGTCGAAACTCAATACCCTCAAAGCCGGACAGGTAGACAACGAGAACGGTATATCACTCTCGAAAGTTCATCTGAGCCACGAATCAATAGCAGAAGATGCAGTCCGCCTGCTTGTTGGTTGGACTTTGGCCGAGAAGGAAAAGGAAGTGACCGACTATCTCGATGCAAACCATATATACTACGAAATAGAGAACCCTGTAATCGAGGACGATGTACCAATCGAGATAAAGAACAATGCTTACAGCCGCTTGTTCGAACCAATCCTGAAGATGTATGCTTTGCCAAAGTATACCGACTTGGACATCACTCCATTCTTTGCACCGTTCTTCATGCTGTTCTTCGGATTGTGTATGGGAGATGCGGGATACGGACTGATTATCTTGATTGCCAGTATCATTGCCCGTGCTAAGTTGTCGGACGATATGAAGCCATACGGAACTCTCGGTATCATTCTCGGTGCGATGACTATCGTCTGCGGAGCATTGACGGGTTCGTTCCTTGGAATCGACCTCACTCAGCAGGATTGGGCATTCCTTGCACCAGTGAAACCATACTTCATCAACGAAGCAAACTATAAGATATTCGACTATAGTCCGATGATGGTAATCTCGGTAGCCATCGGTTTCGTTCAGGTTTTGTTCGGTATGACATTGGCCGGAGTGAAGGCAGCCAGATTGTATGGTTGGAAATATGGAGTAGGGAAGTTCTCATGGGTGGTAGCATTGCTCGCTACGGTGGCTTGCTTCGGTTTGCCAGCATGTGGAGTGGAATTGCCTCAGTTTGTTACCTACATCCTTTACGGAATCATAGGTGTTGCAGTTCTTGGTATATTCTTCTTCAACAGTCCTGACAAGAATATATTCATGAACTTCGGTACAGGCCTCTGGGATACATACGGAATGGCAACTGGTTTGCTTGGCGACTTGCTCAGCTATATTCGTCTCTTCGCTCTCGGACTGACGGGTGGTGTGCTCGGAAGCGTGTTCAACGAGCTTGCAACCACTATGACCGACGGAATGCCTTGGTGGGTAAGATGGTTGCCAATGATAATCATTCTGCTCTTGGGCCACGGTATCAACTTCGCCCTTTGTATGATCAGTTCGTTCGTACACCCAATGCGTCTGACATTCGTTGAGTTCTTCAAGAATGCCGACTTTGAAGGCGGTGGCAAGGCTTACGAACCATTCAAGATAAAGAAAGTGGAAGAATAAAAAATAATAACAAATAAAAACATTAGTTTATGGAAATTGTATTAGCTTATTTAGGTATTGCGCTCTGCGTAGCGCTTTCAGGAATCGGTTCATCTTATGGTGTAACTATTTGTGGTAATGCAGCAATCGGAGCTTACAAGAAGACTCCAGGTGCAAGTGGTTCTTACATTGCTCTTGCAGCACTTCCATCATCTCAGGGACTTTATGGTTTCGTAGGCTTCTTCATGTTGAAGAGCCACATCTTCGAGGGAATGGATATGTTGACAGCTGCCGGTGTTCTCGGTGCAGGTCTTGCTTGTGGTCTCGTTGCTTTGATTTCTGCTATCCGTCAGGCAAAGGTTTGTGCTAACGGTATCAGTGCAATCGGTGCAGGTCACAAGGCTTTCGGTACAACAATGGTACTCGCCGTATTCCCTGAACTTTATGCAATCCTCGGTCTTCTCGTATTGATTCTTATCGGTAGCGCTCTTGCAGTAGCTCCAGTAGCATAATCATTCGAACATACAATAAAAGTTAAGGCGCATCCTCGAGTGAAGATGCGCCTTAATTGTGTTGTATCCAATATGTGTGGATTAATAGTTTTCTGCCTTTACCTGGAAGTAAGCCTGAGGGTGGTTGCAAACTGGACACATTTCAGGAGCCTGCTTGCCAACAACGATATGACCGCAGTTTGAGCACTGCCAGATGCAGTCGCCGTCCTTTGAGAATACCTTCTTGTCGAGGACATTCTGCAAGAGCTTGCGATATCTTTCTTCGTGTTCCTTTTCAATGGCAGCAACACTTTCGAAGAGGAATGCGATTTCGTTGAATCCTTCTTCACGAGCTTCCTTTGCCATACGAGGATACATTTCGGTCCATTCACAGTTTTCACCTTCTGCAGCAGCTGTAAGGTTAGCGATAGTGTCCTTTACGCTTCCGCCTTCGAGAAGCTTGAACCAAATCTTAGCATGTTCTTTCTCGTTGTTTGCTGTTTCTTCAAACAATGCAGCTATCTGTACATAGCCGTCCTTCTTTGCCTTGCTTGCGAAATAAGTGTACTTGTTGCGAGCTTGGCTCTCACCTGCGAATGCCTCCATAAGGTTGGCTTCGGTCTTTGTTCCTTTGAGATCTTTCATAATTGTAATTTGATTTGCTATATAACCTACATTGAATTAGGCCTCTATAGATTAATAATGATAAATTAGTATTTCTCGTTTTCGTTAGGGAAGTCACCGCTCTTCACGTCTGTGATGTAGTTGCCGATGGCTTCAGTCATGATAGAGTTGAGGTCGGCATAGCGACGGAGGAACTTTGGAGAGAAGTCCTTTGTCATTCCGAGCATATCGGCTACGACGAGTACTTGTCCGTCGCAACTGCCTGCTCCGATACCGATGACAGGGATTGAGAGTTCGGCTGTAACTCTTTCTGCAAGAGCTGCAGGAATCTTCTCGAGTACGATTGCAAAGCAACCTACTTCCTGAAGGGCATGAGCGTCGGAGATGAGTTTCTGTGCTTCTGCTTCTTCCTTGGCGCGAACACTGTATGTGCCGAACTTGTTGATGCTTTGAGGAGTGAGTCCGAGATGGCCCATTACAGGTATGCCGGCATCGAGAATCTTCTTGACTGTGTCGATGATTTCAACTCCGCCTTCGAGCTTGAGGGCATCGCAGTGGCTTTCCTTCATTATACGGATGGCGTTGGTTACGCCTTCTGTTGGGTTTACCTGATAAGTTCCGAAAGGCATGTCACACACTACGAGGGCTCTTGTTGTGGCTCTTACCACGGCTTTTGCGTGGTAGATCATTTGGTCGAGAGTGATAGGGAGGGTAGTCATGTTACCTGCCATGACGTTCGAGGCAGAGTCGCCTACGAGTATGATGTCCATTCCGGCTGCATCGACAATCTGTGCTGTTGTGAAGTCGTAAGATGTGAGCATGGCGATTTTCTTGCCTTCCTGCTTCATCTGGATAAGTCGGTGAGTGGTCACCTTTCTTTTGTCTTCAACTAAGTATGCCATAGTTTTTATTGTTTTGGTTTCAATATTTTGTTTATTCGAGTTCGAAAGGACCGGTAGGAATGAGTCGGCGAAGCACTTCGAGTTGGAAGTCCTTGCCTGCTATGATGCCGAATGAACGAAGATGGCATTCGATGGTCTTTCTTGCCAGTTCTGGGTGGTTGTTTTCTTCGCTTAGATGGCAGAGCATCACGGATTTCAGTTGCTCGTGGAATGTTTCCGAGAGAGTTTGAGCTGTCTGTCGGTTGCTCATGTGTCCCATTCCGCTTGCGATGCGTTGTTTGAGAATCTCTGGATACTTGCCTGTGCGAAGCATTTCCTCATCGTAGTTGGCTTCGATGACGAGGTGGTTGCATTGTCCGATATAGTGGTGTACCTTTTCAGTAGGGGAGCCAACGTCGGTCATGATGGCAAAGGCTTCGTCGCCGTGCTTGATGAGGTAGCCTACATTTTCGGATGAGTCGTGAGGAATGTCGAATGCAATGATGGAAAGTCCGGCAAGGTAGAATTCCTTCTCTTTGTCGATTTTGATGGCGAGGCATTCGTCCACTTTCTTCGTCTGGTTGTAGTTTTCGAGCATTCCCTTGTGGATGGTGGCTGTGGTGTAGACGGGAAGATTGAATTCCTGACTGAGATAGCCAGCTCCTTTCACATGGTCGGCATGGTCGTGGGTGACGATGATGCCTTTTATGTGGCTCATGCTGAGTCCATATTCCTTCATGTAGCGCTTGATTTTGCGGATGCCAATACCTGCATCGATGAGGATTGCTTCCCCTTCGATGGCTGATAGGTAGTAGCAGTTTCCGCTGCTTCCGCTTCCGAATGATATGAACTTGAACATGCTCTTTTCTATTCCTTTTAGGAAATTATTCTGCAAAGTTAGCAATTTATTATGAATTATGCGTTATGATTTGTGAAATATTTTGTATCTTTGCCACATAATATAATCAAATCGCAAATTCAAATCAGATAGTACAATGAAATGTAAATCATTTTTAGCAGCGTCTCTGCTCATGGGAGCAGCAATGCTTACAAGTTGTGGTGGTGGAAATTCAATTCTCGGAGAATTGGCAGCAGCAGCTTTGACAAGTCAACTCGGTGGTAATGGTGTAGTGCCAACAGCAACAACAAATAATGCGGCAGCAAATGGTGCCGGTATTCTCGGTTCGCTTCTCGGAGGTGCAGTAGGTATGGACAGTGGCACAACCGGTTTGCTTTCAGGCGTTATCGGTTCGCTGATTGGTGGCATTGGCCAGGCTTCAATCGTAGGAACTTGGGTTTATGAAGGTCCATCAGTAGAGTTCGAAAGCGAGAACCTTCTTGCAAAGGCAGGTGGTGCAGTTGCAAGCAACGAAATCGTCAACAAGCTTTCTCCATACTATGAGACAATCGGCATCAAGCCAGGAACATTGGTAATGCAGTTCAATCAGGACAATACTTGTATCATTCAGGTGAATGGCAGAACTCATCAGGCCAACTATACTTATGATACAAAGTCACATAAGTTGAAGATTTCGGGCCAAATGCTCGGTCTCAGTCTTGGCACTTCTTATGCAACAGTTTCTGCAACCCAGATGTCTCTTACATTCGATTCAACTAAGCTTCTTGGCGTTGCTCAGGGGTTGGCTTCAAATTCAGGTAGCACTACATTGAGCACCATTTCTTCTCTCTCTAAGAGTTTCTCTGGAATGAAGACTGGCTTCAAGTTCGCTCGCAGATAAGAAACTGACGTTTGCAATAACACATTATTCTATTATATACTGCTGGCTCTTTCATGGGTCAGCAGTTTTATTTTGCCCATAAAGCAAGGATAAAAACCTAAAACCATTGGCTTCGAACTTAAATCAGCGTCGCTGTTTAATTAAATTACGTCGCTGTTTAATTAAATTACGTACGCTGTTTACCTAAATTGCGACGCTGTTTTAAGAATGCTTCTATAGAAAACTGATTATCAAGCAGTTGGAAAGGTCAAAAGAATAGGGGAGAATCAGAGTTTGCGTTCTTGGCCGAAATCGGATAAGAATTTGCCGATGAGTCATTGTCAGTTCTAAAATATTTACTATCTTTGCAGCCAACAAACCGGAATAACTGTATGAGAAAACTTTTAGCAATAGTGATGATGCTTGTTTCGATTGGAGTTTCGGCTCAGGACGAACAGGAATTTGTGGAGGAAATGCCACAAACGAGTGTTTGGACACAAAACAATCCAAGACCATTCGTGTTCAGCGTTGGTTATGTGAGCAAGCAGTGGGTGACAGATACCAAAGAGGGAACAAGACGGGAAAACCTTTGGGGCGAGAAAGGAAAACGACTTCACGGAATGCAGTTCGGCTGTTCGTTCCAGCCAAATATCAAGCCAAACATAGGTTTTTACACAGGTTTATATCTCGAAATCTATATCTCGATGAGCGGAGCAATGGGGTACGACAATTTCTCGGAAGCAAGTCTTTACCTGCCGCTTCATGTGCATTATACTTTGCCTATCAGCAAGCATGTCTCGCTTCGAGCTCATGCCGGACTTGGAGTCAATTGGGCACTTCATGGAGGATTCACCAATGACGATGCTTGGTATTGGGAATACGATGAATACGGTTGTGCAACTAAGGAGTACTACGAATTGTCGCATATCCGCTATGGTCATCAGGGATGGCCTCGCCGATTGAATGCCTCGGCCGAAGGAGCACTTTCTGTGGCAATTGATGATGTTGTGGTTACGGCTACCTATTCCTACGGATTGACCAATCACAAGATGTATCAGAATCTGCCTTTATCGGATACGCGCCAAAACAAGTTGGGCCTTTCTGTAGGTTACAACTTCTGACATTATTCCCCGATTTTGCGACATTTGCTTTGCAAAATATTTGGTTTGATGCCCGAGAAGAGCTTTTTTGCAAAAATATTGGAATTGTTGGTGGCTAATTATTAATTATTTCGTATATTTGCAATTCAATAAGTTTTACAATTAATCATAAGTTTGGGAAACCACACAACAAAATAATAAATACGATATGGAAAAAAGAAAAGTACAATTCAGTCTTGTCTATAGAGACATGTTCCAGTCGAGCGGCAAGTTCCAACCAAGAAAAGACCAGTTGGAACGCATTGCACCCGTTATCATCAAGATGGGTTGCTTTGCTCGAGTAGAGACAAATGGCGGCGCCTTCGAACAGGTAAATCTCCTTTATGGCGAGAATCCAAATAAGGCAGTTCGCGCATTCACAAAGCCATTCAACGAAGTCGGAATCAAGACACACATGCTCGACCGAGGACTCAATGCATTGCGTATGTTCCCAGTGCCAGCCGATGTACGCCGACTCATGTATAAGGTAAAGCACGCACAGGGCGTTGATATCACACGTATTTTCTGTGGACTCAACGATGTCCGCAATATCATTCCTTCTATCAAGTATGCCCTCGAGGCAGGAATGACCCCACAGGCAACACTCTGTATCACAAATTCTCCAATCCATACAGCAGAATACTATGCCGACATAGCAGAACAACTCATTGCTGCAGGAGCACCTGAAATCTGCTTGAAGGATATGGCCGGAATCGGTCAGCCAGCTATGCTCGGCAAACTCGTCGGCATGATCAAGGCAAAGCATCCAGAGATTATCATCCAGTATCACGGCCACAGCGGTCCTGGCCTTTCAATGGCAAGCATACTCGAAGTATGTAAGAATGGTGCTGATGTAATCGATACAGCCATCGAACCATTGTCTTGGGGAAAGGTTCATCCAGACGTAATATCCGTACAGAGCATGCTCAAACATGCAGGATTTGATGTTCCAGAAATCAATATGGACGCATATATGGAAGCCCGTAAACTTACTCAAGAGTTCATCGACGACTTCCTTGGCTACTTCATGAACCCTTCAAACAAGTTGATGTCTTCACTCCTTCTCGGTTGCGGACTTCCAGGCGGAATGATGGGAAGTATGATGGCCGACCTCAAAGGCGTTATGGATGCAATCAACAACAACCGAAAGGCAAAGGGCGAAGAACCATTGAGCGAGGATGCACTTCTCGTGAAACTCTTCGATGAAGTTGCTTACGTTTGGCCAAGAGTTGGTTATCCTCCATTGGTAACTCCATTCTCTCAATATACAAAGAATATCGCTCTCATGAACCTTCTCACAGAGTCTATGGGTAAGCCTCGCTATACAATGATGGACCCATCTATCTGGGGAATGATTCTTGGCAAGAGTGGTAAACTTCCAGGCGAAGTAGCTCCGGAACTTGTAGAATTGGCAAAGGAGAAAGGATTCGAATTCACAACAGCCGACCCGCAGAGCAACTATCCTGACGACCTTCCTCGCTTCATCAAGGAAATGGAAGAAAACGGATGGGAAAGAGGTGAAGATGATGAGGAACTCTTCGAATTCGCAATGCATGAGAGCCAGTATCGCGACTATAAGAGTGGCATTGCAAAGCAACGCTTCCTTGCCGACCTTCAGGCAGCAAAGGATAAGGAGCTCACGAAGGGTGGCATCTCTCTCGAGGAGGCAACTGCATTCAAGCATGCTGAAGCTGATGCAATCACAGCACCAGAAAACGGAACAGTCCTCTGGCAGGTCAATGGCGAAGGCGAATGCGAGAAGAGCATCGAACCATTCATCGGTAAGGAATACAAGGAAGGCGAGCGCTTCTGCTACTTCGAAAATCAGTATGGCCTTGTCGTAGAACTTCCAGCTGCATTGGGAGGAAAGATTGTTGAAATCTGTGCAAAACAAGGCAGCAAGGTTCGCAAGGGTGATGTGATTGCTTACATCAAAAGAGCAAAAGCATAGGCATAAATCGATGCTGTGAAAGTAAAAACATGCCAAAAATATATTAAAAATATAGAATGTGACAACTTTTTTGATAAAAAACTTTGTAGAAATCAAAATAAGTAGTACATTTGCAACGTGTTTTTCATAGTATTAGATTTAAGGTTAACAATTGTGGGGTAAGGCGTTACCCCTTTTTTTATGCCTTTAAGTCAAGTCACAAAAAAATAAAACCTCCTTAATCATTCCATGTCGGAAAGGTTTAGGAGGCTTTTTGTATATAGTGAAACTTCTTGCTTTGCTAAAACATTCAGCTTTGCTTTATTTGTAAACTCTTACATAATCAATCTCGTACTTCATAGGGAAGGCATCGGCAACTGGTTCGCCACCATTATCACCTCCGATAGCAAGGTTGAGAAGAATGTATTGAGGAGTGTGGAAAGGATTCTCATTGCCACCGGCAGCTCCATTGATTGTCTTACTGAGGTCAACATCGTTCAGCAATTCACCATCAAGATAGATGCGAAGATATTCAGGAGTCCAATCCATCACCCAAATGTGGAATTTCTCATTCCAATAAGGGTCTTTCTCGAGGAAATGTTGGTATGGTTTGCGCTTAGTGTTCCAAACAGCCCCGTTTCTATCATTGCCCCATGCGGCATTTGCGAGGATTGTTGGCACACCATTCACGTGATAGTATTCCATCACGTCAATTTCTCCACCAGAAGGCCATCCGTACTTGTGACCGAGAGTCCATATTGCAGGCCAAGAACCAATGACTGCAGGGATGCGAGCCCTTACTTCGAGCTTTCCATAAAGGAATTCGAACTTGCCGCGAGTGTTGATGCTTGCAGACGAATACTTTGCATAAGGTTGGTTTTTCCAATCATTTCGTCTTGCGTTGGCATTGTAGCGAGGATTTGGCACACTGTCAATTCGTCCTTCGATAATGAGATAACCATTCTGGATGTAGGCATTGTCTTCCTGGTACCATTGATATTCATGGTTGCGGACAAAGCCATGCTCGAAATTCCAACTGTCTTTGTTTACACTTCCGTTGCCATCGAATTCATCGTGCCAAACGAGTTCTTGAGCTGTGGCAGAAACTGTTCCGAATACCATTGCCACAAAGAGCATTGTAAAAGTCTTTAGATTCATTTTGGGTATTAATTATAGAGTTTGTTAAAGTTTGTTGTAAGGTTGGTTGACTGTCATTTCAGCAAGTCGGGACGCAAACGCTTTGTTCGTTCGAGTGATTGCTGCATTTCCCATTCCTCAATCTTTGCCTGATTGCCCGAAAGAAGAATCTCTGGAACTTTCCAACCCTTATAATCTGCTGGGCGGGTATAGATTGGTGCAGCCAATAGATTGTCTTGGAACGAATCCGACAAAGCACTTTGTTCGTCACCTATTGCACCAGGAATCACTCTGACAATGGCATCGGCCATACAGGCAGCTACGAGTTCTCCACCTGTAAGAACAAAGTCGCCGAGGCTGACTTCCTTTGTTACCAAGTGTTCGCGAATGCGATAGTCGATTCCCTTATAGTGGCCACAGAGGATGATGATATTCTTCTTGAGCGAGAGGTCGTTGGCCATTGGTTGGTCGAATTGCTCTCCATCAGGTGTGACGAATATGATTTCGTCATAATCTCTCTCTGCCTTCAGAGCAGAAATGCAAGCATCGATAGGTTGGCATTGCATTACCATTCCGGGAAAACCTCCGAAAGGGTAGTCGTCAATTCGCTTATGCTTGTCTTCTGTGTAGTCGCGAAGATTGTGTACGTATATTTCTGCCAAACCTTTCTGCTGAGCTCTTCCGAGGATGGATTTGTCGAAGAATCCATCAAGAAGTTCTGGTACTGCTGTCAAAATATCTATTCTCATCCTTGTTGGCTATTATGTTTGGAAACAATAAAGACTCTGCTACTGACCGGTTGTCTATTTGCAGAGTCTTCATCGTTTATGTTTGTTTCGTTTGTTTTCTTTTGACTTTACTTAAGGAGATTGAGTTCCTTGAATGTATCAACGAGAGCAGAAACGCAACGGTCAACCTGTTCCTTTGTATGAGTTGCCATGAGAGCTACACGTACGAGTGTGTCTTGTGGCGCACATGCAGGTGGAATAACTGGGTTGATGAAGATTCCCTTTTCGAATGCCTTCTTTGTTACCTCGAATGTCTTTGTTGCATCGCGAACATAGAGAGGAATGATAGGGCTTTCAGTGTCGCCTATTTCGAATCCGGCATCCTTAAACTGCTGGAGAGCATAGTTTGTGATTTTCCAGAGGTTTTCAATGCGCTCAGGTTCGCTCTTGAGGATGTGGAGAGCTTCCATAGCTGCTGCAGTTGCTGCAGGAGTGTTACTTGCACTGAAGATGTAAGTACGTGATGTATGTCTGAGCCAATTGATTGTGTCCTTGTCTGAAGCGATGAAGCCACCGATTGATGCGAGAGACTTTGAGAATGTACCCATGATGAGGTCGACATCGTCTGTTACACCGAAGTGGTCGCAAGTACCGCGTCCGTTTCTACCGAATACGCCAAGACCATGAGCTTCGTCTACCATGATGCTTGCGTTGTACTTCTTCTTGAGCTCAACGATTTGAGGAAGCTTGGCAAGGTCGCCTTCCATTGAGAACAAACCATCGGTAACGATGAGCTTGATAGCTTCTGGGCGGCAACGCTGGAGCTGATGCTCGAGGTCGTCCATATCGTTGTGCTTGTAGTGGTAGAATGTAGAGAATGAGAGTCGGCGTCCATCAACGATTGATGCGTGGTCGCGGTCGTCACCGAGGATGTAATCGTTTCTTGTTGTAAGATCTGATACAACTCCCGAGTTAACTGTGAAGCCGGTTGAATATACGAGTGCTTCGTCTTTGCCGACGAATTCTGCCAATTCGTGTTCGAGTTGGATATGAAGGTCGAGTGTACCATTGAGGAAACGTGAACCTGCACAACCTGTACCATATTTCTTGATGGCTGCCAATGCTGCATCTACAATGCGCTTGTCGTATGTAAGGCCCATGTAAGAGTTTGAACCGAACATAAGAACCTTCTTGCCATCCATAATCACCTCTGTGTCCTGGTGACTGTCGATTTCTCTGAAATAAGGGTATATACCAGCGTCCATGTATTTCTGGGGCTCTCTATACTCCTTGAATCTTTCTTGTAATAAACCCATAATTCAAATTGAATGCCTGGCCAAGCCACTTATATTTTCGCCAAATATAATATTATTATATAATGTGTAGCTTTGCGCCACGTGGCACTCTTTCTTTATTATTTTATTTAATTATTAGCCGTACGCTTTTACTCATACAGCGTGCAAAGTTACGAAAAAACTTAAACACAGCGTGCTTTTTCTATAAAAAATTGCGCTTTAGGTCAAAATTCTTTGTGTTTTAGCCTTCAAAACGAATGTTTTTTCTTACTTTTGCACTCGCAAATCGAGCTTTAGTCGAAATGGACAATCGGGTTGAGGCTGCTTTTTTGACGTTGAGATTGTCCAAAGGTTTAAGTTTTTATTTCAATATATGCAGAAAAAGAAAATCGTTTTCATATACAATCCTATTTCCGGAACGACGGGAAAGAAATTGATTTTGAGTCAGGTTGAGAGCAAACTCGACCTCGACCAATTCGACTATTCCCTTCAAAAGACCAATTATGCCGGTCATGCAACGTTGCTTGCCAAAGAGGCAGTTGCGGCTGGTGCCGACATTGTTTGTGCGATTGGAGGCGACGGAACCGTCAATGAGGTAGGTAGGGCTTTGATAAATACTGAGACAGCTCTTGCGATTATTCCATGTGGTTCGGGCAATGGTTTGGCTCGTCACCTTCATATTCCGATTGACCCGATTCATGCTATCGAACTGATAAACGAGGGTTCGGTGAGAAAGATGGATTATGGAATGATTGACTCGCATCCGTTCTTCTGTACTTGTGGAGTGGGTTTTGATGCCTTTATCTCTCAGAAATTTGCCAAATCAAAGCAGAGAGGACCTCTTGCCTACATTGAAAACGTGCTTGTAAGTGGCCTTGGCTACAATCCTGAAACATACGATATTGATATTGTCGATGAGAAGGAAGAGCATACGGTTCATAAGGCTTTCCTGATTTCGTGTGCGAATGCTTCCCAATACGGAAACAATGTCTATATTGCTCCTCAGGCATCGGTTCGTGACGGTTTGCTGGATGTTACGATTCTCGAACCGTTTACCGTGATTGATGCTCCTCAGATTGCGATTCAGTTGTTTAACGGGACAATCGACCAAAACAGCCGAATCAGTACTTTCCGTTGCAAGAGCCTTACGATTCATCGCTCAAATCCTGGTGTGATTCATTTCGATGGCGACCCTTCAACGGCTGATAGGGAAGTAGCTGTTTCGATAGTTCCAAAGGGTTTGTTGTGTGTTTGTCCGAAGAAAGAAGGTGTGTTTGATGTTGCCGACAATATTCAATATACGCTTATGGAACAGTTTGGAATGATTCAAATGCATTCCGAGGCTTTGATTCGGGCCAACAAGAAAACAAACCGAAAATTGAGGGAAAAGGGCAAGAGTATTGTGAAAAAGCTGAAACCAAGGAAATAGGTTGGGGGTCGTAGATTACGGATTACGGGTTACAGATTACAGGATAACCAAAGGTTTTAATAGGATTGGGCAGTTCATTAGATGGGCTGCCCGATTTGTTTTTATAGGCACCTTTTGCTAATCTCCATTAACCAGCGAATCGAAAATTCGCTTGATTTCCGTTGCTTTCTTTATTGCTTCCGCTACTTTTGGATGGCTTTCATCGAGATTTGAAAGTTCTTTTGGCGTAGACCTTTTTCCGTTCTTGCCAGTTTGTTCAGCAAGACAATAGCAGAAAGAACCATTTTCGTTGAAATAATGGCGTAGATCCAGTGTGTTTCCATCTGCCTTTTCCTCGCTTGAACGAACATACATGATGTTCCCGTTTTCCTCGTCGAAAAGGTACTCTTCCTTGCATTGAAGCAAGCCGGCATTATAGCCAACTCTTACGAAATATGGGTGCCAGCCATTACCCTCCTTGTTGGGGTTGTAGAAGAAGTCGATTTTCTTCACTTGCATCCCGTCTTTTTCGGTCACTCTTCGCATGTAAATGCTTGTGCTATTGTTGGTTTCGTCGGTCATCTGACTTTCTTCCACCCATCGTTGGGCAATCTGGTATTGAGTGCGTATTTGCTGCATTCTGTCCTTCTGGATTTGCCCTTGGGCAAAGGCATTCAATGAGAAGATAATCGAGATGATGATAGTGTAAGTTCGTATTGCCATTTTTCGTTGGATTTGATTGTGAAAACTGTTGGATTCGGATGCAAAGATAAGGGATTTTCGACAAATTACAAAATGTTTGCGAATATTTTAGAATTTTGCATTGTTTATTGCTCTATTTTCTGTATATTTGCAGAGTAAACTTAAAACAACGTCGCAATTTAATTAAACGGCGTACGTAATTTATTTAAACAGCGACGTAATTTCATTAAACAGCGTCGCTGATTTAAGAATGATTCAGGCGATTTGTGGGTTTGAACATGGAAAAACTGAGATTTTATCATTGAATGTTTAACTTTTAAAATATTATGATATGATTTATTTTACAAAACAAGAGTACACAGACATCAACGGCACGGGAAAGCGTCCAATATGTTATAAGCATAAGCCAGTGGGTGTCATCAGCAGAAAGGAACTGATAAAGCGAGTGGCTAGTCATGATTCGAAATACAACGAAGGTGACGTGGGAGCCGTTCTTTCCCAGATTGAAGCAGAAATCACCGAACTTCTTCTCGATGGCTATGCATTGAATGTCGAAGGTTTGGCAAGAGTCAAACTCGGCCTTGGAGTGAAGGACGGAAAGGAGAAGGAAAGTGTGGAAGACGATGAAAACCGCCATAATTCCCAAAGTGTTGAGCTTAAATCGATTAATGTGAATGTACACAAGTCGTTCCTTGCCAAGATTGCGGCAAAGGCGAAATTCAGTTATGCAGGCACAAATCTGCACTTCGAGCAACAATATTCACGCGAACAAAGGTTGGGAATGCTCATGGATTTCCTTCGCGAAAAGCATTGTGTGCATGTTCCCGAATATGCTGAGTTGGTCGGCATTTCGCGAACACAGGCTTCAACCGAACTTCGAGAGTTTGCTTCCGACCCTCAATCCGGAATCGTGAGCAATGGAAAAAGAACCACACTCGTCTATACTTTGGCGTAAACTTTCCGGGAGAAGTTGACAAAGTCAAATGCCTTCATTGGTGTCGTTGCAAAGACTTATTTCGGCAGAAATAGAAAAAAGTGACTCCACAATGCAAAATAATTGGGGATTATTCATCTTGAATCCGTCATTTTTTAGTAACTTTGCACGATAAAATTATTATGTCAACAAAAAGATAAATTATAATATATGTGTACTGAGAAACAAGAAGAGACGAAGCAGGAATCGATTAGCTTCGTTGAGGAGATTGTAAAGAAAGAGTTGGAAGAGGGAAAGAACGGAGGCAGACTCCAGACACGTTTCCCACCAGAGCCAAACGGCTACCTCCATATCGGCCATGCAAAGGCCATCTGCATGGACTTCGGAATCGCCCAGAAATACGGAGGTGTCTGCAACCTTCGCTTCGACGATACCAATCCAGCAAAGGAAGATGTGGAATATGTCGACTCAATCATGGAAGACATCAAGTGGCTCGGCTTCAAGTGGGGCAATGTCTACTATGCCAGCGACTATTTCCAGCAACTCTATGATTTTGCAGTTCGCCTCATTGAGGAAGGCAAGGCCTACATCGACGAGCAGACATCCGAAGAGATAGCTGCACAGAAGGGTACACCAACTCAGCCAGGTGTCGACAGCCCATTCCGCAATCGCCCAATCAGCGAAAACCTCGAACTCTTCCACAAGATGAATGCTGGAGAAATCGAGGAAGGCGCAATGGTGCTCCGTGCAAAGATTGACATGGCTCACACCAACATGCTCTTCCGCGACCCAATCATCTATCGCGTAAAGCACGTTCCTCATCATCGTACAGGCACTCAGTGGCACGTTTATCCAAATTACGACTTTGCTCACGGTCAGAGCGACTTCTTCGAAGGCGTTACACATTCAATCTGTACACTCGAATTCGTCCCTCACCGTCCACTCTACGACTATTTCATCGATGAGTTGAAAGAAGGAAAAGACCTTCAGGACAACCGCCCTCGCCAGATAGAGTTCAACCGACTGAATCTCACATACACGATGATGTCGAAGCGTAAGCTCTTGGCACTCGTACAGGAAGGCCTTGTAAGCGGTTGGGACGACCCTCGAATGCCAACAATCTGCGGTATGCGTCGTCGTGGCTACAGCCCTGAATCTATCCGCAACTTCGTGAAGATGATTGGCTATACAAAATATGATGCACTCAACGACTATGCAATGCTCGAGGCAGCCGTTCGCGACGACCTCAACAAGAAAGCAACTCGTGTAGCTGCCGTTCTCGACCCTGTGAAACTCATCATCACAAACTATCCTGAGGGAAAGACAGAAGAACTCGATGCAATCGACAATCCAGAAGACGAACAGAGCAAGCACCATACAGTCACATTCAGCCGTGAGCTTTGGATCGAACGCGATGACTTCATGGAAGATGCTCCTAAGAAGTTCTTCCGCTTAGGCCCTGGAAAGGAAGTCCGACTCAAGAACAGCTACATCATCCGTTGCCCAGAGGAAGGATGCTGCAAAAAGGATGCTGATGGCAAGATTACGGAAATCTATGCCGAGTTCATCCCAGAAACAAAGACAGGAGAGGCAAATGCCAATATGAAGATAAAGGGAAAGACAATCCATTGGGTAAGTTGCGACCATTGCGAAAAAGCAGAAGTACGCCTCTATGAGCGACTCTTCAAGGTGGAAAATCCAGCAGTCGAAGCCGAACAAACCGGTTGCGACTTCCGTGAACTCCTCAATCCTGATTCACTCGAAGTGCGTCAGTGCTACGTGGAACCTTATCTCAAGGAGTTCCGTCCTCTCGACTATCTCCAGTTCCAGCGCATTGGCTACTTCACACTCGATAAGGCATCAACTCCTGACCACATGATATTCAACCGCACAGTCGGATTGAAAGACAACTGGAACAAGGCGTAAACCAAAGCTGATGAACAGAGATTACGACGACACCATAGAGTTTAAGCAACTCCTGCAAACCTATGAAAAGGCCAAGCAGGAGGGCCGCTTGTGTTATCTCGACTCTGATGATTTCGTCGATATCGCTGAATACTATCTTCGCAATAATGAGGTGGAGAAAACACTGGATACGGTGGAAGACGGCCTACTCATTCATCATGACGACGAATATCTCCTCTCCCTCAAGACCAATGCCCTCATCAGTATGCATAGCTTCGAAGAGGCAAAGCAACTCATGACCACTCTCAATGCCGATAACGACCCCGACGTCTACTACTTCAAGGCACAACTTGCCTGCGGAATGGACGATGATATGGAAGCGGCACAAAAGTGGTTTCGCAAATGGATGAAGATAGAAAAGTCGGAATGCGACAAGATGAAGGATAGGGAAGAAGGCAATACCCGACTTCGCGAAGCCTTTCTCCATATAATCATTTCGATAGCCGAACTCAGTCAACGCGATGATATTTCGCCATACATCACCTATTGGACAGAACACTATCTCAAGGTTTGTGGCGACATCGTAAAGGGCGATGATGTGGATTACGACATTGCAAGGACGGTTCACGATGCCGACCTTATCGACTTGGAGATAAAACTCTACACCCGATACCTCGACGTCAATCCGTATATGCCACAAGGGTGGGCCTATCTGGCAATGCTTCAACACGTGCAGAATCAAGTGCCTGAATCAATCAATTCAGCAGAGTTTGCACTCGCCATCGACCCAAACGATCCTCATGCACTCCTCGTCCATGCACAGGGATGCTATGTGGAGAAGATGTACCCACAGGCAGTCAAGTCATATCAGAAATATGTCGACCAGACGGAAGATAAGACATACTATTCCGTTCTTGGCAGATGTTATATCCTCACCGACCAAAAAGACAAAGGTTACGAATATCTTGCAAAGGCAAGAACATACATGACAGCTACCTGTTCAAAGAAGAATCATCAGGAGTTTGAAAGAGCTTTCATTGCCGATTCGTTCATGATAGGAGGTTTCTATACCGATGC
The DNA here is from genome assembly GCA_024398435.1 of Bacteroidaceae bacterium. Taxonomy (GTDB): domain Bacteria; phylum Bacteroidota; class Bacteroidia; order Bacteroidales; family Bacteroidaceae; genus Colivivens. The sequence goes on along the minus strand of JAKSJD010000005.1, from coordinate 150,224 downwards.
CCTCCGACTCATAAACCTTGTATTGAAGACTTGTCCAACAGAAGAATTCCTCATGCAGAAAGGACGAATCCTTCTGAAGAAAGGAAACGAGGATGAGGCCATGATAGCTTACATGGATGCCTTCAAATGTGCCAGTGATAAGACAACATTGCTGATGACGGCCGGTGCCGACTTTTACGACTTGGGATTCAAGGAAGAGGCGTTGTTCTGTTTCACGATGGCTTCAAAGCAGGAAAATGAGCCACTGCACCTAAAGGCATATCCGTATATAGCTTATGTATGTCTCGACCTCAACCTAAAGAAGCAGTTTGAGGAGTATATCGAATTGGCATGCAAATACTCAATGCCGGCTGTTCGCAATATTTGGCAGAACGACCTTATATGCATAACAGACGAAAACGCGTGTGCCACCCTAAAGGCAATATACGCTAAACAAAGATAACGAAAACAAACAAGAATGATAGAGAAACATATAGTTCTGGAAGATATCGACTTGCTGACATTCTATGGTGTCGGCAATGCAAACCTGAAAATGCTCAAGGCATTGTTCCCTAAGTTGCGCATCGTTGGCAGAGGCAATGTACTGAAGGTGCTTGGCGATGAAGAGGAAATGTGTGCTTTTGAGGAACATATACAGGAATTGCAGGACTATTGTGCTAAATATAATGCTCTTTCCGAGGAAAATATCCTCAGTATTGTCAAAGGCAACAAGAAACAATCTGATGATGCCAATGGCAACGACTCTGCAATATGCTACAGCATTTCGGGAAGGGCAATCACTCCAAGAAGCGATAATCAGAAACTGCTTGTAGAGGGTTATCGCAAGAATGATATGCTCTTTGCGGTTGGACCTGCAGGCTCGGGTAAGACTTATGTCAGCATTGCCTTGGCTGTCAGAGCTTTGAAGAACAAGGAAATCAGAAGAATCATATTGAGCCGACCTGCAGTTGAGGCAGGCGAGAAACTGGGATTCCTTCCCGGAGATATGAAGGAAAAGATTGATCCTTATCTCCAACCACTCTATGATGCCTTGCAGGATATGATTCCGGCACAGAAACTTCAGGAATACATGGATGTGGGAACAATTCAGATTGCACCTCTTGCCTTCATGAGAGGACGTACTTTGAATGATGCCGTTGTTATTCTTGATGAGGCTCAAAACACAACTACCCAGCAGATAAAGATGTTCCTCACACGTATGGGACATAATACAAAGATGATTGTTACGGGTGATGTTACGCAGATTGACCTTCCTCGCTCGGTTCGTTCAGGATTGCTTGATGCCATGGAAGTGCTGAAGGATGTAGAAGGAATCAGTTTCGTGATGATGAACGAAAGCGATATTGTCCGCCATAAGTTAGTCACAAAGATTGTGAAGGCTTATGATGCATATGAGCAGAAAAAGGAAGAGGAACGTAAGTTGCGTAGGTTAGGCTATTCAGACAGGCAAGAAGAAAATGCTTCCGCAAACCAAGAAAACGATTATACAATAAATAACAATATAAACATAGAAAACAATGAAGACTCTAACAAAGACTGAGTATCAGTTTCCAGGACAGAAAAGCGTCTATCATGGAAAGGTAAGAGATGTTTACAACATCAATGATGACATTATGGTAATGGTAGCAACCGACCGCATCAGTGCATTTGATGTAGTGTTGCCAAAGGGCATCCCATTCAAGGGACAAGTACTTAATCAGATTGCTGCTAAGTTCTTGGATGCATCTGCAAGTGTTGTTCCTAACTGGAAACTTGCTTGCCCAGATCCAATGGTTACAGTTGGCCTCAAGTGCGAAGGCTTCCGTGTCGAGATGATTATCCGTGGTTATCTTACAGGTAGTGCTTGGAGAGCTTACCAGGCAGGCGAACGTGTTCTTTGTGGCGTTCAGCTTCCTGAAGGCATGAAGGAAAATCAAAAGTTCCCTCAGCCAATCATCACTCCTACAACTAAGGCAGATGAAGGTCATGATGAGAATATCTCAAAGGAAGAAATCATTGCTCAAGGTCTTGTGAGCAAGGAAGATTATGAGCAGATTGAGAAATATACTTATGCTTTGTTCGAAATAGGTACGAAGATTGCTGCAGAGAAAGGGCTTATTCTTGTTGATACAAAGTATGAGTTCGGAAAGCGTGATGGTAAGGTTTATCTTATTGACGAAATCCACACGCCTGACTCTTCTCGCTACTTCTATGCAGAAGGTTATGAGGAGAAGTTCCTCAAGGGCGAGCCACAACGTCAGCTTTCAAAGGAATTCGTTCGTCAGTGGCTTATCGACCACAACTTCATGAATCAGCCAGGTCAGGTCGTTCCTGAAATGACAGATGAATTTGTTGATTCAATCACTGACCGCTATGTGGAACTCTACGAACACATTACAGGTGATAAGTTCTGCAAGGGCGAAACAGATGAAGATATTGCTGCACGTATTGAAAAGAACGTAACAGAATGGTTGTTGAAGAGGTAAAACCTTATAACGAAGAAGAATCGAAACGCGAACAAGTGGAAGCATTGTTTGACAATATTGCTTCCACTTATGATAAGGCAAACCATCAAATGTCGCTCGGTATAGATGTTTGTTGGCGACGGAGTGCAATCAAGAAGTTGCAGAAACTCTCAAATATGCCTTATCGTATTCTTGATGTTGCGACTGGTACGGGCGATTTGGCCATAATGACTCGCAAGGCATTTCACCATGCTCTTCATATTACGGGAATTGATATTTCCGAAGGCATGATGAAGGTGGGAAGGCAAAAGGTTGCCGCTCAAGGAATGTCGGATAGCATCAGTTTTCAATATGAGGATTGCTCGAAATTGTCGTTTGCAGACAATTCTTTTGATGCAATCATTTCATCATTTGCCCTTCGCAACTTCGAGAATATCGACATTTGTCTTAAGGAAATGTGTAGAGTGATGGACAAAGGCGGAAGCATTGTTGTCATCGACCTTTGTGCTCCTCGTAAGTTCCCGATGAAACAAGTGTTCGGAATCTATCGCAACTACATAATGCCAATATATGGCCGCCTTGTTTCAAAAGATGAAAAGGCATTCCGTTATTTGCCTGAAACGATGGATGCAATACAACAAGGCGAAGGAATGAAGGAAAGATTCGAACGTGCCGGCTTTGAGAGTGTGGAGTTCAAGTATCTTTCGTTCGGTATGTGTGTAATGTATAGTGGATTGAAGAAATGAAGAAATACGGTTTGATTGGCAAGACATTGGGGCATTCATTCTCGAAAAACTATTTTGCGGAGAAGTTTGCTTTGGAAGGAATAGATGCTGTCTATTCCAACTATGAATTGCCATCAATAGACTTGTTTCCTTCTGTTGTTGCCGATAGTGATATCGTTGGATTGAATGTGACGATTCCTTACAAGCAAGATGTTATTCCATTTCTCGACGATTTGAGTGATGAAGCCAGAGCCATTGGTGCTGTTAATGTGGTTAGGGTTATTCGTAATGAGGCATCTGGTGAAGGTAAACCTTATTTGAAAGGCTATAATACTGATGTGATTGGTTTCATGAATTCAATCCGACCTTTGCTGAAGGAACATCATCGGAAAGCGCTTGTTCTTGGTACTGGCGGAGCTTCGAAGGCAATAGTTTATGGATTGAAGCGTCTTGGAATTGAACCTCAGTTGGTTTCGCGTTCTGCTCGTGAAGGCGTTATTTCATATTCCGACTTGAACGAACAAATGCTTCGGGAGTATAAGGTTATCGTCAATTGTACGCCTTTGGGCACTTTCCCTAAAGTTGACGAATGTGCTCCAATACCTTATGAATATATTACGCGCGAGCATCTTCTCTTTGATTTGGTTTACAATCCCGATGAAACATTGTTCCTGAAAAACGGGAAGGATAGGGGAACAACCACAAAGAACGGCCTTGAAATGCTTCACTTGCAGGCAATAGCTGCATGGGAAATCTGGACAGACAATAACTCCACAATCAGTAAATAACTGAATGTGGAGTTTGTTTTTCGTTAGTTCTCGAATACTAATCCGTTTTCATTGGCATCAATATTGATTGTTTCGTCTTTATTGATGCTGCCGCTAAGAATCTTCTTCGACAGTTCATTGAGCAGATGAGTTTGTATTGCTCGCTTCACAGGTCGTGCTCCATATTCAGGATCATAACCAGCTGCAGCTATGAAATCAATGGCTTTGTCGGTGAATGTGAGTGTGATTCCGCTGTCTTTCAGCATACGTTTCACTCCATCTGTCTGCATCCTTACGATTTGTCGGATTTCGTTTTCTCCCAATTGGGTGAAAGTGATTATCTCATCGATTCGGTTGAGAAACTCTGGACGCATTGCCTTGCGAAGATATTCTTCCGAGGCATTTGAGGTCATGATGATGATTGTATTCTTGAAGTTGACGGTTCTGCCCTTGTTGTCTGTAAGCCGTCCATCATCGAGCACTTGCAGAAGTGTGTTGAAGACATCAGGATGGGCTTTCTCCATTTCATCGAAAAGAATCACACTGTATGGTTTCCTTCTGACGGCTTCGGTCAGTTGTCCGCCTTCATCATAACCAACGTATCCAGGAGGAGCTCCAATAAGACGAGTAACACTGAACTTGTCTTGGTATTCACTCATATCGATTCGGGTCATGAGGGATTCGTCGTTGAAGAGATAGTCGGCCAAAGCTTTTGCCAATTCCGTCTTGCCAACTCCCGTCGGACCTAAGAAGATGAAGCTTCCGATAGGGCGGCGAGGATCTTGAAGACCTGCGCGACTTCTCCTTACGGCATCACTTACGGCACTTATAGCTTCCTCTTGTCCGATTACGCGTTTATGGAGTTCCGACTCGAGATTCAGCAACTTATCCTTCTCGCTTTGCATCATTTTGCTTACAGGAATGCCTGTCCAACGGCTTACTACATCGGCAATGTCCTCGCCAGTAACCTCTTCCTTAATCATTGCCTCACCACCTTGAGTTTGCTGGAGTTGCTCTTGTACGGCCTTGATGTCGTCTTGTAATTGCTGAATCTTTCCGTATCTGATTTCTGCAACCTTACCATAATCACCCTCTCGTTCCGCTTTTTCAGCCAGGAACTTCATGTGCTCAATCTCGGATTTGTCTTGTTGAATTTTGTCCACAAGCTTTTTCTCTGCCTGCCATTGGTCGTTGAGTTTTGTCCATTCGGCATTGAGTCGGTGGAGTTGTTCCTCGATTTCCTTTAGTTTCACATCGTCTTTCTCGCGCTTGATTGCAGCACGTTCGATTTCGAGTTGCTTCGTCTTTCGAGTGATTTCATCAATTTCCTCAGGAACGGAATCTCGTTCCATACGAAGTTTGGCAGCAGCTTCGTCCATAAGGTCGATGGCTTTGTCGGGGAGAAAACGCTCTGTAATATAGCGGTTTGAGAGTTCCACGGCTGCAATGATTGCATCGTCCTTGATGCGAACTTTATGATGGTTTTCGTATCTCTCCTTGAGGCCTCGAAGAATGCTGATGCTGTTCAATACGTCTGGTTCGTCAACTGTAACCGTTTGGAATCGACGTTCGAGAGCTTTGTCCTTCTCGAAATACTTCTGGTATTCATCGAGTGTGGTGGCACCAATGCTGCGAAGTTCGCCTCTGGCAAGGGCAGGCTTTAGGATGTTTGCAGCATCCATTGCTCCTTGAGTTTGACCTGCACCAACGAGAGTGTGAATCTCATCGATGAAGAGAATGATGCCTCCATCGCTTTCTACCACTGCGTTGATGACCGCCTTCAATCGTTCCTCAAACTCGCCTTGATATTTAGCACCGGCAATGAGCGCACCCATATCGAGCGAGTAGAGTTGCTTATCATTCAGATTTTCAGGTACATCGCCACGAAGAATTCTGTGGGCAAGTCCTTCTACAATAGCAGTTTTGCCAGTTCCGGGTTCGCCTATGAGGATTGGATTATTCTTTGTTCGGCGACTGAGAATCTGCAGTACACGCCTGATTTCCTCGTCGCGTCCGATTACAGGGTCGAGTTTTCCGGCTCTTGCCTGTTCGATAAGATTGGTAGCATACTTTTTCAATGCTTCCAAGTTTTGTTGTTTGTTGTTCGTTTGTTCTTGTCTTATATCCATAATCAATAATCTCCTTTCGGCTTTTCCTATCGACAAATAGAATGCCAAGCACATGAGACAGACATTTTGGCTGCAAAAGATGACGATTTGTCATGTTTGAGGGTGGATTTCGATGCTTATTTTTGCAAGGAAAAATCAAGCGTTTTAAAACTTTTTGTAATTGGCTCAATTTCAGCAGATTAAAGGCTGTATTTTGTGATTCCTTTTGAAATATTCTTAAAATCACGTCGCGACGAATAAAAATCACGACGTGACGAATATAAATCACGTCGCGATTTAAAGAATTATTCAATAGAAAATGATTTTTGCGAAAATAGGAAAATAAAGAGTGATTCAGGGCTTCAAGAAAATGGAATACACCATAATAAGTGATTTGTGACCAATAATTGCGAGCAAAAACAAAGTGGAATAAGTCGCCTCATGCCTATTATATAATAAAATATGTGTAATTTTTTGGTAGTTTCACTTTTTTGCCGTATCTTTGCACGGTTTTTCGCGCAGACGGGAAAAGGGTCGAGAAGAAAGATTTAAATTTTTTTAAGATTTTTTGAAGTTTGCCACAATATTTAATTTGTTCTTGCGTTAATATATATGAATTGCGTGAGGATAGTTCATATGCAATGTAACGCATAAATGAATTACTAATGACTAAAGAATCGGAAAAGATAATAACAGACGGAATGAACCCCGCCCAAAGATTCGTTAAGCGAGGTTTCGACATAATAGGAGCATTTCTGGGATTAATACTTACATCACCACTATTCCTTGCAATAGCAATTGCTCAGAAGATAGAAGGAGAAGGACCTGTTTTCTTCAAGCAGGAACGAATCGGATATCACGGTAAGCCATTCAACATTTTAAAGTTCCGCACAATGAAGGTGACTGCAGAATGTGATGGCCCTCAATTGGCTCAGGAAGCCGATGACCGACTGACAGATGTAGGAAAATTCCTCAGAGCACACCATCTCGACGAGCTGCCACAGTTGTGGAACGTATTGGTTGGCGACATGTCGTTCGTAGGATATCGTCCGGAGAGACAGTTCTTCATCAACCAAATCCTCGAATACCGAGCAGATTACACCGACCTCTATGTGAGTCGACCAGGTGTCACATCCGATGCTACCCTTCATAACGGATACACGGATACCATGGAGAAAATGATCAGGCGATTGGATCTCGACCTCAACTATCTCCACAACCGGAGCATCTGTCTTGATTCGAAAATCATACTCGAGACATTGTTCTCGGTAGTAGGCGGAAAGAAATTCTAACAAGATATGGCGAATCCTCCTCCCTCAACCAAAGGGGGAGGAATTTGCATTTAATAAGATAATATAAATCGACAACGAAAAGTTAACAAAAACGATATGGTAAAGAAACTGCTAACACTCGCTTTGTTGCTGACATTCGGCACTCAGTTGACAGCACTTTACGCTCAGTCGATGAGCGATGATCAAGTGATTAGATTCGTTCAGGAACGTAGGGACAAAGGCGACAGCCAGACAGTGATTGCGCAAAAACTCCTCAGCAAAGGCGTCACTATGCAACAACTTCAGAAAATCCGTCGTAAGATGGAAGCCGAGAAAGACCAACTCGGAGCTGTTGATGTCACAGGAACTAACAAAAACGTGTCAAAGAGCCGACTCCGCACAAACCAACAGTTGGCAGGCGAAGAATATCAGCAGCAGAACAACTATATGATTCGCAGCCAAGCCAGAGGCAATAGGGGAATCAACGAATACACTCAGGAAGAGCGACTTGAAATGCTCAACGGAGGTATCGAATTCCTTGATATCGACTCAATGCTCTATTATCGAGAGCTTCTCAGCGATGAGAACCAGGTGTTCGGACGCGATATCTTCAACAATTCTCAACTTTCGTTCCAGCCAAACGTAAATATTGCTACACCAGCCAACTACCGACTCGGTACAGGCGATGTCGTAATCATTGATGTTTGGGGAGCATCACAGGAAACATTCGAAGGCACAATCTCACCTGACGGAACTGTTGTTATCGAAGGAATCGGCCCTGTGAAGTTGGCCGGACTTACCGTAGCTCAGGCAAACGGAGTGTTGAAATCACAACTTGGAAGATACTATTCTGGTTCAAACATCAACCTTTCTGTAGGCGACACTCGCTCAATCATCGTCCAGGTGATGGGACAAGTAAAGGTACCGGGAACCTACACATTGAGCGCACTTTCTACATCGTTCAATGCACTCTATGCAGCAGGTGGTATCAGCGACAAGGGTACCCTTCGTGATATTAAGGTTTATCGAGCAGGAAGAGAAATCGCATCTATCGACGTTTACGACTACATTCTCAACGGAAATGCCAGTGGAGACGTCCGCTTGCAGGATAACGATATCATCGTAGTCGGCACATACGACTGCCTCGTCAGAATCAAGGGTAGGGTAAAGCGCCCAATGTTCTATGAAATGAAGAGTACGGAAAGTGTGGCATCGATCCTCAGTTATTCAGGAGGTTTCACAGGTGATGCATACAAGAAGAATGTACGACTCATCCGTAAGAGTGGTGCAGAATACTCCATCCATACAATTGGCGAATTCGAGATGAACGGCTTTACACTCAACGATGGAGACTCTATCTATGTAGATTCAGTAGTTGCAAGATATTCAAACATGGTGGAAGTCCGTGGTGCTGTATATCATCCAGGAATGTTCCAAATGGGAGGAAGTATCAGTGGTGTTCGCGACCTCATCCTTGCAGCAGAAGGAACTCGTGATGATGCATTCCTTGATCGTGCCATCCTTCATCGCCAGAGAGAAGACATGACACTCGAAGTGATTGCGATAGATGTAAAGGGCTTGCTCGCAGGCAATGTGCCAGATGTTCCTCTTAAGAAGAATGATGTGCTCTATATTCCAAGTCGTCAGGATGCGATAACCGACCAAACAATCAAGGTCGGTGGTGAAGTTATGTTCCCTGGAACCTACCAGTTTGCTGCCAATACTACATTGGAAGACATCGTACTTCAGGCGGGAGGTTTGACAAGCTCTGCTTCAACAGCAAAGGTGGATGTGTTCCGCAGAATATATGATCCAACATCTCTTGAGACATCAGAACAAATATCAGAAACATTCTCATTTTCTTTGAAGGACGGATTTGTTGTTGACGGGGAAGAAGGATTCGTTCTCCAACCATTCGATGAAGTTGTAGTTCGCAGAAGTCCTTCATTCAACGAAATGCAGACAGTCAACATTTCCGGATCTGTCAACTTTGCTGGTGACTATTCCGTAACAAGTAAGAACTATAAGCTCAGCGACCTTGTAAAGGCGGCAGGAGGTTTGACAAATCTAGCTTATGCCCGTGGTGCGAAGCTTGAAAGAAGAATGACGGAAGAAGAACGCCAGCAGAACGAGGCAACACTTCGAACTTCGCAGATTGCTCTCTATGAAGAAGCAATGCAAAGTGAGAAGAACTTCGACCTCGAACGTGCTGACACATTGCTCCAGATGAAACTTGACTTGGGCAATACATATCCTGTAGCAATTGATTTGGAAGCTGCAATGAAGAATCCTGGAGGAGAAGAAGATATTTCCCTTCGTGAAGGCGATAGGCTTGTAGTTCCACAGTACTCAAGTACAGTTAAGATTTCGGGTGAAGTTATGTACCCAATCTCAATGAACTACAAGAAGGGTGAATCCCTCAACTACTATATCAAACGTGCCGGTGGTTATGGCGACAATGCGCGTAAGAGTCGTGTATATGCAATCTATATGAACGGTTCGGTAGAGTTGATCGATCACCATTCAAGCAAAGCCATTCAGCCAGGTTGTCAGATTGTGGTGCCAACAAAGAAGCAGAAGAATAAGATGACTACTGCAGAAATGATGAGTATTGGAACATCTGCATCTTCAATGGCAGCCGTAATTGCAACAATCGCTAACCTTCTTAAGTAGTGATTTATATTTGTTGCACGTGATAATTTGAAATTATTATACGTACTTATTCAATTAGTAAAAAGATAATATGTTTGCAGAGAACAAAGACATAATTGATTTGAAACAGGTTTTCAACAAGTTATTGGCAAAAAAGAAAGTCTTTTATATAGTACTTCCAATAACATTCGTGTTATCATGCATATTTATTGTGTTAGTACCAAGATATTATAAGAGTTCAGTAAGTCTTGCTCCTGAATCTGAGAATGTTTCGGCTGCAGGTGCACTAGGATCAATTGTATCATCTATAGGCTTGGACTTTTCCAATTCAATGTCTTCGGATGCCATCTATCCAATGTTATATCCGGAATTGTTCGAGTCAAATGATTTTGTCGTAAAACTGCTTGACATACAGATAGAAACAATTGATGGCGAAATTAGTACTGATTACTATACCTATCTTTCAAAGCATCAGAAACAAGCTCCTTGGGAACCTGCGGTTTCTTGGTTGAAAAGTTTAGTAAAAACTTCGTCAAAAGCATATGATTCTTCAAGTAGAGTCGGAAAAAATGGAGAATTAAATCCTTTTATGCTTACAGAACGACAGACTACAATTGTTGACATTGTTAAGAAAAAAATAGTATGTGACATAGATAAGCAGACAATGGTTGTTACAATAACTGTGACAGATCAAGATCCATTGGTAGCTGCTATGTTGGCAGATTCAGTTCGTCAGCGTTTGCAAGACTTTATCATAACATATCGTACAAGTAAAGCACGTGCGGATTATGAGTATTATGATAAATTAGCTCAAGAGGCTAAAAATGATTACGATACCGCCTTGAGGAAATATGCTGTTTATTGTGATACACATAAAGATATGATTTGGCAAACTTCTTTGTCCGAGCGAGATGATCTGGAGAATGATATGCAAATTAAATATAATACATATACAGCAATGACTACTCAATTGCAAGCTTCAAAGGCGAGAATTCAAGAAAAAACTCCAGCCTTTTCTGTTTTGCAAAGTGCAACTGTGCCAATCAAACCTGACGGACCTAAAAGAATGTTCTTTGTGATAGGTATGCTGTTTTTTGCCTTTATGGTTACAGCATTGATTATCGTCAGAAAGGAATTGTTCTCATCGCACAATGAATAATGTTGGATATGTTTATGTTTACTAGATTATAATGTCCAGTTCAGCATCAGCAAAAAGAACGACTATAAATACTATTGCTCAATATATAAGAGCAGTTGTAAATATCATTCTGTCTCTATATGCCACAAGATTTGTGTTGGCAGCATTAGGACAGGATGATTATGGTATCTATTCCGTTGTTGCTTATGCTGTTTCGATGCTTGGCTTTGTTACCAATGCGTTATTGGTAACAACTCAAAGATATATTTCCTATTACCATGGTACAGGTAATACAGAATATGTGAAGCTTGTTTTCAAAAATTCTGTATTCTTGCATGTAGTATTTGGTATTGTTTTAATACTTATATTATATGTGTTGAAGGAGAAGATGATAATAGATTGGCTTGTTATTGATCCTTCTCGTGAACAAGCAGCAATGTATGTTTACGGAATGGTTTTGATAATGCTTCTTTTGTCAATCCTTTCTGCACCATTTAAAGCGGCATTTATCGCAAGAGAAAATATAGTTTATATTTCCATCGTTGAAATTTGTGATGGTATTCTTAAATTCGTAATTGCTACAAGTCTTCAGCATGCTACTGTTGATAAATTGCAGTTATATGCAGGCTTAATGGTATTGATTCAGTTATTGAACTTCTTTGCATACTCAATATTCTCGGTTGCTAAATATAGCGAATGTCAAATTAAGATAGATAGAAAGGATATAAGCAAACAATGCCTCGGCAAACTTTGTAACTTTGCAGGATGGTCATTATATAGTATGGGGTGTATTGTTGGACGTAATCAAGGACTGCATATTGTGTTTAATAATTTCTTTGGCACTATACTTAACTCTGCTTATGGAATTGCAATGCAGGTGTCAGGTTCAATACAATTCTTCTCACAAGCTATACTTAATGCGATGAATCCTCAGATAATGAAGGCCGAAGGTGCTGCTTGTCGTGAAAAGATGCTTGAACTATCAGAACAAGCAAGTAAATATGCTTTGCTGCTGCTCTCAATGTTTGCTATTCCGTTAGTAATCGAAATGCCTGCAATTCTTGAATTCTGGCTGAAGGACAATGTACCAAACAATACATTGCTGTTTTGCCGTATGATTTTGATAGCATCTATGTGCGACCAGCTGACAATTGGATTGGGCTCGGCAAATCAAGCGATTGGCAGAATTAGAAACTATTCATTGGTCATTAATACAATCAAGGTAACTACAATACCGATTACTTGCATATTGCTCAGTCTCGATTATTATTTGGAGGTCGTTATGTGCTTCTATGTTGCAATCGAATTGATATGTGCGATGGCAAGATTGCCATTTTTGAAGTACACTGCAGGTTTATCTATAACACATTTTGTAAAGAATGTTTTCTTGCCAGTATTGTTCCCTATAGTAGCATTAGTGTTGATAGGTCTTGCATCTGTTAATTATTTGGACATATCATATCGCTTTATTTATACAATAGTTGTTTCTATTATCATTGATATAATAGTTATTTGGTATTTCACCTTTGGCAAAACAGAGAGGGAATTTGTGACCCAGATGGTTCGCAATAAAATAAATAAAAAATAGTAGAGCATGTTTAAGGCTATTAAGATATATTTGAGAGATTCTATATTTAATATAATAGGTAGAACCAATCCTAAAATGCTTGCGGGTATTCTGTATAAGCGAGCATTCAAGCGTCCGTTGAATTGGGATAATCCCAAAGATATTAATGAGAAAATCAATTGGCTCAAATTCAATTCGGATACAAGTAAATGGCCAGACTTGGCCGATAAATATAAGGTTAGGGAATATGTGAGGCAATGTGGTTTGGAGGATATGTTAATCCCTTTGTATGGTAAATGGGATAGGGCAGAAGATATTGATTGGGATACTCTTCCAAATGAATTTGTGATGAAGACCAATCATGGCAGTGGTGATGCCTTTATATGCAAAGATAAGCAATCCATAGACAAAGTGTATTGGACTAAATATTTTGCTAAATTACTTAGGGAAAAGTTTGGCTACAAATACGCAGAGCCCCATTATAATAAGATTAAGCCTTGTGTTATTGCAGAGAAATTGATGGACAATACAAAGCAAGCGTTTACATCGTCATCAATAGCCGACTACAAAATTTGGTGCTTTGATGGTGTTCCTGCTTATATTTGGATATGTTATAATCGTACAAAGCATTCTACGGATGTAAAATTGTTTGATCTTGATTGGAATTTCCATCCAGAGTATTCTAAATCAATACCGCATTATGTGTTGTCTGATGAGCAGATTCCTCGCCCAGAATCATTGGATAGGATGCTTGAGGCGGCATCAATCCTCTCAAAGGGTTTCCCAGAACTTAGGGTGGATTTCTATGAGATAGACAGGAAGGCTTACTTTGGCGAGATAACATTATCATCAGCATCAGGATACAATGTTTTCTATACTGATGAATTTTTGCGAATATTAGGCGATAAGGTGTCATTAAATACAAAACAATCAAAGTAAAATAAATGCAGATCAATTTAAAGAAACTATCATTAATACCATTTTCCATAGCTATCATATTGATAGTGCAAGCATCTATGACATTGTCTGTCATGGATAACTTGCAAATGCTATCGTATGGCATTTTGGGATTAACTATAGTTGGCTTTCTGGTCTTGCTTTTTCTGTATCTTCGTGAAAAAGAGGTGTATCGGCTTGACATGGTCCTCTTCTTCTATTATTTATTGTTGTTGGTATTTACGATTCTGAATGGTACGGACATAAAAAATGCTGTATATAGAACTATTGAGGCAACATTATTAATAATGCTTCTGCACTATTTCCGTCATCGTCTGCCACTGCTTATTCAGGCCTTTGCTGTTGGATTCTCAATAGCAGTGTATTGTAATGCAGTTAATATGGCACTACATCCAGAATGGCTCTTTACAAAAGAAATAGACGGATTCCTTCTTGGTGTCAATTATAACCAAATGGGTTGCCGTTTGATTTGTGCGGTGATAACCAATATCCTATGTCTGAGAATAAACAAATGGTGGATAATAAATGTTATATTCTTGACAATCATTGCTATTGCAACTCTGTTGCTGGTGAATTCAATGACATCGTTTAGTTGTCTTACACTCTTCGTGCTATTATGCTTCGTGCCTTCTGTACAACTTAAGAAAATCTTTGCCATTGGAATTTTCGCATTCGTATTGCTTTTTGAATTTGTAGTAGTTTTTAGTGGAGAGAGCCTTGCAAACAATGAGTTGGCAGTTTATATTATTGTGGATGTCCTTGGAAAAGATATAACATTCACCCTTCGAACCGAATTGTGGGATGCGGGAATGAAACTGTTTGCAGAATCACCATTCATCGGATATGGATTGGTTGATAACGAATGGTATAGGACGCATATGGTGGCAAGAGCAATCGGCCCTCATAATATGATATTGGGTATTATGATAAATGGAGGCTTGACATTGTTGACTTTGATGGGAATGTATATAACGGTAGCAGTAAAGAATTCGTACAAGCAGATTGACAATATGCTGGCCACCCTGCTTATGGGCATAGGTTTCTGCTTTATGATGATGACAATGGAAGTTTATCCTTCATTCTTCTTGTTCTATCTCTTTGCTCTTGTATATTACTACCCTCAATTGCAAGGCATCATTGATTCAAAGAAGTCTAAAAAGTAATGTTGATATATGGAAAGTCAAGTATATACACCTAAATTGAGTATTGTGATGCCTGTGTTTAATGCAACGGAGGCATTAAAGGAAATGGTGGATAGTATACTTGCAAGTACATTCGAGGATTGGGAACTTCTTGCAGTAGATGATGGGTCGGAAGAAGAAACATTGGATGTCTTAAAACAATATGCCAATAATGACCCACGAATACGGGTGCTGTATAGAAAGGAACAGCCCAAAGGAGCCCAAACTTGTCGCAATATAGGAATGAAAGAAGCTCAGGGCGAATATATTATATTCTTTGACTCTGATGATATAATATCTCCATCATGCCTTGAAACTCGTGTTAAGGCAATTG
This sequence comes from Bacteroidaceae bacterium, assembly GCA_024398435.1. Lineage (GTDB taxonomy): Bacteria > Bacteroidota > Bacteroidia > Bacteroidales > Bacteroidaceae > Colivivens. The sequence goes on along the minus strand of JAKSJD010000005.1, from coordinate 135,080 downwards.
AATCAAGACCTGATTTGGATTTTATGGTATTCCCTTCATCCGTTTTGCAAAATGGTATAAAGATGGATGTTCCGTCGTATCTGTGGTTTGGATTCTGTACGCAAGAAGATGTGCCTGCATTCTTAAAAAGAAATTTACCTTTCGTCGTTTGGAATAATATATATAGATTAGCCACATTGCGCAAGAAGAATATCTCATGGGACACTAATCTGTTGTCATTGCAAGATGCTGACTTCAATCTGTCAACACTATTGTCAGACATGAGATATGATTATGTCCAATGCGAGCCTACAATGTATTATAGGATAGAATGGAATAAGAATTCTGTCTCCAAGAAAACCACTTCATCATCTCATTTGGAAAGTCATTTATATGCCATTGATAAGTTTTACAGAATGACTCACGAGAAGTATGGAAAGAAGTATGATAGGAGCCTATATTATGGTGCTCTGAATATATACAATAAGGCTTGCGAAAATGGCGTGAATTATGACTTCGCCAATAAGTTGGTGTCAGTCATTCGCCAATATGATTCATTCCATGCGAATATGTTTTGCCTGCAAGTAAAGGCAAGTAAGTTGTTGGAACGATTTGTGTCGCCTAAAAAGGCAAGGCAATTACCGATGGCTCATTTTCTGAATATGCGAAATCGTGCACGAAAAGCCAAAGCACAGGCAATAGCGAAGATTATCAACAAGCAAAAAACTCAATCTAAATGAAGCGTCTCTCTATAGTAATAGTTACATATAATTCCGAAAAGGATATATACGATAGTCTCCAGTCAATCTATTCAAATTCAGATATTCCACAAGAAGATTTGGAGGTGATAGTTGTTGACAATGGAAGTAGGAATTGCAGTGAGATGTTTTCAAGGATTAGAGATGAGCATAATGATGTGATATTGCTTGAGAATACTCATAACGGAGGTTATGGTCAGGGCAACAATGTTGGTATAAGTCACTCTTCTGCTCCTATTGTAATGATAATGAATCCTGATGTGCGGTTGATAGAGCCTGTGTTCTCAAAAGTATTGAGAGCATACGATGGGGATGATAGTCTTGGCATATATGGAATGAATGAGATGCTTGATGAAAAGCGTGACAGTCATCATTCATATATTTGTACATATATGATGAACGGCTATCTGTGGGTGCTTTTGACAGGGCTTACCAACCGAATGAATATGTATTTCCAAAAGTGGCAGTATATTCATGGAGCATGCTTTTTTGTCCGCAAGGAGATGTTCAATGCTATTGGCGGGTTTGATGAAAGCATATTTATGTATGGAGAGGAAGATGATATCAGATGCCGAATGCTTGCGAAGTATGGCAAGTGCATAAAGTATGATTCTACACTTCATTTTGTTCATAAATCTGAAGGAAGAAAACCAAATGTAGAATACGAAAAGACTTTGGTGGAAGTGGCATTGAAGAACCATAAGAAGGTTGGATATCCAAAAGAATCTACCATTCGCAACTTCATCAGAATTACTCGCTTGCAGATGCTTATTGAGAAAATAAAAATTCATAGAGGAAAGTCGGATGAGAGATATAAGGTTCTGCAAGAACTGATGTCTTATTTACGCCAAATAAATGTATAGAACAATATGACGCTATTTTATATAGATCCACAATCGTATAATAACTTAAGTATGTATGATTATTCGTTGTTAAGTCCAATTAACAATGCTCATATTGTATATTACTATAACGAACAGTATCAATTGCCAAAGTTGCCTGGAACGGAACAGTTTTCGATATTTAATTATAGTTCGAAATCAGGAAGCCTTTCAAAAGCATGGAGCTATACAAAGAGCATTGCATACATTTTGAACAGGGCAATAAAAGAGCGTCCAGATGTTGTTCATATTCAGTGGATTCGCCTTTGGTTTGTAGATATGTTGTTTGCTTGTATGTTGCGTTGCATAGGCGTGAAAATAGTGTATACGGCACATAATATATTGCCTCATAATCCAAAGCGGTTCGATAAGTGCAAGTTTTATATGTATTATCATATCTTGTCTGCTGTGATTGTGCATACGAATAATACCAAGGTGCAGCTTGTTGAACATTTCAATATGAAAGATTCCAAGATAAATGTTATTCCTCACGGAATCCTTCAGAATGATGTAGATGATGTAGCTGTATTGGATATGCAGAAAATACTCCAACAGCAATTAAGCATTAAACTATCTGATATTGTGTTCTCGTGTCTGGGATATCAGTATGCATACAAAGGTGTCGATTTGGTGGCCGATGTATGGCGCAATACACCTAGTTTATGCAATAATCCCAATGCTCATTTGTTGATGGTGGGCAAGAACAGAAATGTGGATGCAAGTGTGTTTGATTCCATTAAAGACATTCCAAATGTTTATATTATGGACGAACAGATTGATGATGTTGACTTTGAGGCTTATATGCGAATCTCCTCAGTTGTGTTGCTCCCGTATAAGGAAATATCTCAAAGTGGATTGTTGTTTACTGCAATTTGTGCTGGTGTGCCAACATTGGTGTCGAATGTGGGAGGACTTGAAGATCCACTGCAATATGCACAGATTGGTTGGTCGATAGGGGAACCAACATATGATAATTTATTATCTGTTATGACCCATTTGATTGGTTCGCCTGAAGAAATACAGCAAGTAAGAGAGAACAAGGATGCTTTCAGATTGGTTCGCTCCGTTTATTCTTGGGAGAAAATTGCAGAGAAGACAAGTCAGTTGTATATGAAATTGTCAGGGAAGAACTCTTGATGTTTTTCCTGAGGAATGCTCAATGCCTGAATGTCTTTTATTTTGCCAGTAAATGTGTTGGAGAAGAATTTTACAGAAACCTTTTTCTCTTTCAGCATTTTCACGATAGTAAATCCTAATGCCGAAATATATTTTTCTGCAAACGAACGCTTTCTGTAGTTCAGTGCTATAAATCTATTTGACAAACCTTTCTTTTCTCCTTCCCATTTGATTTGTCTCCATGTGTTCCCTCTTGCACATGAAGGTAAGTGACTGATAGCTCCGGCACCCTTAACATATCTGAAGCCTTTGATATTGCAGAAAGAATTGTAGGCAGGAGGACTCATAGGACCTTCGGTAAATCCGTGGAAGTCGAAGTCGACGGGCTTGAATGAAGGATTGCAATATTCAATATCTTCAAATGTGTTGCAATATGCGTTGCCTTCGCCTCCCATCATATCGGCAAAGTGAGAAAGGAAGTGAATGTCCTTTACGAGATTGTTGCACGAATGACTGTAAAGCTTTATTCCTTGGTGTCCGTCATATCCTTTGATGGTGATATGTTCAGCAATGCAATTAAGGCTGTCCATAATGTACAAAGGATTTGTGAAGTTCTTTATGATTATGTTCTCAATCTTGCCATTTACTACTCGTTTCATATTGATGGCATTCCATCCGTAATCCATTTCCTGGCTTTGCGAAACTGAATAGTAAAGTGGGAAGCCGTGATGCCTGAACAATCCATTCCATTTGCTTTCGAGTTTGAGATTCTTGATGACAATGTTTTCAAGCATCTCTGCATTGAATATCTTTGGAGTGTAGATTATTGAGCAATCGCGTGGAAGTGGAACAGCGAGTTCGATGGTGTTGGCATCGATTATTTGCTTCACTTGTACGAGCCATTGGAACGAAGGTGCTTCTTCATTGCCAGCTCTGTTGGCTACAATCCATTCCTTCCTCAGTTCGTTTACGCCCAAGATGTCCTTTATGAGATTTCCATCTCTGGTTGTGTTGTACATTCCCAACAGTATGTACTTGCCGACTTTATTGCTGTCTTCAACATGGAGAATCGTAGTTCCGGTTTTGGCATCTTCTGTTATGGTTGTGGCAAATGAAGGGGTGAGGATATTTCCATCGCTTCCCGGATCGGAAAGAGAACTGCTTTCCATTCGGATATTTTGCTTCTTGTTGAAGTCAAGTCCCCAGAAGATGTTGCTTGGTTGAATATGTTCTCCTGTAGTGATGAAGAATGGCGAAATCCAAGGATTACATTTCCCATTGACTGTTGAATTAGTGCATATCAGTTCTGTAAGCGGCTCTCCTTGTTCGTCGGTTTCTCCTTGAAGTGTGAAGTTTGATTGGTTGATTTGAATAAATCCCTTGATTTCGTATCTACCTTTTGGTATTGTTACGACCTGCTTTCCCTCGCTGATGGTTTTGTCGATCAATGCCTGAAGGTCAAGGGCTTTGGCTCGTTTGAGCGGATGCCATTGAAACTTTGGAAAGACAACTCCGAGAGGCGAGTTAGTACAGATGATGCCGGCAATCAAAGATGCTGTTATGCAATTCCCGAACAGATATGAAATCAGTAATTCGAATCCGATCCTAAAGATTGCGCAAACGATATATGATTTAGGATTAAGCTTTGAAAGTATGAATTCAATTAAAGCATAAATCAGTATAGACAGCACTAATTGCTTCAATAGAAGCGGAATGCTGATGAGTGAATATTCGAATATGATGGCTGCAATGGCGATGATGGTGAATATCAGTGTCCACACTTGTTGCCTTCTGATTTTGTAGTTGTATCTCAAAGTTAGAGGCTTGAGGTTGTTAATATAGATACACCTACCGAGAATGAAAGCAACTATGTTGAGCAGAATATCCATAATTCTAATCGCCGATTCGATATAAACGTCTCTCCGTTGAATTCTGTTGAGATGAAGATTGGGTGACGCTGTTTTTGAGTTTGTACATTCTCACCCAGTCGATGTCCATATATGCGGGAAGTCGTCGTGCATTGATTTGTCCTACCCATTTGCCGCCGAGTTGCATGTCAATCATAAGGTGCATTTCGCAACCGAATGGGAATTGGCCGTAATCATCGGTTTGAATCTTTGGATAGACCATTGTCTGCTTTCCGTTTACGCTGTAAATGATTCTGTCTGGTAGGATTTCGACAGCATAGACATTCCATTCCCCTGAGTCGACGGTTGCCTTGATTTGGTATAAAGGGCTGTTCTTCTTGTTGAGTTTGTCGATGTAGTTGTTGTGTACAGTTTGATGAACATAGCCATCATAGTTGAGGTGTTCCATAATGTCGAGTTCGGCATAATCAGGATAGGAACTGAATTTCTTGTCAACACCTCTTAGCCATATTGCTGGCCAAGCCCCTTGTGCTTCATGGAGTCGTGCCCTTACTTCGACCTTTCCGTATGTGATGTGGCGATGGCCGAAAGTCTCGATTCCGCATGTGAGGTATGAAGCTGTATCATTTGCTGCAATGCCTTTGTTTTGGCGGCCATAGAGTCGGATTCGGCCTTTGCTGATGTTGTATAGAGATTTGTTTGAGGAGAAATATCGTCCGGCAGCAGAGTCTCTTCGCTTCATAAATGACCATGAATTGGTGTCCAACTGCTTTCCGTCGAAGTTGTCTTCCCAAAACAGCTCGTATTGTGGTTGCTCGATTGGTTGCTGAACTTGCGCAAAGGCATTTGTGGAATAGAAAATTATTGTCCCGAACATTAGGATGAGGACAAATGGTATTGCAAAAACAAGATGTTTGCTGTTGATTGTTTTCTTCATTGAAGGTCTATTTCTTTGCTTTTTTTCTATTGGAGAAGCAATAGGTAAGCTTGTTTTTCAAGACTTTGAATGTGTAAGTTGGCATGAAGATGCAGTAGAGATAGCAGTAGGACTGGAACTTTGTGTAGCCGAATACTTCTTGATAGACGCGGGCATTGTATTTGAGCAGGCCGATTTTATTGCGTGAAACGGAGTTTTGCAATATGCGGTAGTAGGCGAGTGGCTCAGTGAGGGCGTAGGCGTCTTTGCATTGCTTCATGATTGTGAGGAAGAGTATCCAATCTTGGCGTTTGCGGATTGGGGACATGCTGAACTTGCCGTATTTGGTCACATCGTAGATTGCTGTGAGGCAGCCAATCTTGTTGTCGCGCTTGAGGTCGCTTAGGGTGATGTGCTCTGGTGCTACTACTACTCCTACTTCTTTGTTGTTTTCGTCGCATTCGATGTAGGAAGAGTAGGCGAGACAGCAGTCTTTCTCGGTCATGAAGGCTATTTGCTTCTCGAGTTTATAGGGCTTCCATCGGTCGTCGCTGTCGCAGAAGGCGATGTATTGTCCTTGTGCATGTTCAATGGAATTGTTGCGGCTGCAACCTGGGCCTTTGTTCTCCTTGAAGAAGAATGGCTTTACTCTTGAATCGGCTGCTGCATACTTCTTGATGATCTCGATTGTCTTGGGGTCGGAAGAGCAGTCGTCGGTGATGAGGAGTTCGAGGTTGGTATATGTTTGGCTTAGTATACTATCGATGCTTTCTGCAAGGTATTTGCTTGCATTGTATGTTGGCATTATGACTGATACTAAACCTCTTTCCATTTCTTTGCATTTTATAGAGCGTGCAAAGTTACAAAATTATTTGTAATTGGCAACGTTCTTTCTGCTTTTTTCTTACATTTGCCTAAAATTCTACGACTTTTTCTGGTGATGTGAACGAACAGAATCGTGCAATTGCATTTGTAAGGTAGAATACGGCTGTGTTGTCGTCTTCTGCGCTATACATGCTTTGGAGTTCTGGATAGGCATCGAGCATTGCGCGTTTTGCTTCTACGCGTGGGTCGTCGACGAGTGTGGCACTGACGCGGAGCCATTCCTGTCCGTTGAATGCACAAATCTCTACTTTTGGATTGGTCGCGATTTGTTGTGCAACGTTTTTCTTATGTCCGGTTTGGATGTAGAGTTTGTCTTCGAAGATGTTGACTGTGCCGAATGGGCGTACTCTTGGTTGGTCGCCTTCAACTGTTGCTATATAATAGCAAGGGCAGGCTTTGATGAAATCACATACTTCTTTCATGTTTTCGGGTGATGAAGTTTTATAGTTCTCTGGTTGGATGGCTGCATTTTTGTTGCAACCTACAAGTATTAAGGCACTTACGAGTGCAATGAAGATTTGTTTCATACGAGGTATTGTTTTAGGATTTGTTTGCAAATATAGCGATTTTTTTTGAATTTCGTTGCGAAGAAAGTGAAAACTTTGTTTTCGGGTGGCATTTTGTGTGGATGGAGTTTGTTTTTTCCCACTTTATTGCTTTGCAATGTTTTTGTTGCTTGGAATGAATATATTTCCTGATTTGCATAGCGATATTTTATTGTTTTTATGGCTTAAAAACCTTTTTCTTCTGGCTCTAAAACTAAAATTATGTACATTGCGGTAAATAATTATGTCAATATTATTAATAATTATGTGTATTATTAATATTAATTATGTACAATATTTTACTTTTGAAGTTGTGTGAAATATAAAATAGAGCAAGGAAAATGGGAAAATGTTTGTGGCTTCGGAAAGTTTTAGTTTGTGAGGCTTTTCTTCGTGGACGAAAGTGCGCTAAATGCGGCTTATTGGAGTAGGGATTTGAAGAAAATGAAGTAGAATTCGAAATAATTGGTTTTTCTGCTTTGCAGTAATGAAAAATTATTATATCTTTGCACAAATTCTCGGAACATGAACGATACATATTATATTATTATGAAGGGAAAAGTTGTTTTGATGGCTTTGATGTTGGCTTTTGCGGCCAATGTTTCGGCTCAAAAATATAAGGGACATTTTGCCAATGAGGACTTGAAGATCAAGCTCGAACTCAATCTGTATGGGGATTCGATTCCGGTTCCCGGACTTGAAATGGACAGTTGTTACGGTTATCTACAGGGTAATCTCAACGGAACCTGGGTTATTCTCCGAGTGAAGAATCTTGAGGATAAAAAGGCAATTGTACGTGCTTCGTGTGACAACGGAAGCGATACTCAGGACCTTGAACTCGTGGCAACCGACTCTACGGTTACGCTTCGCCAGATTGACGAAGCCAACATCAAGACGATTTCGGGCAAGAAGTATGTGAAACTGCCAAAGCAAATCATATTGCATAGATAAAGGAAGTGGAGACAGGAGATGGATGAGAAGATACTGAATTCGTTCAATCCGCAGCAACGCGATGCCATCGAATATTGCGATGGACCTTCGCTTGTTGTGGCCGGAGCTGGTTCTGGAAAGACGCGAGTTCTTACCTATAAGATAGCCTTTTTGCTCGAAATGGGATACGAACCTTGGAGCATTCTGGCCTTGACCTTCACCAATAAGGCTGCCGGCGAGATGAAAAGCCGAATTGCCGACATTGTGGGAATGGAGCGAGCTCGCTATCTTTGGATGGGGACATTCCACAGCGTGTTCCTCCGAATCCTTCGTACCGAATGCGAAAGAATCGGGTTCAGCCGCAATCTCACCATTTATGATGCAAGCGACAGCAAGAGCCTTCTCAAGTCGATTATCAAGGAAATGGGTCTGGACGAAAAGACCTACAAGGCTTCCGACATTCAATGCCGCATCAGCGAAGCAAAGAACCGACTTATCGACCAAGAGGAATATGCCCACAATGGCGACCTTTATATGGCCGATATGAGAGATAAAGTGCCTGCTGTTCGCGATATTTACGAGCGCTACCAAAACCGCCTTCGCCAGTCGGATGCAATGGATTTCGATGATATTCTGCTCTTTACATACAAGCTGTTCAAGGACAATCCCGATGTGTTGGAAAAGTATGAGCAGAGGTTTTGCTATGTTTTGGTCGACGAGTATCAAGACACCAATTATGCCCAACACCAGATTGTGCTCCAACTGACCCATACTCGTGAGCGAGTTTGTGTGGTGGGAGATGATGCCCAAAGCATTTATTCGTTCCGTGGAGCCAATCTCGGCAACATTCTGAACTTCCAGAAACTCTATTCATCCGAAGTGAAACTCTTCAAGTTGGAACAGAATTATCGTTCCACACAAACCATAGTCAATGCTGCCAACAGCTTGATTCATAAGAATCTGGAACAAATCGATAAGACCGTCTTCTCGCAGAAGGAAGTGGGCGAACGCATATTGATTACGGAAGCATATTCAGATATCGAGGAGTCGCAGATTGTGGGGAGGAAGATAAAGGAACTGAACCGAACGGAAGGCTTGCGGTATTCCGATTTTGCCGTTCTCTATCGAACAAATGCCCAAAGCCGCCTTTTTGAGGAGGAATTGCGCAAAAACAGCATTCCTTATCGCATCTATGGTGGCCTTTCGTTCTATGGCCGAAAGGAAATTAAGGACGTGATTGCCTATTTCCGACTTGCCGTAAATCCTAATGACGAAGAGGCTCTGAAGCGTGTAATCAACTATCCAGCAAGGGGAATCGGCAACACAACTGTTGCCAAGATTGTGGCGGCTGCCAACCAAAACAACGTGAGCCTTTGGGAGGTTCTTCAGAATCCTTCGGCCAAAGGTGTGGCTGTAAACGGAGGAATTATGCAGAAATTGGCCGAGTTCACAATGCTGATTCAGTCATTCATCAATGTTGCCCAAACCCAACCAGCCGATAAGGCAGGCGACTACATCATACGCAATTGCGGAATCCTATCAGATATTTATAGCGATAAAAGTCCAGAGAATCTCAGCCGCCAAGAGAATGTTGAGGAACTCGTCAATGGTCTCGACGATTTTGTTCGAGGCCGTCAGGAAGAGGAGATTCAAGGCATCATGCTGACCGACTATCTTGCCGAAGTGTCGCTTCTGAGTGATGTGGATTCTGACGAAGGAGAAGATGACAACAAGGTGACGCTCATGACGATTCATGCAGCCAAAGGTTTGGAGTTCTCCACCGTTTTTGTCGTTGGATTGGAGGAAGGCTTGTTCCCAAACCAAATGTCGATGGGAAATCGAAGGGAATTGGAAGAAGAACGAAGATTGCTTTATGTGGCAATCACAAGAGCCAAGCAGCATGTGTTTATAACGTATGCAAAGAGTCGCCTCCACTTTGGTAAAATGGAATTCTCCAACCCAAGTCGATTCCTGAAAGATATTGATGGCCAGTTCGTTAACTATCGAATGAATGGCCGAGGACAGGCATTCGGACGCGATGTGGATTTGCCTTGGCAAAGACGAAAACCATCCTTCTTTGGCGAAACACCACAACGAACCGTCACAACATCCTATCAACCTTCGGTTTCGCATACATCAACATTCCGTCGATTGGAACCGTCTTCAACCCAGGCAACCTCAAGACCAACCCCAACCTTGGGCAGTTCTTCTGCTTCATCTTCTGGTTTGAGAGCTGGTCAACACATCGAGCACGAACGTTTTGGACAAGGTGTTGTGCTCAAAGTTGATGGAGCCGGTGAGAACCAAAAGGCGGTTGTGAGTTTCCGGAATGCGGGAGAAAAGACATTGCTCCTTAAGTTTGCTCGTTTCAAAGTGTTGGATTAATCCCATTGTTTTGTTTGCTTTTTTAGATGGAATCTATAGCCTCCTTGGCCATTAGATTGCATTGCTTGTTGTTCCTCTCGTTGGGGTAGATTATTTCCTCCTGTTTCTTTCGCATTCATGCGCATAAATATTAATAATGTGTTCCTCTTAAAGAGCAAAACTGCCATAAAGGCCCTTTTTCACCCTAAAATAAATCAAATATTCGGGAAATCCTTGTTGCTAATTGTTGATTATTTATTAATTTTGTAGCTTGAAATAAAGACTGCAGATAAATGAAGAATATTAGAAACTTTTGCATCATAGCTCATATCGACCACGGAAAGTCAACCTTGGCCGACCGTTTGCTTGAATTTACCAACACCATAAAGGTGACGGAGGGCCAGATGCTTGATGACATGGACTTGGAGAAAGAGAGAGGAATCACGATTAAGAGCCATGCCATCCAGATGGAATATAATTATAAGGGCGAAACATACATACTCAACTTGATTGACACTCCGGGACACGTAGACTTCTCTTATGAGGTTTCGCGTTCGATAGCTGCATGTGAAGGTGCTTTGCTTGTGGTTGATGCCACTCAGGGAGTGCAGGCTCAGACCATCTCAAACCTTTATATGGCAATCGACCATGATTTGGAAATCATTCCGGTCATCAATAAGTGTGATATGCCTAACGCAATGCCTGAGGAGGTTTCGGATGAAATCATCGACCTTATTGGTTGCAAACCGGAAGAAATAATCCTTGCCTCAGGAAAGACTGGAATGGGAGTGGAGGAGATACTCAATGCAGTTGTAGAGCGAATTCCTCATCCTGTGGGTGAAGAGAATGCTCCTTTGCAGGCATTGATATTCGATTCTGTGTTCAACTCTTTCCGTGGTATCATTGCCTATTTCAAGATTGTAAATGGTGTAATTCATCCAGGAGAGAAGGTCCGCTTTATAAATACAAAGAAGGAATATATGGCCGAAGAAATCGGAGTTCTCAAGATGGATATGATAGCAAGAAAGGAACTTCGGACAGGAGACGTAGGCTATATTGTTTCTGGAATCAAGAATGCCGTTGAGGTAAAAGTGGGTGATACAATCACAACTGTAGCCAATCCAAGCGACCAAGCCATCGAAGGTTTCCAGGAAGTGAAGCCAATGGTCTTTGCAGGAGTTTACCCTATTGAGACAGAAGACTATGAAAATCTTCGTGCTTCGCTTGAAAAACTCCAACTCAACGATGCTTCCCTCACATTCCAGCACGAGAGTTCTGCGGCTCTTGGCTTTGGTTTCCGATGTGGTTTCCTCGGACTTCTCCACATGGAGATTGTGCAGGAACGCCTTGATCGCGAGTTCAATATGAACGTAATAACTACAGTGCCAAACGTGTCTTATATGATTTATGATAAGCATGGGGAGGCAACTGAGGTACACAATCCTTCGTCGATGCCCGACCCAACACTTATCGAGCATGTGGAGGAACCATATATTCATGCCACTGTCATCACAACCGCAACCTACATTGGCCCTATCATGACGCTTTGCCTTAGTAAGCGAGGCGAACTCATCAAACAGGAATTCATTGCCGGAAACCGTGTTGAGATACAGTTCCTTATGCCTCTTGGCGAGATAGTCATCGACTTCTACGACAAGTTGAAGAGCATCAGCCGAGGCTATGCTTCATTTGATTACCACAGTGCGGGTTTCCGTCCGTCTAAACTTGTCAAGCTCGATATCCTACTAAATGGTGAAAGTGTGGATGCTTTGAGTACTCTCACTCATGTTGACAATGCAGTCACTCTTGGCAGACGAATGTGTGAACGCCTCAAGGACCTTTTGCCTCGTCAGCAGTTTGATATTGCCATTCAAGCAGCAATCGGCGGAAAGATTATTGCCAGAGAAACGGTTAAGCAAGTCAGAAAGGATGTCCTTGCCAAGTGTTATGGTGGTGACGTCAGCCGTAAGCGTAAGTTGCTCGAAAAGCAGAAAGCTGGAAAGAAGCGCATGAAGCAAATCGGCAATGTTCAAGTTCCACAGAAAGCCTTCCTTGCAGTGCTTAAACTTGACGATTAAAATAACTAGTATGTCTAGGGAATCTAGTAAATCTAGAATATCTAGCTCAATTAGCAAACAATATAAAATCAAAAGAATATGAAAAAATTACTAATCGTAACCCTCGGATTGATTATGGTCACTAACCTCATGGCCAATCCAATAGACCTTAATAAGGCAAAGCAGATTGCTGCAACATTCTTGCAGAAAGACGCTCCAAAACTTGTGAAGCAGGCTCGCAGGAATGCAAAGGCAAAGCAGGCAAACTTGAAATATCAAGACGTTTCTCCTTATTATATCTTCAGTAGGGGAGAGAACCTGGGGTTTATTATCGTCAGTGGTGACGATTGCGTTCCTCAAGTTCTTGGTTATACAGAAATAGGTGATTTCGAGGAAGACAATCTCCCTCCATTCCTTACATGGTATCTTGGCTATTATGCTGGTATTGTTGAGGCTGCTCAGGCTACTGGCAACGATGCTGAAGCTTATGCTGCTCCGCCAATGTATGCAAGCCGTCAGGACATTGCTCCAATGATTAAGACCCATTGGCATCAAACTGCTCCATACAATGATAAGTGTCCTACACGCAAAGATGGAGGTGGCCGTTGTGTTACAGGTTGTGTTGCTACAGCTGCATCACAAGTAATATATTATTGGTGGAAAGACCTTCCACACGAGACACAAGGCTCTACAAGCAGCTATGTTTATGGAGACCAAGCCAACCCAACAACTGCTTTCCCTAAGGGAACTCAACTGAAGTGGGAACTCATGTTGCCACAATATGGTTCAGAACCAGCAGAATTCCGTGATGCAGTTTCTACTCTTCTTGCAGTTGTAGGTGGAGGCGCTGGCCTTACATACGGTTCAAGTACGGCTGGATACAATGACAATTGTCGTGCTGTTTTCAGTAATATCTTCAATATGAATGGTGGAACAGAGAATGCAAAGGACTGGGGTGAGGAATACAATAACTATTCTGATGAAGCTTGGTCGACTCTTATCTATAACGACCTTATCAAGCAACGTCCGGTTCTTTACAGTGGTTGCAATAGTTCAGGCGAAGGCCATGCAGTCGTGATTGATGGCTATCAGTCTTCAACAGGCTATTTCCACTTTAATCTTGGTTGGGGAAATCCAGGTGCATACGATGGCTATTTCACTGTTGCACGTGGAAAGAGTCCTTCATGGGGCTTCAATGATTCTTGGCAGGAATGCGTAACTGGAGTCTATCCAAAGAAGCAAAACCTCAAGGCAGAAATAGAATTGCCTTATAAGATGTATGCAAACCGTTCAAACAAGGTTAAGGCTGTCATCTCGAATCATGGTACACTCGACTATTCAGGTGTTTATATTTTCACTAATACAACAGGTAAGAAGCCAACCTCTCTGTCTGATGCAAAGGATAAGAATACAGATTTCGTGTTCTCAAACAATGGCGAAAAGACAGAACTCACATTCTCTGTAAAACCAACACTTCCAGGCAATATATATGTAATCATTACGGATAAGAATCTTAATGTTATTACTCAAACTCCAGTTGAAGTCGTTAATCCAGAGAGCGAACTTTGGCTTTTGGGCATGAGAGTTGATGGCAGTAGTGATGTTGAAAAGCATAATGGAGAGGACTATGTTGTGGTTTACAACGAGAAGGCTCCAGCTGTTCTGACCTATAAGAATCGTAGTTATGTACCATATGAAGGAAGTCCACGCCTTGCTGTTTATTGTAGTGAAGACGATGGCGCTACATTCAATTATGTAGGTTATAAGTCTGCAAAGATTTCGGTTGATGCAAACAGCATTGCTGAAGGTACGTTCAATCTCAATTCAACAAGTTCTTGTCCGATTGAGGTTGGTAAGCTTTATTATGCAACAATCGTAAATCCTATTGCCGGCACCCGTCAAAACGATACTATTTATGTAGATGAAAAGGCCGACACAATCATCCGATTCACTTTGAAAAGCAGTCAGATGGAAGCAGTTTCATTTGAAGATGGCTGTTTGGCAGTGAAGGGAGTTTGGGATGTGAATATGTTCCAGCAGTTAGCGAAGAAGTCGGCTTATAAGACTGCAACAAGCTATGACCTCACTGGGGTTACAAGTATTGGTACTGTTCCAACACTCGAACTCAATCCAAATGCTTTGTTCTATGTTGCTGAAGAATCAACAGCAAAGGGCAAGAATGTCGTGAAAGCAGGTGTTTGCGAAGAGCTTTACCTCACTCCAGGCTATAATTTCGCACCTCATGCCGACTTTACTGCATTGAAGGCAACTTTGAATATTGCACAGAAACCATCTAAATGGTATCTCCTTACAACTCCTTGCGACCTTACGGTTCCATCAGGAATCTTTGCCCGTCACATTATTGGTCACACCTCTACAGGTATTAGCAATAAGACAGAAGATGCTTACGAACTGAAGGCAGGTCTTACTTATATCATTATGGCAACAAGCAACAACATCCAGGAACTTACAGGTACAAACTCAAATGTTGTAGCAGCCCTGGGTGAGAATGCAGATACCTCAGTTGTCGGAACATTTGTTGCAACAGCAACTCCAGCGGGAGCAATGCTTCCGAATGATGAGGAAACTCAATGGTTCGATCCTGCAGAAGAAGGTACAGCAATTGATGCATTCCGTGGATATTTCTGTGCTTCAAACCTCACAAAGCGCTTCCGTGCTTATTCATCTATTGGTGTTGACCCTTCATACCTTGCGCTTTCACAATCAATTGAAAGTGCTTATGCTGTGATAGAACAATTGTGTGAGACAGTAACTCCAGAGGCGACATCCGACTTGCTCGATTCAATCCGTGTGGCAGAAGAAGCATTTACATCCCGTCAGGGTTCGGCTTCCGACACTCGTGCTGCAGCCAATTCATTGCTGGCATTGATTGAAAACTATAAGACTCGTATAGTTGACCCAGGCAACAAGATTATTGATGTAACCGATTATATCCAGAATCCATCGTTCGAAACGGGTCGCTCTACAGGTTGGACAACAACAGCTTCAGTTCGTTCCGTAAATACTATTGCTAACACAAGCAGTGGTTGTGATGGTGAATACGTTCTTTATGCATGCCAGACAGATAGTACTGGCGTTGGCGTTAGTCAGGTTCTCACAGGTTTGACACCTGGTTATTACCGTCTTACAGCAATGCTCGCAACCTCTCCAGGCCGTAAGGTCACTCTCTTTGCAGGTGACAGTATTGCCGAAGTAGATGCAAGCAAGTATGGCAAGTATTATATGACAGAAGCTATAGTAGATGAAATCTATGTGGGCGAAGACGGAGAGTTGGAGATTGGAGTTAAGGCAGGTGACTGGTACAAGGCAGATGATTTCCACCTCTATTTCATTGGTGCAAATGAGATTACTGACATAGAAGAGGTTGAATTGTTCAATGATAATGTGTTCCGCCCACAGGTGAAGGGAATCTTCGACATGCAAGGCCGTCAGTTGAAGTCGATTGAACGTTCTGGCCTTTACATTGTAGACGGAAAGAAGATATTCGTTAAATAATAGATAGAAGTTATTAGATATTAGATATCAGATAGAAGATATCAGATATAAAAGTTAGAAGAGTTCAAAAGTTATAAAAGTATAAATAGGACATTTAGCTATTCCCCTTTGAAGGGAAGCAGGGAAAGGTCTGTAAATTGTAAATTGTACATGGTAAATTGTACATATAAAGGCTTGTTGAAAGCATCGGTATTCATTTCTCTCATGTGCCTTTTGGCCGGATGTGGAGAAGACCGCACTTACGAATATGATGAGAAGACCCAACGCAACCATCACATGCAACAAGTGATGCAGGAGTGGTATCTTTGGGGCGACAGTATCAGAGACGTGAAGTGTGGAGAATACTTTGCTTCGCCAGTTGATTTCATTCAGAAGATGTCGGCATTGAGCAAAGCGGGGGACAAGTGGTCGTATTGTTCGATTGATACTTTGAACAATGACTACCATCCTCGCGGAAATGTCAATGTAAAAAACAGTTATGGTTTCGACTTTGTCATAATGACCGACCCTACAGGTGAAACAACAAAGCAGTTTGCCCGTGTAGTTACTGTCTATCCGGGCAGTCCTGCTGATAGGTGTGGCTTACGTAGAGGCGACTTCATTGCTCAATTTGGAGTGGACAAGGTAAATACTTCTATCACTCAGAAGTTGCAAAAAGGCATTGGCAAGCAGATGATTGTCAGTCATTTGGCAGTTGATGAGGCTGAAGCTATTTATTATTGGAACGGAAATGATACATTGCAAATCGACCGTTCCGAACCTATAAGCGTTCCTCAGATATGGGTAAGCAAGATGATAGGCAGCAATGTTGCTTATCTAATGCCTACAAATCTCAACGATTCGGAAGAATTGGTTGGACAGTTGTCTCAATTGATTTCCCACAATCCAAGTAAGGTCGTAATCGACTTGCGCTTCTGCAATCAAGGTTCGCTTGAGACGGTTGTTTCGTTGCTGCCATTGCTTTCTTCCGAGAAAGGAGCTTATCTTCAGACAATATGGAACAATAGGAAGGCGGAGTATAACGAGACTTTCAATATACGTTCCGACAGTCATTTCGACCTTTGTTTCATAACGAGCAAGATGACTCAAGGGGCAGGAGAATGGCTCATTCATGCACTTCGAAGTGATGATGCCGCAAGAGTGAAGGTGGTCGGAAAGGCGACTGCCGGTCAAAACCTCTTGCTGAAGGCTTTCGATACCGAATATTTCTATACCATTCATCTTGCTGTTGCCTATGTGGCTAATAGGAATGGTGAATATGATTACAGCAGTGGGTTGCTGCCAGACGAAGAGATTGACGAACTTCAGTATCTTGATCTATATCCTTATGGCGACCCTCGCGAAACATTGCTTCAAGCAGCTATTAACCAATGACAAACAAACATTTTAATACAAGATAACTCATGACAACAGGACAGACAAAACTTCCACATCCATTGATTTCGTTCATTCCAATCATTGCATTGGTATGCTTGATGGCTTTGACTATTTCCATCTTTGGAGCCGACTCGCTTTCCGGAGGTACACAAGTATCTTTATTGGTTGCAACAGCAGTTTGTGTGTGCATCTCAATGTGGGTTTACCACACTCCTTGGCAGGAAATGGAGCGCTCAATCAAGAAGAATATTGGTGATTCGGCCGTTTCGATTATCATCCTTCTTATCATTGGTATGATGTCGGCCAGTTGGATGATCAGTGGAGTTGTTCCAACGATGATTTATTATGGAGTGCAAGTGATGTCGCCACAGTTCTTCCTTGTTTGCAGTTGTGTAATATGTGCGATTGTGTCGGTTATGACAGGTTCGTCATGGACAACAGTTGCCACAATGGGTATAGCTCTTCTCGGAATCGGTAATGCTCTTGGCTTGCCAAACTATTGGACAGCAGGTGCAATCATTTCGGGTGCATATTTCGGAGACAAGATAAGTCCGCTCAGCGACACTACAATCCTTGCTTCGACAGCAACAGATGTGAATCTCTTCACCCACATCAAGTATATGCTTCGCACTACAACCCCTTCAATGGCGATTACCCTCGTAATCTATCTTGTTGCCGGATTCGTGCTTGGAGCCAATGGAGACATTCAGGTTGATGAGTACACTACAAGTCTTGATGCCAAATTCAATATTTCGGCTTGGACACTTATTGTGCCTGTTGTTACAGCAATCATGATTGCGAAGAAAGTGCCTTCTTTGATTACGCTCTTCATTTCTTCGCTTCTTGCGGGTATTACGGCTGTTGTATTGCAACCAAATGTAGTGCTCGAGATTGCCGGAAACAATGGGATGGGTGATTCGATGGACATGATTAAGGGCTTGATGACAGTATTCTTTGCATCAACGGATTTGGATACGGGCAGCCAACTTGTGAACGAACTCGTCGCAACCAACGGAATGGCTGGAATGCTCGACACCATTTGGCTCATCCTTTGTGCAATGTGTTTTGGCGGAAGTATGATTGCCAGCGGAATGATTCAAAGCATTACGATGCTCATCATTCGTGGAATCCGAAACACTACATCCCTCGTCAGTTCCACTGTTTTTGCGGGAATAATGTCGAACATTCTTACTTGCGACCAATACATGTCTATCATTCTTACTGCCAACATCTTCAAGGATGTATATCAGAAAAAGGGCTATGAAGGTCGACTTCTCTCTCGTACAACGGAAGATGCCGTTACCGTAACGTCAGTACTTATTCCTTGGAACACCTGTGGAATGACGCAAAGTACCGTTCTTGGCGTTGCCACAATAGCTTATCTTCCATTCTGTTTCTTCAATTATATAAGCCCTCTCATGAGCATAATCGTTGCAATGACTGGTTGGCAGATAAAGAAACACGACCCGCAGAATTTGGACAATCAGCCAATAGCTGAAGAACCAAAGGCATAAGCATAGGCAACAAAACTCAGAACTCCTTGCTCTTTTTCCCTGTTTCTATAGGAATATTTCCTGTTTCCTATAGGAACAAAACAATAATCGTGTACATAATTAATATTAATAATGTACATAATTATTAATAATATTGACATAATTATTTACCGCAATGTACATAATTATAGTTTTGAAGCCTTGAGTTTCGACTTTTTAAGCAATAGAAACAATAAAATACTCCTACAGAAACTATAATACAGTCAAAGTAATCAGCATCCAAGCCACTTGCTGAATGGAAGTTTGGAAATGAGCCAACTGGTTGCAACACAACAGATATAGGTGAGAATTGCAATCACTGGAATAGCCAACCATACTGGAAGCAGTGGGTTCTTTACATCTCCTCCGACCATCCAACTTGCAATAGGAGCAAGGAAGAACATGTGCATGAGGTACATCGTGAATGTAAGGCTCGACACTTTTCGGATTGCTTTTGGAGTTTCTGCCTTATTGATGCAACTGAAAATAAGGAAAAGACCAAATGTGGCAAGCAACACGTTTGGTGTGCAGAATTCCCATGCCCATTCGAGTTTTGGCGTTTCTATGAGTGTTCCAGGAACGCCCTTCCACCAGAAAGCCCATCCTGTAAATGCCGCTCCAATGAGGAATGCGATGATGCCAACCACGAGTCGTTTCTTGTTGTCCCACTGAATATGCTTGCGAATAAAGTGGGCAAGCACAAGATAACCAAGGAAACCAGAGCAATACCAAAGCATTGAATAGCGGTTCCAGAAGCATTCTCCCCATACTTCGGGTGCTATGAATTGGTGGATGAACGGAATGAAAGTGGACACTGCAAACAAAGAAATGAAGATGAGTTCTTCTTTTGCAGACGACTTTTCAAGCCAAGGAGAAACTATCGGAATTATGAGATAAAGGCTTATGAGAGGGTACATGAACCATAGATGACCAGCCATTGAAGGGAAATTCCAAGGAATAAGTTTAAGGTCGCTCAATGATTGTTCCCAAGTCATTCCACCCCAAGCCAATGGAAGCAACGAATAAAGAAATAGGAAAATGACGAATGGAGGCAGGATTCGCATGAATCTTCTTCGATAGAAACCCGTCATCGTCTGTCCGGTAGGCATTGGAACAAGCAGGAAAGCAGAGATTGTCATGAACAATGGCACACTCATTCGTCCACAGAAACCATCATAGAATGCCACCCAAAAACGATTGGCTTCGTTTGCCAGCATCGACATGTTGCCGGCCATACCCGAAGAGTCGGCTCCATAAAAGTTCTCTGAAGAATGGACGAGCATCACCATAAAGCATGCAATCACTCGGATGTAGTCGACAAATACAATTCGCTTGTTTTCCATTGTTTTCCTATTTCTTTGTGGTTTATTATTAAGTTTTTTGGCTTTTATTGTTATTCTTTCATTATATTTTTGTAACTTCGCACCCGATTAAGGAAAGATGGCAGAGTGGACGATTGCGCTGGTCTCGAAAACCGGTAAACGGGTAACCGTTTCGGGGGTTCGAATCCCCCTCTTTCCGCAATAAATAGATAGCCCCCTTCCTGTTCCCCCAAGGGGGAATGATGAACTATCAGCTTTTTGGCCGATAACCCTTAATCCTTAATCGTTAACCGTAAATCGAATCCTCCATTCCGTATTAGGTAACTCTTCGGTCAAAGGGTAGTGGCGCGTAATATGGCCATTCTCTATCTCAACAACATGGTTGTGATATTCCTCGCCATTTATAATCATGGTTGAAGCAGCTATACGTTTCATTGTCTTCTTATCCTTCTTCTTGGACCGATACTGTTTGGAGTGCGTACAGCAGGAGCTGTTCGTATTTCTGCATTTTCCTTACCTGTAGTTCGCTCTCTCAGTTGCTCTGGGGTGAGAATCCTGCGAGGACGGCTTGGAGTAGACGGAAGAATGACGGTGTCAGTGGTTGCTGAATCTGTGAATATCGTATCAACTTCTTCAAACATATCATCCCTATGGATGCGGATAAGACTTATGTCCTTGACAATAGCAATACCGCGAGCATGGTCGTCTCCCTTAAAATAGAACGAACCAAATATATGGCTGATAGGGCGGTTTTCAACACATCCAACCGTTACGCTTTCCCTGTTGGTCATACTGCAAAAGCGTGTCTGACTGATATTCTTGCCATCAAGGAAGCGAACACTTATTGACATAACCACTCCTCTCGATGGGTCATCGTTCGAAGTAGGAACGAAATCAATGCTGGCAGTAAGGGTGAATTGGTCGGCAAGATGGAATGTAGAGTCGGCTTTTATGCTGAACACTTCTCTGTTCTCCCATCCATCGGGATGAAGAACAAACAATTGGCGACCACTCCAGATATCTGTGGTATCACCATTCTCAGAATAGTTGGCACGCATTTCTCCTGAACCTGTCTGCAGACGAGCAGTTTGGTCAGCTTGCTCAAACTTTGTCTGCAATCGCTCATATATGTCCTTCAGGTCATCGGTATGACGGTTGTAGTATGCCATTGAAGAGTCGAACTCGGCTTCGGTAATGTCGTATTTGTCGTATACTGCATCAAGATAATCCTGTGCAACATTACGTTTGTCGAATGGCATTGCTTCTATCATGCTCTGAACCAAATGATAGTCGTAAAGCACATTAGCCATCTTTCCCTTCGACATAACACCCTTTGGCCTCTGACTGCAAGAGAGGCAGAGGATGAGAGATAGGAAAATGAGTATGATGTGTGACTTATTCTTCACTTGGTTTCTCGTCTTCGTTGTCGTTTTTATTTGTTTTATCGCCTTCATTTTCATTTAATGAAAGAACAAACAGTTTGCGATAGAACAGGATAAGAGCAATACAGCTACAGCTGATAGATGCATCTGCAAAGTTGAATACAGGACTGAAGAACACGCAATGGTCGTATGCATCAGGAATGAGAGGTATGGAATTGAGCCATGTCCATCCTGGCATGTTCCATTCGATAAGAGGGAAATAGAACATGTCAACCACCTTTCCTGTGAGGAAATCACTATAGCCTTCGCCCCAAGGAACGAATGTGGCAACCTCGAAAGGTGTTGACTCACTGAATATCTCTCCATAGAAGAGGCAATCAAAGATATTGCCTGCAGCTCCGGCTTCTATAAGGGCAAGGCAAACAATATAGCCCATTGGCTTGTCGGCCTTTATCATCTTATATATATACCATCCGAGAACGCTGACTGCAACAATGCGGAAAAGGGTGAGGAATATCTTTGCTCCGAATTGCATTCCAAATGCCATGCCGTTGTTTTCTACGAATGCAATCTGGAACCAAGGAGCAATCTCAATGTGCTGGCCAAGCATCATATTGGTCTTGACCTCAATCTTTATGATTTGGTCAATAACCAGTACGGCCAACACTATGAGAATAGATATTATAGCTTTCTTCTTCACGCCTTAACAACTTTTATTGTTGCCTTGAAGTCGTCAAAGTCGACTTCGGCACCTTCTGATGGATTTCCAAGTGAGAGTTCCACTGCAAGAACCTGTGCGGCAATATTCTCGCCAAACTTTTCAATGACAGCTTTTGTCTCTGGAGTTTCTGTGATTTCAACCTTGACTCTGTCTGTAATCTCGAAACCTTGAGACTTTCTCATGCCTTGAATCTGCTTTATTATCTTGCGGGCATTACCTTCGTTCTTGAGTTCAGGAGTGATTGTGATATCGAGAGCTACAGTTGTTGTGCCTTCGCTAGCAACACTCCATCCTGGTATATCTTGAGAAATGATGTCAACATCATCGAGTTCGATAAGTGCATCTTGTCCTTCTGCCTGGAGAGTTACTTGTCCGTTGGCTTCAAGTTCAGCAATCTGTGCCTGAGTCATATTTGCAACAGCATCAGCAACAGCCTTCATGAGTTTGCCGAACTTCTTACCCATTACACGGAAATTGCACTTAACAATCTTCACAAGCTTTGCGCTATCCATGAACTGAAGTTCCTTTACATTGACTTCCTTCAATACAACATCCTTCATAAGTTCCATTTGTTCGCGGAGCTTAGGGTCGGTGTCTGGGATAGAGATTGCATTGAGAGCTTGGATTACAGGTATCTTCACGTTCTTACGAATTGAGAGAACGAGTGAAGTAATCTGCATTGCTGTTTCCATTGCCTCTGCTAAATCGGTCGGGATTGCAGGGTCGAATGTAGGATATTTTGCAAGGTGAACGCTTGTAGCAGAATCTTTCTTGGTCACAGCATTCAAGTCGCCGAAGAGTTGGTCGGCATAGAATGGAGCGATAGGAGCAATGAGTCGGCTCAAAGTGTCAAGGCACTTGTAGAGTGTTTGATATGCAGAAAGTTTGTCTGCTGTCATTTCACTTCCCCAGAAACGCTTCTTGTTGAGGCGGATGTACCAGTTCGACAACTTGTCAATAACAAATGCCTGAATGAGTCGGCCAGCTGGAGTTGGGTCGTAATCCTCGAGATAATCGGTCACACCCTTTACCAAAGTGTTGAGCTCACCAAGAATCCAACGGTCGAAGTCTGGACGTTCTGCAAACGGAACATCTTCTTCCTTATACTCGAATCCATCAACATTTGCATACATTGCAAGGAATGAATATGCCTGATGGAGCTTGATAAAGAACTGGCTAGTCACTTCCTTCACACCGTCAGGGTCGAAAGAAAGGTTGTCCCAAGGGCTTGAGTTGGTAATCATATACCAACGAACGGCATCGGCTCCATATTGTCCGAGGCAATCGAATGGATTGATTACATTGCCAAGGCGCTTTGACATCTTGATACCGTTCTTATCGAGAACCAAACCATTAGATATAACTGCCTTATAAGCAACAGAGTCGAATGCCATTGTAGCAATAGCATGAAGTGTGAAGAACCAACCGCGAGTTTGGTCAACACCTTCTGCAATGAAGTCGGCAGGATATGCAGTTCCTTCATCGATGAGTTCTTTGTTCTCGAATGGATAGTGAATCTGTGCGTAAGGCATTGCACCTGAATCGAACCAAACATCAATAAGGTCGAGTTCGCGAGTCAATACATTTCCAGTTTCACTAACGAGTTTGATATCATCAACATAAGGGCGGTGGAGGTCGATCTTGTCATAGTTTTCCTGACTCATATCGCCTGGAACGAATCCCTTATCTTTGAGAGGATTGCTCTGCATAATGCCAGCAGCAACTGCCTTTTCTATTTCGTTGTAGAGGTCTTCAATGCTTCCGATACAGATTTCTTCCCTTGTATCGCGATTGCGCCAGATAGGAAGAGGAGTTCCCCAATAGCGAGAGCGGCTGAGGTTCCAATCGTTGAGGTTCTCGAGCCACTTGCCGAAACGGCCTGTACCAGTGCTTTCTGGTTTCCACTGAATTGTCTTGTTGAGTTCGAACATACGGTCCTTTGCTGCTGTTGAGCGAATGAACCATGAGTCGAGAGGGTAGTAGAGGACTGGTTTGTCAGTACGCCAACAGTGAGGATAGTTGTGAACGTGCTTCTCAATCTTGAATGCACTTCCTTCTTCCTTCATTTCGAGGCAGATGACAACATTGAGGTCCATATCCTTTGAAGCGGCCTTCTCGTCATACTTTCCACCTTGATTGTACTTAGGATCGTAAGCATTCTTTACGAAGTCGCCACTATGTTTCCAATAGCTTTCATTGACGCAAGCCTCCAAGAACTTCTCGTCGATATCGTCCTTTACAAAGTATTTGCCTGTGAAATCTACCATTGGGCGAGTGTCGCCTGCCTTATCTATGATAAAGAGTGATGGGACACCTGCATCCTTTGCTACTTTGGCATCGTCGGCACCAAATGTAGGAGCGATGTGGACAATACCTGTACCGTCTTCTGTTGTTACATAGTCGCCTGGAATAACTCGGAATGCTTCGGCTTCCTTCACAACAACTTTATCTCCTTCGAGAGCGCAAGGCTTCACCCAAGGCATGAGTTGTTGATAGTGGAGACCTACGAGGTCGGTTCCTTTTCCTCTCCAAAGAATCTCGAGAGGTATTTCGTTGCCTTCTTCGTCCTTTGCAGGAGTGAAATATGCAGCAAGTCGGCTTTCGGCCATAATATAGATAGCTTCTTCGCCAGAGTATGGGTTGTTGCCACGAAGAGCCACATAGTCGATCTTAGGACCAACGCAAAGAGCTGTGTTTGAAGGCAGTGTCCAAGGAGTTGTTGTCCAAGCAAGGATGTAAGTCTTCAAGCCTTCAGGAACGTTGAAAGGTACATTGTCAACCACCTTGAACTGAGCTGTAACGGTTGTGTCCTTTACATCGCGGTAGCAACCAGGTTGGTTGAGCTCGTGGCTTGAAAGGCCTGTACCAGCTGCTGGCGAATAAGGTTGGATTGTGTAGCCTTTATAGAGAAGTCCCTTGTCGTAGAGTTTCTTGAGAAGGAACCATAGGGTTTCGATGTATTTGTTGTCGTATGTGATGTAAGGATGCTCGAGGTCGACCCAATAACCCATCTTGTCTGTGAGTTGAGTCCATTCGTCGGTGTACATCATCACATTCTTTCGGCAGGCATCGTTGTATTCGTCTACACTGATTTTCTTGCCGATGTCTTCCTTTGTGATGCCGAGACTCTTCTCTACGGAAAGTTCTACTGGAAGTCCGTGAGTGTCCCATCCGGCCTTACGCTTCACTTGGAAGCCTTGCATTGTCTTATATCTGAGGAATGTGTCCTTGATAGTGCGGCCCATCACATGGTGGATTCCAGGATGTCCGTTTGCTGAAGGAGGGCCTTCGAAGAATATGAATGGCTTGAATCCTTCGCGTTCGTCTATACTTTTATGAAATACGTCTTCTTTCTTCCAATCCTTTAGTACGTCCTCGTTGATTTGTGAGAGGTCGAGTTTTGCTCTTTCTGTAAATTTCATCTTCTTATGCCTTATTTCAACTTTATATTACCTATTGTTTGAGTTTTGCCGCAGTAGTGGCATTTCACTACATTTTCTCCATCGGTGTGAACGGTGAAGCGAGTCTTCATTGGCTCGTTGTTTGTGATGCAGACAGGATTTGCACATTTTACCACATCAATGAGTTCTTCAGGAAGAAGGATGTCGCGCTTCTCTACTACTTCATAGTCGCGGATGACTGTGAGTCGCATGTTTGGGCATACAACAGCCAAGCGGCTGAGTTCAGCGTCGGTGAAGAACTTGTCGGCCACCTTGATAAGTCCTTTCTTTCCCATCTTGCTACTTTCGAGGTTGTTACCGATCGTGATTGGGTTTGGGCAATCTTCCAATTGGAGGAGATGCACGAGTGTGAACAACTTATCGGTAGGGATGTGGTCGATTACGGAACCGTTTTGGAGTGCCGCAACGAGCAAGTCTTTATATATGTTCTTTGCCATATTGTCGTTGTTTTCGTTTTCGTCTTCGTCTTAGTTTAGTTTATTTCTTCAGTTCTTCAAGCGTGATTCCAAGGACGTCGCATATGAGTGCCTGACGGGCATAAAGTCCGTTTTGTGCCTGTTGGAAATAGTATGCATGCTTTGAATCGTCTACATCGTATTCAATCTCATTGACGCGAGGCAGTGGATGCAGAATCTTCATGTTGTCGCGACACTTTCCGAGCATGTCGGCCTTCAGAATGTAGGCATCTTTCACGCGTTCGTATTCCATCAAGTCGGAGAATCTTTCCTTCTGGACACGAGTCATGTAGAGAATGTCGGCATCGGCAATCGTGTCTTCGGTAAAGTCTTGCTGCTCTATATATTTGATGCCTCTGTCGTCGAGGAACTTCTTGTATTCCGATGGCATTTCGAGTTCCTTAGGAGCTATGAAGTGGAATGTAGGGTTGTAAGGGGCCATCGACATGAGGAGAGAATGCACTGTTCGGCCATATTTCAAGTCGCCCACCATGTAGATGTTAAGGTTTTCGAGAGTTCCTTGAGTCTTGTAGATGCTGTAGAGGTCGAGCATTGTCTGCGAAGGGTGAAGGTTGCTTCCGTCGCCGGCATTGATGATAGGCACGTTAGTCACTTCGCTGGCATACTGGGCAGCACCTTCGAGTCGGTGGCGCATTACGATGACATCGGCATAGTTGCTCACCATCTTAATTGTGTCCTTCAGAGTTTCGCCCTTTGTGGAACTTGTAACCTTAGGGTCGGTAAAACCGATAACGCGTGCTCCCAAGCGGTTGGCAGCCGTCTCGAAAGAGAGTCGGGTGCGTGTGGAAGGCTCAAAGAAGAGGGTAGCCACCACCTTGTCGTGGAGGATAGTGCGGTTTGGCTGCTTCTCAAATTCTGTGGCCATGTCGAGAAGGTTCTGAATCTTCTCTTTCGAATAGCCTGCAATTGAAACAATACTTCTATTTTCCATCTTCATTTTGTTTAGCTTCTTAAATTCGTGCAAAGATAGTAAAAAAAGTAGTATGCAACGACGTTAAAGGCTGGAAATCATTGCCGAAAGGCAAATTATTGTTGAAAATAGGGCAAAAGCATCGGAATGAAGTGCAATGAAAGGCACAATCTTCCACATTTATTATATTATAATATAAGAGGCCGAAGCAATAGGAGTTTTCCTGTTTTTGTTGCTTCAAAACCTATTTATTCTAGCTCTAAAACCTTAAATCAATGGCTCTAAAAGTAAAATATTGTACATTGCGGTTAATAATTATGTCAATATTATTAATAATTATGTATATTATTAATATTAATTATGTACAATATTTTACTTTTGTTTCAATAGAAAACATAAAATATTCCTATAGAAAACGGAAAATGTTCCTATAGGAATAAGATTATATTACTATTAAATTGAGAGTTCGTCGAGCACTTTGATGAGGCTTTTGTCGAAAGCTTTCTGACCTTGAATGGCCTTTGTGAATGGCACATAGACGATTTCTCCATTCTTTATGCCAATCATCACGTTTCGCTGGCCTTCGAGAAGTGCCTGAATGGCTCCTGCTCCAAGTCGGCTTGCAAGAATGCGGTCGTGAGCCGAAGGAGTGCCTCCTCGCTGGAGATGACCGAGAATGGAGACGCGAACATCATATTCCGGATATTCTTTCTTTACGCGTTCGGCATAGTACATTGCTCCACATTTAGGACTTTCGCTTACAATCACGATACTCGAATTCTTGCTCTTTCGGATTCCTCGTCCGATGTATTGCTCCAATTGGTCGGCATCCGTCTGGTCTTCAGGTATGATGGCGGCTTCGGCTCCTGCAGCAATGGCACTGTTTTGAGCCAGATAACCGGCATCGCGTCCCATCACTTCGATGAAGAAAATGCGCTCATGGCTGGTGGCTGTATCGCGAATCTTGTCAACACATTCCATGATTGTGTTGAGAGTTGTATCATATCCAATGGTGAAATCAGTGCCGTCGAGGTCGTTATCGATAGTGCCTGGAAGGCCGATGCAAGGTATGCTGAACTCTTCTGCAAATACTTTCGCACCTGTTAGCGAACCGTTTCCACCAATCACACATAAGGCATCGATTCCCTCCTCTTGCATATGCTTGAAGGCTTTGAGGCGGCCTTCGGGAGTTGTGAATTCGTTCGAACGGGCAGTTTTCAGAATGGTTCCGCCCCTTGAGATAATATTGCTCACGCTTTCGGTTGTGAAAGTCTTAATCTCTCCATTGATAAGTCCGTCGAAACCTCTGTAGATTCCTTTCACATTGAAACCATTGGCAATGGCCGAACGAGTGATGGCTCTGATGGCTGCATTCATGCCAGGAGCATCGCCACCTGATGTGAGAATTCCTATTGTTTTTATCATGTCTGTCTGTTATTTCCTGTCGAAGAAAGGACTTTTGCTTGAAATGCTGATTGGCAAAGCAATCACTTGACGAGAATCGTTGGTAGGGAAACCGAGTTGTTGAGCGGCTCTTCCTGCCGAATACATCACGCGAGTGTCCACACACCATTGCATTGCAGTTCGGCAGGCACTGCCAACAGCAATACCAACATCCACACTGTTGAACGCACAAGGAATGCCTTCGCCCTTATCCGTACAATGACCGAAACCGCATCTTCCGCAATTGAGGCCGAGATTCATCTCTCTTGTTCCGATAAGCAAAACGGCTTCGGCAGCCTCAATATTGAGGGCGTCACGAAGAAAAAACTTCATGTCAATGGTTTCGGCAATGCGTCTCATTTCGTCGGCAATCTGCTGCTTCTCCTCATCTGTTACCAAACTAATCTCAATTATATCAACACCTTTTGCCTTTGGTGCAGTTCTGGCAGCTGCCATCATAGCCTTTCCTGCCTCTATACACGCCTCATGACGTGAGTTTCTTTCGTTTATGTTCATGTCTGATGGTTATATTTCTTTTCCGTTGATTCTGACATTGTTGAAATGAACATCCCGCATAAGTCCTCTGAGAAGATTGCCTCCTTCGCTCACTCCATCCCAATCGCAATTGCTCACATTTATATTATATACATTGGTGGAATCAGTCAATCCGTCAATGAAGGCACCATATTTACTGCCTTTGGATGTGATGCCCGAGATGAAAACATTGCGAACGGTAGGGTAGTGGCCTCGTTCTGCCTGTTCCTTTGGCTCGTAAACGAGATTGATTTTCAATACCGCTTCCTTGCATTGACCAACGCGGATGTTCCTGACATATAGGTTTTCTGTGGTTCCTCCTCTGCAAGTATTGGTCTTCAAGCGAATGACACGTTCGAGGTTAGGACTGTCCATGTTGCAATCTTCTACGAATACATTCTTCACATCTCCGCTGACTTCACTTCCAATCACAACACCTCCGTGACCATTTGCCATTCGGCATTTCCTTACAATTATGTTTTGGCTCGGACGATTCCAACGCCTTCCGTCACCATTTCTTCCACTCTTTATGGCAATGCAATCATCTCCTGTGTTGAAATAACACTTCTCAATCAATACTCCATTGCATGATTCAGGATTGCATCCGTCACCATTCGGACCGGAATTGTCCACCCGAACACCTCTGACAGTCACACTCTTGCTGAGGAGTGGATGAATGCTCCAGAAAGGCGAATTCAATACGTTCACTCCTTCTATCAGCACTCTTTCGCATTGGTTGAACTGAATGAATTGAGGGCGCATTCCTTTCCCTTTCCCGAAAATTCTTTGAGCAACAGGAATCCCTTCATCGCTCATCTTCAAAAGACTGTTTCTTCCACCATAAATTTGAGCCTCTGTAGTTGCCTCTGTCCATCCATGTTTTGCACTTCCACACATTGGCCACCAAGCATCTTTCGAACCTCCTCCGTCGAGTGTACCTTCGCCAGTGATGGCAACATCATGTGCCTTGAAGGCATAGACAAGTGGCGAATAATTCATTAGGTCCATCCCTTCCCAACGGGTTTCTACAAGAGGGTAGAGCGAAGTATCTGCAGAAAAACGAAGACAAGCACCTTTCTCTACCACAAGGTTCACTCCACTCTGCATCCGAATTGCTCCTGTATGCCATTCGCCCTTTGGCACAATAACACGTCCACCTCCATTTCTCGAGCAAACTTCAATGGCCGTGTTGATGGCTGTTTGATTGTCGAGAGCAGAAGCTGATGTGGATGCTCCAAATTGGGTTATTATGTATTTGGAGTGCTTGAAGTGAGGCAGTTCAATCGGTCTCAATATCTCACGATAACCTTCCCCCCATTCTACTTGGGAAGGTTGAGCGAAAGTATGAGTCAGACATAAAATGCTGATGACAAGTAAGGTTGTTGTTCGCTTCATAACGAGTGGAAATGATTAGTCTTCAAAATCGAAATGGTCGAGTTTCTTTCCGCATTTAGGACAGAATATCTGTCTTTTCTCGATTTCTCCACCACAATCGTTGCAATGGTAGATTCGTTTCTCTTCTTTTCCTTCCATAATATTATATATGTGTAGTTTATTTATCTTAATTGTTCCCACAATTCGTATTTGCAGAATGTTGCTTCTGTGTCAAGACCGTTTCTTATGGCATCAAAACTTGTTTCTCCAAGATGATAAGGCACGAGTCGGGCAGGTTCAAACATCTTTGCAGCATTAACCAATTGTTGAGGAGTCATAGTATAAGGCTGGTTGGCTGAAAGGAATGCCAAGTCAATGTCTTTTAATTCCTTCATTTCTGGAATGTCTTCAGTATCACCGGAAATATAGATTTGTGTGCCATCAATGGTCAGCAAATATCCGTTTCCATTGCCTTTTGGATGGAAATTCTCACGTCCGGGAGTTGTATTGTAAGCAGGAACGGCCTTAATCTTTATTTCCCCAATCGTCACTTCATCTCCATTATTCATGATTTCTCCTTTGCCCAGTTGAGCCTGACTCTTTGCGTTGAGCAGAATCTTTGTATCAGCAGAAGAAAGTTGTTCTATTGTCTGTGGATTGAGATGGTCGCCATGTTCGTGAGTAACCAAGATAACATCCGTTTTCTTAAAATTCTTTTTGTAGTCGAATTGTTTGCCTCCGAAGTTGGCAACAGGGTCAATCTGGATCACGAATCCTTTGTATTCGACTGCAAGCGAACCATGATTTATGAGTGTAATAGAAATTTCGTTATTGCCTTTTGTCATTTGCTTGATTGTTGGCATTGGTTGTTCCGTTGTTTGTGCATTACAAATCGAAAACATGGTGGTTAATGCTGTTAGCAAAGTATATATACGCTTCATGTTATTTGTTTTTATTTGGTTAATTCATTTTGCTTGATGATTCTATTTAAGTTTCTTCTTCAGTGCCTTGAGTTCTTTTTCTGCATCCTTTCCAGCTTTCTCTCCTTGATGAATCATTTCTTCAATCTTCTTGGGAGTAAAGTTTGATGCCTTATAGCCTTTAAGGTTGGGATTGATGTAAATGTCAGCAGCTTGTGTGTTGTCATTATACTTCTGAAGGTCAGGACGGTTTACCACCCATTCAAGCAAAGTAAGGAATGTCGGGTTGTTTTCAGTCATTTCAGCATCCTTTGCCTTACGTTTGTTTTGTGTTAGGTCAATAGCAATGACAATGTCTGCTCCCATTCTGCGAACTACATCCACAGGCAAGTTGTTTATAAGTCCTCCATCTACAAGCAGCATACTATCAAGTTCGATAGGTTTGAATATTCCTGGAATGGCCATACTTGCTCTCATGCTTTGTGCCAAACTTCCGCTCTTGAGTTCTACTTCTTCCATATTGCGAATGTTGACAGCTACTGCATGGAATGGGATAGGCAAACGGTCGAAGTTTGTAGTATTTGCAATCTTTTTCCCCTTGGCACTTATCATGCTGTCAAGCATTTCGACAACATTGTCTCCATGAATCAGCCCTACAGTCTTTGTTCTGTCTTCTTCAGTATCAACTTTATCTCGATGTACAGGGAAACCTAAAACATAAGTAACTCCATCTTTCTTTTCTAAAACCTTATTGCGAAGGTCTTGGTTGCGGTCAGCAAGCAAGTCAAGCCATTGCTGATTATGAAACAAAGAATCAAGGTCGTCAGCTCGATACCCAACGGAATATAGTCCTCCTATAATGGAACCGATGCTTGTTCCGGCTATATAGTCAATCGGAATGCCTGCTTTTTCAATGTATTTCAAAACACCAACCTCTGCAGCTCCTTTTGCACCTCCGCCTCCTAAAACCAAACCTATTTTAGGCCTTTGAGACTTTTTTTGTGCAAAAGAAGTTATAGGCGAACAAGTCAGCAATATTGCTGTCATGATGAAAAATACTTTTATTTTTGTTCCCTTCATATCATCAAAGTGTTGTATGTTGGGTGCAAATATAGTAAATAATAGAGTAATATGGAATGATTCTTATGCCTTTTTTGTAAAAAAATATGTAATATTAATTCTGAATCATTATTTTTTTCTAACTTTGCCACAAATTTTGTAATATCAACATTGTAAATTAAAACATCAAATCCTACGATGAATAGAATTATAGCAATTGCTCTGTTTGCAATATTACCATTGATTTCGTTTGCTCAGGAAGAGCAAGAGTATACTTATGAGTATATTTATAAGAAGGACGGTACGGTAATGGCTCTCCCTGTTGAACTCATTAGCCGCATCGACACAGTGGCAGGTTCTGTTTTGAAAATCTATATATCCGACGATACCATAATTAACCTTTCCAGTCGAAGAATAGAGAAAATTTCTTTCGAGGAACCAGAGGCTCCTACACTTGTTTCTTTTGGATTCAAGAAGAAATTGAATGACCAACTGCCTGAAAGCAAGTCGAAGAATGGTAATAAGGATGTTCTAGAGTTTAATCTGCCTGGTATTGGCAAGAGCTTGATTCCTACATATTATATTGATTCCCCAGCTGCTCATGCATATATTGATGGACAGTATGTAAGGTCGAAGATAACTCGTGTACGATTTGATGGTGAGCAGAAACTCACTATTGCTTATGATGGGTATGAGAAACTGACGAATAAACTCATATCTCCTGCTGTTTGGAGCGAGGAGGAATGGAGTGTTCCTGTGGTTGATATTCCATTGACTGAATCAATGCTTTCTACAAATGCACCATCAAACCAAGGAGAAGATCCGGGCCGAATGCTTGATGGCAATCGTGACACTTATTTCCATTCTACATGGGGAGGTGGTCAGTATACACCACTGCCTCTTGATAGTTGTACATACTTGGATGTTACCTTGAATGAGGCAATCAAGGCATTTAAGTTCTACTACATGGGTAGAGGAACAACCAATTACAATCCTCTTGCTTGGAACATCTATGCTTCGAACGATGGAAAGAACTGGAAGTTGTTTAAGCAGCTTACTACTGCTGATGGACTTCCTACTGTTTCTGCTTATGCTGAATACACATCCGACATAATCAAGCTTGATGGCTTCTACAAGTATCTTCGTTTTGAAGAAACAGCAGCCGAACATAAGAACTATCTCGTTCTGTCAGAATTCAGACTCTTCTCTGTTGCAAACGAAACGGGTGAACCGGAACTCATAAAGCCTGCCGAACTTATTACTCCTGCTAAATATGCATATAGGATGGAACCGTTTGGCAAAGATTTTACATTGCGTGTAAATTGGTTGACTGATTCGGAAGAAACATACGTCCCTAAAATATATATAGATGTGGACGGCGGACACGATATTACGGATAAGACTACATTCCGTCATGCCAGCTTCCGCATTGATGGCGGAGGTGTGTTCGATGATATGGAAGACTCCGTTTGGATT
This sequence comes from Bacteroidaceae bacterium, assembly GCA_024398435.1. Taxonomy (GTDB): domain Bacteria; phylum Bacteroidota; class Bacteroidia; order Bacteroidales; family Bacteroidaceae; genus Colivivens. The sequence goes on along the minus strand of JAKSJD010000005.1, from coordinate 101,278 downwards.
CGTGGTAGAGGCAATTCAAGTTGGGGACAGTCGAAGAAACCTTATAGATTGAAGTTTGATGCAAAGGTTGGACCTTTCGGATTGACTAAGGGCAAGAGTTGGGTTCTTCTTGCAAATGCCCAAAGCGGTTCTCTTCTTACGAATGTGTTCGGCCATAAGATAGGTCGAATGGTGGGAACTGCAGGTGCAATGCATACAATTCCTGTTGACCTTTATCTCAACGGAAGCTACAAAGGTAACTATAACTTCATTGAGAAGACAGGTCTCAGCAACAACAATATCGACATTGACGAACTTACAGGTATGATGCTCGAACTTGACGAGTATTACGATGAACCATACAAATTCAAGTCTTCACCATACAATCTTCCAGTGGGTGTGAAAGATCCAGACCTCAACGAACAACCATTTGTCCAGCGTGCAGACTTCTATTTTACTCAGTTCAAGTCGACATTCAATGATTTCTGTGCTGCCGTGAACAGCAAGGACAACTACGAAGACCTTATCGATATCGATGCATTCTGTAAGTATCTTCTTGTAAATGACCTTATCCTCAACTACGAGATAACCCACCCAAAGAGCTCATTCCTCTATAAGGACCATCTTTCATATTCTGATTCAAAGATTGTGTTTGGTCCTATCTGGGACCTCGACTGGTCGTATGGCTATGAAGACGGAAGCGACTATTTCAAGCGTTCAGCCACAGTCGACCTCTTCCGTAAGAATTGGACAGGTTCTGTGTTCTATAAGGCAGTTCTTAACAGCAGTGATAAGGTCAAGAAGCATTATTATAAGGTTCTCACTGATTTTGCAGAAGACTACGAGGAACTTTATCAGTATATTCAGGACTATTATGACTTTGCTCGCGAATCATTCCAGTCAAATTCCGAACTCTGGGAAGGCGGCTGGGGCTGGGGTGGCAGCTCTGCCTTCGACTATGAGCAGCAAATGAAGGATATGAAGACATGGTTCGACAGCCGCGTCAAGTATCTGTTGTCTTCTACCAAGAAATATGATCTTTCCGATTATGTAACTTCGACTTTAGGCGATGCTGACAATGACGGTCGGGTAACTGCAGCCGATATTGTACAGATTGCTTGCTATATGGCAGGTGACGAAAAGGCAGAATTCCTGTTCGACCAGGCCGATGCAGATAACGATGATGAAATAGGAACAGCAGATATGCAGGAAGTGGCTGAACTTGCTATGAAGCCAAGTGTGGTTCCTGTCCTTCCTACTTGGCGAATGCCATTCTCCGACCTTATCATCAGCAGTTATGAGTTTGAGGTGGTTGAAGGTCAGCCATCAGAGGCACCAATCACATTGTCTTACCTTGAAGGAGGCAGCGCTCTTGATGATGATTATGTTGCATTGCAGTTTGATGTAATATTGCCTACTGGTCTTAAGATATTGGGAGCAGAGAGTGAAACACATACAGCAATAGTTTCTCAACCAACACAACTCGATGATCAGACAGTTCGTCAATCTGTTGTGCTCTATAGCAGTAGTCTTACTCCGTTCCAGCTTCGTTCTGTAGTTGCTAATCTTCAGGTACTTGCCGAGGAAATGCTTCCATCGGAAAGTCAGCATATCGACCTCACCAACATTCGTGTAGTTACACCTTCATGCGATATCTACCGACTGAACTCTGTACAGATTCCGTTCTCTCAGGTTACTGGCATCAACACGATTTATGCTCAATACAGTATTCGTGGAGGTGAGACTCTTCAGATTGAAGCTGCATATCCTTCCAACATCAAGGTATATACTCCTGACGGTATCCTCTTCCGTACGATTAATGCTGAGCAAGGCAAGACTCAGGTCAACCTTCCTAACGGTATTTACATCGTTGATGGTAAGAAGATCCTTATCAAGTAATGATTTCAATCCAGCATTATATGGGAGCAGCCGTTAGGTTGCTCTCTTTGTTTATATATGTATTGCGTTCATGGTTAATAGTTAAGGCTAACAAATCCAATTCTGATAGATGTATTTTATGATTTCTATAGGAATGTTTTATGTTTTCTATTGAAACAAAAGTAAAATACTGTACATGATTAATATTAATAATGTACATAATTATTAATAATATTGGCATAATTATTAACCGCAATGTACAATATTTTGGTTTTGAAGCAAGGTGTTTAGGGTTTCTATGCAATAGGAATGATAAAATACAGCTTGAAGAAAGAAGGAATGGGGCATAAAAAATGTTGCAAGGCCGAAACCTTGCAACACTGAACAAGCGGAATTCGATGTCTGTCTGTTATATTTTTACCTTAATAATCTTACCGGTATAGGTGATGGTTTTGCCTTCTTGTTCTGGATTGTATCCAATAGGATTGGCTGGCGAAACGGGAACAATGACGAACTTGCGGGTATGTATCATACCGGGATAGTAGCCTTGGCGCTTGCCGATTGTAAGGGTGTTGCTTCGTTCGTTATACGAAATAGGAATTTTTGCGTAGCGGCCTTGTTCGTAATTGTAGTTGACGTTTTCGTCTTCATAGATGGTGAAGTTGCCGCTCTTGCCTTTATACACGTACAGACGTATAGTGTCGGCAGGCAATTGGTCGCTCCATTCCATAGCCGGACCTACAGGAATGATTGAACCAGCTGGTACTAGAAGTGGAATTCGTTCGTATGGTGCCTGAACATTATAGCGTTGACCTTCGGATTGGATGGAAGTGCCACTGTAGAAGTCGTACCACAATGCCTTTGGCAAATATATCTCGCGTGAAGTAGCTCCATATTGAGTTACTGGCGCAACCATAAGGGAAGGACCGAACATATACTGGTCGCCAATGGCCAAGAGTTCCCTGTCGTTTGGATAGTCCATCACGAGAGGTCGCATAATAGTATAATCGTCGAACCAAGTCTTAGAAGCCAAACTATAGATGTAAGGCATGAGATGATAGCGAAGTTGGGTATAGTAGACGATGGACTTGTATGCAGGATGGTCGGTAGGGGCAATGTTCCAAGGTTCGCGAAGAGGGTATTGTCCGTGAGCTCGATAGAGAGGGCAGAACGCACCAAATTGATACCAACGGGCATTAAGCTCGCGCCATTCCTTCAAGTCAGCATTTTCCTGATGAGTGCGGTCGAAGAGTTGTTGGGCTGCCACATAACGGTCTTCAACACAGAATCCGCCAATGTCCATTGTCCAATAAGGTATTCCGCTCATTGAGAAGTTTAGGCCCGCATTGATTTGGCTCTTCATGTCTTCCCAACGAGTGCCAATGTCGCCCGACCATGTGGCTGTAGAATATCGTTGAAGTCCTGCAAAACCAGAACGAGTAAGAAGGAATACTCTTCGGTTTGCGTTTGCGCTTGTGTTGGCAGTTTTCTTGCTTGCCAAACTTCTTTCACCATTATATATAGCCTCAGCATTCATGAGTGCATAGGCATTGAAATATTCTGCTGAAGGTCCGAGAGCTGTTGGGCCGCACAGATCCTTGCGATATTGCATGTCAGTACAATCGCGAATGTTTGGTTCGCTTGCATCCATCCACCAAGCATCAATGCCAAGAGGCATGAGATGGTCCTTCAATCCTTGCCAGAACATCTTACGGGCAGAAGCCGAATAGGCATCGTAGAACGAACCAAGATACCCCGGACCTATCCAATCGCGAATGCTGTCGCGAACTGCCTGACGATACATCCAACCATGTTGGTCGAATTGCTTGTAGTGTTCAGTTGTAGTGTAGAATTTAGGCCAAACGCTGATCATGATGCGTCCGTTCATTGCATGAATGCTGTCGACCATTCCCTTTGGATTAGGGAAGCGGGAAGCATCGAACTCATGACTGCCCCAAGATTCTTCTGGCCAATAACTCCAATCCTGCACGATATTATCAATCGGAATGTGGCGTTGACGGAATTCCCGAAGTGTACCTACGATTTCGTCTTGCGTCTTATATCTTTCTCTGCTTTGCCAGAATCCCATTGCCCATCGAGGCATAATTTGGGATTTACCTGTGAGAGTGCGGTAACCGCTGATTACTTCATCCATGTTTTTGCCATAGACGAAATAGTAATCTTCCTGAGGTTGCATTTCGCTCCACCAAGTGAGCTGTTGCTGCTCCTCATCGGTCCTTGGCTTCATCACTCGAAGTCCACAATATGAAACGCTGCCGTTTGGTTGCCATTCGATTCGGATTGGTACTCTTTTGCCTGCTTGAAGCGGAATGTTGAACTTGAATGCATTTGGGTTCCAAGCCGTACGCCAACGTTCTGCCACTTCAAGACGGTCGTCAACATACACTTTTATGTAGCCTGCATAATATAGAATAAAGCGATAGTCGGCATCTGTCAAAGGCTCAATCTCACCTTCATATACAACTGTTGAACCTGCAAATGGGAAACCTTTTGGCAGATTGACAACAGTCGAGAGATGGTCGTTGCGGTCGAGATGCTCGAAATAAAGAGAATCTTCCCGACGGACAAGTTCTCGCTTTTGACCGCGGAAATTGCTTGTATATGTGCCTGTCAATGCACCTTCTTTACCTTCTTTGTCGTAAAGACGGAACACTTCGCCCAACTGGCTGTAGTCGTTAGGATTGCCAAAGCGGCAAAGGGAATAGCTGTCCCAAAGGATTCCATAGTTCTTGTTGCTGACAACGAAAGGCACACTTACCTTTGTGTTGTATTGGAAGAGTTCCTCATTCTTTCCCTTATAGTTGAATTCATCAGATTGATGCTGGCCAAGTCCATAAAGTCCTTCATCATTATGGCTGTTCTTAAAAGATTGAAGCACACTATATTCAGTTTTCCCGTCAGCAATGAAAGGAGTGAACTGACGCTCATCTTCAGCAAGAATCAAATTGCCTTTTCTGTCGTAGAAAGTAACGTTTCCGTCGAGAGTGTTGACTTCTGCACGGATTTGAGGTGTAGACAGAATAGCTTTTCCATTTGAATTCTTAACTTTGAAATGGAACTGGCTCGATGTGTTAAGATTGGCATTTCTGTCAAGACGGGCAGATGCGTGCGAACCTTTTATTTGTACTTTCTTGTGAGGAAGTACGGCAAGGCTCTGGCGGTCGTGAAACTTATTGTCAGGAGTAGCCGAAACATGGATGAGTCGGTCTCCGAAAACTTCAAGCCTCACTTTGCGTGCAGTTCCTTCCTTCGTGGTTACTTCCATGCCATAAGCAGTTTTCCTCACTTGTTGAGCATTAGTGTGGAGAATGCCAAGCATGCAGAATAAAGTACAGATATAAAGGGTTCTTCTCATTTTGTTTTCTTTTGTTTTTGAGGGTTATTTATCAAACATGCTGTCCCAACGCTTTGTCTTTGTGCAGTTGAGGTTTACAGATTGATTGCCTATCATAGCTACAAATGCTCCTTCTTCAAGTATCCAGTGATTGTCGAGCCCTACAAATGCAAGGTCACCACCTTTTATCTTGATGCTTACTGTCTTTGTCTCTCCAGCTTTCAAACTGATTTTGTCGAATCCGCGAAGACGTCTGTTGTCAGGCATAAGTGATGCAGTCACATCCTTAACATACAGAAGTACAGCTTCCTTGCCATCAACATTGCCCGTGTTCTTTACGTCAACAGTGAATGTGATTTCATCATCAGCCGTGAAACTTGTTTTGTCAGCTTTCAAATTACTGTAAGAGAATGTAGTATAGCTCAATCCATGGCCGAACATATAAAGTGCATTGGCATGAGCATTGTAATTGTATGCGCCAGACATTGTTCCGACACTTTCCGACATCTTATAATCGTATGTGATGAGCGAACTTACAGTCTTTGGATAAGTGTAAGGCAGACGGGCGCTGAAGTTTGCATCTCCTGCAAGAAGGTTGGCCAATGCATCACCTCCAAAGTTTGATGGTAACATGGCGTCGATTGTTGCCTTTGCAAGCGGTTCAATTGTGTTTATAACGCGAGGACGACCTTCGTTGAGGACCATAACAATTGGTTTGCCTGTTGCAGCCAACTCTTTGACGAGTTGTTGTTGGTTAGGACTTATGTTAAGGTCATCCATGTTTCCTGGAGTTTCGCAATATGAGTTCTCTCCAATGCAAGCAATGATAATGTCAACATCTTTTGCGGCATCGACTGCTGATTGAATGTCTGGACGGTTTTCACGTTGCCAATCACTACCACCTGCATAAGTCACTCCTGAAACAAGCTTTACATTGTTTTCGCCAAACTTATTGCGGATTGCCTCATAGAAAGTATGATACTTTCCAATCTTTCTGCATGCTTCATCGGCACGGTCACCTTGCCAACTGTATGACCAACCACCGGTCATAGCTCGGAATGTATCTGCGTTCGGACCTGTAACAAGTATCTTCGTGCCTTGCTTGATAGGCAATACATTATTTTGATTCTTGAGCAATACGATACATTCTTCTGCCATGCGGATTGCTTCTTCATCAAACTTCTTGCTGCCAAAATCAGGAAATTGCTTTGACAACTTATCTGAATCGATGTCCCAAGTCTTTCTGTCCATAAGGCCAAGACGATATTTGAGTCGAAGGATTCTGCGAACGGCATCATCAATACGTTCCATCTTTACCTTGCCTTCCTGTACAGATTGCTTCAAGTATTTGCAGAAATCTACATTGTAAGGCTCCATCGACATGTCGATACCTGCATTGATTGCCATTTCGATTGCTTCTTTCTTATTGGCAGCAACATGATCGCGAGTGTAAAGATTGTTTATGTCTGCCCAGTCGGTTACAATCATACCATCCCAGTTGAGACCGACTTTGAGCCAATCTGTAAGGAACTGCTTGTTGGCATGGAATGGAACGCCATTGTTCGAAGATGAGTTGACCATGAGAGATAAAGCGCCTGCCTGAATGCTTTTCTTGAATGGCTCGAAATACTTCTCAAGCATTTCGCGGTCAGTAACCGAAGAAGGGGTACGGTCTTTTCCTGTAACAGGAACACCATAAGCCATGAAGTGCTTCAAACATGCAGCCATGTGCTTGCCGTCGATATGGTTAGGATCGTCGCCTTGGAAACCTCTAACAGCTTGCTTTCCCATTTCTGCTTGGAGGAACACATCTTCGCCATAGCTTTCCCATTGACGGCTCCACATTGCGTTTCTGCCAAGGTCGAGTACTGGAGCATAAGTCCAAGGAATAAGACAAGCACGGCTTTCGTATGCAGAGATTTGGGATGCTCTATATGGTATTTCTCTGTTGAAAGAAGATGCTTGATTGATTTCTTGTGGGAAGAATGTTGAGCCCCATGTGTATGTAGCACCGTGAATCTGGTCGACACCATATATCTCGGTTACGCCAGTTGCCTTGAGTGATTCATCGTTCAATCTTCTGATTATCTTCGACCATGAATCTGGGGTTTGTGCAATACCTGCTGGTACGTTCAGAATTGAACCTACCTTATACTTGCCAAATACTGCAGGAAGTGTGTCTTCATTGAGAGCAAACGCATTTCGAGAGCGATTGTCAGTGACAACATCTATTGCAAGTTCACACATTTGACCTATTTTCTCGTCAAGCGACATTTTCTTAAGTGTGGCTTCCACTTGTTGTTCAATCTTTTCATCTCGTGGAATTGCAGGCTTTACTTGAGCGTTGATTCCGCTCGTTGCAACAATGAAAAGGGCACAGCTGAATATCAACTGTAAAGGATTTGTTAGAGTTTTCATATTTGGCTTATTTTAATTTCCAGTTGCAAAGATAGCAAATAAAGTGAAAACTAAAGAGTGAAATATGAAAAACTTAATAATTTCTACCTTCTGCATTACACATTATATATTATTTTATTATCTTTGCCACATGTTTTCCATTAATATTTAAAATTGAAAAAATTATGAAACGTAATCTGACAACTATCATGGCGTTGATGATGGGGCTTTGCATGTCGGCTCAGACTTTGCCTTATCAGAATCCTAACCTTACGCCTCAGGAACGAGCTGAGGATTTGGTAGGGCGACTTACCATTGAAGAAAAAGCACGATTGATGCAAGACATTTCACAACCAGTGGCTCGACTTGGTATCAAGAAATTTAATTGGTGGAGCGAGGCTCTTCATGGAGTAGCCAACCAAGGAGGAGTAACTGTATTCCCACAACCTATTGGTATGGCAGCATCTTTCAACGATGCAATGCTTCTTGATTTGTTCTCAATGGTTTCAACAGAAATGCGTGCTTCCTATAATCGCTCTATGCAGCAGGGGAAAGACGATCAAAGATTCCACAGTCTTAGTGTGTGGACACCTAACGTGAATATATTCCGCGATCCTCGATGGGGCCGTGGCCAGGAGACTTATGGAGAAGATCCATATCTGATGGAAAGAATGGGTGTGTCGGTTGTTAAGGGACTTCAAGGACCTGAAGATACAAAATACAGAAAACTATATGCTTGTGCAAAGCATTATGCTGTACATAGCGGACCTGAATACTCTCGCCATACTGACAATATAACTGATGTAAGTGCGCGCGACCTTTGGGAAACTTATTTGCCTGCTTTCAAGGCTTTGGTGCAGAAGGCTAATGTTCGTGAGGTTATGTGTGCTTACCAACGTCTTGACGATGACCCTTGTTGTGGCAATTCCCGCATTCTTCAGCAGATACTTCGCGATGAATGGGGATTCAAGCATCTCGTGGTTTCTGATTGTGGTGCAGTAAGTGATTTCTGGACATCACATAAGTCGTCGACTGATGCTACACATGCTGCAGCAAAGGCTACATTGGCTGGAACGGATGTTGAATGTGGTTATAATTATGCCTATAAGAGCATTCCTGCAGCAGTAAAGCAAGGACTTATCGACGAGAAAGAAGTTGATAAGCATGTCGTTCGCTTGATGAAAGGTCGTTTCGAATTGGGCGAAATGGATGATCCAAGCCTTGTGGAATGGTCGAAAATTCCTGCTTCGAAGCTTAATTGCCAAGAACACAAGGATATGGCTTTGAATATGGCACTCCAAACAATGACTCTTCTTCAGAACAAGAATAATATTTTGCCTCTCAGCAAATCTGTAAAGAAGATTGCTCTCGTTGGTCCTAACTTTTCTGACGAACCTCTTATGTGGGGTAACTATAATGGAACTCCAAACCAGACAGTATCGCTTTGGGAAGGTGTTCAAAATAAAGTGGGGGTGAAGAATCTTGTAAGTTTCCGTGGTTGTGACTATGTTAACGATCAGCAACTCTTCTCTTATTATGACCAATGTAAGTTTGATGGCAAGACTGGTTTCAAGGGAACATTCTGGAACAATAGAAATCGCGAGGGCGAACCTGTAGCAACAAACCAGTCAACACGTCCAATAAGTGTGACAACTTATGGTCAGTATGCATTCGCTCCTGGTGTAAATCTTACTGGTTTCAGTGCAAAATATGAGACAGTTTTCTATCCAAAGAAGTCGGAAAAGGTTTTGATTGAAGTTGAAGGTTGTAGTTCTTTCGAACTCTTTGTAAATGGAGAATCAAAGCAGCATCAAAGTACTTGGCGCACAACAAAGACTCGCACGGAACTCGATGTTGAGGCTGGCAAGGAATATAAGATTGAAATCAATTACGCTCAGATTGAGAACTATGATGCTAACCTCAAGGTTAACATCGGTAAGGAAATAGATATTGACTATGATGCAGTATTGAAGGATTTGAAGGATTGCGATATTGTAATCTTTGCAGGTGGTATTTCTTCAAAGTATGAAGGTGAGGAAATGCCAGTCGACCTTCCTGGTTTCAAGGGCGGCGACCGCACAGACATTCAGTTGCCAGCAGTTCAACGCACATTCCTTCGCAAGCTTCATGAGGCAGGAAAGAAGGTTGTTTTAGTCAACTTCTCTGGTTCTGCAATGGGTCTTGTTCCTGAAACTGAAACATGTGATGCAATTCTTCAGGCTTGGTATCCAGGCGAAATGGGTGGTCAGGCAATTGCTGACGTTCTCTTTGGCGACTATAATCCTTCAGGCAAACTCCCAATCACATTCTATCGCGATATCAACCAGTTGCCTGATTACAAGGATTATGACATGAAGAACCGTACTTATCGCTATATGACCGAAAAGCCTCTCTATCCATTTGGCTATGGTCTTAGCTACACTACTTTCGCAATTGGAAACGGTCGACTCAGCAAGTCGTCAATCGATGCAGATGGAGAAGTGACTCTTACGGCAAGTGTTAAGAATACAGGCAAGCGTGCTGGAACAGAAGTTGTTCAAGTGTATATCCGCAACCTTCAAGACCCTAACGGACCTAAGTATTCACTTCGTGGTTTCAGCAGAGTAGAACTCAAGGCAGGCGAAACAAAGGATGTAAAGATTCAGCTTTCGGGCGAGTCGTTTGAGTTCTTCAATGAAGACACTAATACAATGACTGTCCGCCCAGGCAAGTATGAGGTTCTTTATGGTTCAAGTTCGGATGAGGCCGACCTCAAGAAGCTTGAAGTCAATGTGGTTGAATAATATATTTGGAATTATGAGAAAGAAAATATTGATTATAATAATGCTGATAATAGGCAATATGACTATGATGGCTCAACAACCAATGGAAGGTTGGAAGAAGATTGACGCAACCGAACTTCAATGCCGACCTGTTGACCTTTTCGCCAACCAATGGATGGCTCTTGCAATGGGAAATAAGGAAAAGATGAATTCGATGACGATTGCTTGGGGAACTATAGGTGAGTTGTGGAACAAGAATGTTGTTATTGTTTACGTTTCAAGTTCTCGTTTCAGCAAGCATCTCATGGATGAAAACCCTTACTTTACAGTAACTGCTTTCCCTAATGATGAGGTTAGTCGCAAGGGCCTTACTTATATTGGGACCCATTCTCAAAAGGATGATCCCGACAAGACAGCTCATTCTGGACTTCATGCAGAATTCACTCCACTTGGCAATCCTGTGTTCAAGGAGGGCAATCTTACGATTGAATGCAAGAAGATTTATGCAGATGAGTTCAAGCGCGACTTGCTTCCAGATGATGTGAAGAACGGAATGTATGGCAATGACCGTATGGGTTTGCACACTTTCTATATTGGAGAAATCGTTAATGTTTGGCAAAAGTAGATAAATGATTGAGATGAAACGAAACGCAAAACGTGTGTTGATGATGGGCATCATGTGCCTAATGTGTTCAAGTGCTGCTTTTTCGCAATCTGAAACGCAATCGGTAATGACGAAGGAAAAGGGTGGGGTTTATTCAATCCTTACTGAATCTATCTGTCAGGCAAAAGGCTACAGAGGTATGGTTCCTTTGAAGGTCAGCATCAAGAAGAGTAAGATTGTGAATGTGGAAGTGATGAAAAATCATGAAACTCCAAAGTTTTTCCAACCAGTGGAGAAAGAAATGATTCCAAAGTTTATTGGAAAGAAGTTGACGGAAATAGATGCTGTTGACGGAATCACTGGAGCTACTTTCAGCAGTAAGGCAGTGAAAGAGCATGTCAGAGCAGCTGCCGAATACTATAAGAAACATAAGTAGCAATTGGCTAATATATGTAAAGACCCTGTAAGCAATGGAGCTTGCAGGGTCTTTTTGTTATACTTCTTCGTTCACATAGAGGAATCGTTTGATGCTCTTCTTTGGAGTTTTCTCGAATTCTTCCTTCATGACTTTCACTCCGATGATTTGTTCGTAGGCAGGAAGTTCTGTGTTTACTTCCTTTCGAATCTGTTCGAGAGTGTCGGCAATCTGTTCAGGAGCGATTCCTGCAGCAGCGGCTTCGTCAAGGTCGGGATGGATTAGGGCATAGAGTTTGCTGTCGCGTTGGATTACAACACTCTCAGCCACAAACTGCATTGCATTGAGTTTGTCTTCGATTTCTTCTGGATAGATGTTCTGACCGGAAGGGCCGAGGAGCATGTTCTTGCTTCGTCCGCGGATGAAGAGGAAACCGTCGGCATCGATTATTCCAAGGTCGCCCGTATGGTACCAACCTTCAGAATCGAGTGCTGCCTTTGTTGCTTCTTCGTTTCTGTAGTAGCCAAGCATCACGTTGTCGCCCTTTACGAGAATCTCTCCAACAATGTTCTGAGGGTCGGACGAGTCGATTCTGACTTCCATTCTATCGATTGCCTTACCACAACTTCCAAGTTTGAAGTCGTACCAATCGGCATAAGTGATGAGTGGGGCACATTCCGTTGCACCATAACCAACCGTATAGTTGAACCCGATTTCATGCATAAGTGTTTCCACATCGCGTGAGAAAGCAGCTCCACCCACGATGATTTCGAAGTGTTGTCCTCCGAATGCTTCCTTGAGTTTCGCGTTGATGCTGTCCTTGATTTTCTGGCTTATGACTGGCAGACGAAGGAGTGTCTTGATGCGGAAATCGGTCATCTTCGGCATAATTGTCTTGCGCATGACTTTCTCGATTATGAGAGGCACACTGACGATTATGGCTGGTTTCACTTCTGCGAATGCCTTGAAGATGATGGTAGGAGAGAGACGGGTGATGTAGTACACATGCATTCCGGTACACATTTCGCTTATCAATTCGAATGCAAGGCCATACATGTGGGCCATAGGCAAGATGCTTACGACTTCTCGATGCACCTTCACGAAATCGCCAATCTTATCGATGAGGAACTGGACATTGTTCCAAAGAGCTCTTTGAGGAATCATCACGCCCTTCGACTTGCCCGTACTTCCTGATGTGTAGTTGATGAGGGCGAGGTCGTTTCCATAGTCGATGTGGTAGTGGATGTCGGCTGGAGTGAATTCCTTTGGGTATTTCTGGCCGAAGAGAAGGTTGATTTGTTCTCTTGCATCAATCATTTCCTTGCATGGGGAAGTGATGATGCTGAAATCTTCCATACTGATGATGGAGATGTCGGGATTGGATTCCTTCTCAAGTTCTGGTGAAAGGCTTTTCCACACGATGCTGCCCACAAAGAGGAGTTTCGACTCGCTGTGAGCCAAGATGTTCTTTACTTGTTCTGGTTTGAATTCGTGTAGAATAGGCACTGCCACGGCTCCGTAAGACATTGTTGCAAGGTAGGAAACTGCCCAATGTGAGGAGTTTCGTCCGCAAAGCGCAATGTTATCGCCTGGCTTTATGCCTGCCTTATCGAATAAAATATGTATCTTTTCAATCATCACTGCAAGGTCGCAGTAACGGATTGTATCGCCTCCATAGTTGGTAAGTGCAGGACTGTCCCAATATTTCTTGATGCTTTCTTCGAAAAGTCGGGTTATGCTTTTATCTTGGTCAGTATAAGTAGTCATATTTTGCACATTCTTTTAATTTGTGTGCAAAGATACTAACAATTCTGTGTATTGCAAAATATTTTTCAACTTTTTTGTTGTTTTGTGCACAAACTTAGGCAAATGAGCAAAAAACGTGGGCAAAAAGGAAACAAACCAAGGCCAGTTTGTGTAGGAAATGTCTTGAAGATAGATTGGCGAAGCAGTGGAAGTTTTCTTCGTTTGCAAGGAACATTTTATTGTTTTTATGGCTCAAAAACCTATTTCTTATGGCTTAAAAACTATAATTATGTACATTGCGGTAAATAATTATGTCAATATTATTAATAATTATGTACATTATTAATGTTAATTATGTGCAATATTTTACTTTTGAAGCTATAGAAAATATAAAATGTTCCTAAAGAAAAGGGAAAATGTTGCTTGCTTTGAGAGAAAACTGAAATAGGGGGAATGGAACGTATGGAAAGAGGTTTGGAAATCGTTGCACGAACCTTTTTCCTGTGGTTTCAGCATTATTTTTAGGCAAAGCCTAATAATTTCTGGTGGAAAGTTTGGAAATACAGAGATTTAGTGTTAAATTTGCAAATCGAAAATAACTCTAACTTAAAATAAAGAATAAGGTATCAAATGTTACGCAAAGTAAGAATCGCGCTTGCCACGCTCTTTTTCCTGAGCATCTTGTGGCTGTTTTTGGATTTCACAGGCACTGCTCAGCAGTGGGTGGGCTGGATGGCCAAAATCCAGTTCTTGCCAGCAGTTTTGGCATTGAATGTAGGCATCATCATCGGTTTGTTAGCCCTCACATTGGCTTTGGGCAGAGTTTATTGTTCTGTGATTTGTCCTCTCGGAGTGATGCAGGATATTTTCGCATGGTTTGGCCGCAAGGCAAAGAAGAACCGCTACAATTATTCTCCAGCAAAAAGTTGGCTCAGATATGCGGTTTTAGCCGTGTTTATCGTTCTGATAGTACTCGGAATAGGTTCGGCAGTTGCTTTGCTCGCACCTTATAGTGCCTTTGGCCGAATCTGCCAGACATTGCTTCAGCCACTCTGGATTTGGGGCAACAACCTTCTGGCAATGATAGCCGAGAAGGTCGATAGCTATGCATTCTATCGCGAAGAAGTGTGGATGCGCTCATGGCCAGTGGCAATAGTGGCAATCGTAACACTTGTGGCTCTCTTCATCCTCGCATGGAGAAATGGCCGAACTTATTGCAATACGATTTGTCCGGTCGGTACGGTTCTTGGTTTCGTTTCACGATTCTCACTCCTCAAACCCGTAATCGACACTTCGAAATGTAATGGCTGTAAGCTTTGTGCCCGCAATTGTAAGGCAGCTTGCATCAATCCTGAAAAGCACGAAATCGACTATAGCCGATGCGTTGATTGCATGGATTGCATCAATAAGTGCCGTCAAGGAGCCATTAGCTATACAATTGCTTTGCCAAAGAAAAAAGCAAAGGCAGATGCTTCACCAGCAAGCGAAACACCTGCTGATCAGGATCGCCGAGCATTCATTCTCACATCTTCAGCCGTTCTCGCAACTGCAGCAGTAGAGAGTCAGGCAAAGAAGGTCGACGGAGGTTTGGCAGTTATTGCAGAAAAGAAAGTGCCTCGCCGCCACACGAAGATTGTGCCTCCAGGCAGTTTGAGCATAAAGAATCTCGAAGATCATTGCACTGGTTGTCAACTTTGCGTAAGCGAATGCCCTAATGGAGTGCTTCGTCCATCTGGTGGAATCGTTACATTCATGCAGCCGGAAGCATCTTATGAGAGAGGTTATTGCCGTCCTGAATGTACTCGATGTGCAGATGTTTGCCCAACCGGAGCCATTCGTCCAATCACAAAGGAAGAGAAAACCGCCATACAGATTGGTCATGCAGTATGGATTAGGTGCAATTGTATTCCTCTCCATTCCGATGATACATGTGGTGCATGTGCCAACCATTGTCCAACCGGAGCCATCCAGATGGTTCCTCTGATGCATAAGGGCAAGGAAGTTATGGCACCAGCAGTGAACGAGGAACTCTGCATCGGCTGTGGAGCTTGCGAGAACCTCTGTCCTGCTCGTCCATTCTCTGCAATCTATGTAGAGGGACACGAAGTTCATAGAGAAATTTAATCTGTCTCCTTAAAAGAAGAATTACCATTATGGAAAAAATAAATAGAAGAACATTCATAAAGAATATAGGTGCCGGAACAGCCGTTGTAGGTGCTGCCGCACTCGCTGGATGCGAGGGTAAGAACAATCCTCTCGTTGATTCAACTTCTGCCCTTGGCGAAATACCAACCGACCAAATGACCTACCGAACCAATCCAAAAACGGGAGAGAAGGTCTCTATCCTCGGATATGGTTGCATGCGTTGGCCTATGAAACCAAAGGAAGACGGAGAAGGCGAAGAACTCGACCAAGAACAAATCAACCGCCTTGTTGATTGCGCTTTAGAGCATGGAGTCAACTATTTCGATACAGCTCCTGTTTATTGCCAAGGCCAATCAGAGAAGGCTACAGGTATTGCTTTGGCCCGCCATCCAAGAGATTCGTATTTTATTGCTACAAAACTTTCCAACTTCTCGCCTGATACCCAAACCTATGAAGGTTCGGTTGGAATGTACAAGAACTCTTTGAAAGAACTCCAAACCGACTATATCGACTATCTGCTTCTCCATGCCCTTGGAGGCAATATTGGTGACTTCTATCATCGTTTCGTCGATAATGGAGTGATGGAATTCCTTATGAAAGAACGTGAAGCCGGACGCATCCGCAATCTCGGATTCTCTTTCCATGGAGGAAAAGACGGATTCGACAAACTGATGGAACTTCACGAAACCTATCATTGGGATTTTGTGCAGATTCAGATGAACTATCTCGACTGGAGCAAGTCGTTCGATTGGCAGAATGCAGAATTTACAGCCGAATACCTCTATAAAGAACTCGAAAAACGAAATATTCCAGTTGTCATCATGGAACCTCTGCTTGGCGGACGACTTGCAAAAGTGAACGAACATGTTGCAGGACAATTGAAACAAGCCGAACCAGAGCGAAGCATTGCTTCATGGGCATTCCGATTCTGTGGCACTTGGCCAGGAGTTCTTACCGTCCTCAGTGGAATGACTTACATGGAACACCTTGAAGACAACCTTCGTTCGTTCTGCCCACTCAAGCCTTTGACAGAAGACGAAGTGGCAATGCTCGGCCGAATGGCACAGGAAATCCTCAAGTATCCAAACATTCCATGCACAGCTTGCCAATACTGCATGCCTTGTCCTTATGGCCTCGACATTCCGGGAATATTCGCCCACTATAATAAGTGTGTCAACGAAGGCAATATGCTCGTTTCAAGTGCTGACGAAAACTATCGTAAGGCTCGACGAGCATTCCTCGTTGGATATGATAGAAGTGTGCCTCGCCTTCGCCAAGCCGACCACTGCATCCGTTGTGGCCGTTGCCTCGAACATTGCCCTCAGCACATCAACATTCCTGAACAGATGGACAAGATAAATCAGTATGCTGAGACATTGAAGCAGGAACTTGAGTTCTAAATGTAACGTATATAAATATAATAAATGTATAGATTATGATTCAATCATTATTTATCGGTGGACTTGGATTTTGGGAAATCTTTTTGATAGTTTTGGTGGTTTTGCTTTTGTTTGGAGCAAAGAAAATCCCAGAACTGATGAAGGGAATAGGAAAGGGCGTTCGTTCGTTTAAGGACGGAATGAATGGTCTTGACGAAGAAGAAAAGAAGGACAAAAAGGAAGAGTAGGGGCGTGAGTGACTTGAACACTTCCGGTTCTTCATCCACTCCCAGCAATTCCGACGAGGGCTTGAAGACTTTTTGGCAGCATCTTGATGAATTACGTTCAGTAATTATCAGGGTGCTGATTGTGCTTGTGGTGGTAACTGTGTTGGCTTTCATATTCCGTGAGGCCTTGTTCTCCATAGTTCTTGCCCCATCAAAAGGTTCGTTCATTACATACAAATGGATTGACGGATTGCTTTCCCTCGCAAACTCATTGCCATTGTCGGGTGTTCAGGATTCGGCAGAAAACAATACTTTGTTCAACTTAACGCTGATTAACACCGAACTTGCCCAGCAATTCATCATCCACATGAAGACGGCCTTCTGTGCAGGCATCCTTTTGAGTCTTCCTTATCTGCTTGTTGAAGGCTATCTTTATCTGTCCCCAGCATTGTATGCAAGGGAAAGACGATTCGCTGTCCCTACGGTTTTTGGCAGTTATCTTATGTTCATGTTGGGAGTTGTCTTCTGCTACTTCATCATATTCCCATTCACTGTTCGTTTCCTTGCCACTTATCAGGTAAGTGCCGACATTCCAAACACAATCACTTTGGAATCGTATATGCAGACATTTATCAGCATGCTTCTCATCATGGGAATCATATTCCAGATGCCTGTCATGAGTTGGCTTATGGCAAAGCTTCATATACTTACTTCAGCACCTATGCGTCTTTTCCGTCGCCACGTTATTGTTGCCATTCTCATTGCAGCGGCAATCATAACCCCAACAACCGATGCTTTCACCCTGTTGATTGTATCCGTTCCGATGTGGCTGCTATATGAATTGAGTATCTTGATAGTGAAACATACAAACAAATAAAAACATCCCCCACATGATTGTGAGGGATGTTTTGTTTTTATTGTTGCCTGCTATGAAAAGCTAGACTTTGTAATATGTTGATTAAAGACCTCTGAGGTACTTTTCGAAGTCAACAACCTTTGCGCTTGATGCCTTAACTGACTTCTTCTGGTTGTTGAAGTCGCGGATGAGATAGTAAACATCTTTTGGCTTATAGTTCTCATCGTAAGGAAGAGGGTAGTTGCGAGCGCCAAGCCATGAGTCACGGTCGCTGAGGTTCCAGAATGTAACACAGTCGATAACATCCTTATGCTTGCGGAGAAGACGGAACAGCATTGTGTACTGGTCTTCGAACTTCTGCTTAACTTCAGGAGTGATTGCAGCACCGTCGCGGTTGAACTGAAGCTGACCACCCATCTGTTCGTTTACACGGATGTCAAGTTCTGTGAACTGAACATACTTAACAATGCTTGCATACTTTGTGATAGCGTCGTCGATATCCTTTTCACTTGGACCGTAGATGTTGTAGTGGCCCTGCATACCGATACCATCGACTGGAATACCAGCTTCGATCATCTTCTTTACCTTGTTGTAAATCTTATCACGCTTGTGAGGAGTTGCAGCATTGTAGTCGTTGATGTAGAGGATAGCGTTAGGGTCTGCTCTGTGAGCAAATACGAATGCACTGTCGATGAAATCTTCACCAGCGATTCTGTACCACATTGACTGACGGAATGGGTTTTCTGCGCGAGCATCGTCTGTGAACACTTCGTTAACAACGTCCCAGCAGTAAACGATGTCCTTGTAGCGGTTGATGACTGTTGTGATGTGAGTACGCATACGGTCGTAGAGAGTTTCCTTGTCAACGAGCTGATGGTTCTCATCATAGAACATCCACTGGCCAACTTGGCTGTGCCATGCAAGAGTGTGGCCACGAAGCTTGATACCGTTAGCGCGACAGAAGTCTGCAATTTTGTCGGCATTACCCCAATTCCACTGACCTTCCTGTGGCTGAAGTGACTGAGGCTTCATGTCGTTTTCTGCAGTGATACTGTTGTAGTCCTTCTTGATGAGTTCGATTTGTTCAGGGTTGGTGATGTTACGCATGTTGACTGCAACACCAATCTTGAAATACTTCTTGTAGGCATCTTTGAGGCCTTTTTCTCCACCTGCCTGAGCATTAGTAGCCAATGCAAAAGCCATGAGTGAGAGAGCGATTAATTTGAAAGCTTTCATACTTTTTAATGGTTTGATATTAATTTGTTGTTAAAAGTTGAATCAATATATACTATTGTATGACAATCACAGTTTATAAAGGTTTAACGCAAATACGATGATTTCGCTACTTTAAATGCTTTAGCAGGATATTCTGCAACTCACGGTCGAAATCGTATTTCATTTCACACTTATTGTCGAATATCATAACTGCTCCGCGTTCCTTATCATAAGCTTCCCATTCTGGCAACTTATCAGAATAAGGTTTGCCCGTTTTTGCGAAGTTAACCCAAGTGTCGCTCATCTTGTCTCCTAATGTAATTGCATTTTGATCGTCAGGAGCGATAGTTCCTTGATCGTCAACACGTGTTGTATTGAATACGAAAGGTATTTCAAGCCCGTGGTATGAGCCTCGAGGATCATTTGGTGCATGCCAATTGAAGAGGTACATATAGATAGGAGCCTTTGCGTTTTTTAGACGAGCATCTGCAGCACGAACTGAAAGGCCGCGGATATTTGAGTCGATTGAAAGCATGTCCTGAATTGAGCAGTTGGGATTTGCTTTCTTGAATGCTGCAACATAGGCATCTGCATCTTCTCCATACTTTTGCTTGAGAATCTGCATGGCATCATCCATTGTCATATCTGTCCTTCGATAGAAAGAAGGATCGAGTTCGTTGAATGTACTTCCCATAATGATTGGTACATCGGGCATTATATCAGCAAATCCTGGATCATAAGGAAGTTCAAGCACAGTCTTGCCATCAAGGTTAGGAGTAAAGCCCCACATCTTGATGCTTCCAGGAGTTCGCTTACCTATCAGGCGGTCCATGCATTTGAGACCGGCTTGCATCAATTGGTTGTAGTCGATTGTCTGGAGTTTGTCAAGACTCTTTGCATCGAGTCCGAGTTCTTCAACCGTTGCCTTGCCAAGTTGTTGTGAGAGTTTCTTCGTCATGATGTTGACTTTGGCTCCACTTTCAATGATAGCCTTGTGGAACAAACCCTTTGCTGAAGGCATGCAAAGCAATGTGCCGACTTTGCCTCCACCTCCTGATTCTCCGAACACAGTTACATTGTTTGGGTCGCCTCCGAATGCTTCTGCATTGGCTTTCACCCATTTGAGTGCTTCAACAATATCAAGCATTCCGACATTTCCTGTTTGCTTGTATTTGCCTCCAAATGATGACAGGTCGAGGAATCCCATTATGTCGAGTCTGTGGTTGATACTGATGAGCACCACATCCTTCTTTGCAAGCTCTTCTCCAAATGTAGTTCTGTTGGCTGTGGCAGAACCAGTGGAATAGCCTCCTCCATGAATCCAAATCATCACAGGACGCTTCTTGTTGTCGCCAAGACCTTTAGTCCAAACATTCAAAAGGAAATTGCCGTCTTCCGAAGACACACCTCTGTTTTCCTGTTGCTTTGCCCAAGGACCAAACTTTGTACAATCTCTTACACCTTCCCATTTATCAACTGGTTCGGAAGGCATGAAGCGTTCTGCCTTTGCATAAGGGATACCCTTGAATGAATATATTCCATCATGAACAATTCCTGCAATCTTTCCTGAAGAGATTTCAGTTGTGGCAGAGTTAATCATCAGCCAACTATAGAATTGTTCTTGCCAAGAACCGTTTGGGGTGTTATAATCTTGCATCTGATTATCTCCATAAAGTCCACCGGTATGATTACCATAAACATGAAGTTCCGCATCTTTTCCTGCTTTCTTCCATTCGTTGAAGAGGGCTAAACAACCTGCTGCAACATTCGGATGGTCGGCATGAACTGCAATGAAGAGTGGGGGCGCATTGTGTGGAACATCTACATCAATGAGTGATGGACCATATACACTGCAAAGGAATGCCGGCATTTGTTCGGCATTTGCTTTTACTGTAGCGCCAACGGCAACACCTCCGCCTGCAGAGAAACCAATATATCCAATCTTGTCTTTACTGATGTTCCACTCGTTGGCATGAGCCTTGATAGTGGTCATTGCCAATAAAGCATCATTGATGGCTTTCTGAATGGTAGGGTCGGAATTGTCGCCTTGCACTGGATTTGCATTGGCTTTCTTGATTTTATCAACTTCTGTGATTGTGGCTCTAAGCATATTGCCTCTTGGCATACTTTGTGTTGCATTTCGATCTCGAAGTGTGTATTGGAGCCCGATTGCAGCAATGCCTCGTTCGTTAAGCCACTTGGCCAATGGAAGGAATTCACCATCCCAACTGAGACTTACCATTGCCCCACCTGGACAGATGATGCAAGCAGTTCCGTTTGCCTTTGATGCCTCAGGCAGATATACTGTGATGGCAGGTGCATTGGCTTCCTGACGATCAGCATAAAGCTTGATAGTATGACTTGGGTTGCCATCTGAAGGCATTTGTGCGAATGCTATTGTGGCTATCGCATACAATATAGTTGTGATGATTGATTTCCTCATTTTGATGCTTTTGCTAAATTATTTGACAAGCACTTTCTTTCCGTTGGTAATGTAGATGCCTCGTTGCATATTGTGCTTATTTCCAACCTTTCTTCCTACGAGATCATAGATGGCAGATTGTTTCTTGTCGAGATTGATGTCCTCGATTGAATCTACTGTTGCCAAACGGTTGAGTGCTTCTGTGAGGGCAGGGAGAAGTTCGCTGACTGTTGTCAGTTTGAGAGCATTCTCTGCAAAAGCAACTGCTTCGTTAGTGTCATAGTCAGGAAGCAAAGTCTTGAATTCTGCAAGTGTGCTGACAACTTGATCCCAAGCAGCAAGCATTGAAGCTTCTTCTTCCGTGAGTTGTATGAAAGTAGGTCGGTTCAATGGTTCGCTTACTGTATTTGCGATAAGTTTGCTGCTGTATTCGTGAACATGATTTGTTCCGTAAATTTTATCAATTCCATCAATTGAGATGTAGTTGTTGTAGTTGTCATCATTGATTTTACGTACGAAATCCAATCCATTGGCAACTCCTTCTCCTGTGATGATGGCTTCCTTTGCAGCTGTCCAAGTTGCACCTATTGATGTTGGAGAAGAGGCAGCATTAACTGTGAATGTTCCTTTCTTTACATTGTTGATGACGTACTGAATATGATAGAGCGAATCGTATGGATTCCATTCTACTGCAGCACCTCCGATTTCTGTTCCTGCATCATAGAGGGCGCGAGGTTGGGTAATCATCGTGAAGTCATCATTTATGTATGAATAGTAGAGCTTTGGATATTTGTCTGTGAATCGAGTAGAGCATACATTGTAATAAATCATAAAGGCACCTTGTCCTTCGTTTGCATTCTGATCCCAGATGAGGTGAGGATTGCGAACATAGTTGATTCTTTCGTAATATGTATTTGTGATGTAGTCGCGTGAACTTGCTGTTGAGTCAGAGAAAGCAACCTTGCCTTGACGGAAGTCGATGCTTGCAGTAGTTTCCCAATGGATAAGGTCGGTAGAGCGAAGGAGACAAAGACCATAGTTTTCTTCTTCGTTGTTGCCATCGGCAGCCACCATGAAATATTGATTGTCTTCCTTACCTCTTGCAATTGAAACTTCCTTCATTTCGCCAGAAAGAGGAGCAAGGGCTTTGGTGTCGAGCAAATACTTTGAACTAGCAAGAGTTTCGAATGTCTTTCCGGAAATATCAGCACAAAGAGCATAACGAGGAGAATTCGTGCTTGCATCGTTGTAAACTGCAAGATAAGCGGCTTTCTTATCATCTGGAGCCATTGTTACTCGGAATATCTTTGAAGTCTTGCTCTTGTCAAGGTCAGTTATAGTGGCTGTAAGGTAACCTGCAAATACAGGTTCGTCACCATCAGCAAGTTGCTTTACTGACAATACTCTTGTTGTCAATCCACACCATGTCTTTAAGTCGTCATCGGCTGTCCATTTCACTGTTTGGCTTCCGTTTGTGTTAGGAAGTGTAGTGCGAGTGTGAAGGAAGTTGAACTTCTTTAGAACTGCAAAGTTCTCTTCCTCGAATTCTGGATTGAAGTTCTTTGACTTTACTGTCCAACCGGAATAACCAGTAGGGTCGCAATCGCGGAAGAGCTTGAGATGTTCCTTCTTGCCCTTGAAGAACCAATCGAGCCATGCAATCATGATACGTGAATAGTCGCCACCATGAGCGAGGTGGAAAGTTCCTCCGTGACCAACATTGGCCGACATGAAGCATACAGGTACGTTTACCTTAATATTATTATAGTCTTGTTCTGCATTGCCATAGGCAACATCGTCAGGACCTCCGACAATGTAGAGAATAGGGCCGTGGAGGTAGTTCAAGTTGTCAGGACTTGCGCCACCCATTCCCATGCCACCCATTCCTGAGTTGGTCATGATGATTGTCTTTACACGAGAATCCTTTGAAGTGGACATTGCTTCAGCACCACCACAAGAGTGGCCGCTGGCAGCAATCTTGTCGGTATCGAGCATTCCGCGATATTCGCTTGTCGTGACATTATTCTGTTTCATCACCCAATCAACTGCTCTGGTAAGGAACGAACCGTCTGTGCCAGAATCCACAAAACCATCACGATTGTGGAGGAATGGACCAATGGCCACACATACATAACCATGAGAAGCAATTTCGTTAAGGAACAATTCGTTACCTAAGTTTGTGTTACTGCAAGCTCCGTTTCCCCATACCAATACAGGCAACTTGCCTTGCTTTTCAACGGCTGCAGCCATGTCTTTTGGACGGTAAATAGTAAAATCGAGCAATGTGGATTCCTTGCATACGAGAGCCTTATAGGCACCTTGTCCACCATTCTCAAGTGTTTTCGAATCAATGGTTTCAGCCGATGCATTGGCACAGAAACCAATTGCAACGATTAACGAAAGTAATAAATTTTTCCTCTTCATGTTTTCAATATTTTTATTGTTGTTATTAAGTTCGGTAAGATAATATATCGCTTGCAAAGATAGGATAAAAACGCAAAAACACCAAATTTACGATTGAAAAAATACGTATCTCGAACCATCTTCTTCGATATTATTGTTGTTTGTAAAAAAAGAACGCGGTTCTCGACACAATTTCTCGCGAGGTTTTGCCCTTCGAACCGCGGTTCGTGGCCTCATTTCTCGCGTTCTTTTTTGAGGGTACATTATTATAGGGAAATAAAAATAAAAAAATGCATTTTATTTTGTATTTCGCTCGATTTGCACTATCTTTCTCGCCACTTTGGGCTCGCGAGATAGGCTGTATCTCGGAAATAAAAATAAAAAAATGCATTTTATTTTGTATTTCGCTCGATTTGCACTATCTTTGCAAACGATTAGAGATTAAGAGTGCTAAACTTATGCAACCTTTAGCAGAGAGAATGCGTCCAACGACGCTCGACGACTACATCGGCCAAAAGCATTTGGTGGGCGAGGGTAGTGTGATCCGAAGGATGATTGAATCGAAACGCGTGTCTTCGTTCATCCTTTGGGGACCTCCTGGTGTGGGAAAGACTACTCTTGCTGGCATCATAGCTCACGAATTGGAAGTTCCGTTCTATACATTGAGTGCGGTAACCAGTGGTGTGAAGGATGTTCGTGATGTGATTGATAGGGCAAAATCGAATCGCTTCTTCTCTGCAGGCAATCCTATCCTCTTCATCGATGAAATCCATCGTTTCTCAAAGAGCCAGCAAGATTCGTTGCTTGGTGCTGTAGAGCAAGGTGTGTTCACATTGATTGGGGCAACGACCGAAAATCCTTCGTTTGAAGTGATTCGTCCTTTGCTGAGCCGTTGTCAGGTTTATGTGCTCAATTCGCTCGATAAGGACGATTTGCTCGAACTTGCCAATAAGGTACTTACTCAGGATGCCATTCTGAAAGAAAAGAATATCCAACTGAAAGAAACTGAGGCAATGCTCCGATATAGTGGGGGCGATGCCAGGAAACTCCTGAATATCATTGATATAGTTACGGGAGAATCAAATGTCATTACGGACGAATTGGTCACTCGTTGCCTCCAGCAAAATCCTTTGGCTTATGATAAGGATGGGGAAATGCATTACGACCTCATTTCTGCTTTTATAAAGAGCATTAGAGGAAGCGACCCTGATGCAGCAATCTATTATCTTGCCCGCATGATTGAAGGAGGCGAAGCTCCTGAGTTTATTGCCAGAAGATTGGTAATCTCGGCAAGTGAGGATGTTGGTTTGGCCAATCCAAATGCCTTACTTTTGGCAAATGCCGCATTTGATGCCGTTCATAAACTTGGATGGCCAGAGGGCAGAATCCCATTGGCTGAAGCGACCGTTTATCTTGCAACAAGTCCGAAGAGCAATTCGGCATATATGGCCATCAATGATGCTTTGGCTTATGTGGAGCAAACTGGCAATCTGCCTGTTCCGCTTCATATTCGCAATGCTCCAACCAAATTGATGGAACAACTTGGATACAGCAAGGGATATAAGTATGCCCACAATTATGAAGGCAATTTCGTGAAACAGCAATTTCTTCCCGACAATGCTCAAGGCCAACAATTCTGGAAGGCTCAGAACAATCCTCAAGAGGCAAAACTGAAGGAGAGAATGGACAAGCTGTGGGGGAGAGAATAACGGTTGTCTGTTAACGGTTAATGGTTATCGGTTAACGGTTAGAGAATTCAAGAGCAGAACTCTTGAACACAAAAATAGTAAATAGTAAATCGTCAAATAGTAAATAACACAGTGATTTATCCAAATAATTACGAAGAAAAAGTAGGCTTTACCCAGATAAGGAAGATGCTGAAGGAGGCGTGTCTGTGTCCGTTGGGCATGGAACGCGTTGACGGTATGCAGTTTTCTTCCGAGTTTGAGGTTGTGAGCAAGCAGGTAAGGCAGACTTCCGAATTCATTCGTATTCTTCGTGAGGAAGAGTTCCCCGACCAAAACTTCTTTGATGTCCGAACAGCTCTTCGTAGGATAAAGATTCAAAATACATATTTGCTCACAGAGGAACTCTTCGACATTTGGCGTTCGCTCGATTCGATTGATAAGATTATTCGTTTCTTCCTTAAGCATAATGAAGGGGATGAGCGACCAATCTATCCCGAACTTTCTGCCCTTGCAGAGAATATTAAGACATTCCCGAATATTGTCCGCAGAATCAGTCAAATGCTCGATAAGTATGGTGAAGTGAAAGATTCGGCAACTGTGGAACTGATGCGAATCCGTCAGGAAAAGCAAAACACCACCAACAGCATTTCCCATCTTCTCAATAAGATTCTGCGTGAGGCAAAGTCGGATGGATTGGTGGAGAAGGATTCCACTCCTACTGTTCGCGACGGACGACTTGTCATTCCAGTTGCTCCTGCAATGAAGAGGAAGATAAACGGAATTGTTCATGACGAATCCGACTCTGGCCGCACTGTCTATATTGAGCCAGCCGATGTTGTTGAAGCCAACAACCGCATTCGTGAACTTGAGAGTGAGGAACGAAGGGAAATCATTCGCATACTGACGGTTTTCACGGATTCTGTCCGTCCTTACATTCTCGATATGATTCAGTCGTATGAGTTTTTGGGAGATATTGACTTCATCCGTGCAAAGGCAAAGTTTGCAATCCGTACCGATTCCCTCCAACCTTCGATGACCGACCGCCAGCAAATCGACTGGAGTATGGCTGTTCATCCAATCCTTCGAATGTCGCTCGAGAAGCACGACCGCAAGGTTGTTCCGCTTGAAATCCGTCTTGATGGAAAGCAAAGGCTTTTGCTCATTTCAGGTCCGAATGCCGGAGGTAAGTCGGTTTGTCTGAAGACTGTTGGTTTGCTTCAGTATATGCTTCAATGCGGAATGCCAATTCCTGTGGCAGAAAGCAGTGTGACCGGAATCTTTCAAAACATAATGATAGACATTGGCGACGAGCAAAGTCTGGAGAACGACCTTTCTACTTATTCTTCTCATCTTACGAACATGAAGATGATGATGAAGAACGCCAATTATGCCACTCTTCTTCTTATTGATGAATTTGGAGGAGGAACCGAACCTCAAATCGGTGGTGCTATTGCTGAAGCTGTGTTGAAGCGATTCAATGCAAAGAAGGCTTTCGGTGTGATTACCACCCACTACCAGAATCTGAAGCAATATGCTCAGGACACTCCTGGAATCGTAAATGGCGCAATGCTCTATGATAGGGCTCAGATGCAGCCATTGTTCCAACTTCGAATAGGAAATCCTGGCAGTTCATTTGCCGTTGAAATTGCCCGCAAGATTGGTATTCCGGAGGATGTGATAGCCGAAGCATCAGAACTTGTCGGCCAGAATTATATCAGTGCTGACAAGTATCTTCAGGACATTTCCAGAGATAAGAGATATTGGGAGAATAAGCGTCAAGAGATTCATCAAAAGGAGAAACGCCTCGAATCAACCATTCAACGCTATGAGGATGAATATGATAAGATTCATTCGCAAAAGCGAGAAATCATCGATAAAGCCAAGACCGAAGCCCAAAACCTCTTGCAGAGTTCAAATGCCCAGATAGAAAAGACAATCAAGGACATTAAGGAAGCTCAGGCAGAGAGGGAGAGAACAAAGCAAATCCGACAGAAGTTGGAGAAGTATAAGGAAAGGCTCGGAAATGAAGAAAAGTCAACAAGTCAGCGAGACAATGAGCCAACAAGTGTACGAGTTGAAAGACCTGTAAACAGAAGAGAGAACAAGGAACGGACAAACGCATCGAATCTTCCTGCTTCGGATTCTCAGCTTAAAGTCGGGGATTATGTGAAGCTCAAAGGTCAAACTTCGATTGGCCAGATACTTCGAATCAGTGGAAACGAGGCTCTTGTGGCGTTTGGTACGATTCAGACGAATCAAAAACTCGTAAAGCTCGAACCATCCGCTGCTCCAAAGGTTGAGAAACGAGCTGCTACTTTTGTCACTTCCCAAACTCAGGATAATATTCGCCAAACCACACTCAACTTCACTGGTGAGATTGATGTTCGTGGAATGAGGGCAGATGAGTGTTTGCAGGAGATTAGCCTTTTCGTGGACGATGCTCTCGTTGCCAATGTTTCGCGAGTTCGCATTCTTCATGGAACGGGCAACGGAATCCTTCGCCAGCTCATCCGACAATACTTGAATACGATTCCGGAAGTCACGGCTTACCGAGATGAACTCCCTCAGTTTGGCGGCTCGGGCATTACAATAGTCGACTTTGAATAAAAAGTTGGGAAACGCTTTTTGTCAGAGTTCCAACCCATATTATTAATTTGGCTGTTTCATAAAATACTATCTATGGATTCTATATTAGTAAATGATATATTCGAACTTTTTCCATTTGTCGATGAAGTAACAAATGAAATAAAGTATCAAGTACTTGATGCCGACAAGGCAATTGAGGAGTTTGGAGTTCTTAGTAAAACATTGGTAGATACGTATTATAACGTGGAAACTAATCAATACGATGAAGACGGATTGGAAAACGAAATTTATAAAATAATGAAATAATGGAAAAATCACTCTTGATAAAGGACACAACCTTGAAATACGATTTTGTAGTTTCATCAAGTAATACTATTTACAAATATAATATTATAATAGAGAATATGGTGAAATTATTCTACGTTATTATTTTATGTGTTCTATTACCTACAAAATTGATGGCAACAGCACAACAAGGCGATAAGATATTTATTAACGGAAAGATGCACGAAATGTTAACTTGTCCGATAGAGGCTGATAGCATTATACAAAATGTAGTTCAAATAATAAAACCTGCAGGGATTGTTACCAATACATCTTTGTGGAGAGGATACGTTGGGTATTGGAGTATAAAAAACAGTACTCTGTATTTGGATAGTTTGCAATTCGAAACGGAAAATATAGATGGCGATTATGTAATGGAAACTGTTATCCCAAATGATGGAAGTGCATTTTCTGCCTATAAAGACAATATCGGAATCAAAGCGTCTTGGTTTTCAGGGGAATTAAGAGTGATTCAAGGAAAATTACTCAAATACGTTCATATGGGATTTGAGAGTACATTCAAAAAAGAATTATTCTTAACTGTGAAGGAAGGTGCTGTGATTCACTCAAGGAAAGTTAAGAACAAGGCAATTTGCAAAAATATGCTTGACAGAAGTACATTAAAGGCATTCAACGATGCTTTCATAAAAGAGTTTCCCGACACTAAAGCTGTTAATGCTATTGTCTCATATTCAAAAGTAAATGCAAAAGGACAACCTACAGATGTTGAAATCAACACAAAAGATATAACGGAAAACAAAGAGAAGATTTACAATTTTATACATTCTTATCTTCTTAGGAATCACATTTTAGGTGTGTACAAAATCAATAACAAATTGATATTCGAAAAATCATACATTCGGTTAGGAAACAAATGGATTAATACATCAAATTTATAAATTATGACTAAATCAATTTTAATCAAAGATACCAACCTTTTTTATTGTACCTTCATATTTTTTCTATAGGAGTTTGTTTAATACGATCATGTTCGTAAGGCAATACGATCATGTTCGTAAGACGATACGATCATGTTCGTATGACCAAAACATCAATAGGAATTTCGGAACAAACCCATATATGTCTTTTGTGTAAGCTTGTTTTATTCTGTCACAACGTCAATGTCTTCGAATCTGATTCGCTCTCCCGAAGCCAAACGAACTGCATCCAGACGGATTCGGTCGGTGGTAATTGCAGGGAAATTCACAGTTTGCCAGATTGGATTGTTCACGATGTTGGAGAATTCGCCCTTACTGATTTCCTTCCATTCCCCATTGCCTACAGAAGCAAAGACTGCATAATCCATGACGATTCCTCGCGTGTTTCGGTCCTGAGGAGGAAGATAGCGAAGACCCTTGACATTCTTCTTGCCTTTCAAGTCGATTATGACTGAACGGCCATTGCCGTTGCCGCCACCAGCCAAAGACACATTCCATTTGGTTGAATATTTCTCTCCCGAACCAGGAATGTCTGGCGTCAGTTCGGGTGCAAGGAACACTCCAAGGCGAGAGATAAGCGGACAGGCTTTGGAATCGACAATGGTAAAGCGCAACTTGCTTGCAGTAACTGTAGGGAAACAGATGATTCGTTTGCGTCCGACAGTCGTCATTCCGTCTCCTCGTTCTGCATAAATGTCTTTCAGGGGTTCCCAAGTTCCATTGACGAACACTTCGAGTTTGAAGTCCTTAACTCTCTGTCCGAGCTGAATATATTCGCAAGTCATGAATCGATTGAATGTTGTAGGCTTGCCAAAGTCGATAGTGACTGCAGCTGTTTTCACATCATCGTCAGTTGCCCAATAAGTGTTGGTCTTGCCGTCAATCGCATGCTTGATGGAATATTTGCTCGAATTGTTGCGGGTATTTGTTGCAGTAAGTGAGGCTCCTTCAATAAGGTCGTTGCTGAAAATCTCTCTTACCATCTTTGCAAAAGCCGAGCCTCGAAGACTGTCTTCCTGATGGATGAGGCCATCACGGGTGATAGGGAAGTTGAGGAGGAGAGTACTGTTTCGGCCTACAGACTTATAGTATGTTTCCATAAGTTTGGAAAGACTCTTCACTCGGCTGTTTTCCTGGTCGTGATAGAACCATCCCGGACGAATCGATGTGTTTGTCTCTCCAGGTACCCAAACATTTCCGTTCTCAAGTCCATAATGAAGCATTTCGAAAGGAACGTCTCCATCCTTGTTCAGTAAACTCCAGTTTGTCTCACCGATAAAGCCAGCTTCCGTGCCAACCCAACGAAGGTCACCTCGGTCACCTCCATCGTTCCAAATCACGATGTTTGGCTGCAATTCCCTGATCATACGATAGGTTTCGGCCCATTGGTAGTAGGTGGTTCGGTCGATGTGGCGGGTTTCGTTAGCTCCACCATAATAGCCATTTCCTCCGTTAGCTCCATCAAACCATACTTCATAAATATCCCCATAGTTGGTGAGAAGCTCTCGAAGCTGGTTGCGGAAATAGTCGATATATGCTGGACGTCCATATTCTGCATGGTTTCTGTCCCAAGGGGAAAGATAGACAGCAAAGCGAAGTCCATATTCCTTGCATGCTTCTGCCAACTCTTTCACAACATCTCCCTGCCCATTTTTCCAAGGAGAATTCTTGACAGAATACTCGGTATAGGCTGATGGCCACATACAAAAGCCACAATGATGCTTAACTGTGAAGATGATTCCTTTCATCCCTGATTCCTTACAAGTACGGGCCCATTGGCGTGGGTCGAGGTTCTTCGGATTGAAGAGGTTTACGTCTTCATTGCCGTAACCCCATTCCTGGTCGGTGTAGGTGTTGAGGGAATAGTGGATGAAAGCATATTCTTCCATGTCCTGCAATTCGATTTGCTGCTTTGTAGGAGTTGGTCCACATGCGGTTGGACGGCTGATGCTGCAAGACGTACATATTATTAATAATGTAATAAGCAGAAATGAATATCGACGCATTTGTTGAATGTTATTATTGGTTATTTCCTTTGTTGGCTTAATGTATAAACCCTCCCGTGTTGGGGGAGGGTTTATTGTCGTATATTATGTGGAAAGATTATTCCTGAGGAATGTTGATGTTGTAAACCTTCTTCTTTCCGTTGTAAGTACACTTAACCTTGACGAGTGAATTCTCAACCTTTGTGTCGATCTTCACATTCTTGTTGTCGCTTGTAGCTACAACATTGTAAGGACGTGCGATTGCCTTGAAGTTCACGTCGTAGTTGGTTCCGTCAACGTATCCGTTCTGGTTTGTAGAACGAGTTGGATTAGCAGGGAGTTCAACAGCTTCGCCATTTATCTTGATGCTTACAGTTGGAACAACAGGGCATTCGAGTGATTGACCCTTCTTGCTGAATCCAAGTCCGCGAAGATTGAAGAGTGACTGTCCGTCGGCACCTTCAGCAACGAGGAAGATAGCGTGCTTGCCTCCGAGTTTGTCAACAGCACCGCTTACATCGACTGTATATTTGCCAAACTGACCTTGCTTGCCAGCTGGAACAACGATTTCAGCAATCTTCTTTCCGTTCCAAGTAGTGTTGGCATAAGGTCCGTCGAGCCAAATCTGAACCTTGAAAGATTCGTTAGTCTGTGGAGTAAGGAAGAGGTTGAAAGCAGTCTTGTTGTTTGCTGCAGTTCCTTCGAATGGCTTGATACCACGGTCAGCTTTCTTGAGTCCGCCGAAACCAAAGTACTTGTAACCGATGATTTCCTTATTCTTGATGTTGGTGATTTCCATGTTGTTGTCCCAAACATCCCAAGAATCCTGCTGGTTGCCCAAGTTTGAAAGGAAGCAAGCATAGCCTGCTGAATAGTAGTTGTAAGGAGCAAGACCGAAGATTTGGAAACCTTCAGATGTTACTTCTGCACCTCTGTATTCGTGACCATTGCTGTCCTTTGCAGTCCAAACGTGGTCTGGAGCATCTGCTGAATAGCCTACAATCTGAATCTTACCGCCTTCTGCTACTGTCTTGTTGTCGTTGATGACAGTGACAGGAGCTACCATTGACTGGCGTGCATTACCGAATCCACGTGGAGCACGATGGTAGAATACGTACCACTGGTCGTTTACACACTGGAGACTTCCGTGTGTGTTGTGGCCGGAATAACCACCCATGAGGCGAGTTCCGTCTTCGTTCTGAACAGGACCGCGAGAGTCAACCAATACGCCACCATTCTTCCATGGACCTATAGGGCTGTCGGCATAGGCATAGCGAAGTGTAGAGTTTGAACTTCCCATTCCATAGTCAGGACCTGAGTGACCGCTGAATACCCATACGTACTTGTTGCCTACCTTGCGGATTGAAGATGCTTCGAAGAAGTTGAATGTTCCGAGGTCTTCGCCTTCATATACAGCGAATTTAGCACCAGGGATTTCTCTTACTCGTCCGTAGCTTTGGCTTGCTGGGATGAAGTATGGGATAACTTCAGTTCCAGGGCGTACGCTCCACATTGTCTTTTGGTCGATTTGAGCAGCAGATGAGCGCTGGAATCCCCAATAACCATAGGCGCGGAAACCGATTTCATAGTCTGGGTCGTTCTTGTCGGTGATTGTTTCGATATAGACAGAAGGGTCGAAACCGAACACACTGCCTTGGAGTGTGCGAGTTCCGTCTTCTGAAACATTGAGTGGAGTGAAAGGTCCGTCAGGACGGTTTCCCTTGCAAACCATTGCTTCACGCATAGGGCCGCGGCTGTGAGGGTAGAGGTAGTAGACTTTACTTCCGTCTTTCTGCTTGATTTCTACAAGGTCGGGAGCATACATTACGTCCCATTGGTTTTGGATGTGATATGTGAAGATAGGACCTTCGTCGCGCCAGTTGCTGAGGTCTTCCACTGGAGCTGACCATGCACGGATATCTGGTCCGCAATAGCTGTTGCCGCGTACATCGTGTGAACCAATGATATATACACGGAGTTTTCCAGGATTGTCTGGGTCTTCAAATACGCGAGGTTCTCCATCAGGTACATGTTCCCAAAGTGGGAGGTAAGGGTTTTGAGCATTTGCTGACAGTCCGAGCAGTAATGCTGTTACGAATGTTGAAATCTTTTTTACCATAATGTTTGTTGTTATAAGGTTTTGTGTATTGTTCGATGTGATTTATTGCTGCAAAGATAATAAAAATGCGGGATGCAGGATGCAGGATGCAGGATTTTTTTGTTTTTTTTATTGAAATAGACATTTTCCATTCTACATTCTTCATTCTCCATTATCAATTTTCCATTCTTCATTCTCCATTATCAATTTTCCATTCTTCATTCTACATTGTATTATTTCTTGTATTGTTTCTTTTTAAGGAAGTTGAATCCAAGAATGTATTTGATGGTTCCGTATGAATTGGTGAGTCCGAATCGTTTTTGGCGGTAGGCATAGGTATGTAGGTCGACTACGATTCCGCTGAAGTATTTGGTGTTGTTCCAGAAGAGGCTTGTGCGGAAGAATACGTCGGTGCTGATTTTTCGGAGTATGTCTTTGTCCATCTGTTCGTCGGTAATGTCTGACTGTCGGTATCCGATTGATGGCAGGATGGATACGGCGAGGAGGCAGTTTTTTCGGAGTACGCAATTGTATCCGTAGCCTACGCTGACTGCATAGTCTTTGTAGGATACTTTGTTGAAGAGCAGTGTGGTGTCGATTTGGCTTGCTATGTAGTCGGAGAGTTCTTCGCTGTTGAAGGTGATGTTCATGTGGTTGTAGGCAAATCCGAGTTTCCACGATCCGGCGCTTTTCCGTTGTACGGCGTTTTCTCCGAAAGCAGCTGGCCATGAGTATTTCTTGTGGTTGAAGATGTATTGTGCATCTATTCCGACGCATTTGGAGTTGAGTCCGGTGAATTTGCGGTCGTGTCCCTTGAGGTCGATGTTTGATATGGATGTGAATTCGGCTGATTTTCCTGAACGGAATGTGTAGACTTCGGCGATGATGCGTGCTGTGTTGAGTACGAAGGAGTTTCGTCGTCCGGTTGCGTTGGTTTTTCCTTTGTGTCTGCCAATGTCTTCAAGGTTGATGGAATGTCCGTATCCTAAGATGCTCCAATATACGTATCCTCCAAGAACGAGTGGATTGCCCGACTGGATGGTCATGTGTGTGGCTTGTCCGCTTTGGTTGGAGTTCATTCGGTAGTAGTCGTGGATGTATGATAGTTCGGCTTGTGCCGTGAATTCATATAGTTGTGGTGTGACGTAGTTTGTGTCGCATCCCATGAAGAAGTTGGTGACGGCATCGGCTGCGTCGAAGATGTAGGAGTAGAATGGTTTTTTCTTGGTTCTGACGATGTTGTCGAGTTCTTGTTCGAAGTTGATTGGTTTGTAGATTTGTGTTGTGTCGGTGTGGTTGAGTGAATCGGGTAGGGATAACGAGTCGGCTGGTTCCTGGGCTGTGGAGCTGAGGAATGAGAGTAGGAGTGGGAGTATGAGTCCGATTCGTTTCATTTCTTTTTGGTGGTTGTATTGGTTGGTTGGGTTTAGAATTTTCCGAGAATCTTGTCCATCACCCAGTTGGTTGGAGTTGCGCTGATGGAGTCGCATTCGCAGGTGGCTTTTCCTCTGAGGTGGTCGACGATGGATTGGATGAGTGGGAGTTGCACGTGTTCGGGATTGGGGATTATGAATTCCTTTCGTCCTTCTTCGGTGTGGAGTGCCACGGGTGTGTAGTCGAATACTGAGAAGCAGATCATTCCTTTGTCGCCTACGATTTCGATTCGGTCGGTACGTGCGGAGTCGTGTGCTACGAAGCACCAGCTGCCGGATCCTGTGATTCCGCATGCGAATTTGAAGCAAGCGTTGAATGTGTCTTCCACTTTGTAGAGTCCGGCCATGTTGGTTCCGTATCCTTCGGCTTCGATGATTACTCCGAACATGTTTTGGAGTAGGTCGAGTTGGTGGGAAGCGAGGTCGTAGAAGTATCCTCCACCTCCGGCGATGTCGGGTTGGAGTCGCCATGGGAGGTTGGTCTTGTTGTAGTCGAGTTCGCGTGGAGGTACTGCGAAACGGATTTGTACGGAGAGTATTTTTCCGATTTGTCCGCTGTGTGCGAGTTGTTTTACTTTCTGGAAGTAGTCGAGATATCGTCGGTAGTATGCCACGAAGCAGGGCACTCCTGTTTGTTCGGATACTTTGTTCACTCTGAGGCAGTCTTCATAGCTTGCGGCGAGAGGTTTTTCTACGTAGACGGGTTTTCCGGCTCTCATTGCCATGATGGCGAATGTGGCGTGTGAGGAAGGTGGGGTAGCGATGTAGATGGCGTTGACGTGTGGGTCGTTGATGAGTTCGGTAGGGTCGGTGTAGTATCGTTGTATGTTGTGTCGTTGTGCGTACGACTTGGCTTTTGCCTTGTCGCGGCTCATGACTGCAACTACTTTTGAGCCTTCGATCTTGCCGAATGCTGGTCCGCTTTTCTTTTCGGTCACTTCTCCGCAACCGATGAATCCCCATCTTATCTCGTCTTTTGCTTTCATGTTTGCAAAGGTAGTAAAAAATGTGGGATGTGGGATGCTGGATGGAGGATTTTTTTGTTTTTTTGTTGAAATAGTAGGTTCTGCAATCTCCATTGTGTATTTTTTTACTATCTTTCTTGCCTTTGGCTCGCGAGATAGGCTGCACTCGGAAGTAAAAATAAAAGTTTTTGTGACTTTTCTTTTGTACTTCGCTCGATTTGCACTATCTTTGCAAGCGGAAATTAAGTTACACATTATATAATATTATAATATAGTGAGAAGGGATAAGAAGAAACTCCCATTGTTGGAGAATATAGAGATAACTGCAGTTGCTGCCGAGGGAAAGGCTTTGGCAAGGGTTGACGATAAGGTGGTGTTTGTGCCATATGTGGTTCCGGGTGATGTGGTGGATTTGCAGGTGAAGAGGAAGAAGCACAGTTTCATGGAGGCTGTTGCTGTGGGTTTCCATAAGCTTTCGGAGGATCGTGAGGAGCCGTTTTGTGAGCATTTCGGTGTGTGTGGCGGTTGCAAGTGGCAGTGTCTGAAGTATGATGAGCAGCTTAGATGGAAGCAGCAGCAGATTGTGGATAATCTGACTCGTATCGGTCATATAGAGTTGCCTGAGGTGAGTCCGATTCTGGGTAGTGTGAAGACTCGTGAGTATAGGAATAAGCTTGAGTTTGGCTTTTCTTGTAAGCGTTGGATGACGGAGGAGGAGATTGCAGATGGCGATCGTGAGATTAAGGAGCGTAATGCTGTGGGATTCCATATTGCGGGTGCGTTTGATAAGATATTGGATATTGATCGTTGCTGGCTTATGGATGATGTTCAGAATAGGATCAGGAATGAGATTCGGAGGTATGCGATTGAGCATGGGCTGTCGTTCTACGACTTGAAGCAGAATGTGGGTTTGCTCCGCAGTATGATGGTTAGGAACAGCAATACGGGAGAGTTGATGGTGGTGATGCAGTTTAGGATTGAGTCGGAGGAAGAGCGCAGAAGTGTGATGGCTTTGATGGAGCATGTGGCTGATGAGTTCCCGGAGATTACTTCGTTGCTGTATGTGGATAATCATAAGTGTAATGATACGATTGGGGATCAGCCGGTGTGTGTGTTCCGCGGCACGGATCATATCTATGAGGAGATGGAGGGTTTGAGGTTTAAGGTGGGTCCGAAGAGTTTTTATCAGACGAATACCGACCAGGCTTACAATCTGTATTGTGTGGCACGTGATTTTGCGGGATTGACGGGTGATGAGTTGGTGTATGACTTGTATACGGGTACGGGTACGATTGCTAATTTCGTGAGTCGTGGTGCTCGCAGGGTGATTGGTATCGAGTATGTTCCAGAGGCGATTGAGGATGCGAAGGTGAACAGTGGGTTGAATGGTATCGACAATACTTTGTTTTTTGCGGGTGACATGAAGGATATCCTGAATCGTGGTTTCATCGAGCAGTATGGTCGTCCGGATGTGATTATCACGGATCCTCCTCGTGCTGGAATGCATCAGGATGTGATAGATACGATATTGTTTGCGAGTCCGTCGAGGATTGTGTATGTGAGTTGCAATCCAGCCACTCAGGCTCGTGATCTTCAGTTGTTGGATGGGTCATATCGTGTTGTGAAGGTTCAGCCAGTGGATATGTTTCCTCACACTCAGCATGTGGAGAATGTGGTGTTGCTTGAGCGAAGAGAGTAGAGTGAGTAGGGCGTTAGCTTGAAGAAAATTATACTTATCATAAGAGCCGTAGCATTTTATTGTTACGGCTCTTTTATGTCGGTATATAATATGTCAGCCCCAGCAATGCTGAGGCTGACAAAGTGAATTAACAAATAACTA
The DNA here is from genome assembly GCA_024398435.1 of Bacteroidaceae bacterium. Classification (GTDB taxonomy): domain Bacteria; phylum Bacteroidota; class Bacteroidia; order Bacteroidales; family Bacteroidaceae; genus Colivivens. Next base: position 63,638 of record JAKSJD010000005.1, on the reverse strand, counting down.
TGTGTGTGTTGTATTCGAGTGTGACTCATTGGCATCTCACGACGTTTGAGGCAAACCCTTTGTCGTGAATCAACGCCCAATAGATAATAGTATAAACAAAATTCAAGTACTTAGAAAAAGTACGTCACGCTTCGCAGCGTTATATCTTCATTTCTCTTTCGAGAGAATTGGCATGTATTTGGATTATTCTTCACCTCCGAAGACATCCCATCCGTGATGCTTGGCATCGCCGAAATTGTCATTTCCGAAACCACCCCAACCGATTGTACCGTGCGAATTTCCCTCTTGGTCGAATACCTCACCTTCAACTTTTGGCTTTAGGTCGCTCAGCATCAATACCTCGCATTGTTGTCCTTCAGAAAGTTTCAGCTCTGGTGCTATATATGATTTCTTCATAATTTAGTTCTCCTTTCATTTTATTTATTCAACACTTTCTTACCATTCACAATGTACATGCCTTGTGGAAGTTGACTCTGGTCAACGTCGAGCTTGCGGCCGTTCATGTCATAAATACCATCCACTACAATACGTGCAGGCTTGTCATTCTGAATCTCGTTGATTGCGGTTGGATCAGCAGGAACAGCATCGAATTCAGCAACAGAACCCAATTTCACTTGAGATACATAACCTCCGCTGTTCAACTTTCCTTCTTCTACAACTACGTTCCAGTAGGCTGAGCATGAATGCAGATATGTTGTTCCTCCTTCTGGTACCATCTTGAAGTCGCCGATATGTCTTTTGGAGTCTGTTACCCAACCTGGACCTGCTGACTTGAAGTAGATATCATATGGCTGGAGAGCATTTGTTAAACCACGGTCGATTTGTCCAATCATATTTACATATGCAGGTTTCTTGTGGCCAGGGTTGAGTTTTGAGTCTTTGTGTGTGCCTTCGGTGTGTTTTGTAATGGTGTGAGGATATGCTCCCATATTATCTACAAATTCTTTACGTCGCATGTCTTCATCTGTCCACAGGCAGATGTTGAGATCAGCTTGACTTGCACCTTCTTCAAGCATTGGGCAAATCAGATAAGGAGTGTTTGGCTGAATTTGATCAATATTGATAAGATCGAAACGAGCATGATAGAGATTAGGATCTATAGCATCTTCCCATGCATCTGTCATTATGGCAACCTCGCATCCTGGGCCGAAACCATCATATTTATCCCAACCATATTCAAAATTATACTTCAGGAATCCAGAAGCGGCATCAGTAGTTGCTGCAGGACGTTCCTTCACGAAATTTTCTTGGCCTCCTGGCGTTGGGTCTATCTCACTTGATTGTTCTTTTTGTACTTTTGCTTTTGTTTCTTCGTTAAGATCTACGAACGATTGATTAGCGAGTTTTCCATCAGCATCTGTAATCTCAAAGAATATTTCAGATTCTGGCATACAGAATGTTACCCACTGACCTGGGACATATGTCTTTTTGACTTCAGGGAAAGTAGAAGTGAAATAATTTCCGTCAGCCCTTGCAGTCTCACTATTGTCACCATCTACCGTTCCCCATGAATTCAAGATGTCAGAACTATAAGTTCCATTATATGCCTCCTTATATCCTTCATCTGTTGGCTTCTTACTGCGATATCCTGCGGCGATTTCTTCTTTCGAATACAAGTACTGTGGCAATACGTGGAATGTACAGTTGTTAAGTGCTTTCGCACAATAAGCGTTATTAGAACCAAAAGTCTTAACATTTGAATACTCACCATTCATTTTCAACGAACTTGGTGGGCCGAGGAGGTAAACGTCACTTAGTGCTTCGCATCCGTGGAATGCACTACCACCAATTTTTGTGACGCTTGCTGGTATTGAAATTGAAGTCAATGACAATGCAGTACACATGAACTCTCCACCTATTTCAGTCAAGGTGCTTGGTAATTCCATTTTGTTGATTCGGAGCATATACTGGAACGAGCGATTACCAATTTTAGAGATTCCCTCTGGAATTCTCAATGATGTGAGTGATTCGCAGTGGATGAACAAAGAGTCGGCTATATATGTCAACTTCGTTCTATTTTCAATTCCATTAACTTCGCCTACAGCAAACTGGAATGACTTCATATTGATACATCCTCCGAATGCACCATTTTTGATTTCTTCCACACTGAAAGGAACGCTGAAGCTTTCAAGATTCCAGCAACCGCAGAATGCATCGTTTTGGATGGTCTTAATTTTGCAGCCTTCCTCAAATTCCACACTTACCAAATTAGGATTGAATCCATGGAAATATTTCGAATAACGTGAGTTGGTACCTGTGGCAATGCTAACAGCACTACTCTTGAAATCTTCATCAGATATGTCCATATCAGTAAGGTCTCGATCATCGGTTCTTTCCTCTGGATGGTCGCACCATGTGTGAGTTGCTTCTTTATTGTCGCCAGTACCGGTAGTGTAGTAACCGATAGCAGTAACCTCTTTACCGTTTAAATATTTAGCTATTGCTTTGTCTTGATCTGCATTCCTTGAGCTAGAAGAGCTTCCGTAACGTGTTGTAAAACCAAATGCTGCAATTTCAGTTACGTCGTAAGTGTTATTACCATAACTAACAGTTGCAGGGATGGTTATGGCTGTAGCTTCCTGCTTACCCAAATCAGTAAGTTTAACAGAAACTTCACCTGTCTTGGTAACGGTATAGCGCAAATAACCCTGATCGAATGTATTTTGTGCAGTACGAGCTTTATATTTGACAGTAATTGTGTTTCCGCTAACAGTAGGATTTCCATCCCTATCCCAACCATATCCGGTCAAGTCGTTGAGAGTGATATAGTTGGTGTAATTAGTAGCTGTTATGCCACCTTCCACAATTGCGGAGAATGTGTTGTTTGCACCCTTTTCTGCACCGTTCTTAACTGTGAAGCCGCATGCCTTAGGAACAGTGGCGCCTTCAGGGAATACGAAAACGACTTCATATTGCGTTGCAGAGAGGTAAGTGATTGTAATCACATTGTCATTAGAAACAGAGAATGTCGAAACGCAATTATCAACTTTGACTGGAGTTACATAGTCTCCTGCATTGTCCTTTGTGATTTTTTCAAATGTCTTGAAAGTTTCAGCTGTAGAAGAAACTATGTTTTTATTTGATGTATTAATTGAGAATCCGAAGTCGCCAGTAACACCTTCTGCTGGAACATAAGTTACAGTATATTCTGTTGGATAAGTGTAAGTGATAGTGATTGTAGTACCATCAATGTTCACACTTGTACGTGAACCATCGTTTAAGTCTGTAGGTACAATGTTTTTAACTATATCGTCTTTTGACAACTTGGTTGTGATTGTGTTGCCATCGCGTTCTGATGCTGTGCCATTCCAAGTGAAGCCACCTGTCTTGCCTGCAGGAACACCTTTATATTCAACTGTATATTCAGGTGTTTTATGAATGAACTCGATAGGATACATTGTCCAATCGGCACCACTAGTCTTAGTTGTAGTCAAAGCAGGTGTTCCGTTGTTGATATATAGATAATAATTATCTAAAATACCTTCATAATAATATTTTGAATTTGTTTGTTCCCAGTTTGCGCTATTGTTCGACATAGAAAGCTTTCGAGACGTGCCAGACCTACTGGCCACAATATAAGAACCAGTTGCATTTTGAATTGCTATGCCATTTGTGAAGCAGAAAGCATAGTTCTTCAACTGAGTCAATGTCAATGATGCTGGATCTGGCGCAGTTGTGGTTGCTTTCCAACTTGAACCATCTTTGTAAAGATAATAATTACCAGTTTTCATCACATACCATGTTGTGGCATTTGGTGATGTAGTTCCTTCAGTAGAAATGCTAAAGGATGTTGCAGTATCGTCCCATGCAGGTGCTGCCCATGCACTACTACCAAACATTAAGATTAGCCCCAAGGTAAGGGCCAGTTTTGAAATTGTTTGTTTCATTTCTTTGTTTTTGTTTAAGTTAAATACTATTTAAAATTTATTCTCTCTATGTTGGAGCATTAACTTAAACTCGTGGTAGCGACGTAGACGATAGGTGGGGCTTGACGTATAAAAACGCAAAAACATGGACCTATTTCTATATCGAGTTCGCCGGTCTACCACAACCTTCACACAAATATAAGGAATAAAAGCCCATGCTGATAATAATCAACACGAGCGCCACTCTTACTGTCTGTGTGGGTTCATTGATGTGGTAATTCGCGAACTGCACAAATAAAAGCTAACGCTAAAAGTCTTTTCAATATGTCGGGAGACGCTTCTCCTGTTTGCTGCCTAAGCACAAAGGCATGCGAAGACAATCAACGTGCAAAGGTAAGACTTTTATTTTATATGACAATAGTTTTTGTAATGTTTTTTTATTTTTTCTTTAAAATGGATACAGTTACGCCTCATTTCGCTATGGTTGCATTGCAATTGTCGTGAATTTTTATGCTTTTTTCATGCGTGCAATAAAGAGTGCCATCACACCTTATTTATAATATCGCGTATGCGCGGGAATATGAGTGAAAATGTGTTGACATGGATTGGTTTCGTCGTTTGCAAAGGTATATTTTATTGTTTGCATAGGTGTATTTTATTGTTTCTATAGCTGTAAAACCTATTTCTTATGGCTCTAAAAGTAAAATTATGTACGTTGCGGTTAATAATTATGTCAATATTAATATTAATTATGTACAATATTATTATTAATTATGTGCAGTATTTTGGTTTTGAAGCTATGAGAATGATAAAATGGAGCAAGAGGAAAAGGAAAATGTTTGTTGCTTCGGAAAGTTTTTCTGCGTTTTATTTTGTACTTAGCTTAATTTTTCTTAAATTTGCAAAATCAAATCCTCCAGAAACAACATGGCAAAGAAAGTTTTCGTATCAGGATGCTACGACCTCCTACACAGCGGACACGTCGAATTCTTCCGACAGGCAGCACAATACGGCGACCTCTACGTCGGAATCGGAAGCGACCAAACCATCCTCCACTATAAAAGACACAAAACCGTCTATTCCGAGCAGGAACGACTCTTCATGGTGAAAGCCATCAGATACGTCACCGACGCATTCATCAACGACGGAGACGGAATCATGGACTTCGTCGGAACTGTCGACCGAATCAAACCCGACATCTTCGTAGTCAACACCGACGGAAGCAGCGACACCAAGCGACAGTTCTGCCAAGACCGAGGAATCCAATACATCGTCCTGCAACGAACCCCGCAGCAAGGACTCACCCCCCGAAGCAGCACTTCTCTCAAACAGACAGCATGCCAGCTCCCAACCCGACTCGACCTCGCCGGAACTTGGATCGACCAACCTTACGTATCGTGCCACCAACCAGGATGGGCCATCACCATCAGTCTCGAACCAACTTTCGAAGTGCGTGAACGATGCGGACTATCCACTTCCACACGAAACGAAATCAAGAAAATCTGGCCTTACCAACTTCCGATCAACATGGATCCCGAAATGCTCGCCCGACTCGTCTTCTGCTTCGAAAACCATCCCGAACGCTCAGAAGGACACATCTCCGGAGCACAGGACGCCATCGGAATCTGCATACCCGGACTCTGTCGCCACTTCTACGACAACCACTTCTGGCCAACACAAATCGAGACCCACAACGATGAGCAAGTGCTCCAATGGCTCGAACAACATCTCTGCATGATACCCATGAACCCTCGCACACCGGGATACTCCGTAGTGGAAGGAAAAGACATCACGAAAGACAAAGTCCAAAACCTCACACAAGCTGCCGACGACTGCTGGAACGCCATACTCGCCACCGATCTCGACCGATTTGCCGATGCCTACCGACGTTCATTCGATGCACAGGTCTCGATGTTCCCAGCAATGAGAAATCCTCATGTGGACGGATTCATCTCCAAATATTCACAGATGGAGGACGTAATGGCATGGAAAATGCCCGGAGCCGGAGGAGGAGGATACCTCATCCTAGTAGTCAGGGATTCCAACCACTTTGCCACTCTCCATCCCGAAGCCATCCTACCAAAAATCAGGAGATAAACGAGCCCCCTTCCTGTTCCCCCAAGGGGGAATGATGGGTTAGGGGTTAGAGGTTAGAGGTAATCCTGCATCGAAAAATAATCCTGCATCCTGCATTCTGCATTCTGCATCGAAAAATAATCCTGCATCCTGCATTCTGCATTATAAATAACAACCATATAAACCAATCAAATCAAACAAAGAAAATGAAAACAGTAGAAAAAAAGTATTTGATTCCGTTCATACTGATCACATTCTGCTTCGCACTTTGGGGATTTGCCAACGACATCACCAACCCAATGGTTAAGGCATTCTCCAAAATCTTCAGAATGAGCGTAACGGAAGGCGCACTCGTGCAACTCGCATTCTATGGAGGCTATTTCGCAATGGCTTTCCCAGCTGCTATCTTCATCCGAAAGTACTCCTACAAGACGGGCGTACTCGTTGGACTCGGACTCTATGCCGTCGGAGCTCTCCTCTTCTGGCCAGCTAAGATGATGGGCATCTACTTCCCTTTCCTCATTGCCTACTTCATCCTTACATGCGGACTCTCATTCCTTGAGACAAGTTGCAACCCTTACATCCTCGCAATGGGCGACGAACAGACTGCCACACGCCGACTCAATCTCGCACAGTGTTTCAACCCGTGCGGATCCATCATCGGTATGTTTGTGGCTATGAACCTCATCCAGGCACGACTCGACCCTCGCGGTGCCGACGAACGAGCCCTCCTCTCTGAAGACCAGTTCAACGCTCTGAAGGATTCCGACCTCGGCATACTTGTCGCTCCTTATCTCGGAATCGTCGTCGTAATCGCAATCATCATCGTTCTCCTCCTCATCGTAAAGACTCCAAAGGAGGGAGAGGACAACCATGATATTAAGTTCTGGTCGACCATCAAGCGCATCTTCTCCGTTGGCTACTATCGCGAAGGCGTTATCGCACAGTTCTTCTATGTAGGTGCACAAATCATGTGTTGGACATTCATCATCCAGTATGGCACTCCAATCCTTCAGGGACAAGAGGCTAACGGATTCGAACAATGGATTCTCTCCGTCCTCAACTACGACGCTCCTGCCCAGCTCGACGAGCGTGCAGCTGAAGTGCTCTCTCAGGGCTACAACATCCTTGCAATGGCATTCTTCATCTGCAGCCGATTCATCTGCACATACCTCATGAAATACCTGAAGCCAGGCGTGATGCTCGCTATCTTCGGTACAATCGCTACCGTACTCGTCATCTGCGTCATCTTCCTCGACGGACGTGCAGGTCTCTATTGCCTCGTCGAAGTAAGCGGATGCATGAGCCTTATGTTCCCAACAATCTACGGTATCGCCCTCAAGGGAATGGGCGATGATGCCAAGTTCGGAGCAGCAGGACTTATCATGGCAATCCTCGGAGGTTCAGTTCTTCCTCCAGTTCAGGCAGCAATCATCGACATGAAGGAAGTAGCCGGAATGCCAGCAGTGAATGCTTCATTCGTTCTTCCATTGATTTGCTTCATCGTAGTAGTTGCCTACGGTTGGCGCATGCGTCAGGAAAAATACTAAGCAACAACCTCTCCAATCGGATACAAACAAAATCCCGAAGGCCTCGACTCTGAAGCTTTCGGGATTTTTAGTTATCGTTATCGTTAACGTTGTTGGTTAACGTTATCGTTGTTGGTTAACGTTATCGTTGTTGGTTAACGTTATCGTTGTTCTTTAAATTTCAATCGTTACAGGACTGAAACCTTCTGCAGAGAATGTCACCTTAGCCTTTCCCTTTGGATTATCCTTCTGAATGTAAGAAAGGATGCGGCCACGATTCACGTTGTGCTTATTGTCAGTATAGTCGCTCATATCGGAATTGTTGGCAGCTTCAAGTCCGAGGAGCTTTCCGCCTTCCACCGTACAAGTGACCTCATTGCGGGCACGGACAACTCTCTCTCCATTACTGTCCACAACATCCATCACTACATGAACCACCTTGTCGGTAGGCTCATATCCATCCTTATCGACGAATGCCTTGAGGGCAGCTGCCTCACCAACAGTCTTGATGGCATAAGTGGCAATCACCTTACCAGCCTTGTCGCAACCTTCCACCTCTACAGTTCCTGCCTCATAGTCAACATCCCAATAGATGATGCAAGTCTGTTCGTCGTAAGGCTTCATCTCGCCCACAACCTTTCCGTTCACCTTCAGTCGGGCCTGAGGGCAATTCGTGTAGCAAAGCACTCTCACTTGCTGACCTTCCTGATAGTTCCAAGTGTCCCAAGCATCAGTCGAGAGATTCATGCGGCGATTGTTGTTGCCTCCACCGAAACCTCCGAAATTGCTGCGCAGACTTTGTGTACCGATATAAGCCATTGGCTGTTCGCTCCAGAGAGACTCGAAGAACTTAGCCTTTGGTTTTGGATAGCCAGCAAGGTCGATAAGTCCGGTGTTGAGACCGCGTGAAGGCCAACGACCCGATTCGCCGAGATAGTCGAGACCAGTCCAGATGAAATGACCAAAGATATGCTCATTATCCTTCACTGCTTTCCATGCTGCAAGGTTTCCGCTCGTTTCGCTTCCATAGATAATGCGCTTTGGATATTCCTTGTGGTCGCTGATATATCTGCTTTCAGTATAGTTGTAGCCTACGACATCAACAGCCTGAGGATATTCCGTCTGATTACTCATAAGCACACCAGCCAATGCACCTGTTACAGGACGGGAAGTGTCGACACTGCGGATCACGGCAGCCAAGCGCTTTGCAATGATTCCGATTCGCTCGGCACGTGGAGCATCTTTCTTATAACCTCCCGAAACTGGCTGACTTATCTTCGAACCGTCGCCGTCGAGAATAGGGTGGCTGTATGGGTCGTTAGGGTAGTCCACTTCGTTGCCCACACTCCAAAGGAATACGCATGGGTGGTTGCGGTCGCGACGTACAATATCGCGGATGTCAGTGTCGATCCATTCTTCAAAGAAATCAAACGTTCCGTCATAGCCTGGAGTACCATTGTTCCAACCCTTTATCCACTTCTTCTTTGGGAATTCCCATTCGTCGGAACCTTCGTCCATGACGAGGAATCCCATCTCATCACAAAGATCGTAAAGGTCTGGTGCTTGCGGATTGTGGCTCATGCGAATGCCGTTCACACCCATCGTCTTGAACTTTACCAAACGGCGACGCCATACTTCCTTTGGAACGGCCGAACCGAGAACACCTGCATCGTGGTGGATACAAACACCTTTCACTTTCATCCATTTGCCGTTGAGAGCGAAACCTTTGTCGGCATCGAACTGAAGCGTACGAAGACCTACACGAGTTTCGGCCTTGTCAACAACCTTTCCTCCGGCTACTACTTCAGCCTTAAGAGTATAGAGATATGGATCGTTGAGATTCCATCGATGTGGATTCTTTACGGAAAGTTTCTGTGTTTTTGTCTTACCTTCACTTTGTGCAACGACTTTTCCATCCTTATCAGCCAATGCTAAACGGATAGTGTAGTCGAGTTTCCCTTCGTTCTCAACATCTACATCCACTTCAACTGTTGCATTAGCGTCTGTAAGTTCGGTGGCCTTATAGCCAAGTCCCCACTGTGCAATGTGAGTCTTGTCAGCATTGACGAGCCAAACATCTCTGTAGATTCCGCTTCCTGTGTACCAGCGTGAATCGGCATACTTGCTGTGGTCGACTCTTACTGCAAGAATGTTTTCTCCATCTTTCAGGTATGGAGTCATATCGTATAGGAACGAAATGTATCCGTTAGGGCGCTTGCCGAGCAATTGACCGTTGAGATAGACTTCGCTTCGGTTGTACACTCCTTCAAAGTAAATGTAATGCTTGGCATGAGTGTCAGTCACAGCGAAATGCTTTCTATACCATGCAATTCCACCAGGAAGATAACCCGTACAACTGGCCAAGTCTTGTGACAACTGACCTTCGATCGACCAATCGTGTGGCAATGTGAGTTTGCGCCAACTGCTGTCGTCGAACTTGATTTCCTTTGCACTGGCATCGTCGGAAAGACTGAACAACCAATCTGTATTGAATTTCTCTGCTTCGCCAAATGATACTTGGGCATACATTGTTGTTGTGGCGCACAACAAGAATGATAATACTAATAATTTTTGCTTCATGGCACAATGATTAGTTTGGTAATATTCTCATTATTAAATATAAAATATGTGAGGCCACAATTTGCAGCCTCACACTATTCTTAGTTTATTTCAACTGAATCTTCAATATGTTGACAGAATAAGCTGGAACTTCAAACAAAACTGTCTGTGGGTTCTCGGCCTTGATGCGTCCTTCGCCTGGATAAATCTTCTTTGGATCGTCGAGCGTGTTCTCATCAGTTCCCTTTTCAGAGAAGAGGCGAGTGAGACGGAGAGATGTTTCCTTTGATGTGTCAACCTCACAATTCTTGAGATTTACCTGTCCGTCGGCATATCCTTCTCCAACGTTCACAACCTTAACGTACATCATCTTGTTGGCCTCGTCGACTGTGGTTGAAGCAAAGACACCTTCCATGTCGCCGCTCTTCTGAAGCTTGCAGGCAAACTGTCTTTCTCCGTTAACATAGCAGAAGATGCTGTCGCCATCCACATCGACTTGGAGGTTGTACCACTTGTTGAGTTCTACTTGGAATGGGAATTCGCGTCCAAGCTGAATCCTTCCTCCGCCAACAGTTTGTTCAACATTGTTGTTCCTGTTGTTCCAGCCACCGATATTGTACCATTGGAAGTGGTTGTTGTCTTTATATCCAAAGATAAGCATGAAACCTTCAGCACCTTCAGTCTTCTTTGCCTGAACCTTGTAAGTGTATTTCTTTGCAGAAATCTTTTCTGGACAAAGTATGATAGCTGGTTCTTCTCGTGATGTCTGAACCATATTGCCGTCAATTACATCCCAATCGCCATTCTGTTTCTCCCACTTGCCGTAGTTGTTGATTGCAACTTGCTTGCCATCTACGATAAGTTGAGGATTGCGATAGTGAGCAGTCGTGTTCCATGTTGCAAAACCAACTTGAACTGGCTTGGCTTCTTCATTTGTCTGTGCTTCTGGAAGTGTGAGCTCGTATGTAAAGTCAGTCTTTAATACCTGAGTTCCTATGTTGTTAGGGAAGAGTTGCTGAACATAATATGAAGGAGTACCCATCACCTTTTCCGAATTGAATCGAATCATATCTGGACGCCAGCGAGCATCGTTTTCGTTGACGAAAATAGGGGCATAACTACACATATCCACAACGTCGGCATTGTTTTCCATACCCATCATGTAAACTGCTTCTCCAAGAGCTGCGTTGAGGTTGCCGATTTCTCCGAACTGACTTGTTACTGCATATTCGCCTACGTAAACTTTGTATTTGTTGCGATCATATGTGTCGTATTTGTTGAAACGGTCAGCAAACCACTTTGGATTTCTATAGTAGTGCTCATCAACCATTTCCACTGGATAGTCGTTTCTCCAAGAAGGATTGTCTGTGCTCCATGATTCAACGTTTCCAATGCAGTGAACATTAGGATACTTAGCCTTGATAGCATTGTAGAACTGAATGTAACGCTCTGGATAATGGTCGCTCTGGTCGGAGTTGTTATCCATGTGATAGTTGTAGTTTTCATTACCGATTTCGATGTATTCAAGTCCGAATGGTTCTGGATGGCCATTGTCGGCACGCATCTTTCCATATTTTGTGGTTACATCGCCATTGGCATATTCAAGAGCATCGAGACATTCCTGAATCCATTCACCGATTTGATCGTAAGGAGTACAACCTCCGTGCCAGATACCTACATTGACTACGAAGAGAGGTTTAGCACCAATATCCTCTGACAACTGAAGATACTCGTGGAAACCAATACCATCACTTGTGCGATAGCCCCAGTTTACATTCTCATGTCCTTCTCGTTGTTCGATAGGACCAATTGTTCTCTTCCAACGGAATGCATTGTCAGGAGTTTCCTGTCCTTCAACGAAGCAACCACCAGGGAAACGCATAAATCTTGGATGCATATCTGCAAGCATCTGTGCGAGGTCTGGTCGCATACCATTCTCTCTATCCTTATAAGTAGGAGGGAAGAGGCTTACGACATCGAGTTGGAATTCACCTTCATCGGGAAGAATCATTACGAATTTTGACTTAGGATCGTTTTCGTCAGCTGTGAATTCTGCTGTATATTTCTTCCATTCCTTGCCAAACTTAACCTTCATTGAGGTTGCACATACAGGAACAGAATTATCCTTCATGAGTTGGAATGTTATGTTGCCTTTGTAGCCATTATCACTCTTTGCCCAGAATGATAACTTGTATTTTCTTCCCTTGACGGCATTTATTCCCCAGAAACCATCGTTGCTGAGCCATCCGCCTTGCTTTGCTACCTTTACATTGAGGGCATTGTGCTGAACGGAATTCAAAAGATTGTTCTGGGTAAGGCTTATTTCAACACCATCTTTTGTGCCCCATGCTGTAATGCGAGGAGTTGTAGGTTGTTGATTGATTCTTTGTCTACGGGCTTGACCTCGCATGTCGTCTTCGAAAGAACGGTTGCGGATAAGTTCTGCATAGAGTCCGCCATCGGCAGCGTGGTTGATGTCTTCGTAGAAGATTCCATAGTGGGTTGGACTTACTTTAGGTCCTTTTTGGTTAGCATCGATATTGATGACAACTTGTGCGCTTGCGGCACTTGTGAGTGCCAGTAAAGCTAATGTGGTAAAGAATTTGATTTTCATATTTGAAGGATTTAGTTTTTTTCTCGTCAAAGATAAGGCTTTTTTCTGAATGTGCAATGCTTTATATATATAAATATAATAAGGTGTGTCGATTTTTGCTTCGTCACACCTTATTTTTGTTGTTTGCTATGTTTTTATGTCTTGATTAGAAGAACTTGTAGCGATTGTCCTTTACGTTAGCCTTGAGATAGAGGCTGTTGATGATGTTCTGGAATGCTGCTCTCTGGTTCATCTGTGAGAGTTGAGCTTCTTCGCTCTTAGCATCAAACTTTTCTGCAGTCTTTGTCTTGTTGATAACCTGCATTACGTAAACACCTTGGTCGCCCTTGAATGGACCTACAACCTGACCCTTTTCTGTCTTGCTTGCCATTGCGCTTACCATTGGCTCTGAAGCTGCTGTTGCGCGAACGAATGCAGGAGCTGCGAATGATACGTGGTTGATTGTATCTGGAATACCGCCCTTCTGAATTGCTTCAGAAATAGTCTTGGTACCGTTGAGCTTTTCGATGAGTTGTTCTGCCTTCTTGTCGTTCATGAGTTCAGCCTTGATGTTTGGTGTTACCTTTTCAAGACTGCGGAAACCCTTCTTGTTGATGCCTGTGAGTGCTGCTACGAAGAGGTGGTCGTTGTCGCCGCACTGATAGAGCTGGCTGACATCGTTTACGCTTGCATCGTCGAACAACCACTTGAGGGCATCACGTGTTCCGTGAACACCTGCGATGTTGTGCTGGTTGTTTACAACGTCTGCCAATGTCTGAACTGTGTAGCCTTCCTTGTCTGCGTTAGCTTCGATTTGTTCGAGAGTCTTGTTCTTTGCAAGGAATGAACTGAACTTATTGTAAGCGTCGCTGTAAGTCTTGTCTGAGAAGTTGAGTGTCTTAACTACTGATGCTACGTTGTACTTTGTGATAGGGTTCTTCTTGTCGAGTACCTGGAGAACTACGTTGTAGCCATTTGACAACTTGATTGACTTAACTTCGTTTGGCTGCATACCGTAGATTGACTTGATGAAGAGGCCGTTGTCGGCATCAACATTGCCATATTGGTATTGTGCAGTTGTAAGCCATGTGCTGTCGGATGGTTGGTTGTACTTCTTTGCGATGTCTGCGAATGCTGCGCCACCCTTGATTGCTGTTACGATGCTGTCAGCAGTCTTCTTTGATGCTGCTTCGTCTGCTCCTGCTACTGCAATCTGACGGAAGAGAACACTGTCGGCTTCTGTCTGCTTGTCAAGAAGCTTAACTGTGTAGTATGCGTTTGACATTACGTCGAACTGTGGTTCTGTTGTTTCTCCAACTGCGATGCTGTCGATAACTGCTGCAATCATCTGTGGATATGCTTCCTTGCCCTTGAGGATGTCTGTGAAGAGAACTTGGCTTGTCTGCTGACGGCATACATTGCCTGCAGCTGTGTTTGAAGTTGCTTCACTGAGAAGGCGGTAAGCTTCCTGCATGTTTTCTTCAGCTGCCTTCTTGTCTGCATCGTTTGCAGTGATTGCTACATCGATGAACTTAATGTCACGAGATTCGTTGATTTGCTCGTACATTGCCTTGTCTTCGTTGTACTTAGCCTTGATTTCTTCGTCGCTTACGTTTACCTTATCGTCTGCTACCATGTTGAATGGAATAGAAGCGAGGATAACGTCTGTCTCGCTGTTGCGGCCTTCGAAGTTCATCTTAGCTTCTACAGGGTTAGAGATGAGAGCCTTTGCCATAAGTACCTGATACTTCTGAACGAGTTGCTGAGTACGAATTTGCTTTTGTGCAAACATGTAGTACTTATAGATTTTTTCGTATGCTTCTGGAATCTCGCTTCCTGATGACTTGAGCTGCTGATACTCCTGAAGGAATGCCTGTACCTGTGCATAGTCGTAACGACCTGTCTGCTGGTTCATGAAGAGAGGCACCTGGAGCAACTGGCTCTGACCTGCCTTGATGATTTCTGCTACTTCGTCGTCAGTAACAGTAAGGCCAAGTTCGTCGCATTCTTTCTGAACGAGTGTGCTCTGAACGTATGTCTGCCAAGCTTCGTCCTTGATTCGGTTCATGTCGTCTTCACCGTTTGAATTTTTCTGGTTGATAATCTCGTAGTAGCCCTGAAGCTCATCAATGAGTTTCTGATAATCCTGAATGGTTATTGATTCTCCATTGATTTCTGCAACAGTCATTTGCTGCTGCTGGAAGATGCTCTGACCACCTTTGAAGAGGTCACCTGCTACGAACAGGAAGAGTGCTACTGCGATTGCTGACACGAGTAGAACTCCATGTTTTCTAATTTTACCTAATGCTGCCATAATTATTTTTAGTTTTTTTGTTTATTTATTCCAATGTTGCTTGAATCTCTGCATAGTTTGCAAAAATCGCACAAAGATAACACTTTTATTTGGAATAGCGGAATAAATACGTGGATTTTTTTATGATAGCAAGCTATTTTAGTGTAAAACTGCTAGTTTTCGCTTGCGCGCGAATAATATAATAGGTGTATTTGTGAAAAATTGTTTTTTGAGTAAGTAGAATATGAAACGCGTTGTTTCGGCCTTCGAACCGCGAAGTTTTGGTCTTTGAACCGCGATGTTTTGACCTCCGAACCGCGATGTTTGGGGTCGCGAACCGCTATTCAAAATGTTGAGAGCAAGTGTTACATTTCTTACTCTTCTATGCTGTCGTTTACGATGGCAAGGGAATCGGCTCTTGATGTATGTGGAGTTTCGAATCCGTTGCCTACTGGGAATGCTCCCGAAGATGAATGGATGAGATAATCGGTGAGAGTTTCGTTAGAACGGAAATCATATCCGTCGAGATCTTGTTCGATTCCATCGATTACCATATATGCAGGGGAATAGATGGTGTGGTTGGCGTTGTCCCAATAGAGTAGGGATGTCTTAAAAGTCTCTCCTTTTAGGTTTTTAACGCAGACTCTACCTCTCAGTTCCCATAATTTCATAGCATCGAAATAGTATGCAGTGTCGCAATTGATGAAGGCTTCTACATGGAATTGCTCGTCGAACTTTTCTATGAACAGACCTTTCTCAAACGACCAGTATGTTGGGTCTTTCTTGTCGTAGATGAACCAGTCTTCACTGATTATCTTGTAGCGAATGATTCCGCTGTCGGAAATGAGTGTACTTACTCCTTTGCTCACCAATATAGGTAAGCTGTCACGATTGCTGACGACTGGTTTGCCCGAATCGTCATCTTCCTGACAACTAAATAGTCCCATGAGGCAGATGTGCCCCATGAGACTAATGATGAGTATTTTGAGCAAGTTCTTCATTTACTGAAGACGCAATGTTGTAGTTGCTCCCATTACAGAAACAGTCTGACCGGCCTTGATGCCCTGGAAGAATGCTTCTGACTTTGGATAATAACCACGCTTGTAAGCTGCTACCTGACGGTTTGCTGCTCCTGCGCAAGAAGGATCTACAGATGCTGCCTTGAGAGCATAGTCTGTTGCGAGGCAGTAGTAGTAGCTCTTCTGAAGGGCGTCGCCACTTGCACTGCGAACTACACAACTTGCCTTGAGCAACCATGCCTTACCTGTGTTTGGAGCATACTGAAGAGTCTTGTTGCAGTATTGAGTGCAGCCGCTGATGTTACCCTTGCTGTAGAGGATTGAAGCGATTGAGAGAGCAATCTTACCCTTCTTTGCGTTGTCGTCGCTGAGAGAGATAGCTTCTTCGAGATACTTCATTGCTTCAGCAGTGTTGCCAGCCTTGAGAAGTTTCTGTGCCTTACCGATTGCTGCATTAGGAGTCTTGTTGAGCTCATAAGCATAGTCGGCAGCCTTATAGTAGAGGTCACTTTCAGCGCAATCGAAGTTCTGCAAAGTCTTCAAGATTCCATTGAGGAAGTTGAGGTCAGACTTGTTTGCTTCGACCTTTTCGGCATAAATCTTAGTGAGGGCAGCGCAATCAGCAGCTCCAGACTTTACGAAGAGGTCGTTGCAACGCTCCTGAGTTGGCTGATAGTTGCGTACGATTGCTTCAGCTTCTGGTGCAAGAACAACTCTTTCAACCCAGTCGGCAGAGTCGGCAGAAGTGGTATCAGCAGGGATAATCTGAGATTCGTAACCCTTTGCCTGTTCGAGCAACATTTCGCAGATGTCGTTGCAGTTCATGTAGTCGTTGATGAAGTCTTCGCGAACTTGCAAGTCGTTCTGGTTGTTGTAGAAACGGTTGTAAGAGCATTCGATGAAGTAGTAGAGTACGTATGCATCTACATTCTGTCCAAGGTCGTTGATACCTGAACGGAAGATTTCATATGCCTTGTTGTTGTCCTTCTGTGGAGCAAAGCAGTAGTAGTCGTAAGCCTTGCGGCAGAGGATGTTACCCTTTGTGGTGGTTGTAGTTGCAGATGCGAAAGAGTTGAGCGCGTCAAGGTTCTTGATACGCAAATCGTGCATATTCATCAAAGTGTTGAATATTTCCTCCTTCTTTGCGGCATCTGTTTCTTTCTGAAGCAGGTTCTCGCAAATTACAGTACCATCCTGATAGATACGAATCTGAGAAAGTGGAGCTTTTGCAAGCACTTCCTTCCAAGAGTCGTATGCTTCGGCATAGTTCTGATCCTTGAAAGCTTCGCGATAGAGGCTGAAGCTGTTGATTACATCGATACTGTCCTGACCATGTCCGATACGATCGTTGAAGGTTGTACCTGAATAGTCCTGAGCTGATGCTGTAATTGTTGCTGCTGCAAGCATTAATGCTGCTAATAATCTCTTTTCCATATTACTTTAAGTTTAGTTGTTTTCTTGAATTCAGTTACACATTATTATTTTATCTTTACCTTTGAGATTCAAACTATTCGATAAGGTTTAATTTATTCCATCTTCATCTTGTAGAACCAATGTTCGTTGAACGTAAGACCGATAGAGAATTTAAGGTAGTTTTCTGTCAGATGACTAACCTTTGGAGTGGCAACATTGTTCGCGAGATAAGGAATGTTGCTGTGAATCCATTGCACGCTGAACTGGATCTGTGGTTTGCTTCTCCAGAGATTCTTGTTGGCGATAGGGAAACGAACGCCTGCAGAAAGTCCGAATTCGTATGGCTTAT
Source organism: Bacteroidaceae bacterium (assembly GCA_024398435.1). Taxonomy (GTDB): domain Bacteria; phylum Bacteroidota; class Bacteroidia; order Bacteroidales; family Bacteroidaceae; genus Colivivens. The sequence continues at coordinate 45,941 of JAKSJD010000005.1, read as the reverse complement.
CTGAAAGAGTTCCCGTATTGTCAGCATTTGCATAAGGTCGTTCAAAGAATGCTCCGAACTTGATGCCTAACTTCTGACCTAAAGAACGAGCCATTGCATTTGGATAGATGTTTGGCAGATATTCTCCACCTGCAGATATTCTGAACTTGTCGTTGAGTTGGCCTTTGCTGGCTTCGTAAAGTCCTGTTCCGTCGGAATTCTGTGAAGGGAACTTGCATTCACTCCATTTCTGAAGTTCGAAATCAGCACCAATCGTCAATTTGTTAGCTTTATAGTATGCAATACCAGCACTGAAAGTGTGTGGCAATTGGAAAGCATTCTTAATGGTGTCGCCTGTAATACCTTCAACAGTTGAAGTGGCTGTGTTGAATGTCTCTGTGTATCTTTTTGCCCTATTGGTAACCTCATGTCCCAAACCATAGGAGAGACCGATAACGAACTTATCTTTCTTGTTGATTTTCTGAGTGTATTGCAAACCGAAATCAACCATCCAAGTGGAAATGTCGGCAGAATAACCTCTGATAAGAGAATAAGCGCTTCCATCGCTGAATGCCATTGTCATTGTATGGGAATAGTCGCCAAAAAGGAAACTGCCATTAACACCGAGCGACAAAGGCTTGCAGAGTTCGACTCCCACTCCGAGGAATGCCTGATGCAAACCACCGTCTCCAGCAAAGGCGTAAGAGGAAGTTATGTCCTCGTTGCCTGAGAGTTTCTCCGAATCGGAATTGAATTTGTAGTTAATGTTAGTGTAAGGCAAGATTCCGAGAGCAATGCCGACACCCTTTGTAGTGCGGAAATGGAATGCAGCATAGTCAAGACTCGCATTTCTTGCATTTTGCTGGAGATTATCCATCTTGAAGTTTCCGTTTTGGAGTGAAATACCAAAATCGAACAAGGCTGTAAGGCTGTCAACTGCAGAATAGGAAGCTGGGTTGGCAGGATTGATGATGTTTCCATTCCTGAATCCCTGTGCAACTCCACTCATACCTTTGTTGAATCCCATCGAACGGTCGGTTTGCATACCAAATCCATAACGGCTATAAGGGGAGTTGACGCCATTCTGCGCAAAGACGCTTGTTGCTGTCATTGCGAAGACTATTGCTGCTATAATGCTACTTTTTACTTTCATCTCTCTTCTTATCTGTTTTCTTTTTGCCACAGGAATTATTATTCTCCTGCAACTTGATATTGTGCTTAATTATTTGGTTCAGTCCTTCGAGAACGAGATAATTATCTGCAAAGGTACGTAATTTTATCTCATCTTCAAAATATAAATCGTCTCCACCCGTTAAAAATATAGAAAGATTAGGATATTTTAATGAAAATTCACGAATATACCCCTCAATTTCGTATTTCATTCCGTCAATTACACCACAACGGATGGCGGTTTCTGTGTCTTCTCCAAGGTGAGGATGATTGCCTTCGGCTTCCACTTTTGGGAGTTTGGCTGTGTGTTCATGTAAGGCAAGGAATCTCAGATTCATTCCTGGGGAAATGTTTCCTCCAAGATATTCGCCTGCATTGTTGACGAAATCGTATGTGATTGCAGTGCCTGCATCTATAATGATAACGTCATTCTTAACCTTTGAATAGGCTCCTATTGCAGCAGCAAGGCGGTCCATGCCAAGTGTGAGTGGCGACTTATACCTATTTGTTATAGGTACAGGAGTGGAATGGTCCATAAATATTACATTCTTTCCCAATCCCTTGATTTGTTTCTTGGTCTCCTCATCGAGATTGATAGTGGCACATACAATGCAATTGTCGACCGACTTTTCGTTGTATGCCTTGATGCTCGAAATGTCGTGACCGAGAACTCTCCCATTTGATGTCATTGAGTCGTTCTCGAAATATGCATACTTTGTATGGCTGTTGCCTATGTCAATCGTCAGATTTGTCATTAGCCTTAATTATTTTGGAGCCTTATGATAACAATAGATTGCTATGAAAATGAAGACAATGTTCGGCATCCACACAGCCAGAGCCGGAGGGAAGTTGGCATTGATTGCGAATGTGGCTGAAATTGTCTGGAACAGAATGTAGGCAAGACTGAGGGCAAGGCCAATTCCAAGTGAGATACCCATTCCGTTTTTTCTCTTCTTGGCCGAAAGCGAGAGTCCGATGACGGTTAGGATAAATGCTGCAAATGGAGAAGCCCATCGTTGCCAGTATTCCACTTCAAATTCCTTTATGTTTGCAAATCCTCTTTGCTTCTGTCGCTTAATGTACGAAGCCAGTTCCGGACTTGTAAGAGTTTCCTGTTGTCCCTTCGTGATGAGGAAGTCCTGTGGTTCCATCTGTATGACAGAATCGAGTCGGACTCCAGATGTGATGACTTCTCTCATGCCTTGGAAGTCTCTCAACTGATAGTCCTTTATAATCCAATGGTAAGGTTCTTCGGAAAGGGAATCATATTGAATTGTTGAGGCTTGCAAGTGGCTTACGAGTTTCTTGTTGACAAATTTGTCGAGAGTGAAGTCGTGGCCGGTCTTTATGTAGTCCTCATAAAGTCTTATGTAAGCAATTACGCCTGTATCAACCTCCAACTGCACATTGTCGGTGGTGGTGACCACATGCTTGTTTTTGTATTTGTTTTCAAAGTTCACACGTGTTATGTTGCCTTTCGGAATGACGTAGGCTCCAAGAACGAATGTGAGAAGGCAGATGAAAGCTGCTGAAATCATGTAAGGTCGCATGAGTCGGCGGAAACTTACACCGGTTGACATCATTGCGATGATTTCACTGTTTTCTGCCAGTTTGGTGGTGAAGAATATTACACTGATGAAGACAAACAACTGGCTGAATAGGTTGGAATAGTAAGGGATGAAGTTGAGATAGTAGTCGAACAGGATGGCATCCATTGGTGCGTTCTTTGAAAGGAACTTATCAATGTGTTCGTTGAAGTCGAAAACTACCGCAATGGAGATGATGAGGGCAATGGAGAAGAAATAAGTACCAAGGAACTTACCGATGATATACCAGTCGAGCCTTGATATGAGGCTGTGTTCGGTACACCAGTCGCTGATCTTGTTCCAAGTGCTTTTTATGTCCTTTGCCGTTATCATTTCTTTATCTCTTTCTATTGAGTCGTTATAGTTAAATGTTCTTACAGTCGTCTGCCAAGTTCTTCCACCATGTTAGCTTTCCATACGGCAAAGTCGCCTGCAATGATGTGTTGGCGTGCTTCGCCTACGAGCCAGAGGTAGAATGCCAGATTGTGGATAGTGGCAATCTGCATGGCCAGGAGTTCCTGAGCCTTGAACAAGTGGTGGAGATAAGCTTTTGAATAGGTCGTGTCGACATACGAAGTGCCTTCAGGGTCGATTGGCTCAAAGTCCATTTCCCATTTCTTGTTGCGAAGGTTCATTGTTCCGTGACGTGTGAAAAGCATTGCATTTCGTCCGTTTCGTGTTGGCATCACACAGTCGAACATATCTATTCCTCGTTCGATGCCTTCAAGAATGTTTTGAGGAGTTCCGACTCCCATCAAGTAGCGAGGCTTGTCTTTTGGCAGAATTGCATTCACCACTTCAATCATCTCATACATCACATCGGTTGGTTCGCCAACGGCCAAACCTCCGATTGCATTGCCTTCAGCTCCTTTTGCAGCAATGTTTTCGGCTGCTTTTGCACGAAGGTCACGATAAGTGCAACCTTGTACGATAGGGAAGAGGGCTTGATGGTAACCGTAATGCGGCTCGGTTTCGTTGAAGCGCTTTATGCATCTGTCGAGCCAACTCTCTGTCAGTTTGAGTGATTGCTTTGCATAGTCGTAGTCGGAAGTGCCTGGAGGACATTCATCGAATGCCATCATGATGTCGGCACCAATGATTCTCTCGATGTCCATCACTCTTTCTGGCGAGAAGAAATGCTTTGAACCGTCGATGTGGCTTCTGAATTCCACTCCCTCATTCGTTATCTTTCTGATTCCGGAGAGGGAGAATACTTGGAAACCTCCACTATCTGTGAGCATTGGACGGTCGAAACCATTGAACTTGTGGAGACCTCCTGCTTTGGCAAGGGTTTCAAGTCCTGGTCGGAGATAGAGGTGATAAGTGTTGCCGAGGATAATCTGAGCCTTGATGTCGTCCTTGAGTTCGTGCAAGTGGACAGCCTTTACACTGGCTTGAGTTCCCACTGGCATGAATATAGGGGTTTGTATCTGTCCGTGGTCGGTTGTAATGACTCCGGCACGGGCATTTGTCAGTTTGTCGGTTTGGTCTATCTTAAACGTCAGCACTTTATTCTCTTTTTTACCGCCAAAGCGAGGTTATTGTTTCTTTTCTTTGTCTTTGTCTTCGTCGATTGTGAACTCTATGGCTCCATCCACTTTCTCGTCGAGGAGTGCAAACTTCAATACGTCTTCCACTCTGTCAACATAGTGGAATGTCACGCCCTTGAGATATTTCTCTGGGATTTGACGAATATCTTTTTCGTTGTCCTTGCAGATGAGGATGTCGGTAATTCCGGCACGTTTGGCTGCCAGAATCTTTTCCTTGATTCCACCAACTGGGAGAACCTTTCCACGAAGTGTGATTTCGCCTGTCATTGCTACATTCTTCCTTACTTTTCTCTGTGTGAGGGCAGAAGCCAAGGAAGTGGCAATGGTGATTCCGGCTGAAGGTCCATCCTTTGGAACGGCTCCTTCTGGTACGTGAATATGAATGTTCCAGTTGTCGAATATCCGTGGGTCGATGCCGAGAATGTCAGGGTGGGCCTTGAGGTATTCAAGTGCGAGAACGGCCGATTCTTTCATCACGTCGCCGAGATTTCCGGTGAGGGTGAGTTTGCTGCCTTTGCCCTTGCTGAGGCTTGTCTCGATGAAGAGGATTTCTCCACCGACTGAGGTCCAGGCAAGTCCTGTGACGACACCCGCGAATTCGTTGCCTGCATACTTGTCGCGAGTGAATTCCTCAGGGCCGAGAAGGCTTACTACATCTTCCACTTTCAGTTCGTGATCGGGCAGTTCTCCGTCTTTTGCATACTTGAGAGTCAGTTTTCGGAGCATCTTGCCAAGTTTCTTGTCGAGTTCGCGAACGCCCGATTCTCTTGTATAGTTTTCGATGACTTTCTCGATGGCCTTCTTTGAAATCTTGATTCCACTTTCGGTCATTCCGAGTTTGTCGAGTTGTCCGGGTACAAGATGACGATATCCGATTTCAATCTTTTCCTCGGTCAGATAGCCACTCACTTCGATGAGTTCCATGCGGTCGAGCAGTGGAGCTGGAATGTTTCCGATATTGTTTGCGGTTGCGATGAACATCACTTTCGAGAGGTCGAAGTCGCAATCGAGGTAATTGTCGTGGAAAGCAATGTTTTGCTCTGGGTCGAGCACTTCAAGCATTGCAGAGGAAGGGTCGCCATTAAAGTTGGCTCCGCCCACTTTGTCGATTTCGTCGAGGATGAAGACTGGATTGCTTGTGCCTGCCTGTTGAATGCTCTTGATGATTCGTCCAGGCATTGCTCCGATGTAGGTCTTGCGGTGGCCACGGATTTCGGCTTCGTCGTGAAGGCCTCCGAGTGATACTCTGACGTATTTTCTTCGCATTGCCTTTGCGATACTCTTGCCGAGGGAAGTCTTTCCGACTCCCGGAGGTCCGTACAGACAAATGATAGGGCTCTTGAAGTCGCCTCTTTGTTTGAGCACTGCAAGATGTTCGAGTATGCGTTCCTTCACCTGTTTCATGCCGTAATGGTCTTTGTTGAGTACGGTTTCGGCATTCTTTAGGTTGAGGTTGTCCTTTGTTGTTTCGTTCCAAGGAAGGGAGACGAGCGTCTCCAAATATTCTCTCTGCACGCCATAATCAGGACTTTGAGGGAGCATTCGCTTGAGTTTTCCTAGTTCACGTGTGAAGAGGGCCTTCATGTTGTCGTCCCACTTCTTCTTGTCGGCAGATTCTTTCAGTCGGTCGTAGTCGCTTTGAGTTCCGTCGCCAAGTTCGTCCTGTATGTTCTTCATCTCCTGTTGGAGGAAGTATTCGCGCTGTTGCTTGCTGAGGTCTTCCTGTGTGCGCATTTGAATGCTTGCCTTGAGAGAGGCAAACTGGTATTCGCGGTTGAGGATTTCGAGCAATTTCATGGCTCTGCCTTGCAGATTTGATTCTCGGAGCAGAAGTATTCGCTCTGAGTTTGAAATCGGCATGTTGGCACAGATAAAGTTGACGAGGAAAGCCTTGTTAGGAATGTTCTTGAGATTGAACGAAGCGTCGAAATTCTGCATTTCCCCAGTGTGGAGAAGCTTCTCGGCCACTTCCTTGCAAGCTTCGACAACTGCTGTGAATTCTCTGTCGCGATTGGAAGGAACCACTTCGGCATCCTTCACCACGTGTCCCATAAGGTAAGAACCTTCGTCGTGAGCTTCCACGAGTCGGATTCGCTGATAGCCTTGAAGGAGTGCAGTTTTCGAACCGTCGGGCAGTTCGAGTATCTTCATCACCTTTGCCACAGTTCCGAGTTCGTAGATTTGTTCCATGCTCGGATTCTGTATTCTGTCGTCTTTTTGGCTGAACACGCCAATGTATTTGCCTGTCTTTACAGAGTCGTTCAGCAGTTTGAGGGAAGATTTTCGTCCTATATTGACTGGAAGGAGAATGCCTGGGAAAAGCATCATTCCACGCAAAGGCAGAATGGGCAGGCAATCGTCGTCCAGAGTGATGTCGGCAAGTGCTTGCTTCGAAGTGTCAATTTCAGTGATTACCGAGATTGAACCCTGTCGAGGAGCGTCGTCTATAAAATCATCAAAATCGTAATGTTTCACTGTCTTCGTGTATGTATGTGTAAAATAAATAATGTATTTTAAATTCGCTTTGAGCTTGCAAAGGTAGTAAAAAAAAATGTAACTCCGCCAAAAAGCATGTTAAAAACATGTTAAAATATCGTTGCCGACCATTTCGTGGGGTGTTTCGGGAGGTTTTCGAAGCAACCAAAAATGAGAAAATGTGTTGCTTCGACCATAAATGCAAAACCTGAAACAGCCAAGAGAATAAGTTTGAATCCTTCGTGATATTTCCCGTTTGTTGATGGAAAGAAAATTATACCAAACGTTTGGTACAATCGTACTTAGCGTTTAGTACAATCGTACTTAATGTTTGGTACAATTGTACTTAGGGTTTGGTACGATTTATTTATCTGGCAAAACAAACTTTTTGAGCCTTGAGTTTTATGTTTTGAAGCAAGAGAAACAAACTTATAGCCATACGAGGAATTAAGGAAGAAAATAGGGTTCTTTCGCGTATATTATAAATAAATGTGTGAAAAAGTTTGGAGATTCCGAAAGTATTTCGTATTTTTGCCGAAGAAATTAAAAGTGCTGACTTAATACTCAATCGAAATAATAATAATCAAATAATTGCCTATGAAACGTTACTTTCTTTCAATCGTGTGTATGATGTTGTCGTTGGCAGCATTTGCACTTAGTGATGGTACTTACTACCTTTACAATGTAGGTGCCGGAATGTATCTCGACCACGGAGGTTCCGACAACTATCATGCTTGTCTCAAACCCCATGGAGCTCCTATCCAAATCGCTGGAAAGGGCAGCGACCTCTATACGCTGAAGACTTCAGTGGATAAGACGGCTTACCTTGCAAGCGACGGAACCGTCTATACGAACACATCGGGTGAGAACTTCACAATCAAGCAAATTGACAACGGAAACTATACGATTCAGACCTCAGCAGGCAAATATGTAGGCTTTTCAGGTACGAAGGCTCAGCTTTTGAGTCAGACAACTGTTGTCTTCTCTATTACAGGCGATTTGGGCGCAAATGCAGAATGGCAGATTCTTTCAAAGGCCGACCTTGAGGCACGATTTGAAGGAGCAACAGCTGAAAAACCAGTTGATGCCACATTCTATCTTTACGAACCAAACTTCAACCGACATGGAGCAAATCTGAAGCAGTGGAGCAACTATTCATCTACCACTACTGGTTATTGCGCAAACTATCTCTACAACAACTGTGGCTACTACTACGGAACTTCAACAACAGCCGCTCAAACCATTTCAGGATTGAAGCCAGGTGTGTATAAGTTGAAGGCTCAAGGCGTTTATTGTCATGGAGCAGTTGCATCGGTTGCTACAAGTTATACAACGGAAACAATGCCAAAGAAGGCAGTTCTCTTTGCCGGAGATGTAGAACAGCCATTGATGGGAATCCTCGAACAAGTGGCTCCGTCAAATATCTTCAATACAGGTCAGGCAGTAAGTGGCGGTTTCATCCCAACTCTTGGCAATACTGACAGCAACGATGCCGTAATCGCATTCGACAATGGAATGTACACCAACAACGAACTTACATTCATCGTGGGAGCAGAAGGCACCGTAACTCTCGGTGTGAAGCTTTCGGGAGGAATCGACGGTTCATGGGCAGCATACGACAATTTCGAACTCTTCTATCTCGGCAACCTTACAGAAGTGACCGAAGAACAAGTGAATGCTCTTGTTGCTTCAGTGCCAACTGGCAAGATGAGTTCGGCAGTTTCGGCTCAACTCGCATCAGCAGTGGATGCCCTCAAGGCAAATCCAACAGCCGACAACTACAATGCAGCAGTCGATGCAGTGAAGGCAGCAAGGGAAAGCATCGAAGCTTATGCTCTCGTAAAGGCAGCAATCGATAAGGCCAACGAAACAACCCTCAGCGAAGAAGCACGTGCTCAATACGAGGCAGCAGTTGCTTCCGTTCTTTCAGCTTATGAGGAAGGAACAATCGAAGGCAATGGTCAGGCAGAGGCGGAAGCAATCGAAGCAGCTTTGAAAGAGGCAGTTCGCAGTGACATTTCAAAGCAAAACGACAAGACAGCCCTCATCGTCAATCCTCAGTTCGACGAAGGCACAACGGGTTGGAGCGGCGACTTCGGCCCTGGTGCAAAGAAGGGATTGGCTTCTAACTATGTAATCACAGCCTATGGAGGCGGATTCGATATCTATCAGACAATCGAAGGCCTTACTCCTGGTATCTACAAGCTCCAAGTGCAGGCATTCACTCGTCCTGATTCGAACACTAACACTTGGAATGCATACAAGAATGGCGAAGAACTCGAAAACCTCACTTACATCTATGCCAACGATGCATCGAAGAAGGTGAAGTTCATCGTCGACGAATACCTCACTACAAAGGGCGAAGGCAGCTGGACCGACCTTGGCGACGGAAAGTATATTCCAGACAACTCGTCAGCATTCTCAGTTGCGTTCAGTGCAGGACTTTACGATAACGAACTCATCTGCATCGTAGGCGATGACGGCAAGTTGAAGATTGGTATAAAGAACGAGAGCACAAGCAGTGTCACTTATGCCGGATTCGACAATTTCCGCCTTTCTTATGTTGGAAGCACTGATTGCACAGGTCTTATCGTCAATCCTCAGTTCAACGACGGAACAGCAGGTTGGAGTGGCGACTTCGGCTCGGGTGCAAAGAAGGGATTGGCTTCCAACTATGTAATCACAGCTTATGGAGGTTCGTTCAATATCTATCAGACAATCGAAGGACTCACTCCTGGTACATATAAGTTGCAGGTTCAGGCATTCTCCCGTCCTGATTCCAACACCAACACTTGGAACGCTCACAAGAACGGACAGGCAATCGAGAACATGACTTACATCTATGCCAATGATGCTTCCCAGCTCGTGAAGCTCATCATCGACGACTATATGACTTCAACATCCGATGGCAACTGGACAACTCTTGAAAGCGGAAAGTACATTCCAGACAACTCAACAGCATTCTCAGTTGCTTTCAGTGCCGGACTTTATGATAACGAACTCATCTGCACAGTAGGCGAGGACGGCAAACTCACACTCGGTATCCGCAACGAAAGCAATACAAGTGTCACTTATGCCGGTTACGACAACTTCCGCCTCACATACATCAGTTCAGAGGTAAATACGGGTGGAAACATCTATGAAGAGGCAACCAAGTTGATTGAAGGCTATAATCTCGTAGCTGCTCAAGCTACAGATCATGCTGCATTTGATGCCGTTGCAACTGCTGCCCTTGCAACTCTTGCCGAAGAAAAGGCTTCAAAGAAGGAAGTTGAGGCTTTGGTTGCAGAGGTTAAGGCTGCATTTATGGACATCTTGAAGAACGGTTCGACTGCAACCGGTCAGTTCGATTTCACTTCTCTCATTGCAAACAACACATTCGATACCAATGCAAATGGCTGGACTTCAGATGGCGGCAACCTCAAATGGATGTCTCCAGGAATGGTCGAAATCTATAATGTGATGTCGGGTGATAAGGTTTCTCAGGAGTTGAAGGGTCTGCCAGCAGGTCACTATACATTGATGGCACAGACATTCTACCGTCCAAGAGGCACCAACGAAACAATCAACAGCTATGAGTACGACCTTGAAGACGACAACTCAGCAACAATGTTCTTGGGTGAAGCCTCAAAGCCAGTCATCAATATTATGGAAGACGGACGCTACAAGACCACAACCGTTGATGATGTTCCTACAAATGTTCTTGGTCGTGGATTCCCTAAGACCACTACGATGGCTAATGAGCTGTTCGGTTTCGGCCACTATTGGAATATCCTCGAGGTTGATGTAGCCGAAGACGGTGACCTCACTCTTGGTTTCGAACTTCAGCCAACTACAAAGCAATACAACTGGATTGCAATCGACAATGTTAAGTTGCTCTATGGTCAGCCAACCGACCTCACTCTCAGCACTGGTACAGCTTACAAGGCAACACAGCCAGTTCTTGCCAATGTGACTCTCAATAAGTCGTTCGCAGCAAGTCAGTTCACTCCACTCATGGTTCCATTCGATGTACCAAAGGGAGTGTTCAAGGAAGTTTATGAAGTCGGTAGTGCGATAGGTGCAGATGCCACTCTTTATCCTGTTGACCATGTTAAGGCCAACATGCCATGTGTAGTAGTTGCTGAGAATGATATGGAGAATCTCCATGTCGACAATGTATGGGTAATGCCAACCGAACCAGACCAAGTTCCTGTAACATGGGATGGCGGAATCATCATCGGCAACTATAAGGACTATGACTGGAAGGTGACTAATCTCAACAATACAAGTTATGCTTCGTCGAAGTATGCATTCTCTGTTGCTTCATCTGAGTCATATTGGTATTTCACGGCAAATATCGAGAATTATAAGGCTCGCAAGTATCTCACAGCAGCTCGCTACACTCAGACTTCGGCCTCTATCATGGCAAACTATGTGAATGCAGCTCCTGCCCGTCGAGATATTCCTCGTCCTGTGGTTATCCCTGTATCAGTGAAGGAAGGGGCGAAGACTGCCTATGTGAAGTATAATGTTAATACATCAGGAGAATTGCCAACAGCAAAGAACCGTCGCCCAGCAGCTGGTGCCGATGAAGGCGAATCGATGGTTCAGTATTTCCGTCCAAGTCAGGGTGCTTGCTATATTGCAAACCTTATTCCTGGTAATACATATAGCTATCAAGTGGTTGTTGATGATGAAGAGGTAGCAAAAGGCGACTTTGAAGTTGAAGGTCCTCTTCGTATGATTTATGCTCCAAGTGTTTACAATATGCGTGACCTTGGTGGTTGGACAACAGACGATGGCAAGACAGTTCGCTATGGATTGGTTTATCGTGGCGGTGAAGTCAACGGTACTCACCCTGCTACAGAGGCCGACCTCGACTATTTGAAGAAGGTGGTAGGTATCGGTGCCGAACTCGACCTTCGTTGGAAGGACGGCTACGATAAGGACCGTGAGACCAATATCTCTGGCTACCACTTCGTTCATGGTGATACATACTACTTCGCAGGTGCCAACGATTATCTTGCTTCCGACCTTAACAATACAGAGACTCAGGCTCGTGTAAAGGAAGAATTCGAATATCTTCTCGGCCACATCAAGGAAGGCCGTGGCGTTCACTTCCATTGTGTTTGGGGTGCCGACCGTACAGGTTTCTTCGCATTCCTTCTCGAAGGACTTCTCGGAATGTCGCTTGCAGAGATGTATGAGGACTATGAGTTCACGTCATTTGCACCAGCAGGTACACGCGTCAAGAGTTCTATCCAGGAACGAATTGCAGTGATTCAGGCTCTCTCTGGTGCAACTCTCAAGGAAAAGTTCGAAAACTACTTCCTCAATAAGTTGAAGGTGCCACAGGAAGAAATCGACCTCTTCCGCAGCATCATGCTCGTCGACCCTCAGGATGTGGGTATCAACGATATCCAGGTTGACCAAAAGTATGGTAAGGAAGGCTCTGCAGAAGTCAAGTCGGTTTATTCCATCAGTGGAGCAAAACTTCAGCCATCTGCATTGAAGAACAACACTCTCACCAAGGGTGCATACGTTGTTCAGTACACCGACGGAACCGTAAAGAAACTTTTTATTAAGTAATTATAAAATCTCAATTATCCATGAAACAGAAACTTTTCAACCAAAAGTGGTTGCCAGTAGCACTTGGTATGCTATGTATGCCACTTTCAGTCCTTGCCCAACCAGGAGCAGGACAACAACCTAACCTTGGACAGCAACGTCCACGTCCACAGGGACAACAGCAGCGCCCACGATTCTTCTACGACGGTACTAATCCCGATGCTCACGATCCAGTGATGGCAGTGTGCGACGGAAAGTACTATCTGTTCACAACCGGAATCGGGTGCAATGTCTCCGACGATATGCTCAATTGGAGGCAAGGACCGCGAGTGATGACCGAAACCCCTCAATGGTCAATGGAAGCTGTTCCTGGTTTCCGCGGCGGATGCTGGGCACCAGATATCTCTTTCCACAATGGCTTGTGGTACATGTATTACAGTTGTTCAAGTTTCGGTAGAAACGGTTCTGCCATCGGCTTGCGTACAAACAAGACACTCAATCCCGATTCGCCCGACTATAAGTGGGAAGACCAGGGAATGGTGGTCAAGAGTGAACAGGGCAAGACCAATTGGAATGCTATCGACCCTAACCTCATCGTAGATGACAAAGGAAATCCTTGGCTTGTATGGGGCTCGTTCTGGGACGGAATCCAACTCGTAAAACTCCAGAAGGACTTTAAGACTCCTGTAGGGGAGTCGAAGACAGTGGCTCGTCGATATCTCCCTCGCAATATGGCAAATCAGCTCTCTGAAGAAGACAAGGCACGTGCGGCTCAGGCTCCTGCAGCCGGTGCCAATGCTATCGAGGCTCCGTTCATCATCAAGGAAGGTGGCTACTATTATCTCTTCGTATCATGGGATTATTGTTGCAAGGGTGTCAACAGCAACTACAAGGTGGCAGTAGGTCGTTCGAAGAAGGTAGAAGGACCTTATCTCGACAGCAAGGGAGTGGATATGGCAGCCGGTGGCGGCGATATCGTGGCACAGGCCGACAACTACTTCTATGGCATAGGTCATACAGCTCACTACAAGATTGACGGACAGTGGTATTTCCTTGCACATGGCTATTCGAAGGGCGACAACGGAGCATCGAAACTCGTCATCAAGAAGATGTCGTTCAATGCCGATGGATGGCCAGTGTTGGGCGAGAGAGTGCAAGCCGACCCATTGAAGGGGCTTCGCATGAACGTGATAGGCGACAGCTACGTAGCCAATCACCTCAAGGATAAGTCCGAGAGTTGGCATGCAAAGGTGGCAAAGGCTCACGGAATGACCTACAACAACTATGGTCGCAATGGTGGTGCCATCGCATGGGATCGTACCGACCGCAATTTCGGTAAGGCTATCAGCGAACGCTATACTGAGATGACCAACGATGCAGATATCGTGCTTATCATAGCAGGTCACAACGATACTGAGTTCGTTTCTAAGGATGAGACGAATCTGCAGATATTCCGCGACAGTCTCGACCATCTGCTCACCAATCTTCGTGTGAAGTATCCAAAGGGCCATATAGGCTATGTCACTCCATGGTATGTGGACCGTCCTGGTTTCGACCAAGTGGTTGCTTCAATCCGCGAGATTTGTCAGGCTCACAATGTTCCAGTGCTTGACAACTATTCCAACAGATGTGTGATTCGTGTGCGCGACGATGCTTTCCGCCGTCAGTATTTCCAGTCGGCTAACGACACTGCCCATCTCAACGATGCCGGTCACGATCTCTTCCTCCCAGTAGGCGAGTCGTTCCTCCGTACTCTCGTGATGCAGTATTAAGCCGAGTCAACGAGCCTGTTCATGTACAATTTACCAAGTACAATGTACAATTTTTAAGTCGACGGTCAACGAATAGACAAGTCGAAAACGCCCTGATTATATCGGATTTATTTTAGCAGTTTAAGAGGTCTTGTTTAGCTGAATGTGGCACTCTGTTCAGCTGTTCGAGGCCTCTTGTTTTGCTGTGTTTTTCTAACACACCACAAAGATACAATAAATATTTGACATAACCAAACTTTTTTATAAATATTTTTAATATTTATAAAGATTTAGCAGAATGTGGGCAATTTGCAAAGAGGGGATTGCAAGATTGGGGAATGGTATGTGAAATATGGAGATGGGGATTTTGCACACAAAAGTGGTGACTGGTGACTTGAATAGTTTTTACTTTCCAATTTTATGAATATTCCACTTGAATGCTTTTAAATTGTTATTGGGTGGTGTAATCTCTATAAAATAGCTGTTATAATATTATATATTATAACCCATTATCACGCAATTAACGAAGTTACCAGTCACCACTTTTGTGTGCAAATTTTGTGGGCCGTGTCTTTTCCTTAAATATGGTTGCCTCAGGTTAGTGTGAGTCTGTATATCCCTATGATAAACCCGCTGCTTGCCATCCCTGCCTTACAAAAATGGCTCTTTATTTGATAAAATTATAAATATTAAAATATTTATAAAAATATTTGCTTATATCAAATTTTATTCGTAACTTTGCATCGTGGAAAACAAAACCGAGGGCGAGGAATGGTACGAAACATCGCGAAGTAGTAGGCCTTGCAACGCGAACAAACCTCATTGGAAACGTGAAGTTTTTATCGCCCTAACTGTAAATTTGTTGCTTTGTATGACCTCAAATCGATACTTGAAATATTGTTTATATGTATTTAAACGCGCGTGAATTGCCGACTGAATGTCAAAAAGACAGGCGAAAGAGCAATTTTTATGATAAAAAGCTTTGCCAATTCGCATATTTGTTGTAATTTTGCAAAATAATTCGAAATGCAAAATGAAACATCGGTTACGTAGTGCTGTATGCACAGAAGGCCGCCGCATGGCTGGCGCCAGAGCCCTTTGGGTGGCTAACGGAATGAAACGCGAACAATTTGGTAAACCAATTATTGCCATTGTCAACTCGTTCACACAGTTTGTTCCCGGACATACTCATCTCCATGAGGCAGGGCAAATCGTGAAGGCAGAAATCGAGAGCATGGGTTGTTATGCTGCAGAATTCAACACTATTGCAATCGACGACGGAATCGCAATGGGACACGATGGTATGCTCTATTCGCTTCCAAGCCGTGATATCATTGCCGATTCAGTGGAATACATGGTCAATGCCCACAAGGCCGATGCCATGATTTGCATCAGCAACTGCGACAAGATAACTCCTGGTATGCTCATGGCAAGCATGCGACTCAATATCCCAACTATCTTCGTTTCGGGCGGACCAATGGAAGCCGGCAAGTATAAGGGCGAGAACCTCGACCTCATCGCTGCCATGGTCAAGGGTGCCGACACGACCGTGAGCGACGAAGAACTGGCTGAGGTTGAAAACCGCGCTTGTCCAGGATGTGGTTGCTGCTCGGGTATGTTCACCGCCAACTCGATGAACAACCTGACTGAAGCCATCGGCCTGTCGCTTCCAGGCAACGGAACTGTCCTTGCCACACACGTCAACCGCAAAGAACTGATGCGTGAGGCTGCTCGTCAGATTGTGAAGAATGCATTTGCATACTATGAGGACGGCGACGAAAGCGTTCTCCCTCGTTCTATCGCATCGCGCACTGCATTCCTCAATGCCATGACGCTCGACATAGCCATGGGAGCTTCCACCAATACGGTGCTCCATCTCTTGGCTGTGGCACAGGAAGCCGAAGTGGACTTCACGATGAAGGATATTGACCAACTCTCACGTAAGACACCGTTCCTCTGTAAGTTGGCTCCAAACACTCAGATGTACAGCGTGCAGGAGTGTGGACGCGCAGGTGGTATGATGGGCATCCTCGCCGAACTGGCAAAGGGTGGACTCATCGATACAAGCGTGAAGCGCGTGAACGGACATACATTGGAACAGGACATCGACACATATTCTATTCTTAAAGATAATATCGATCCAGAGGCACTTCGCATCTATTCGTCGGCTCCAGCCAACGTGTTCTGCAACAAACTCGGAGTGCAAAACACTACATACCCATCGCTCGACAAGGACCGCGCCACCGGATGCATCCGCGATATCGAACATGCCTATACGAAGGATGGCGGAATGGCAATCCTCTTCGGTAATATCGCTCAGGACGGTTGCGTAGTGAAGACAGCGGGAGTGGACGAGAGCATCTGGAAGTTTGCCGGTCCGGCAGTAGTCTTCGACAGTCAGGAAGACGCTTGCGAAGGTATTCTCGGTGGTAAGGTGAAGAAAGGCGACGTCGTAGTCATCACTCACGAAGGACCAAAGGGAGGCCCTGGCATGCAGGAAATGCTCTACCCAACATCCTACATCAAGTCGATGCACATGGGCAAGGAATGCGCACTCATCACCGACGGACGATTCTCAGGCGGAACCAGCGGACTCAGCATCGGCCACATCAGTCCTGAAGCAGCTTCGGGAGGCAATATCGGCAAGATAATGGACGGCGATATCATCGAAATCGACATCCCTAACCGTAGCATCAACGTGCGTCTCAGCGACGAAGAACTTGCATCGCGCCCAATGCAGCCACTCAAGCGCAAGAGAGTGGTCAGCAAGTCGCTTCGCGCCTATGCTCAGAGCGTAAGCAGTGCCGACAAGGGAGGCGTCAGAATCATTGAATAGAAATCCAGGATTTTTTAGCTTCCTAGATACCCTAGAATCCCTAGAGCTCCTAGAATTCCTGGAAAAAATAGAAAACAACGAAACAATAAGATATGACAAAGGAAACGATAACAGGTGCAGAGGCGTTGATGAGATCACTCGAAAACGAAGGCGTAACCACATTGTTCGGTTATCCCGGAGGTTCGATAATGCCAGTGTATGATGCACTCTACGACCACACGCGAACACTCAACCACATCCTCGTTCGTCACGAACAAGGAGCAGTACACGCAGCCCAAGGATATGCACGCGTATCAGGTCGAGTGGGATGTGCCATCGTGACAAGCGGACCAGGTGCAACGAATACCATCACCGGTATTGCCGATGCCATGATTGATTCCACTCCGATGGTCGTCATCTGCGGTCAGGTAGGAACAGCCATGCTGGGTACTGATGCTTTCCAAGAGGTCGATGTGGTGAATGTCACAAGTCCTATCACAAAGTGGAGCTATCAGATTCGCCGTGCAGAAGATGTGGCATGGGCTGTCAGTCGTGCTTTCTATATCGCCAAGAGCGGTCGCCCCGGACCTGTAGTCCTCGATTTTGCCAAGAATGCTCAGACCGGAAAGGTGGAGTTCCAACCAGCCAAGGTGGACTTCATTCGCAGTTACGACCCAACTCCACAGCCAACTGCTGAATCAATCGAACAGGCGGTAGAACTTATCAACAAGTCTGAACGCCCACTTGTACTCGTAGGTCAAGGAGTGGAACTCGGCAACGCACGCGACGAACTTTGCACGTTCATCGAGAAGATTAACGCACCTGCTGGATGTACGTTCCTCGGTATGTCGGCTCTTCCAACCGACCATCCACTCAATGTGGGCCGACTCGGAATGCACGGCAACTATGCGCCAAACGTGATGACCAACAAGTGCGACCTCCTGATTGCCGTTGGTATGCGTTTCGACGACCGCGTAACCGGTAACCTCAACACCTATGCAAAGCAGGCAAAGGTGATACATCTCGATATCGACCCATCAGAGTTCAATAAGAACGTGAAGGTGGATGTGGCAGTGCTCGGAGATTGCAAGCAGACACTTGCAGCAATCACAGAAAAGGTAGGCAATGCCTGTCATAAGGAGTGGATTGAAGGATTCAAGCCTTATGCAGAAATGGAATATACGAAAGTCATCGACAAGGCCATCCATCCAAAGAAAGGTCCGATACTGATGGCAGAAGTAATCAATAAGGTGACGGAAGCCACAAACAACGAAGGCGTACTCGTGACCGACGTTGGTCAGAACCAGATGTTCGGTTGCCGCTACTTCAAGTTTACGAAGGGTAGGAGCGTAGTCACATCAGGCGGATGCGGAACCATGGGCTTCGGCCTTCCTGCAGCAATAGGTGCTACATTCGGTGCTCCAGAACGTACAATATGCCTCTTCGTAGGTGACGGCGGACTCCAGATGACCATTCAGGAACTCGGTACAATCATGGAACAGAAGGCTCCGGTGAAGATTATCCTCCTCAACAACAATTTCCTCGGCAATGTGCGCCAATGGCAGGAAATGTTCTTCAACCATCGCTATTCGTTCACTCCAATGATGAATCCCGACTATGAACTCATCTCAAAGGCATACGATATCCCTTGTGAGACAGTGGTGGAACGCGAGAACCTTGACGCAGCCATTCAGCGAATGCTATCAACCGACGGCCCTTATCTCTTGCAGTGTGCCGTTCTCGAAGAAGACAATATCCTTCCAATGACACCTCCTGGAGCCAATGTGGATGAGATGTTGCTCGAAATAAAGTGAAAGAAATAGTAAATCGTAAATCGTTAAAATAGTAAATACGACTATGGATTGTGAAACATGCGGTAAGTGTGCGAACTTGAAGGAGAAAGACTTTAGCAAATGTGAGAATTTCTACACCTTGTTGATATATTCAGAGAACACTCCTGGTCTGCTTTCCCAGATTTCTGCTATATTCACCCGACGTCAGGTAAATATCGAAAGTATCAACGTATGTGCATCTTCCACTCCGGGAGCCCACAAATACACCATCACATGCAATTGCACTGAACAGATGGTGCAGCAGCTCACGAAGCAGATTGAGAAGCGAATCGACGTGCTTCAGGCTCACTACTACACCGACGACGAGATATTCATCATCGAAACATCTCTCTTCAAACTTTCAACTCCTGTACTCCTGAAGAATGAGGAAATTTCGAAGATTGTGCGTAAACATAGCGGACGAATCATTGAAGTGAATCCAACATATGCCATCGTGGAGAAAACCGGTCGCACGAAAGACATTATCGAACTCTACAACTCACTCAACGAGACGGGTGCAGTACTTCAGTTTGCACGTTCGGGCCGTATCTGTACAACCCAAAGCACTACCGAACACCTCGACGTGTATTTGGCTAAGCGCGAAGCAGAAAGAAATAAATAACAAGAATATTATCCAAACATTAAATACATATAAACTATGGCAAAATTGAATTTTGGCGGTGTCATCGAAGAAGTAATGACACGCGAAGAGTTCCCACTCGAGAAAGCTCGTGAAGTATTGAAGAACGAAACAATCGCCGTTATCGGTTACGGTGTTCAGGGTCCTGGTCAGTCATGCAACCTCCGCGACAACGGTTTCAACGTAATCGTTGGTCAGCGTCAGGGTAAGACATTCGAAAAGGCAATCGCTGACGGATGGGTACCAGGTGAAACTCTCTTCTCAATCGAAGAAGCAGCAGAAAAGGGTACAATCGTTATGTGTCTGCTTTCAGATGCAGCCGTAATGTCTGTATGGCCTACACTCAAGAAGTACCTCACTCCTGGTAAGGCTCTCTATTTCTCTCACGGATTCGCTATCACATGGAACGACCGCACTGGTTGTGTTCCTGCTGACGATATCGACGTTATCATGGTTGCTCCTAAGGGTTCTGGAACATCTCTCCGTACTATGTTCCTTGAAGGTCGTGGCTTGAACTCATCTTATGCTGTATATCAGGATGCTACAGGACGTGCTCTTGAACGCACACTTGCTCTCGGTATCGGTATCGGTTCTGGTTATTTGTTTGAAACTACTTTCCAGCGTGAGGCTACAAGTGACCTTACAGGTGAACGTGGCTCACTCATGGGTGCAATCCAGGGACTTCTCCTTGCTCAGTATGAAGTTCTTCGTGAGAACGGTCACACTCCTTCTGAAGCATTCAACGAGACAGTTGAGGAACTCACACAGAGCCTTATGCCTCTCTTTGCTGCAAAGGGTATGGATTGGATGTATGCTAACTGTTCAACAACTGCTCAGCGTGGCGCCCTCGACTGGATGGGTCCTTTCCACGATGCAATCAAACCTGTAGTTGAAAAGCTTTATGCATCTGTTAAGTGTGGTAACGAAGCTCAGATTTCAATCGATTCCAACAGTCAGCCAGATTATCGTGTAAAGCTCGAGGCAGAACTCAAGGCTCTTCGCGAAAGTGAAATGTGGCGCACTGCAGAAGTTGTTCGTCAGCTCCGTCCTGAAAACAACTAATCAAACGTATAAATAATAAAATAAGGTGTATCACAATTGCGATGCACCTTATTTTTTTGTTGTAAGACTAAAACCTTAAGTGGTGAAACTTATAGCCTATTGCTACTCTTATTGCTTCTCAATGTGAATAACCTTGCTGTCGAACAATCCGTTGAGAGCAATCTCAATGCCGTTCTCCATTAGGAACTTACCGCTGATGGTCTTTCCTTCCCAATGGTCACCGCCTCTTCTTTGTTCGCGGTTAATCTCTGTGAGGCGATACTGTGCATTGGCATCAAGTCCGGCAAAGTAGAAACGAGGACGGAACATGTCTATATATTGTTCGAACTTGTAAACGAAGAATACACCTTCTGTACGTCCTTCATTTAGGTACATCTCCGAGCAGAAACCTTTGCCTTCGTATGGACTGATAAGTCGCCATTGGTCGCCTTGTTGTACGATAGGGCGGATGATATCCTTGTAAGTCTGCATTGCATTCTTTGCAAACTGCATCTCCTGTGGAGTGAAGTCGCTTGGTTTCATCTCAATACCGAGTCGGCCTGTCATTGCAACGTCGAAACGGAACTTGAGTGGAATCTGACGACCAGTCTGGTGGTTTGGACTTGCACTTACATGCTGTGCCATAATACAAGCAGGGAAGTACATGCTTGTGCCCCATTGGATAAAAAGGCGTTGCTGGGCATCGGTATCATCACTTACCCAAACCTCATCAAAGTAAGGCATCAATCCATAGTTGACTCTACCTCCACCACTTGCACAGCACTGAATGACCAAATCAGGATATTTAGCACGGATGCGTTCAAGAGTCTTCAACAATCCAAGTTGGAAATCAACATACAGATGGCTTTGCTTGTCGCCACTGAGATAGTAGCTTCCATAGTTGTGGAGTTCACAGTTGCAGTCCCACTTCATATAATAGATGTTCGGAGTTTCCTTCATCAGATTATCCACTACACCGAATACAAAGTCCTGTACCTTAGGATTGGCCATATCGAGCATAAGCTGTGTGCCGCCTCGTCCCATTAATGGCTGGCGGTTAGGATGGCATACAATCCAATCTGGATGGCTTTCGTAGAGTTCGCTCTTTGTGTTGACCATTTCCGGTTCAATCCATATACCGAACTTCAAACCTCTGCTTGCGGCTGATTTCTCCAATGCAGTAATGCCGTTTGGCAGTTTGCGTGTGTCTGTCACCCAATCTCCCAATGCGCAGTTGTCGACGCTTCTTTGGTATTTGTTGCCAAACCATCCATCGTCCAAAACGAAGAGTTCTCCTCCAATCTCTTTCAGTCCGTCCATCATTTTCTCACACGCATCTTGGCTGACATTGAGATAAACGCCTTCCCATGAGTTGAGCAATGTCTTTCGCAAGGCTTCACCATTGTGTACCTTGCCGTTCTTCCTTGCCCAGCGATGTAGATTTCGGCTTACACCTCCCATTCCTTCATTGCTGTAGGCAAAGGCAAGAGATGGAGTGGTGAACGATTCGCCTTTCTGAAGTGTATATTGAGAGTTTGCTTCGTTGATGCCAGCAACAAATCGATGGATAGACTTTCCCTGAGTGTCGATGGTCATTCGGAAGTTGCCTGGCCAACAAAGAACGGCACCCATCACTCGGCCTTGGTTTTCCTGTGGTTTGCCATCAAGTGAAATCATGATGTTAGGACGGCTGGTCATTGCATTGCGGTTTCCACTGAGGTCGTGAATCTCAAACACTCCCTCTGTCAAAGGCTGTTCGGTGATTTGTGCTTCTGCTGCCCAAGCCCCGTGTTCGTGTGAAACCCAACACTCGCCTTGGCGTATTGGCATGAAACCACTTGCATATTGGAGCATTGTTATAGGTTTCTTCTCGTTGTTGCGAATGATGCTCCATGTTTCAATCACGTCGCAGTTTTGGTATGCCTTATAGATAATATCTACATTGAAATCGTAGAAAGCATCTTTTGTGTGAATGGTGTAAACCACTGCGTTCGCTTCTTGCGATTCTTCCCAACCAGTCACTTTCAGTTCTGTACTCATATTGCCGTCGCTATGTTGAACGCTTAGGCAAGTGATTTCAGTACATCCGGCACCGAAAGCAGGATAAGCCTGTTCCCACAGACTATAGGCATCATAAACTTCATCAACAGAATTGATGCGCGAACCGTAATAACTGATGTGCAGTTCTGTTCCTTCTTCGGCTTTGAGCAGAAGGGTGGTGTTTGGTGTGTTCACTTCTATGTCCTTAGCCTGTATCTGCATTGGACAAAGATTCAAAGCTACAAGTGATGCAATGATTGCTGTTGATTTATTCATGATGTTTGCTTTCTTAATAATAATATATATGTGTCAGTCGAATAGGGTATTATCTGTTGCGAGGAGCATTTCCGTTGCGTTGCATTCCACCGTTTGCTCTGCGGGCTTGCTGTTGCTGGCTTCTCTGCTGACGCATGAATTCTGTGATTTGGTCGGAAATGGCTGCCATTCCCTCTACAGATGGGTGTCCACTGATTTTCTTGATGTCGTGGAGTTCGATGAGAGGCACGTTGTAGTGCTTGCAGATTGTGCGAACTGATTCGTTTACATTGTCGTCGAGTTCGGAATTGAGAAGGAAGTAAATCTCAACATTTGGATAGCGTTCGATCATGTCCTTCAACATGTAGGCCATTGCTGGACGGAAAGAGAAGAGGTCTTGCTTTGTCCATTGGTCGTACTTGTATTCGCCGATAGGGGAGTGAGCCCAACTGTCGTTTGTTCCACCGAAGATGAAGATGATGTCAGGACATCCAAGTTTGTTCATGCGGGCAAGGAATGAATGGCGAGTGACGTCTTCCTTGTTGTAGCCAGTGTTACAGATTGTGGAACCAGAGAAAGAGTTGTTCACGCAAAGCTTATAGCCATTGTCCTTGATGAACTTATGCCACCAAGTTTCGGTAACACTCTTCACATCTGTGCCTTGAATTGGACGTGTGAAGTACCATACATAGTTTGTGTCTGGCTGAAGATAGCCTTGGAATGTAGAGTAGGAGTCGCCTAAGATTGAGACTGCCCTTCGTTGCTGAGCCATACCTGTGGTGAATGTCATCACAAGCAGGAGTAAAAGCATTAATTGTTTCTTGTTCATGATATAATAGTTTTGGTAAATCCAATAAATTATTGCAAAGCAAAACTTTGCGACACTGAACCATAAGAGGCCTTAAGCCGCATCTTCGGATGGGTCGATGTTGAGGTCGTCGCTTATTGGTTCGGTATCAATATCAGTTACGATTTGGGTAGATACTTCTCCTGAAGTGGAAATGCTGATGCCAACGGTATGGAGAAGGTCGGAAGATTCGTCAGGGTCGCCAACTGCTGCAATGAAATAGAAGCGGTCGTGCTTGTCGATATTCATATAGTTGTAGTTGAATCCCACGAGAGCCGACTTGCTGTAGTCGCCTTCTGGGATGAGACTCTTGAACGATTCTTTCGTGAATACGTGGTTGTAGACCATATCCTCGCTTTTGCCTGTTCCGCGATAGATTGCCAGTTCCACCTGATTGTCGTAGTAGCGGTAACCTTCGTGATTGGTGATGACAGGCAGATTTTGGTCGTTGCTGAAGGTGAAGTAGTAGGAATATTTGCTGCCATTCACTTCGATTGTGCCATTGTTGCCGTATTCTTCCATCGATTGAATCGTGTTCATGAGATCGGCTTCGCTTTGAATGGAGTCAGTTTGTTCCGTTGTTTCAGTATTTCCTCCGCAACTGATAAAGCCTGTAATGGCAAGTGCGGAAATAATTGATGTGATTATTCGTTTCATCTTGGTTTTGAATTGATTTCAATGCAAAAGTATAAAATAATTATGAATTAAGGACAATGATTTGTAAAATAATTGCTATCTTTGCCACGAATCTTTTATTAAAACAATTAAAAATATGAAAAAATTACAATTAACTGCATCTATTACAGGTTTGATGCTTCTTATGCAGTCGACTTGTGCCTTTGCTCAGATTCCTTATGTGTATGAGGAGCAGAACATGGGTAAGGATTTTGCCGCACCTAAGAAGGTGGAAGTGGCTCAGTTGCCAACTCTTCACAATCTCCCAGATCCTTTCCGTTTCCAAAACGGTAAGCGTTCTACAAAGTTCAAGGATTGGGAAAAGCACAGAAGTGAGATTTCATATCTTTTCCAATATTATGAAATCGGTATGTTCCCATCTGCTGGTAAGGAAAGCGTAACTGCAAATCTCGAGAACAACAGACTTTCCGTTACAGTTAAGCACAACGGTCAGGAAATGGTTCTCACTGCTTTTATCCAGTATCCTGAGAATGCAACAGGTCCTTGTCCTGCTTTGTTGGGCATCAGCAATTGCTTGCCAGTGAAGTCGTTCATGGATCGTGGATGCGCTATTATTAATATTAATGTGTTCGACGTTACTTCTCACACTCAGAAGCGTGGTTCTGAACCAATCAACCGCCTCTTCCCAGAACTCGAAGCCAACGGTTCTTATTGCTTCTGGACTTGGGGTGTAAGCCGAATCATCGATGGTTTGCAGCTTCTCGGTCCTGAAAAGACAAAGATTGACACAAAGCACCTTGCAATCTCTGGTTGCTCTTGGGCTGGTAAGGCAGCACTTTATGCCGGTGCATTTGACGAACGAATCGCACTCGTTATCCCACAGGAATCAGGTGGTGGCGGTATTGCTTCTTGGCGTTATTCAGAGACTCTTGGAGAGGTTGAACGCTCTTACAATACCAACTATTCTTGGTTCTTTGAGAGCTTGAAGACCAACTTCAGCCAAAAGGATATTGACCGTTTCCCAATCGACCATCACGAACTCGGAGCATTGGTTTGCCCTCGCGCACTCCTTTTCTTCGGAAATCCTGACTATAAGTGGTTGGCTGACGAATCTGGTTACGTTTCAATGCAGGCTACAAAGGAAGTTTACCGCACATTCGGAATTGAAGATCGAGTAGGTTTTGCCATTCGCGGCGGCCACGGCCACTGCCAGTTCCCTCAGCAAGATGTAGCAACTCTTGAGGCTTACATCGACAAGTTCCTTCTTGGCAAGGATGCTGACACAAAGGTTGAATTCGCTCCAATGTTCGAAAATGTAGATTGGAAGCAGTGGATTTCTAACTGGAAGAAGTAGCAGATTACAACTTCAATGAATAGAATCAGCCCGTCCCTCGTGGATGGGCTTTTTTGTGTTTTATGGTCAAAGCATTGGATAAAAACCTAAAACAACTGGCTCACTTTTCCTTTTTCTATAGGAATATTTTATGTTTTCTATAGGTGTAAAAGTAAAATATTGTACATAATTAATATTAATAATGCACATAATTATTAATAATATTGACATAATTATTTACCGCAATGTGCATAATTTTACTTTTGAAGCCATGAGAAACAACTTTTAGAGCAAGGAGAAAAGCAAAATAGGGCAAGGCGCGGAAAGTTTTGTCAATAGGCAAGTGGAGTTGGCAAACAAAGGAAAGACCATTGGCTATTAAGCCAAAAACAAGAAAAAATAGGGAAACACACGCTCAGTTTCACTTTTTTTCACTACTTTTGCAAAATATTTTAAGCGTCACATACATTAATGAATAACGTGTTTAACAGAAATCCAAGAAACTGGCATCCATTGAAGGGACAACCCCTTACAGAGATGGATAAGATTATACTTTCGTTCCAAAACAAGGGCAAGCTCTGTCCTAGTCGTGACCTCATCAAGACTCCCGAACAGATTGAAGGCATTCGCAAGGCTGGCGTTCTCAATACAGCCGTGCTCGATATGGTGGCCGAGAACATCCGAATCGGTATGTCGACCGAGGAAATCAATCGATTGGTACACGAATTTACCGTAAGTCACGGTGGCATTCCAGCTCCTCTCAACTATGAGGGCTTCCCAAAGAGTGTGTGCGTTAGCCGCAATGATGTGGTTTGTCATGGCATTCCAAGCGAGGACGAATTCCTCGAAGAAGGCGACATCGTGAATGTAGATGTGACCACGATTCTTGACGGATTCTATGCCGATGCAAGCCGCATGTTCATCATGGGACAGACAACTCCAGAGAAGGAACGATTGGTCAAGGTGGCAAAGGAATGCCTCGAAGTGGGAATGGAAGTGTGCAAACCATACACATTCGTCGGAGATATGGGCAATGCCATTGCGAAACATGCTCACAAGAACGGCTTTACAGTGGTTCGCGACCTTTGCGGACACGGAGTGGGCAACAAGTTCCACGAGCAGCCAGACGTTGAACATTACGGCAAGAAAGGCACAGGAATGCTTCTCGTTCCGGGAATGGTCTTCACCATCGAACCAATGATAAACATGGGTGATTGGGAAGTCGTAATCGATGAAGAAGACGGATGGACCGTCTATACCGAGGACTATTCGCCAAGTGCCCAATGGGAACACACATTCCTCATGACCGAAACAGGTCTTGAGATACTGACACACTAAAAGAAAAAGACAATGCAAGACATATATATTTTAGGAATTGAGAGCAGTTGTGACGATACTTCGGCAGCCGTTTTGAAGAATGGAATCCTTCTGTCGAACGTTACCGCAAGTCAGGCTGTTCATGAGGCTTATGGTGGAGTAGTACCAGAACTTGCCAGCAGAGCACATCAGCAAAACATCGTTCCTGTTGTCGACCAAGCCCTGAAACGTGCAGGAGTGGAGAAAGAACAACTTTCTGCCATTGCCTTCACTCGCGGTCCCGGCCTTATGGGAAGCCTTCTTGTGGGTGTAAGTTTTGCAAAGGGTTTGGCAAGGGCTCTTGGCATTCCGATGGTCGATGTCAATCATCTTCATGGTCATGTCCTGGCCCATTTCATCCGTGAAAGCGAGGACGACCACAGTCAGCCACCGTTCCCATTCCTATGCCTTCTTGTAAGTGGAGGCAATTCGCAGATTGTCAAGGTCAATGCCTACAATGATATGGAGATTCTTGGTCAAACCATCGACGATGCAGCAGGCGAAGCAATCGACAAATGCTCTAAGGTAATGGGCTTGGGTTATCCGGGAGGTCCAATCATCGACCGCTTGGCCCGTCAGGGAAATCCAGAGGCTTATCAGTTTGCAAAGCCAAACATCCCTGGATATGATTACAGTTTCTCTGGTCTTAAGACTTCTTTCCTCTATTCACTTCGTGATTGGTTGAAGGACGATCCCGACTTCATCGAGCATCATAAGGAAGACCTTGCAGCTTCGCTCGAAAAGACAATTGTCGACATTCTTATGAAGAAACTTCGTCTGGCAGTGAAGGATACTGGTATCAAGCATGTGGCTGTTGCAGGTGGAGTTTCTGCAAACAATGGTCTTCGCAATGCCTTTCGCGACCATGCTGAACGTTATGGCTGGACCATTTACATCCCAAAGTTCAGTTACACAACCGACAATGCCGCAATGATAGGCATAACGGGCTACTACAAATTCCTCGACAACGACTTCTGCCCAATAGATGCTCCAGCCTTTGCAAGAATGTAGTACATTGAACTTGAAACCTTGAACCGGAAACAAACATTTGCAATGAAAGCAGAACAGATACAGAAAATATTGATTTCGAAAGGCAAAACCCTCGTCACGGCCGAAAGTTGTACGGGTGGGCGAATTGCAGCCTTGTTGACTTCGGTTTCTGGTAGTTCGGAATATTTCAGGGGTGGAGTTGTGACTTATCAAACAGAAATCAAGGAACTTGTTCTGAAAGTGCCATCCGAAACAATCGACACTTTTGGTGTGGTAAGCCCTGAAACAGCCGAGTCGATGCGAGTGAAAGTATGCCAATTGCTACAAGCCGATTATGCCATTTCTATCACAGGCTTTGCTGGTCCTACAGGTGGAACTGATGTCGATCCCGTCGGAACTGCTTATGTTTCTGTAGGCTCGGCCAATGAGGGAAAGCAGTTTAGGGTAGCGAGCAACAAAAAGAACAGAACAGAAATTCAGGACGACTTTGCCCAACAGGCATTGGATTTGTTCTTCAATTATATTCAATCAATTGACTGAAAAGATGAAAGAGGTACGATTTTTCTACACCCCCGAACCACTGACAGGCATTCTTCCTGACGAAGAGACCCAACATGCAGTTCGTGTTCTTCGCCTAAACAGAGGCGACGAAATATTCCTCATGGATGGATGTGGCTCGTTTTATCGTGCCGAAATCACTGATGCTTCGCGAAAGCATTGTCTTTATCGCATTCTCGAAACAATGCCTCAACAGCGGGCATGGAAAGGAAAACTTCATTTGGCAATGGGGCCAACGAAGAATATGGACCGTACGGAATGGTTTGCAGAAAAGGCAACGGAGATAGGATTCGACCATCTCACATTCCTCAATTGCCAGTGGTCGGAACGAAGAACAATAAAGAATGAACGCATAGAAAAGATTCTTGTTTCGGCAATGAAGCAAAGCCATAAGGCTTGGTTGCCTGAACTTTCGGAAATGACAGATTGCAAAACATTCATCGAAACTCCTCATACCGGCCGCAAATTCATTTGCCATTGCCATGAAGAAGGGCTGCCTCTTTTGAAGGATTTGCTTTTCTCCACAACCGACAATTTGGATGAAGATATCCTCGTCATGATTGGACCCGAGGGAGATTTCAGTCAGGAAGAGGTTGAGGCAGCTGAGAAAGCTGGTTTTGTGAGCGTTAGTCTTGGTAAAAGTCGCCTTCGTACGGAGACTGCAGCACTCGTTGCTGTGCATCTAATGCACTTGGCTCGCGAGTAAACTTATTTTGTACTATTTGCTATGCAAAAAGTGAAAATTACTAGATAAAGGACAATTTTATACTATTAAATATCAATATTTCTATATTTTTCTCTCAATGTTCGTCAATGTTTGCTATATTTGCAATGCAAAATCATAATAATTGATAGATATGGAACTCAACAGCGATTCTGTTTTGGAACTCAAATCTGCCATCAAACAGGCAATGGACAACTTCACGCATGATGAGGATTTTGAGGTGATTACCGATATCCATATGCATCTTGATGAGGATTCTGGCATCGTCACACTTTATGATGACGAGGATGTGGAGTTGGCTCGCGCCACTGTGGAAGAATGGGTCGATGTTGATAGCTCTGAGATTGTAGGCGTGGTTGCTCCTGCTCTTCATTCCCTCTTGCATCGAATGTCGGATGAAAAGGCATTTGACAATGTGGGAATCTCAAAGCCTTTCTCGTTTGTCCTCGAAGATGAAGAGAAGGAAACGATAGAAGAACTCTATCTTGTTGATGATGATACTGTGATAGTTTCGTCAGATCTTTTGAAGGGACTGGATAAGGAACTTGATGATTTCCTTGATGACTTGCTAAAGTAACACATTATAACTATTGGAATTGTTTTAATTCATTTAATATTATTAATCATATAAATTCAATTATTAGCTTATGAAGAAATTCTACGCTTTGTTAAGTGCAGTGCTTATGTCTTCTATGGCATTTGCTCAAGGCACAATGACAGAAGAGAACGCAACCCTCGATGAAATGGGTTATCGTCTCGAAAAGGATGTCGACTGGTATGCAGGAACAGTCAATGGTGTTTCTTTCTGTCCAGAAGGTTATGAAATGGGTTCTGGTGTTGATGTATTGTCTTACACAAGTGCCGAATCAAATGGTATCAAGCTCAATAATTACAGCATCAACCAATGTACAAACGAAGGAATGGAATGGTTCTATCTGCAGTTGACTGGCAATGGAATCGTTTGTAATCCAGGATCAAATGGTCTTATCTCTACAAAGAACGAACGCTGGATAGCAATGAACGGTCTCCGTGGAGGTCAGATTATCGTATTCGACCTTTCTAACAACGATCCTGTTCAGTTTGTTACAAGCAGTACGGCTTGTAACGCCAATACAGGTTGGGCTGATACAATGACAGATCCTCTTCAGGTTTATGAAATCACTGACAGCATCCATGCTTTGCAGGAAATCGCAAGCGGTGAAGGAACAGCCGACACATTCCGCTATTTCCAGGTAAATCCAGAAAGCAACGGATGGCTTTATGCTAAGTTCAATGGTAAGTCTGCTACAAGAATGTGGCGTATGCAGATTTGGTCTGACAAGAACGATGCAGAAGCAGTCTCTGCTCCTATCTTTAGTATGAAGGGTGTTTATGGTAAGGACCGTCGTATCGGCATCAAGCCAGGTACTTCTACATTCAACAATGAAGTTCTTACATATTATTCTCTCGATGGTAGTGAACCACTCTTCCTCGAAGAAACTGACGAAATAGAGCGCATCGACTCTATTGCTATCGAAGGCGAAGAAGGCGAAGAAATCGTATGGCAAGTAGACACCATCTACAAGAAGAAAGCTGTTCAGTACGGAGGTGAATGGGGCGACTTCTGCTATGATACATCTCTTGGCGAGGAGGCATACATCACAATCACTGAAGCTGAAGACGAAGATGGCGACGGATACATCACAGTTAAGGCTCGTACAATCTCTGTAGAAGGTGCTTATTCTGATGTTACAGAAATGGCTTATCAGATTGGTGAAATCTACCTCAATGCTCCAACTCTCACTCCTGTAGGTATGAATGGTGTTGACCGCGACTATCAAATTGGTTGGACTAACAATACTCTTTGTGGTGAAGAATATACAATCACTACAACTATTGATGGCGACTTCCCAACAACTGAATATGCTCTTGGCGATGTAGTATCAGCTGCTCTGTCTATCAAGGTCGTAGTTGAAGCTGAAGGTTATGAACCAGCAGAAACGGAAATCACAGTTCTCGAACAAGGTACAGAGTTCTTCGTTAAGCCAATAGGCGAAGATAGTGAAAGATCTTACTTCTGGGATTTCGTTAACCTTACACAGGAACAGATTGAAAAGATTGACCACCAGTGGGTTGAAAGTGCATTCGTTGCTGACTCAGTTGCAAACGACACTACATGGTACACTCGTCAGCAGTATCTCGATGGTGAATGTCCAGATGAGGCAGAACCAGTATTCGGTTACTTCGGATGGGATGAACTCGACACTCGTCAGGCTGGTCGTCACTGGCAGACTCTCAACAGATTTGAAGAAACTGTTGTAGGTTCAGAAGGTCAGGACAGCATCGTCTACACATTCGAATATGCAGGCGACTTGACAGACCTCTTCCATGATGGATTCGTATATGAAAACTCTTACGGTGGCACTTATCCTGACCACTGGTCAAATACTGCTATCTTCACTAATGGTGCACTTCTCAATGATGGCAACCATGGTTTGTACAACAACTCTAACCATGCAACAATCATCGTTCCAAACGTACAGTATGGTGAATATGTAGTTTATACTACAAGCACTGGTAGCGTATGCGAACCTTGTCAGGTAGGCGAGACAGAAACAGAGCATACATTCGGTTACACAAAGGATATTGGTAAGAATGTTTACCTCTACTCAGTAGGTGTTTACACTCAGGAAAACCTTCCAGATGCAATCGAGCACATCACTGCTCCAACAGAACGCGTTAACAAGAATCTCATCTTCGACCTCTCAGGTCGTCGTGTAAAGAATCCTGTAAGCGGAATCTACATCAAGAACGGTAAGAAGTATTTGATTAAGTAAGCATAAGTCTTACATAATATATAATTAATAAGGTGTGCCAATCGGTACACCTTATTTTGTTTTTCGGGGTTTGTGTGTTAATAATTCTAAATAGAATTTATGCTATTGGGGTAAATTGACTATATTTGCAAAAACAAACTTAAAGAACAATGAAACCAATATGTGCTATTGTGGTATTTGCTGTTTTAGCAATGAGTTCACTAATTACAGGTATAGTTAGTTATAATGAAACGTCGTATTGTATTGAACTTGATATAAACAATGCTTTGAATACAACGATGAAAGGTCGCAGTTCTTATGTTATAGATGCTGATACCATTAGTGTTTATAGGAATAACATAAAGAATGTGGCAGTTCGTGACACTGCATATTTGGCTATGGAATTGCAGGAACGAAACGGGAAGAGTCAGTATGTCATGACAGCACATTCTGGTTGCTCGTCCAGAAAGATATTTTCTTTGTCCGACCAAAGAGCATCTACTTTGTTGCTAATATTATCGGTGTTGTGGGGCGTTGCAAGTGTGTTGTATCTTCGCAGGCGCGATCCTCAAAGGGCTGTGGCAATGTTTGGAGATAGTGTTTTGTATGGGAATATGATGTTCGTGCCAAAAGATTGCCGTTTCTATTCTGTGGATAATGGACATGTTGATTATGTTCATCTTACTCCAATGCAACAGCAACTGATGGAGATGTTTTATAAATCGGATAAGAAAATGTTGTCGAAGCAAGAAATTTGTGATGCGCTTTGGCCTAACAAACCAGATGCTTCCGAAACACTTTATACATTGATTCGACGTATAAAACCAATAATCAAGGCACATGGTGATTTGAATATTGAGTCGGATAGGGGACGGGCTTACATCTTGAAACACAGGTAGTTGGCTGATTGTCATATTTATGTGATGTAGATGTCAGATAAATGTCAGTCGAATTATTTGGCTGCATCACATACCTTTCATACCTTTGCACGTTCATTTTTTATTATTTATGAAAGGTATGAAACACAAATGTCTATGTTTTGTAATGGCCTTAATGGCTCTCGGTTCCTTTGCTCAAAGCGAGGATGTCAATGTTGATTTGGGTGAAGTTGTGGTTAATGCTGCACAAGTTGTTAGGAAAGTAGATGGAATGTCGATTTATCCAAAGGTTGAACAAAAGGAAGCTTCAACTAATGGTTATGGATTACTTCGTCGCCTTTCTCTGCCAAATATTCGTGTGGATGAAGTTTCCCATTCTGTAACAGCCATTGATGAACGTGGCGGTATACAGATTCGAATCAACGGAATAGTTGCTTCTGTGGCTGATATGATTTCGCTTGAGCCTATGGATGTCAAGCGGATTGACTTCATCGACAATCCAGGAGTGAGGTATGGTGAAGGGATAGCTTATGTGGTTGATATTATTGTTGATAATAGTGCAAAAGGTTATTCGGTTGGTTGTGACTTGACTTCAGCATTGACTTCAACAATGTTGTATGGAACTGTATTCGGTGGATGGAACTCGGGAAAAAGTAGGTTTGACCTCAGTTATGATGGCATGTATACTGATTCAAAAGGAAACCAAACCTCGGAGATTGCAGATTATACGCTTAATGATGCTTCGGTCAAGCATGTTGTGAGGGACGATTTGTATTCTAGGTATAAGAATATATATAATAATGTGCAATTGAAGTATAGTTTGGCTGATTCATCTTCGTATGTGTTTCAATCAACTTTCAGAACGTATTTCGACAATACTCCTACGGATAATCATAGAATGCCGGTGTATGATGGCAATGATTCGTACGAGGCGTTCCATAATGTAAAGACGCATGGAATAAGCCCTGCAATGGATTTGTATTATTTCCGAAAGCTGAATGATAGGCAATCTCTGACCATTGATGCAACAGGTTCGTATATTCGAACAAAGTCGGCTTATGCAACGAAAGAGATTGTTCCATATAATTATGATGTGGATGGAAAGGTATTTAGCTTGAATAGTGAGGCTGTGTACGAATTGAAATTGCCATCATCAACTTTTTCCGCAGGCATTAATCATATGCAGAAATATACGGAAAACCTTTATTCGCGAGATGTATCTTCCTGCAACAAGATTCGAACGAGCAATAGTTATGCGTTCTCAGAACTTAAAGGAAGGGTAGGGGCATTCGGCTATTCGGCAGGTCTTGGCCTTTCGTATTTGCATTATTCACAGGAAAACCATAAGTATCATTTCTGGCTTTTCCGCCCAAAGGCTACGATAACTTATTCTCTGACAAATGCCTTGCAGTTGCAATACATATTCGAACAGCGGGAACATGTTTCACAGGTTGCGATGATAAGTGATGCGATGATACGCAAAAACAGTATGGAATGGACGGTTGGAAGTCCGGATATTACGCCCAACAAAGTGCTTGATAATACAATGAGGCTTTCATATACGGGCAATCGTTTGCAATCGTCATTTGGCATTTTCTATGATTCTCATCCTTATCCAAATATGGCCGTTTATGAACGAACTTCCGATGATAGGTTCCTCTATTCGCAGAAGAATCAGAAGCGAATCGAGGTTCTCCTCCTTCAGGCTTATTCCAACTATTGGTTGGTTCCAGAGCATTTGAGTGTGATGGGAATGGGAGGTTTGTTCCGTTGCTTTAATTTCGGCGATGATTATACTCATTGCTACACGTCGTATATCGTTCAAACTGGCATTGATGCCTATTTCGATAAGTTCTCTTTCTCATTGTCCGCCGACAATGGGAACCGATTCTTGGAGGGTGAGACAAAAGGATGTTCGGGTTATCATGTCAATGTTCAGGCATCTTATCGATTGGGCAATTGCCAGTTTTCTTTGACTTGGCAGAATCCATTCGACAATAAATACAGACAAGATAAGACAGAAATCCTGAACCGATATTTGCATAAAGTGGTATCGTCCTATAGTAAAGATGAGGGCAATATGGTGGTTTTGAATGTGGCTTGGCGTATAAATGGGGGTAAAAAATATCACAACGTACAGCGAAAGGCCATACGTTGGGATAATGAAACAGGAATAATGCAATAGTAGGTTGATTGTTTATTCCCGTCGAATATATAAGCAGGTTTGCTTTATGCCTTTGTCTTTGCTTCGTTCCAAAGGGCATCCATTTCGTCAAGGGTGAGGTCCTTGATGGAGCGGCCTTGCTGTTTTGCGGCTTGTTCTACATAGTTGAAGCGATGGATGAACTTTTGATTTGTGAGTTCGAGGGCTGTGTCGGGATTGATGTGGTAGAGTCGGCCGGCATTGATGAGGCTGAACATGAGGTCGCCGAATTCGCGTGTGGCCTTGTCTTTGTCCATGTTTGCCACTTCTGCCTCGAATTCTCCAATCTCTTCCTTTACCTTTGGCCAAACGTCTTCTGCCTTTTCCCAGTCGAATCCTACATTGCTTGCCTTTTCTTGGATTCTATCGGCTTTGATTACTGATGGCAGTGCATCTGGAACTCCACTGAGGACGGTTTTGTTGCCTTCCTTTTCCTTTGTCTTCAGTTGTTCCCAATTCTTGAGCACTTCTTCGGTGCCGCTCACTTCGGTTGTTCCGTAAACGTGTGGATGGCGATAGATGAGTTTGTCGCAAAGTTTGTTGCAGACATCGGCAATGTCGAATGCTTCTTTCTCTTGTCCGATCTTTGCATAGAACACGATGTGGAGCAGAACATCGCCCAATTCCTTACAGATGTTGAGGTCGTCTTCCTTGAGGAGGGCATCACAGAGTTCGTAGGTTTCCTCGATTGTGTTAGGTCGGAGACTTTGATTGGTTTGTTTTCTGTCCCAAGGACACTTTTCGCGAAGGGTATCCATCACGTCGAGAAGGCGTCCGAATGCCTCGAGTTTTTCTTCTTTTGTATGCATTGTCTTGTTTGTTATGATTGTTCTTTTGCTTTTACATTATAAACATGAAAACGGGCGAAATATTGTGTTGGGAGGCATTTTTAATGCCTAATTTATTAATAGGACTTTTTGTGGAAAGTACTGAAATCGGCATGAAAAGTTTGAAAAGCCTTAGGAAAAAGTTCGTTTTCGTGGGTTAGAAAGTGTTTTTATTATGGTTGGTTCTTTAAATCACGTCGTGATTTTTATTCGTCGCGTCGTGATTTTTATTCGTCACGTCGTGATTTTTATTCGTCGCGACGCGATTTTAAGAATATCGCTGGTAAAAATAAGTTTTTCTCCTTGTTTTTTGACTTTTTTCAGCCGAAATCGGGAAAGTTTTTTACGGTCAAGTAATCTATAGATTTACTTGCATCCGTTGCTTTTGGAAGGGGTGGGTGAGAGGCTGAATGTATTAAAAAAGCATAAAAGCATCTAAATATTGTTAATTGTTAGCGGTAGATAATTATTTAATTACTATCTTTGCAGCCGTAAAAAATATAGAATCGAAAGTATGGGACAGTTGTTTGTAGTGCCAACTCCTGTAGGCAACATGGAGGATATGACGTTCAGAGCCATCCGGGTTTTGAAGGAGGCCGATATGATTTTGGCTGAGGACACGCGCACTTCATCCGTATTGCTCCACCACTACGATATAAAGAATGAGCTCCACAGCCATCATAAGTTCAACGAGCATCAGCAGGTGCAGCGAGTGGTGGAACGAATCCTCGCTGGCAGCAATGTGGCTCTCATAAGCGATGCAGGTACGCCTGGAATCAGTGATCCCGGTTTCCTTTTGGTCAGGGAATGCGTGAAAAATGGCATCGAAGTGCAGACACTTCCTGGTGCAACCGCATTTGTTCCGGCTTTGGTTTCATCGGGTTTGCCTTGCGACAAGTTCTGCTTCGAAGGCTTTCTCCCACAAAAGAAAGGTCGCCAGAAACGTCTTTCGGAACTTCAGAACGAGGAGCGCACGATGATATTCTACGAATCACCTTATCGAGTGCTCAAAGCCCTTGAGCAGTTTGGCGAGGTGTTTGGCACAGAACGTCAGGTGAGTTGCTGCCGAGAAATCTCGAAAGTGCATGAGGAAAGCGTGAGAGGAACGATTGCAGAAGTGATTCAGCACTTCACCGAACGTGAGCCAAAGGGCGAATTCGTGATAGTCGTAGCCGGAAAAGAAAAGGAATAAAGGTTTAGAGTTTAGAGATTAGAGTTTAAAGATTATTTAGAGAACAAATTGTACTTAGTACATTGTAAATAGTAAATAACATGATGAAAAAGATTATTATGCTTGTTGCAGGTGCTGTCATGATGGCATCATGTGACCAATTTTTTCAAGGTAGTGTATCTACAGAAGAAGAGAACCGCGTAGATTCTCTTCAGAGTTTGCTTGACCAGAAGGACAGCGAACTTAATGACATGATGAATGCTTTCAGCGACATTCAGGCAGGATTCGATGCAATCAATGAAGCTGAAGGACGCATTAATCTGCTTGACGAAACATCGGAAGGCAGCTACGGACCTGAGTATATTCAGGAAAATATGGAGTTTATCGAGAATACAATGCTTGAAAACAAGCGTAAGATTGAAGAACTTCAGCAGAAACTCAAGAGCAGTACCTTGAATACTGCAAAGATGCAGGAAGCAATCGACAAACTCAATACCCAGCTCGAAGAGAAGACACAGGAAATAGAACAACTTCGCCAGCAATTGAGTGAGCGCGATGTGAAGATTCAACAACTCGACGAGTCAGTACAGAAACTCACTACTGAAAACGCACAGGTGAAGGCTGAAAGCGAGACAAATGCCGAAATCGCACGCAACCAGGATGCCCAACTCAATACAGCTTGGTACATGTTCGGCACAAGTAAGGAACTCAAGGAACATCGAATCCTCGTCGACGGAGACGTATTGAAGACGAAGGACTTCGATGCCGACTACTTCACAAAGATTGATATCCGCAAGACAAACGTCATTCCTCTCAACTCAAAGTCAGCAAAACTTCTTACAGTTCATCCAGCAGGTTCTTATTCATTGCTTAAGGACTCAAAGGGCGAATACACACTTCGCATCACTGATGCAAGCGAATTCTGGAGCGTATCTAAGTATTTGGTAATCAAGGTGAAATAAATGAAACGAACAACTTCCATCTTCTTAATGATGATGCTTTCATTGGCATCATTCGCACAATCCAACAGCATGAAACCCGGAGAATGGTGCCCAACAGGCGTGTGGCCATTCCTCAATCAACGCTTTGATGTGGCCACTGTCTATACAGGCTTCGTCAATGTGACTAAAACACAAGTGCCTTGCAACATCCACATCGGCAAGCAAACCCTTTGGTATGCAAAGGACGACACACTTATGGAAGCAAATCCAGGCAGTGTACTTCGAGTTGAATTCCGTGATGGAACATACATCCCAATCAATCAGAGCCTTTTCGGTAAGATTGTGAAAGAGGACGAAGCGGGAAAAGTAATTCGAGTTCGCGAAGTCGACCAAAAGGAAATGGAGAACAGATCCAAGGCAGCCAGCAATCTCGGAATATTCCTTCTTGACGGACCAAATATGCTCACGCAATCTATCGACCTTATGGGACAATACATTGCAAAGCCAGAAGAGCAGCCACTTCCAGTGAAAGATACATTCTATTATCTTTTCAAAGGTCAACTCTTCGAAGCAAGCGAACAGAATATTCTTGCACACATTGATCCTGCAAGAAAGAAGGAATACAGAGCTTACACTCGTTCGGCAGAGATTATCTCCTACAACGAAAGCTCAATTCTCAAGCAGTGGAACGACTTCTTCGTGAATTATTCCACTCCTTTAAAGAAGAAATAGCAAGATAGGAAGTTGAAGAAATAAGAATATGGATATCCAAAGTCGTTGGGTATCCATATTTGTTTTCGGGTTAGACTAAAGCTGCAGCACCAAGAACGGCCGAGTTTCTGTCCATCAATGAAGATACGATAAACTTCGCTTTCCCTCGGAAAACAGGAAGTACTTCATCGTTGTAAGTCTCAATGATTGTAGGCATCAGCAGGTCGGCCGACTTCATCGGACCTCCGAAGAATATGAATGCCTCTGGACTACTGAATGCAGCAAAGTCGGCACAAGCCTTTCCAAGCAGTTCGGCCGTATGCTCAAACACCTTAATTGCCAACTCATCTCCGGCATGAGCAGCCTTACTGACAGCATAAGCTGTAATATCTTCAAGAGGAATAGAACGCAAATCACTTGGGATTGTTTCATTCTTGAGATATTCCTTTGCAGTTCGGACAATACCGGGAGCACTGCAATAAGCCTCAAGACAACCTTTCCTTCCACATCCACACAAACGGGCATTCTCGCTTCTGTCGATGATTACATGACCGAGTTCACCTGCAAAACCATCATGACCATATATGAGTTGTCCATTAGCTACAATACCACTTCCAACACCAGTTCCAAGTGTAATCTCAATGAAATCATTCATACCTTTGGCCGCACCATATTTCATCTCACCCATTGCAGCAGCATTTGCATCATTCGTGAGCTTTACTGGGATGCCAAGACGTTTATTGAACAAGTTGGCCAACGGAACAGTTCCCTTCCAAGGAAGATTTGGGGCTTGCTCAATACAGCCGGTGTAGTAGTTGGCATTTGGCGCACCTATTCCCATTCCTGCAATAAGTTCAATGCCTCCAACCTTATCGACTAAAGCCATAATACATATACATCCAGCTTCGACAAAAGCCTCTGCTTGAGGATAGTCTTGTGTTTTGATAGAGTCCTCACAAACAATGTTGCCATCAAAGTCAACTATTCCGAATACGGTATTCGTACCGCCCAAATCTGTTCCGATTGTATATTTCTTTCTTGATTCCATATGGTTCATTTATGCTGCAAAGATAACAAATAATGTATAATGCAGAATGTAGAATGTGGAATTATTTACACTTTTTACTAATCACTATTCGCATTTCACTTATTTTTACTATCTTTGTAGCTGAATCTTAATCATTAGTTCAACATGAAAGCATTATTCGTATCAATGTTTGCAGCAATGTTTGCTCTTGCTTCACATGCCCAGCGTGTGGATATCGACCTTTGGCCAAATGGTTTGCCAAATAGTAATGGCATCGATAAGACTCTGCCTTTCGACGATGCAACGCGAAATTTCAAGCCAACAATCAGTGTTTACTTGCCTGAAAATCCTAATGGAATGGCAATAGTTTGCTGTCCTGGTGGAGGTTATTCCCATCTTGCACAGGAGCATGAGGGTCACGATTGGGCTAAATTCTACAATGATTTAGGCATCGCATTCGTTATGTTGCGCTACCGAATGCCACGTGGTGTGACTGAGGTTCCAATAAGTGATGCAAAGGAAGCATTGAGGGTTGTAAGGGAGAATGCAGAGAAGTGGCACATCGACCCACAAAAAGTCGGCATTCAAGGTTCTTCTGCAGGTGGTCATCTTGCTTCGACTGTGGCTACACATTCTGACGAACAAACAGCACCAAACTTTCAGGTGTTGTTCTATCCTGTAGTATCAATGGTTCCAGGAATAACTCATCAAGGTTCAAGAGATAATCTTTTGGGCCGCAATGTTTCGAAGGAAATGGAAGAACTCTACAGCAATGCAAAGCAGGTGAACGAGAAAACGTCTCCTGCAATCCTTCTTCTTGCCGATGATGACGGAGCAGTTATCCCTCAAAACAGTGCAGAATATTATCTTGCATTAAAGAAGGCCGGAGTAAAGAAGTGTGCAATTCATGTATATCCTTCTGGTGGTCATGGATTCGGTTTCCGTTCAAACTTTAGGTATCACAATGAAATGTTGGCCGACCTTTCTGCATGGCTTAAGAATCTCTATAAATAATCTCTAGGGTAACTGGAATACCTAGGAACCCTAGAATATCTAGATGATTTCTTTGAAAACAATAATCCCCATCTCGTTGAAGAGGTGGGGATTTGTAGTTTTATTCTGGATAAACAAGGTTGGATTCCTTGATGTCTTTTAGAACTTCCTCAAGATACTTCCTTGCTTCATAGCGAGCCATTGGCAGGTTCATCATAAGGTAATTGCCACAATCGCGTGGGGTAGCACCAGGAATCTTTCCTTCATAGTTGGCAATCCATTCGAATGTCTCTTGCATTAATCCAACAATGTCCTTCGATTCGTAATCGCCTTTGAGGATGAGATAATTGCCTGTGAGGCATCCCATTGGTCCCCAATAAATCACTTTCTCCTTCCATTGAGGATGATTGCGAAGGAAAGTGGCTGCCAAATGTTCGATTGTATGGATTGCATCCTGATGAAGTGCTGGTTCGCGATTAGGCTCCTTCATGCGGATATCGAATGTTGTGGCAATGACATTTCCCTTGTCCACATCCTTGCGCGAAACATAAATGCCTCGCTTGAGTGTGAGATGGTTCACTGTGAAAGAAGGAATCTTTTTCATAATGAAAGCAGATAATGCTGCACAACATCAAATGAATGTTCTGCCATTTCAGCCCAGAAGTTCTTGTATTCTTCGAGATGAAGTTCTGCACCGACAGTGTCGCTGATGATGCGGAAAGAGATGAATGGCACTGAGAACACTTGACAAGTATGGGCGATGGCGCATGATTCCATATCTACGGCAAGGCCGTTAGGGAACTTCTTCTTGATTGCGATGAGCTTGTCCTTCTCGGTAATGAATTGGTCGCCAGTGCAGATTCGTCCGATATTTATTTTTGTATCAGAAGTGGCAGCCAATTTCTCTGCTTGCTGGATAAGGTATGGGTCGCATGGGAATGGCAATGCAATCTCTCCACCTTCGCCTTCTCCTTCGATAAAGTAATCGTGATATACAACGTCGCGGCTTGCAACTACTTCCATGATTCCAACTTCAGGACCAAGGCCACCGGCAACACCAGTGCTGATGAGATAGTCGGGATGGAACTCGTGAATCAGAGATGTGGCTGCAATAGCTGCATTGACTTTGCCGATTCCACTTTTCTTCAGTACGAGGTTGCGGTCGCCCAAACGTCCGGTAACATAGTTGAAACCGTCGATACATACTTCTTTTTTGTCTTCGAGCAATGCAGAGAGTTGGGCAATCTCCTTGTCCATTGCTACAATGATGCCAATTGTCTTCATCTAATTATCTATTCGCTTTGAGCATTTTCTTTTTGTGCTTTCTCATGCTGAGCCTCTAATTCTTCAGGAGATTTTCCTTCTACGGCTTGCATAATCTTAGCTTCGATTTCCTCTGAAAGTTCAGGATTGTCCTCGAGAATTTGCTTTGCACCTTCACGTCCTTGAGCAAGTTTGTTGCCTTCATAGCTGAACCAGCTGCCGCTCTTCTTGACGATTCCGAACTCAACACCAAGGTCGAGCACTTCGCCTGAATGTGAAATACCTGTTCCGAACATAATGTCGAACTCGCATTTGCGGAATGGAGGAGCCACTTTGTTCTTTACAACCTTTACGGTAACATGGTTTGCAACGGCTTCGTCGCCATTCTTGATTGTTTCCTTCTTGCGGATGTCGATGCGTACGGAAGCATAGAACTTGAGTGCGTTACCACCTGTTGTTGTCTCTGGATTGCCAAACATGACACCGATCTTCTCGCGTAACTGGTTGATGAAGATACAAGTAGTGTTTGTCTTGCTTATAGTTCCGGTGAGTTTGCGAAGTGCCTGGCTCATAAGACGAGCTTGAAGACCCATCTTGCTTTCACCCATATCGCCTTCGATTTCTGCTTTTGGAGTGAGGGCAGCAACAGAGTCGATGACGATAATGTCAACGGCTGCAGAACTGATAAGTTGGTCGGCAATGGCAAGAGCTTGTTCACCATTATCTGGCTGAGACATAAGAAGGTCGCTGATGTTTACGCCAAGTTTGCTTGCGTAGAAGCGGTCGAAAGCATGTTCTGCATCGATGAAAGCAGCGATGCCGCCTTTCTTCTGGCATTCAGCAATTGCATGGAGAGCGAGAGTTGTCTTTCCTGATGATTCAGGACCAAATATTTCCACGATTCGTCCCTTTGGATAACCACCAATGCCGAGGGCAATGTTGAGACCAACTGAACCAGTAGGAATGGAGTCAATCTTTTGAGTTTTCTCGTCGCCCATCTTCATGATTGAGCCTTGACCGAAACTCTTTTCTATCTTAGCCATTGCAGCTTGCAAGGCCTTGAGTTTTTCTTCGTTAGGATTTGCCATAATATTTTATTGTTTATTGTTTTGAATCTTTTGGGTTTACAAAGATACGAAATAAATGCAGGATGCAAGATGCAGGATGCGGATTTTTACTATTTCACTCTTATTTTTTTTATCTTTATACTATAAATTGTACATTGTACATCGTAAATTGTCCGTTCAATTGATTCCCTTCATTGATAGGGAGAGTCGCTGGCGCTCCAAATCAACTGCAATGACCTTCACCATAACGTGTTGATGGAGTTGTACGACTTCGGTTGGGTCTTTCACAAATCGGTCGGCAAGTTCGGAGATGTGAACCAATCCTTTTGTATGAACTCCTACATCGACAAAGCATCCAAAGTTGGTGATGTTGGAGATGATTCCTGGCAGAATCATTCCTTCGCGAACATCTTCCAATTCCTTCACATCGTTGGAGAACTCGAAAGCCTTGAGTTGCTGGCGAGGGTCGCGACTTGGTTTGTCAAGTTCGTTCATGATGTCGGTAAGGGTAGGGATGCCCACTTCGGCAGTCGTATAGCGGTTTATGTCGATTTTCTCGCGAAGGGATTTGTTGCTCATGAGGTCGCTGACTCCGCATTTGAGGTCTTTCGCCATTTGTTCCACGATGTGGTAGCTCTCTGGATGGACGGCCGAATTGTCGAGTGGTTGCTTTCCACCTTCAATACGAAGGAATCCGGCACATTGCTCGAATGCCTTTGGACCTAGCTTTGGAACCTTCAGAAGTTCCTTTCTTGTGGTGAAAGCTCCATGTTCGGCTCGGTAGTTTACTATGTTTTGGGCAGTTGCCGGACCTAAGCCTGAGATATAGGTGAGCAAGTGTTTGCTGGCAGTGTTGAGGTTGACTCCCACCTTGCTGAC
This sequence comes from Bacteroidaceae bacterium, assembly GCA_024398435.1. Taxonomy (GTDB): domain Bacteria; phylum Bacteroidota; class Bacteroidia; order Bacteroidales; family Bacteroidaceae; genus Colivivens. Next base: position 2,058 of record JAKSJD010000005.1, on the reverse strand, counting down.
GCATGAAATGACGGTTTGGTCGAGTGATTTCTTGAGTTCGGATTGATTTACATCCTTCTGGTATTGCCCGACTCCGATGGAATTAGGGTCAATCTTCACGAGTTCGGCCAATGGATCCATGAGTCGTCGGCCAATGCTGACGGCACCACGAACCGTAACGTCTTCGTCTGGGAATTCCTCTCTTGCCACTTTCGAAGCCGAATAGATTGAGGCTCCGTCTTCGCTTACGACGAACACTTGAATCGACTTTGGAAGGCCCAATTGATTGATAAATGCCTCTGTTTCGCGGCTTGCAGTGCCGTTTCCTATTGAGATTGCCTCGATTTGATACTTCTTCAAGAGTTCGCAAACTCGGTTTCCCGCCTTGCAGAAATCGCTTTTCGGAGGATGAGGGAAAATGGCTTCGTGGTGGAGAAGATTGCCTTCGGAATCGAGACAAACCACTTTGCAACCAGTGCGGAACCCTGGATCGATGCCCATCACTCGCTTTTGTCCGAGAGGAGGCGACATGAGAAGTTGTTCGAGATTCTTTACGAATATCTTGATGGCTTCGGTGTCGGCTTTCTCTTTTGATGAAGCTGCAAACTCGGTTTCAATCTGTGGTTTGAGCAAACGTTTGAGCGAATCGCTCACAGCTTTTGCAACATATTCGGCTGCTTCGCTTCGGTTGCGGACGAACTGACGGTTGAGCCGTTCTTCGCAAAGCTCATCGTCGCCACTGATGCTCACTCTCAAAATGCCTTCGCTTTCGCCTCTTCGCATTGCGAGAAGTCGGTGGGAGACGCATCGGCTCAGCTTTTCGGAGAAGTCGAAGTAATCTCTGAACTTCTGGCCTTCCATTTCCATGCCCTTGACGACTTTGGACGTGATTACTGCATCGTGATTGAAATTGTTGCGAACAGTATTTCTTGCCCGTTCATCGTCGCTGATGGTTTCGGCAATTATGTCCATTGCTCCTTGAAGTGCTTCCTCGCTTGAGGCCACTCCTTTCTCTTTGCTGACGAACTGACTTGCTCGTTTTCCCACATCTTCGAACGATTGTTTCATGAGGAAGAGGGCGAGAGGTTCGAGTCCTTTCTGTCGGGCAATTTCGGCTCTTGTTCGACGTTTTGGCTTATAAGGCGCATAGATATCTTCCAATTCTGTAGGGCTCCAAGTGGTGTCGATTCGAGTGCGAAGTTCATCGGTCAGTTTTCCTTGTTCCTCAATCGTTGAGAGAATAGTCGACTTTCGCTTTTCAAGTTCGCAAAGTTTATCGTTCCTATCGCTTATATTTGCTATTTCCACTTCGTTGAGGCCTCCGGTTGCTTCCTTTCTGTATCTGCTGATGAATGGTATGGTGCAACCGTCCTCAAGCAGTCGGATTGTGGCTGCCACGAGGCGTTCGCTTATTCCAAGTTGCTCGCTTATCAGTTTTGGAAATATACTGTTCATTGTCTGTCTCGCGTATAATATAATATAAATAATGTGTATTTGCTACTTTTTCAATCTTACAATCTGGCCGTGAATCTCTACTTCCTCTTCTCCGTTTCGTTCGGCACGTTTGAGTTTCGCTTCGCTTCTTCGGTCGATTACTTCCTCGAATGTGGCTCCTTCTATGAGATTGAGGAAAGGTTTGCCGGGTCGCCAATTGGCCTTTATCTCCTTTATATGCTGGTCGGCACGGAAATCCTTTCGGTTTTCAGTTCCATCGCTTCTGAGAGTGGCATAGAACTTGCCGAAATATCCAAGGTCGACTTGATAGCCTTTCTGAACCAATTCGGCTGTGTACATTGCAACGGTTGTAAGCACTGCCTGAAGGTCGCCATAGTTGTATTTGCTGTCATGCTCGTGCATTCGTTTGGCCAAATCTTCGAGTGAGAGCACTTCCTCGCTTTGTGCAGCTGCACGCCATTTTTCGTCTTTGTTCGGATTGCGAGGGTCGTGACGTTTTACTAAACTGTATTTCATGATGCTCTTATTTTGGTTTTACATATTTTCTATTGATGTTTTGCTCATACGAACATGTTCGTATCGCGTTACGATCATGTTCGTATTGACGTACGATCATGTTCGTAT
>JAKSJD010000004.1 GCA_024398435.1 Bacteroidaceae bacterium | reverse complement strand
GGTACTCTTTGTCCCTCTTTGTCTTAGTTTGTCTTAGTTTGTCTCAGTTTGTCTTAGTTTGTCTTTCTTTGATGGAAACAGTGAAGAGTGGAGAGAGTAAAGTGTAGAGTGTAGAGATATAAGAGTTATAAAAGTGCAAGAGTGCAAAAGGGTTTCAGGGCAAAACCTCGCAACACGAATCTAAAAACATTATAAAGAACAGGTACTTTTCTTATAATAAACATAGCAAAACATTATAAGAAATGACCATAAACATTATAAGAAAATGGTAGGTTTCTTATATAGTTTATTGCAAAGCAAAACTTTGCAACACAAAACTAAAACTAAAATCTCTAAAACAATCTATTAACCAATCCCCCATCATTCACATCATTCCCCCTATGGGGGGACAGGAGGGGGGCCTATAACATTATGAACGACAAGAACAAAGAGACTTTGAGTCTCGTGATTAAAATCATCGTGGCCGTGTTGACTGGTCTTGCCAGTGCTCTTGGACTTGCCTCATGCATGTCGGCAGCAGGAATTCACGGATTCCTCACAAACCTCTAAGGCCTTGGCCTTTCAACTGAAATCGGGCAGCCTATAATTGTACATTTTACATTCTATATTGTACATTATATAAGGTCTGCCCTTTTTTCGTTCTCCCTTTACCATTTTCCCCATTATTAATAAAAATAATAGGTAACGAAGATAAAAAGTTGTTCGTTAACGTTATTGCTATGATTTTTTTTAGTAACTTTGCCACCGTATAATAATACAATTTTTTCATAATACGTCGTGAGACGAGCTTTTTTATATTGTAACAAATAATGAACATAACTCTTGGCTGGCAAGCGTGCCGGCCTTTTTTTGCCTCATAACCTTGAAACAAAAAAGGGCCAACACATTATGTGCTGACCCTTTTCTATATTTTTTAGCTATCAGCAGTTAACCGTGAACTGATAACCGTTAACCAATCCCCAATCATCCCCCCTTGGGGGGACGGGAGGGGGGCTTTGACTTTTTACTTCACGAGTACTTTCTTGGTCTTGCCATCGGATGTGCGGATGATGTTGATGCCGCGCTGGAGGGTCTGACTGCGAGTACCGCTGATAGTGTAGATTTCGCTGCCAACGATGCCGACTCTGTCGGATTCGATTTGCTCGATACCTGCTGGTACTACGGTGTTGATGCGACATTCAGCGAGGAGGAACTCGGTGAAGCCTCCACCGGTGCTGGATGTGTTTTGGAAACTGATGACGTAGTTGCCTGTGGTCTTGATGTCGAAGTCGAGAGTGTATTCCGTAGCCGACTTGATGCTGCCGCTGGTGCTGCCGTTCACGTTTGGTGTGGCGAGATAGCCTGTGCCTTGCTTGGCTTCGGCTATGACGGTGCCGCTTGTGGAGAGTATCTGCACTTTATAGCGTGGACTGCCCTTCCATGCTGCCATGGCGAAGGTGAGGCGGTAGCTGCCTGCGGTGAGACGGAGGTTGTAGCCCGACTGGCGGCCGTATTCTGCCCTGTCGTTGCGCCAATAGAGGGCTGCTCCTTGATAGCCGTCGAAGCCTACGAATGTACGGGCTCCTGATGAGTAGCTGTTTGGATAGCTGTGGACGTCGCTGTTTTCCTGTGTACACTGCCATCCTGGTGGGAGGGTTCCGTTGAGCACTCCGTTGTAGTCGAGGGTGTAGACGGCTGTGAGGTCGGCGAAGAGTGGCATGAGGGTCACATTGTCATCAGGCATGATGAAGGTGCCGTCGGCATTGACTGTGATGCCTCCGTGGACTACGGTCCATCCTGTGAGCTTGTATCCGTCTTCAACTTCCACATTGAGTGTGACGGTTTCGCCTTCGGCTGCTGAATCGACACTGCAAGTGACGGTTCCATGGTCGGCCTGACGGATGTTGATGCCGAAGAGTTCTGGCTCTGTGCCTTCAGGAACGTATGTGATGTTGTCGATATAGAGGCCGATGCCTGATGTGTTGGTGATGGTGAGCTGGTTGTTGCCTTCCTTCATCTCTACATCGACTGTGGCTTTCTTCCACTGGTTGAGTCCTGTCTTCTCGATCTTGGCTGTGAGGGTCTGAGTGCCTAAAACGACTTTCATGCTGCCTGCCTTGCTGGCATTGCAGTACTTGATGGCTATCTGATAGTTGCCGCCCTTGGCGAGAGAGAGATTGTGGCGAAGGGCTCCGGCTGTGTTGGTGCCCATATCCATGAATCCGTTGCCTGCATGGCCGAACACGTTTGGATACCATCCGTATGGGTCGGTACAGCAACTCTTGATGCTCTTATAGTCCATGTCCTCGGCTTCGATGGTGATTGGGCCGAAGTAAGGCTCTGGCTGACGCGGGAGGTCGAGGGAGAGGGATGTGTCGCTGAGATAGTCGGTGAGACGGTCGGTGGCATCGCCTGAGCAGTTGACTGTCAGGTCGACTGGTCCCATGTGGCGCACGAGGATGGTGTAGGTCTGTGTGGAATCAACATATGAGCCTGATGCTGATCCTGATGCCTGTACGCGCCTTTTGAGCTTGAACGATGGTTCGGATGTGACGCCCTTGATGATAATCTTATCGGTTACGACGCTTGTGGTGTCGGTGCGATAGTTGTTGAGGTAGAAGTCGATGTGGTCGGCATATTCACGAACGCTTCCGCTGCTGAGCTTGCCCCATATGAGGGTGAGTGAGTCGCAAGTGTTGTACTGGAGAGGAATATCGGCAGTGGCTGTCTTGTGGCTGTTGATATATGTGTAAGGTGTGTAGGTAATCAACTGATTGCGATAGCGCGATACGTAGAGGTCGCCCTTGCTCACTTCCGGATACTGATTGTTGAAGTCGTTCACCTTCCTTGTCTGACTCGACCAACGGGATGTGTAGTTTGATTTCTTCACCTGAACAGGAATGGCGCGTGCGAGGTCGTCGTAAACTCCGATGGCTACTGGAATGGCTCCGTAGCGACCTGTCTTCTTGAAGTAGCAGAAATTGTCCATCCACTGACCGTTGCCGCGGTTGAATGGGTCGGTCTGCTTGTAGAGGCCGTCATAGAGGTCGCCCCATGCTGCATATTTCTGTTCGTCGTTGCCTGAAGAAACATCGTTGATGACGATTATCTTGGTCTTCTTCACCACTTCCTCGCGCGAAGGAATGTAGATGGCTCCGTCGATAATCTTCTGGAACATATCGAGCCATGCATTCTTGAATCCAGGGAAACAGCCCCAGTTGCGGCGTGTGAATCCATCGACTGTGGAGTTGTTGAGATTCTGGAAGTCTTCGGTCCAGATGAGTTCAGGTCCGTCCCAAACGGCTCCGCCATTGACTGCTGTCTGTTCCATCACAGTTCCGATTCCGGCTGCTATTGGGTATTTCTTTCCATGATCCTCGCCGAGAAGGGAACTGAGGGCTCCGTTCCATCCACAGTTGTCGTAGCGCACTCCATAGTTGGCTGCCAATCCTGAGATGAATGGTGAGAAGGTGACGCTCTCGTTGTTGTAGAAGCATGAAGAGGTGGTGTACTTATAGAGCCAAAGCATTGCCTCTGGATATTTCTTACATGCATTGAGAAGCGACGAATTGCGCTTCATCATTCCGACTGGATTGAGTGGGTGGGACCAGATGTTTCCGCAGAAACTGACTGTGAGGAATCCTCCGTACTTGTGGGCCATTGGGACGAGTTTGGCGAAGAGGGCAATACGGCTTGCCTGTGTGCTACTGCTCTTGTCATTAGCCTCGTCGAAACCCCAGAACTGCTCGGCATAGTTCCATCCGAGGAAGTTAGGGAATCGCTTGTAGAAATACTCGAAGGTCTCGAGGTCGTCGTCCTGAATGTGGGTGTGACCACCACTGGCAGGCTGACAAGTGAACCACATTCCGTTGGCCTGACATACAGTACCCCACGACTTGTAGGTCTTCACTGCATTCTGTGGCATCTTGTAGACGTTCTTCTCGGTGTCGTACTGGCACGAGAGGGAGAGGTTGAGAACTACATAAGGCTTGATTTCATCTGGAATCAAGTTGATGATTTTCTGTGGATCGGCCTTGTTCCAAACATCTACGTGGACAAGCCACATTGGGTGCTTCGAATCGATTGGTCGACGCTCCTGTGCATTCATGGCCATGCACAATGTAAGCAGGAGCAATACAAGGTAAGTTTTTTTCATAATTGGTTTTTTTATTTTGGTTGTTATATACTTAATGACACCAACTTATCGACTATGAGATTTTTGCCTCACGCAGAGCAAGAGTTCGCAAAGGCTATCCAGATCTTTATTATAAGAGGGGAACCGAGGAAATTATAATCCCAGCGGTCTCTTTCCCCCTTAGGGGGGAACAGGAAGGGGGCTCGTTTCCCCCTAAGGCAACTGGTCGATAGGAGCTGCGGTGTAGTTGTCGATTGGCAGACGATACTTCATGAGGTCGGCAAGTTGATAGCGTGGTGCTGGACTCTTCTTTGGCATTGGCATCTTGCTGAACTGCTGGAAATACTGCGTGCAGGCATCGCGCCACCACCATGCATCCTTTGCCTGACGGTCGAAACGGAGGGCCTGACGGTCGAATGTCTCGGCATCTACATAGGCTTTCATGCTGTGCCAAGTCGTGGCAAACTGCTCGGCCTGACGGACTCCCTCATCATACTTCTTGCAGAGCAGAGGCCAAACACGGCTCCATGGTGCGTGATGGAAATAGACGAGGTATTTGTCGGAATTGGCATAGTAGGTGCGAAGTGGCTCTGGATACTGAGCAATATTGTTCGAACCAGTGGCCATACGGTCGAATCCAAGTCCTTCGGCATCGGCCTTGTGATAGTAAGGAGGAGTCCAGTCGGAACGAACACCTCGAGGGGCATACCATGGTTCGGGACCATAATGGTGGTTGCCGGCAAAGATGTGGTGAAGACCGATTGGCATCATATAACTTACCACTGCCTCACGCGACTGAAGGAGCACCTTCGTCATTGGCTTGAGGAACTTTGGATTGATGGTGAAGGTCTGACGCAACCATTCATCGGCTATCTGGGCTGGCTGAATGTCGGGATTCCATGCCATTCGACCGAATGCATACCAGTTGACCTGACTCATATCACTGCCACACCATGTGCGACTGTCGCCTATATTGGCCACGCCTGCAATGGCTGGATATTGGATGGATGGGTCGACCATGTGGATGTCGTCGTAGAACTCGCGCCACATCGATGCAAGGAAGCATGTGTGGATGCTTTCGCCCGTGTATTCCTGTGTAATCTGGAACTCAGGCATCATCTTGGTATTCTTCATTCCAAGGAAAAGCGGACTCACTGGTTCGCGTGGCTGGAAATCGATTGGACCGTTCTTTATCTGCACAATCACATTGTCGTGGAACTGTCCGTCGAGTGGCATAAACTCATCATAAGCCTGATTGGCACGGTCGGGACTGTCGGGAGCATAGACGAATGCTCGCCACATGACGATGCCTCCGAATGGCTCAAGGGCTTCGGCCATCATATTGGCTCCCTCAGCATGGGTGCGACCGAAATCGCCAGGACCTGGTTGGCCCTCACTGTTGGCTTTCACAAGGAATCCACCGAAATCAGGAATGACCTTGTAGAGCTCCTTTGCCTTGGCCTTCCACCATTGGCGAACCGCTGGATCGAGTGGGTCGGCTGTTGGCAGACCACCAAATGCCTTTGGCGATGCAAAATTGACGGAAAGATAGACCTTGATGCCATAAGGACGGAGAATGTCGGCCACATGGGCTGCGAGCTTGATGTTCTCGTCGCTGAGTATCTGTGGTGATGAATTCACATTGTTGAGCACAGTTCCGTTGATGCCTACCGATGCGTTGGCACGGGCATATTCGCGGATAATCGTGTCGTCGATAGGTTTTCCGAAGAAGATGGAACGACCGGCAAATCCTCGTTCAATGGTGCCGTTGAGGTTGTCCCAATGGTTGAGGATGCGATACTGGCACATTGGCTTGTCGACAATCGACTTGCCTGGCTTTGGCAACTTGCCTGCAAGCTCCAATCGACTCACAGCAAACACTCCATAGAGAAGGCCTTTCTCTGTAGAGGCTGATATGGTGATTGTGCGCTTATCGTTGCTGATGATGAAGCCTTCCTCGCCTGTATTGGCATCTTTCGAGAGATTGGTCCGTATGGTGGCAATGTCCTTTCCCATATATTCGGGCATATGCTTCAGAATGCCATTGACCTCATCATCGATTGCCTGACGCATCGACGTAACTTTCAGGGCATTGTAGTCGCTCTGGCTCAATCCCCAATAGGGACTTTGCATGAGTCGGAACCAAAGGTCGTGGCCATCATCGGCCGATACGGAAAGGCAACAAAGCGTTGCCGCTGCGAGGATAAGTGTACGAAAAGTTTTCATCTCAATTCGAATTATACCTATATTATATTAAATGAAAAAAGACCCCTCATAGTGTGTGGAATGAGGGGCTTGTGTGGGTTGAGGGCTATTGAATCAGTCAATACCTTCAATTGTCTTAATCATGCCATTGGCATCGAACTCAAGTTCACAAACCTTGAGACTGCGGAGCCATGACTTGCCACCTGATGGCACACTGTCATGATGGAAGAGGTACCACTTGTCCTTCCAAGGAATGATGGCATGGTGAGTGGTCCAACCAACAACTGGTGTGAGGATAACTCCCTTATAAGTGAATGGTCCGTAAGGATTGTCACCGATTGCATAGCAAAGGAGGTGGCTGTCGCCTGTTGAGTAAGTGAAATAGTACTTGCCATCCTTCTTGAATGTCCAACTTGCCTCGAAGAAGCGATGTGGGTCGTTGGCCTTCAGTGGCTTACCCTCTTCATCCACTACGAGAATTGGGCGTGGAGCCTCTGCGAAGTGCATACCGTTCTTTGACAAACGTACACAACGGCTTGGTAGAGCATCCTCTTCTCCTTCTGGAAGGTATGGAGTCTCAAGATGAATATTGTCCTTATAGCGCTGAAGTTGTCCGCCCCAGAGTCCGCCGAAGTAAACATAAACTTCTCCGTCGGCATCGTCACGGAATGCACACATATCAATGCTGTAGCTTCCTGGAACTGGTGCAGCCTTTGGGATGAATGGTCCGGCAGGATTGTCGGCAACGGCAATACCCCAATGGAAAACGTCGCAGCGGTCCTTGAGTGGGAAGTACATGATATATTTCTTTACCTTCTTGCTGAATCCCATGCCCTTTGCCTGTTCTTCGGCATTAGTTGGCACTTCCAGTTCATACTCCTGAACATCACAGTCCCAAAGCTGACGGCCTGCCCATGGAATGTCTTCCTGACGGAGAACACAACCGTGGTCGATTACCTCGCCTGTCATTGGGTCGCCTTCGATTGAAAGCACGTGATAGTCCTTCATTACATATTGGTCGCCATTGTCGTTTTCTACATTTTCACACTCCCAGTCGTGAGATGGGTAGATATAGATTTTACCGTTGAAGATGTGAACTGATGGGTCTGCCATATAGTCAGCAGGGAATAAATATCTCTTTGTTGCCATAATGATTAGTTATTTATTTTACAAGTTTAATAATTTCAGAAACGAATGGTTTTGGTTCGTAGTTGCGGTCGAGAGCAAGTGGATAGTCGGTTCTGCCAGCCATTGGCCAACCGTTTTTCCAACTGTCTTTATCACAAAGTCCCCAGAATGTGACGCGGGTGATGTCGTCGGAATATTTGAGGAGCAAAGCAAAGAACTTCTTGAAGAAGTCGGTCTGCTTTTGAGCCACTTCTGCTGGAAGACCGTCTGTGTATGGGTTCATACGAGCCTGATAGTCGAAGTTTGTCTCTACTGATGCACCGTAATTGCCTTGTGGCCAAGGGAGTACACTGAGGTCGAGCTCGGTTACCATCACCTTAACTCCTTCAGCACGGAATGCCTGAATGCTCTTCTCATATTCTTCGAGATTTGAGTCGAATGAAAGGTGGCACTGCATTCCCACTGCATCGATTCGTCCACCATGTGACTTGATTTCACGAATCAACTCAACTACGCGTTGGCGCTTGTTTGGGTTGTCCATTCCATAGTCGTTGTAGTAGAGTTCGACATTAGGGTCGGCTTCGTGAGCAAACTGGAATGCAAGGCGAATGAAATCGTCGCCAATGGTGCGTTGGTACTGACTGTTGCGTAATGTACCGTTTTCCATTACGGCTTCGTTCACTACGTCCCAACCCTTGATTTTACCCTTGAAATGACCTACCACTGTGTGGATGTGGTCGCGCATACGGTTGATGAGTTCTTCGCGAGTGACTGGCTGTGCCAAATCATCCTTGAACATCCAATAAGGACACTGTGAATGCCAAACGAGGCAGTGGCCTGTTACGGCTTGTTTGTTCTTCTTTGCCAGCTTCACGAGTGCATCGGCATCGCGGAAGTCGTAGAGGTCCTTCTTTGGATGGATTTCCTCACATTTCATACAGTTCTCAGGTGTGAGCACTGCAAAATTGTTCTTGATAGCAGCTTGTACCTTTGGGTCTTTGCTTGCCACGTCGCGAATGCTGATTGCAGCTCCTACCAAGAATTTGTCCTTGAAGGCTTCGCGAAGGGTTGTCTGCTGAGCCATGATCGACTGTGAAGCCAATGCAACTGCTGCCAATAATATAATCTTTTTCATTTAGTTCAGAGTTGTAGATGTGTATTGTGATTAAGCGTTACGTGCCTCGATTTCGTGGTTGATTTCGTCGAGCTTCTCATCTGTAAGAGGATACTTGTAAACGAGGTAAGCTACTACGATAAGAAGGAGTGCAGGAATGATGCATGTGAACCAAAGGATTGCATCCTTCACTGTATCTGAATAGTCAGCCAACTTTGTGTAGTATGCGTTTACTGGTGCTGCAATGAATGATGCGAGGAATACTACAACGAAGATGCCGAGTACCAACTGGAGGCACTTGTTTGCCTTGAATTCCTGGAACATCTCACCGAATGTAACTGGCTTTTCTGGAGTGGTTACGATGTTTTCCTTACAGCTGAGGAAGCAAAGAGCCAAGAGGATGAATCCTACGAGTGCGAATACGCTGATAACTGTAAACCATGCATTTGGTCCACCTGGCAATGCTGATACTTCTTCTGCCAAGTTGAAACCTATCCAACCCATTACAAGCGGTGTGATCCAACCTGCAATTGAGAAACCTGCCTTGAAGGCAACACCTGCAAGGGCATTGACTGTTGCTGCTGGACGGTTGCCAGTGCGGTATTCAGCTTCTGAGATTACTTCAGGAACGAGAGCCCACATGAGTGAACCAACGAGAAGACCAACACCTGTCATAACCTTTGCAATCTGAACTATTGTATTGCATTCAGCTACATCGAAGAACTTTCCGATTACGAACAATGCAGCAAATCCGATGAAACCGATTGAGAGAAGTAAATAATAAAGCCCCTTCTTGCCAAACCAGCTCTTCAGCAATGGGAGCATAGGAAGGATGATGAATGCTGGAATTGTACCGATAGCCATGAATGAAGCCTGCTTCCAGTCGATTGTCTCTCCTGCAACGATTGCAAGACCGATTGGGAAACCTGCCTGAACGACGATCTGACCGATGTTGGCACATACCATTCGAGTTGAAGTAAGAATGAGGACTTCATTGTTGTCGCGAGTCATGCTGGCCATGATTGAGCCGTAAGGAATATTCACTACTGAATAAATCATGCTGAGCAATGTGTAGCTGACTGTAGCATAGATAATCTTCATAGTCATTGACCATTCTGCTGCTGCAGGGAGCATGAGGAAACAAGCTGCGATTGTGAGTGGAATACCACCATAAAGCAAATATGTGCGGTACTTACCCAACTTAGGATTGTGGTTGTCAATATATCGTCCTACGATTGGACTCCATATACAGTCGAAGAGTCGAACTGCCAGAATAAGTCCGCTGACAAAAATCATACTGATCTTCAAAACCGTGCAGAGGTAAATCATCAAGAATGTTGCTACCGTCTGGAAAATCAGATTCTGAGCCAAGTCACCTGAACCGAAGCCGATTCGTTGCATCCAACTGAGTTTGTAGAAACCCTTTGCGGCCATAGTTTCGCCGCCTTCATTTTGATTGTAAGCCATATTGTATAATGATTTGATTATAATTTTTTTGCAAAGTAAATGAATATTTTCGAAAAACAATGGCTTTCGTCGTTTTTCTTATATCAAAACACCAACATTCCGCGATTTCATCGGCTTTTTTACGTTTTCAAGGGCAAAAAATGATGTATAAATACGCTTTGCCAACCTACCGAAAACGAACAGCAAGAAACGACCCTGAGTTTAGCGAGAAATGACCTTGAGTTTAGCGAGAAATTTTTCGACAAACAGCAAAGCAAAAAAATCACTTAGCCAAGAACAAAAATCCTCGAAAAAATGAAATAATCATTTTTAAGCCGACCATTTGACCAAAGAAAGCAACATTTAACCGCTTTTTCTTTTCTATCTCGAATTAATTGACTAATTTTGCACGTTACTACGGATTGCCAACCACAAACTGAATCCGTGGAAACCTTCAACCGAAACAGAAAAAATCAAATATAAAATGTTGAACATTATCGTATTAGCAAAACAAGTGCCCGACACTCACAACGTGGGGTCAGAAGCAATGACACCCGAAGGAACTGTCAACCGAGCAGCACTTCCAACCGTCTTCAACCCAGAAGACCTCAATGCCCTCGAGCAGGCAATTCGCCTAAAGGAACAACATCCAGGCAGCCGAATCACAATGCTCACAATGGGTCTTCCAAAAGCTGCAGAAGTGCTTCGCGAAGGAATCTATCGCGGAGCCGATGAAGGTATCTTGCTCACCGACAGGGCTTTAGGCGGTGCCGACACTTTGGCCACAAGCTATTCTCTTGCTCAAGCCATCCGAAAGATCGGAAAGGTGGACATCATTCTTTGTGGACGTCAGGCAATCGACGGCGACACTGCCCAGGTAGGACCACAAGTGGCCGAAAAACTCGGTCTTCCTCAAATCACATACACTGAGGAAATCCTCGAATGCGACGAAAACCACATCCGCTGCCGCCGCCACATCGACGGAGGAGTTGAAACAGTGGAAGCACCAATGCCAATCCTCGTCACAGTCAACGGAAGTGCAGCACCTTGCCGCACTCGCAACGTGAAGCGAATCATGGCCAACAAGCGAAAGGAATTCACCGTTTGGGGAGCTGCCGACATCGAAGCCGACCCTCAGCAAATCGGCAAGGCTGGAAGTCCTACCAACGTGAAAGCAGTAAAGAGCATCGTCTTCAAGGCAAAGGAAACCAAGACCCTCACCGACAGCGATGAAGACATCAATTCCCTCGTTCGCGAACTCATTGAAAGCAATACGATTTAGGAACAGAATGAGATATGAATAACGTATACGTATATATAGAAATAGGTGAAGGAAACAAAGTGGCTGACGTAAGCCTTGAACTCCTCACCAAAGGCCGCAAACTGGCAAGCGAACTCGGAGCAGCACTCGAATGCATCTGCATTGGTTCAGAGCTTGAAGGCATCGAAAAACAGTTGTTCCCTTATGGAGTCGACTGCGTTCATAAATTCGACGACCCTCGACTCTTCCCTTACACCTCTCTCCCACACACTTCAGCCGTTGTCAACCTCTTCAAGGAAGAACAACCACAGATTTGCCTCATGGGAGCAACAGTGATTGGCCGCGACCTCGGTCCTCGCGTTTCGTCAGCACTCCATTCAGGTCTTACAGCCGATTGCACCCAACTCGAAATTGACGACTTCGAAATGAAGGTGAAGCAAGGCGATGAATTCGTAACAAAGCACTATGAGAAGCAACTCATGCAGATTCGTCCTGCCTTCGGAGGTTCGATCATTGCCACAATCGTCAATCCAGAACACCGCCCACAAATGGCCACAGTTCGTGACGGAGTGATGAAGAAGGAAATCCTCTCGGCCGACTATAAGGGTGAAGTCATCAATCACGAAGTCGGCAAATATATTCCAGAAACCGATTACGTCGTCAAAGTGCTCGACCGCCACGTTGAAGCAGCCAAACACAACCTGAAGGGAGCCAACATCGTGGTTGCCGGAGGCTATGGAGTCGGAAGCAAGGAAGGATTCGACCTCCTCAGAGAACTTGCCCACGAACTTCATGCCGAACTCGGAGCAAGCCGTGCTGCAGTGGATGCAGGTTGGGTTGAACACGACCGACAGATTGGCCAGACAGGCGTTACTGTCCGCCCAAAGGTTTACATCGCCTGCGGAATCAGTGGTGCCATCCAGCATATTGCAGGTATGAAAGAGTCGGGAATCATCATTTCCATCAATAACGACCCTTCTGCACCTATCAACCAGATAGCCGACTACAACATCTGCGGAAATATCGAAGAGGTTGTTCCAAAACTCATTAAGTATTACAAAGCAAACAGTAAGTAATTATGGCAAATTCATATAACGACATTCCTGAGATTAAGTTCCATCTCGACAATCCTATGATGCCTCACATCGTAGAACTCAAAGAGAGGGGTTTTGCCGATAAGGACCAATACGACTATGCACCACAAGACTTTGAGGATGCAATGGACACGTATGATAAGGTGCTTGAGGTTGTTGGCGACATCAATGCCAACATCATTGCCCCAAATGCCGAAGCTGTAGATGCCGAAGGTCCTCATTGCGAGAACGGACGAGTAAGCTATGCAGAAAAGACATACGAAAACCTTGATGCAACCAACAAGGCAGGACTCAACGGAATGACAATGCCTCGCCGTTATGGTGGCCTCAGCCTTCCAGTAATTGTCTACACTGCAGCCAACGAAATCGTAAGTGCCGGCGATGCAAGCTTTGAGAATGTATGGAGTCTTCAGGATTGTATCGAAACTCTTTATTGCTTCGGCACTGAAGAGCAACGTCAGAAATATATTCCACGCATCTGTGCAGGCGAGACAATGTCGATGGACCTTACCGAACCTGATGCCGGAAGCGACCTTCAAAGCGTTATGCTTCGTGCCACTTATGACGAAGCTGAAGATTGTTGGCGACTCAATGGTGTGAAGCGTTTTATCACAAATGGCGACAGTGACGTTCATCTCGTCCTTGCACGCAGTGAGGAAGGCACTCGCGATGGCCGTGGCCTCTCCATGTTTATCTATGATAAGAAAAACGGAGGAGTGAATGTACGCCGAATCGAGAACAAACTCGGAATCCACGGAAGTCCTACATGCGAACTCACATTCAAGAATGCAAAGGCAGAGATTTGTGGCGACCGCAAACTTGGTCTTATCCGTTATGTGATGTCACTCATGAACGGTGCCCGCCTTGGCATTGCTGCACAAAGTGTCGGAATCGAACAAGCTGCATATGAAGAGGCTCTTGCCTATGCCCGCGACCGCAAACAATATGGTAAGGAAATCATCAACTTCCCTGCTGTTTATGACATGATTGCCACAATCAAGGCAAAACTCGATGCTGGCCGTAGCCTTCTCTATCAATGTGCACGATATGTAGATATTTATAAGGCACTTGAAGATATTGCACGCGAACGAACTCTCACTCCAGAGGAACGTCAGGAAATGAAGAAGTACCAACGCCTTGCTGATGCTTTCACTCCTCTTGCAAAAGGAATGAACAGTGAGTTTGCCAACCAAAACTCCTATGATGCCATTCAGGTTCATGGTGGAAGTGGCTACATGCAGGAATACAAATGCCAACGACTTTATCGCGATGCCCGCATAACAAGCATTTACGAGGGAACAACCCAACTTCAGGTTGTTGCAGCTCTTCGATATATTACAAATGGCACATACATGAGTGTCATTCAAGATATGGAAGGTGTTTCATTCGGAACAGCCGAACAACCATTGGATCCTCAATTCCAGCCATTTGCCGACCGACTTGTTGCAATGCGCGAGAAATTGGAAGAGGCTATCGAATATGTGAAGACTCAGGACAATCAGGACTTGCTCGACTTCTGTGGTCGCAAGCTCTATGAAATGACTGCCTACACTATCATGTGCCACCTTCTTCTGCAAGACACTCAACGTGCTCCTGAATTGTTTGGAAAGAGCCTCGAAGTGTTCTTCAATCATGCAGAAAGTGAAGTTGCACGCCACTTCAGCTATGTTCATCTCATGACTCCAGAGAAGTTGGAATTCTACAAATAAGTTTCAACATCTATAACACAATAAAACCAGATATCTATTCCACATTTAGGTATCTGGTTTATTTTATATATTATAAATAATGTGTTAAAGCGAACTTGGCAACACTCCAAACATTTCGCGGAATGCCTGAACGAATGAATGATGGTCGTTGTAGCCCACTCTTTCCATCACTTCAGCCACGGAAGCCGTCTTGTTTTGCAGAAGCATATAAGCATGTTTCAAACGAATGCTCTTGATAAAGTCGAATGCTGTCTGACCTGTAATAGCTTTCAGTTTGCGTGAAAGCGTCGAGCGACTCATATTCATCTCTTCGGCCAGGAACTGTACGTCAAGATTAGGACTGTTGAGATTGCGCTCAACTATTCTAATTGCTTTCTTCAGGAACTGTTGGTCGAGGTCGCTCACTTCCAAATCGTCGGCAGTAATCTCACGAACATTCTGACGGAACTGCTGTTGATGTTTCTCCCTTTGAGCCTTCAGATTGTCAAGCAATCCAATAAGAACCTTTGTCTCGAAAGGTTTTGCCAAATATCCATCGGCTCCTGCATTATAGGAATCTACCTGGGCCTCAGCTGAAATCTTTGCTGTAAGAAGAATAACTATAAGGTGACTGGTATTGATATTTTGCTTCAATCTGTGGCAAAGTTCCAAACCATCCATCTTTGGCATACTTATATCACTGACTACTATCTGAATCTCTTCTCTACTAATAATGTCAAGTGCTTCCTCTCCATTTGTAGCAGCAAACACATTGTAATGTTTTGACAGCAAGCCTTGCATTACTGAAAGCAATTCAAGGTTGTCTTCCACCATCAACAGCCCCATCTGAGAAGCAGTCTCTTCATTGGTCGAAGCACCAACGATTACCGACTCTCCATTTTGTTCACTCTCCTTTATCATCTCTATCTGGGCCTCCTGAATCTCTTCCTTGATTTCCTCAGCCAAGAAACTTTCCTTGCCTATTGGCAACTCGATAATAAATTCCGAACCATGCTTTGGTTGGCTTTCCACCCAAATCTGTCCGTGATGAAGTTCTACCAGTTCCTTCGTAAGAGCCAAACCTATTCCATTTGAAATGCTTCCACCTGTCTTTTTGGAAGTGTAGAATCTATTGAAGATAAGTTTTTGTTCCTTCGCATCAATTCCTATTCCCTCATCTTTCACACTGAGACGAAGAATATTATCTGGCTGAACGATGGCACTTAATGTCACTTGCTTCCCCTCTGGAGTGTATTTGAACGCATTCGAAACAAGGTTGAACAAGATTTTCTCAAACTTATCTCGGTCGAAATAGCCTTCAATATCAGTCACTGGCAAAAGGGTCAGGAATTGCAGGTTTTTGTTCTTTGCCAATGGCTCAAAACTTTCCTTACAAATAGCCTTAAGGAAATCCGTCACATTACCTTTTTCTACGAAAAGACGCATATTCCTACTTTCCACCTTACGGAAATCAAGCACTTGCTGTAACAGTCTTCTCAATCGAAATACATTGGCTTTTACAAGACTCAGTTTGTGCTCAGTATCTGCATTTTCTGTATCTATCTGTTCTGTGAGGCACGAGATAATTGTGAGAGGTGTGAGCAATTCGTGGGAAATGCTGGTGAAGTAGACCAACTTGGTTTGGGTAAGGTCTTCCGTGAGTTGCTTCTGACTCTGAATCTGAAGATAACGCTTGTACTGATAGACGAAGAACAATACCAGTCCAATCAGCAGCAGAGCATATAGGATATAAGCCCAAACCGACTCGTACCATGCAGGCAAGCGTTCGATTACAATCTCTGTTACCTCTTCACTCCAAAGTCCGTTTTTATCCGTGGCTTTTATGAGGAAATGATACTCGCCCTTTGGGAGTTGGTTGTAGAGTACCGAATTCTGGCCAACAGGAAGGATTGTCCAGTCATCATCAATGCCTTTCAACTGGTATGCATAGCGAATATTTGCGGTATTAACGAAGTCGAGAGAAGAGAAATGTATGCTGAGATTGTGACTGTCGTGGCTGATTGTGATTTTTCCTTCTTTCTTTCCTTCGGCAGAATCAAACCAAATGGATTTACCCATGAGTGTAATATCGGTAACAATCACTTTCATGCTTCTTGGAGTGCTATCAAGGGCATCTGAAGGGTTGAAAGCGATGAATCCAGGAATGCCTCCGAAATAGAGTGTTCCGTCGGGATCTTTGAATGTGGATGAAGGCATTAGGCGTTGGATATGGACATTTGTGGTGGAGGTGGAAAACATTCGGAAAGCGTCGTTCTTTGGGTTGAATTCCATAATGTTCTGGTTGGTTTCAATCCAAACATGGTCGAACTTATCGACTATAATGCATCCTATCATGTCTCCGTTCATTCCGCAATCTTCGGAATAGTCGGTGTATTGTTCTCCTTCTGGTCGACTTGGGTCGAAAAGCATCACCTGACCATCACGTGTTCCAAACCACAGTTTACCATCGGATGTGGCATCAATCGATATAAAGTCGCGATTAAGTGGGAATAGTTCGAACTTGCCGTTTGCTTGTATTCGAAGCATGCCTTTATGACGGCAAGCACCCCAGATTGTTCCATCAGGAGTTTCAGCAAAATCAACGATTTCACCGATTGTATCACTGATGCAAACAAGTTTGTTTTCTTTTTGATTCTTGTGCTTGATAAAGACTCCCTCGTTCGTACCCACCCAAAGGTTACCCTTGCTGTCCTCGAAGATGTCTTTTACTGGTTTTGTGTTGCCTGGAGCCCTATCTACATTAATGCGCTCTCCTGCTTGCATGGTCATTCCCTCACGGGATAACTGCCTAATATAATCGTCATCAATGACAACCCACACACTGCGAGGCTTTGCTGATTTTTCGATTTGGGTTACAAGGAATAGCATTGCATCTCTCAATCCCGGCTGAGTGATATAGGAAACAGCCTTATGGGCGGATGCATCATATAAATAAAGGTCGCTTCGTTTCTGACTGAGCCAAAACATTCCCTCATCATCTCGGCAAAGGGAAGTGATGGTAGGGGCGAAGTGTGTTCTTTGGTTAAGTTCATCGACTGTGAAATGTCTCAATCCTGATGTCTTGAAACTGATTACGAAGCTATTTGTATCGAATCCTGACACCCACAATCTTCCGTCCTTGGTCTTCGTAATAGTATTAAGAATCTTATGGCTTGGTGGAAGGATTTCGTCTGTTGAGAGTTTTACGAGTTTTCCGTTTTCAACCTTGAAGACATAAAGACCACGATAATATGAGATAATCCAAAGATAATGATAGGTGTCATCTTCTGTAAGACTTGTAAAATATGTGATTGAGAGTCCGTCATCGTCTTTGACCATATCTTGCTTCTCAACCTTAATATTGGTTCCATTAAGTGTAGCCTTCATCAATCCATCGTTTCGTTCACACAGCCAATAACATTTGTGGCCAGTATCTTCTATCATTGCAGAAAGTGAAAGTTTGCTATCTATCTTGATGAATCCTTCTACTTCACTGTGCTTTGGGGATTTATGCTTATTTGAATCTTTCAGGAAAAGTCCTCCTTCGAACGATGATACCCACAACTGATGCTTTGTGTCTTCGTAAAGACATGAAACCATGAATCCCAATGGATATTCTTTTATGAGAGTTCCCTGTCCGTCTAAGTTGAACAGGCTATTTCCTCCTACTGCCCAAAGAGTTCCATCACTTGTGGCAATCATATAATCGATGGAAGCGGTTGCGAGGTCTTCAATTTCTGTGAGTTCGATTGCATACGTGTGTTTGTTCATACGGTACAAACCCTCGCTTGTACCAATCCAAAGAAAACAAGTACCATCTTGACCTTTTGTTTCCTGAATTGTCAACACATTGTTTATATTTGGTACGAAAGGAGAATTGAACGAATTGCGGAATACCCTCACACTATAGCCATCATCGCGGCAAAGTCCGTCGGGAGTTCCATACCACATGTAGCCTTCAGAATCCTCAAATATCTGGCTCACTTCATTCACTGGCAGATTGGCTGTCGACTTCAATGAAGCAACAACCACATTCTCCAATTGGGCCTTCATCCCGATGGTAACCATAGCGAGAATCATCAGGCAAATTATATTTTTTATGCGAACCATAGATATTAAGTAATTCCCGATTTCATTTGCAAAGATAGTGTTTTTCATTTGATAACGAAAATATTAGCACTAACTTTATTACAAAAATTACATTTATTACACCTGCCGATGTAATAAATGTAATAAAAGTAATTATTCAGTTGGCCCAAAGCCTGTGACGACTTATACCAAGTGGCGGATAATATCTTCGCGATTGCCTGGAAGCATATCGATCACTGGCAATTCTACCATTGTATAGGCTCCTGGCTGTTGGCGCATACTTGCACGGGCAACGTTTACAAGTACCTGTGAAGTAAGGGCTGGATTGTTGATGTGCATGTTGAACTCAAACATTTGGTTGTGGGTCTTGCCACTGACTCCCTTGCGAACGAGGTTGACTCCGTGGCCTACATCATTGAGGTCGGCCACTCGGTCCACTTGCTGAACATGAGTTTCATCGTTTACGAAATAAGGGTCGGCCTTGATGGCTGCCTCAACTTTCTTGAAGTCGGCACCTTCTTCGAGTTCTACATAAACCATGCGACGATGGATTCCGGTACCTACTGGAATTGTCATTGAGAGGGCATCACGAACTCCTTCGATAGCACGAACTGCAACGGAATGGCCCATACTTCGACCTGGTCCGAAGTTGGTGTAGCTGATTCCAGATGGTGCAAGGCTCTGCATGAGTGTGCGTACGATTGAATCGCTTCCTGGGTCCCAACCGGCACTGATGATACTTACGCGTCCGTTCTGCTTTGCCACTTCGTCAAGATTGCGGCGAAGGTCGACAATCTGTGTGTGGATGTCGAAACTGTCGACTGTATTGATTCCGTATGAGAGGATCTGGCGAGCATATTCTTCCACCTTACGTGTTGGAGTGGCGAGAATGGCTACATCCACGTGTCCGAGTTGGCGGATATCGGTTGCTACTGGATAGCCTGCGAGGAAATACTTTCCATCGGCTGTTGGTTGAAGTCCGTCGAAACTGCGACGAACGATTCCTACACACTCCATGTCTGGTGCGGCTTCTACTGCATCGATTGCATAGCGTCCGATGTTTCCGTAACCAACGATTGCTATTTTGATTGTTTCTGTCTGCATAGTTGTGATGGTTTTCGTTTTATTTTGCGTTGCAAAGTTAGAAAAAAAATGGGAATGGCGAGTGATAAATATCGAAATATTTTTTGTGTAGGGCAAAAGTTTCGCGAGAAACGGCATCAAACATCGCGAAGAATGACCTCAAACATCGCGAGAAATGGGTCAATGTTTCGCGAGAAATAAACTCAAACCTTGCGAGAAATTGGGTCGAGTTTAGCAAGAAATGAGGCCTTGTTTAGCAAGGAATTGAGTCACGAACCGCTATGTTTTTTCTACACATTATTATATTATATATATAAAGAGGCTCAACCTTGATTGGCTGAACCTCTTTAAAGTTTGTATTTGTTTGGTTGATTGCCTCAACCTTGAATTGCGGATTATGCTTCTGCTGGTGCTTCTTCTTCCTTGATCTTGCGACCGAGTACCAAGAATGCTGTTGGTGCTGCGATGAAGAGTGAAGATGTTGTACCGATGAGCACACCAAGTATCATTGCGAATGAGAATGAACGAATGCTCTCACCACCGAAGATGAAGATACAGAGCAATACGATGAGTGTAGATACTGATGTGTTGATTGTACGAGCGAGGGTTGCGTTGAGCGACTGGTTGAAGAGTTGCTGCTTGTCGCGCTTTGGATAGAGTCCAAGTTCCTCACGGATACGGTCGAAGATTACCACCTTATCGTTGATTGAGTAACCGATAGCTGTCAGGATAGCTCCGATGAATGTCTGGTCGATTTCAAGAGAGAATCCAATCCATCCCCAGCAGAGTGAGTACATACCGATGATGAGGAGTGTATCGAGTGTCAATGCTACGATTGCACCTACAGAGAATGCGAGGTTGCGGAAGCGGAAGAGGATGTAGAGGAAGATTGCGATGAGGGCAAGGATGACTGAGATGATTGCTCCACGTGTGATATCTTCTGCGATTGATGGTCCTACCTTCTGTGAACTGATGATTGATCCGCCTTCGCGTTCGTCACGGTTCTTGAAGTGGTCGAAGTCTACTGTATTACCATCGATCTGTCCACCTTCAACGAGTGTTTCGTAGATTACGCGTTCGATTTCTTCGTCAACATTCTGTCCGTTTTCGTTGATGCGATAGTTGGTGGTGATACGAACCATTGTTCCGTCGGTTCCGAGTGCGAGTACGTGTACTGTTGCCTTGTCAACATCTTCGTTGGCTGCAACGAGGCTCTGGAACTTCTCGTCGAGGTTGTTCTCGATTGCGAGACGGTCGACTGGCTGTACGAATTCTACCTTATAGTTACGTCCACCTGTGAAGTCGATTGACTGGCTGAGACCACGAACACAGAGTGAAATGATACAAACTGCAAGGAAGATGCCGAAGCCAAGGAATGACTTCTTATAAACTCCCATGAAGTTGTACTTAGTTCCCTTCATCAAGTTCTTTGAGAATGAAGTAACGAATGTGAGGTCTGTCCACTTATCGCGGTTGAGGAAGTGTTCGTAGCAAATACGAGTCAACCAAACTGCTGTAAAGAATGAGCAGACGATACCGATGATGAGTGTAGTTGCGAATCCCTTGATTGGACCTGTACCGAAGTAGAAGAGAATTACACCTGTGATGATTGATGTGAGGTTGGAGTCGAAGATTGCTGAGAATGCGTTGCTGTAACCTGCTGCAACTGCGTTCTTGATGT
Source organism: Bacteroidaceae bacterium (assembly GCA_024398435.1). Taxonomy (GTDB): domain Bacteria; phylum Bacteroidota; class Bacteroidia; order Bacteroidales; family Bacteroidaceae; genus Colivivens. The sequence goes on along the minus strand of JAKSJD010000004.1, from coordinate 187,819 downwards.
TCTTTCCGGCCTTCATTTCTTCCTTGGTACGCTCATAGATAAGCACGTTGGCATCGACTGCCATACCGAGTGTGAGGACCATACCGGCAATTCCTGACATTGTGAGGGCTGCCTGCAATGATGTGAGGATACCGAGAGTGAAGAAGAAGTTGAGGAGGAGAGCACAGTTAGCAACCATACCTGGACGGAAACCGTACATGAGGCACATGTAGATCATCAATACGATGAACGCGATGATGAATGAGATGAAACCTGCATTGATTGATTCCTGACCGAGTGATGGACCTACGATATCTTCCTGAACGATCTGTGTAGGAGCTGGCATCTTACCTGAGTTGAGTACGTTTGCAAGGTCCTTAGTATCGTTAGCAGTGAAGTGACCTGTGATCTGTGAACTACCACCGTCGATCTTACCGTTTACGTTAGGTGCACTGTATACGAGGTTGTCGAGAACGATTGCAATTGCATGGTCGACATTTTGTTCTGTGAGTGTAGCCCACTTGCGAGCACCTTCTGTGTTCATCTTCATGCTTACGCATGGCTTACCAAACTGGTCGAATTCGTCCTTTGCATCTGTGATTACTTCACCTTCGAGTGGAGCACGGCCATTCTGACCTGTCTGACGGATTGCATAGAGAGTGAATACCTTGCCAGCCTTGTCTTCTGCCTTAACGCCCCACTTAAGACTGAGGTCGCCTGGGAGAATGTGCTTAGCGATTTCACCAGAAACGAGCTTGCTGATTTCAGCAGTATCTGATGCCAATGCGTAACCTACCATACAACCTGCAGCACCGTTAACTGGCTGGAGGAGTGCGAAGAGAGGGTTCTCTGCCTTTGCCTTTTCGAGGTCGGCAGCACTTGTTTCCTTCTTTGCAGATGGCTGGTCGTCAGTTGATACCTGTGAAAGGATGTTACCTGCTTCTTCAGCTGTTGTGTCTACTGCCTCTTCAACTTCAGCAACATCTTCAGTTGCTTCTTCAGCTGTTGTGTCGTTTTCTTCAACAACCTGACCATCGCGGAGAGCTGTGTTGAGCTGAGTGAGGTAAGGAAGAACTACCTGAGTGTCATAAGTCTCCCAGAATTCGAGGTTCGCACTTCCCTGAAGGAGCTTACGAACGCGCTCTGGTTCCTTAATACCTGGCAATTCAACCATGATACGGCCTGCCTGACCTTCAATCTTCTGAATGTTTGGCTGAACAACACCGAAACGGTCGATACGAGTACGAAGCACTGTGAATGCGTTGTCAACAGCAGCGTTGACTTCTGTACGCAATACCTTTTCAACTTCGTTGTCTGTGCTTGTTGTAGCCACTTTGCCTCTAAGCTGCTGAGTTGCAAAGATTGACGCAAGGTTGCCCTGTGGGTCGTTCTTCTTAAAGGCTTTGACAAACAGTGAGATAAAATCGTCCTGACTTTCGATAGCCTGCTGCTGAGCTTCTTCTACAGACTTAACAAAAGTGGAATCAGTTTTGTGGTCGGCTAATGCCTTAACTACTTCAGGAACTGAAACTTCAAGAATGACGTTCATACCGCCCTTAAGGTCAAGACCAAGACCAATGGCAGTTTCGCGGCACTGCTTCAAGTTGTAGCTTCCGAGGTAGAAGCTTTGATCCGCATTGAGCGAATCTAAGTAAAGTTCTGCTTCTTTAGCTTCCATCTTTGCAGCCTTGTTGTCAACAATGCTGGTCACTACAGAGAATGACAGATAGAAAATGCAGATAAGTGTTAGCGCAATCGCTAAGAACTTAACAAATCCTTTGTTTTGCATTTTTGTTAATGATTAAATTATTATTTGTTTTATTGTTTTATTGATCTCTCATTGCAGCAGAAATGGCCTTGCGCATGCGTGCAAAATCTATGAAAAAGATGTGCACGGGCGGTTGCCATACTACTTCAAGGTTGCAAAGATAATACTTTTTTTAGATTTAGAGCAATTCTAAAGTGCAAAAAATAGGATAATGGTCACTTTCTTTGCTTGTTTTCTCCACTTTTGCTCTATAAGAGCGCATGTTTTCGCTAATTAATATGTTATCAATGCGGAAATACATACCGTTTTTGTTGTACGACCAACCAGGTCCGTTTCCGGCTTCGGTATATGCATCATGAAGTTTGCCCGAAGTCAGTTTGTGGTGAACATAGGAAACAGGAGAATCATTGAAGTCGCCACAGACAATTATGTATTTCTGTTTACAATTTTCGATAGTTTCGGCAAGAAGATCAGCCTGAGTGGCACGAATTGAAGTGGCGGCAGCCACCTTTTCCTCCAACATCCAGAATGTCTGCTTTGCATCAAAGTTGGCAGTATCGGCTCCAAGTTCGCCGGCATCGTCCTTGATTTGTCCGGCCGATTCCTTAATCAGTTTCTTGTAAAGTTCCTTATCCTCGTTGGTAAGCTGGTATGATTCGAGATGGTTGTTGATTACGGCTATCGTATCTCCATCCACATTTACATTATAAATGTAACTCGAACCCGAAATCGTTGAATATTGAATCGAGTCAATATCAAGGATAGGATATTTCGAAAGAAGAACCGTAGGCGAATCCTTTGCATTGCCCATCTTGATGTAAGGATAGGCAGAAGTAAGTTTTTCGTTGATTATCTCGTTTGAAATGTTGGCGGCTTCCTGAAGACAAACAATATCGGCATCGGAATCTACAATATAGTTGGCAATAACACTCTCGTCCCAATCATTATCGGTCCATTGGCCAAACATATAGACATTGTAGGACAGCATCTTGATTGTCTTTCCCTCTGGTTTTCCTTGCATCAGGTTAACAGGGCAATAGTCACGAATGCTACCCCAGCAAACCACCATTCCAAGAATCGATATAAGGCAGTTTTTCCATTTGAGCAGAAGCCAGATTGGAATAAAACATATTGTAATAATCACGAAAGCCGGAAAAATCATTCCGAGATACGACCAATTAGGAAAATGAACAGGATGAAGATATACGGAATAGGCACAGACAGCCATCAACACCACTGCAATCGTATTAATAATCGAAAGCGCCCACACCAATATTGCCTTTATAATCTTCATTCCTAAAATCTATAAATGATTTTTCCCGTAATCTATATTCTATAACTTTTATTTGTTGCTTGCATCAAACAACATTTTCTTTTCCTCAGCAGTTAAACTACTATAACCGTTTGCACGGATTTTCTCAAGTATCTTATCAATCTGTTCGTTACGAGCTTGTTGTTCTGCATTATACTGATAGTCAGCACTATGGCTGAACTTTCCATTACCGTAGCTGCCACTTCGTTCATCCTTATTGTAGCTTTCTGTTTGTACTTTTCCAGTACTTGGTTTTGTGTTTGTGCGAACTTTCCATTTTGGCTTGGTTTGCCTGTCGAAATAGTTTGCAGGTCGGTTAGCCTTTTCCTTCCAATAAAGAATAAGGATTATACCGAAGAGCATTCCACCGAGATGGGCAAAATGGGCAACTCCATCTGAAGAATGGAAACCTTCAAACAATTCGATGGCTGCATATCCTATAACAAACCACTTTGCCTTGATTGGCACTGGGATTGGTATGATGAACATCTTTTCGTTTGGATAGAGCATTCCAAAGGCAAGCAAGATTCCATAGATGGCTCCACTTGCTCCCACCGTACTCGAAAGCGGACTTATAAGACCTATCGCCTGACCCACTTCCTGAACAAGTGCAGCTCCTATTCCGCATACGAAATAATATATAAGGAATCGCTTCATTCCAAGCGACTGCTCAATGATTCGTCCAAACATCCACAATGCAAACATATTGAAGAAAATATGCATGAAATCGCCATGCATGAACATGTAAGTCACCAATTGATGAGGCATGAACCTACCATAAGGGTCATCAAAATAATATAACGCACATATATTGCCAAGTGCTGGCATAACCATGTCGATAAGGAACGCCACAACATTCAAAATCAACAAATATTTTACGCATTTCGTCATCATCTACTTTATCCTTTCGTTTTTTTATTTATCTGAAATGTAGTTAAATTCGTTAGTCACCCGATTAACAACGGGTTTGCATTGAATTGCGAGTGCAAAATTAAGGTTTTATAGCCATAAAACGATAAAAAAGCCCTCTAAACATAAAAAATATGCTTGTTTTTTGCATTTTTTTAATGTTTTTTGTTTGTTTATTGCAAAATAACACATATATTTGCACTGACAAGTTGCCTTACAATAGGCTTACCAAGGAAGAAATTTCTTATTTTAGTAACCATTATAGTTTTAACAAATTAAAATTTTCATTATGAACAAAAGTGAATTAGTAGATGCAGTAGCAGTAAAGGCTGGTCTCTCAAAGGTTCAGGCAAAGAAGGCTGTTGAAGCAGTTTTTAAGTCAGTAACAGGCGAATTGATGCAGGGTAGTAAGTTCTCTCTCATCGGTTTCGGTACATTCTCAGTAGTTGAAAAGCCTGCTCGCAAGGGTATCAACCCTCAGACAAAGCAAGTTATCAAGATCGCTGCTAAGAAGGTCGTAAAGTTCAAGGCTGGTGCTGAACTCAACAAGGCTGTTAAGTAATGCATTGAAGTTTTAGCTACTTTGGCTACAAAGCTATGTTTTCACATCGAAAGCATAGCTTTTTTTGTTGGTATTAATAATTCCAGCTTGCTGACCTATTGACCCGTTGACTTGTTGACTATATTTATATAATATAATGTGTAGGCGGAAATGATTAACACACATTGCATTTGTATGTATAAAATCGATAAAGTCGTTAAAACAATAAGGAAATAAGATTATTTTGAGGTGTTTTTATTGATTTTTTGTTTAACTTAGCAGCCGAAATAATATTTTTTCAAAAAAAGTTGCCTTTTGATGTCACAAATAGCCCGACTAAATTGTTATATCTTAAGAGACAATTTATAATAATAGTAAAATTATGAAGAAACTTTTATCAATACTAACAATGATGATGGCGTTTGCCATTCAAGCCAATGCCCAATTTATTTTTGGGAAGGAAGCACCTGTAACTGTTGCTGGTGGTATTTCGCTTAGCCGCACTATCGGAGACGATTGGAATTCGGATGAGATTTCGGGTGGAGTTGTTGATGCCACTCTGCATAATATCTATATTGGTGCTTCGTTTGAGCATTATCGTAGGTATGCATATATTTATGATTCCGATATTGTTGGCAAACCATTCGATAATATTCGTGGCAAGATTTGCGGACGCTATTATAAATTGAAGGGTGGTTATTGTTTCCCTTTGCGTTCCGGTACTGTTTGGTTACAGTTTTCTCCATACATCGGAGCAGGATTGATGCACCTTCGTCCTTTCCAAAAGAATGTAAGAAAACTTGACTGCGGAATCGACCCAAGTAGTTTCATCACTATGGGCCCTGGAATAAAGACTCAGATTAGTATCAAGTTCTTCACAATGGGTGTCAGCTACGAGCATCAGTTCTATCTTAGCAAGTATGCCCCTGATGCAATGACTACATTTACTGCTACGGTTGGTTATATGTTCTAGTTAATCTAGAAATTCCAGGGATTCTAGGATATTGGCATTCTATATTGAAATAACAGCAAGGGTCGGTTGAAGCCGACCCTTATTGTTTGTTATTTTGAATAATTTATTATCCTGCAATCATTTTGATGAGTTCATCAGTTGTGGCAGAGGTTTGTTCGCCACTTACCATATTCTTTACAGTAAGTTTACCTTCTTGCATTTCGGTTTCTCCGATGATTACCACGAAAGGAATCTGCTTTGCATTGGCATAGCTCATCTGCTTTTTCATCTTCGTACTGTCTGGATAGAGTTCGCTTCGGATGCCTGCCTTGCGAAGAGATGCAATGACAGGAAGTGAATATTGTGCTTCTGCTTCTCCAAAGTTGACGAAGAGAACCTGCGTGGTGTTGACTGCTTCGCTTGGATAGAGGTCGAGTTGGTTGAGAACATCGAATATGCGGTCGGCTCCAAATGAGATTCCTACGCCAGAAAGTCCTGGCATTCCGAAGATTCCTGTGAGGTTGTCGTAACGGCCACCACCTGTGATGCTTCCGATTTCCACATCGAGTGCCTTCACTTCGAAGATTGCTCCTGTATAGTAGTTAAGGCCACGGGCAAGAGTGAGGTCGAGTTCCACCTGATTTGTAAGGTTGAGGTTTGCAAGGGTGTTGAGGATGAATTCTGTTTCCTCAATTCCCTTGAGTCCTGTTTCGCTTTGGGCAAGAACCTTACGCATTGTCTCGAGTTTCTCGTTGTTAGAGCCGGTAAGGTTGATGATTGGTTGCAGTTGTTCGATTGCTTCTGCAGGAATTCCGTCTTCAGCAAGTTCTGCATTCACTCCATCAATACCGATTTTGTCGAGTTTATCGATTGCAACGGTAATATCTACTATCTTATCGGCTTGTCCGATGAGTTCGGCAATGCCTGTAAGGATTTTTCTGTTGTTTATCTTGATGCAAACTCTTACTCCAAAACGTGAGAATACGGTATCGACGATTTGCATGAGTTCCACTTCGTTGAGCAATGAGTCGGAACCTACAACATCGGCATCACACTGATAGAATTCGCGGTAACGTCCCTTTTGTGGTCGGTCGGCTCTCCAAACGGGTTGAATCTGATAGCGCTTGAAAGGCAGTGAGAGTTCTTCTCGATGGAGCACAACATAGCGTGCGAATGGAACTGTAAGGTCGTATCTGAGGCCTTTCTCGCAGAATTTGCTTGCGAGCTTGGCTGCATTGCGGCTGAGGAGTTCTTCGTCGGTAAGTTCCTTGAAGTAGTCGCCTGAATTCTGAATCTTAAACAATAGTTTGTCGCCTTCCTCTCCGTATTTTCCCATTAGGGTTGAGAGGTTTTCCATTGCCGGTGTTTCAATTTGTTGGAATCCGTAGAGGGCATAAACCTCACGGATTGTGTTGAAAATGTAGTTACGCTTGGCCATCTCGAGTGGTGAGAAGTCGCGCGTTCCTTTTGGAATAGATGGTTTCTGTGCCATTCTTTTTGTGTTATTTTATAATATCTTCGTTTGAGTATCTTTACTCTTATTCCTTCACATGCTTATATTTGAACAATACAGCGAAGAGGACTGCTACAACGAGTGCAAATGCTGCAAAGATGTACCAACATGTTGACCAACCTTCCATTCGCATTGGGTCGGCTACATCGTAGCAATATGCATACTTGTTGACTACTGCCTGGGCACAGAACGAACCGATTGTTGCTCCCAAACCGTTTGTCATCATCATGAACACTCCCTGGGCACTTGAGCGGATGCCTTCGTCGGTTTCCTGGTCAACATAGAGCGAACCGGAAATGTTGAAGAAGTCGAATGCTACTCCATAGACAATCATTGAGAGGATGAAGAGCCAAACGCCCTGACCTGGGTCGCCAATTCCGAAGAATCCGAAGCGAAGAACCCATGCGAGCATAGAGATGAGCATCACAATCTTAATGCCGAATCGCTTGAGGAAGAATGGAATGAGGAGAATACAGAGAGTTTCGCTCACCTGTGAGAGTGATGAAAGAATGATATTGTGCTTCACTGCAAATGTATCTGCAAACTCGCTGATATTGCCAAAGTCGCCGAGGAAAGTGCCTGCGAAACCGTTTGTTACCTGAAGGCACATACCGAGCATGAACGAGAAGATAAAGAACAAAGCCATCTTCTTCTGCTTGAAGAGTGCGAAGGCACGGAGTCCGAACGCATCGACGAATGAAGTGCTCTGCTTTGTGTGGTCGATTGGACAATCAGGCAATGTGAATGCATACAAGCCGAGAACCAAGCCCCAAGCTGCAGCAACGTAGAGTTGCATGTAGTTTTCCTTGAAACCTGTGAGGTCGACAATCCACATTGAGATGATGAAACCTACCGTACCGAACACGCGGATTGGAGGGAATGCCTTCACTGTGTCAAGTCCTGCACGAGTCAAAGCATTGTACGAAACGGAGTTGCCGAGAGCGATTGTAGGCATAAAGAATGCTACACTCAAGGCATAGAGCCAGAAAATCTGGTCGAACTGAAGGTTACCCTCGTTCTTCATACCCATATAGGCAGCACCAGCCATAAAGAGAGCAGCGAGCAAGTGGCAGATACCGAGCAACTTCTGTGCTGGAATCCACTTGTCGGCCACGATTCCCATGAGAGCCGGCATAAACAATGACACGATACCTTGGATTGCGAAGAAGGAACCGATGTTGGCACCCATGTTGGCATTTCCGAGGTAAACTCCGAGTGAACACAAATACGAACCCCAAACTGCAAAGATGAGGTAGTTCATCACGATAAGGCGAATTTTCAAGCCTGTCTGATTGTTATTTTCCATATTTCTTTGTCTTTATACGCGTTATAATAATAATGTGCGACTGCAAAGGTACGCAAAAAAATCGAATTAGAAGCTACAAGTTGTGAGTTTTGTTTATAAAACAACGGAAAAAAACATTCTGCACTTTTGTTTGTCCTTTCCTGCGAGGACGAGTGTCCCGCCTACAGAGGACGAATGTCCTTCCCTCAAAGGACGAATGTCCTCCCTTATAGAGGACAAACGTCCTCAACATGAAGGACAAAAACAGTAACGTAAAGCATTGATTACCAAAGCAATACTCTCAAGTTCAAAAATATTGCTTTTTGCCCTATTTTTCGTGTTTTCGGAGGTTTGCGAACAAAAAGCCAAATTTTCCAACCTTTGGCTCCCACTTGCAAGTTCACTGTGGGCAAAGTCGGGAGTTTTGAAGCAAAATGCTCCTTACATATAAAAAAAACAATGTATTGCATCCGTTATCTCACAACTTTTCACTAACTTTGCAGCCGAAAACAAAATGTGGACAGATTTGGGCTGCTTGCAACCACGCTAAAAAATGCTAAAATTAGCAAGGCCTTGGGCCTGCAACGGTTTTGATACCTTTCTCTTTGAAGGCCGTTCCGCGCCGAGGCTCTCATCCCAATTTCTCCCACTAATTTTATTAACTTTTTAAACAATTAAATTAGTATGGGTTATTTATTCACCTCAGAATCAGTCAGTGAAGGTCATCCAGATAAAGTGGCTGACCAGATTTCCGACGCTGTTCTCGACCATTTCCTCGCTTTCGACCCCGATTCGAAAGTAGCATGCGAAACGATGGTGACCACAGGTCTCGTCGTTGTAGCCGGAGAGGTAAGTTCAAAAGCTTACATCGACCTTCAGGAAGTGGCACGAAAAGTTATCAACCGCATTGGCTACACAAAGGCCGAATACAAGTTCGAAGCCGAGAGTTGTGGCGTTCTTTCTGCCATTCACGAGCAAAGTCCCGACATCAATCAAGGTGTCAACCGAGGCAATCCCGAACTACAGGGAGCCGGCGACCAAGGCATCATGTTTGGCTATGCAACCAATGAATCAGAGAGCTACATGCCTCTTTCACTCGATTTGAGCCACAGAATCCTCAAGATTCTTGCCGACATCCGAAAGGAAGGAAAGGTAATGACTTATCTTCGTCCCGACAGCAAGAGTCAGGTAACAATCGAATACGATGACAACGACCGCCCTGTACGCATCGACACAATCGTAGTTTCCACTCAGCACGACGACTTCGACCCTGACGAAAAGTGCATGCACGATAAGATTGAGCAAGATGTCAAGAACATCCTCATTCCTCGAGTTGTGGCCGAACTGAAAGACGAGAATGTGAAGGCACTCTTCACCGACGACATCAAATATTGGGTCAACCCTACAGGCAAGTTCGTGATTGGAGGCCCTCATGGAGATACAGGCCTTACAGGCAGAAAGATAATCGTCGACACCTATGGAGGCCGAGGAGCCCATGGAGGCGGAGCATTCTCAGGCAAAGACCCTTCAAAGGTCGACCGCAGTGCAGCCTATGCTGCCCGCCACATTGCCAAGAATATGGTAGCAGCCGGAGTGGCCGACGAAATGCTTGTTCAGTTGAGCTACGCAATCGGAGTGGCCGAACCTGTAAGCATCTACGTCAACACTTATGGCCATTCACATGTAAATATGACTGACGGCGAAATTGCTGATTACATAAAGAACAACAAGGCATTCGACCTTCGCCCTTATGCAATCGAGCAACGCCTCAAACTTCGCAACCCTATCTACGAGGAAACCGCTGCCTATGGCCACATGGGACGCCAACCTCGTACCGTCGTGAAGCATTTCTACAGCCCTTACCAATCGGGCGGCACTTATGATGTTACAGTCGAACTCTTCACATGGGAGAAACTCGATATGGTGGACCTCATCAAGAAGGAGTTAAGTCTTTAAGAGTCAACAAAATTGAATATGTTAGAGCAGATTAGGGAAGGAATGGAAAGTATGGCTCGTCCATACAACATGGGCAACGACGACATCATCGTTGTGCTTATGGTCATGCTGTTCCTGCTGTTCACCTTCGTAGTGTACAGAAGCCGCACTATTCTGCTCTACAAACTCAATACATATTTCTCTTCGCGCCAGATTTATTCATCCGATGAAGTCAGCACAAGCAATCAGGAATTCGTCGATATCGTCCTCCTCATTCTCATTGGCTGCTTCTCCCTCGGATTGAATCTCTACCAAAGCAATCTCGGCATCAATTGTTCCGAACCCCACTATGGCACCCTCTTGCTCTTCGTGCTTTATATCGTGCTGATGGTAGTGTTCAAGGGAATGATGTATGGCTTCATCAATTGGACATTCTTCACAGAGGAAAAGAACAAAACCTGGCTGTCTGCCTTCTTCTTTTCAATAGCCATCACATCCATCCTTCTCTTCCCCCTAGCCCTCATGCAAGTGTTTGTCAGAGCCGAATGGATTAACATGCAACTTTGTCTTCTGGGTATACTCATTTTGCAGAAAATACTACTATTATGCAAACTATATGTCAACTTTCGACCAAAAAGATATGGCGGTTTGCTGTTTTTTTTGTACTTTTGCAGCGTCGAAATCATGCCGACATTAATAGTATGGCATATTCTACAAAAAATGAACATTGAATCAGTAGCATAATCAAGACACACAAAATGGCACAGAAAATTCTCGTTTCTCAACCAAAACCTCAAACTGAAAAGTCTCCATATTTTGATATTGCCGCCAAGTATGGCGTTGAAATCGTGTTCCGCCCTTTCATCAAGGTCGACCCAATGTCTGCTCGTGATTTCAGAGCACAGAAGGTATCGATTCTCGACCATACGGCCATCGTATTCTCTTCTCGCCATGGCATCGACCATTTCTTCAATTTGTGTAAGGAATTGAGAGTGACTATCCCTGAAACGATGAAATACTTCTGCAAATCAGAGATGATCGCACTCTATATTCAGAAGTATGTGCAATATAGAAAGCGTAAGGTATTCTTCCCAGTTTCTGGAAAGATGGACGACCTTATCCCAATCATGGTGAAGCACAAGACTGAGAAATATTTCGTGCCACAGTCATCAGTTCATACCGACGAACTGAAGAACAAACTCGATGCAGCCAAACTGACTCACTCAGAAGCCGTAATGTACTACACAGTCAGCAACGACTTCCAGCCAGGCGAACCTTTCGACTATGATATGCTCGTGTTCTTCAGCCCTGAAGGTATTCATTCACTCAAGAAAAACTTCCCCGACTTCAAGCAAGACAAGATTGCAATCGTCTGCATCGGACCAAAGACAATCGAAGAGGCAGAGAATGCCGGACTCAGAGTCGATATGCAACCTACAGCCGAACTTCGTTCAGTGCCTGCGATGATTGAGGAATATATCAAGCAGCAAAAGCATAAGAAAAAATAAGATTTGACGGAAACCAAACTCCATACATTACACGTGACAGAGCGAATCAAGAGCAAGAAACTCATTGACCGCCTGTTTGAAAAGGAAAGCACATCAATTGTTGCGTTTCCTTTTCGAGTAGTATACCTTAAAGTGGAGAAAAGTTCCGCTCCTGTTTCCATCCTTATCAGTGTTCCGAAGAAACGCTTCCACCATGCCGTCGACCGCAACCGAATCAAGCGTCAGGTTCGTGAAGCTTTCCGTCTGCAAAAGCAAACTCTTATAAATCAGATGGCCGATGCCGACTTTAGTTTCGTCATAGGCTTCATCTGTATATCTTCCCAACACAGTACGACTGCAACAGTGGAAAAGAGCATGAAAAAGACGCTCTCCCACATTTCGTCCCTTCTCTAAATACGTCAACTCGTTGACCCGTTGACTTGTAGACCCGTAGACTTATAAAATATGAAGACATTGTGGAAATACATAAAGAAAGCTATCGAATACATTCTGCTCATTCCGATATTCTTCTATCGCAGATGTATCTCACCCATGTTTCCACCTTGTTGCCGATTCACGCCTACTTGCTCTCAATATGCCGTTGAAGCAATAAAAAAACACGGACCGTTCCGTGGACTTTATCTTGCCATCCGCCGAATCCTCAGATGCCATCCTTGGGGTGGTTCCGGATACGATCCAGTGCCTTGATCCCTTATGATTCCATACGTCAACATCCACACCCACAGAAAGGCCAATTTCCCCGATGAAATCGCGGTTTTTAATATAGAAATCAACGAACAGCCCATCGACATCTGCTCCGTTGGTGTGCATCCGTGGCTTACGGCCAATGCTGGAATGGACGATGGCTATATAGATAAATGTATCGAGCAACTCCGAAGCAAATGCCTTATGCTTGGAGTGGTGGCAATTGGTGAGGTAGGACTTGATACGATGCGAGGAGCCAATATCGAATTGCAGACAAAGTTGTTTCGCCAGATAGTTGCCCTTTCCGAAGAGATCCGCAAGCCTCTGATTATTCATCAGGTGAAAAGCATCGAAGCTCTCATGCAGATAAGGAAGGAAACAAAGGCCCAGCAGCGATGGATTGTTCATGGATACAGGAATAAGGTAGAGCAAGCCCGCCAACTGATGCAACACGGCATCGAACTATCGTTTGGCAAGCATTTCAACGAGGCGGCCATCCGCCTTGCATTCGAAAATGATATGATGTGGCTCGAGACGGATGCCTCGTCAGTCGGCATTCAGGATGTTTATCAATTGGCAGCCACCACACTTGGAGTAGAAGAGGATTTCCTTAAAGAGTATTTATATCGGAAAGCAGTTGAGCTATTGTCTTTGTCTGAGTAGGCACAACCAGTGAAGGAGCTATCTGAGCCAATGGTTTCAATACAAACTCACGCTGAAGCATGAGAGGATGCGGAATCGTGAGTCGGCGCGAGACGAACTGCAAATCGTCGTAGAGCAGGATATCGATGTCAATCACCCTGTCATGATAAACGCCATCAATACTTTTTTCCTTTCGTCCCAAATCAGTTTCAATAGCTTGAGTGGCCTCCAACAGTTCCATTGGTTGAAGGTCGGTAAGCACACACACCACAGCATTCACGAACATGTTTTCGCTCGCGAATCCCCAAGGAATGGTTTGAAGAAAGTCGGACCGACTCTCTATGGTGCCAATCCGACTGTTTATTTCGTTTATTCCGTCGACGAGGTTCTTTTCCTTGTCGCCAAGATTCGAACCCAGTCCCAGATAAATCCTATGCATGTGCTTTGTTTTGTTTGTTGTTCCTATTAAATGATGAGCAAGGCATCACCATAGCAACCAAACTTATATCTTTCGTCTTCGAGGGCAGTGTCGTAAGCCTTCTTCACGTTTGCGTAACCTCCGAATGCACATTGGTTGATATACATTACAGAGAGAGGGAGTTGGAAGTTAGCAACAAATGCGTCAGCCACTGTGAAGTCGTAAGGAGGATAGATGAACTTATTTGTCCAACCCTCAAACTCCTTGATATAACCACCTGGGCCCACTGCGGTTTCGATGGCTCTCATCACGGTGTTGCCCACTGCACAGATTTTGTGTCCGCCTCGTTTCGATTCGTTCACGATATCACAAGCCTCCTTCGATACGATTACTTCCTCGCTGTCGGTCTTATGCTTTGTAAGGTCTTCCACATCGATTGAGCGGAAACTTCCCAAACCTGCATGAAGAGTGATGAAAGCCTGTTCGATACCCTTGATTTCCATGCGTTTCATGAGTTCGCGTGAGAAGTGAAGACCAGAAGAAGGTGCTGTGACAGCTCCTTCATGCTTTGCATAGATTGTCTGGAAATCTTCCATATCCTCAGGAGTGGCAGCACGAAGTGAGCGAACCTCATCAGGAATAGGAGCTTCACCAAGGGCAAACAATTCAGCCTTGAACTGGTCGTGCTCTCCGTCTGGATCGTAGAGGAAACGAAGTGTACGTCCGCGTGATGTTGTGTTGTCGATAACTTCAGCCACAGTCGAATTGTCTTCTCCGAAATAGAGCTTGTTGCCGATACGAATCTTGCGGGCAGGATCTACGAGTACATCCCAAAGGCGTGATTTCTGATTGAGTTCTCTCAGAAGGAACACTTCAATCTTCGCACCAGTCTTTTCCTTGTTACCATAAAGGCGTGCAGGGAATACCTTCGTGTCGTTGAAGATGAAAGCATCCTTATCATCGAAATAATCGATAATATCCTTAAACAGACGGTGTTCGATTTCACCTGTCTTCTTGTGCAAAACCATAAGATGCGCTTCGTCTCTGTGGTAAGGAGGCTGCAACGCAATTTTCTCACTTGGGAGTTTGAATTTAAATTCTGAAAGCTTCATTCTATTTATTATTTTATTATTTTATCGTCTGATCGTTAATCCATAGCCGCTGCAAAGCTGCAATTAAAGAGATTCTTCCTCTGTAGGCATCACAATTTCCTGTCCATCGAGCCATTCGTCGAATGTGTGGATGTCGAGGCAGTCGATAAGTCGGTAGTCGCCGATGCGAGTGCGGCAGAGGTCGGTAAGGTAAGCACCCGAACCGAGAGCCTGACCAATATCGCGAGCCAAAGCACGGATGTATGTTCCCTTGCTGCAAACCACTCTTATCACGATTTCATCGGGAAGGTTGGCACTCATAAGTTCGATTTCATCGATAGTCAGAGGCTTGGCCTTGAGTTCCACTTCCTTGCCTTTCCTTGCGAACTGATAGGCACGTTTTCCATCGATTTTTACTGCCGAATATACTGGAGGCACTTGCATTATCGTTCCGACGAACTGCTGCAAGGTAGTGCGAACCAGTTCTTCCGTGATGTGACTGGTAGGATAAGTAGCATCTTCCTCCGTCTCGCGGTCGAACGATGGAGTGGTAGCTCCGAGTTTCAGTGTAGCCACATATTCCTTAGTGTGCGACTGCAGTTCCTCCACGAGTTTTGTGGACTTTCCCGTACAGATAATCAGCACACCAGTGGCCAGAGGGTCGAGCGTTCCGGCATGTCCCACTTTCAGTTTCTTCACCCCCAGACGGTGTTTCAGTTTGCCTCTGACCTTAGCCACGAGTTCGAACGACGACCATCTATAGGGTTTGTTAAAGCAGAGTATCTCGCCTTTGATTGGGTTCATGCCTACTATTATATATAATTATATTCCTATTTAGATACAGAGTTGCCAAATGATTGTAGCCACACCGACGATGGCGCAATAGATGGCGAAATAAATCATCTTGCCCTTCTTCACGAGACTTATCATCCATTTGCATGCAAAGCATCCAGTGACGAAAGCAGCAACGAAACCCACGACGAGAGCCATGGTGGAGATTCCTGCCATTGCCTCTTCCACTCCCATTTCAATCATATCCTTCACGTTGAGCAGAGCCTCGCCCAAGATTGGAGGAATCACCATGAGGAATGAGAACTGAGCCAAGCTTTCCTTCTTGTTGCCGAGGATAAGGCCCGTACCGATTGTACTGCCAGAGCGCGACAAACCAGGAAGCACTGCGATTGCCTGAGCCACACCAATGGTGAAGGCATCGAGCAAAGAGATGTGTTCCTTCTGGCGAGGACGTGAGAAATAAGAGAATGCGAGCAATCCGGCTGTGATGAGGAGGCATACGCCCACCACCATCAAGCTGTTAAAATAGCCCTCGATGACATCCTTGAAGCAGAGTCCTACGATTCCCACAGGTATCATCGATATGATGATGCAGAGCAGATAGTTTTGCTCGGCATTGAGTTGCTTGATTCCGTACGGACTTGGAACGATGTCCTTGCCCCACTTACAAGCGCCTGTGAGCAACCATGCCACTTCCTTCCACAGAATGAAGAGAGTGCTCAACACGGTGGCTACATGCACGAGAATCGTGAACGGCATGATTTGTTCAGGGTCTTCCACCCCAAGCAGTTGAGCCGCAATAGCGAGATGACCGCTACTGCTCACGGGCAGATATTCGGTCAATCCCTGGAATATGCCCATCAAGAGGGCCTGAATCCAATCCATCAGCCTTTATTATTCCGTTTCTGCAGAATCTGCCTGTTCACACTCTATTTCCTTCTCACATTTCTTGCAGCAGCAAGGCTTCACGAGGATAGCCACAACCACAACGACAAATCCAGCGAGAGTAACGATAGGAGCCACCTTGATGCGAGTGTCGCTGAAGATGTCAGGATTGAACGCCTGTTCGGTAGTTCCGTCGCCGGCCATCAGAATGAATCCCAAAACGATGATGATGATTCCCACGATGAGCATGATGTAGTTGAGCTTTCCAAATGCCAAATCTTTCTTCATATTATATTCTTTTAATTTAATTTGCTAAATATGATACAACTCGTTCGACGACATCTTGAGATATTTCGAGAGCGAGAAGTAGGTGCAGAGGTATGTGATGAGCAAACCAAAGACGAGCACCGAGATGCCCACGATGATCATCACCTCCCAATTGATCACTGCATTGATTTCAGGTTCGTAAGTCATCAACCATCTCACACCGCCCAGTATCACTATATCAGCCGCAATGGCCGAGAGCACACCGAGAAGGAAACTCTGGCTGAGGAATGGTCGGCGGATGAATCCCCAACTTGCACCCACGAGTTTCATCGTGTTGATGATGAATCGCTTCGAGAAGATGGTGAGGCGCACCGTGTTGTTGATGAGAGCAAACGAGATATAGGTGAATAGAGCAGCGATGATGAGCAGAATCATGCTGAACTTACGGATATTCTTGTTCACCGAGTTCATCAGTTCCTTCTGATACACCACATCCATCACCTTATGAGTCGATTTCAGTTGTTTTTCGATTTCGCCCAAGTTCTTGTTGTTGGCAAAAGCAGCATTCACCTTGATTTCAAACGAAGCAGTGAACGGGTTGTAGCCGAGAAACTCCGAAGGGTCGGTACCCATCGAGTTACACTGGTCGAGCAGTGCCCTCTCCTTCGAGATATATTTAAGCGACTTCACATAGTTTTGCTTTTCGAGAGCCGATTGCAGATTTTCGATTTCTGCGTTCGAGATATCGTCGTTGAGCAAGATACTAATATTGATGTTCTCCCTCACATAGCTCGAGAGATTGCGAGCCGTGAACACGAACAAGACGATTGTACCGAGCATCACCAATACAAGAGATGTACTGATGAGAGCCGTTATAAACTGGGTGCTGAACATCCCAGGAGCATTATGTCTTTTTGCCATATCTTTAACCCTTAAACTTTTAAACCTTTATCACTTTTGCACTCTTGAACTTTTTATCCATTGATCTCCACACCCTTCAGTGTAGCCGAACTGGCATCCGTGATTCTTACTTTGACGAAGTCGCCGATATGATGGTCGCCACGGTCGAACACCACCACCTTATATTGTTCCGTGCGTCCGAAGAGCTGATCGTTTGAGCGCTTGCTCACGCCCTCCACCAACACCTCCACCTCTTTGCCGATGTCCTTCCTGTAGCTTTCAGCCGAGAGTTGGTTTTGCAAGGCGATCAGTTCGTTCAGTCGTCTTACCTTCACCTCCTCAGGAATATCATCAGGCAGATGCTTCGAAGCATACGTTCCGGGGCGCTCCGAGTATTTGAACATGAACGCGCTGTCATAGCCACATTCCCTCATCAGCGAGAGCGACATCTGATGGTCCTCCTCCGTCTCCGAATGGTAGCCACTGAAGATATCGGTAGTCAGTCCACAATCAGGGATGATGCGTCGGATGGCAGCCACGCGGTCGAGATACCATTCACGCGTATATTTTCTGTTCATCAGTTTCAGAATCCTGTCGCTGCCACTCTGCACAGGCAAGTGGATATGCTTACACACATTCTTGCAGTCGGCAATCACGTGGAGCGTCTCGTCGCTCATATCCTTAGGGTGGGAAGTAGTGAAGCGCACACGCATATCAGGCACAGCCTCAGCCACAGTGCGGAGCAACTGAGGGAACGTGATGTCCTCAAAGTGGTATGAGTTCACGTTCTGTCCGAGCAAGGTCACCTCCTTGAATCCACGGTAGTGCAAGTCGCCCACCTCTCTCAAGATGCTTTCAATATCCCTGCTGCGCTCACGGCCTCTCGTATAAGGCACTATACAATAGTGGCAGAAGTTGTTGCAGCCTCGCATGATGCTCACGAAGCCCGAAATTCTGCCCGAGCAAATGCGTTCAGGCACAATGTCGCGGTAAGTCTCCGTCGTTGAGAGTTCCACGTTGATAGCCCTTTCGCCCATTTCGGCAGCAGCAAAGAGTTCGGGCAGTTGGAGGTAAGAGTCGGGACCAGCCACGAGGTCAACATGATGGTTGTCGATCAAGTCGTCCTTCACTCTCTCAGCCATGCAACCCACAACACCTATTATAATCTTTCTTTTCTTTTTGAGAGACCACAGAGCCTCCAGACGGTTGAAGATTTTCTGTTCGGCATTGTCGCGGATGGAACAAGTGTTGAGCAACACGGCATCAGCCTCGTCGATGGAGTCCGTAGCCATATAGTCAGCCATTTTCATCACGGCAGCAATCACCTCCGAATCAGCCACATTCATCTGGCATCCATAAGTCTCGATATATAGTTTTTTCATTTCTTTCAGTGCATACTACTCCAAAATCAATGCAAAGGTATGAATAAATTACGATATACACACAAAAGTTCATCAATAAATGTACCATTTATGATGTTTTTTCCCCGTTTCGCCCCAAATATTGGCAGACAAAGCATACAAAAGGAACGACTGCACCCGCCTCACATGGCAAATGCAGTCGATGGAAAAACTGTTTAGAGTGAAAGTATTATTGTTATTACGAATTATTTCACATCAGGAGAGAATATGCTACTCATATAATTTGGCAGTGTCGACCTTATCCACATAGTCATTTGAGGATTCTCGCTATTCCCCGTTTCCTTTACAATCATCACCCCGTCGCTCACCCATTGGACTTCAACTTTGGAAACATGGCGATAAGTCAATATCTTTCCATCAAACGTATAAGAAGAAAGGAATCCAGTACTTTGGCCAATCTTGCTGCCAACTACATACATCATTTCAAACATCATATCATCGTTGAAAAGTCGATAGACAGAAGTTGTTCGATACAAAGCGCGGTCAGTACTGATATTAGGCACTCCGTCTTTCATCGTCACGTCGCCAACCATAAGCCAGCAACCAGCCAACTTGCCCTGCATTCCATCGAATTTCGATTCAAGCATGCCAACCACCTGCTTCACATCGTTTTCAATACCAATATTGGCATCATAAATCTCCTCGATATACGAATTAATGGGGAAGATATCAGAATTCATTAGGGTGTTGTACCATCTGAATGTGAAATGCTCCTTATTGCTGTCGAACACCTGAGGAGTGTGGTCAGTGTCCGTTGCATCCCTCTTGCCTGTATATACGATAGGTTGGGAGTCGTTGTTCTGCATCGAAATTTGCGATATTCCATCATTACGATATACGTTAAGCGTAAAAGCATTGTTGTTCTTTCCACAATATTTGTATTGCTCAAAATCAGCAGTCTTTTCCGGCTTACCTTCATACGCAAACCTCTGTAAGCGATACAATCCCTGTGGATTTTCATTCTGTGCCTCCATGCCCATGCTAAACAATGCAGACAAAGCGATTATGATTGATTTCTTCATAAGCTATATATTCATTGTCGAATCAGGTACCTTGACCCATCATATAATTGTTATGCAATTTATTTTGCAATATTGAAATTCTCGAGAACGCCTTTCTTCTTTAATTGACGATATCTTGAAGGAGATAAAATTTCCAATACCCCATTGATACCTCTATATCCCCATATTTGTGTGGCATTTTTTCCCTCAAGTAAGCGGTATGCTTTTACTTTTTTTGGCTTTACTCCAAGAATAGCAGCAAGATTCTTAGCAGAGAATTGATAATTATTTATATCAATGGTCGTTTTTTCTTTGTCTACCACTTCTTCATCATATGCTATCAACAATGGGATTTCATCAATTTTTTTTGTAAGACTCATCGCTGTTCCATTTGCAGTTATATCCAACGCAGGCTTTTGTGGCTGTTCAGATAATGAGACTTGTGCTAAAGCTGCCACTGATGATGCAGCAAATACAACCAAATACATTGTTTTCTTCATAAGCTATATTATTTATTATTGGACCATTTACTATTTACTATCTTATATCTAATATCTTCAATCTCGTATCTCCTATTTACTATTACAATTATGTAATGCAATTTGTGACACGAAAGTGCAACTATTTTCGGTTTCGGGGACAAATTTATGAGAAATAAAGATAAGCTCCAAATTTTTTAAGTAAAAAAAGTACACGAAAAATACACGTCGTGCCAAAATCCACGATTTCATCGGGTTTTCACGGACACCACCAAAACACAATTTTCTCATTTTTCACACTCTAAGTTGCAACGATGGACAATTTTATTGAAGGGAAATAGGCTGTTGTTTCTCCAGAAAAAAAGAATTTTGCGAAAAACCTGTCAGCCTTCAGTTTTGAGGTATAACTCTCTATGTATCTATGAGTTAGATGGCTGACAGGTTGGTAAAAACTTGTCAGCAACTTGTCAGGAACCTGTCAGCCGGGAAAAATAAAGCCCCTCTCTTATCCCCCTAAAGGGGGAAGATTAGTTGTTTTTAGAAGCAAACTGAAGGATGGCTGACAGGTTACTGACAGGTTTTGGGAAACCTGTCAGCCACTTAAGTCGTTATGTAACAGTGGTTTAGAGGCAAAAACTGAAGGCTGACAGGTTTTTGAAAAAATTCGTTTTCTCCTGAATGATTGCAAGGTAAAACTTTGCAACACTGAACACTATTCATGTACAAAGGCCCAAGTACAAGGTACAATTTTTCGCGTTCCGAAGCATCATGAAGCGCGGTGTTTTACGTCATGAACCGCGCTTCGAGAGGTCACGAAGCGCGCTCCGTTTCTTCTTTATTCCATACTTATTGCTGCAATGAAAAAACATTATAAGTTATCGGTGTATTTCTTATAATAAAAGAGGTCAAACATTATAAGGAATGGCACTAAACATTATAAGAAACGCACCTATTTCATATAATGTTTTACCCTTCGGAACGCAATGTTTTTGTGAAGATATCAGTTATCAAATATTTCTATCTGACTATTGATTGAATATTTGCATATTACTGTCTTTCCAAATCCATCATGTTGGATTTCAGCGTTTTGGCACTGCCATCGTTGAAGAGCTTACTGTTGACGGAATATTTCACATTGGTTATATTTTGCTCCGTAGTATCGAGTGCATTGGCACAATCGTTGGTTCCGTAACCAATATACTGCAAGAGGCATACCCGCATCTCACGGTCGCTCAATGAGTTGGAAATGGCCAACTGATGGAATTGTGGCTTATATTGCTTTACGATTGCTTCCAAATCTTCCCAATCTTCCGAGTCGGGCACTTTGCTCCAATTCTGCGACTGCTTCAGCTTCGTGAACTTACGAACAATATCGGTTTCGAGCATGCTGTTGTCACGCAATCTCGACTGAAGGGCATCGATGCTGTTTTGCAATTGGTCGACCTGACTTTTAAGTTCGCCTATCTCTCCGTCTTTTTCCTTCGTCAGTTGGGTGTTGCTGTTTTCCAATTCACTCAAATCGCTGATTGCCTTGTTGAGGTCTCTCGAAATCTTCACATTTTGCTGACGGAACGACTCTACTCGGTTTGAAACTCGCTTTCGGATGAGTCGGACAATGGCTATGCCGGCAATCACGAGGATGACAATAACGAGAATGAGTGCCATGGTTTGGTATTTCGACAATTTGTATTGCAGCTTGGCCATCTTCAGTTCGGTGGATTTGGCAATATTGTCCTTCATATAGATTCCATTGGCTGCATTGCCTCTGTTGTATATTCGGTTGGCATATTTATTGAGCGAATCGGCATATTCGATTGCCAGGGAATAGTCTTTCTCAAACAACGAATACCTGAGCAAATTCAGGTATTTGGCATATCTCATGTTGCTGTTGGCGAAATCTATCTTTGAGATGAACGACATTGCCTCATCATATTGCCCAGTAGAACCGTAGCAATGGAAAAGGAGATAGAGCAAGTTTTCGGATGGTTTGTCGGCAGTTTCCAAAACCTGCTTGGCATAAGAGATGGCTGTGTCGAATTGGTTGAAATAGGCATAAATCATTACATATTGGGTCAAAATGTCGGCCTTCAGGTCGTGGTCGTCCTGGATGTCGGCAATACTCAAGGCTCTGTCGAGATAATACAGGGCGGAATCAAGATTGCCTGAATACATGTGGCAATAAGCGAGATTTGCCAGTACGTTCACATCGTTGTAGGGCAGCAGCGGTTCTTCTATCTGCTTATATTGTTCATACGCTTCATTTGCAAAGGCCAACCCACTGGCTGCATCGGTTTCGCACACCAAATTGCTCATCTTGCCAAGAGCCAGAAATGCCGTATAATGCTCGTCGTTGGCCTTTGCACTCTCTATCGCAGAGAGAAGACAATCTTCAGCTTCTGGCACCAACTTGCAGTTAGCAAAGTATTTTCCCATGTAGTACAGCGTCTGGGCATAGGGTTGCTCATCGCTGTGCTGACTGTAGTAGTCGTAGGCAATACGGATGAGCGAATCGTCCATCACTTCGATTCTGGCTTTGTCCTGCGACTTGGTATAGACAAAGCAATAGTGGGCCATTTCTTGGTCGGAAAGTCGATTTTGGTCGATTTCATCGAGGATTTTCAATGCGCTGTCGGGATTGGTCATGCAGAGATTGTCGATTGCAGAGAGTTGTTCCTCAATCTTGTTTTGACTGCAACTCATCACAACCGCCAGGGCCAGCATCGGCAAATATTTCAGGCGTTTCATTTTCATATATTTTCTATTTTCGGGTACAAAGATACTGCAATATCGTTTTTCAGCAAAATATTTTAGTAAGAAAAAATACACGAAAAATACACGTCACCCCCCAAAAACCCCGATGAAATCGAAGTTTTCGAGGTTCGACGGATGTCAAATCTAAGTTTTCGTGGGGCCCCCTTTATATCTCTACTTGAGCATAGAATGCATAGCGAGGATCGCGGAACTGGCGGATGGTTAGTTCCATCACCGTACGACTGCGCTGAAGCTTCACTCGCTTCAGTGTCTTGCCATCGCGACGAATGCGTACGGAACGGTCGAAATCGACGATTTCATCGGTGAGATTCAGGGTGAGATGGTCGTAGTCGCTCTTCTCGATGATGATGTCGTTGCCCTCAACTCGGATGCGGAGTTGCTTGCCTCGGGCCATCTCTTCCTTTGGTACACTGACCCAATAGAAATGGTCGTAGAGCACGTCGGCCTGTTGCCAAACTATAGTCTTTGGATATGGATTGCGCTTATACTGGGCCATCCAACTGATGGCAAGGGTGTCGATTCGGTCCATCCAATGGGGCTTGCCTTCGACTATATGGCCTTCGTGGATGTAGCCGTCGGGGTCGGCACGATGTAATGAATCGAGTTGGGCTATGCGCTCGGCACAAACGCGATTGCGGTCGTAAGCGGCATCGAGGGCTCCACACCATACCATGAACGGAAGGTTGCGCAGATTGAGCAGGGATACATCGCCTGGATGGCCTGCCATCATCGATGCTGCTGCCCACACATCGGCCATTCGTGGTGCAAGACGCCAAACGCCGTCGCCTCCGGCACTGTAGCCAAGGATATAGACTTTATCGGGATTGACGCGGAGATGGGAATAGGCATAGAGGATGATGTCGCGATAGAAGTTGTCGACTGCTGGCTTGAAATGCATGTCCCAATCGTCGTAGGGTGCGCGTGGACAGATGTAGATGCCTTCGGCTGGGGCATAGAGTCCCCACTGATTCTGCCATTGCTGGTCGTTGAGTTGATGAGGTGCATTGCCACCTCCATGAAGGGATATATAGAGGCTGTAGCCGTCGGGTGGCAACTTGCCGAACACTCGGCATGAGATGGGCATTCGGAGGCTGTCGCGCTCAATGGCATTGGCTGTGGTGATGTAATCGGTTTGTTGGCGCACTTCCTTGTACCATTGGTCCACCACTTCGTTGCGGACTTGTTCTGCCTGGGCTCGTGTGAGTGGTTGGGCTGTGGCTACTGTGGCCATCAGCAACAGCATTGCTGCAAGTAACGATTTTTTCATATATATCCTTCTATTAATTAATAAAAATGCCCCCATCCTTTCCCTATGAGGGGATAAGAGGGGGCAAGGTTGGTTCTTATATTACTTCAACACCTTGAGCATTGCTTCGGCATAGCGCTTACCAAGCATGCGATAGCCTTCTGCATTGAAGTGGAGATTGTCGGGACCATCTGGACATCCTGCTGATGAAATGACATGAGCTGTTGGGATGGTCTGTGGAACTGTCTGGATAATCTCGTTCATCGATGCACAAACACCGCCTGTGTCGGCATTGACTACTTCGCCCACGAGCAATGGACATTTCTTTGCCTTGAGGCCAAGGTCCTTGAGCAAACGCTCATAAACGATCTTCACCTTCTCTGGCCAGTCTTTCTCGCCTGTGTTTGATTCACCCTGATGGAGGAGAATACCCTTGATAACTCCTTCCTTCTGTGCGAGGCGAGCCATATCGAGGAGGCGCTGGTATGGGTCGTTGTTATAGGCTTCGAGCATACCCTTCATCCATATTGGTGCTGTCTTGGCATAGTCTTCAATCTTCTCTTGCATGAAGGCTTCAATCTTGCATCCGCCTACTGCTACATTGATGACTCCGACGCGTACCTTCTGTGGAAGGTTCTCAACGAGTGTGCGGCCGAAATAATCGACTGGTGTAAGACCGTTGTTCTCGCGGCAGAGAGGTGGAATTGCTGGATACCACTGTCCAAGGTGGCGCTCCTTGCCTTCTGCTGCTGCCATCATAACGAAACGTGGGTCGACACCCTGACGGTCAACTTCTTCAATTCGTGCATTGCCTTCCATATTCGACTGTCCGAAACAGAGGTAGATGTGGAAGTTCTTATCTGGTTTTGCACTCATCACTACTGCTACCATGAGTGCCATTGCTAATGTTAAATATCTTTTCATAATAATTTAATAGTTTTGGTCTGCAAGTCTCACCTTTGGGGATTTCTGTCCCCCGATAACGTTTCCGTCCCCCGATAACGGGGGAACCGAAGGGGGTGTAAAGACCATTGAGGAACCGAAGGGGGTGCAAAGACCATTGAATTGAGAGGGGGCTTATTATTTTTTACTTTGCTGAAAGTTCGATATAGTCGATGTTTGGCATCCAAGTGGCTGCGTTGTAGAGGCGGATTGTGTTCTCACCCTTCTTGAGTGTGATTGTTGTCTCAACTACATCTACCTTGTTTGGATCGCCTGTGCTGACCTTGAGCTTATCAACTTTCTTTCCGTTAACCTCGACACACATCATGCGCTTCTCCTCTGACTGGTAAGCAATCTTGAGAGTGTATGTGCCACCCTTGATGCTGTAAACTGTGTTCCAGCAAAGTGAGTTTTCGTTGCCCATACCAAGCCATGAAGCCTTGAGGCCACTGCGGCAATTGGCATCGTATTCGTAGATACCTGTCTGTGCCTGCTGGTTGTTCTGGAGTTCCTGGTAAGCATCAATCTTTGCAGTTTCTGCTTCGTAGATTGTACGCTCAAGACGCTGCTTTGCACTTAGTGTGTAGATGCGAGTACCATGAGCAGGAACTTCTACCTTGAATTCGCCTGCAACTGCAGGGAGGTCCTTATGCTCGAAGAGGTCGCGTGGGAGAGTTGTTCCGGCGAGGTCAACTTCCTTCAATGGGAGATTTACGGTGCGGGCATCGTCGTTTGGATTGTAAACTGCAATGGCACGCTTTGGTCCGTAGAGCTTCTCAACGTCCTTCACGAGAATATAGCATCCATTGATTTCTGCTGCTACGTAAGCTTGACGACCGAATGGGTCTTGATTGAGTGCAAGGAGTTCCTTGTTGGTCATGAGAGTCATTGCTGCTGGCTTGATATTGCGCATATCGCAACCGATGAGCAATGGACTGTTCATAATACACCACATTCCGAAGTGGGTCTTGTCTTCTTCTTCACTGAGTGTACGGCCAACCTCGAGCATGTCCATATCGTTGTAGTGGCCAAGTGAAGCATAAGCTGACATATAGAGGTTTTCGCGAAGGATGCCGCGAACTGAGCGCCAACTGCTGTTGATGTCGCCTGTTGTACGCCATGAACCTGCCACCTTACCAATCCATGTACCTGGATAAGCCCAACGGCATGCATTGAGACGGAAGTCCTTCTTGCCTGTGTTGGCAATTGCCTGAGCAATGTCGGTGTAACGCTCACGCTCTGAAAGCTTTGTATGAGCCTTGTTGTGACCTGGAGAACCACCACAGAAATCGACCTTGATAAAGTCGAAATCGAGGTCATTGATGAACTGGTTGATGTCGAGTTGGTCGTGGCAATAAAGACCTACATCGTGGCTGATTGTGTCGCCACCGAAATTGAATGCACATGTGCTGCGACCTGCATCGGAATAGATACCTGCCTTGAGGCCCTTGCTGTGGATGTGGTCGACCACTGGCTTGAGGCCGTTAGGGAACTTAACTGGATGGAAGAGAAGATTGCCTTCCTCATCGCGTCCGCCAAAGTAACCATCGTCGATGTTGATGTAGCGATAGCCAGCATCGTAGAGTGCTGAACTTGCCATTGCATCGGCTTGCTCCATGATGAGCTTTTCGTTGATGTTGATGGCAAATGTGTTCCATGAGCTCCATCCCATTGTTGGGTACTGTGACTGTGCCATAAGAGAAGAGGCACCGAACATGCAGAGAGCTGCAATGATTGTTGTCTTTTTCATTCTGTTTGAATTTTTATTTGTTTGTAATTATATTATTTCTAATTTGGGATGAAACTATCCACGAGTGACTTTATATGTCTTGCCTGCTGTGGTCTTGAGGTCGTAAGTGTAGTAGCTCTGAAGTTGTGCCTTTGGAGCTGTACCGAGTTCGGAAGAAACGAGTGGGTCCTTCACTTCAGCTGGAGCGAACAATGGGTTTGGACATTCACCCTTTGCCTTTGTAAGACCTGCACCCTTCAAAGGAACTGATGAACGGATACGGATTGTGCCGCCAATGGTTGACTTGATTGTAGCAGTAGCGAGTGCTGCATCTTCCCAAGTCATATCTACCTCGAATCCACCGCGTGCAAGAAGGCCGCTCACGCTTCCGCTCTTCCATACTGATGGCAATGCTGGGAGAAGATGCACTGCACCGTCGTGACTCTGGAGAAGCATTTCGGCAATACCTGCTGTTGCACCGAAGTTTCCGTCAATCTGGAAAGGTGGGTGAGCATCGAAGAGATTAGGGAATGTACGGCCGTTTGGATGTCCGAACGAACCATTCTCTGCAGGGAGTAGATGGAGCATATTGCTGAGAATCACGAATGCATGGTCGCCATCGAGCATACGTGCCCAGAAATTGATCTTCCATCCAAGACTCCAACCTGTGGCCATGTCGCCGCGCTGAATGAGAGTCTGCTTTGCTGCTTCGAAGAGGTCAGGATGAGTGAATGGACTTATCTGATTTGATGGATAGAGACCATAGAGGTGTGAAATGTGGCGGTGCTGATTGCGAGGATCGTCGGCATCGATGAGCCATTCCTGCAACTGCTTGTAGCGACCAATCTGCATTGGAGGCAAGTTGTTGAGAGTCTTCTGAAGAGTTGCCTGATAATCCTTGTCCACTCCAAGTGCCTTGGCAGCATTGAGAGTGTTGGCAAGAGCATCGAATACAATTTGATTGTCCATCGTACATCCGGCTGTGATGTTTGAGCGCTTTCCGGCAGGTCCCTGTTCAGGACTTACTGATGGAGCCAATACGAGCCATCCGTATTTTGGATGCTTTGTGAGATAATCAATATAGAAGTCGGCAGTTCCCTTGATGATTGGATACCATTCCTTGAGGAACTTTTTGTCGCCTGTGTAGAGATAGTGTTGCCAGAGGTGTGTTGCAAGCCATGCACCACCATTTGGATACATACCCCAAGCAGCTCCGTCGATAGGACCTGCAATGCGCCAGATATCGGTGTTGTGGTGGGCCATCCATCCACCGCAGTCGTACATTTGCTTTGCAGTAACCTTACCTGTCTCGCTCAAGTCGCGAATCATTGAGAAGAGAGGCTCGGTAGTTTCCTGAAGGTTACAAACCTCTGCTGGCCAATAGTTCATTTCGGCATTGATGTTGATTGTGTACTTGCTGTCCCAAGGAGCATCGCGCTTATCGTTCCAAACTCCCTGAAGATTGGCTGCCTGACCTCCTGGCTGTGATGATGAGATGAGGAGATAGCGTCCGAAATTGAACAAAAGGGCAACCATTCCCATATCGTCGCTTCCAGCAAACGCATCGAGGCGCTTATCGGTTGGCAACTTGCTGTTTTCGGAAGAAGTGAGGTTGAGATGAACGCGGTTGTACTGCTTCTGATATGATTTGATGTGGCGCTGCTTCAAGTCGTTGTAGGCAATCTTTTCGGCTGCAGCCATGAGGCGTGCATTGCGTGCATCGGCATCAGCAGTGACATCATGATAGTTCTTGAAATTGGTTGAAGCACAGATGATGAGTGTGGCATAAGTGGCATTGCTCACTCCGAGTGCCTGCTTGCCCTCAACTTCTGTAGTGGCTACCTGTCCGTCGGTGAGAACCTTTGTAACACACTTGGCAGTAAGAGCAGCCTTGATGCCTTCCTGATCGACTCCCTGAATCGTTGCAACGATTGTATTGCCAGAATAGTTGTAGGTAGATGGGAAAATGCATTGATGGCTGAGATTGAAATCCATCTTGCCACCCTGTGCTTCCATGCGAACGATAACTACACTGTCGGCCATTGAAGCAAATGCAGTGCGAGTGTACTTCACGCCACCGGCTGTATAACTTGTGTTGGCCAAAGCCTGAGTGAGGTCTAGGTCGCGGTAGAAATCTGTTGCACCTTCGGCCGAAACCTTAGGGTAAGAGATTTTGATGTCGCCAAGACTGAGGAAACGCATTCCGTGAGGACCCTTGATGAACTCGCGGTTGATAATCTGTTCTGCCTCTACTTCCTTTTCATTGAAGATGAGGTCGCGCACTTCCTGCAGATGCTGAAGGGAAGTGGTGCTGTTGTTGTTGTGAGGACCGCCCGACCAGAATGTTTCTTCATTCAATTGGATGGTTTCTTCCTTGATGCCACCATAGACCATTCCGCCCATGTGGGAATTACCGATAGGCACTGCCTCAAGCCAAATCTTAGCAGGAGCATCGTACCAAAGTTTCTCAGTGTTGTCCTGAGCCGAGGCACTGTTCCATGCCAAAAGACCGAAAGCAACTAATGCCAGCATTTTAGCCGACTGGATAGTAGATTTCTTCATGATACTGTTGTTTTTGTTATTGATTATTGATGTGATTTGACTAAATATTGGCTACAAAGATAATAAATAATGTGGTATGACGAGTGTAGAATGCCGATTTTTTTCTCTTTTTCATTCTTCACTCCTCATTTTTTAGATGAATTGAGCAATAGCGTTATCAATTCTACGTGTTTTTCAAACCTTCGATGATAAGTTTGGCTTTGGCTTTGCCAATAAGGTTGACGAGGTCGGCTTCGGATGCCTCGCGGATTCGCTTCACACTATGGAAATGGCGGAGAAGGGCCGTCTTCGTTGTCTCACCTATTCCTTTGATTCCGTCGAGTTCGGAAACTATCTGACGCTTGCTTCGCTTCTGGCGGTGGAACTGAATAGCATAACGGTGGACCTCATCCTGTATGCGAGTGAGGAAGAGGAAAAGGGCACTCTTCGTGTCGATGCCGACGGTTACGATTTCACCATTGTTGAAAACGAGCAATTGGGACGTGCGATGGTGGCCATCCTTGGCAAGACCGGCAATAGGAATATTGAGGCCTAGATTGTCTTCCACCTCTTTGCGGATTACCTCCATCTGCCCCTTGCCTCCATCGGCTATGATGAGGTTTGGAAGCGATTGCTGTTCGTCGACCATTCGCCTGTATCTGCGGAACACGACTTCGGCCATAGAGGCATAATCGTCAGGGCCAGAAACGGTGCGGATATTGTATTTGCGGTAGTCGCTTTTCGATGGTTTTGCCTTCTTGAAGACAACACATCCAGCCACTGCATCTGCTCCCGAAATATTGCTGTTGTCGAAGCACTCGATATGAAGAGGAAGATGCTCCAACTGGAGTTTGACTTGAAGTTCCTTCAAGAGATTCGTTGTCTTTTGTTCCGGATTGAGTCGTTCGGCTTGGCGTGCCTTATCAAATTTGTACTGACGCACATTGGCCATGGAGAGTTCGAGCAAATGGCGCTTGTCGCCTCGCTGCGGCACTACAAACTGAACGTCGGGAAGGGCAACATCGAGTGGGAACGGCACAATGATTTCCTTCGACTTGCTTCCGTATCTTTCCCTCATTTCCACGATTCCGAGGGCGAGGAGGTCTTCCTGAGTTTCCTCTGTTCGCTTGGCATATTCGAAGGTAAAGGCCTGATTGATGCAGCCATTGGCCACGTGGAGATAATTGATGAATGCCGATTTTTCGTCGTCGGCAATGGAGAAGACGTCGATATTGTGGTTGACAAACGAAACGACCTCACTCTTCTCACAAAATGCAAGTGCCATTTCGTATTGTTTCTTCACTTCGATGGCTTCCTCAAACCTCATTTCTGCCGAGAGAACTTCCATTTTCCGAAGCAAGCGTTCACACACATTGCGAGTGTTTCCCTTGAGGATTTCCTTCACTTCGGCCACACATTCAAGATATTCCGCCTTCGTCTGCCTTGCAATGCAAGGAGCCTTGCAGTTCTTGATTTGGTATTGAAGACAAGCCTTGTATTTGCCCTCGCTGATGCCCTCCTCCGAGATAGCCATTCGGCAACGGCGGAGAGGATAGAGAGTGTTGATGAGTGTGAGCATTCCGTTGAGAGTGCCCAAATGGCTGAAAGGCCCATAATAGGTACCGAGACGAGGAATGATGGTGCGTGTCTTAAACACTCGCGGAAACTCCTCGTTGGTGACACAGACGGAAGGATAGGTCTTATCGTCCTTGAGGAGAATATTGTAGTGGGGCTTGTATTTCTTTATGAGATTGTTCTCAAGAAGGAGTGCGTCGGAGTCGGTTGGTACGGTCAAGTACTTGATATCGTGGATTTTACTGACGAGCAACTGGGTCTTTCTCGAGTTGACATTCTTCAGGAAATAGGAACTCACACGCTTTTTGAGGTTCTTTGCCTTACCCACATAGATGATGGTTCCGCTCTCGTCCAAATACTGATAGCAACCAGGGCATTCGGGCAGAGCGGAAACAATCGTCTTCAAGCGTTCGGTGCGTTCCGTCTTTTCCTTCATTTATTATATAGGATTACTCCTTTTTCTTGCTTTTCTCGCGCTTATAGGTAGTTTTTTCAAGGTCGCCGTCACGCCATTCTTCCGTAGTGATTTCCTCTGCAGTGAATGTCTTGATGGTTTCATGAGAAGTGAGCACTTCTGGATGCTCCTTGAGCCAAGTCTTCACAGGGTCCATTGCCTGAGCCTTGATTTCGTAAAGTCCGCGTGAAACCAAATCAGGGTCGATTCCAGGTACGTTCACGTTGATAATCTTAATGTCGAGCGACTCCACATCGATGAATCGTTCGATAATGCTGTCCTCTACCGACCACATTCCCATGCCTGTGACGTCGACTGTTGCATCTACGTGGAATCCATCGTCGAACGAACGTGTCATACGTGCCTTGATGTTGAACACACTGTCGGGCAGGAACTCGATTTCGCCCTTGCCGGATGTACCTGAATACTTCCAATTGCCGATAAAGTCCTTATCGGTTTGGGCATTGGCATTTGTCATGATAAGAGTCAGCATCACGAGGAGAACTGACGATTTCAATAATAAGGTTTTCATGATGGTTTTGATGTAAGTATTAATAATATTTTTATGTATTATCCGAATGGGAAAAACTTGGTGAGCCAGAAGTATGCCAAAACAAAACCTACAGCTCCGATGGTGATGGCTGTCTTGGCCATGTCGCGAGTGCGAATCAAGCCAGTGGCAATCTTACAAACTCAGGAGAGTTGTGATTTCGATGCCGTCGCCGAGGAATTCGCGACCCTGAAGACCTTCGTCGCGGATTTCGATGATGAAGTTCATGTAGCACTTCTTTGGGTTGAACTTATTGACGAGGTCCCAAGCTGCCTTGATGGTTCCGCCTGTGGCAAGGAGGTCGTCGTGGATAAGCACAACATCATCTTCTGTGATTGCATCGGTATGGATTTCGATGGTGTCGGTTCCGTATTCCTTGTTGAATGTCTGACTGATGGTTTCTGCTGGCAACTTGCCTGGTTTGCGGCAAAGGGCAAGACCTGCACCGAGGCGCTTTGCGAGGATGGCTCCCATCACGAAACCTCTTGATTCGATTCCTACCACCTTTGTGATGCCTTTGTCCTTATAGAGTTCGTACATCTCCTCTTCCATGATTCGGAGGCATTCTGGGTCCTTAAACAAGGTTGTTACATCGCGGAAATTGATTCCTTTCTGTGGAAAATCTGGGATTGAACGCAGATGATCCAATAAGTACTGATTGTTCATATTTCTTGTTTATTAATAATTTTTTTAGCTAGGGAATCTAGGAGCACTAGGGAACCTAGGAAACCTATGGAATCCAGAAAATCATCTTCCCATCAAAACGAGCATCACATTGATGTCGCAAGGCGAAACGCCTGGAATTCGACTGGCTTGTGCGAGTGTGACAGGATTGATGGCAGCGAGTTTTTGGCGTGCCTCGATGGTGATTTGGTTCATGTTCATATAGTCGAACTTTCCCTGAATCTTGATGTTCTCAAGTCGGAGCATCTTCTCGGCAATCATGTTCTCGCGCTCTATATAACCTTTGTATTTGATGCGGATTTCGGCCGCTTCGAGAATTTCCTCGCGTCGTTCCTCGATTTTATCGATTTCACTCTTCCATGCCTTGATGTGAGGGGCAAGATTCTCAATCGTGACGTTTGGTCGGCCGAGCAGGTCAATCAACTTGCACCCGCGTTCAAGAGGTGTAGTGCCAATCTGTTCGAGGGCAGGATTGATAAGAGCTGGCTTGATTGAGAAATTCTGTGCAAAATCTATCAAATGCTCGATTTCATCGAGTTTTTTCTTCATGTATTGGTAGCGTTCCTCTGTGGCAAGTCCGAGGTGGTAGCTCTTTTCTGTGAGGCGCATATCGGCATCGTCCTGACGGAGGAGGATTCGGTATTCGGCTCTTGAAGTGAACATTCGGTAAGGTTCGTCCACACCCTTCGTCACGAGGTCGTCGATAAGCACTCCGATGTAGGCTTCGTTGCGTTTCAGTGTGAATGGTTCGCCCTCGCCCTTGGCATTGATAGCGGCGTTGATGCCGGCAATGAGTCCTTGTCCGGCTGCTTCTTCGTAGCCAGTCGTACCGTTCACCTGACCTGCAAGGAAGAGGTTTCTGACCACCTTCGACTCGAGTGAATGAGTGAGTTGTGTAGGGTCGAAATAGTCGTATTCGATGGCATAGCCAGGACGGTAAACCACGAGATTTCTCAATGCAGGAATGCGTTTGAGGGCTTCAATCTGGATGTCCATCGGCAGTGATGATGAGAATCCGTTGAGATACATCTCGTTGGTGGTTTCGCCCTCAGGTTCGAGGAAGAGTTGGTGTTCTTCCTTATCTGGGAAAGTGTGGAGTTTTGTCTCTATGCTTGGGCAGTAGCGAGGTCCGATGCTCTGGATTTGCCCGTTGTAGAGAGGCGAATCGGCAAGGCCCGAAATGAGTATGTCGTGCACTTCCTTGTTGGTTTTGAACATCCAGCAAGGCAACTGCTTGAGTTTTCGTGGTTCGGAGAGGAATGAGAATCTATGGAATGTGTCGTCGCCTTCCTGCAGTTCGGCCAAAGAGAAGTCGACACTTCGCTTGTCGATTCTGACTGGAGTTCCCGTCTTCATTCGTCCGCTTCGTATGCCGCATTTGGTGATTGACTCGGTGAGCCCCTTTGCTGCGGGTTCGCTTATGCGTCCGCCCTCAATCTGCTTGCGCCCGATGTGCATGAGGCCGTTGAGGAATGTTCCGGCGGTGATTACCACACACTTGGCTCGGAGTTCGGCTCCCCAGATGGTGCGCACTCCCGCCACTTCGTGCTGTCCGTCGACCTCGTTGGTGAGCAGTTCGCACACTTGGTCTTGCCAGATGTGGAGGTTTGGAGTATTTTCAAGGATTTCTCTCCATGTCCAGATGAATTTGGCACGGTCGCACTGTGCGCGAGGGCTCCAAACGGCCGGTCCTTTCGAGAGATTGAGCATGCGGAACTGGATGGCGCATCGGTCGGTCACTACGCCCATCATACCTCCAAGGGCATCGATTTCGCGAACTATCTGACCTTTGGCAATGCCTCCAACAGCTGGATTGCACGACATCTGCGCAATCTTGTTCATGTCCATCGTGACGAGGCAAGTCTTTGCTCCAAGTCTTGCCGCACTGTGGGCTGCCTCGCATCCGGCATGTCCGGCTCCCACTACTATCACATCGTATTCCATCGTCAACATCTGAAGAACTCCGTTTGATTTTTTTCGTGTACTATGTACAATTTAGAGTGCAAAAATACAAAATAATTAACAATTAGGTGTAATCAATTAACAAATATTTAAAAAAATCGTCATTCTACATTCGATATTCTACAATATTTCGTAACTTTGCGGCCACAAATAAAAAATGACAAACTTATGAAAGTAGCAATTGTTGGTGCCAGCGGTGCCGTCGGACAGGAATTCCTCCGTGTCCTCGATGAAAGAAATTTCCCTATTGATGAATTAGTGCTTTTCGGTTCGACACGCAGTGCCGGACGCAAATATTCATTCCGTGGAAAGGAATACGAAGTGCAGCTCCTCAAGCATGGCGACGACTTCAAGGATATCGACATAGCCTTCACATCTGCCGGAGCAGGTACATCAAAGGAATTTGCTGATGATATCACTCGCTTCGGATGCGTGATGATTGACAATTCGAGTGCATTCCGCATGGACGAAAATGTGCCTCTCGTAGTGCCTGAATGCAATGCAGAAGACGCTCTCAACCGCCCTCGCGGCATCATCGCCAACCCTAACTGCACCACTATCATGATGGTGGTAGTGTTGAAGCCAATCGAGCAACTCAGCCATATAGAGCGCATCCATGTGGCAAGTTACCAGTCGGCATCGGGTGCAGGTGCAGCAGCAATGGCCGAACTCCAGCAGCAATACAAGCAAATCGTGGAAGGCGAGGAAGTGACTGTCAACAAGTTTGCCTATCAGTTGGCTTACAACGTGATTCCTCAAATCGACGTGTTCCAGGACAATGGCTACACGAAGGAAGAGATGAAGATGTTTAACGAAACTCGCAAAATCATGCACTCCGACGTTCGTTGCTCTGCAATGTGTGTTCGCATCAGTTCGCTCCGCGCCCACAGCGAAGCTGTATGGGTGGAGACAGAGAAACCTCTCGCAGTGGAAGATGTGCAGAAGGCTATCAGCGAAGCCAACGGCGTGACACTTCTCGACGACCCTTCAACTCAGACATATCCAATGCCTCTCTTCACAGCTGGCAAGGACGATGTGTATGTAGGACGCGTTCGCAAGGACTTGGCCAACGATTGTGGCATCACATTCTGGTTGAGCGGCGACCAAATCAAGAAGGGGGCAGCTCTCAATGCAGTTCAGATTGCTGAATACCTCATCAAGGTAGGCAATGTGAAGTGATAAAAGGGTTACAGATTCTTGGACGAGCCAAGCGACTTTGTCGGTTAACGGATTGCAGAATGACGTTTTTTGAATAGAAAATTGGACCAAAATACGTGGAAAGCCTCACTTTTTGTGGGGCTTTTTTGTTGCCAACGTTCATGAAAACAACGATGAAATCGTGGCTTTTGGCACTTTTTCATACGAACTTAAGATTGAAAAGTCGGTGATGACAAAATTATAAATATTAAAAATATTTATAAAAATGTTTGGTAGTGTCGAAAGATCTTCGTAATTTTGCACCGTGAACGAAAAACACAGCAAGCCGCAACCTCGTGAACCGCGAAACTTTGGCTCTCGAACCGCGAAACTCGGGTTAATACATCGCAAACAACGGCTTTACACACACTGCAATCATCTATATCATACACAGCGGGCAACGCGCACACACCTCCCCACACATGCCACAGCTGCACGTCAATATTGCGTATATAAATATACAAAAAAGCCCCGAAAGCGTCGTGGGCTTCCGGGGACACACACATTTGTATATATACAATCTGTGAGTTTCGACTTTTAGTTAATTGTGGAAGAAGAGATCTCGAGTTTCGTCGATTTCGCATTCAAGGTTGTCCACAGCACGGAGTTTCAGCACATGACCGCCGACTGTCTTATCGTCGGAGATGAAGTGGAGATGCCATCCGGCAGCATTGAGGAAACCGATGTGGTTAGGGCAATAGAGGCCGATGAGAGTGCCCGAAATCTTAGTATAGAAGAATTGGCGCTCGTCAGTCTTCATTATCTCTACGAGTGGCTTGTAAGGCTTGTCCTGAGGGAGTTCGCTACGCACGAGAATCTGGTCGAACATGCCGTGAACCTTAACTGCATAGAAGTGGTTTGGATTTTCGAAATGGGCAGAGATTCCGTCGGTGAGAGTACCCATGCTGTACGAACGCTGCACGCTGAATTTTGAGTCGGGTTCGAAGTATGTGATGTTGGCAAACGGAGTGGTAGCCGTGAGTTCTGCCTCAGCCATCTTGCCGTCCCAACGTGCCTGATAAACCTTTCCGTCGAGGATGAGCATTTCGCCGTTGGCACGGTCGAACGTACCCATACCGAAGTTGCCGTGCTTCAGGAGTTCTTCCATAGTCATAGTGCCGTCGTAGTTGCCGTCCATGAGCGATTTCAGGAATGATACCTGATAGAGCACGTCCTTATCTGGATTGTCGGCTTCTTCCTTATTCCCTGATGTGCAAGCCACGAACATGAAGCCTGCTGCCATTGCGATTGCAATTGATAATAATGTCTTCTTCATATATGAGTGTATTTTTTTATTAATTGTCATGTTGATTCAGCAGCCGCCTGCCTATTTCACGAATTTATAGATGCAGATGTGCTTGTAGGTTTCGCCTGGATTGAGCACTGCAGATGGGAACTCAGGATGGTTTGGTGAGTCGGGATACATCTGCGATTCGAGGGCGATGGTGGTGCGTCCGCCTGTGTAGATCTGAATGCCTGGATGATTGTTCCATACTTCCATCTTGCGGCCAGAATCGGGTGCATAGAGTGTCACTACCTTCTCTACCTTTCCTGCATTGGAATGGTTGAGACAGAAGTTGTGGTCGAACTGACGAACCTTGCCTTCAGGAATCTCCACTCTCTGACCAAAGCCGAATCCAAAGCCCTGAACTGCCATCTGGCGGTCGCCAAGCAATGTAGGGGTGCGGAAGTCGTAAGGAGTGCCTTCCACTGGGAGGAGCTTGCCTGTAGGAATGCCGGCTTGGTCGACCTCCGTAATGGAGTTGGCATCGACTGTGAGCTGATGGCCGAGGATGTCGCCGCTGCCTATTCCGTTGAGGTTGAAGTATGAGTGTGTGGTCATGCTCACAACGGTTGGAGCGTCTGTAGTTGCTTCGTAGCAAACCTTGAGTCCGCCCTTCTCGATTGAATAAGTGAGGAAAGTGGTGAGTGTGCCAGGGAATCCGTCGGTGCCGTCAGGAAGCACACACTTCATGACTACTGCCTTCTTCGATGCCTTCACTACGTCCCATACCACATGGTCGAAGCCCTTTGTACCGCCGTGAAGCGTGTGTTGGCCACTGTTTCGGGTCACTTGATACTGCTTGCCGTTGAGCGTGAATGTGCCGTTGGCAATGCGGTTGGCGTAGCGACCTACGGCTGGGCCTACCATTCCGAGATTGTAGTTGAGATAGCGTGCAATGTTTGGATAGTTGGTCACGAGATTTGCATACTTGCCATCCTTGTCGGGAGCAAACACCGAAACGATGAAGCCTCCATAGTTGATGACCTGTGCTGCTATCTTGCCATCCGTGATGGTGTAGAGACCCACTTTCTTTCCGTCCATGATAGTGTCGTAAGGCTCTGGGTCTAGAAGCGGAATAGCTGTCTTTGCTGCAAATGCCGACGATGCGGCAAGCAACATGACGATGGATATTAATGTCTGTTTCATACGAATTATTGTTTGTTGATTCATTTCGGTTGCAAAGATAAATATAAAATACGAAATACGTGTTAGGAGTTGCGAGTTTTTTCTGAAAATTATTCCATACTCATTGCAAAACACTCATTTCCAAGCCTCATGACAACTCATTTTATATATATAACGCACACACATATATGTAGGCATATATATGGGCGCACCTATGCGCAAACGCCCGTTGCGCGAGGGATTTCCGCGATTTTGAGGTCGGGCCGAAAACGGCAGTTTTGAGAGTTTTTCCACCCGAATCCAACAGATTTTCGGCTTAAGGCATAAAGAAACGTTAAAAAATCAAAGTTTTCTTATAATATATATATGTGTAACGAAAAATTTTTCCTACATTTGCACCCCGAATTGAAATTTGAGATAACAGATGCAAAAGAATCTTGTAATTGTAGAGTCTCCTTCCAAAGCAAAGACTTTGGAGAAATTTCTTGGAGATGACTATAAGGTGTTGTCCAGCTACGGACATATTCGTGATTTGAAAAAGACAGATTTTGGAGTCGACATGAACAACCTCGATCCAAAATACGAAATACCAGAGTCGAAGGAAAAAAGAGTGCAGATGCTCATCTCGAGCGCACACCAAGCCGAAACAGTTTGGCTCGCATCCGATGAAGACCGCGAAGGAGAAGCCATTTCATGGCACTTGGCACAGGTGCTGGGGCTCGACATCAAGAACACGAAGCGAATCGTGTTCCACGAAATCACTAAGGACGCAATCCTCGAGGCAATCAAGCACCCACGCACTATCGACCTCAACCTCGTAGATGCACAGCAGGCACGCCGAGTGCTCGACCGCATCGTGGGCTTCAAGCTCTCACCAGTGCTCTGGAAGAAAATCAAACCATCACTCTCTGCCGGACGCGTACAATCGGTCAGCGTTCGCCTCATCGTAGAAAGAGAAAAGGAAATCGAAAACTTCGTTTCCGAGTCGAGCTATAAGGTAGAGGCAGTATTCCTCGTGGAAGAAGACAACAACCTCACAGCCGAACTCAAAGCCGACCTCAGCACTCGATTCAAGACAGAAGAAGAAGCACGCAACTTCCTCAAGTCGCTTGACGGAAAGCAATTCCACATCACGGAAATCAGCAAGAAGCCAATGAAGAAGGTTCCTGCTCCTCCGTTCACCACTTCCACACTCCAACAGGAAGCAGCTCGCAAACTCGGATTCACAGTTTCGCAGACAATGATGATTGCACAGCGCCTCTACGAATCAGGTCTTATCACCTACATGCGTACCGACTCCGTCAACCTCTCTTCACTCTGCCTCGGCGCAAGCAAGAAGGAAATCATCGAAACCATAGGCGAGGAATACGCAAAAACTCGCAAATACCACACAAGTTCGAAGGGTGCACAGGAAGCTCACGAAGCTATCCGACCTACCTACATGGCCAACCATCAGATTTCGGGCAACCAACAGGAACGCCGACTCTACGAACTCATCTGGAAACGCACATTGGCGTCACAAATGGCCGATGCCGACATCGAAAAAACTATCGTCAAGATAAATGCCGACGGCATCGATGCCGACTTCTTCGCAACCGGTGAAGTAGTTACATTCGACGGTTTCCTCCGACTCTATAAGGAATCAAACGAGGACGACGAAGAATTCAACGAAGAACTCCTCCAATTGCCACAAGTCGCAGAAGGACAGATACTCAACACCAAAAACGTATCTGCAATCGAACGATTCACACTCGCTCCAGCACGCTACACCGAAGCAAGCCTCGTCCACAAACTCGAGGAACTCGGAATCGGCCGACCTTCAACCTACGCCCCTATCATCTCTACCATCCAACAGAGAGAATATGTGGAGAAAGGCAACATTCCAGGCGAAAAGCGCTCATACAAGGTGATGAACCTCGTGGGCAACAAACTCACAGAATCCATCAAATCGGAACTCATCGGCAATGAAAAGGCAAAACTCATACCTACCGACATCGGAGTTGTCGTCAACGACTTCCTCATGCACTTCTTCCCTGAAATCATGGATTACAACTTCACTGCAAAAGTGGAGCACGACTTCGACGAAGTGGCCGAAGGAAAGGCAGATTGGAAACAAGTGATAAAGGACTTCTACAAGGATTTCGGTCCTTTGGTCGACAACACACTCAACGATAAGGCAGAACACAAGGTAGGCGAACGCATTCTCGGTACCGACCCTAGCACCGGACAACCAGTATTGGTGAAAATCGGACGATTCGGCCCTGTAGTACAGCTCGGCGAAACCAACGGCGACGCTAAACCTCGCTTCGCACAACTCAAGAAAGGACAGAGCATCCACTCAATCACACTGCAGGAAGCCCTCAACCTCTTCGGCCTTCCAAGAGAAGTGGGTGACTTCGAGGGCCAACCAGTCACAATCGGTGCCGGAAAGTTCGGTCCTTACATTCTCCACAAGGATGTTTACGTTTCGCTTCCATCAAATATCGACCCAATGGATGCAACACTCGACGATGCAATCCACCTCATACTCGACAAGCGCAAGATGGAACAATCGAAACACATCAAGAAGTTCGACGACGAGAAAGACCTCGAAATCCGCAACGGACGATTCGGTGCATACCTCTTCTATAAAGGTTCAAACTACAAGTTGCCACGCAGCATCGAAGACCCTTCTTCACTCACAGTGGAACAATGCCTCGAAATCATCAAGGCACAGGAAAACCGCATGGCCAATGCACGCAACCGACGTCCACGCAGCATAAAGAAAGAATCATAACCCCCTCTGAGACGAATGGCAAAGAGCATCATATTGATGGGATACATGGGTGCAGGAAAAACCACCCTCGGCAAAGCCCTTGCCAAGAAGTTGGAACGCAACTTCTGCGACCTCGATTGGTACATTGAGGAAACTACAGGCAAAACCATCCCAGAGATATTTGCAGAAAGCGGAGAAGACGGTTTCCGACAAATCGAACAGGCAAAACTCCACGAAGTGGCACAACTGCCAGACATGGTGATTGCCGTAGGCGGAGGAACCCCTTGCTTCTTCGACAATGTGGACTTCATGAACGAGAACGCCATCACGGTGTATCTCCACGCATCGGTCGAAACACTTATCGACCACATCCACATCAGCAACACCAACCGCCCACTCATTGCAGGCAAGAGCGACGACGAACTCCGCGACTACATCAACGAATCGCTCCGCAAGCGCGAACCATTCTATCTCAAGGCCACACACATTCTGAACCTTCAAACCATCACTCTGCAAAGCCAAATTGACGACTATGTGGAACAGATAATAAAGATAAGCAATCAATGACGAATCTCACAATCATAAAGGTAGGAGGCAAGATAGTTGAGGAAGAACAAGCCCTCAACCAATTGCTCGACGACTTCATCTCGCTCCCAGGCAATAAACTGCTCGTACACGGAGGAGGCAGAAGCGCCACACAAATCGCTTCACAACTTGGCATCGAAACCCAAATGGTGAACGGCCGACGCGTGACGGATGCCGAAATGCTTCGAGTGGTTACGATGGTTTACGGAGGATTGGTCAACAAGAATATCGTTGCACAACTCCAGTCGAGAGGAGTCAACGCACTCGGACTTACAGGTGCCGATATGAACATCATCAAGTCGCACAAACGCCCCGCCACACCAATCGACTATGGATTCGTGGGAGACGTAGACAACGTCGACGGCAACCGACTCGCCTCACTCATTTCTTCGGGAATAGTTCCAGTAGTTGCCCCACTCACCCACGATGCAAACGGCAACATGCTCAACACGAATGCCGACACCATTGCCGGTGAAGTGGCAAAATCACTCACGCCTTATTTCGACGTCACACTCACATTCTGCTTCGAGAAGGCAGGCGTACTCATGGACGAAAACGACGACTACAGCGTCATTCCACATCTTACGCCACACGACTTCCAGCGATTGGTCGACGACGGAATCATACAAGGCGGAATGCTGCCAAAACTCAAGAATGCATTCGAAGCAGTAGAGGCAGGCGTGAAGCAGGTAATCATAACAAAAGCATCCGCTCTCAATACGGACGGAGGAACAAAAATAACAAAATAATAAAAAAAATTCGGATGAGCTGTAACTTTTTACAAACTCATCCGTCTTTATAAACAGAGAGATGAAGGTAATCAGTTTCAAGAACGATATTTTGCCACTGAAAGACAAACTCTTTCGACTGGCTCTTCGCATCACTCGCAACCGAGAGGAAGCCGAAGATATTGTTCAGGACACACTGATGAAAATCTGGAGCCAACGAGACAATTGGAGCAAGATTCAAAACATCGAGACATTCTCAATGACAATCTGCCGAAACCGAGCTCTCGACATCCAACAAAAGCATGAGCGAATGGTTGTCTCGCTCGACGAGGAAACTCACGACCGCCCCGACAACGCAACGCCAGCCGACGAACAGATGATTCAGGCACAGAAATTCGGAGCCATCAGCAAGGCAATCAGCCAACTGCCCGAAAAGCAACGAACCATCATCCAACTCCGCGACATCGAAGGGAAACCTTATCAGGAAATTGCCGACATCATCGGAATATCACTCCAAGACGTAAAGGTCAACCTCTTCAGAGCTCGCCAAAAACTCAAAAGCACCATCGGTGCCGAACAAAATTAGAAACCACTAAACGGACGCAAGTCCGAAACAATAAATAAAATGAACTATCAATACATAGAACAACTGCTGGAACGCTATTGGGAATGCCAGACAACCATCGAGGAAGAGCAAATCCTCCGCTCATTCTTCAGCCAGCCAGACATCCCAATGCACCTCATGCAATATGCCGACTTGTTCGCTTACGAGGCAAAAGAAAAGGAAGAAAGCCTCGGAGAAGAGTTCGACCAACGCATACTTGCAATGATTGAGGAAAAGAAGGTAGTGAAGGCAAAAGAGGTGAAACTCAGCACTCGCTTCGCTCCATTCTTCAAGGCAGCTGCAGTAGTGGCAATCGCACTTACAATCGGAAATGTGGCCGAACGTACGTTGCAAAACAACTCAGCAAACGATGCTACAGGATCGACTACCGTAGCCGACACCTATGCACGAAGAGGTGAGATTACCGCCAAAATCCGCGTCATTGACCAAAACAAATCTGAGGCAATCGCCAAAGCAGATTCCGTAAACAATCAGGCGGCAGGCACCAACCAATCTCTCGTCAACGAGGAAATTGCTGAAACTCCTGCAGAATAATGAATCGAAAAATCATTTTCTTTTATATGCTTTACTAAAACCAAAAAAGGAAGAAACTGTGAAGTTTCAATTCTCTCAAAAACCAATTAATAAATCAATATTAATTAGAGATAGGGGCCAACATCCGAAACGATGCTGGCTCTTATCTTTTTATGCAACTCAAGCAACATCCCAATCTTGCATAAATAACCACAAAATACATGCATAATATTCATAAATATGCATAATCTATGATTTATTTGCATAAAATAGGCACATAGTTGCATAAATATTTGTTTCATTCAGTATTTTTTTGCAATTTTGCACTCTGTTAGCGATACGGAGACTTTGTACAACCTCTTCCGTAGGCACAAAAAGGCCTCTGTATACAAAAAAATCATTCATTCGCAGATTCATAAAAATATATAATTTATGTCAGAAGAATTGGAAATTAAAGAATTGAGCGACGTAGTAGTTCGATTCTCAGGCGACTCCGGCGATGGAATGCAACTTGCCGGCAACATCTTCTCCACAGTATCAGCTACTGTGGGAAATAGTATCAGTACTTTTCCTGACTATCCTGCCGACATCCGTGCCCCACAAGGTTCGTTGACAGGCGTTTCAGGTTTTCAGGTTCACATCGGTGCAGGCCAGGTCTTCACTCCTGGCGACAAGTGCGACGTGTTGGTTGCAATGAATGCAGCCGCACTGAAGACTCAGTATAAGTATGCAAAACCAGGTGCGGCCATCATCATCGATACTGATTCGTTCGGTCCGAAAGACCTCGAAAAAGCAGCCTTCAAGTCAGAAGACTACCTCGGAGAGATGAATATCGACCCCGACCGCGTGATTGCATGCCCTCTCACTCAGATGGTGAAGGATTGCTTGCAGGACAGCGGAATGGACGCAAAGTCAATGCTGAAATGTAGGAATATGTTTGCACTCGGATTGGTTTGCTGGTTGTTCGACCGCGACCTCGACATTGCATTCAATTTCCTAAAGGAAAAGTTCGCCAAGAAACCTGGTTTGGCTGAAGCCAACATCAAGGTCATTCAGGCAGGTTACGACTATGGTCACAACACTCACAGCAGTGTTGCCAACGTATATAGAATCGAGACAAAGAACAAGGTTCCAGGACGTTACATGGACATCACAGGCAACAAGGCAACGGCATACGGATTTATGGCTGCAGCCGAGAAGGCTGGATTGA
Source organism: Bacteroidaceae bacterium (assembly GCA_024398435.1). Taxonomy (GTDB): domain Bacteria; phylum Bacteroidota; class Bacteroidia; order Bacteroidales; family Bacteroidaceae; genus Colivivens. Next base: position 143,059 of record JAKSJD010000004.1, on the reverse strand, counting down.
AGCTCTATCTAGGTTCCTACCCAATCACTCCTGCAACCGACGTTCTCCACGAATTGTCAAAACACAAGTCGATGGGTGTAACTACCGTTCAGTGTGAAGACGAGATTTCCGGTTGTGCTTCTGCTCTAGGAGCTTCCTTTGCAGGCGCTTTGGCAGTTACAAGCACTTCAGGCCCAGGCATTTGCCTCAAGAGCGAGGCAATGAACTTGGCAGTCATCATGGAACTTCCACTCGTTGTTCTTGACGTTCAGCGTGGTGGTCCTGCCACTGGTCTTCCTACAAAGTCGGAACAAACCGACTTGCTCCAGGCACTCTTTGGCCGAAACGGAGAATCTCCAATGCCAGTAATGGCTGCACAGAGTCCTACCGACTGTTTCGATGCAGCTTATGAGGCTTCGAAATTGGCTCTCGAATACATGACTCCAGTCATTCTCCTCACCGATGGTTACGTTGCCAACGGTTCTGGTGCTTTAAAGTTGCCAAACCTCGACGAATATCCAGCAATCAACCCTCCTTACGTTCCAGAGGAACTGAAGGGCACATGGACACCTTACCAGCGCAACGAAAAGGGCGTTCGCTATTGGGCAGTTCCAGGCAGAGAAGGCTTCACACACATTCTCGGAGGATTGGAGAAGGACAGCAACACAGGTGCAATCTCTACTGATCCAGAAAACCACAACCTCATGACTCGTCTCCGTCAGGACAAGATCGACAAGATTCAAGTTCCTGATCTCGAGGTAGTTGGCGACAAGGACGATGCCGACCTCCTTATAGTAGGATTCGGTGGCACATACGGACATCTTCATGCTGCAATGGACGAAATGCGTGCCGCAGGCAAGAAGGTTGCTTTGGCTCATTTCCGTTATATCCGTCCGCTCCCTGCCAACACAGCCGAAGTGATGAAGAAATATCCAAAGGTAGTGGTTGCAGAGCAGAATATGGGCCAGCTTGCCGGTTATCTGAGAATGAAGGTAGATGGATTCGTTCCTTATCAGTTCAATCAGGTAAAGGGTCAGCCATTTGTAGTTGAAGAACTCGTAAAAGCTTTTAATGAGATAACAAACAAGTAATAGAAAGGACACAATTATGGCATATACAGCACAAGATTATAAGAAAGGACAGCCAAGATGGTGTCCAGGTTGTGGCGACCACTTCTTCCTTGCATCTCTGCATAAGGCAATGGCAGAGATAGGAGTAGCTCCACAAGATGTTGCAGTGATTTCGGGTATCGGTTGTTCGAGCCGTCTGCCACACTATATGGCAACTTACGGCATGAACACAATCCACGGACGTGCAGCAGCAATCGCAACCGGTTGTAAGGTGGCAAATCCAAATCTTACCGTTTGGCAGGTAAGTGGCGACGGTGACGGTCTTGCCATTGGCGGCAACCATTTCATCCATGCCAACCGTAGGAATATCGACCTCAACATGATACTCCTCAACAACCGAATCTATGGTTTGACAAAGGGTCAGTACTCTCCTACAAGTCCTCGCGGATTTGTCAGCAAGTCGAGCCCTTACGGAACCGTTGAAGACCCATTCCGTCCAGCAGAACTTTGCTTCGGTGCCCGCGGTCATTTCTTTGCCCGTGCCGTTGCGACGGATGCTCCCGGAACTGTTGACATTCTCAAGGCTGCCTACAACCACAAGGGAAGCAGTGTGTGTGAGATTCTACAGAATTGCGTCATCTTCAACAATGGTACTCACGAAAGTGTTTACACAAAGGAAGGCCGTGCAAAGAATGCAATCTACGTGAAGCACGGCGAGCCATTGCTCTTTGGCGAAAACAACGAATTCGGTATCGCACAGGATGGTTTCAACCTAAAGGTTGTCGAAGTTGTGGATGGTGATTGGCAGAAAGCCGGCGTACTCGTCCACGATGCTCATTGTGAGGACAATACTCTCCAGTTGAAACTGGCCATGATGGAAGGTCCTGATTTCCCAATCGCACTCGGTGTGATTCGTGATGTAGAAGCTCCAACCTATGATGAGAGCGTAACTGCTCAAATCGAGGAACTCAAGGCTCAGAAGAAGTACCACAGCTTTGCCGAACTGCTCGAAACCAACGATATTTGGGAGGTAAAGTGAATCAGCGAAATGACGACATAAAATACATGAAAAGATGCATTCAGTTGGCCCGTAACGGTCGGCAGAATGCAAAGCCAAATCCTATGGTCGGAGCTGTCATCGTGCATGACGGCAAGATAATAGGAGAAGGCTATCATGTTCGTTGTGGCGAAAGTCATGCAGAGGTTAATGCCATTGCATCCGTAAGGAGCGAGCATTTGCCTCTGCTTCCTTTATCCACGATTTATGTCAGTCTTGAGCCTTGCAGCCATTATGGCAAGACTCCCCCATGCGCTGATTTGTTGATAGAGAAGAAGATTCGAAGAGTAGTCGTCGGATGCCAGGACCCCTTTGCCAAAGTTCAGGGCCGAGGCATTCAGAAACTCCGCGATGCAGGCATTGAAGTGGAGGTAGGTGTTTGTGAGGACGAATGCAAGGAATTGAATCGCGTTTTCTTCACATTTCATCGATTCCATCGGCCTTTCGTGACATTGAAATGGGCAGAGACGAGCGACGGAAACATAGGTCGCAGAATGGCTGATGGCCATTGTATGCCTATCCCGATTTCGGGCGAGTTCACCCAGATGCTTTGCCACAAGTTGCGAGCCGAGCACGATGCCATTCTCGTGGGTTGCAACACGGTTGTTTCCGACAATCCTTCCCTCACTACCCGCCATTGGATTGGGCCGAATCCGCTTCGGGTGGTTCTCAGCCATCATGACGTGGAGCACGAAGGCTCTAATGTTTTTAATGACGAAGCCGAAACGATTATTGTGGAAGGCACGATTGAGGAGATTCTTTCCCGATTGTATGAACGTGGCATTCAGTCGTTGTTGGTTGAAGGCGGACGCACTGTCCTTCAACAGTTTATTGATTCCGAACTTTGGGACGAAGCCCGAATAGAGCAAAGCGATTCGCCTGCTTTGCCACCTTTAGGTGAAGGCGAGGAATGGGTGAAAGCCCCTCAGATTTCGGTCGGGGATGATAAGATGAAAGTTCGTTCAGAGCGTTTCTTCGATTCCGAAATCCGTATTATTACAAAACTTTGATAACGCCCTTTGTCATTTCTATTATTTGTTTAGCAAGAAATGGCCTCGAGTTTAGCAAGAAAATGCCTCATGTTTAGCAAGAAATGGCCTCGGGGTTAGCAAGGTTTTTTTGAAGACCATGCAACACTCTGCATCTCCTCATATTATTGCCAGCCATTGAAATCACGGTTCACCCCTAAAAAAACACCAGTGAAAAAGACTTTTATTACATAAAACTCCTAAAAAAACTTTAAAAAGACTTAAAATCGGGCATTTGCTTTTGAGTATTCAAAAAATGTTCGTATTTTTGCACGATAATTATATTTTGTGTAAAATGAAGAATAGTGTTTTGAATAGATATAAGTCGGTTTTCGCAATGCTTCTGATGCTTGTAGCGGTGGCTTTCGCAGGTTGTATCACAGATGAAGAAACAGAAGTAACTCCTGAATGCTACATTACGGGTTTGACGGTTAAGGACATCAAGAGTGCCTACCATCAGCCAGCCTACGATGGAAGCGACAGCGTCACCTATCGTACCATCAGCGGCGGAACCATCAAGTTCCATATCGACCAGCTCAAGGGCGTCATCACATCCGTCGACAGCCTTCCAAACTGGACCGACCTCACCGAAGTCTATCCTACGTTCTCATATACCGGAGTGATTTTCGCACGCAAGAAGGCCTATATGGGCGACGACATGTATTATGCTTTCAACAATGGAACCGACTCTGTCAACTTCACCCATCCAGTGGAATTCATGGTAGTGGGCAGCGACGGAATTTCCACAAAACACTATTGGGTAAGCATCAACAAGAGTTCGATTGCATCTGATTCGTTGGTTTGGGCAGATGTGAAAGACCACAACCTCAGTCTTACCGACAATTCCCAGCTCATCGTGAAGAACGGTCAGTTCTATGCATTCACCGACGAATCGGGCACACTCAAGGTCAGCACTTCGGCCAATGCAAAGGATTGGACCACTCCAGCCACTCTTACAGGCTTTGCCAAGCCAATCGACATCCAGTCGGTTTGCATCTTCAAGGATAGCTTCTATGCCCTCGGAGCCGATGGTCAGATTTACAGTTCTGCCGAAGGCACAGCATGGACAGCAGCATCGGCAGAGAAGGCAGTCAAGTTGCTCGGAGCCGACAAATACTACATCTACATCTTTGATGGCACCAACATTCTTGCATCGAAAGACCTCACCAACTGGGAAGTCAACGGCGATAAGGACATCGAAATGATTCCAGAAACGAATATCAGCCTCATTTCTTATGCCACAAAGACCAACACGGCCCTCCAGGCATCAGTGCTCACTGGATTGACAAGCAAGAATACCAATGCAGCCACAGTATGGTACAAGATTTCGGCCGACGACGAACTGACCAACCAATCGTGGAACTACATCAAGGTTACAAGTGAAAACCCTTATCCACTGCCATATCTCGAAGGATTGGAAGTGTTCCCATTCGAAGGCGAACTCTATGCAATGGGAGCAGGCAATTCAGTGTTCTATCGTTCGAGCGACAACGGAATCACATGGATAAAGCTCACACGCCACATTCTCCCACCTGCAGCCGTAGAGGCAGGCAACCACGCTAATGCAGTGGAGAAGGACGGCTACATCTGGATGGCTCAACGCCTTGCCGACGGATCCACAGCCGTTTGGAAGGGACGCGTGAACAAGAAATAACGAAGACGATAAAACGATAAAACGAAGAAGAAATGAAGATAAAGGCATTCATATTGACGATGATTCTAGGCTTGGCACAGTTTGCAAACGTGTCGGCCCAAGAATTGGAATACAAGTATGAAGTAGGTCCGATGCTTGGAGCAAGCTTCTATCTCGGCGATGCCAACTATTCTTCGCTCTATAAGAACACGAATATCGGAGGCGGAGGATTCCTTCGCTACAACATCAACCCCCGCATGGCCCTCAAGTTCGACCTTCTCTACGGAGGCATCTCGGGCAATGCACTCGAATTGGCCAACAAGTTCCCCGATGCCGAAGGACAGGAGTGGAAGTTCAACAAGTCGGTCGTCGATTTGGGTTGTCAATACGAGCTCTGCTTCTGGGGCTACGGCACCGGCGTCGGCTATAAAGGCACGAAGCGCCTCACCCCTTACATCCAGCTCGGCATGGGCTTCACCTATGGTGGCAAGGCCCTCACGATGAATATCCCGTTCGGATTCGGAATCAGATACAAAGTGAAGGAACGCCTGAATATCGGTCTCGACTGGACCATGCACTTCAGCATGAGCGACAAGCTCGACGGCATCAGCGACCCCTATTCCATCGAAAGCGGATTCCTGAAAAACAAGGACTCCTACTCCTTCACGATGTTCTACATCTCATTCGATTTCGGACCAAGATACAGAGAGTGTAACAACGATTAAAGCTAACGACAATGGCAACTGAATTGGACTACAACAGAATACCTCGCCACGTGGCAATCATCATGGACGGCAACGGCCGCTGGGCCAAGCAAAGAGGCATGGAGCGCACTATGGGCCACCAGCAGGGAGCCATGCAAGTGCATGCAATCATGGAAGAAGCCGTGAACCTTGGCATCGATTACCTCACCCTCTACACATTCTCCACAGAGAATTGGAACCGCCCAACCGACGAAGTGGCAGCCCTCATGGCCCTCCTCGTTCAGCATCTCGAGAAGGAACTCTTCATCAAGAACAATGCCCGCTTCCGCGTAATCGGCGATATCGACCGCCTTCCACTCCCAGTGAAGGAAGCCATCAGCCACCTCATCGAAGTGACGAAGAACAACGAGAAGACCTGCCTCGTCCTGGCACTCAGCTATTCCTCAAAGTGGGAAATCACCAAGGCCGTGAAGGACATAGCCCGCGAAGTGGAAGAAGGCAAACTCAAGAGCGATGAAATCGACGAAAATACAATAAATCAACATCTTGAAACCAAGGGAATGCCAGAGCCCGAACTGATGATACGCACCGGAGGCGAACAGCGTCTGAGCAATTATCTGTTGTGGCAATGCGCCTATTCCGAGTTCTACTTTACGAACGTCTATTGGCCAGATTTCACGCCCGAAGAACTTCGTAAGGCAATATGCGACTATCAAGGCCGCCAGCGCCGCTTCGGCAAGACAGGCGAACAAGTGGTTCAGGAATCAAACAAATAGTATGAAAGGATTTACAGCATATTTCAATCTCTTTGCAATGGCATGCATGCTAAGCCTTCCACTCGGCATGCAAGCACAGGACAATACGGAAAAGCCAACCGTACTCTACGGCCAGAGCCATAGGTACACACTTGGCGGAATATCAGTTGACGGAATTCAAGGCTTCGACGACTATGTGCTCATAGGCATATCTGGCCTCACCATAGGCGACGACATCACAGTGCCAGGCGACGACATCACCAATGCCGTGAAGCGCTATTGGAAGCACGGACTCTTCTCAAACGTCAGAATCGAAGCCGACGAAATCCGAGGCGACAGCATATTCCTCAAGATTGTGCTCGCTGCACGTCCAAAGGTATCCGAAGTCAACATTAACGGAGTGAAGAAAAACGAACGCGACGACCTCATGGAGAAGATAGGCGTCGTCAAAGGCAATTCACTCACTCCAAACATGATCAATACGGCCGAGCGCGTCATCAAGAAATATTATGAAGACAAAGGCTTCAAGAATGTGGAAGTGGGAATCGTACAGCGCGACGACCTCAGCCACGAAGGCCAACTCATCGTCGATGTCAACATCAACAAGAACGAGAAAGTAAAAGTCAACAAAATCTATATCACAGGCAACGACAACCTCCCACGCAAGAAGTTCACAGGCAACTTCTTCGCCAACGGCCTCCTCAAGAAGACCAACGAGAAAGGCTTCAAGAATTTCTTCAAAGCCAAGAAGTTCGTAGCCGAGAAATTTGCTGAAGACAAAGACCGAATCATCGAGAAATACAACGAACTCGGCTTCCGCGACGCCATGATCGTGTCCGACAGCATAGCCGATGCAGGCGAAAACCTCGTCGACGTCTACATCAATATCGACGAAGGTCAGAAATACTACCTCCGCAACGTCAACTGGGTGGGCAACACCATCTTCAACACCGACGACCTCAACAACGTGCTCCGCATGCAGAAAGGCGACGTCTACAACATGAAGCTCCTCAACGAGCGACTCCAGACCGACGAGACATCCATCGGCAACGCCTACTACAACGAAGGCTACGTCTTCAGCCGCGTCACACCAATCGACGACCACGTCGAAGGCGACTCCATCGACCTCGAAATCCGAGTAGTCGAAGGCAAGCAAGCCACACTCAACCACATCAACATCTTCGGCAACGACAAAGTGTTTGAAGAAGTCGTACGCCGCGAACTCGGCATGAAGCCAGGCGACCTCTTCAAGATGGACGCCTTCAAGGAATCAGTGCAGCAACTCGGCCAGATGCAGTATTTCAACGCAGAAGAAATGAATCCAGGCGAATGGATTAAGCCAAACGGCAACGACGGAACCGTCGACCTCAACATAGGCCTCGTGCCAAAATCAAGCGACCAAGTAGAATTCTCACTCGGATGGGGACAGACAGGCATCATCGGAAAAATCGGCCTCAAGTTCTCCAACTTCTCAATGCGCAACCTCTTCGGCAAGGACCGCCTCCACCACGGAATCATCCCACAAGGCGACGGACAGGAATTCGAAATCAGCGGTTCCACCAACGGATCCTACTACCAGTCGTACAGCATCTCATTCCTCGACAACTGGTTCGGCCGCAAGCGCCCTAACCAACTCTCCATCTCCGCATTCTATTCCCGCCAGACCGATATCAGCAGCAGCTACTACAACAGCAGCTACTACAACAACTACTACTCAATGCTCTACGGCTACGGCAACTACAACAACTCATACTACAACAACTACTCATCGTTCTACGACCCCGACAAGTACATCCAGCTCTTCGGACTCTCCATCGGATTCGGAAAACGACTCACATGGCCCGACAACAACTTCCAGTTCATGGCCCAACTCTCCTACACACGCTACATGCTCAAGGATTGGGAATACTTCCTCATCAGCAACGGCAACTGCAACAACATCAGCGTAACCCTCCAGCTCTCACGTCGCTCCATCGACAACCTCTGGTTCCCACGCCGCGGTTCCGAAATCTCCCTCTCCGTCAGCGCCACACCGCCATACTCAATGTTCGATGGCATCGACTACTCGTCACTCGCCACAAGCAGCAGCGACGCCCGCTACATGCACGACCTGCAGACAAAGTATCGCTGGATTGAATACCACAAGTGGAAATTCAACTCCAAATTCTATACACCACTCACCAACGGCCAGAAATGCTTCGTCCTCATGACACGATTCGACGCAGGCTTCCTCGGCCACTACAACAAATACAAGAAGTCACCATTCGACACCTTCTACGTCGGAGGCGACGGAATGTCAGGCTACTCCACAAGCTACTACACCGAAACCATCGCCCTCCGAGGCTACGACAACGGAGCACTCACACCAGGCATCGGCACCGAAGGCTACGCCTACACACGCCTAGGCCTCGAAGTACGCTACCCAGTCCTCTCACAAGGCTCAACCAGCATCTACGCCCTCGCATTCCTCGAAGGCGGAAACGCATGGAACGACATAAAGAAGTTCAACCCATTCTCCATGAAACGCTCAGCCGGAGTCGGCGTACGCCTCTTCCTCCCAATGGTCGGCCTCATGGGAATCGACTACGCCTACGGATTCGACAAAGTCTTCGGCTCATCATCCTACGGCGGCAGCCAGTTCCACTTCGTACTCGGACAGGAATTCTAACCACAATTAAACCTCGCAGAAATAGCAAAGTCAAAGGGATGATAAAAGGTTAGAGATTAGAGATTATAGCTGAAAGCTAAATTACACAACCGCAACAAAGGTTGCACAAAAAAAGAATTATGAATATGGTAAAGAAATTATTTACAACAATGATCGTAGCACTCGTCTGCACAGCAGCCAGTGCACAGAAGTACGCCCTCGTCGATATGGAATACATCCTCAAGAACGTACCAGCATACGAACGCGCCAACGAACAGCTCAACCAAATATCCAAGAAATGGGAAGGCGAAATCGAAGCCCTCGTACAAGAAGCAGAAGCAGCCTATAAGAAATACCAGTCAGAAGCCGTGTTCCTCTCCGACGCCCAAAAGCTCAAAGCCGAAGAAGCCATCACAGCCAAGGAAAAGGAAGCAAGCGACCTCAAGAAAAAGTATTTCGGCAATGAAGGCGAACTCTACAAGAAGCGCCAAAGCCTCATGGCACCAATCCAAGACGAAATCTACAACGCCGTCAAGGACATCAGCGACCAGAAAGGCTATCAACTCGTACTCGACCGCGCATCAGGCGGCAGCATCATCTATGCATCACCAAAAATCGACATAAGCGACGAAGTACTCCAGAAACTCGGATATGCCTATTAAAAGCAGACAACAAGAAGAAAACCAAATTATAAAACAATAAAACAATTACAAAACAATGAAAAAATTATTATTAGTAGCACTCCTTGCACTCCCAATGAGTGTATTCGCACAGAAATTTGCACACGTCAATTCAGGAACAATCATCCAGGCAATGCCAGAGTACACAACAGCCCAGACAGAACTTGAGACACTCTCAAAGACACTCAGCGACGAACTCACACGCATGCAGGACGAATTCAAGACAAAGTACGAAGACTATCAGAAGAACGCCGAGACACTTCCAGACGCAGCAAAGCAGCGCCGTGAGCAAGAACTCCAGGACCTCGACAAGCACATCAACGAATACTATCAGACAAGCAGCCAGGACCTCGAAAAGGCACGTCAGGAAAAGATGCAAGCCATCGCCGACAAAGTAGGCAAGGCAATCCAGGAAGTAGGTTCAGCAGGTGGTTATGTTTATGTGATGGACCTCACAGCCGGCATCCCATACATCAACGAAACCCTCAGCAAGGACGTTACACAGGAAGTGATGACAAAACTTGGAATCAAGTAATAAAAGATTACAGATTAGAGATTACAGATTAGAGATTTTTATAGAGAAAAGGAGTTTGCAAAGTTTTGCAAACTCCTTTTTGGTTATAAATAGAAATAAAAACACTATCTTTGCAGCGAAAATTATTAAAAGTCATTCTCGATATGGAAATATTCGACATCATTATGTGCATACTCGTTGTGGCTATCCTGGTAGCGGCAGCATGGGTGGTTTATATCTTCAGAAACAACCAAAAGCTGAATAAGAAGATACAAAGTCATTACGACCGAATCGTGCAGAAGAAGACTGAAGAGGACAAACAATAGCAACCAGTATGAAACGATACACATATTATAATATATTATATAGCCTGCTCATTCTGCTGACGATGAGTTGCGGAACGAAGCAAGACGACGGCAACCCTTTGAAGGGAATGTGGACACTCTCCCGAATTGAATATCCATCCGACACGAGCTATGTCTTGAATTATCCTCGCAACGGAAATACTTGGATTCTGATTTATGAGGACAGCCTCTTGTATATGTGCCAGATGACCACATCGGAAAGTGGTATAAGCATCACTCCCGATACTAAGGGGACCTACACCTTTATCGACAAGGGCAACGGCAACAACCTCTATTTTGAGAACAATATAAAGATTCCGCTCACAATCGAATCCGACACCTCAATCGTTATTCAGTACATGGGAATCAAGCGTACTTTCAAGCGCTACCACGGCGAACTCGAACGACGGGTAGATGAAATTCGCAACATTGTGAATATGGAAGACGAATCAGATGAGAAAGCCCATCGCTATGTGATTTCCACAGCCGAGCAAAAGCTCGAAACCACCAACCATACGCTTGGAGCCATTATCATCATTGCGGCATTGATTATGCTCGGACTTATCGACTATTCCGTCCGCATGCACCGCAACAAGAAGCGCATCGAAAGTCAGTTGGCACAGATGGAACGCGAACGCTCCCTTCGCCCACTTCCCGTTCAGAATGCACTGAATGAGGTAGAGGCCGAATTCCTGCATTCCGACTATTACCATCGCTTGCGAAAATACATATCCGAAGGCAATTTCCTCACAGCCGAGGATTGGAGCGAACTCGACAGCCATCTTGTAAGTGTCTATCCCCAGTTCCACAGCTCGTTGCTCGCCCTTTGCCCTATGTCGCAGACCGAAATACAGGTTTGCTCACTCATCAAGATTCGAATCAATCCGTCCGAGATTGCCAGTGCAATGTGTAAGGAAGCAAGCTCCGTCAGCACCATCCGCAGCCGCCTCTATCGCAAAGTGTTCGACAAGAAAGGCAGCAGCCACGATTGGGATGAATTCATACTATCATTATAAACCATATTAATAAGAAAACGAATTATGAAGAAACTGTTTTTACTCATTGCCACCCTCTCCGTCATGAGCATTGGTCAGGCGTTGGCACAGACAAAAGTACCTGAATCGGCTCTCATCGGTATGTGGCGAATGGAATCGTTTCAATATGAAGGTGAGGATAAGTATGTTTGCGAAAATGAATACACCCAGGTGAAGATTTATCGCGCAAACGGAGAATATGCATGTGCTGAAATCCTTTCATCCAATCAAGGCACATGCAAAGTACTTCCTCACGAGTATGGCAAATACACATTCAAGAACGGTCAATACACCGAAATGGGACGCAAGGACAATCTTAATCTCGTCGACAAGAACACATTCACAGGCACTTGGAAGACTCGCCACGATAAATGGAAGAAGGTTGCTAACCCACCAAAGGAACTGACCGACTATATCATGCGAATGTGTAAGGATTCTCAAGGCAATGCCAAAACCGATGCTCTCATCAAGCAATATCTGTTAAATAAGAAGAAATAATAGTTTTTGAGAAAAACCTGTCAGCTGTCAGTTTAGGGGTATAAATAGCAGAATATCAGAGCATTAGATGGCTGACAGGTTTCGCAAAACCTGTCAGTAACTTGTCAGTAACCTGTCAGCCGGGAAAAATAAAGCCCCTCTCTTATCCCCCCAAAAGGGGGAAGATTAGTTGTTTTGAGAAGAAAACTGAAGGATGGCTGACAGGTTGCTGACAGGTTTTCAAAAAGTTGTCAGCACTTAACCTACAGACACAGAGATAGTTATGAACAAAACTGACAGGCTGACAAGTTTTTGAGAAAATAAGATTTTACTGAAATGATTGCAATGCAAAACCGCTTATCATAGCTTGTATCTGATATCTTATATCTAATATCTTGGTAAAAAACACCGCGTTCCGAAGCCTCACGAAGCATAGCTTCAAAGGGCAATACTCCGCGCTTCGAGAGGTCACGAAGCGCGCTCCGTTTCACCATTGTTCCATACTTATTGTTACAAAGTAAAAAACATTATAAGGTTATCGACTTGTCGCTTGGCTCGTCCAAGAATAGGTGTATTTCTTATAATAAAAGAGGTCAAACATTATAAGAAATGACCCTAAACATTATAAGAAGTGATGCCGTTTCTTATAATGATATTATTTGGCAATGACAAACATTGACACCAATGGCTTTTCTTTGTTTGGCTCCGTCAAATATTCATTTGACTCCGCCTAACTAAAATTTCTCTGTGAACTCATAGTCGATGAGTCAGTATCACTATACATAATTACAAAGAGTAAACAAAAAGTAAACAATGCAAAAAACATTGATAAAAATGCTAAAATCCTCGATTTGACTTCGTCGAATCTCGCTTAAAAAACTTCGATTTCATCGGTGTTTTTTGTCTGTTGTCTAATCATCAATTGTCAACCGAATTATACATTTTATTGGGGGGAGGGCATAAGGTTTTGCAAACTTTTCGCAAAGTCATTTTCTTTGCAATTCTTTAAATGCAAAGTTTTGCAAACTAAAACATGATGCCCGAATGAATGAATTATAGTAAATTTGTCGGAGAAAAAAGAGAAGCCCCCCTCCTGTCCCCCTCATAGGGGGAAGATTCTATACAAGAACTAACTCAAAATTCATATAATATGAAGAAAGCAATATTTGTAGTTTTAGCTGCTAGTCTTTTATCATCCACTTTATTTGGATGTAGCAGTGAACTTCCGTATGAACCGAATGATGGCAAAATCTATATAGATTCCATTGCCACGAATCTGACGAGTATTCACGACATGAAGGTGGGTGATAGTATCCAATTCTATGCCTACGCTTTCCCTAAAAATGCCGTAGACACAACCTTGGTATTTAGTTCAGACTCTTCAACCATTGTGTCAATAACACAAGACGGTTTGGCAAAGGCACATCGCCCAGGAATGGCCATACTCGCTATTTCTGCCGTGAAAGGAGGATTCGGCATTGGCTCCGTAATGAGAGTTAGCGAGTGACCACCAAATAATCAAATGACCAAATAGTCAAATTATATGAAAAAGATTTCTTTATTATTCGCTGCTTTGCTGATGACATTCTCAGCAAACGCACAGACCTACAGTGAAGATTTTGAAATGGCGTTGGACACTGTCGGCATGTCGAAATTCACGGCCGTCTACGACTATACCATCCGTACCACCGACCATACGGGAAAGGCCGTGACCGACACAATCTTGCTTGCCCTGCAAGTTGGTGAAGGCTATTGGAAGTGTACGCCATACATGCGATTTCTCCCAGTTAAAGACCACAACAAAGAACACCTTTGGGATGTCTTGCATCAAGAGGCCCTGATGCATATCGAGACCATTGTGAGTGGATATCCGGAAGGAAAGCGTACAATCCACGAAGCCATTGCTCCCTATTGTTATGAAACCGTTGAAGACAAGGAGGCCATCGAATGGACATTGAATGAAGCAGATATAGACTCAGGATATGATTACAGACGCGCAACAGGAGAGTTCCGCGGCAAGACGTGGAATGTGCTTTATGCCGAAAACATTCCAACAACGGCAGGACCTTGGAAGCTACATGGATTGCCAGGCTTGATAACACATGCAGCAGACAATGACAGCACCCACATCTTCAAATTCGTTGCACTCTACAACGATTCGCTGCCTATCATTCACGAAAAGTACTATGTATTGTCAGTACCATCTTCGGGAGGTGGCAACCGCCTTGTTACAAAACAATTTCAGAAACGGACACATGAGCAGATGATGGATTTGAGAAAGAAAACAATTGGTTCGAAGGTTTATGCGAGCAACCCAAAGTTCTCATTTCCTGAACTGGGTCCAAACGATCTTGATTGCACCATCCTCAATGATGATTGCACGCCAAGAGCAAATGTAATAAATGGAGTAACCGTGCTCGACAAAGCTCACACGTATCAACCTTTGGAGTTGGAATAGGAAATCCAAAGCCCCCTCTTATCCCCCCATGGGGGGGGGGAAAGATTCAATACAAGAACAAACTCATAACTTATAAAATATGAAAAAGATTTCTTTGTTAATCATTGCTTTGCTGATGGCCCTTTCCGCTTCGGCTCAGGTGAAGGTGACGGGACGAGTGATAAATCTGAAGAATATTCCCGTGGCCGATGTGATAATAAAGTGCGTCAGCGAAGGCAAGACATTGGCCTTCACCTCGACCAATGCACAGGGCCAATACACTTTGGAATTGAGGGAAATGCCAAATCGGGCAGTCGAGTTGCAATTCAGTCATATAAGTTATGAGAAGGAGAATGTAAAACTCACTTTAACGGAAAAGACCACGGAGCAGGATATGGTGCTGACCGATAAGCAAGTGACACTGAAGGAAGTGAAGGTGCAAGCCCAACCTATCATCTTCCAGGGCGACACCCTCTCCTACAATCTCGCATCCTTTCTCGGCAAGGGCGATGTCACACTTGAAGACGGATTGAAGCGTTTGCCAGGCATTGATGTGACAGATAATGGCACAATAAAGTATCTGGGCAAAGCCATCTCCCATTTCTATATCGAAGGAATGGACATGCTCGGAGGCAGATACAACCTTGCCACGCAGAACATCCCAGCCGAATATGCCACTCAAGTGGATGTGATGAAGCACCACAAGCATCGAAAGATTGATGCCGACGAAGAGAGCGACGATGTGGCCCTCAACGTGAAACTCAGCAACAAGGCCAAGTTCAAGCCATTCGGTCAACCCGCAGCCGGCATCGGACTTCGCGAAGACGACCCTCTCTATGCACTTGGACTCACTGGCATGATGTTCACAGATAATTTCCAGTTGCTCGGTTCGGCCAAAGGCAGCAACCACGGCAATTTCGGTTCGTACGACATCATCGACCACTTCGGCAACAATGACATCAGCACTCTCGCCACCGACAAACTGGGCAAATGGAATTCTGCCCGTCCGCCTCTTGGCGAATACCTGTACCAAACCAATGCCTATGCCTCGCTCAATGGCATCGAAAAGATGGACAGCGACCGCCAAGTAAGAATGAATGCCGACTATGCCTATGAAGACTACAACAGTTCGTCATCCACCAACACCCTCTATTTTGCCGACGGCCAGAATATCAGCATCAACGAGGAAAACCGACCTCACACACGCCTGCATCGGCCAATGATTGAGGCAAGGTATGAGAACAACGGCAACGACCGCTATTTCATGGACAGAGTGAACATGAAGGCACAGTTTGAAGAAAACGAATGCCCAGTGATTGCCACCGATGTGAACAATCAAAATCGAAAGGCAACCCAATTGGCCATCTCCAATTATTTGGCAAGCACGGTCAGGATGGGCGAGAACAAGCTCTCGTTCAATTCCAACATCGAATTCGTCCGCGCACCGAAAGTATGCCTCAACATGAACAGCATATCGCAAACAGGCCAAAGCACCACTATCACTACCGACCACAGCACATCGTTCACCATTCGGCTCGGCAGCAAGTGGCGCATCTCCCTGCCCGTCAACCTTACTGCCTACTACAACATGATAGAAACATCACTCCACGCCCCCGACGATGCCATCCTCGGCCAGCGACTGGATGGTTGGGTCGTCACGCCTTGGGCTTCGCCAAGCACCGATTGGCGCTCGCCATCTGGCAAAATATACATGAGCATTGGAGCAAATTTGCAATGGAGAAACATGATGTATCGCTCTCGGTTCGATGATAAGAAGACAACCATGTCGGAACTCTTTGCCGAACCACGCCTCTCCTTCCGCTACACCTTCAGCGGAACATCCGAGATGAGCTTCCATTCAGCCATATACAACTCGGTGGGCGACATTCTCGACCTGCTCACCACTCCCGTGCAAACCAACTACCGCACCACATCAATGGCATCGGGAGTGATAGGCAAGAATCAGGTATGGGCATCCAGTCTGTCATACACCTACCAAATACCATTCAGCTATTTCACCCTCACTGCCGATGCGGGATGGACACAAGGCAAGCGAAATGTACTCAGTTCGCAATATGTCGACGAAGAATCGACCTCTACAGCCTCAATCTTCCGCGACAGCCACACAAAGAACGCCAACGCCAACCTGAGCATCTCGAAGAATCTGCTCACACTCTCTACCAAACTGCAATTCACAGCCAGCGGTTCATGGGGGAGCAGCGAATCGATGAGCCAAGGCAAGGTCGTCACCACCTACGGCAACTCATATTCCTTCAAAGGACAAGCCACCGTCACACCCCTTCCATGGATGGAAATAGGAGCCAACGGACAATATTCGAGAAACTACACATGGTGGACAGGCAATCACAGAACTACCGACGGAGAGAATGCAAGCCTTTCGCTCTCAGTGTTCCCAATCGACAAAATCGAAATCAAGGGAAGTTACGACTTCGTACGCTCACAGATAACCGACAACCAGTACAAAAACTTCAGTCTTCTCTCAGCTTCGGTACAGTACAAGGCCAGCAGAGCCGTGTGGAAACTCTCGCTCAACAACCTGCTCAACACGCGCCACTATCGCTACACCACATTCAATGCCACCGACCGCTACACGATGGATTGCCATCTCATCGGTCGCACCATCATGCTCACCTGCAAACTGAATCTGGTGAAGAAATAAGGACCAAGCCCCCCTCTTATCCCCCCAAGGGGGGAGGACTAAAAAGCAAACTCATAAATAATATATAAATATGAAGAAAGCAACATTATTAATCTCAGCTTTGCTGATGACTCTTTCAGCAATGGCACAAATGCCATCCAAGGAAAAAGAAAAAGTAGATACTTTGTGTCAGACAAAGTTCACCGCAGTGTATCAGTACACCATCAACACGACTGACGAAAAAGGAGAAGCCGTGACCGATTCCGCCCGACTTGCCCTTCAAGTAGGCGACGGAATTTGGAAAACATGGGCCTATGAGCGTTACCTCATTCAAGTAGAACGTGACGAAGAACTCGGATGGGACAAGAGCTATTTCATGAAGAACGAAGCCTTGATGCACATAGCTACAACAACGGTTGGCTATCCGGAGGGCAAGACCATCATTCTCGAATCCATTCCGCCACTTCGGTATGAGGTGACAGAGGATACAGAGAAACCTACATGGACCATCGTGGAAGGAAGCGACTCCGTTTGTGGTTATCAGTGCCAGAAAGCCAATGGAGAATTCCGTGGCAAGACGTGGAATGTGCTTTATACAGAAGACATTCCAACTGTAGCAGGTCCTTGGAAGTTGCAAGGATTGCCAGGCTTGATTGCCTTTGCTACCGATGAAGAAGGCATCCATACCTTCCGACTTATAGCTCTCTATCAGGAATCAGTGCCTATCACATATTCAAGTGGTTCAATTACAGAGAAGTTCAATACAGAGTCACTCCATTTCGAAAAAATCTTTGTTCCTTATGGAAAATCTTCCTATGAACAAATGTTGAAACACAAAAACAATGTATTCGGCAACCGCCAATACCTGACCGACCCTCAATTCTATATGACAGGACCGAAGCAAATCGTTGTTACCTACGGAAAAGACGAAAACTACAATTTCATAGGTGGATTGTTCGTACCTGCAAAGGGACACAAATATCAACCATTAGAATTGAAATAATATGAAAAGGATTTCATTACTAATCACTGCCTTGCTGATGACATTCTCGGCAATGGCACAAACAAACGATTCAATCGATGCGTCAAACATTGTTGTGACTTATGATTACACTTGCCACACTGCCGACAAGAATGGCACAAAGGTGGATGATCATTACCGCCTTGCTGTGTTGGTTGGCAATAAGACAACTTGGAGCACTGGTTATCTGAATGCCATGAAGCCCGAGAAGCAAACGAGAAAGGATCTTTTGGAAGAATTAGACGAGCAGAAACTTAACATACCATCTGTGTATGTTGGTTATCCATCGGCTGACAAGGTGACGATTCGCGAAACTGTTCTCATTACCGACTATTTGACCAAAGAGGATAAGACAACCATCAACTGGCAGATTGACGATGACACGCTGACCATCTCGGGCTATCTGTGCCAGAAAGCGACAGCAAAGGTCAGAGGAAGGGAATGGACGGTATGGTACACCGAAGAAGTGCCAACCACGGCAGGTCCTTGGTGTCTGTATGGCTGTCCGGGATTGATTGTGAAGGCAGAGGCAGATGGAATCCACTGTTTCGAACTTCATTCTCTGGAGCAGAAAGCAGTACCAATCGTGTTTAGCTCTTCGCCAAAAGACTTGAACATGAATCGCAGCAAGTTTGTCAAGTATCGCAACAAGACACTTACCGACCCTACTTACCTCAATTCTCCAATGAGCCTCATTCATGAGAATATGCTTCAGGAAGTGACTATTTTTCAGGATGGAGATGAAAAAAGGCCTCTTTTCAATGGGCATTCTGTCAATATGGCTCCTAATGCTTTCCAACCTTTGGACTTGGAATAGATTAATAAGTTAAACTACATAAAAGAAGGTAATCACATCTTACAATGGAAACGCAAAGCGATTAGCTCAAATCGATAATTCTTGGATAAACCAAGTGACAAGTCGATAAAGCGGAGAGAAGAAAGACTGTAGTGCCATTAAGTATATCACTACCTAAATTGTAGATTTTATCGGGAGTTGCAAACTTTTGCAAAGTCATATATTTTGCAATTCTTGTTTTGCGAAGTTTTGCAAACTAAAACATGATGCCCGAATGAATGTATTGCAGTAAATTTGCCAGCGAAAAAATAAAGCCCCCAAGCCCCCTTCAAATAATCAAATGGCCAAATAATCAAATAATCAAATTATATGAAAAGGATTTCTTTATTATTCGCTGCTTTGCTGATGACATTCTCAGCAATGGCACAAGACACGAACAATGTCTCTGGTGACATTTATGATGCATTTTTGAAAACTCCACTGCCCGATGTAAAACTGTCGCTCCTTACAGAAGACAGCACATTCATTCGAAATGTGGAAGTAGCAACACTAAAGAAAGCCAGTACGGGAGAGGTGGATATGACCATGTTCTCCATTTCCGTAGAAATTGGCAAAACCTACTTGCTCCATGCCACATTAGACGGTTACGACGATGCATGGCTGACCATCAAGTCGCCTAACATAAAGGGCGTGCCATTCCATGCAGGCGACCTTGCAATGCGCAAGATGCGCAATGTCAACATTCAGGAAGTGGCGGTCACAGCTACGAAGGTGAAGATGTTCTACAATGGCGACACCATCGTGTATAATGCCGATGCATTCCAGTTGCCAGATGGTTCCATGCTCGACGACCTTGTCCGTCAGTTGCCTGGCGTGAATCTGAACGAGAATGGCGAGATATTCGTCAACGGTCGAAAGGTAGATGAGCTCCTGCTCAGTTCGCGCTCATTCTTCCGCGGCAATTCTAAGGTCTTGCTCGAAAACCTGCCTTACTACACCGTCAAGACTTTGAAAGTATATGAGAAGCAGAGCGACCGCAGCAAGGCTCTCGGCTTCGATGTCGATCCTCGCAGCTATGTGATGGATGTAAACTTGAAGCAAGAGTACAACAAAGGCATCATTTCAAATATAGAGCTTGCCGGCGGCACTGAGCGACGCTACCTCGGCCGCGGATTCATACTCGGATTTGCCGATCCTTACCGATTTACATTGTTAGCCAATACAAATAATGTGAACGAGAGTCGCCACATCGGAAAGCAGAACCAGTGGACACCAGCCACCATGCCTCAGTCAATGCTCACCACTCGAAGCGTGGCAGGCGAGTTCAGTTTCCGTTCGCCAAACGAGAAATACGAAGAAAACCTTAATGCTGATTATACATGGAGCAAGGACAAGAGCGAAATGCGCAAGCGCAGCGAACTCTTCCTGAACGGAGTCACACCACTCACACTGTCAGCATCCTCAGCCATGAACAAGACAAGCAAACTGTCCTTACACAACAACTTCAAGTTCCTAAAGCCATACTTCCTCAGCATCGACTTCGACTATAACCGCAGCAAACATTCCGGTAACTCAAGCCTTTTGTCTGAGCAATTCAACGACACACTCACCAACCGCATTCGCAATATAGGCATGAGTCACGGCAGCGATTGGGAGTTCCACACACATTGGTCGGGAACACTTGGTCTTAATATGGGAGCGAAATCGGCTGTCTTTGATACAAGGTCATATTTCAACTATATGTTCGACCTCAAACACGGAAAGAATGATAACGAACAGATGAAGCGCTATGATTTCGACAAACCTTTTGCGACCCCACAGCACAATGTGAACGACTACAGGAAAAAATACACCAATGCATGGACTTGGCTGACGCTTGGCTGGTTTGACAAGCATAATATGTGGTATCGCATTGAGGAACAACTTGACGTTAATGACGAACGCACACACGATTGGCTCTACCATCCCGACACACTCCTGTTGCCTTCACAGCGTGACGCACTCCTTGCCATCACAGACCTTAGCAACTCGTATGACAGTCGACATAAGCAGCAGAAGGCAATCACCATCTTCTTCATAGGGCAACAAAAAGTACTTACTCCCGAGCAAGCCAATTTACCTATCCCAATGGATTATCTTCCATGGGATTTCGAACTTGCAGTTATTACCGACCATCAATCGCTCGACTATCAACGCGGTATGCTTGATACACTCGCAACAAAAACAACCTTGATGTTTGAACCAACATTAAATATAACCCTTTTCCCAACAAACAATAGAAAGCAAGAAATCAATTTTGGAGCCAGTCATACTGTGTCTGCACCATCACTCTATGATCGCATATCCTACAGCGACGACAGTCAGCCACTGGTAGTGAAACTTGGTAATCCAAACTTGAAAGGCAACGAAACTACGAATGTCAATGCCGATTATTGGTATCGTGGCACAAACCAAAAGCAGTTCCACATCGGAACCTCATTACGCTATCTCCATCGTGCCACAGCCCAGTCGGTGATGTACAATCCCGAAACAGGTGTCTATACATATCGCCCAGAGAATGTGAAAGGCAACTACACAGCCACAGCAAAAGCCGACTTCTCCCGCGCTCTCGACGAAAAGCGCTACTGGACAGTTCAGACAAATGGCGATGCCAACTTCCACCATTCCGTCGACCATGCAATGCTGGCGGGCGAAACAGAAAGTCATCTGAATAAGGTGAACACACTGACTCTCCACGACGGAGCATACATACAGTACAACAAGGACAAATTGAACCTACGTGCATCAGGCGACATCAGTTGGCGACACTCAGAGGGAAAGATGCAGGACTTCGAGACTCTCAACGTGTTCAACTACCAATACGGACTCTCCGGACGCTATACCTTCCCTGGCATCAACCTCACACTCTCTGCCGATGCCAACATGTACAGTCGCCGAGGATATGGTTCATCTGCCCTCAATACCGACGACTTCGTGGTCAATGCATCACTCTCGAAGCCTCTCTTCAAGGGAAAACTCATCGCAAGCATCGAAGCATTCGACATCTTCCACAACCTCTCTTCCACCCAGTACGAAGTCAATGCCCAAGGACGCACCGAGACATGGTACCGTTCACTCCCTCACTATGTGATGGCCCACCTCGTATATCATTGGAACAAGAATCCAAAGAAGAAGTAGAGCCCCCTTCCCGTTCCCCCAAGGGGGAATGATTGGAATAGATTAATAAGTTAAACAACATAATGTATAATGTATAATGTAATAAGTTAAACAAAGCAATTGCAACATCGCACTGAACTGTGAAGTTCGGTGCGATGCTTTTTTAGAAAAAAATAGTTTTTGAGAAAATAAGATTTTACTGTAACGAGTTGCACTGCTATTGCAGAAGCTTCTGAAGGGATTCGTCGTCGAGATTGTCGGAATAGGTGGCAACGAATTCCTTTGGTGTCATTCCGAAATAGTCGTGGAACGTGTTGCTGAAATGTGAATGCGACGAATAGCCCACTCGGTCGGCTACTTCGGATATGCTGGCTTTGCCTCCCGCAAGGAGATAGGCGGCTTGCTTCATTCGGAACGAACGGATGAAGAGATTTGGCGTGATGCCATACTGCTCCTTGAGTTTGCGATTGAGATGCACTCGGCTGATGCCTACTTCGGTGGCCAGTTCGTTCACACCGAACGACGAATCGTCGATATGGTCGCGGAGGGCAGAATTGATGCGGGCATAGAGTTGCTCATCGGCACTGTCGACTGTGACGCGGCTGTAGTCGTAGTCGATTTCGGCTCGGCGTATGCGGCCAAGCATCTGCTCGCGCACTCGGATTGCCTGTGCTACAACTCCTTTCAGTACGAGCATGTTGAATGGCTTGCTGAGGAAATGGTCGACCTGAAGATTGAGACTGTTGATTTGTGCTCGGTCGCCATTTTCGCTCGTGAGCATGATGATAGGAATATTGTCGGTTTCTGGATTGTGCTTGATGCGCTGGCAGAGTTGGAGTCCGTCGCCATCGGGCATTCGGATATCCGTGACAACGGCATCGGGACGGGAGGTGAGCACTGTCTGCCATGCGGCATTGCCACTATGGGCAAGGAGTATGTTGTAGTCGTCAGCCATCTGTTCGCGGATGAAAAGGCAGAGCGACTTGTCGTCGTCGACGATGAGGATGGTCTTCTTCTGCCGGTTTTCGGAAGTATTGGCATTCTGTTGCTCGATTGTGGCTATCTCGGTCAACTCGGCCAACTGTGACGACTCAGTCGGTGCCGTTTCGTCCACTGGGCGTGGAAGCACTTCCTCCTCGGAGAGATGCTTGCTGCCGATTGGGAACTGGAGAACAAACTCTACGCCATCGGGGTCGATATTGTGGCAGGAGATGGTGCCGTGGTGGAGGTTGACAAGTTCGGAGGCGAGATTGAGGCCGATGCCCGAACCGACGGTGGCTCCCGCCTGACTGCCCTGATAGAATCGCTCGAAGATGTGTGGAAGGTCGTTGCCGTCGATGTGGGAACCGCTGTTGTAGATACGGATTTCGAGCCAGTCGTTGCTGTTGCGGATGATGTAGCAAGTGCGTACGAAGATTTTTCCGCCTTCGGGCGTGAACTTGAAGGCATTGGAGAGGATATTGGTAAGAATCTTCTCGAAATGGACGGTGTCAATCCAGAGCATGATGTTTTGGCTGGCATGCTCCACGGTGAACGATATCTGCTTCACGGCCTGAATGGCTGCAAAGGAGGAGAATATCTCGTCGGCATAGTCGATGAAATTGACTTCGGAGAAATGGAGATGGAACTGGCCGTTGTCGATTTTACGGATGTCGGTCATCTGCTTCACGATGCCCAAGAGCTTGTCGCAATTGCGCCGCATGACCTTATAGAGACTGGCGGTTTCGGGGTTGTCGGTGGTGGACATGAGCTGATTGAGCGGCGAGATGATCATCGTGAGAGGCGAACGGAGTTCGTGGGTGATGCTGGTAAAGAGGTGCAACTTGGCTTCCTTCAGTTGCTCGGCTTGCTTTGCCTGATTGAGCAGGCGCTTCTGCTTCTGCTGCTCGCAATGGAAACGATAGGCTGCAACCACACCTACAATGGCAAGGAGGAGATAGAGCAGTCGGGCCCATGGAGTGGCATACCACGGATAGCCTACCTCGACCTCGAGAATGCGCTCCTTATAGTGGTCCTTATCTGATTCGTAGAAGGCGCGGATGATGAGGTTGTAGTGGCCTGAAGGCAAACTCGAATAGTGGAGTTCGCGCTGCTCCGAAGTGGCATCGTGCCATGTGTCTTCATAGCCTTCGAGCATATACTGATAGTGGATTTGCTCAAACGAGGAAAGAACCGGAACATAGAATTCAAGACCGAAAGAATTCTGCGAATGAGGCAACTTGAGACACTTGGCCGATGAAATGTAGGATTCGGTGAAGTTGTCGGACGCACCTTCGTGGAATTCAATCGGTGAACCGTTGACCTTGAGCGAAGAAAGCAATATCGGATGTCGGAGTGGCTTGCCTTGCACAATATGCGACGGAACGAAACTGATGATGCCATTGTCGCCACCGAAATAGATGCGGCCACCGTGGGCCATGAATGAGGAACGATGGAACTCGCCCACGAAGAAACTGCCAATCGACGAATATTGATGGACATTGCCCGTCGACTTGTTGATGCTGATAATATTCTGCGACGTAGAACACCAAATGTCGGAAGCTGTGGCCACGACTGACATCACGTCCTTGCCCTCAATCACATATCGCCCCTGCTTCGAACGGGGATTGTATTCGACTAATCCCTTGTTGGTGCCGAAATACAACATGTCGTCAATCTTGGCAATGCAGCGGGTGATGATGATATCGGAATTGCCGAACTTCACCTCGCCCTGGGAGTCGCCCAAAGTGGAGGAATTGCGGTCGTAATAGAATATTCCCGACATCGTGGCTATCCACAGAATGCCTTCGGAATCGAAATAGAGATTAGAGATCCATTGATTGATATCGAACGAAAGGGTGAGCGGCGACAATTGTTTAGAATCGAGATCGGCCACATACACTCCGTTGCCATTCGTTCCTATATATAATATATTGTTCCTGGCATCATAGGCCATCGACATAATCAGTTCGCTGCTGAGAGTGGAGAGCCACAAAGGGGTGACGAAACGACCTTGCTCATAGTGTTTGACTCCGCCTCCATAGGAACCAACCCACACGCCTTCGGATTTGTCGACCACTATGCTCTGAACCAACTTGGCATTCTCACCAATCTCTACCGGATGGGCGGCATCGAGATTGCCCTCTTCACACACATAAACGCCTCGGCCATCGGTACCAATCCAATAGCGGCCATCCGACGTGGACGTCATCGACGTGACACACGACGACTGGAAGATATCGTTTTCGGGGAATATGGAATTGAAACTGACTGCCCTATCTGGAATGACGATGATTCCCTTCTGGAAAATCACCATTATCATATTGCCGTCGGAATCCTCGGCCATCACCCTGACCTTGGCATGATTGAGATTGAGATGAAACTCAGAAAACGAATACTGACTGAACATCTCATCGACCCCCATCTGCCAAACTCCCATACCATCCGTGCCTACGAGCAACTTGCCCTCGTGGGTTTCGTATATTTGATTTATCAGCATGTTGGCAATGGCCTTACTGCCATTGCTCATGCGCAACGTCTTCGTGGAACGGTCGAATATCACAACGCCTTCACCCGTGGTGAACAACATATTGCCCGTGGTGCGCTGCTGAATCATCGATGACACAACCCCATCTGTAATAACTTGCTCGGCATCGGGCGTAATGTTCAGCTTCAGTCGGTTCATCGTCGGCATGTGGAACGCAATCATCTTGCGGTCGGACGTGTTTATCCATAGATTCTCATCGGAATCTACATACAGATTGCCACACAACTTGCTCGACACCTTCGACTTCAACCGATGGGTAAGGGCTTCATTGACCTTGGCTGTATGGCGGTCGATGGCAAACAATCCGCCGCCCATGGCCGAAACGATGAAACAATCCTTCTGCCTATATTCCACAAGCGACGTGATGGGATAGCCTTTCACCGAATCCTCAGCCTCATCGAGAAGCAAATGGCGGAAATCATTCTTCCTCACATCAAAAAGCATCAAACCATTACTCGACTTCACCAAATAGCGGTCGCCGCTCAGTTCGACCACTCCGGAAAATGAATTTACGAGTTTTTGCTTCATAAATGCCTGATGGAAATCGTGGTGGAAACTGACTCCATCAAACAAATCGAGAGATGCAAGGCCAGGAAGCAACACCATGCCTTTCGAATCGATATATATGTCGGAAATGTCGCTCGTAGTAAGTCCTTGCTGGATGGTGTACATGCGAGCCATCTGAGCAGTAGCTGAAAATACATGGAATGAAAAAGCTACCAATATCAGGAATCTTAGGAATGGGCATCGCCCAGCAACTTTCGTCATATTATCGTATCTATCAAAAAAAAGGTTTGAGGTATATCTCTCGTTTCGACTGCAAAAATACGAATTTTCTGCCTTTGGCAAATGGTCAATCGATGGTTTTGTGAAAAATATTAACATTTTTATTAAAATATTTATGCATTCTTCATTCTACATTCTACATTTTTTGTATCTTTGCCGTGAGATATCTATCTCATTATATTAATTACCTGTACTTCGTACATCGTAAACTGTACATTAATTCATGAGCCAAAAAGAGACAGAGTTCAAGGTCGACGTAGAAGCAATCGTAAAAGGAAAAATGGGCGATAAATACAAATATCTCCCTCGTTTCGTCGTCAATTGGCTGAAGAAAATCCTTCATCAAGACGAGGTCAACGCATACCTCACAGGACGTGCCAGCGGAAAATACGGACAGGACTTCCTCGACGAATGCGTGGCATATCTCGAAATGAACCTCAAGGTGG
The DNA here is from genome assembly GCA_024398435.1 of Bacteroidaceae bacterium. Lineage (GTDB taxonomy): Bacteria > Bacteroidota > Bacteroidia > Bacteroidales > Bacteroidaceae > Colivivens. Next base: position 116,310 of record JAKSJD010000004.1, on the reverse strand, counting down.
AAGGTCTCGACCGTCTGCCCGACAATGCCGACGGACGGTATTTCACCATCGTGAGCAACCACCCACTCGGAGGTGCCGACGGTGTGGCACTCGGAAGCATTCTCTGCCATAAATACGACAGCAAGATAAAATATCTCGTCAACGACGTGCTCATGAACCTCAAAGGACTCGCTCCCCTCTGCGTGCCTATCAACAAAACTGGAGGACAAAGCCGAAACTTCCCTAAAATGGTAGAAACTGCCTTCCAAAGCGACAACAACGTGCTCATGTTCCCTGCCGGACTCTGTTCACGCCGCCAACAGGGCGAAATACGCGACTTGCCTTGGAAAAAGACTTTCATCGCCAAAAGCGTGGAATACCAACGCGACGTCATCCCCGTTCACTTCTCAGGACAGAACTCAAACAAATTCTACAGAATAGCCAACGTGTGCAAAGCCCTCAACCTGAAGGTAAACATCGCAATGCTGTTCCTCGTAGACGAAATGTATAAAAATGTAGGAAAATCATTCACCGTCACCTTTGGCGAACCTATCCCTTGGCAAACTTTCGATAAAAGCAAATCGGCCACCGAATGGGCTCAATGGGTGAAGGATAAAGTATACGAACTGTAAATGGAAGAAATCATCGCTCCAATACCTCGTGAGGTACTCAAATCGGAACTCACCGACGACAAGCGTCTGCGATTCACCAATCGTAGCCACAATGAAATCTACGTAGTCACTTGGCAAGACTCTCCAAATATCGTACGCGAAATCGGACGACTGAGAGAAATCGCTTTCCGTGCAGCCGGAGGAGGAACTGGCCTCGCTCTCGACCTCGACGAATTCGACACTTGCGACAATCCGTACAAACAACTCATCGTGTGGAATCCCGATGCTGAGGAAATCATTGGCGGATACAGATATCTGCTCGGAACCGAAGTGAAATACAACGAGGCAGGACAACCAATCCTCGCCACTTCACACATGTTCCACTTCTCCGACGACTTCATCAACAACTATCTTCCTTACACCGTAGAACTCGGACGCTCGTTCGTAACTCTCGAATACCAAGCTACACGCAACGACTCGAAGGGCCTATTCGCTCTCGACAACCTCTGGGACGGACTCGGAGCTCTCTCTGTCATCATGCCTAACTGCAAATACTTCTTCGGCAAGATGACTATGTATCCATCCTACAACCGACGCTGCCGCGACATGATTCTCTACTTCCTGAAAAAACACTTCGGCGACAAGGAACAACTCATCACTCCTGACAAACCGCTCGAAATGGAAACCGACACTGCCGAATTCAAACAACTCTTCCAGGCCGACAACTTCAAGGACGACTATATCGTGCTCAACCGAGAAGTGCGCAACTGCGGACTCAACATTCCGCCTCTCGTCAATGCCTACATGAGTCTCTCACCTACAATGAAGATGTTTGGCACTGCCATCAATTATGGCTTCGGCGATGTGGAAGAAACCGGTATCCTCATCGCGATTGATGAAATTATCGAAAGCAAGCGTATCCGCCATATCGACAAGTTTGCTGAAGAGCATCCTGAACTCGTGCAAAAATCCATTTCGGAAATGTCGCGCATCACTGTAGGTGTGAACAGAGTAAAGAAATCTTAGTGCAACGAAACAAAAAAATTCATTGCACATATAGTAAAAAAGGAAACAATCTGATAAAAAGATACAAAAAACTGCGATTGATGCACTAAAAGATAGTTTTTTCGCAAAACAACTAAAAAAACTTTACTTTGTGATTAAACTATTCCGACTAAAGTGTGTCATAGCTTTAAAGTAGTAAATAGGTGTTTATCATTTTTAGGGGGCAGCAGCACGCGAGTGTAGTTGCCCTCATTTATTTATATATACTATATACCTATTATATATAATATAACTAATATAACTATTTATCCGAAAAAAGAAGATGCTTCAAACGGCGAAGCACTTTGCCGAATGGAGTGTAGCGTATGCCCCAATCACGAATGGCCTCCTTAAACAATTGCTCTATCTCGGGATTGACCTCTGCATCACGGTGGAACATACGGATTCGGCGGTCGAGAGGTTCGCGGTCAAATTCAAACCAACTGATGAGGGAATTGTTGATGCTGCTGAAATGAGTGCCTCGGGTAAGTCCGATATTTCGCACCAAAGTATGAGCCGGAGTCAGACAAAGTCCGCCTGCCTTATAGATAGCAATCTCCCAACAAATATCCCAAGGAATTGGTCGCTTCTTCAACGAACGAAGACAAGGGAACACGCCTCCATACTGAATGTTCTGCCTATCGGCATCGGAAAGCCCCTGCAATGCCTCGTCTTCCGTTTGATAGTGTACAAAATAAGTTTGCCAACGGTCGCGCCATGTGCCCCATCCCCATCCCGACATGTGAGGCGTAAAATAAGTTTCGTCGGCTGCATCCGTTTCCTTATCCGATACAAGCAAGGAAGGATGGTCGGTGATGAGGTCGAGATTGGAAAAACCAGCCACATGCATCACTTTCCTATCATCCCGATAGAGTTGGAAAGCGGTGTTCATATATTCGAGATAGAACTCCGACACACAGATATCATCTTCAAGCACAATAATCGTATCGTGGCGCTGGAGAACATATTCGATTCCTTCAGTGATGTTGCGCTCAAGATAGAAGTTCTCGGGGCGTTCGATTATTGTAAAACTCTTGAATATCGGCTGCTCTTCGTTGTCGGACAAATTGTGGGAATCGGCTACTTGTTGCTCTACCTGATGGAGATAATCACGCACGGCATTGACTTCCTTCCACGATTTATTGTCCTTCCCTCCATCAGAAAAAACATACACATCGGTTTCGGCAGCAAGAAAACTCTCCATAAGATGAGTTATGGTGGCTTTGGTGTTGCCCAGACGATTATATACGAATATTGCTACTGGTGAAGGCATGGAGTAATTTATTTACTATTTGACGATTTACGAAGAGCTGTTCGAACCCTACAGTTTCTTATTAATATAGTCCTTCACCTTCTGGATGAGGGCAATGATGTCTTCCTGAGAAGGAAGATGCTGCTTTACACGTTCCCACAATGCAGGCATCTTGTCCTTGATAGAGATAAGGAGCGACTTGAGTTCGTCGGCAACGGAAGGACCTTCATGCTCTGACTTGCGAGTTTGAATCTTAGGACGTACAGTGCTCTGCCAATTGCTTACCATTTGTTGCTCTTGATCTGCCTGTGAATTGATATCCACATTGTCGCGATCGTTCTGACTGCCCGTCTGATTGATTGGCTTCACGAAGAGGTCGTCGGTTGGCTGTGGAGCTTCAGTGGCTGCCGCATTTGATGCAGATGACTGAACAGGACTTTCCTGTTGCTTTGGCTTAGCTGGAATAACGTCATACTTCTTGATAGCCTCTGCCACTTCGCGTGTACAATTCTCGAGATTATAGAGTTTCTCAGCCAACTTTCTTGCCTTTCGACCCATCTCTTCTGCCTCTTCAGGATTGTTGACAATGTAACGGATGGCACGTTCCCAACCTACTGAATCGTAGTATGGGAGGGCTATACCGATTCCTTCTTTCTCGATATCTATTGGATATGTGGCATTGCGAGTGCAAATCACTGGCAAACCAAATGCAAGAGCCTCAACAAGAGTGGTAAGACCTACAGTATAGTTGGTTTCCTGACAACAAATCACTACACACTTTGACTTCCATACCTTCACTGCCAACTCGTTAGGAATAAGTCCCTTGATGAAATTGAGATGGACATTGGATGAAGGGCGAAGGTCGTTGAGGATTTCGAGATAGTTGTCGCCACATGCCTTATAAGCCACGAAGATGCTGAGTTCCTGTCCTGTAGCACTGAATGCACGGATAAGTGTAGGCATATCGCGCTTTTCCTTTCCTGTAGAAATGAATCCAATGTGCTCCACATCCTTGTTTTCGGCCATGATTCGGTCGTAGTTGTCGATGTCGGCACCCCAGTGGCACACTTCCATCTTCTCTTCATCGGCTTTCTTGCTCTTGAGCGATTCCTGGATGAGTTGGTCGCTGAAGAAGAACATGTGGTCGATACCCTTATAGATCACTCTGGCCATCATCTCGCGGAAACCATTGTCGGCTTCGACGATTGGCTGATGATGCCAAATGATGATTGGCTTTGGATAGAGATGGAGGGCACGAAGGAAGATGATGAACTCCAAGCCATTGAAATGAGTGGCATAGATGGCATCGAAATGTTCCTTGCATGTAAGTACTTTCCAAGTGACGTAGAGTATTTGCTGAAGACGGCTATCCGTGTCCTTATGCTTGTGCATCACTACATCGACTCCATATTTTGGCAGATGTGTTGCTCCATAAAGGAAGTGACCAGGAAAGCGTCCTTCTTTCCATTTCTTGTAAATCTGATTCAGATTTTGGGTGTGATAAAAATATACTTTCATATTTATTTTGTTTTTTGTTTGTTCGCTTATATTCTTTCGTTATGCTTTTATTTCTTTTGGCTTGGTCGACCTTCCGAACAGGTACTTCTTAAAGAAAGGACTTATGCGGAGAATGTTCGAAACCAACAGGCAGAAACCTATCACGATGATGGCTACAAAGATTGAGAGAACCGTATCGAGTACGAAATTCTGCTTGTTTGCATCTAGGAATCCTCCTACCATCTTGAGTTTTGGAAGGAAGAGGAAGTGGATGAGATAGATATCGAGTGTACGCACTCCAATGTATTGAAGGAAACGTCCGCGGCGGTGCTCCTTTGTGAACGAATCCTGATAGTGACGGAAGAACATGAACACAATGATGAGCAGAATGTACATGGCTGTAGTTCGTGGAAGGTTTGTCCACTGGAACTTGAGTGTGTGCCACTTGAAAATGTCGGCACAGCAGAACACGACGATGACCGTGATGAGTGGGAAGAACCACTTCGAGTCGAACAATCGTTGCCAACTGTTCCAATATCTGTGGACAATATTTCCGAAGATGAAGAAGTGGAAATATTCCATCGTCTTGATAAGGCTCGAATAGTTGAGGAATGATTCTTCGTTTGGCTTTGGGAAGTGGAACCACGATGGCATGTAGATGATTGCATAGCAGAACAATCCCACGAGCCAAAGCAATGTGATTGGTACCCAGCTCTTATGCTTCAACTTGCTCTCGAAGAATGAGAACACATAATATATGATAAACATATGGAGCAGACACCATGTGAACCAATATCCTGCCTTTGTAGGCGATGCCATCGCATAACTCAATGCATCCCAGAACTTTGGGAACCTCATGATGAGGGCGATATAGAGGAATACGACGGTAGGAATGACTTGAATCTTGAATTTCTTCCAAACCATCATGCCCAGTCGGTGGCCTGTCCAACTGAAATCGGCCTTATAGGCGAGGAATCCACTGATGAAGAAGAAGAGTGGCATTCGGAAAAGTACGAGGAACGGCAATGCGGAAGAAATCTTTATACTTTCCCCGAAGGTCTGAGTACAGACATGATATGCAACGACGAGAATCATCGTGAATCCTCGCATTGCGTCGAGCCATTGCATTCGTTCCTTTGTTGCTGGTATTGGTGCGTCCATTGCTTTATTCTTCTATTGTCAGTTCATCACTGTGTGGATGAAGTGTGTCGAGGTTTGGTAGTTGCATATAATCGCCGAACTTGCGCTTGAGATAGGCATCCGAATCGTTTGGTATCGGCATTTCATATCCATCGAATGGTGCTCGCTTGAGTGGGAAAATCTCACTTTCATAGCATGCATTGCTGTATGGTATTCCACAACTGTAGCGAAGGAGTTTCGAAGTGGAAAGTCGTGAAAGGGCTTTCAGTACTGGGAAAACATAGTTGTGGTTGAAGTCGTATATTTTGCTGACGCGCTTTACTGCCTCTTCGTCGGTGTATTTGGGATTGTTCATCACCTTGTATACCCGTCCGAATGTTCGGCACGAAATCCAGTGCATAAGCGGTGTTACTTTCTCGTATGGGAAGATGTCGATGAAGATTCCCCGATAGGCAAACACTCGGTCGTAGCGGTTGGTTTCCTGGAGAAAACTCTTCTTGTCGCGGAGTTTGGCGAAGCAGAAGAAATAACCAGGGTCGGTTTCGTGGTTTTGCAGTGCGTATTGCTCTGGAAGTTCCTGTGGCAGGATCTGCATGAGCTTATCATAATCCTCGCGCATCACTTCCACATCAAGGTCGTCGTCCCAAGGAATGTAGCCTTTGTGGCGGATGCATCCGAGCAATGTACCGGAACAAAGCCAATAGCGAATGCCGTGCTTTGTACAAATCTTGTCGAAGCACAACAGCATTTCGGTCATTCGGTTTTGCTGGCGTCGAAGGAGCGAGCCTTCGGGATTGAATCGTGCCTTTAGGGCTTCGTCATCTATCATTTCTGTTCGTCTAATCTCTGTTGCTTGTATTCGTAGCTATGCAGGCCTTCCTTTCGGAAATCGGCATGATAGCGTTCCAACACATTTTTATATATTTCCTCATACTGCGGAATGAAGAGGTCGTCTTTCGTTTCGAGATGAGCGATTATTTCGTTTGCAAGAGGTTGAAGCTGGGAAAGGTCGGTTGTGCCTCCACTGAAATTGGTTCCCTTGATTGAACCTGGCGAAACATTCAGCACTCTGTTGGTTGTTCCTGCCTTTTCCAATTCAACGTTTATGCTTTCGATAAACACTTTGAGTGCGGCTTTTGTGGCTGCATACACTGAAAAGAATGGTGAGGACATGAATCCGGCTATGCTTACCATCACTCCGGCACGGAAATCCTGCTTGGCTTCGAGCTTATCGTAGAAGTGGCGTATGATTCGGATTGCCCCGATGGTATTCACATCGAACGAGTCGACAATATGCTTCTCGCTTACTTCGCGGAACAGTGCGAGTCGGCCAAATCCGGCCGTAATCATCAGTGTATCAATATCTTCGAATTGGTCGAAGAATGAATAGTCGTCGGAACAAAGGTCGAACTGGCTGTACGAAATCTTTGGATTCGCCCCCTGAACTGCCAATGGCGACTTATCGACTATGTAGACACGCTCACAGTCGTCCCGACCTGCCATTTCCTGTGCAATGGCGAGGCCTATTCCGTTGGCTCCTCCTACTACGAGTATTCGTTTCATTTCACCTTCACGTCGGGATTCACCTTCTTTTCTACCTTTTGCTTCAAGTCGAGATAGTTGTTGAGGATGTCTTCCTTAATCTTTGTAGAACTGACTCCATCACCGTATGGGAAATAAAACACGGTGACTCCGAGTTCCTTGAGATAATCGTACTTTCCCGTCCAGTCGTCACCCACAACGAACACATCGATATTGAGTTTCTTCACGAGTTCGGTATGGTCGAGCGAATGCTGTGGAATCACCACATCTGGATACTTCAAAGCCTCAAGGATGGCAAGACGCTCCTCGAACGGAATCACAGGCGGACGCTTGTAACTGCACACCAATTCGTCGGTACTAACTCCTACGATGAGTGTGTCGCCCAAACCACGGGCATACTTAATCATCTTGAGATGATTTGAATGGAACATGTCGAATGTCCCGGAAGTGTAAACTACGATTTTTCCGTTATACATTTTCTCTTTCAATTCTTAATTCGGTGCAAAATTAGTGTAAATTTATAACAATGCAAAATATTTTGGCCGAGAAAATGACGTTTAATTAAATAATTATGTATCTTTGTAACAAATTCGCAAGTTGAGTGTAAACCGAAACCGAAAAAATGCCTTTTTAAGCCTTCCATTTTTGCGAAGCAAGAGGCACAAAAAAAGTTTCGCGAGAAATTGGGTCAAACATCGCGAGAAATTGGGTCAAACATCGCGAGAAATGACCTTGAGTTTCGCAAGAAAATGACCCCTCGGACAGCGGTTCGTTTTTCGGACACTCCAAACATAGCAAAACAAAGAAATTAAATATGATTGAAAAGACAAAAAATCTTCTTGTGGCTTGTCTGACCCTGATAGCCCTTGGCTCATGCGTCGGAAATGGAGAAAAAGCTGAAGAAACCGATGCTTCAGCCGATTCCATCGCTTTGGCAGATTCCATGGCCGAGGCAGTGCCACAACTGAATCAGGTGGCCGGAACTGTAGGCGAAGGCACTTCAATGCATTCTCTCGAACTATTACTCGGCGACGGCAATTCAATGTATTTCTTCTACGAAAACAACGCCATCGGCGGAATCAGTGCCGGAGATGAAGTCAGCGTGACTTACGATAAGATAGAAGGCGAACTCACAGCCATCAACATCGTAAACCTCACTGCCCTCACGCATCTCTGGAAGGTGGAAGGACAAAACCAACACCTCGAAATCAACTCCAAAGGCCGACTGACAACCTACGGAATGAAAGATGCCTACAACAAGTGGACAATTGCCGAAAACCAAATCATCCTCTCCGGCAACCAACTCACCGACACTCTTGGCATCCAACTCCTCACGGCCGACAGCCTCATCATCGCAAACGAGAACAAATCATTTATAATGTCAAAAGAAAATTAAAATCGTATGAAACGCTTGCTAACCTTTGCATTCATCCTAGTGGTTGCAATGCAGATGAGTGCCAAAAAAGGCACTGAAAAAACCGACCGCGAAGTGTGGGTCGACATTATGTATCAAATGGCAGAACCAGTGCTCCGCAACATGGCTAACGGAACTCTCCAACAGGAGATGGACACCGTGAACGGAGGACTCGAACTCAGTCCTTCATGGGACGGCCGCAACAAGAAAGTTTCCTATATGGAAGCATTCGGCCGATTGATGGCAGGACTTGCCCCTTGGCTCTCTCTTCCTGACGACGACACAGCCGAAGGACAGAAGCGCAAACAACTTCGTGAATGGGCCCTCAAAGCCTATGCAAATGCAGTCGACCCTGAAAGTCCCGACTATCTCGGATGGAGAAGCGGTGGACAGACATTGGTAGATGCTGCCTATGTAGTCGAAAGCCTCTATCGCGGATTCGATGCACTTTGGAAACCATTGAGCGATGTAACAAAACAACGCTACATAAAGGAACTCCAAGGACTTCGCCACTACGACCCTCCTTACACCAACTGGCTTCTCTTCGTATCAATGGAAGAATGTTTCCTCATGTATGTAGGAGCTGAATACGACCAATACCGCATCCACCTCGGAATGAACAAAGTAGAGGAATGGTACGTTGGCGACGGATGGTACAGCGATGGACCTTCATTTGCCTTCGACTACTACAACTCATACGTAATTCAGCCAATGTACATTGAATGCCTCGAAATGATTAGTGCAAAGAGAGGCAACGACACTTGGCTCGTGCGCAACACTGGCAATCTCAACGGTTCTCGCCGTCGCCTCCAGGAAGCAACAAAGCGTATGCAGAAGTTCAGCGTAATCCTCGAACGATTCATCTCTCCAGAAGGTACTTATCCAGTGTTTGGCCGAAGCATTCCTTACCGAATGGCAGTGTTCCAGCCATTGGCACAACTCGCTTGGAGAAAGCAACTTCCTAACGAACTCCACAACGGACAAGTTCGTGCCGGAATCACAGCAGTTGCCAAATACATGTTCGGCAAAGCCAACAACTTCAACAAGAAGGGCTTCCTCACAATCGGTTTCCTCGGCAACCATCCAAACGTAGCCGACTGGTACACCAACAACGGTTCGCTCTATATGACAAGCCTTGCATTCCTCCCTCTCGGACTTCCAGCAAGCGATCCATTCTGGACAGATCCAGCAGAAAAGTGGACGAGCAAGAAGGCTTGGGAAGGCGACGACTTCCCTAAGGACCACAAGTGGGACATCAACAAGCAACCACTCTATTGGGAATAAAACAATAAAAACAAGAGATTAGAGTGATTCAAAAGATTTCAACATTAATCATAGCATTCGTCTGGGCAGTGGGAGCAATCGCTTCCACTCCACCAGATGATAAACCGGAAAATGTGTTGCCAGTGCAGGAAAAGGTGTATCTCCACCTCGACAACAACTGCTACTTCCTCGGCGACACTATCTGGTATAAGGCTTATGTGGTTTTGGCCGACGATAATTCACCACAACCTCTAAGCCGAGTGCTCTATGTTGAACTGCTCGACGAACAAGGTTATCTTCGCGAACGCCAGCAACTCTATCTCGACCTCAACGGACAGGCAAACGGCCAGTTTGCCATTTGCGACACACTCTTCAGTGGCTACTACGAAATCCGCGCCTACACCAAGTGGATGCTCAATTTCGGCTATAAACCACTGCCTTCGTGGCATTCCAACTCTTGGGCAGTTCGCAAGGACAACACCGAAACAGAAAGTTACGAACCATTTCTCCGAGATGTTCCTACAGGAGAAATCGAGAAAATCATAACTTCTGGTGAACAATCCACATACGAATCACAAAAAGTTGGCGATGAACAAAAATATAAATTCGTTAGTCATATTGACAACGAATTCGAGACAATTTCCGTATTGGAAAACGGAATGCAACGCAACTATCGCGACTATCTGAACCTCTTCTCGCGAGTTGTACCTGTTTACAATCGCCCCGACAGTGTCGAAAACTATCTTCGCAAGATAATGCCAACGAAGATTACGATGGGCGATTATGAAGTAAAATGGAAAACACCCGAATTTGACGTAAAGTTCTATCCTGAAGGCGGTTACCTGCTCGAAGGCCACGAATGCCGAGTGGCTTGGGAAGCCTTCAATCAAGAACTCGAACGACTCAATGTAAGCGGAATCCTCCTTGAAGACGGAGATGCAATCGATACAATCCGTCCTTATCATGGTGGCCGAGGATTCTTCTCTTTCACTCCAAAGCATGGGAACAAATATAAGGTTCGCTTCACCTTTGGTGAACATAAGTTCACATTCGACCTTCCTGATGCACTCAAAGAAGGTGCGCGTCTAGTTTGTGAGCAAGATGAAGAAGCCATCTATTTCGATGTTGAGAGCCAACTCACAACTCCTCGCCAACTCACATTATCTATATATTGCAGAGGCAAGAAGATTAAGACCTTCCCAATCGACGGAGAGGGAAAGTGGGAAAAAGGCTACTATCTCGACGACCTTCCAGAAGGTGTGAACCAAGCCGTAATCACCGATGAAATCGGCAATATCTATGCAGATCGACTCTTTTTCGTCAATAAAAACTATGAATCAGTTGGTAAGATTCTGGTTGACGGAATTGCCAACCGAGCATACCAACCTTTGGAGAAAATCAGCCTTAGCATAATGGCTACTGACGCAAAGGGCCGACCATTGAAAGACCAAACCATTTCGGTGGCTGTTCGTGATGCCGACCAACTCGACCCAACTTTCGCCACTGGCAACATTATGACCAACCTTTTGCTCGAATCCGAGATTAAAGGTTTTGTAGAAAACCCCGACTACTACTTTGAGAGTAACGATGAAAAGCATCGCACTGCCCTCGATCTCCTCTTGATGATTCAAGGTTGGAGAAGGTATGATTGGCATTATGTCGACCATCCCGAAACCTTTACAATCGACTATTTACCAGAACAACAACTTGTAATTTTAGGTCAGGCATTCCGCCTGAGAAAAGCCCTTTTCAGCAAGGACGAAGGACAATTACAGATTTCTTGTTCGCTTCGCAATATGGATCCAAATCTCAAGGGTGACGATGTTTTCAAGTTCCGAGGTGTTACGATTGCCGACTCTCTCGGACATTTCTCCTTTGCCTACGACCCATTCTATGGCGACTATGCAACACTTACCCTTCGTGCGAAGTTCGTGAAAAAGAAGGAAAAGAAAAACTATGACCTTATCTCAAACGATAAGCGAATCTTCATCATAAAGAATTATTTCTATCCACAGTCTCTCAAGGAATACAGTTGGTACGAAAACCACACTCCTGAAATATCAAAGGACAAGAAACTCACTTGGGAAGAGTTCCAGCAGGACATTTATGCATCTGAATGGATTCCACAAGTGAATATCAAGAGCAAGAAGCGCCCTCATGCAAAGCGCCAACCAGATAAACCTGTCTATTCAATCGATTTCCTCGATATGATGAATGATATTTGGGATCAAGGGTTCTATCAGCGCTTCGACCTTTTCGATAATCAAAATTATGATTTCAACTTCTATTATCCATTCATTTTCCGCTACTTCCGCCATCAATATACGACTTCTCCTAACAACTCGGAAGCAATCATACCAAGCATCAACTTCAAGGTCAACAACCTCGGCCTTAAGATGAGCCAGAACAGTTTCCTGCCAATACTAAAGCGAGTGGATGTCGTAAGCGATGCACCTCTTCGCCCAACATCTTTCGAGCATTATCATCTCGACCGAAGAAGTGCTGGAAATACAACTTTTGGAGTCGACACATATTTAAATATAGTTACCAACAGTAACGACTCAACCCAACGAACCCTCGGACGAGAATACAAGTTCCCAGGATTCAACAAGCCAATCGAGAGCTACAATCCCGACTACAGCAAGGCCTCTCTCCCACAAGTGAAGGACTACAGACGCACTCTCTATTGGAATCCAAACCTCACAACCAACAACTATGGTCGGGCAATCATTGAGTTCTACAACAATTCCGTTTGCAAGCTTCTCGATATTTCATCCGAAGGAATCAGCAAGCATGGGGAATTCCTGATAGGCGAACAATGATGATGTTTATATTTTGATTGATATTTAGACGAACAAAAAAACAAAGCAATATATGTCAGAAATAGATTTTAGAAACGGAGAAAAAGTAAGGATGGGACGCATTGAAGTGGTTTGCGGTTCGATGTTTTCCGGAAAGACGGAAGAACTCATTCGAAGAATGAAGCGCGCCCAATTTGCTCACCAAACTGTTGAAATATTCAAGCCAGCCATCGATACCCGATATTCAGATGATGATGTGGTGACACATGAGGGAATCAGTATTCCTTCCACTCCAGTCGACAACTCATCAAGTATCCTTTTGCTTGGTAGCGAGTGTGATGTGATCGGCATTGACGAAGCCCAATTCTTCGACGAAAACCTCGTGGAAGTGTGCAACGAATTGGCTCGAAGAGGGGTGAGAGTGATTGCTGCCGGATTGGATATGGACTTCCGAGGAGTGCCTTTCGGCCCAATGCCAGCACTTTGTGCGATTGCCGATGATGTTACTAAAGTACATGCAATATGTGTTCGTTGTGGTTCGCAAGCATACGTTTCCCACCGAAAAGTGCAGAATGAGAAGCGAGTTCTTCTTGGCGAAATGAACGAATACGAACCTCTTTGCCGAGATTGTTATCAAAAGGCACTTGCCGAAGCTGAAGCCGAAAACTCAACCGAAACAGAAGAGCAAAAATGATTCTACATCGCACTATAATTTCAGCCGTTGCCTTACTGGTCAGTTCGTATGGTTTTAGTCAGGAAATTGCCGATTCCATCGGGGAAACCGACTCTATTCCCGTACGTTGGGAAGATACGATTGGCCAACGATTGGCAGCCATTACGGAAGATGTTGACCGAAGTTCGTATTATGCCGGAATCAGCATTTACGACCTGACTTCCGATTCCTTGCTCTTTGCCTACAATCAGCATAAGATGATGCGACCTGCATCTACCGAAAAGGTTCTTACGGCCATCACTGCCCTCGACCTTCTTGGTGCTGCTCACGAATATACTACTTCCATCTATATCGACGGAACAATTGATACCGATTCGCTTGGAGTGACGTCTCTCAACGGCAATCTTTATGTGGTTGGCGACTTCGACCCTATGATTGAGACGGCTCATCTCAAGCAAATTTCCCAACTTATATATAATAAAGGTATAAGGCGAATCAATGGCAACTTGATAGCTGATGTGAGCATGAAGGACACGCTTGCACTGGGAAATGGTTGGTGTTGGGACGATGAGCAACCTTATCTCACACCCCTGAGCCTCAGTGGCCACAACTATGAAAGTACTCCCGAACGCATCAATCGCTACAATCCTACCCGATATTTCCTTCAGCAATTGGCCGTTTGCCTCAATGCCGACAGTATTTCAGTGGCAGGAACAGGCATTCTTCCAATGCATTTTTCCGATAACACTCAACTCATCGGAACACTCGTCCACCGAATTGATGAAGTACTTCCTCGCATGATGAAGAACAGCGATAATCTCTATGCCGAATCCATGTTTTATCAGATTGGAGCCATCGCTGGCAAAAATGTCAGTTGGAAAGATTGTGCCTCTCGAGTGTCGGCCACAATAGCCAAGACGGGAGCTTCAGCCGATTATGCTGAAATAGTGGATGGAAGTGGACTTTCGCTCTATGATTATGTTACCCCAAGTGTTGAGGTTGCAATGCTTCGGTATGCCTACAACAACGAGAAGATTTTCGGTCCTCTCTACCATTCTCTCCCAATTGCAGGAGTCGACGGAACTCTCACCAATCGCATGCGTTCCACTTCGGCTGCCAACAATGTTCATGCCAAGACGGGTTCAGTCACTGGCGTCAGTTCTTTGGCAGGTTATCTTACAGCTCCAAACGGCCATCTCGTTGCATTCTCCATTATCTGCAACAGCTTGAAAAAATCAGCCGAAGGGCGTTCGCTTCAAGACCGTATTTGTATCACTCTCACAGAAAAATAAGCTTATCACAATGCCTCAGACATTCCAATCCCGCATACAAATAAGCAGCATCATATTGCTTGTACTTCTCCTTGCTCTTGCCATTTATTTCATGTGGCACACAAATGGTTTGATGATTGCCATTACACTTTTCTTGATGTGTGTGGTGATTGAGCAAATCATCCATACCGAATATCGAATTGCCGATGGAATCCTCACCATTCATCGCGGACGACTTATGCCAGAGAAACGAATTGAAATTTCTTCCATTTTACGAATCGAGCGGATTAACCGCCTTCGAATTGGCGGCCACACTCTCAAATCCTACATATTCATCACATGTGCCAACGGCCGAATTGAAACGATTACACCTAAAAATATTGACGATTTCATTGCTGCAATCTCGAAGATCAGAAACAAAGAATAAAAGGCTCCAAAACCATTTTTCTCTTGTTCCAAAACCTATTTCTTCCAGTTTCAAAACTAAAATCATGTCAATATTATTAATAATTATGCACAATATTATTATTAATTATGCACATTATTAATATTAATTATGTACTGTATTTTACTTTTGTTCCTATCGAAAACATAAAATAGAGCCAAAGAAACAGACAAATGTTTATGGCTATGAAAGGGATTTATCCATTCGATTTTGGTCAAAAACGAACCTTCCCACTTAGATTTTCCTTGTTTTTTTGGTTATTAAATGTTTTTTGACTATATTTGCACCTTTGATAGAATCAAAAACAATGAAGAAGGTATTGACAATAGGTGTGTTCGACTTGCTCCATATGGGACACGTAGAACTCTTTCGCAAGGCAAAGGCTTTGGGCGACTATCTGATTGTGGCCGTGCAAAACTCGGAAATGGTGGAAAAGTATAAGCCAGGAGCCCATCTGGTTTGCTCCACCGAAGAGCGATGCTACATGGTTGGAGCCATTCGTTGGGTCGATGAAGTTGTGACCTACAACAGTTCGGACGAAATTGTCGGTTTGCTCGATTTCGACATTCTGGCAAAGGGCCCTGACCAAAACAACGAAGCCTTCCAACGCGCATTGAAAATAGCCGAAGAACGTGGAATCGAGGTGGTCACACTTCCTCGAACCGAAGGCATTTCGTCGACCGACCTGAAGAGTCGAGTGGCTAAATAACGAATGGATAATAACCCCCTCTGAATCTCACAAAATGGAGATTTGATGAATTATAGTCGATAACAAAATAAAGACATGTTGAAGGTTAAGTTCACTCCATACAGAAAGAATGCCGGAAAGATTTTCTACCGCCAGACAAAAGGTCATCAACTGACAAGTCTCGACGGCAGATACCGATTCTATATTGATGAAGAAACGGAAGAAGCCGACTTCTGGGTAGTGCAGGGAAAGGGCACAAGAAAGCCAACCACCTGCCGAGTGGCACCGGAAAACACCATACTTCTCACAACCGAACCCGAATCGGTTCTTGTCTATCCCGAAAGCTATACAAGGCAATTTGGATTGATTCACACCACCCAACTGCCCAAAAAACTGAAGAATCTGCCTCTCTCCCAATTGCCAAAAGAGGAGGAAATCGTCGAAGGAAAGCATTTCGGCCCTTGTGTCCTGCCTTGGTTTGTAGGGTTCAAGCGAAATCCAGACGGAAAACACGAGTTCACACTCGATTACGACACTCTTCGTGAAGCACCAACCCCACGGAAAGAAAAGCTCATTTCCGTAATCACAAGTGATAAGGCTTTCACCCAAGGCCACTTGGACAGAATCCGCTTTGTAGAGAAACTAAAGCTCTATTATGGCGATTCCATCGATGTTTTTGGCCGAGGAGTGAACGGATTTGAAGACAAGTGGGATGTACTTGCCAACTACAAATACCACATCGTAATCGAGAACAGCAGCGAACCTTACTATTGGACAGAAAAGATAAGCGATTGCTTCTTGGCCGAAACCTATCCTTTCTACTTTGGCTGCACCAATCTCGAAGATTATTTCCCAAGCGAATCATACGCCCGAATCAACATTAACGACTTTGCCTCAGCCGTGGCCATCATCGATAAGGCAATAAGCGAAAATCGCTACGAAACCTCGATGAAATCGTTGAAATTGGCAAAAAACATGGTGCTCGACGAGTACAATATGTTTGAATACATTGCCCGCCTTTGCGACCGACTCAACCCCGAAGCCACGAAGCAAAACGTGACTATCGGCCCTTGCCACTCGATGAAAAATGCTCAAAACGCATGGAACTATCTCATCGGTCGCCATCTTTACGAACGAAAAACAAAGAGCATAAAGGGAAAGGCAATCGAGGAAATGTTCGATGAAATCGGGGATTTCGTATATACAAAGCGTAACAAAATCAAAATCATCAATGCGCCAAATGGCAGTATTGTGGTGAAGCAATTCAAGCGAGCCAACCCTTGGCAACGGATTGCCTACACATTCTTCCGCAAGAGCAAGGCAGAAAGAGCATTCGAGAATGCAAAGCAACTCATAGAAAGGGGAATCGACACTCCTCAGCCAATTGCGTTCGAAAACATAAAGAAATGCGGCCTTTTCCTGCAAGGCTACTACATTTCGGCTGTTGACAACAATCCTCCTATCCAGCAACTCCTGAAAAAAGAAGACGGATGGGACAAAGAACTGGCCAAAGCATTTGCACAGTTTGTGGCTGAACTGCACGAAAAAGGCATTCTCCACCACGACCTCAACTCAACGAATGTGCTTTATCATCGCGACGAAACAGGCAAATACCGATTCTCCGTCATCGACATAAATCGTATGGATTTCTACGATTCCATCGATGAAATCGGCATAAACCAACTATTGGAAAACCTTACCCGCTTCACTGGCAATATGGAATTGTTTGAGTTTGTAGCACGCGAATATGCTTCGGCACGGAACATCAATGTGGAAGAATTCGTTGCAAAGGCCATCCAAACCAAGACAAAGCACGATGAAGCTTGGCGAAAAAGAAAGGCATTCACCAAGAAATTCAAACAGAATCACACAAAAGCAAAATGAATTATCACGTAAAACTATATTCGTACAAACCCAAAGAGGACATAAATGAAATTGTGGAAGGAATGGGCTTTGCAAATATTGCACCCGAATGCCACAAATCCACAGGCTTTGCCCATTTCATGCTGAAACTGGCTGTTCTCTTCATTGCACTCTGGAAACTAAAACGAGGCGACACTCTCTTCCTGCAATACCCATACAAGAAATTCTTTGTTCCCACTTGTATTGTTGCTCACATGAAGGGAGCAAAAGTTGTGACTCTCATCCACGACCTCAGATGTTTCCGCAAGAAAAAAATGACGGTCAAGACGGAAATCAAGCAATTGAACCAATCCGACCGCATAATCGTTCACAACGAAAGTATGAAGCATTTCCTCGAGCAGAATGGGTGCAAATCATCCCTTACCTGCTTGGAAATCTTTGACTATCTGTCCGCTGCCACTCCAGCCACTTACGAAACCCCTCACAATCCATACACAGTAGTTTATGCAGGAGGGTTGGGCCCTGGCCGAAACCCTTTCCTCTATTCTCTCGATGAGCATATTCACCAGTGGAAACTCGAACTTTATGGCAAGGGTTTCGACAATGAACGTGCGACCAATTGGCAACACATCCATTTCAACGGAATGTTCACACCCGACGAACTCCTATCGGTTACGGAAGGTGATTTCGGACTTGTTTGGGACGGAAACTCAATGAACGGATGCAGTGGAAATTGGGGTGAATACCTAAAATTCAACAATCCTCACAAAACTTCCTTCTACCTTCGTTGTGGCATTCCGGTTATCATCTGGAAGAAAGCGGCATTGGCTCCATTCATCGAAAGGGAAAAATGTGGATTGACCATCAATAATCTCGATGAAATCGACGAAAAACTCGCTTCTCTCTCTCATGAGCAATATAATGAAATGAGACAAAAAGCCACAGAAATATCAGCTCGTTTGGCAAGTGGATACTATACGAAAAAAGCTGTTTGCTGGGAAAAAGAGTAAGGAGTCGGACAAAAGAAATAAGGAAAACATGGAATACGATATAAGAGAATTACAGAATTATCTGGCAAACAACTTGGAAGAGGTGGACAAAGTGTTCGCAAAGTATGGCTTGAGATACTTCCTTGTTTCAGGTACAATGCTTGGAGCTGTTCGCCACAAGGGCTTCATTCCTTGGGATGATGATATTGATATCGGAATGCCTCGCAAGGATTATGAACTCCTGATAAAGCACAGCAAGGAATGGTTGCCAGATTATCTCGAATTCGTATGTCCCGAATATGATAGTGACTATCCTCTGCCTTATGGAAAGGTTCAGGATAAGCGAACCACTTGTGTTGAGAAACTTTACCGCAAACTTGATGGTGGTGTGTTCATTGATGTTTTCCCACTTGATGGAGTTCCCGAAGGAAAAATAGCCAGATGGTGGCACTTCCGCAAGTTCCTATTCTGGCGAAAGGCAATCTATTTCATGTATCGCGACCCTTACAAGCATGGAAAAGGTCCGTCGAGTTGGATTCCGCTCATGTGGCAGAAACTATTTACGAGAGAGTATGTTCAGAAGAAGTTGAAGCGGATAATGACGGAATGCGAATATGACGAAAGCCACTTCATGTCGGAACATTACAATGCTCAAACACGCTTTATGCCAAGAAGTGTGTTTGGCAATCCTACAGATATCGAGTTTGAGGGAATGATACTGAAGGGAGTGGAACAACCAGACGAATATCTGACAATTGAATATGGCGACTACATGACTTTACCTCCAGAGAACAAACGCCATCAACACAACTTCCACTATCTCAACCTATCAATGCCTTATGCCGAGTTTTATGCGTCGGATAAGGTTTAGAGGCTTACGCTTCAATCGGCCTTTATAGTTGGCAACAAAATCATCAACAGAATCCAGAATCCGTTCACAATTCTGGCCGTCCATGTGGGCTTCGTGATAAGAAGCAAATGCACGAATGGCTTGCATCAACTCGTCGGGACGGGTCAAGGCTTTCTCAATTGCCCCACGAATATCCTCTATATTATATATATTAATAAGGTGTGAGTCGGGACGAGTGTTGCGATAGGTTACAACTGGCTTATCGAGCAAGAGGTACTCTACTATTATTGAAGAACTGTCGCAAAGCATTACATCCGAATGGGCCATTTCGTCAACATCTGTTTGAGGAGAGAAACGAACATTTTCGTGTGTTGCTGCCAAATCTGCATAAAGAGTTTCAAGATGTTCGTCATGCAGTTTTGGATGCTTAGTCACAATCCAATTCCAATCCATTTCTTCTGCTAACTGCTTGATAATTGGGAAGAAAACATGGAGCGAACTGATATTCTTGCTGAAAGTACTTGCAACAAAGATGGTAGGTTTGGCTTTTGTATTGGCATTGGCCTTAGCCTTTGCATTGGCAAGGGAATCTGCTTTGCACCAACCAGTTTCGTAAACCTTGAAGTATTTGAGTTTTTCAGCAAGACGATTGAATTCGGGAGTGCTTGAAGGACCACTTGTGCAATACATATCAAACCAGCCCCTCATGCGGAAATGATCGTCAACCTTATCTGCTCTTTTATTTATTGGATAGCCATGAAACACTTGAACTTTCACGCCAGGAAACGATGGGTAAATCCAATTGCCTGGAGCAAAGACTGCTACTGGATTGTAGGCTTTAACATCTTCAGCAGAATGAAGGAGAACCTCATCCTCATTGAGCATGTTCGGACACCCATCCACAAGAAACCAGGCACACTCATCCCCCCGCTTCCTGATGGCATCCTGAAGAGGGCGAAGGATAGGAAAAGCATAAGCCAACTCACAAAACATGAGGTAGCGTTTCGCCTGTGCCGAAGTATTCTGTTCGTTTGGTTTCATCAGTGCAAAAGTAGTGAAAAGTAGGTTACTGACAAAATAAAATGGGGTGAAAAGATAGTTTTTCGAGGTGTTTTTTGCATTTTTTTTAGAAATATGCTTGTCAGTTGAGATTTATTTCCTACCTTTGCACCCGCTTTTCGGAGCATGAATGAAATAATATTAATCAATTAATCAACCAACTCTATGTACTTAGATTCAGCTAAGAAGCAAGAAATCTTTAGTCAGTACGGAAAGTCTAACACTGATACTGGTTCATGCGAGAGCCAGATTGCATTGTTTTCATACCGTATCGACCGTTTGACCGAACATGTTAAGGCCAATCACAAAGATTATAGCACAAACAGAGCTCTTGTTAAGTTGGTAGGTCAGCGTCGCAGTTTGCTGAACTATCTTAAGCGCAAGGACATTGAGCGTTATCGCGCAATCGTTAAGGCTCTCGGTCTCCGTAAGTAATTTCGGAAGAGAAAGACCACATCGAGTAGGAGAAGACCAAGTGTTTTCTCCTACTTGCTTTTTGGGGGGTTGTCACCAAAACTTCTTTGCTTCGGCATTGTATTCAAAACCAGCATCAGCAAGTGTCTTCACCAGTTGCTCTTGATCAACACCTAAATCATCACAAAGTTGCTCGAGCGAATCATATTCATCGCGCAATTTCATGTTGACAAAACTGAAAAGCATCATTGGATCGGTTGGAATTGGCATAATCGTTTATGAATAGTAGATTGAACTTCGTAATTTGCACTTATTATTGTTGTCCATGCTTGCTGTAGCGAGGATGATGTGTGAGCACTTCCTCACGAAGATGAGAAGTGTCGATATGCATATAGATTTCGGTTGTTGAAAGAGATTCGTGACCAAGCATTGCCTGTATGGCACGAAGGCTTGCACCTCCTTCAAGCAAACTTGTTGCAAAACTATGACGGAAGGTGTGGGGACTTACATCCTTCTTGATGCCTGCCTTTTCTACAAGTTCCTTCACAAGATGGAAAACCATAATGCGGGATAGGTTTTTCTTCCTTATCTTGCTCACAAAGACATAATCCTCAAATCCTGGCTTAATGTCAATGAGGTTTCGGTCGTAGAAATACAGCTCAAGTTCATGAATTGCCTTTGCAGAAATCGGCACCAATCGTTGTTTCGAGCCTTTTCCTGTCACCTTGATAAAGCCTTCATTAAGATAAAGGTCGGACATTTGAAGGCTACAAAGTTCGCTCACACGAAGGCCGCAGCTGAAAAGGGTCTCTATAATTGCCTTATTCCTTTGACCTTCAGCTTGTGAAAGGTCGATGGCATCCTCAATCATATCCACTTCCTCCACAGAAAGGACATCTGGAAGATGCTGTGGTTTTTGAGGAAGTTCAAGGAGTTCGGTAGGGTCGTTATCGAGTTCGCGAGTCATCAAAAGGAACCGATAAAAGCTTCTCACCCCCATCAAAATGCGATAGAGAGAAGTGGGGTGAATGCCAATATCAACAAGCATTGCGGCAAAATGCTGGAAGTTTTCCAGTTTCACTTCCATTGGGTCGACTTGTTCAACCCTCAGAAAATCGATAAACTTCGCCAAGTCGCGACTGTATGCATCAACTGTATTGTCGGAAAATGACTTTTCAAGTCGAAGATACTGATAGTAGCGGCGAAGTATGCCTTGTATTTGCTTTTCTTCCATTCGATTGGTTTGTTGCTTGTGCAAAGTTAGCACATATTTACCATTTTACCAAGTGGAATTAGATGAAAACGAAAACAAAATCAAGGAGTAAACCGAAAAAAGGTCAGTTTTTAGGGGTTTAGCATACATATTATATATTATTTTTGTAATTTTGCCGAACGAAAACAATTGAAGTGTATGAAAATTCTCATATTAAACGGTCCAAACATCAATCTCGTAGGCAAGCGCGAACCTTCAATTTATGGCGACCGCGGATTCATGGCCTATTATGAGGAACTTTGCAAGAAGTTTCCTCAGGTGGAGTTCGATTACTATCAGTCGAATGTAGAAGGCGAACTCATCAACAAGATTCACGAAGTGGGATTCTCATTCGATGGAATCGTATTCAATGCTGGAGCATACACCCACACAAGCATTGCCCTTCAGGATGCAATAAAGGCAGTGGAAACTCCTGTTGTGGAAGTTCACATCTCAAACGTAATGAAGCGCGAGGAATTCCGCCACATTTCCATGATTTCGTGTGCTTGCAAGGGTACGATTTCGGGATTTGGTCTTGATTCATATCGCCTTGGAGTTGAAGCATTACTTGCATGACCATCGACGAATACATAGAATCTCACATAGACAGTGAGGGCGAATATCTTCACCAGCTCTATCGCGCCACACAGATTCATCTGCTATATGGCCGAATGGCAAGTGGGCACACACAGGGCCGACTGCTGAAGATGTTTGTGGAGATGATAAAGCCAAAGAACATTCTAGAAGTGGGCACATACAGTGGCTACTCGGCTCTTTGTATGGCTGAGGGCCTGCAGGAAGGAGGCAAAATCCACACCATCGAGATATTTGATGAGTTGGAAGATTTCACTCGCCCTTGGCTTGAGAATTCTCCTTGGGCAGACAAAATTGAGTTCCACATAGGTGATGCAATGGAGATTATTCCCAAACTTGGCATAAAGTTTGATATGGCATTCATTGATGGCAACAAGCGAACTTACCTCGAATGCTACGAACTCGTGTTGGCTCACATGAATGAAGGCGGCTATATTTTGGCTGATAACACTCTTTGGGACAATCACGTACTTGAAACTCCACCTGTGAGCGACCCTCAAACGCGTGGCATCATGGAATTCAATGACTTTGTGGCAAAGGATGAACGAGTGGAAAAGGTGATTCTGCCAATTCGCGATGGCCTCACAATCATTCGGAAAAAATGAAAGCCACATTATTATTCTTCAAATGTGAAAGATAATTAATAGACAAATAGATAAAACTAAATAACATAATAATATTTTGGAAAGTACAAGACAAAACAAGATTGCAAGACTGATTCAGAAGGACTTGAGCAACATATTCCAGGCACAAACCCGCCAAACACGAGGCATTCTCGTTTCGGTAAGTGTTGTTCGCGTAAGTCCTGACCTCAGTGTGGCCAAGGCCTACCTCAGTATATTCCCTTCTGCAAAGGCAGAGGAGATAATTACCAACATCAATGCTCAGGCAGCTCAGATTCGATTCGAACTCGGCAACCTTGAGCGCCACCAACTTCGTATCATCCCAGAACTGAAGTTCTTTATCGACGATTCGCTCGATTATATCGAGAATATCGACAATCTCTTGAAGAAGAAACCAGAATGATTTCGCTCTACATAGCACGAAGGTATCTGCTTGCCAAGAAATCCCATCATGTGATAGGCATTATCAGTGGGGTTTCGGTTTGTGGTGTGGCCGTTGCAACGGCTGCCCTCGTGTGCATTCTCTCTGTGTTCAATGGTTTTCAGGATATGATTGCCGACCTCTTCACGGCTTTCGACCCTCAACTGAAAGTAATGCCTGCAGAGGGAAAGTTTATGGATGCAAGCAATAAGTTGCTCCATCAGATAAAGAATGATCCAGATGTGGCTGTCTATTCCGAAACATTGGAAGACAATGCCTTGCTGATGGCCAACAACCAGCAGGTAATGGCCACGGTGAAAGGTGTGGATGATGAATTCGAGAAACTTATCGACTTCGACCGAATCAAGTTTGGCGATGGAACCTACCAGCTCCATTTTGATGTTATCGACTATGGAATTCTCGGCATCAACCTCTTGGGCCTTCTTGGGGTGGGAGCCGACTTCTCCAATCCAATCAATGTGTATGCTCCGAGAGGTGATGAACACATAGATATGAACGACCCTTCCGAAAGTTTCAATACCGACGAATTATATTCTCCTCGAGTTGGTTTCAGTGTGAAACAGCAGAAGTATGATGCCAAATATGCCCTCACTTCCCTTCGTTTTGCACAGAACATTTTCGAGAGAGAGGGTATGGTTTCGGCCATCGAACTGAAACTGAAGAATGGAGCAGACGAATCGGCTGTGAAGCGAAGAATTCAGAAGATGCTCGGAAGCGAATTTACAGTGAGCGACCGTTACGAGCAACAGGAGGACACTTTCAAGATTATGAAGATTGAGAAACTCATCTCCTACATCTTCCTTACCTTCATTCTCATCATTGCAAGTTTCAATATCATCGGTTCGCTTTCGATGCTGATAATTGATAAGCAATCTGATATTCAGACACTTCGCCACCTGGGAGCAAGCGACCGCCAGATTTCAGGAATCTTCCTGCTCGAAGGTTGGTTGATTTCGATTGTGGGAGCAGTGATTGGAATTGCATTGGGATTGTTGCTTTGTTGGCTTCAAGCCGAATTTGGAATCATAAAGTTCGGCGAATCAGCCGGAAGCTACATTATCAATGCCTATCCTGTGAGCATTCATTTGGTGGATATTATCGTAATCTTCTTCACAGTCATCATCGTTGGATTCATCAGTGTTTGGCCAGTGGCAATGAAGAAAGCCAGTAAGTAGGAAACAATATGAATAAGATAAAATCAACAGCAATCATAGGCTTCATAGCCACACTCTTCGTGGCCGTGGCTTGTTCGGGCAATGGGAATGAATTCGTCATTCGTGGTTCGATTGAGAACATGGAAATGGGAATGCTGTTTATCTACAATCCCGATGACCCATCGTCAACATTCGACACTATCTATGTGCAGAAAGGCAAGTTCGCCTACAAGAAGGAAATTGATGCTTCGCTCAATTCGGATGATGACGAACAGGCATTCATGCTTGTATTTCCAAATGCTATCGAGCAAGTGGTGTTTGCCAAAGCCGGAAAGACGGTAAGCTACAAAGCCTCTGCCAACAACCTAACGAAATACAGTGCCGACGGATGCGAAGCCAACAGTTTGATTGCTGAATTCAGGGAAAAGACGGAGAAGTTCACCCCAGGAGCCGTGAGTGATATGGCCGCTGAATTTGCCCAGACGAATGCAAAATCAGTTGCTGCCATCTATCTGCTTCGCCAATATGTGTTGACCAATCCAAGGGCAACGAACAAGGACATCAGTTCGCTCGTTGAAGTGCTTCTCAAATCCCATCCTCACAACGCATTCCTTCTGGCTCTTCAGTCGAGATTGAAAGCCATCAAGCCTTCGGAAGTGGGCAATAAATTCCCGAAGATAACAATCCTATCGCTTGGCAACAAGAAGGTGAAAGGCACTCACACCATTGGAGCAAATCCAAGGGCAAAGCAAACTGCAATCGTATTTTGGGCCACTTGGATGCCTCGTGAATATGAATTTATCGATAGCCTTGGAATGCTTCGTGACTGGCAGCCCGACTCTCTCGATTTGGCCATTACTGCCCTTTCGCTTGATACCGAAGTCTATCGTTGGCAGGAAATGACTCGCGAGGACACTCTCTCGAATGTGCTTCATCTTTGCGATGCAAACAGCTGGGCAAGTCCTGCCGTTCAAACACTGAATGTCACTTCCATTCCTACATTCCTCCTCGTTTCAAAAGATGGAAAAATCAAGGCAAGAGGCACTTCAATGCACGATTTGCTGGATAAGCTAAAATAAAGGCACGAAGCTCCGGGGAGCTAAATTTATTTGAAAAATTTGATTTATTTGATGAGCCTCTCCAAGGTGGCAAAGTAAGTTGATTTATTATACCTATATAATTTTATAATATATATTATTGTATATATTATAAGGCGTAGTATGCAAACGCTTACCAAATAAATCAAATAAATCAAATTTTTTGCTCGTGCGGAAACCCTCAGACGGAGGATTGGCTGCAGGAAAGCAATCAGTTGCCAAAAGTCTAGCAAGAAATGAACCTGAGTTTAGCAAGAAACGACCCAATGTTTAGCAAGGAATTGCCCTGAGTTTAGCAAGTATTTTTTCCGTTGTTCTATTTCGCTTTGAAACCATCCATAATGGCAGTTGGCCGACCATCTGATGTGAATGCTCCAAGCTTGTATTGGCGAGGCGAGCATTCTGGTTCCCAATAGACAACACCCTTGCATTTTCCGCCCGTCAGCAACTTGCTCTCACGGATAAGTCGAGCCAATTGGTCGCGTCCTTCCTCCATGATTTCTGGTTTTTGCTCATTCACTTCATAACCCGTTTCAACAATCATCACTGGCTTCTTAAACATTCGAGCCACATGGTTTATGTTGTTGATGCAATCGGTAATCGTCTTTTCAGCCGAAGGTTCCTTGCCAGCTTCCATGCTCCAATAAGGATAGAGCGACATTCCGATCATATCGAACTTTGCTCCGTATTGGCGCAGGATTCCGAGATTCCACTCATAGAGGTGTTGGTCGAAACCATTATCTAGATGAACTATCACGATTGACTTCCTGAAGACTTTCTTGCAAGCATCATAACCGGCTTTGAAAAGTCCTGCATATTGCTCTGGATTCTCGCTTGCCTTGCCCATTGGCCAAAGGAATCCGTCGGAAGTTTCGTTGCCCACCTGAATCCAACGAGGCTTCACTCCATTCTCCTTCAAGAGCGAGAGAACTTCGATTGTATGATTGGCCACATCCTGCTTCATCTGCTCGTAATCATGATTCTTCCAAGCCTCTGGAATGAATTGCTTTGCTGGATCTGCCCACGAATCGCTGTAATGGAAATCTATCATAACGTCCATTCCCTCTGCCTTCGCACGAAGGGCCTTCTTCAACACATCGTTCTTGTCACACCAATTGCCCCAACCCTTTGGGTCGACCCACACTCGGAGGCGAATGCAATTGATTCCGTAATCCTTCAACAAGGAGTAGCAATCGCGCTCCCGACCTGTGAGGTCGTAGAATTTCTTGCCTTGTTGTTCCATCTGACTTACCCAACTGATATCAGCTCCAAGGGCGAAATCCTTCTGGGCAAAAACCGACGCTGACAGCATCGATAAAAACAAAATTAAAACCTTTATTTTCATGTTATTATCATTGGTTAGAAAATTTCTTTTGCTCTGCAAAGATACAAAAAATACAAGATACAAGATGCAGGACGCAGGATTTTTCTAACTTTTAACTTTTCACTTTCCTCTTTTCACTATTTTTTCTTATCTTTGCAGACAAATTACACATTATATATTATTATAGAGATGAATATCGAAGACAAAATTACGAATGCCGTTGTGGCTGGCATCAAAGAATTATATGGTGCCGATTTTGACGCAAAGAATGTAGCACTGCAACAGACAAGAAGCGAATTTGAGGGACAACTCACAGTGGTTGTGTTCCCTTTCCTCCGCATGTCGCGCAAAGGCCCAGAACAAACGGCTGAAGATTTAGGCAAGTTCCTCATTCAGAATATTCCCGATGTAGTGGGAGGATACAACGTAATCAAGGGTTTCCTCAACCTTCAGATTTCTTCTGCTTGCTGGGCAGGATTGCTCCAAAGCATTGTGGCCGACCCTGATTTCGGCACTCAGAAACCTACAGACGAAAGTCCTCTCGTGATGATTGAATATTCATCACCTAACACCAACAAGCCTCTCCACCTCGGACATGTACGCAACAACCTCCTCGGAAGCAGCCTTGCACGAATAGTCGAAGCAAACGGCAATAAGGTGGTGAAGACAAATATCGTGAACGACCGCGGAATCCACATCTGCAAGTCGATGCTCGCATGGCTTCGCTATGGAAACGGCGAAACTCCTGAATCATCAGGCAAGAAGGGCGACCACCTCATCGGCGACTATTATGTAGCTTTCGACAAGCACTATAAGGAAGAACAAAACGAACTGAAAGCACAATACATTGCCGAAGGAATGGAAGAGGAAGCCGCTACTGAAAAGGCAAAACAAGAGGCTCCACTCATCAAGGAAGCCCACGAAATGCTCGTAAAATGGGAACAAGGCGACCCTGAAATCCGTGCCCTTTGGCGAAAGATGAACGAATGGGTTTATGCTGGTTTCGACGAGACATACAAGATGATGGGCGTTAGCTTCGATAAGATTTATTACGAATCCGACACTTATCTCGAAGGCAAGGAAAAGGTGATGGAAGGCCTTGAAAAGGGATTCTTCTATCGCAGGGAAGACGGTTCTGTATGGGCCGACCTCACAGGCGAAGGACTTGATGAGAAACTCCTCCTCCGAAGCGACGGAACATCCGTTTATATGACTCAGGACATCGGTACAGCCAAACTCCGTTTCCAGGATTTCCCAATCGATAAGATGATTTATGTAGTAGGCAACGAACAGAACTACCACTTCCAGGTGCTCAGCATTTTGCTCGACAAACTCGGATTCAAGTGGGGCAAGGACCTCGTTCACTTCTCATACGGAATGGTGGAACTCCCAAGCGGAAAGATGAAGAGCAGGGAAGGAACTGTGGTTGATGCCGACGACCTCATCGAAAAGATGATTGAAGATGCCTACACCGTTTCAAAGGATTTGGCAAAGAATATCGATATTCCAGAAGCAGAAGCACGTGAAATCGCACGCAAAGTAGGTCTTGGAGCACTCAAATACTTCATCCTGAAAGTCGATGCAAGAAAGAACATGCTGTTCAACCCAGCTGAAAGTATCGATTTCAACGGCAATACAGGTCCTTTCATCCAGTACACTTATGCACGCATCCAATCAATCTTGAGAAAGGCAGAAGGACTTGAAACCACTGGAAGTGACAAGGCATACGAACTTTCAGACAAGGAAATATCACTCGTTCAGAAACTCAACGGATTTGCAGCAGCAGTTCGTCAGGCAGGAATCGACTACAGCCCTTCCGGAATTGCCAACTACTGCTACGAACTCACAAAGGAATACAACCAATTCTACCACGATTTCAGCATTCTCAATGCCGATGACGAAGCTGCACGCCAGTTCCGCCTCACTCTCTCAACCGCTGTAGCTCAAGTACTTAGCAAGGGTATGGGATTGCTCGGCATCGAAATGCCAGAAAGAATGTAATCAGAAAACCGAAACAACAAACCAATATGGACAGCGCACCAGCAGAGGCCCTTTGTGTGGATGCCGCTTGCAGCGGAAATCCCGGACAAATGGAATATCGTGGAGTCCACCTGCCTTCGGGTAAGGAGATTTTCCACTATGGCCCTGTGTATGGTACAAACAATATTGGCGAGTTTCTTGCAATCGTCCACGGACTTGCTCTGCTGAAACAAAAGGGAAACACCACAATGCCTGTCTATTCCGACAGTTTCACTGCCCGCACATGGGTACAGAAGAAGCATTGTAAGACAACCCTCGAACACAACGAGCAGACAGAACCTCTCTACAACCTCATTGCCCGTGCAGAGTTTTGGCTTCGCACCAACAACTACCCCAACAAGGTGGAAACTTGGCAAACCGAACAATGGGGCGAAATTCCAGCCGACTTCGGAAGAAAGAAATAGATTTATCAATCAAAACGAAACCAGATGAAGGAATTCTTCAAGATAATGGGAATGTATTTCCGACCTTATAAGGGATACGTTTGGGGAACATTGCTGCTGAATGTGTTGGCGGCCCTCCTCAATGTTGTCTCTTTCTCCACATTGCTCCCAATACTCACCATTCTCTTCCAGACAAAACACGAGGTTTATGAGTTCATCCCTTGGGCTTGGAAATCAGGGGATAACGATATTGTAGACATTGCAATCAACAATCTCTACTACTTCTCCCAACAGGTTGTAAACCTCTATGGCCCTGCCACAACCCTTCTCTGCTTTGGCCTCATTCTTGCAGGTCTTACCCTCTTGAAGACAGGTGCCTATTTCGGTGGTTCGGCTTGCCTGATGCCAATCAAGACAGGTATTGTACGCGACCTCAGAGCAAAAATCTATAACAAGATTCTCAACCTTCCAATTTCGTTCTTCACAGAAGAAAAGAAAGGCGATATTCTCTCCCGAGTAAGTACGGATGTAAATGAAGTGGATGCCTCAATCGGCAGTTCATTGGATATGGCCATCAAGAATCCTGTATTCATACTTTTCTATGTGATTTCGTTGTTCAGCCTTAGTTGGGAACTCACATTGTTCGTGATTTGTGTTGTTCCGTTTATGGCTTTCGCAATCGGCAGAATAGGAAAGAAACTGAAGAAAAAATCGCTTTATGTGCAGAGCAAATGGGGAGAAGGCCTCAGCATAATCGAAGAAACACTCGGAGGACTTCGCATCATCAAGGCATTCGTGGCTGAGAAGAAGATGGAAGACAAGTTCGTAGCCGTAAACAACGAATACCGTCGTGCTGCCCTTCGTGTGGCTGTTCGCCAATCATCGGCACATCCAGTAAGCGAATTCCTCGGCACACTCATGATTGTGATTGTCCTTTGGTTTGGTGGCTATCTCATCTTCTCAGGCAATTCACCAATCGATGCAAGCATATTCATCTATTACCTCACCATTCTCTACACCATCCTCCAACCAGTGAAAGACCTCTCAAAGGCTGGCTACACCATTCAGAAAGGTATGGCTTCGATGGAGCGAATCAACAAGATTCTCAATGCTGAGAACAATATCAAGGAGGTGGAGAATCCTGTAAGTATCAATGGACTTAACGATGCTATCGAACTAAAGGATGTTTCGTTCAGTTACAATACCGACGGACGAGAAATCCTGCATGACATCAATCTAAAGATTGAAAAGGGAAAGACAGTTGCATTGGTAGGACAATCAGGTTCGGGCAAGTCAACACTCGTCGACCTTATCCCTCGTTTCCATGATGTTCAGGAAGGAGAGATTGCGATTGATGGAGTGAACATAAAGAACATGAAGGTGGAATCGCTTCGTGGAATCATCGGAAACGTGAATCAGGAAGCCATTCTCTTCAACGACACTGTCTACAACAACATTGCCTTCGGTGTGGAAAATGCCACTCCTGAAGCTGTGGAAGAAGCTGCACGCATTGCAAATGCCCACGATTTCATTCTCGAAATGGAAGAGGGTTACCAAACAATCGTCGGCGACCGTGGTTGCCGCCTTTCCGGTGGTCAGCGCCAGCGAATCAGCATTGCAAGAGCTATCTTGAAGAACCCTCCTATCCTTATTCTAGATGAAGCCACTTCGGCTCTCGATACTGAATCGGAAAAACTTGTTCAGGATGCTCTCGAAAAACTGATGAAATCACGCACAACCATTGCCATTGCCCACCGACTTTCCACTATCAAGAATGCCGATGAAATCAATGTTTTGCACGAAGGAAAGATTGTAGAACGCGGAACTCACGAAGAACTTATCCAACTTGGTGGCTACTACAAGAAACTGAACGATATGCAGCAATTGTAGAGTGTAGGCATCTATCTTTCAATAATATATATTCTTCTCCACTACTTTTCGAGTTTCTTCCACTCTGGATTTTGAGCTGGATTAAGGTCGAGAAGAAAATCATGCACTTGCTGACGCTCATTCTGAGTGCCGTGACCCTTATAGATATTTACAAGTTCATCACGTTTATAGTCGGTAAATATCTGTGGCAACTGACTCATTGGTTTACTATCATGAGCTTCCTTCAAGAGTTCAAGAGCTTCGGTAACTGCAGTTCTGCCTCTATCTGCATTTGACGACATTTGGTCGAGGCCAAGACGATGGTATTG
Organism: Bacteroidaceae bacterium; assembly: GCA_024398435.1. GTDB lineage: Bacteria > Bacteroidota > Bacteroidia > Bacteroidales > Bacteroidaceae > Colivivens. The sequence goes on along the minus strand of JAKSJD010000004.1, from coordinate 84,408 downwards.
GTACATCATCTTTCGCATTGGTTCCATCGAACTCTCCATATAGTCGGTTATGATTGCATGACGGTTTTTCTCATCATCAAATGCCTTCCAACCCGATTCGGCAATATTCTGAGCATTGGCCACGATGGTTTCAACTCGGTGAAGTACCTCAGTTCCACCAAGGGGCGAGAATGTGTCGAGGTCGAGACCTATGAAGAGGTAGGCATAATAAGCGAGAAGAGCCGTGAGATTGTTGTCCATACTGGTTTCGTTGAATTCGAGAGGTTCGTTCTCAATGTATTGGAAGTTGAAAGCCTGATCGCGCATTGAGAAAGTGGTGGAACTGTAGCTCGAACCATAGACAGGACGTGTGAGCTGATAGAGAAGTTCGCCGGTGAAGGCATTGTCCTCAGGTTTGTACTGACGGATTGTGATATTGAGCGAGCAATCGATTCGTTCGTCCTTGCCAAACTGAAGATCTGTCCATGCTCGGTTGTTCATGAATTCGGAAATAACGCGTTCGAGAGTTTCAAACACGCTTGTATTGGTTGTCTGCACCTGGGCATGATTAATTTTCACCTTGCAATTGAGTTCCTGAGCAGAAGTTGTCGAGCTAAGGAGAAGTAAGCCAATAGTGCATGCGTATGTTATTAATTTATGTGTCATAAGCCAATAGTTTCTGCAAAAATATGAAATAAATGTGAAATGAGGGCGATGCTTTATGTTTTTTTTTATAATTTTGCAGTAAAAATATATTAATGGCTCGAAGTTCCAAGCATTTGGATTCAATCCAAGAAGCATATTATGGGGCAGAGCCGAACACAAAAAAGTAGATTAGAAAGTGAAAGCTGGTATCGTAGGACTGCCAAATGTAGGCAAGTCGACTCTTTTCAATTGTCTGTCGAGTGCAAAGGCTCAGGCAGCAAATTTCCCTTTCTGCACCATCGACGCACAGATGGGACAGATTTCAGTACCTGACGAACGACTCACAAAGTTGGCCGAATTGGTTCATCCCGGACGAATTGTCCCTGCCACTTGTGATATCGTAGATATTGCAGGTCTTGTGAAAGGTGCAAGTCAAGGCGAAGGATTGGGCAACCAATTCCTCGGCAACATACGCGAATGCGACGCAATCATCCATGTTCTCCGTTGTTTCGACGATGGAAATATTGTTCATGTGAACGGAAGTGTCGACCCTGTTCGCGATAAGGAAATCATTGATACGGAATTGCAGCTCAAGGACCTTGAAACCGTTGAAAGCCGCATCAAGCGTGTGGAAAAGCAAGCAATGGTGGGCGGTGACAAGCAGGCAAAGGTGGAACTCGAACTCCTTCTTCGCTATCGTGAGGCTTTGAGCCGAGGCGAAAGTGCGAGAGTGGTGGAACCCGAAACTGCAGAAGAAATTGCTGCAGCAAAGCAGATGTTCCTATTGACTACAAAACCAGTGCTTTACGTTTGCAACGTAGATGATAAGAGTGCAAAGGACGGAAACGAATATGTTGAAGCCGTTCGTGAAGCCATAAAGGACGAGAATGCCGAACTTCTCATCATCTCTGCACAGACGGAGGCAGACATTGCCGAACTCGAGACTTATGAAGAGAAGCAGATGTTTCTCGAAGATATGGGACTTACCGAAAGTGGTTGCAACCGCTTGATAAAAGCCATTTATTCGTTGCTCAACCTCGAGACATTCATCACAGCCGGCCCTATGGAAGTGAAGGCATGGACTTATCGCAGAGGTTGGAAGGCTCCTCAATGTGCCGGAGTAATTCACACCGACTTTGAGAAGGGTTTCATTCGTGCCGAAGTCATCAAATATGCTGATTACATCCAGTATGGAAGCGAGTCGGCCGTTCGCGATGCAGGCAAACTCGGTGTTGAAGGCAAGGAATATGTAGTGCAAGACGGCGATATCATGCACTTCCGCTTCAATGTTTAATAAAATTATCTAGAAGCCCTAGGAAAAACTAGGGAACCTAGAAAGCCTAGAAAACCTAGAAAACCTAGAGAACCTAGAAAAAACTCTATTGAATATATGATGAACAATTTTCTCTTTATCGATTGGCAACCATCGCTGGAAGTGTTTTCCATCGGAAACTTCTCCGTCAGATGGTACTCGCTGATGTGGGTACTCGGCCTTGCTGCTGCCTATTTCATCGTAAAGAAGCTCTATAAGCAGCAGGGAATTTCAGAAGAGAAGTTCGACCCATTGTTCATCTATTGTTTCCTGGGGGTGATAATCGGAGCACGCCTCGGCCATTGCCTTTTCTATGAGCCAACATATTATCTTGGCAGCTTGAAGGGGTTCGTCGAGATGTTTCTCCCAGTTCATTTTGCTCCCGATTCGTGGGATTGGCGTTTCACGGGTTATGCAGGACTTGCCAGCCATGGAGGAGCATTGGGATTGTTCATCGCAATGGTGCTCTACACCAAGAAGACGGGCGTTAAGTTCTTCACTGTTTGGGACAATGTGGCCATTGCCACTCCGATGACGGCTTGCTGCATCCGCCTTGGCAACTTGATGAACTCCGAGATTATCGGCAGTCAGACAGACGTGCCTTGGGCATTCATCTTCCACAGCAACGAGGCAATGGTGGATGGAATGCTTGTGCCTCGCCATCCTGCCCAACTCTACGAAGCTATTGCATATCTTATTATATTCGTAATAGGAATCTTAATCTACAGAATGCGTAGGAGAAAGACAGAAAATGGCGGTGTTGGCACCGGTTTCTACTTCGGATTCTGCATGCTGACCATCTTCCTTTTCCGATTCTTCGTTGAATTCATCAAGAAGGAACAAGTGGATTTCGAAAAGGGAATGACTCTCGACATGGGCCAATTGCTCAGTATTCCGTTTATTATTGCAGGTATTTACTTTATGCTTAGGAAACCACATGAAACGAACAATAATCACAATAGTTAGTGCTATCGTCGTAGCCGTTGGCGGATTCTTCGCATGGAAGGGTTGCAGCCGCGGTGCAAGCGAGATAAATCTTGACAACTACACTCCAAACGAGGAGTTTGCTCCAGCCTTCGAGGCTCTCAATGAGGCAAAGTCGGCAGAAGCTTATGATATCGAGGAAACCGTAAAGATACTGAATGGATTGGAAGTGGCTCAATCCCAAGCCAAGGACTTCGATGCATTCATTGAATACATGGCTAAGCAAGACTATAGCCGAGTGCCTCAGGACGTGATTGACGCAAAGAAGGAACTCCTGCCAATCCTCCAGAAGATGTTCGAACTGCAGAAGCAATACGAGAAGCTCGACGGCATGTGGCTCCTTGCCCGAAGTGCCACAACGGGTGTGAGCAACTTTGCTGAAAATGCCAATCCAATAGCTGTGCTCGGTTCGATTTTCACTGGCGACCCTCTCGAATCAGTCAGTGTGGGCAAGAGTTTCAAGGATGCCAAGACGGCTGCCTTCGAGCAATACGAACAGGACAAGCGCCTCAAGGCATCGCTGAAGGAGGAGATTGCAAACGTGAGAGAAGCTTATGTGGAGTATCTCAACGACTATGCACCAGTATATTTCAAGTATATGAACGAATGGGACAAGCTCTGCCTTGCCCGCGATAAGGCCTATCTCGATATCTACAGTGGCCGAACAAAAGATGCCTACAATGCTGTGGAGACAGTGCTCGATAAATATCCAGCCAACCGCGAGGCAATGCTCCTCAAGGCTCTCTCGCTTATCCAGCTTTCCGGTAACAACGTGGCTAGCAAAGGCGAGATAGCTGTGGCTCCTACCACAAGCACCGTCGAATCCGACTCCATCGCTCCCGAACCTCAGGACGAGTTTCTCAATCAAGCCAATGCAGTGCTCAACAACTACATGGAACTCTATCCCGACCGCTCGGCTCCTGCCCTCGTGTTGAAGGGAATGATAAGCCTGAAGGAAGGTAACGAATCGGCTGCCCTTTCAAGTTTCGACCAGGCAAGCGTGGAATATCCTCGCCAAGCAGCGGCTCTGACCGACTTGCTCGACTCCTACAAGCACCGTTCGTACCTCAACAAGACAAGCGAAGGCAAATACCTCCTCAAGCTCTACAAATCAACGATGGAAGGCTACGGAATGTTCAGCCCTAACCTTCTCAAAGCCAAGTACTATGCCGACCAAGGAATGCTCGACCAGAGCAAGGAAGAGATATTCAACCACTTCTATCGCCGAGGCAATCAGGGAGTATATGATTGTTTGCTTTCAGATATGCAGTATTGCGAGGAGAACATGTACAGCATCTTCAAGCAACTGCTTATGGAGCAATCCTACATCGATGTGGCCGTGGAACCAACAACCGACTGGAAACTCTCTGACAAGGACGATGAGGTGAAGGTGACAATCAACAACCGAAGCGATATCGACCTCGAGAATGTGCGCATCTTCCTTTGCCTCCACTATACCGACATGTACAAGGACGAATACGACATCGTGAAGTGTCCTACAATCAACATCATCAAGCATCACGACCAGACGGAAATCGGAGTGGTGAAACTCAACTATGAGGACAAGAAATATGATGACATCACACGAATCCGTGCAATCGCAATGACCGACGACAAGATTTGCTGGATTGACGATGTCGACTATAAATACATCCATGCCTACGAAGCTGCAAAGCAAAGTGCAAAGGCAAAGAAGCAAAGCCTCAGCCGAAGGGAGCAATTCCTCAAGGACTTCAACGTCGATGGCCAATCACTGCTCGAAGCCGTGAAGACGGGCATCAAGGTAGCTGGAGAAGTGAAGAAGGGCGAAAAGACATTCTGGGATTCAGTGAGCGACATTTGGTCGGGAAGCGATGATAAGAATCTCAAAATCGAACTTCCTCGAATCCTCTCACTCATCGACCCTGTGTTCTCGCTCAACGAACTGAAGGACAAGGACAAGGCCATCATGCCAAAGGAGAATTTCCTCACCGGCACTGGCATCCGTCTCAAGTTCGACTACGAACCAAAGAACGGCGACACTGTCCCTCTCTACATCTACAGCGACTATGTAAGCTTCAAGGTGACAATCACTTTCAAGGACAACAAGCCAAAGGTGGAAAAGATAGAAACTCTCTGATGCTCACCATCTTACACACCGCAACCACTTATAGAAGGCAGCCACACGAAGGTTGCCTTTTTCATGTCAAAGCGTTTCAGCGTTTCAGAGGGTCGTAAACAGCGGTTCGGAGAGTGGCGCTAATAGATGAGCAATCCGGCCAATCCGCAAAGCAGAATCATAAGGATAGGATGCACCTTATAGATGCGAGTGCCGAAGAAGGCGAAGAGGAAGAGGATGATGCTCACGATGAATTGGAACGTGCTGTCGGAAGGACTTCCAAAGTTCTCGGCCGACATGAGGAGAATGGCCGCTGCAGCAATCAATCCGATGATGGCAGGACGCAGAAATGAGAAGATGCTCTCCATAGTGCGAGATTTGCTGTATTTGAGCATTATCTTGCTGATTGTAAGCATCAGGAGGAATGGCAGCCAAAGTACGCTCATACTGGCTAAAATAGCGCCTAAAACGGCCATCCACTCTGGGTAGCCATCGTTGAGGACGGCTGTGTAGCCAGTGTAGGTGGCACAGTTGATGCCGATAGGTCCTGGGGTGGTTTGACTGATTGCTACGATATCCGTGAATTCAGAAGCCGTGAGCCAACCGTTCTTCTCCACCACCTCGTTGTGGATGAGCGACAGCATTGCATAGCCACCGCCGAAATTGAAGATTCCTATCTTCGAGAACACTATGAATAGTTTGAGAAATATCACTTTATTTACTATTTGACGATTTACTATTTACTATTTTGAGTCAACGGGTCAACAAGTCAATTTGTACATTGTACTTTGTCCTTTGTACATATCGAAGCGTTTCAGCGTTTCACCTATATTTTAACATGTGCAAGTTCAGCTCTTTCTGACTTTTCCCCACACGAATCCTGCAATACCAGTGGCAAGGATTATCCATATCGGCGACACTCCCCACACCGTGATGAGCAGGCAAGCCACAATCGGAATCCACAGATTGCTGAGCGAGAGTTTGGCCGAACGAGCCATAGAGAAACAAGGGGCGAGAATCAGTGCCACAACGGCTGGACGAATGCCCATGAACACCTTCTCAACGTATGGATTGTCCTTGAATGTTCGGAAGAACATAGCAATGAGCAGAATCACGATTATCGAAGGCAGAGCCACTCCCATCGAACCGACGATGCCTCCCACGATACCGGCTGTCTTGATGCCAATGTGACTCGCCATGTTGATGGCAAAAAGGCCCGGAGTGGATTGAGCCACAGCCAGGATGTCAAGAAACTCTTCGCGCGAGAGCCATTGGTTTTTATCTACAATCTCCTTCTCCATGATAGGAATCATCGCATAACCTCCACCCAGTGTGAAGGCTCCGATCTTGGCAAAGGTGAAAAACATTTTCAACAACATTCTATTCTTTCTTTTCTTTATTCCTTTCTTCCCATTCCTCCTTCGTTCGGCGCCAGCGCTTATGCGTCCAGAGCCACAATTCGGGATGGGCTTCAATATCCTTTTCGAGCATTCGCATATAGGCATCCGTCACTTCAAATCCCTCTCCGCTCTCATCGTCGCGAATGTCCACAGGCAGCCATTCGAGCACATAATGCCCGCGCTTTGGCTTTGTCACACGTCCATACATGAAGCTGGCTCCGAGTTTCTTGCCCAATTGTTCCGAACCCGTGAACACAGCCGTTTCGTGATTGAGGAAATGCGTGAAATGATGGATGGCATTCCATTTTGGCAGTTGGTCGCTTATCATTCCGCAAACGGTCTTCGTCTTCTCGTTGCGAAGCTGAATCAATCGCCTTACGGCCGATTTCATCGGGATGCATTCGCCTCCATAACGAGTGCGGATGTTGAGGAATGTCTTGTCGAACACCTTATCATAGAGTGGATGGTAAACCTGAGTGCAATGGATTTCGGGAACCCAATACTGCAACGAAGCCACCCATTCCCAATTGCCAAAATGACCGAGATAGCAAATCAGAAGGTCAGCACCATCGGCATACACCTTCCTCATTCGGTCGATTCCGATGAACTTCATGTGCTCCATCATCATCTCCCTCGACATCGAAGGTTGCTTCACAATCTCTGCCAACAAATCGCAGAAATGATGGTAGAAGTCGCTCTCAATCTTCCTGAGTTCTTCCTTGCTTCGGCGAGGGAAAGCCTCCTCGAGATTCTTGCGTACGACTTTCTTCCTATAGAATGTACGGACAAACGGATAGGCAATGTCGGAAAACGCATAAAGCACATCGAGGGGCAACGCCGATATGCAGCGAAGTCCCACGTTGAGAAGGCCGTAGCCAATGCTTTGTGATTTAGTCAACTCTGCCATTTCTGATTGCTCTGACTATTGTTTCGGGATTTATATCCATACACATAAAATTGCCCATGCGGCATGGTTTGTTGCCATAAATCGAACAAGGACGGCAATTACACTCACGCTGAATAATCGAATCGTCCGTCTGTTGCCAAGCCTTGAATCCTGCCTTTGGATGGGTTGCTCCCCAGATGGAAAGCGTCTTTGTGCCCATCATTGCAGCCATGTGCATATTGCTCGAATCCATCGACAGCATAATGTCCAACCGACTCATGAGAATGAGTTCGCTCTTCAATCCGCCCAACTTGCCCGAAACGGATTCCACTCCATCTCGCTCCCAACTCTCGAGCACTGCCTTCTCGTCCTTACCCGCACCGAAGAGATACACTTGATAGCCATCGTCGGCCAACAAATCCACCACTCGCTTCATTCTGTCGAGCGGATATACCTTCCCTTGATGGGCGGCAAACGGAGCCACTCCGATGATTTTGCCCTTTTCACCCTTGACTGGGAAATCCATCGATTCGGCCGAAGGATGGAGGCAATCAAACGTGAACTGGAAATCCAATCCAAGCTTCTGGAACACCTCACGATAACGCTCGGTCATTGGTTTGAGAGGTGCATGGTCGGCCGAATGTCCGAGCAATGCCTTCTTCTCCTTCCTTCCCTTATCGATGACCGCCACCCTCTTTCCCTTCATGCGGAAACGCATTCTCACATATTTCGTACGGATTACGTCGTGGATATCGGCCACAGCATCAAAATCGTGGACATTGGCATCATGGAAGAGCCTTTCCAAACCCTTCAAGCCTTTGTACGACTTGATGTCGACACCGATAGCCTCAACATTAGCCGGCATCCACTCGAAAAACGGAAGCAAGCGCTTGTTGGTGAGCATCGTAATCTGCAACTGCGGATATTGCTGAGCAAGCGAAAAGACCACAGGCACTGTCATTGCAACATCGCCCATAGCCGAAAAGCGCATGATGAGAAGGCGGTTCATCATTGATGAGTCGGGGGGGTTATTTCTGTCCGTAGAGGATTGGGTTCGTACTTGGGTCGTTATACATCTTCATCTGGCGATACACCTTCATGTATTTTCTTCCAGCTTCGATATCAGCGAGCAACTGGTCGATTGCCGATGAAAGGTCCTTCTGCTGCTCAAGCAAGATAGCGAGCTTTGCCTTGCAGCGCTCAATATGTTCGGCCGAAGCATCAGTGCGCTCCACCTGTTCCTTCATGTGGTAAATCTTGAGAGCAAGAATGCTCAGGCGGTCGATTGCCCATGCAGGACTTTCAGTGTTGATAGTAGCATCAGGCAGTGGGCGTACATTGCAATATGTCTCGAGGAAATAAGAGTCGATACGCTCCACAAGGTCGGTTCTGTCCTGATTGCTCTTGTCGATTCTGCGCTTCAATACAAGGGCATCAGTAGGATTGATGTGTGGGTCGCGGATAATATCCTCCAAATGCCACTGCACGGTATCAATCCAGTTCTTTACATATAAATCATACTCAATCGTACCTCTCTCATAGGGATTGTGAATATCCTGATCAACATCATTGAGCAAATGATAGTCATCAATAACTTTCACAAAAATAGGATTGCAAATCTCAGTAAAAGACATCATATTCTTGTTTTTTTATAGTTATGTTATTCTTTTGTTTCTCCAAAAATAGGCAATCGCCTACTTTTTTTCGTTGGCTTGCACTTTATGTCTGCATTATTTTGTATCTTTGCAGTCGAAAAGCCTTCATAGTTCAATGGATAGAACAAATCTCTCCTAAAGATTAGATCTGAGTTCGATTCTCAGTGGAGGTACTTCCCGATGCACACACATAAAGAGCAGCCAAACTCTCCCCACACATTTCGCAAGGAGGGTTTGTCCGTTATTATAGCTTATTATATCAATCTTACGACCGACTTTGAAACAACTCTCCATGAGTTGCCTTCGCGAACTGCCTGACCAGGAGCCTCTGTAACGATTTCAAGCGGAGCATCCACTGTGTTGAGAATCTTACATACGGGCTTCACCATTTCAGAGAGCGAAATGAGAGCAGTACCGATTGCCTCTGGAGTGTTGAGGATTGTGAACGTACCGTTTTCGCCATCCGTGGTCTTGAGCATATAGAGCGACTTGCCCATTTCGATTTCTTCTGTTCCGTTAGCAAACACGCCTTCAACTGGAACTGGGAAGAATAAGATTGCAGTGCGGCGGCGTGGTGGCTGTGGAACTCCTTCAACAGGAACAGCAGGAGCTGCAGGAGCTGCTGGCTTGTTTTCAACGGCTGGTTTGCCAAAGAGGTCGGCATTTACTGCTGGCTTGTTCTCAACAGTTGGTTGTGCAGGTTGTGATGGCTGTGCAGCTTGTGGCTGTGGTTTTGGAGCCTCTGCCTTTTGATTTGCTGCAGCACCGCCCTTCATGTTCTCCATCTGTATCTCAACTGCCTTGATACGCTCCAAGAGGCGAACTCTCTCTGAACGATATTGCTCGAGAGTTACCATTGGTTCGGTGCGAACTTCATTCTTATGTCCCTTATGGAAGAAATAAAGACAAGCTGTGAGGATTGCGTAAACAAGGAATGCAATCAACACTGCAAGCCAGAACGAAACACCACCGGTTGCAGCACCACCTTCTGCACTTTCTTCGCCGGCAACTGCCTCATCTGCTGCCTCTGCTTCGTCAGTAGGTTCCTCCACTGGTTGGATGGCTTCTTTCTTTGTTGTGTCTTCCTGCTCAACTGCTTCTTCTGTTTCTTCCTCTTCGGCAGGAGATTGACTCTTAATCTTCTCTACGTCTTCCTGGTACTTGCCCTTGCCATTTGTAGGAATATAAGCAGAAACATCGTCACCTTCCTTTGCACTGATGATGTTGTTCACGCGAGATTGGTCGGTTTTGTCAGTGAGTTTGCTGATAGCTTCGCTGACATACTTGTTTTTCTGGAATTCCTCGAACGACTTGAACTCTGTAACATCAAGATGTGAAATCTGCTGACCCACTTCCTTGTTGTAGAACGACTGCTGAAGCGTCCACTTCAGAGCACAAATCTTTCTTTGCTCCAACGTTTGAGCACTTGCACTGACAATGGAAACAACCATCGTGAGTGCTACGATTAAGAATTTCTTCATAAGTTTTTTTCTTTTATATTGTCTATTAAATTATTGCGAATTGAACCGATGATTGGGTAGAAGAACAATGTGTCGGCCACAGGGTCGTTCTCATTGAGGATTGTCTGGTTCTTGATTGTAAAGTTCCAACCCTGGATGAGATGGTGTTCGAGGTCGCGTCCCACTTCCTGCTTGAAGAGGTTCCATGCCTCACCAGCAACCAAGAAACGGTCGGCCACACGAATGTCCTCACAAAGTGAGATGAAGAATTCGTTGTATTTCTTCACTTCGTCCACGATGGCTTTCATAATCTTCTCGTCGGTGGCATCGGCATAAGTGATTGTAGGATGCGATTCGAGCATCGAATAGTTCGACTTGAGCGGTGTCTTGAAATCGTCCATACACTTGTTGATGTCGTTGATTGCCTTCAATCCTGCCTCTGAATTCACTTGGAGAAGTGCTCCGCGGCATGTGATTTGCTTTGGTTCCTTCTCTTCGATAACTACCGAGAATCCATTATCATCGTATTCCTTTCCGTAGATGCGTTCGACGATTATCTGTGTGAACGAATCCAACTCACGATGGCTGCCTACGATGTTGAGAACCTTCGAACCAGTTCCACTGAACATGATGCTTCGAGGCATGTCCAAGCCCTTGTTCATCATCAGTTTGGCCACATAATAAATGATTGTGGTGTAGAAATAGATGAAGATTATCTTGCGAAGGCCATCTTGATTGAGTCGGAGATTGTAGGAGAACACATCGTTTCCGCGAGTCACCTTATTAGCAGCAACGGAGAAGAGGAATGCATTGATGTCCTCCGATTTCTTCTTGCTCACAATGTCGTCGAGAATGCCCGAAAGTTCGCCGTAGAGGTCGTCGTCGCTGTTGAACAACTTGCGGAAATAATCCACATACTTGATGAGCATTGGGTTGTGGTCGCCTTGCGGAACTTCAGAGAAAGCATCGCCAAACAATGTGTTGGCAGCAAAGCGGAATGAAGTGACAACGCTTGGCAACTTCGAATCCGATTCTCTCTGGTAAATCACAACATCGCTCGAACCTCCACCGATATCGATTGAGGCAACAGTGGATGCCGAACCCTTGAACTGTGCCGAATTCTTGTAGAAATAGTATGGTGCAACGGATTCAGGCATTTCGATGAGGTTGATGCCTTCCTTTGCAGGAATGCCAAACACTTTCTGGAACACTTTCATCCATGTTTGGCGCAATTGGCTTACCTTTCCGCTTTCCATACTCAATGGATAGAACCATACAAGCCTTGTCTGCGAGAGATTGCCCTGCTCAAGCAATACTTTCGTGCGCATCAGCATTGCGATTTCAGTGAGGTAACAACTGATTCGCTTGCTGTTGGCCGATTCCGACGACCATTTCAAGTTAGGAATGATTCGATTGCCGAAACCTATTGATTCCTTTTCATAGATAAACGGTATGTTGGCATCGCCGAGCGAAACCACCTCATCCACACTCATTGCATCCACTCGTTCGCATTCGGAGAGTACGGTGCGCTGTGGGAATCCATAATCCAAACCAACTTGCTTTGGTGCGAATTCTTGCTTTATGATTACATCATAGAGAAGGTTGTCGCCATTATAGAGTGTGGCAATCAAGCGACTGCGCGATTGCGATTCGATGCGAAGTGGCTCGGGCGAATCGTCGCCTTTCATGTATTCTATATGTGTGTTGGTAGTTCCGAAATCCACTGCAAACGTGAATGCATCGGCTCCCTGCACCTCGTTCTCCCACTTTGGACAGATGATTCCTTCGGCCACCTTTGCTCCCAATTCGTTTGAGAGAATCACCTTGGTATAGTCGAAGTCGGAATCAAGTGAGTAGTAGCTCGAACCAACTTTCTTCTGCGATTTCAAGCTTCTTTCCCTACGTTTCTTGCAGTCGACAGGATTTTCCTTTCCGGCAGCTGCCTTTCCGTCTGTATTCTTGTAGAATTCGAGGTTGATATTGTAGTTTTCGTATTCTCCGAGAGCACGGTCAATCATCTGGATATTGTAATGATTAGATGCTTCGATGCGTGCAAATGGGAATATTGCGATTGCAAACGGAAGTGTGATGAATGTGTATTTAGTCACTGCTCCGTCGCCTGATTCTCCTACCTGTGGCGAAGCGAGATAAGGAGCAGCTTCAGCAGTTGACTGACTTGCTGGCATTGCTGCCTTATACATTCGTGAGAGGGTGATGAACTTACCCGTCTTCTGTACTGGAATTCGGAGGATTACCTTCACTGCCTTGCTCACTCCCACCTTGCTGTATTGCATCTCGAATCGTGGTTTGCCTGCAATGGTTCCCCAAAGGTCCTTCACGTCAAAATACTTAAAGAAGAGTGGTTTGAGCGGAATGAGGAAGTGGTTGTTGTCCAATCCCGTGCTGCAAACTGCCAAGTTTCCATCGAAGAAGCAATCCTTGTCAATTGGATAGTCGAGTTTGATGAGTGTTGGCTGGAAGAAATCGTCGTCAGTAAGCCAAGGGTATTGGTGAGAAGTTGCAGGCAGAGTACGCTGATCAGGTGCTACAGCATAATCCTCAGGACGAATCTTGATTGAATCGTCCCATTTGTAAGTTATGTATTTGAATGGATCCGTGGTTGGAGCATTCAGATTGTTCTGAAGAACGAGTGGAAGCAACTCACCTTCGGCCAACTTGTGGGTAGGTACGATAATGAAGTCGCTCTTTGCAATTTCCTGCATTACATCTTCGGTGCGGCTCTGATAAAGCGGAATGCCGAGAATCTCCATTCCTCCCTCCATCATCTCATAGTTGGCATCGATGAATTGGCGTGCCTTCTCCACATCGGCTTGATTGATTCCTTGAGGATTTCCGATGTCTTCGAGGATTTCCTTTTGCTGACTGAGATTGAGGATGAGATAATTGGTGATGAGATATTTGTTGACTGCCTCAAGGCGTGTCTTGAGGAGAGGAAATGCTGTGAAGAGTGCAAAGATGTACTTCACGAACTTGAAGTCGCGCTGATAGAGTGGACGCCATTGTGTGAAGAGGTTGATGCCCTGTTCGACTGGGATTTCTATATCTGAACCGTCGCTATCGGTGAGCAGTGTGTCGGCATCTGGCGAAGCCATAAAGAGCGATGCAGGCGATGTGCAACCGATGATTTTGCTGTTGTAGGCAATGAAGAAGAGGCGATCCATAAGGTCGAAGTTGTAGGCTTCGGCATCTTGACGGAGATACATTTCGAGAGTTTCGCCCAAGATGCGGTGCTCTGGGTTCATCTTCAGTTCTTCCATTGCCTGAACCTTATTCCATTCGACCACTCTCAGTCGCTCGCGCATTTCTGAATAGTTGAAGAACAACTGTGCCACATCGAGTGCCTGGCTCACGAGTTTCTCATCTTGTTTCTGTCCTTTGAGTATGGGGCTGTATGAGAGGCGGAGGAAGGCGTTCTTTACGAGGTCCATCTGTGCAAACGGACTTGGAATGGCAGTTCGAGGGCTTGATGTAAGACCTGCTGAAGGGTCGGAGATGGTGTCGATTTCGTCCTTGCTGTATTGGCGGTTAATATCGAACCAATCCTCGCCGTTGCTCTTCTTGTTGTATGATAGAATCTTACTCATTTATATCTTGGTGGGTGTGAGGTTGCTATTTTATCGAGTTATACTTTTCGGCAATTATCTTGTCGGCCACTTGGTCGAAGAGGTCCATCAACTTGAGCGGTGCCTGATTTTCGCCATAGAGCGATTGGCTTAGGGCTTTCTTTGATTGGGCATTCATTGCTGCAAGAATTGTCTTATAGTCGATTGTTCCCGAGAAGAAACTCTTCTTTGGCATCACTCCGACGATGCAGTTGTCGAGTTTGAGGCTCATGATGTTGAACGGAGCGAAACTGCGGTTGTTGTTCTGCATTTCCATCAGCCACTCGTAGTAGGAGTGGAAGAATTGGTTGGTCAGTGTGCGGTAGAATGATGTGGAAGCAAACGAGCTCTTGATTTCGGGTTTGTCGAGTGTGTATCCGCGTCCGATGTCCTGAAGGAATGAGTGGGTGACATACATGAAGAGAAGGTGGAACTTCACCATGCATTGGTTCATGAGGTCGCGTGTTTTCTGACCGAACGACATGAGTGTGAGCATATTCTCATCGTGCTTCAATCCGTATTCGCGGAATATTGGGTTCATTGCCTTGCCGTCTACGGAGCGGAGCTTATCATCAGGAATTGAGAGGAAATCGAGGATTGCCGAAGCTCCTATCATTTCGATGAAGTGGGCATCGTTGCGCTGTCCGTCGCCTCCCGGGTCGTTTGGATAAGGCACTGACTGTTCCTCATCGCCGAGGTAGTAGCATGCATTGAGCGAAAGGCTCTTTGGCCCTGTGAGGTTCTCCTGATAGTAGTAGAGTGCCGACTTTGTCTTGATTACGAAATCGGAACGTGTGATAGGGCTTTTTTCGTCGCTTGCCACGTTGAAATAAGGCAATACGGTGAGTGCTCCTATCTTTGCATCGCGAAGGTCGCCTCGGTTGGTGAGGTTGGGATTATATGCTGCATCGCGGATGTTTTTCACGATGATTGGGAAACCTGCAGCTCCTGTGCCACCGAAGATTGAACTGACGATGAACACTCTGTCTTCCTTCTTGTAGACATTGGCAAACTCGCGGAACTCGACTGAGTTCTTGAATTGGTTGAGTGCCACACTGCCTATGTTTGGACTTCCCACGAATCCGATGTCCATCTTCGTGTTGAGGTGTTCCTGCGAGAAGAGCATGCTGCAAAGGGCTTGGTTGCTGTCGTTGAGTGTGTCGAACGAGATATAGTCCTTAAACTCTTTTTCTGCAATGCTTCCGAGGTTGAAGATGAATGTGTCGGAAAGTCCGTGCTGAGGCACGAGGTCGGAGAGTGTCGCAATCTTCACATTGAAGAATCCGCGTTCCACTTCTATCTGTTCGCCGTAGAGCGATTGGCGGATTTCCTTATACCAGCGGAGCAAGTCGTCGGTGCGCTTGAGGTCTTCGTTTGCCCTGTGAGGGTCCATGATGATTGGCACCACTTGCAGGTCTTTGATTGGAAGTCCGGTTTGCTGGTCGGTTGGCCTTACGCCTGCGGCAAACTGCATGATGAGTGGTTTGAGCACTCGCGAACCGGTTCCTCCAACTAAGAATAAGAATAAATTCATTATTATGCGTTTGTTTTGTTTGACTTCTTGTTTTCGTTTCGCTTTCTACTCTGGAATCGGTGTGTGGCGGCAGTTGGTGCTCCACCAGCGGATGGAGAACGATGCCACGATGAACATCACGATTGTCACGCCTACATTGACGAAGTTGAGTGTGGTCAGCTGCTGCATGTAGTCTTTTCCTTCCTCACTGAATTCGGCATAAGGGCTGTAGAACGAGATTCCTGGGGCAATGATCACTGCTGCGATGAGCATGAGAAGCCAGTGGTACCAGCGACTGAAGCGTACGGAATTGATGACATAGTAGTAGATTGCTGCCACTATCCAAGCCGTGCAGACGATGGTCACAGCGGTGTTGGTGTACGAATTGTACATGTCGTTGAGGAATGCTGCATCGAAATTGAGCGAGTCGTACATCGGAGTGGCCATCATGATGAATGCCACTGAAATGATGATGCCGATGATTGGAAATGCTATGTAAGCCTTCATATCTTGTTTTTTGTTTTATTATTTCTCTAAATTCTCTAAACCCTAACCACTAACCACTCAACAAATGTTTAGTGTTCAAGAGTTCCGCTCTTGAATTCCTTAACCACAAAACCTAATTCCCCACGCCAAGTTCCATCTTGAAGTAGAATGGTTCGTCGGTTTGCTTGGCATAGCTCTCGTAGATTCCGCGCAGGAGATATTTAAGTCCGAAGGTGGTGTGAGGGAAGTCGAGGTCGGCAGCCGAAGGAGCTGAATCGTCGTCGCTCGAAGATGCCTCAATCCATTGTGGGAACTTGTTGAGCAGTGTGATGCAGATGTCCTGAGCATGGGTGATTCGGCCGAGCTTGAGCACCATTCGGTGGGTGGCCTTCGCCATGATGTCTTTGTTGGTAGGAGTGATGTCTGATTGCTCGATTGGCGCGATGCTCACGATTTCCATTGGTTCGTCGGCTTCAATCCGATAGTTGTTCTTGTCCATCAGATAACTGTCCTCGACGAACATTCCGCCGAGATCGAGAGCCACCACCAGTTGGGTATCGCCCGAATCGCGGTCGGGTTTCAAGTCGGTCACTGCCTTCACGTCGGCTTCTCCCGAGCGTTTGCGGTCGGCCTTGAAGCGGCCTTTAATGTCGCTGTCGGCCAGGAGGAAACTATAGAATGGCTTGTAGATGCCCGATGCCGAGAAGAGGCTCACATGCTGGAAACCGCTGAGCGAACGGAGGTCGGCAAAGTCCTTATAGCGGTCGCTTCGGGTGAGTCGGGCAATATTCTCATTGTTGCCCACAACAACTATATAATATGGTCGCACACCCGAGTAAGCCACTCCCTGTGGTTGGTTGTATGGATAGTACTGACCTATGTAGCTGCCTTCCATCTGTGCAATCACCATTGCCTTGTCCGCAGCCTTATCCTTGAACACGGCATGGGTCATTCCCTGTGCCTCAGTGAATATCTTCTCCGTGTTGACCACTCCCACATCCTTCGTCGAATAAATCATATCGGTCACGAGGATGCTGAGGTCGTTATCGCCATTGCGATTGAGCACTGAATCGAGGATGCAACCGAAATCCGTGTACCCTGGATTGCCGATTCCGCGAGTGGTTTCGAAGATATTCTGGTCGGTGATGAACTGCTTGAACGAGTTGGGATAAGGGAACACGCCATCGTTCACTACGAATATCGTGTTGTCGTCGGGATTGCCTGGAAGATTGTTGAGCATGCTCACGATGGCAGACTTAAACTCGCCTCTGCCTTGTGGCGAATCGTAGGGAACCATGCTTCCGCTGCGCTCGAGATAGAACTTCACGGCGAGGAATTCGCTTGCATTGCCTGCTCCGTTGAAGGCAATCTCCTGGGATGGATGGCGATGCTGGAAGAATTGCGAGATATACTCTTTCACAGCTTCGGCATCAATCTCTCCATCACTGACGAACTTACCCAAGCGGGCCTTGTTGGCATCGATGAATTCTGTGATTTCTGCCCAATCGTTGAAGTCGATTTCGCCGTCGCTCTCTGCCAAGTTCACAAGCAGATTGTCAAACTCCTTCTCCCTTGCATCGCGGCATGAAGAGAGAGATAGGCAGGCAAGGGGCATAACCATTGCAACGGCCAGCAGTTGTATTGTATTATTCAGAATCTTTTTCATATCAGTCATTATATTTTTGCAAAGTTAAGGAATTTTTCTCACATAGCAAAATGAATTAATTCATTTTTTACAACTTTATAGGTTTATTCTACACTTTGCCGGCTTATTGCCATTCGTGAGGGGGTTCACGGTTAGGGGACGAGGGTTAATTGTTAAGGGCTAAAAGATGATTGCCTCGGTTGTATCAATAAGTCAAGTAACGCTTTGCCATGACAGGCGGGCAGCGCACAAAGGCAGCTGTATATATTATAGTGGAAAAGAAAGTGGAACATAGGGGCATCACTCGCAATGTTTGGGTTCGAGTTTCGCGGTTCACGAGCCAGAGTTTCGCGGTTCGAGAGGTTGCGGCTTGCTGTGTTTTTCGTTCACGGTGCAAAGTTACGAAGATTTTTCGATATGACCAAATTTTTTTATAAATATTTAATATATTTATAAATTTTGTTGCAATCATACCTGAAAACTCCATGTTCAGAGAGCAATATTGGAAACGGATGGAGAGCAGAAAATTTAAGTTACTGGTGTCCAAAGTGTCCAAAGTGGCTTTACTTTTTTGAAATACTACACCGAGTTTTTGACATCGTATTTCCGATGATTGTCACAAAAAATCAAAATCAAAAGAGATTAAAATATAAAAAATAAGTTCAAATATATATATAATATATATAATATATTATATATATATTTGGCCATGGTTGCCCTGACTTAAAAAAGTGAGGACACTTTGGACACCACTTGCACTTTTTGTAAGTCACGAAATAGTGTTTTTATTGCCATATAATATGAAGCTCATGTCCAAAATGGACACCACCCAAAAACATAGTGTTAAATCAACACAGTGGTTTCATTTTGTCATCTGCGATTTACCGCCTCAAGTTCGTATGAAAAAGTGCCAAAAACCGCGATTTCATCGGGGTTTTGTAGACGGACGCACTTCAAAAAAACGAAGAAAAACGACACATATTTATATATAATATTGACAATTCGGACTTTGCAAAACGCATGAAAACATGGTGGCGAACACCAAAATCCACACATTTTATGACTTTTTTCGTTCTCCTTTCAGCATTATTTGCTAACTTTGCACTCGCATTTTTCAAATAAAATGGACTCAGATATGGACTCAGTGACTCAATTTTTGCATTTTCCTATTCAGGACCCCACTTGGGTGTTCTTCCTGGTACTACTTATCATTCTGTTTGCCCCACTTATTTTTGGAAAACTCCGCATTCCTCATATCATCGGTATGATTCTGGCCGGTGTGCTTATAGGTGAACACGGACTTGGATTGCTCGAACGCGACGACAGCTTCCGCCTGTTCGGTCAGGTGGGCATCCTCTATATCATGTTTTTGGCTGGATTGGAAATGGACCTCGTAGGGTTCAAGCACAATCTCTCAAGGGGTATTTCGTTCGGAGTGCTTACGGCTGCCATTCCGTTTGGCGCAGGCTTTGTGGCTGGCTACTTCTTGCTTGGCTACACGATTTCAGCTTCGCTGCTGCTGTCGTGCATCTTTGCTTCCCACACCATCGTGGCCTACCCAATCGTGGCGAGATACGGCCTCACGAAGCACCCTGCAGTCACTGTCTCGATTGCTGCCACAATGATTGCATTGCTCTCGGCATTGCTGATGCTGGCTGTGATTTCGGGCAGATACAGAGGCGGCAGCGGCACATGGTATTGGATTTTGTTTGCAGTGAAGTGCATTGCCTATTTCGCTGGTTTGTTCTTCATCTTCCCTATCATCATCCGCGCATTCTTCAAGAAATATACCGACCGTGTACTTCAGTTCATCTTCGTTCTGGCAATGGTGTTCCTCTCGGCTGCACTGGCCGAACTGTGTGGCATCGAGGGATTGCTCGGAGCATTCCTTTCCGGACTTATCTTCAACCGCTTCATCCCTCAGGCTTCATCTTTGATGAACCGCATCGAATTCGTGGGCAACAGCTTGTTCATCCCTTACTTCCTGATCGGAGTGGGCATGCTCGTCAATCTGAAACCTATCTTCACGGAAATGAATGCCATCGAGGTAGTGGTTATCATGGTGGTGGTCAGCACCATCTCAAAGCTGCTGGCTTCGTTCCTCACACGAAAGATGTTCCGTTTCAACCATGCTCAGGGCCTCATGATGTTTGGCCTCACCGAAGCTCATGCTGCCGGTGCCATTGCGATGGTGATGGTGGGTACGAAACTTGAGATAATGCCTGGAGTGCCACTCATGAACAATGCAGTGCTCGACGGTGTGGTTGTGATGATTCTGATTTCGTGCATCATCAGTTCGATAGCTACGGATCAAGCTGCACGAAAACTGAAACTCGAAGCCGACAGCGAGGAAACTCTCAACGACAGGCAAAAGGGAGATGACGAGAAGATTCTCGTGCTCGTCAACCGCCCTGATAAACTCCGCAATATTACCCAGACAGCCATCATGATGCGCAATCAGAAACTCAATCGCGGATTGATTTGCCTCAACGTGGTGAACGATGCCGACGAAACCGAATTCTCCCAGCGCCAAAGCCACGAACTCCTTGGCATGGCCGAAGAAATATGCGTGGCAGCCGATGTACCGGTGCAGACACAAAGCCGATTGGCCGTCAACCTCATCAACGGAGTGGTGCACAGCCTTCGCGAGAACGATGCTTCCGAACTGATTGTGGGACTTCACCATAAAGACAAGAAAGATGAATCGCTGTTTGGCAATTTCGTCGGAGGACTTATCCAAGCCATGAGTCGCCAACTCATCATAGCCGGAATACAACAACCTGTCAACACCATCCGCAAAATCGTGGTAGCTGTACCCGACAGAGCCGAATACGAAGCTGGATTCTACAGATGGATTGAACGCATCGCACGATTTACGACCGAAATCGGTTGCCGAATCGAATTCCATTCCACCGAAGCCACCGGCCGACTCATCTACCAATATGTCCACACCAACCACAAGAGCATCCGCGCTGAATATAAGTTGATGGAATCGTGGAACGAACTCCAGCAGATGAAGGATGACATCCATTCCGACCATTTGCTCGTCGTCGTGGCTGCTCGCCAAGGCGGCATCAGCTATCAGAAGGCATTCAACAAATTGCCTCGCATGCTGAAGGACAATTTCAGCCACTGCAACCTCATGGTAGTTTATCCTGACCAATACGAGGGCAACAACGAACCTTACACCTTCTCCGAACCTCATGGCGGACAGTTCGAAATGTCGCGCACCTCTGCTTGGCTCTCGAAGTGGATAAGCAAAATTGGATAAAGAGATGGGGGATATTCATTGACAATAAATACACAATATATATGATTGACATAAAAGACATTAAGAAAAGCTTTGGTTCGCTTCAGGTGTTGAAGGGCATAAGTCTTCACATCAATAAAGGCGAGGTAGTGAGCATCGTAGGTCCGAGCGGAGCCGGAAAAACCACACTCCTGCAAATCATCGGTACTCTCGACGATGCCGACAGCGGCGAAATTACAATCGACGGAATAAGCGTCAACAACTTGGGACAAAAGGAAATGGCCAAGTTTCGCAATGGGCATATTGGATTCGTGTTCCAGTTCCACCAGTTGCTGCCCGAATTCACAGCAGCCGAAAACATCATGATTCCTGCTATGATTGCAGGCGTTTCGCAGAAAGAGGCAAAGAAGAAAGCAATGGAACTGCTGCAATTCCTCGGACTTGAAGACAGAGCCAACCACAAGCCAAACGAACTCTCAGGAGGCGAAAAACAAAGGGTGGCAGTGGCCCGAGCATTGGTCAACAACCCTTCAGTAATCCTTGCTGACGAACCTTCGGGAAGTCTCGACAGCAAAAACAAAAGCGAACTCCATCAACTTTTCTTCGACCTTCGCGATAAGTTTGGCCACACCATCGTAATCGTCACCCACGACGAACAATTGGCCACCACCACCGACCGCACCATCCGACTTGTAGATGGAGAAGTGGTGGACGAGAAGATAGAAGATACAAGTTATTAGTTAGAAGATAGAAGATATCAGATAAAGATATTAGATATCAGTTATCAGTTATTAGTTAGAATAAATGGAGAAGATTAATACAGACATCCGACTTGGAAAGAGAAACCAACTCGAAGTAGTGCGTGAAGTGGATTTCGGCGTTTATCTCGACGCTGGCGAAATAGGCGACATACTATTGCCAAAGCGCTATGTACCACGCGATTGCAAGATTGGAGATATTGTCGACGTGTTCCTCTATCTTGACAATGAAGAACGCCTCATCGCTACCACCGAACACCCTTTGGTGGAAGTGGGACAGTTTGCTTTCCTCGAAGTGAAATGGACAAACCAATTCGGTGCTTTCCTCGATTGGGGACTTATGAAAGACCTCTTCTGCCCTTTCAAGGAACAGAAAATGCGAATGGTGCAGGGCAAGAGCTACATTGTGTATTGCTACATCGACACTCTCACATCGCGCATCGTGGCTTCAGCAAAGGTTGAAAAGTTCTTCTCTCAGGAACGCCCTCCATACCGCGAAGGCGACAGCGTCAAAGTGCTCATTCAGCAAAAGACAGAACTCGGATTCAAGGCAATCGTGGATGGCAAGTTCGGCGGATTGATTTATCAAAACGAACTTTTCCGCGACATCCACACAGGTGATAAACTGACGGCTTACGTGAAAAACGTGCGTGAAGACGGAAAACTCGATATCGTACTTCAGCAATCAGGTCGGGCAAATGTTCTCGACTTCTCCGAACAACTCTTCCAAATTATTGCCGACAGCGAAGAAGGCTTCTGTCCGTTCCACGACAAGAGCCCTGCTGAAGACATCTATGCAGAGTTTGGAGTCAGCAAAAAGACATTCAAGAAAGCCGTGGGCGACCTCTACAAACGCCACCTCATCACCATCGAACCCGATGGACTTCACATCACCAAAGAAGGACGAATCACTGGATATTCAGAGGAATAGATGACCGACAGTTTCGAACAATTCATTCAGACACATCTTCACGATGATGTAAACGAACTGGCACTTCATGCAGGGAAATACCCCGACATCGACGTGCGCCAAGCCGTTGTGCAGATTCGTGGAAGGCAGATAGCAGAAAAGAAACTTCCCCTTTGGTATGCCACCGATGGAATCGTCTATCCTGAGCATCTGCCACTCGAACAATGTTCGTCACAACTCACAGCCGAATACAAGGCTTCGCTCATCAAATCACTGCCGGAAAAAGCTAAAATCGCCGATTTCACCGGTGGTTTTGGTGTCGACCTCACAATTCTCGGCCATCATTTTCAGGAAGTCACCTACATCGAACAAAACCCCGCTCTTTGCCAAATAGCAGAAACAAACCTGCCACTGTTGGGATTGAACAACATACATATTGTCTGCGGACAATGCGAACAACTCATAGCCAACCTTCCACATCAGAATCTCATATTCATCGACCCTGCACGTCGCGATGCCAACGGACGGAAAACAGTGCTGATCAGCGATTGCCTACCCGATGTCACATCACTCAACGACCTTTTGCTCGAAAAATCCGACTGGTGCATGATAAAGCTCTCACCAATGCTCGACGTCAGTGCCACCATCCGCCAATTGCATGGAGTGAGGGAAATTCATATAGTCAGTGTCGATGGCGAATGCAAGGAAGTGGTAGCCATCATCAGCAAAGAAACTACAGACGAAGTGCGAATCACGTGTGCCAACCTCACATCCAGATGTCAGCAAACATTCACGTTCACCAATTCCGGCGAAGCCAAAGCAATAAGCAAAATAGCTGAAGCCGACAAAATCGGACAAAGCGAAATGCCACAATATCTCTACGAACCAAATGCCTCACTGATGAAAGCCAGTTGCTTCAAATCCATCTCCCAACACTATGGAATTGACAAACTCCATTCGAACAGTCATTTGTACGTTTCGGCCGATTTCATCGAGGATTTCCCAGGGCGAACCTTTGAGATAGAGCAAGTATTTCAGATGAACAAACACGAATTGAAAACAATAAGTCAACTGAAGAAAGCCAACCTCACCGTACGCAATTTCCCATCCACCGTAGCCGAACTCAGAAAGAAACTTCATCTGGCTGAAGGCGGCAACCATTATCTCTTCGCCACCACTTTGGCCGACGAACGAAAAGTACTTATTCTCTGCAAGTGATCAACCTTGTCGCTTGGTTTATCCAAGTTATCGACAAAGTCGCTTGGTTTATCCAAGAAATGGGGTAAAACATTATAAGGAACAGACTTCTTTCTATGGACAATTTGGACAATTCAATTATATCCTATGGATAATGATGACTCTATAATATAAGTTTTTCGAGATTTCCTTTGTACTTCGCTCGATTTGCACTATCTTTGTCAACAATAAAACATGTTTGTCATGAAAGATAATAATAGGCAGAAGGAGAATGTTTCTGAACAAATAATTCAATATGTATGGCAACATAAGTTGTATTATCCCCATGGTTTGACAACCACGACCGGAGAACAAGTGATTGTTGAGAATGCTGGCTATCCCAATTCCAATGCAGGTCCCGACTATACCGAAGCTCGCATCAGCATTGGAGGAATCAAAATGGTGGGAACCGTGGAAATTCATCGTAAGGCATCTGATTGGTATCGTCATTCCCACCATACTGACCCTGCTTATTCGTCGGTGATTCTGCATGTTGTGTTGGAATCGGATGAAGAAGTAAAAACTGCAGATGGAAGGGTCGTTCCGCAATTGCAAATCTCCATTCCATCGTCGATATTGGATAAAATCAACAATTCACTGAATCCTCCTTCGCCCTTTGACTTGCCTTGCCAATCTGTCTTGCCTACGATTCCAAAACTCACTGTCCACATTTGGCTTACCTCAATCTATGTTCAGCGATTGCAAAGTCAGGTGGAGGTTATCAATAAGCGACGGACATTGTGTGAAATGAACTGGGAAAAAACTCTTTTCATCACGATTGCACGCAATTTCGGTTTTGGAGTGAACGGAGATGTGTTTGAAGAGTTTGGCAATAAGGTTTCGTGGCCGGCAATAGGCAAACACAGCGACGATTTGGAAATGATTGAGGCAATGTTCTTCGGAGTTGCAGGATTGCTCGACGATTGCATGATTCCTGAATTCTATAGGGCAGATGCAGCAAACGACGAATATTTGGCACGCCTTCGCAGAAACTACAATTTCATGAAAAACAAGTTTGGATTGGAATCCGTCGACCCTAACCGATGGAAATTCCTCCGGATGCGCCCTCAAAACTTCCCTCATATCCGTATTGCACAATTGGCAATGCTTGTATATCAGGGCAAATTGAAATTCGCAAGGATGATAAGTGCGGAAAATGTTGACGAACTGCTTGAATTGCTTACCACCAAAGTCAGCAACTATTGGAAAACTCACTACACGTTTTCATCCACTCAGTCGAAACCAATCGATAAGTGTCTGTCTATCGATTCAAGGCGCCTGATTGTGATAAACAGCGTAGTGCCTATGATGTTTGCCTATGGCAAATACAAGGAAGATTATTCGCTGATGGAGAAAGCTGTGGCACTGGTTGAGCAATTGCCTCCGGAAGACAACAACATCATCCGAAAATGGAAAAATGCTGGTATGATGCCCGAATCGGCAATGGATAGCCAGGCATTGATTGAGATGATGAACAAAATGTGTCGTTGCCACGATTGCCTTCGTTGCAGGTTTGGCTTAGACTTTATGAAAAGCGACAATCAATGGCTGTGGAAGGAAGACGAACCTCAAGATTAAAACATAAATGACGGCCTTTCTCGCGAAAATATCAAGTTATCGACAAAGTCGCTTGGCTCGTCCAAGTTATCGACGAAGTCGCTTGGCTTGTCCAAGAAACGTGTGGTGGACGATTTCACTGATTTGTGGAATTCTATTTTCGTGGGCTTTGCTATCTGATTGCATAGATTCGTCAACCGACGTTTGGAGTCAAGGGGAAAGATGCATTTCATGGTTGATATGGGGTGGATTCGGCATGATGATTGTAATGGTCGTCAGTTTGTTCCTTACCAACAGAAAAGATTCGGTCAATGGATTTGCTTTTGCCTGGAATCTCCTTATTTTCTCCGTTGGAATGATTATTTACGCGTTGACTTTCAATAAGATAGTATTCGCAAAACTTGATTCAACGGAATATATAAGTGGCACAATAATTGAAAATCCAATCAAGAAAACAAAATCGGTTGCCGTAAAGATAAAAACAGATGAAGGAGCAAAGATTCTTGCCTATCTTAAAGATTCGGGAAACACTGTATCAACCGATTCTATCGACTATTTAGGGCGACGGATAACAATGAAAACGCCTTACGGCCTTGACCCTACTTGCCCTTGGGAAAACGAAGGAAATCCATATAAATACTATTCCGACTATTTGTTTCGCCAAGGCGTAAGTGCTACTTGCTATTCTCCGGAGGATTGCTGGGAAATCAACGATGACGAAGCACAAAAGAAAAGCTGGTTGCAGATTATGCGAGGTTTGCAAAGGAGAATGTCGGCTTCGCTGAAGAATGCCGGAATCGATGGCGACGAAGGTGCAATAATCGAGGCAATGACTTTAGGAAACAAGGCAGCATTGGACGATTCGATTCGTCAAAACTATTCAAGAGCCGGAGTAAGTCATGTTTTAGCACTTTCTGGATTGCATCTGACCATCATTTATGGTATCATGCAACTTATTCTGCCTTTCTGCTTTTTAACCATTGTGGGAAGAAGACGCTTGAATTTGCTCGTAATGCTTGGAATATGGGCATTCACGATTATTGCCGGTTGTCCTCCTTCGCTTGTAAGGGCTTCAATCATGTGCAGCATCATGATTGTATGCGACTTGCTCGACAGGCGAGGCAATCTGCTGAACAGTTTGTCGCTTGCTGCATTCGTCATGTTACTGATTCGTCCAATGTGGTTGATGGACGTTGGATTTCAGTTGTCGTTCATGTCTATGCTCGGAATTGCCATAGGACTTCCTTTCATTCATAGATACGTCAGTTTGAAGCAACTATCGAAACAGCACACCATTTGGAGCAGAAGCTTGAAATGGATAATCAGCATGGTCATGACTTCCACGGTGTGTGGTTTGTTCACAATGCCTCTTGTTGGCTACTATTTCGGCTGTGTGCCTCTTCTCTCGGTGTTCAGCAATCTCATCATCTGTGCATTAACCACATTGTTGCTTTGGATTACTGCATTATGGTGGTTGATTTCGTTTGTTCCGATATTAAGTAAGATTGTGGCAAGCATGATGATTGGAACAGCTTGGACAATGAATCAAGTGGCTGCATGGATAGGAGGACTTGACTTTGCGGTTCTTTATTGGCAACCAAGTATCATTGCCATCGTGTTGTCTTACACCTTGTTAATTATTATTATGTATCTGGTTCATAAGTTGCTGGATCATAAGATGTATTAATTCCCCATATTCAACAATAAACCCCTCACTATCTATTGACAGGAGGGGTTTTAGTATGTATTTTCGCCTAATCTCTATAAGCTTTCAAGCAGTTGGTACTTCCTTGAAATGCAGATTTGGCTTCGCCTAATCTCTATAAGCTTTCAAGCAGTTGGTACTTCCTTGAAATGCAGATTTGGCTTCGCCTAATCTCTATAAGCTTTCAAGGATTCTTTTCAGCACTACCTGAGCTGAGATTTCTCTATTGGCAGCTTCTGGAATGACTAGGCTTCGTGGAGATTCGATGACATCGTCGGTGACAATCATATTGCGACGTACTGGAAGGCAATGCATGAAATGGGCATTGTTGGTGACAGCCATGTGTGCTGCATCTACTGTCCACGAAAGGTCTTTATTCAATACCTTTCCATAATCGGCTGGATTTACCACTCCTGGACAACTCCAGTTCTTGGCATATATGAAGTCGGCTCCTTCGAAAGCATGCATCTGGTCGTAATCTACTTTGGCATTACCTACAAACTGAGGGTCGAGTTCGTAACCATGTGGATGAGTCACAACGAAATCAACATCGGCTGCATTCATCCATTGTGCAAAAGAGTTTGGCACGGCTTGTGGCAGTGCACGTGGATGTGGTGCCCAAGAAAGCACTACCTTTGGACGTGGGCGTTCCTTGTATTCCTCTATTGTGATGAGGTCGGCAAAACTCTGAAGAGGATGCACCGTAGCACTTTCCATGAAGAACACTGGTTTGCCACTGTAGCGGATGAACTGCTGAAGAATCTTCTCGCTATAGTCGTCTTCGCGACTTTCGAACTTGGCAAAACTGCGAACTCCTATGATATCGCAATAGCTACCCATTACAGGAATGGCTTCGAGCAGGTGTTCGCTCTTATCACCGTCCATCACTACGCCTCGCTCTGTTTCGAGTTTCCATGCTCCTTGATTTACATCGAGCACGATGACATTCATGCCGAGGTTCATGGCTGCCTTTTGTGTGGAAAGGCGTGTACGAAGACTATTGTTGAAGAATATGAGGAGACAGGTCTTATGACGACCGAGATTCTCGAATTTGTAGCGGTCGGCCTTGATTTCGAAGGCTTCGCGTAGGGCTTGGTCGAGTGGCCCTATATCGGATACATTCTGAAATACTTTCATCGTTCTTATTTTGTGTTATTAATCGAAGAGTGTTGTCTTTGGAGCATCTCCCTTGCCAAGATAGTTCTGGGCAAACTGCTTGGAGATGGAGTTGTTGAGGCTTTGGCATACTTGTGATGAGAAGTCGATGGCGCATTGAATGATGCGATCCCATTGCTGTTCGCTGATGCTATTGATGCCTTCTTTCGTGATGCCTTCGCGGAGAAGGCTGAACACAACGCCTGCATTGAAGTTGTCGCCTGCTCCGATGGTGCTTACCACTGGCACGCGCTTCACTTCATATCGTTTGCTTACCTCTGGAGAAATGAGACGGATAGATCCTCCTCCATCGGTGCAAATCATATTCTTGCAATAGAAATCGACTTCGCGCTGATACACTTCATCTGGATTGCTGCACTGGAACATATTATCGAGGTCCTCAGTGGATCCACGTACTATATCTGCATATTCGAGGTTTTCGAGTATGTCGGGATATAGTTTGATGGCTTCCTCGCGATGAGTGCTGCGGAAGTTGAAATCGTAGTAGATAATGGCTTCGCGCTCCTTGGCATAGTTGAGAAATTCCTTTACCTTGGTACGGAGTACTGGATTGAGCACGAAATACGATCCCATCATCACGATATCGCCCTTTTCGATGCGTGGCCAAATGACATCGAGGCGTGCCTTTGGATAGTCCTTATAGAACTCGTAGTTGGCATCGCCATTATCGTTGAGCCATGCGAGGGAGATTGGTGTGCGTCCATCGTAGTAGACACATACATTCTGGTTGTCGACTCCATTCTCGGCAAGGAAGTCGAGAATGATTTTTCCAACTTTATCGTTACCGGTTTCGCTGATGAATGTGACATTCTGATCGAGGCGGCCGAGTGTGACGACTGAATTGAACACGCTTCCTCCGGGAACGGCTGCGGTTGGTTGGCCGTTCTTGAAGATGATGTCCATGATTGTTTCGCCTATTCCGATGATTTTACGCAACATCTTATTATTTACTATTGGACTATTTACTAATTACAATTTTTAGTCAATGGGGCAACAAGTCAACGAGAAGATTATATGCTTTCGATGCACTTGATTACTTCTTCGAGTGTGTCGGCTCGCATATAGAAGTGTTCGAGAGGCTTATTGACAACGCCTGTCTGTTTCAAGCCTTCAAACATGGAGAAGAGACCGTCCCAGAAACCGTTGATATTCCAGAAGATGACTTTCTTGGTGTTGATGCCAATGGCATTTTCCGACATTACGGAGAAGGCTTCATCGAGTGTGCCTACGCTGCCTGGCATTGCTACCATCACATCGCTGAGCTTGATGAGCCATGCCTTGCGATCGGTGAGACCTTCGGTTGGTACCTTGATACCAACACATTCGCTGACCATTTCGCGGTCGATGAGTATCTTTGGAATGACTCCAACGACGATGCCTTTACCCGTCTTGTGGACACCTTGTGCCACGGCTTCCATAAGTCCGCAGCGACTTCCTCCATAGATGAGGGTTTTCTCGTTTTCGCCTATCCACTTGCCGAGCAATTCGGCTTGCTCGTAGTAGAGAGGGTCGAGATCGGCTGATGAGGAGCAGAATACTCCGATTTTTTCTATGTTCATATATTTATAAGTCTACAAGTCAACGGGTTAATCCAAGCATAGTTCGACTGGACAATGGTCGGAACCATAGATGTCGGTATGGATGGATGCAGAGGTGAGACGATTCCTGAGGCGTTCGGAGCATACGAAATAGTCGATGCGCCAACCTGTGTTGTTCTCGCGTGCATGGAATCGATACGACCACCACGAATAGATGTTTGCCTCGTCGGGATGGAAATGGCGGAATGTGTCGACGAATCCTTTTGAGAGGAGTTCGGAGAATCGGCCACGCTCTTCATCGGTGAATCCGGCATTGCGGTGGTTGGTTTTTGGATTCTTGATATCGATTTCCTCGTGTGCCACATTCATATCGCCACAGACGATGACTGGCTTCACAAGGTCGAGCTTGCAGAGATAGTTTTGGAAATCGGTTTCCCATTGCATACGATAATCGAGTCGGCGGAGTTCGTCTTGTGAGTTTGGAGTGTAGACGGTGACGAGATAGAAGTCGGGCATCTCGAGTGTGATGACTCTTCCTTCATGATCGTGTTCGTCGACTCCGATTCCGTAGGCAACACTGATTGGTTGGTGGCGTGTGAAAATGGCTGTACCGGAATAGCCTTTCTTGTCGGCATAGTTCCAATAGGATTGGTAGCCGAGGAAGGCAATATCGAGCTGTCCGGCTTGCATTTTTGTTTCCTGCAAGCAGAAGAAGTCGGCATCGAGATTGTTGAAGATTTCTTCAAATCCCTTGCCACAGCAGGCACGGAGGCCGTTCACGTTCCAAGAAATCAGTTTCATATTATGTACAATTTACAATCTTTACTTTACGTAGAGAGAGAAGTCGGTGTTGTGCATATCGCCTTCACGAAGGAATGTATCGTGGAAAGCAAGAGCAGCAGAAAGCTTGTGGCAGCTCTGACCCTTATCAGCAATCTTGAGGTAATCCCAAAGAAGTTGCTTGTAGTCAGGGTGTGCACAGTTTTCGATGATTGCCTGAGCGCGTTGGATTGGGCTCTTTCCGCGGAGGTCGGCAACACCTTGTTCGGTTACGATGATATTTACATCGTGTTCTGTATGGTCGATATGTGAGCAGAATGGAACGATAGAAGAAATCATACCGCCCTTTGCTACTGATGGACAAGTGAAGATTGAGAGGAATGCGTTGCGCTCGAAGTCGCCTGAACCGCCGATTCCGTTCATCATCTTTGTACCGCAGATTTGAGTTGAGTTAGCGTGTCCGTAAAGGTCGACTTCGATAGCTGTGTTGATGGCGATGAGGCCGAGACGACGGATTACTTCTGCATTGTTTGAGATTTCCGACTGACGAAGAACGAGCTTGTCCTTGAAGAAGTCGATATTATCGTAGATGCTGAGGAGCTTGTCGTTTGTAACTGTGAGTGAACAAGTAGAAGCGCACTTTACCTTTTCTTGGAACATGAGGTCGACGATGGCATTCTGAAGCACCTCTGTGTAGATTTCCATCTGAGGCATTTCTGGGTTGCTGCCGAGGGCGAAGAGGATGGCGTTGGCTGTTGTACCTACACCGCTCTGGAATGGAAGGAATGAAGGAGGAATGATTCCGCGCTTGCGTTCGTTCATGAGGAAGTTGGCAACGTTTTCGCCGATCTTGTCTGTGATTGGGTCAGCATCCTTGAATGAGCGTGCTTCGTCTGGGAGGTTGCATTCAACAACTCCGATCACCTTGTTAGGGTCGATCTGGAGATATGGAGTACCGATGCGGTCGGTTACCTTCTCGATTGGAATTGGCTTGCGGCAAGGAGGGTCGAGTGGCTCGTAAACATCGTGGATTCCCTTTGAGTTTGGAGAGTGGAATGCATTGAGCTCGAGGATGATGCCCTTCTTTGCAAGGCGTGCGATTGTTGGAGAAATACCGCCGGCTGCTGTGAGGTAAACCTTTCCGTCTGGTTCGATTGCACAAACTTCGATGATTGCATAGTCAACGTCGCCGAGGAAACCGTAGCGAAGGTCCTGAGCCATCATGCCGAGGTGGATGTCGTTGTAGGCAAGTTCACCTGCATTTACATGCTTGCGGAAGTCAGGGTTGGTAGTGTAAGGTGCACGATAGCGGATGGCGTGTTCGTTTGAGAGAACTCCGTCACACGACTGACCTGTGCTGGCACCTGTGAAAATGCCTACCTGGAAAGGACGACCTGCTTCATGTTCTGCATGAGCTTTCTTTGCTAACTCTGCTGTTACTGCCTTAGCAGTACCTGCTGGTGTGAAACCACTGAGACCGATATTGTCTCCATTCTGAATCAATGCTGCAGCTTCGGCAGCTGTAATTCTTGTAAATGCCATTTTAAATATAATTTAATTTCCTGATTTTCTTTCGAGATGCAAAGGTAGTGCTTTTTCTTTTAATGGCCAAATATTTCTTTGCAATAAAACTGCCAAAAATATGATTTGCCCCACTAAACGAATGATTGTAAAGTGGGGCTTACATAATTGAATGTTTTTCCAAAGAAAAAGCAATATGAAACAGGTCGAAAAAGTTTCGCAAGAAATAAGGTCAAACTTCGCGAGAAATGACTCAATGTTTCGCGAGAAATGACTCAATGTTTCGCGAGAAATGGCCCGATGTTTCGCGAGAAATTTTTCACCGCCTCATAATCAGTATCTGAACGAACTTCCGCCCGTGAATTCTCGGAGAAGAGAAACGGAAGGAATGTGCGAATAGTCGGTGATGCTGTGGAAGAGTTGGAGAGTGGATTTCAATCGTTGAGCCACTTCATATTCAGGCATTTCCGGTGTGATTTCATCAAGAATAGGAATGACCTTATCACGGAAAATGGCCAACTCGTAATATTGAACGCTATTGAACTCTGCATCGGCAAATTGGCGGAACGGGAACACCCACTTCTCTTCGCCTCGGCGGACGCTTGGCCAGCGGGCAATAGTGGATTGAGCCGAAGTACCGCGATATTTATTGTCGCGGAGGATTCGTCGGATGAGTCGGCTGTCAGTGCTCGAAACCATGTTGTCCTTATCAATATGAATAGGAGCAATCGGAGCAGCATAAATCTTGAACTTTTGCTCGTTTGGAATCTGAGACGTGAGCAATGGATTGAGCCCGTGAATGCCCTCGAAGATGAGTACCATATCATCGTCGAGACGCAGGCGCTTGCCGCTCTTCTGGCTTGTTCCGGTTGGGAAGTCATAGCGAGGCAGTTCTATCTCATGACCTGCAAGCAATTGGATAATGTGCTTGTTGAGGAGTTCGAGGTCGAGTGCATGAACCGATTCATAGTCGTATTCACCGTTTTCATCGATTGGAGTGCGGGTTCTGTCCACAAAATAATCGTCGAGCGAAATTGGATAAGGCTTCATTCCGTTGGCCATGAGATGAAGCGTCATACGCTTGCTGAAAGTGGTCTTTCCACTCGATGAAGGTCCAGCAATCAATATCACTCTGGCAGTGCCGCGGTCGCTGATGTCGTCGGCAATCTTATTGATTCGCTGATCCATCAAAATTTCCGACATATTGATAACATCTCTTGCCATGCCGTTGTCAATGGCAAAGTTGAGGTCTTTGATATTGCGAAGCGTAATAAACTCGAGTTCGTGAGTTTTTTTATCGTGAACTTGCAAAATTATGGTATCTTCTTTCGTCATATCTAATATTTTTTTTATTTTTGCACTCGAAATGTGGGAGATGCCTCAAAGTTACAACATTTTTCTTTCACAGCAAAACATTAAATAAGAAAATAACAAAAAAACATGGAAAATTACTTACCATTCATAGTGCTCATAGGTTCTGTGGCACTGTTGATGTATGGAATGAAGGTCATGAGTGAAGGCTTGCAAAAGATGGCAGGTAGCAAGCTTCGCAATGTCCTCGGCACAATGACAACTAACCGATTCACAGGTGTTCTCACCGGCGCTTTTATTACTACTTCGATTCAGTCGTCTACGGCTTGTACGGTCATGACAGTAAGTTTCGTCAGTGCAGGCCTCCTCACATTGGCACAAGCCATTTCGGTGATTATGGGAGCCAACATCGGTACTACGGCCACTGCATGGATTATGGTACTCGGCGGAAGTTTCGACATGAAATACGTTGTTTACGCAGCTATCGCCATTGCAATGGCACTCATCTACAGCAACAAAAACCGAAACACCGGAGAATTCATCATAGGTTTGTGTTTCATGCTCTTGGGTTTGACCACCCTGAAAGAGAATGCCGCAAACATGCAACTCGACCAAAACACTACGATAACCGATTTCTTCGCCTCAATCAGCGGATGGGGATACGGTTCGTATTTCCTCTTCCTCCTCATCGGCGGATTGCTCACATGCTCTGTACAGAGTTCGGCAGCTATCATGGCCATCACAATGACCCTCTGCTCAGCTGGAGTGCTCGATATCTATATGGGTATTGCCCTTGTAATGGGTGAAAATATCGGTACAACCGTCACTTCAAACATCGTGGCTCTCTCGGCTTCAACACAAGCTCGCCGAGCTGCAATGGCCCACTTGATATTCAATATCTTCGGTGTGATTTGGGTGCTCTGCATCTTCCATCCATTCGTCAATATGGTATGCGGATTCGTAGGTTACGAACCAGGAACTCCACTCGAAGACAAAAGCATCCTCAATGCCGTTCTTGCAGCATTCCACACATCGTTCAACGTGTTCAACACCCTAATCCTCATTTGGTTCATCCGCCCACTCGAAAAAGTGGTTTGCTGGATAATCAAATCGAAGGAAACCGCAGGTGAAGAAGAAAGTCCACGACTCAAGTATATCAGCGGAGGTCTTCTCTCCACAGCCGAACTTTCAATCCTCGAGGCAAAGAAGGAAATTGCTGTTTATGCCGAGCGTTCAATGAAGATGTTCCACATGGTTCAAGACCTCATGGGCATTGATAAAATCGAGGACTTCAACAAGTTGTATTCACGAATTGAAAAGTACGAGAATATCAGCGACAGCATGGAACTCGAAATAGCCGACTACCTCAACAAAGTGAGCGATGGCCGACTCAGTTATGAAAGTAAGAGCACCATACAGAAAATGCTTCGTGAAGTGACCGAAATCGAGAGTATTTGCGATAGTTGCTACAATCTGGCACGTACTTTTGCACGTAAACGCAAACATACAACCGAAGAATTCACAGAAAGCCAAATCGAACACATCCACAGCATGATGAACCTTGCCGAAGCTGCACTTGCAGAAATGAACGTATCGGTAGCAAAGGCTGACTGGCAACATATTGACTACAACAAATCGTTCAATATCGAAAACGAAATCAACAACTACCGCAGCCAACTCAAGAACCAGAACATCATTGCCGTCAACAACCATGAATACGACTATCAGATGGGTGTTTACTACATGGACATCATCGGCGAATGTGAAAAGCTCGGCGACTATGTAGTCAACGTCATCGAAGCCATCAGCGATGTGAAGGAAAGAAAGAACGAAGCATAAATGTAATTCGCTTTGTTTCAAGTAGTTAATCATCGTATAGACAAATAAACAACGGCACTCCATAAATATGTGGGTGCCGTCTTTTTTTTGAAGTTGTGGTAGACCTCAAAGCAATTATCAAATACGATAATCTGTAAGCATTAGTTTACACTGCAAAGGTAATGCAATAATTTAAAACTACAAAGAAAAATAGATAAATATTCATCTTTTATGCAAAAATTGTCTCCTTTTTAACATCAAGACAATAAGCAACCTAAAATAATACGTATTTTGCCATTCGGCAAAGTCATTCAATCTCTCAACAACCGATTTATCGACATTTTAAGGAGCTAAAACGAAAGTTTTTGGATATTTTCTTGGCTCATAACATAAATAATAGTATTTTTGTAGCCAAATCTTTGTTTACAATTAATCATCACGATAATGTCACGTTCAAAACTTAACAAAAAAGACCTCAAGGAACGCGTAATGGCATTCCTTTCGAGTAGACCAAGGGAGTCGTTCACTCTGAAGCAGGTATTCGGTGCTTTGCGTCTGACCACACATCCAGTAAAGATTCTCTGTGTGGATGTACTCAACGAACTTCTCGATGAGGAGCAGATTTTCCGCAACTATGATGGCGAAATTGCCTACAACGGAAAGACCACTCATGTGGAGGAAGGTACATTCAAGCGTACAGCGGGAGGTCGAAACTTTGTTGATTTGGACGATGGCCAAGGCATCTGCGTTTACGATGAAGACACACTTCATGCCCTTCCAGGCGATAAGGTAAAAGTGAGCCTTTTTGCAACGAGGAAAAAGTCGGAACGCCTTTATGGAGAAGTGATAGAAATTGTGGAAAGAAGCAAGAAACCAGTGGTGGGCGAACTCCAAATCAATCATGGTGTGGCATTCCTCACTCGTCCCGACGATTCCCTTCCTTATGATGTGTTTATTCCATCCGACAAGCTCAAGGGAGGAAAGAACGGCGATAAGGCATTGGTGGAAATCATCGACTGGCCAGAAAGCACACGCAATCCAATCGGACGTGTGAAGGAAGTGCTTGGACAGGCAGGAGAAAACGAAACCGAGATGCATGCCATTCTTGCAGAGTTTGGTCTTCCATATTCTTATCCAAAGGATGTGGAGAAGGCAGCAAAGCAGATAAGCGATGTGATTCCATTGGAGGAAATCAAGCAAAGGGAGGATTTCCGTAGTACAACCACTTTCACCATCGACCCTCGCGATGCAAAGGACTTCGACGATGCCCTTTCCATCCGTGATCTTGGCAAAGGCCATTATGAGGTGGGCGTACACATTGCTGATGTTTCGTATTATGTGACTGAAGGTTCAATCATAGATAAGGAGGCAGAGAAGCGAGGCACAAGTGTTTACTTGGTCGACCGTACTGTTCCTATGCTTCCTGAACACCTCTGCAACTACATTTGTTCGCTTCGTCCCGATGAGGACAAGCTGACATTCTCCGTCGTTTTCGACATGGATGAGAATGCAAAGGTGTATTCATCTCGAATCGTCCACACTATCATCCGAAGCAACCGTCGATTCACCTATGAGGAAGTGCAGGAAATACTTGAGCAAAACGGTGAAGCCGACGATATCGAAGGCCACATCCCAGTGGCTCAGGATAAGCGTACAGGGGAATACCACGACGAACTCATCACCCTCAACCGAATGGCTCATGCCCTTCGTGATGGTCGTATGCACACCGGTGCCATCGACTTCGACCGCGAGGAAGTTCGTTTCGAAATCGACGAGAATGGCAAACCTCTGAGCGTTTATTTCAAGGTGGCAAAGGATGCCAACAAACTGATTGAGGAGTTTATGCTCTTGGCCAATCGTACAGTGGCTGAAAGTGTTGGTAAGGTGAAGAAGGGTGAAAAGGCAAAGACGCTGCCTTATCGTATTCACGACCTTCCCGACCCTAACAAACTCGACAATTTGGCACAGTTTGTAAGTCGTTTCAAGTATCATATCGTCACTCAGGGTTCGAAGACTCAGGTGGCTAAGAGTATCAACAAGTTGTTGAAGGATGTTCATGGCGAGAAGATTCAGAATCTTGTGGAGAATGTTTCCCTTCGTGCCATGATGAAGGCTCGTTACAGTACTCACAACATCGGTCACTACGGACTTGCATTCGACTACTACACCCACTTCACATCTCCTATCCGTCGCTATCCCGACCTTATGGTTCATCGTCTTCTCACTCGCTATGCAGCTGGTGCTCCAAGTGCAAATCAGAGGAAATATGAAGGCTTGTGCGAACACAGTTCTGCAATGGAAGAGTTGGCTTCATCAGCCGAAAGAGCTTCTATCAAGTACAAGCAGGTGGAATTCATGAGTGATAAGATTGGTGAGCAGTTCAATGCCAAAGTCAGTGGAGTTACCGAAGCCGGTGTTTATGCCGAAATCGATGAAAACAAGTGCGAGGGCTTCATCTCCGTACGTTTCCTCGGCAGCGAACCATTCGACTTCGACGAGAAGAATTTCTGCCTCATCGGTCGCAAGTCGCATCATGCCTTCACCATCGGTGATGAGATTGTGATTAAGGTGGCAAAGGCAAATCTCTACCGAAAGACTCTCGATTTTGATTTCATCAAGAAGGGTAAGATTTAGGGTTGAGAGTTTAGAGTTTAGAGTTTAGAGTTTAGAGATTACATGTTACAGATAAAAGATTTCAAAAATATAAGAATCATGAAGAAAACGTTTTTATTCTTGGTTGCTGCAATGGTTGTAGCTACAGCATCAGCAGCCGATAAGGTGACAGTGACAGTGAGCAATTCATTGAAAACTGCCCGTAGCGGAGAACTCGTAGAAGTGGATGCCGCAAAAGTAAAGTCGTTGCTTGGAGCTACAAGTATCGTAGTGAAAGATGCTGATGGACGCGAAGTGCCATGTCAGATTACGTATGATGGCAAGCTCATTTTCCAAGTGGGAGTGGCTGCCAAGGGCAAGTCAATCTATTATGTAAGCGAAGGCACACCAGCCGAGTACGAGCCAAAGGTGTTCGGACGTCAGTTCCCTGAACGAGTCGACGATATTGCATGGGAGAATGATGTAGTGGCTTATCGTTGCTACGGACCTGCTCTTCAGCGCAATGGAGAGAAGGCTTATGGCTATGATGTTTGGAACAAACGCACATCGAAACTTGTGGTGGAAGAACGTTATGCCAACGAACTCAATCCTGATATCCAGCGAGCAATGGCTAAGTTGCGCAGTCTCAGCGAGGGCGACCTTGCCGACGATATTTACAATGCTGTAAGTTATCATGTCGACCATGGCAACGGAATGGATTGCTACAAGGTTGGTTCCACTCTCGGATGCGGCACATCTGCTCTCCTCGATTCCAAGGGCAACATCGTCTATCCTTATTGCTATGTAGATTACGACATTCTCGATAAGGGACCTCTTCGTTTCACTGTCCGACTCCAATACGGAAAGGAAACGGTTGATGGTGTCGAAGTGACCGAAACACGTGTTGTAAGTCTTGATGCTGGTTCCCACCTCAACAAGGCTGTAGTTTCATATAAGGGCATGACCAAGGCTCTCCCATTCGCTTCGGGTATCGTTATACACAACGAAAATCAGAAGGGCTTCTTCCTCAATCCTGAACTGGGATATATGGGATACGAAGACCGTGGCGACCCTAACCAGTACAAGGAGAAGTATCGTTATGAGCAAAACGACGACTTTGGCAAGATTTTCGTTGGAGTCGTAATGCCTCAGGCAGGTGTTAAGATGGAATACAAGGAAGAGAAGGGTCTTCCAGGAGCCACTGGCCACATCCTCGCATCTACTACTCTTCAGCCAGAGACAGCCATCACATATTATTTCGGAAGTGGTTGGAACCGCAATCCAGAAACCGACATCCTTTCACTCACTGATTGGGAAGCTTATCTCAGCCAGTTTAGCGAACTCGTGAAATCTCCTCTCAAGGTTACGATTAAGTAAAAAAAGGGATTACGGATTACAGATAAAAAAAGAGGGCAGCACCGCGATGTTGTCCTCTTTTAATTTATTATATATGTAATAATATGTGTGCGTGCGAAGGGGGAACTACTTCACGATTTCAAGAAGTTCCACTGTGAAGATAAGTGCTGAATAAGGCAATATCTTACCAGTTTCACGGTCGCCGTATCCGAGTTCCTGAGGAACGTACACTTCCCACTTCGAACCTACAGGCATCTTTGTAAGAGCCTCTTGCCAACCCTTGATCACTTGTTTGATCATGAATGAAGTTGGTTCCTTACGCTTGTATGAACTGTCGAATTCAGTTCCGTCGATGAGGTGACCTTCGTAGTTGACACTAACCTTGTCTGTAACTGCAGGGATAGGGCCGTTGCCCTTTGTGATGATCTTATATTGCAGACCTGAAGGGAGAGTTACTACGCCTTCCTTCTTCTTGTTTTCCTCGAGCCAGTGTTCGCCTGCAACGCGGTTTGGACCGTAGATTGCTTCGCGGTTTGCCACTGTACGAGCAGCCATTGTCGAGTCGAAGCGTTCGCCTGCTTGGCGTACTGTGTATCCGCTTGTACCTTGGAGAGTGGCAATGAGGGCATTAGCCACGATGTGAGGGTCGAGAGTCTTCTCAGGAGTGGCTGCATAGTAGTCCTTGCCGAGTTGTTCGGTGAAGGTCATGATTTTCTTACCGATGTCCTGTCCTGCATCGTGTGCACGGAGTTTTTCATCGTTAGGGTCTTTGTTCACCTGGTCGAGAATTCCCTGGAAGAATTCGTTAGCATATTTTGCAGTGTCCACGTTCAGTTCGGCCTGGATGTAAGGGAACAATCCGTTTGATTGGCGTGCACCGAAGAGGTATGCAATGCTGTCGCCGTCGTTGGCCAACTGAGGTTTTTCAACGGCAAATGCAGGAGCAGCCACACCGTTTGCAACCTTTTGTTGGTTGGCGATGAATTCAGCCAATTCTGCCTTTTGCTTATTCTTGAATTCCTGTAGTTCGGTCTTCTGCTTAGCCTTCAACTCCTTTGGAGAGAGGGGCTTTTCAGCAGTTTGTGCAGCTACTGGCAATGCCAATATAGCTGCACAAACAAATGTTATGAATGATTTCTTCATGTGTCTTACTTAAGAACTTCGATAGTGAAGATAAGAGTAGAGAATGGCTTGATCTGACCCATATCCTGCTTTCCGTAAGCGAGTTCCTGTGGAATGTAAACTTCCCACTTTGATCCAGCTGGCATAAGCTTGAGAGCTTCTACCCATCCTGGGATTACGCGTGGCATAGAGAGGTCAACTTCGAATGGTTCGCCTCTTTCGTAAGAGCTGTCGAATACAGTTCCGTCGATGAGCTTACCTTCATACTGGCACTTTACAGTTGTTGTGTCTGTTGGGAGAGCACCTGTACCAGCTTCGATCACCTTGTACTGAAGTCCTGAAGGGAGAGTTACGACGCCTTCCTTCTTTGCATTTTCAGCAAGGAACTTTTCGTTTTCTGCCTTGTAATCACCATACTGCTTTGCCATGTTAGCTTCCTGGATTGGAGCGAGGAGAGCCTGGAACTTAGCATAAGCACTGTCGACTGACATTCCTGATTCACCCTTCAAGCCAGCGATGATACCTGCGAGGAGATTCTTTACAGGAACAAGCTTAGTTGAGTCAGCTTCGTCCTTGTAAACTTCCTTGCTGAGGTTTTCAGCCATATCCTTAACCTGCTTACCAACTTCGAATCCCTTCTGGGTTGCGTTCTGCTTAGGATCGTCCTTTGAAGTTGCGCCTTCGATCATACCAGCGATGAACTGATCGAGATATGCAGAATCTACACCAAGCTGCATTGTCATGTACTGCTTCAAGCCGTCAGCCTGAGAAACTCCGAGATAATAAGTCAATGAGTCGACGTTGTCACCCATTTCAGCCTTTACATTAGTGTTGTCGCATGATGTGCATACGAGTGCAGCGAGAGCTACTGCTGCGAAAATAAATTTTTTCATGTTGTTTTTATTAAAATTAATTAGTTATTTATGTATTTTCTCTTTTCGTTAAATCACTTCCAAAAGTTCTACATCGAAAATCAGTGTTGCATAAGGAGGAATCATCTCTCCTGCTCCTGATTCGCCGTAGCCAAGGAGATAAGGGATGAAGAAGCGATACTTCGCACCTTCGGCCATCAGTTGCAGACCTTCTGTCCATCC
This sequence comes from Bacteroidaceae bacterium, assembly GCA_024398435.1. Classification (GTDB taxonomy): domain Bacteria; phylum Bacteroidota; class Bacteroidia; order Bacteroidales; family Bacteroidaceae; genus Colivivens. The sequence continues at coordinate 42,998 of JAKSJD010000004.1, read as the reverse complement.
TGCAATCACTTGGTTGAGACCAAATACAGCAGGTTCGTTTCTCTTGTACGAACTGTCGAAGACAGTGTCGTCAATCAGTCGGCCCTCATAGTGGCAGCGAACCTTATCGGTAGCCTTTGGTTTCTTTCCGTTGCCTTCCTGCAATACGACATACTGCAATCCGCTCTTTGTAGTCACCACTCCTGGACACTTGCTGTTGTTCTCGAGGAACACTTTGCCCTTCTCCAGTTCTGCCTTGCCCTTCTCAGCTCTTTCTGCCTGAAGTTTCTTTTCCTGTTCTTCGAAGAACGACTGCACACAAATCTGAGCTTCAGCATTGCTCACCTTCAGTTCGTTACCTTCGAGCACGTCCTTAATCGACATTGCGAAATCATCAATATTCAAGGCATCTTTCAAACCCATCTGACGGAGTTGTTGGCCAATGCCGAGGCCGAGAGCATAACTTAACTTATCCATTTCTTGCGTTTTAGTGCATATTTCGGTGCAAAGATATAAAAAAATGCAGAAAACGGGATGCAGAATGCGGAAATATTTTTATATTTGCACTAAAATCAATGCATAATATATAAAAATAAGGTGTCGAAATGAAAAAACTTGTGTTTTTAACCGGAGCAGGCATCAGTGCCGAAAGTGGCATCACCACCTTCCGCGATGCAGGCGGACTTTGGGAACAGTATCCCGTTGAGGCAGTGGCAAGTATCGAAGGCTATTGGCGCGATCCGCGTCTCGTCATCAACTTCTACAATGAGCGTCGCCATCAGTTGCTCGAGGTCGAGCCCAACAAGGCCCACCAACTCGTGGCTGCCCTTCAGCAACATTTCGAAACCACCGTCGTCACTCAGAATATCGACAATCTCCACGAACGCGCCGGCAGCACCGATGTGATTCATCTTCATGGCGAACTCATGAAAGCCACATCCACCGACGAACCGAACGACCCTTCGCAACTTGTCACTCTCACCCCCGACCATCTCGATATCGCCTATGGCGATAAAGCCAAGGATGGAAGTCAGTTGCGCCCATTCATCGTATGGTTTGGCGAAGCCGTTCCGATGATCGAACCGGCAGCGGAGGCAGTGTCGAAAGCAGATATTTTCGTCATTGTCGGCACATCCCTCAATGTCTATCCTGCAGCCGGACTTGTCCACTATGCCAATCCTTCTGCCCAGATCTATCTCATCGATCCCGCACCTAATGTCCCATCCAATATGGGCATCCACGTCATTGCCAAACGTGCCACCGAAGGAATGGCCGACCTCTACGATCTCTTGACGAAATAAAAAAAGAAACGGAAGCAATTGGTTGTCAACTGCTTCCGTTTTGCATTGTACCCAGAGCCGGGGTCGAACCGGCACGGGTTGCCCCACTGGTGTTTGAGACCAGCGCGTCTACCGATTCCGCCATCTGGGCCTACAAGCGGGTGCAAAGGTAGTAATAATTCACGAAAACGGAAACGAAAACGAAAACTTTTTTTGCGTTTTCCTTCGTTTTTTTGTTTTTTCAGCCCTTTTTTACTCTTTGCAACTACAATTTCATAAGGTTTTTGGTTCTTATAAGCTATCAGCGGTCAGCTCTCAGCTATCAGTGGTTGTGTGTTCATAGGTTTGCCTCTGAATCTTGAAACCTTGAACTTGTAACTTTGGAACTTTGAACCGAATTAATTCTGCATCCTGCATCCTGCATTCTGCATCAATCATTACCTCACCCAAATTTTCTGCCCATTCTGGATATAGATGCCAGGGAGGAGATGTTCGATGGAAGAGGCGATGCGGAGTCCCTGGAGGTTGTAGACAGGGGCAGAGGCATCGATGCTGATTGGTTGGATGGCATCGTCGATAGGCAAACTTACGATTTCCACCTTCACCTCACCGTCGGCATCGAGGTAGGCACGTATGGTTGCACCCTTTTCGATGCTGATAACGTCGCTGTAGGCAGGGGTTTCGTTGCCTTGTCGTGATATTTCCACCTCACATGTAGCATCTTCCTGTGCTGTGATAAGGACCGATGTTTCCGTTTCGAGTTGTGCGAGGAGGTTGTTGCCCTTCAGCATGAGTTTGATTGGTTGTGCGTAGCTGTTGTTCTTTGCGATTGTGAGTTCCACCGAAGCAGTGTTGTCGGTGATGGTGGTTTCTTTGTTGAATACTGGAGCCCAACCTCTGAATGAGATGTTTTCCACCGTTGCCCTCGACAATCCGTTGAAGTTGGAGATGAGCAGGTAGCCACAATCGACATCGGGAGCAATCACACCGTTCCAACCCGTAGGGAGGAGAGAGATGAGGTTGACCATTTCGTCAGCCATTTTAGCCGTTTCCTTGGCCGAGATATTGCTGTAGTAGATGAGGTTTCGTGCATCCACCGTTTGTCCGGTTCTGAACGAGCGCGAAGTGTTGCTGTACATCGGATACACCTTGGCCGTCATGATGGAGTTGTTGTTTGATTTGTCGCCGAAGGCAATGGTCTTTCCCTCGTTTGCTCCTACGATTCCCACCTGGTTGTCGATATTCACCCATCGGCTGTCGAGTTGTGTGAACACACTGCCGTCGAGCAGTTTGTTGTGGATTTTGTCGCCACCGTAATAGAGAGAGCGCTTGAGTTTGGTCAGTTCGTCCACCGAAATGGCCATGAGTCCACCCTTCTCAGCCTTGATGGTGCCCGAAGTCTTAGCCTTCACGTTGTCGAGATACACCACAGGATTGCCCGGAGTGGAATAGATGGCGAATCGGTTGTTGAGGGCAGCATCGTTGGTGTTGATTTCTCCGTTCATCACGTAGGCATTGCCCTGGAGTTGGTATTTGCCGCTAACCACCGGAGTGGCGTTTGTTCCCTTGCCCTCCACCTCATACCATCCGAGGAAGTTGCCCGTGTTGTTGGCACGGTAAGGCACGATGATTTTGTTTTTGTCGGGGTTGTTGGCAGCAATATATCCAGTGTATGATTTCAGTCCGTTGCTCCACGAGAAGGTGGTGAATCTACTGTCCGTCGAAGCACGAACCACATTCTGGCAGGTCAGTATCTTTGCCTCCGAATAGCGGGCGTTGAAGTCGTCCCACTCCGTAGGAGTGATATCAGCCGTTGGAAGGATTTCGTGCATGAGGTAAGTCATCATCACACGGTGACCCTCCACACCCATTCGTCGGGCACCCACGTCGGCTCTGAGAAGCCACGAACCGTCGGTAGTGGTCTTTTGTCGTGCCTTGATGTTCTTATAGGCAAGATTCTCCAGCATGAGGGCATTTGCGTCGCGTTGGAAACAAGCCAATGTAGAGTACGAAGTGATTTGGTCGTAGAGGAAGAGGCTCCAGTCGTTGCCGTTAGGCATAGCCAGTTCGCCGTCGGCCAGTGCAAGCCAGTTGAGCACACTGTCCTGCACCTCCTGATTATGGTGCATCAGTGCGTTGGTCTTCCATTTTTCCGTTCCGTGGATGCCGAGTTGGAACATCTTGAGCGCGAGCGCCGCCTCACCCAGTTCCTGCATCACCACGTTCTGATACGAAGTGTGGAAGAGGTTATGGTTTTGGAGAGTATAGTCCTTATAGAGATTCTGACCTTTGTAGAGGTCGGCCACGGTCTTCTTGTCGTAGTCGGGGTCGATGACGGTGCGGTTGGTGGCATCCGAAGGATGAGAATAACTGTTGATGGCAAATTCCCTCAGTCGTGCAAACCATCTTGGGGCCAGAGGGTCGTCGGGGAAGAGACCGAGCGTTGCAGCCAGTATGTCGGCTTCCCATCCGTTTTCCTCAGCCTTCGTGTCGCCCGAATATCCAGTAGGGATGGAGCGGTTCAGTTCGTAGTTGCATTCGGCCTTGAGGAGATTATAGATATATGTATGTTGCGCGTCGCTGAGTTTGTCCCATTGGAAGAAAGCCGAATAAGCCACCGACATAGCCCAGAGACTCGATTCCCACGCCACATCGCTCGTACTGGTCGAACCCCAGTAGTTGCCGCCCGAGCAAGTCTTCAGTTTGTTGGCCTTATGGGTGGAATAGGCAAAAACGAGCGATTTCATCGCAATGTCTTCCAGTCGGTTCCATGTAACGCCCGATGGAAGAGCCACTCCCGCAGGTTTTCCGTATTTCACGAGGAACGCACAGATCATCGAGAGGTCGGCATTTGGTCGCACTCCCTGTTCGTTGTTGGCCATCGTGTTCTCGCCCCTGAAGGCACCGCACGCCTCGTTCTTGTTGTTAGGCGACTGGCATTCCTGGAAGTCGTTGACCATATATTTCGAGAAGTTGGCCAACATCTGCAGGAGGTCTGCCTTCATATCTGCTTCAGCCACGAATTCCGATGTGATCACACCCTCTGTAGGCGAATCCACATCCTTCTCCGTTGGGTCGTCGGGTTCCTCATAGTCGTCGGCCAATTTGAAGAGGCGGAAATTGTCGAACATCACGCACGAGCCGCCACTCAGCCATTGCACGTCGGCACCGATTACGACCGATCCGTCCTGTTCCTGTTCGAAGACCACCTCCGTATCCGTCCAAGGCAACGAACCGAACACACCGTTGTAGCCACCGGTGAAGGCAACGGTCGTGGCACCCGAACCACATTTCACACTGACCGATGAAGTGGCGTTGTTGACGTATCCCGAACGCATGGCCACCACGAGTTTGTACTTACCCGCAGGCAAGTTGGCGATGGTTTGCTTCATCGACGACTGTCCCGTGCTCCAACCCATTCTGAGGTAGTAGGCCTGTTCACCGTCGGCAATGGTAGTGAACTTACCGAAGTTGTTGTCGGCATAGCAATCGTCGGTGACGATGAGTTTCACCACGTCGGCCCCCGTCACGGTCCATCCCTTAGGGTTCGAGCATGAATATCCACGCAATCCGTCGGCACTGTTGTTCACGACCGAGAGCGAAGCGATGTCATCGTCCTCAAACGAAGGGTTCGTCACGTATTTGCTCGTCACATCCTCCTGGGCAAAACCATTACCGCCCAAGCACAGCAGCAAAGCTGCAAACATATAATTATGGATACGCTTCATAGTCATTTAGAATTCTTCCCACGCACCGCCACCGAAGTCGTTTTCGTTGTTGCGATACTTGCCGAGCTGTATTTCGGTGTCGCCGCCTATGATCGAAACAGTCGTCATTGTAGCCTGTGATGAAATGGTGATAACCTCAATTTGTGGCTTAATATATTTCATTGTTTTGTCCTCCTTCATTTATTTGTTGTAAACCTTTTTCCCGTTCATAATCACGATACCCTTGTAGTTGCCATCGACGCGCATACCGTTGAGGTTGTACATCATGCCGTTGCCGGAGTTGTCAGAGCGTTCGATAACGTTGATTCCTGTAGTCTTCTCGCTGTCGAATACGAAGTGGAGTTCCTTCACGTTGCTGTCGCCTACTGCACTGGCTGGCAACCAAATCTTATGAGCGCCGAGAGTTGTGCCTACGTAGTTCTGGAACAATGGTTTGCCTGTAGAGTCAACTTGAGAGAGTACATATACAGCGCCATTCTTATCTGCATTGAAGGCCTTGTCGACAGATGTTCCTACGAAGAGGTTGTCGGTGTATGCCGTACCTGCTTCGCCCATGATTGGGAATGACACTGTGCCTGTACCCTTTACGAGTACTGCTGTCTTTGTGGCAATCTTTGTACCTGCCTCTATCTGAGTCAAGGTGATTGTGCTTCCGTCCACTGCACTTGCATAATATACTTCCACACCCGTAGGAACCTGCAATGGCAGGTTTACGCACATTGAAGCCCAACCAGCGTCAGTGATAGTGAGGTCGTAGGAGTTTTTGACTGTCCAGCCAACAGGATTTGCTGAAGTGCCAGGAGAAGTCGTTGTTACCGTACTTGGACATGCGAATGTGCCAGAAGAAGAAACACCTTTAACCCAGTCCTTTGAATTAGTAGCATTAACAGCAACAACACTGATATTGTTCAGACTTGTACAATCTTGTAACATGTAATAATAGCACCTTGTTTTCAAAGTCGTTGCAGGCAGTTCGGGAGCAGTTTTCAGACCCGTACAACCTTTGAACATGTACTGATAGCAATAATTTGCCAAAGTCGTTGCAGGCAGTTCGGGAGCAGATGTCAGACCCGTACAACCTTCGAACATGTTTGAATAGCAGTAAGTTGCCGTTGCCAAAGTTGTTGCAGGCAGTTCGGGAGCGGATGTCAGACCCGTACAGCCGCTGAACATGTATTGATAGCACCTTGTTTTCAAAGTCGTCGCAGGCAGTTCGGGAGCAGATTTCAGACCCGTACAACCTTCGAACATATACTGATAGCAATAGTCTGCCAATGTCGTTGCAGGCAACTTAGGAGCGGATTTCAGATTTGTACAACCAGCGAACATGTATAAATAGCACTTTGTTGCCAATGTCATTGCTGGCATATTTGGAGCAGATTCCAGATTTATACAATCTTTGAACATGTACTGACAGCAATTATTTGCCAATGTCATTGCAGGCAGATTTGGAGCAGATTTCAGACTTGTACAACTATGGAACATGCTGCCATAGCAATTATCTGTCAAAGTCGTTGCAGGCAGTTCGGGAGCAGTTCTCAGATTTGGGCATTTGCAGAACATGCTGCCATAGCAATAGTCTGTCAAAGTCGTTGCAGGCAGTTCGGGAGCAGATATCAGACTTTGACACTCATAGAACAAACAACAGAAACAACCTGCACAAGGTATGGTAGTTGCCCCGCATCTCTTGTCAATAAGCGACATCACATTTCCGCTGGCAGCTATGTTGCCAGACATTTTAAACTGGTAATAACTATTGCTGTTTAGCGAGAATCCAGTTGCCACTTCATCGGCAGCATTGCGGAAATAGACCTTGTCACCTGCATCGTTAAGTAGGATTACACCAGTTGTTGTTTCTATTGAAAAGTCAACGGTTTGCCAAGAATCACCATGATTGGTACTGAATTGAATGACGACATCACATGCATCGCCATTCTTAACCAATTCAACCGTTGAACCCGCTGTGTTTGCTGTGAAGCAGAGGTAGTCACTGTTGGGAGACTGTGCCCAAGCACTGCAAGCCACGAGTGCCATGAGGGCGAGAGATAAAAGTTTTTTTCTCATAATGCGTTGTATGTCCTATTTTTCTTTGTTTTGATATTTCTATTTGCAAATCAGGTGACAAAGATAGTGCAAATCGAGCGAAGTACAAAGGAAATAGTCATTTTTTTATTTTTATTTGATTTTCTCTTTGATTTTCTCTAGATATCTGCCGAAGGCAATCCAAAAAATTTTGTTCATAATAATCATTGTATTGGAGAAAAACATACTTTTTTGTTCAATACGATTGCTGAATTGAATAAAAATGCATTTTTCGGTTTTTGTTCAAGGTTCAAAGTTTATAGGTTCAAGAGTGGAAAAAGTAAACGAAAAGTTAACGATGGCTTTGTGTTAATAATTCCGAACTTCGAGCAAAAATTTTGACCAATATACCGATTCGCATATATATATAAGCGAACGGTGAATTGGTCTGAATTGCTTCACGCAAAAACGCTCATATTGGAGCATCCAAAATGCAAGAATCCTGATACCGCTTTGCCGACCAAAAAACCTTATAATGTTTTGCCTCATTCTTGGATAAACCAAGCGACAAGTCGATAACCTTATAAGAAATCGGTCTGTTCCTTATAATGTTTACGGTCATTTCTTATAATGTTTTGGGTCATTCCTTATAATGTTTTGCCCCATTTCTTATAATGTTTTTAGTTCCGTGTTGCAAGGTGCTGCACTGCAATACACTCTTACACTCTTGCACTTTTCCACTTTCTACTATAATCTCTCCACTATGTATCCAGCATATAATTAACTGTGAACCGATAACCGATAATCGTGAACTGAATTAAACTCTACCAACCGACTGCAAATATACGGCAAAATGAAAACTAAAGGGTAGGCTTTGTCCCAGTTTGTCACTCTTTGTCTTAGTTTGTCTTAGTTTGTCCTTCTTGCATCTAAATTATACGCGAGGTCAAATTTTCCACTATTGACCTCGCGCGTATGTGCGTCAAAGCTGCAGTAGGATAATTATTTAAGATTATCCTACTGCATAACAAAGTCTTTGATTATTTATAAGTAAGAAGAAAGAACAGAGAAAGAAGAAAGAAAGCAAGTCGAATAAAATACCAGTTTATAGATATAAGATATAAGTTAGGAGATATTAGATACTAGATAGCAGTTGATTTGACTCCGTCGAATTAAAATTTCTGTAATCTCTACACTCTTATAACTCTTGCACTCTTATCACTCTTATCACTTTTATAACTTTTCAACTCTACACTCTTAACTTTTATCGTTAGGGTTATCGTTGTTGGTTAGGGTTGTTTTTTTGCTTGTGCAGCATTGCAAAATCAACAAAAACAAGGGTTTTGGAGAATACAATACGGCCAGGTATTTTTTCTCCAGCCAGTAGATGGGCAATCAATGTAGTCCTGAATAACTACTGCAATTGGATATCTGATGAGAGTGAGCACGGGAAATTAAATCCTAGCATTCTCTTTTCAGTGCATCCCCCCCCAACCATTTTGCCCCATCATGTATCCATTTAGTTGAAAAATATAAATATTTTTTCATTTTCTCTTCCACATTATTAATTTTTTATTTATATTTGTAGGCGAAAATTAATTTTCATTTATAGGCCGCTGCTCCTATAGGCAGCAAAACCGACTGAAAGTAAAATAATAATAGAAACGAAAGAAGCGGGTCATGTACCCATCCATTGAATCTTACGAGGAACAGAGAACAGATATGACTCAAGGTAAAGTACATAAAAGACGTGGAAGGCTACCAGCCATAGAAGTGGTTGACTTATTCTGTGGAATAGGTGGGCTTAGTTATGGAATGAAGTCTGCAGGATTCAAAATATTAGCTGGCTTTGATTTGGATTCGACTTGTCAATATGCTTACGAAACAAATAATGAAGCAAAATTTAATTATAAAGATATCCGACAAGTTACCAAGGAAGACATCAGTCCCTTATATTCTAAAAAATCTATAAGGGTTTTAGCAGGATGTGCACCATGTCAACCTTTCTCTTCGTATGCATTTAAGAATAAGAACAAAGATAAGGACAAATACAACTTATTGTACGAATTCGGGCGCTTGGTAAAAGAGGTACATCCGGATATCGTAACAATGGAGAACGTTCCTGCCATTGCTTCATTTAAGTTAAAGTCTGTTTTGGCAGATTTCGTGAAGGTGTTGAAGGAAGAAGGTTATAATGTAGGATACAAAGTCGTATATTGTCCTAATTATGGGATACCGCAGACTCGTAGGCGCTTGGTGCTGTTGGCTTCAAGATTCGGAAAGATTGAGCTAATTCCTCCCACTCACACCAAAGATCACTATGTTACTGTACGAGATGTTATTAGCAATCTTCCACCGATATTAGCTGGCGGAACTTGTCCTTCGGATCCATTACATCGCAGCCGAGAGTTGTCTCCTTTAAATATGCGTAGAATGTTAGCAACGCCATATGGAGGAAGCTGGAAAGACTGGCCGGAAGAATTGCTCTTAGATTGTCACAAGAAAGAAAGCGGTAAAAGTTTCGGTAGTGTTTACGGGCGTATGGTATGGGAAGAACCTGCTCCAACGATGACAACCCTATGCACAGGGATTGGCAATGGCCGTTTTGGGCATCCAGAACAGAACAGGGCAATTTCAGCACGAGAGGCAGCTATGTTCCAAACATTCCCTGTTTCATACAAGTTCTTTCCCAATGAGCAAGAGGTTTCTCTGTCCAAAGCATCACGCTATATTGGAAATGCGGTACCTCCAAAATTGGGAGCAGTAATTGCAGAAAGTATCAAAATTCATATAAAATATACACCATATGAAAGAATATAATTTTAACATATCATTAAGTATACTGAATCATTTGGGTAGAAATCTGTATAGAAGCTTCATAACCGTATTAGGTGAAGCCGTATCTAATTCATGGGATGCGGATGCCCAAAATGTGTATATTACTATTGATCGAGAAGAGAAGGAACTTCTTGTTCGTGATGATGGGCTGGGAATGGATGAAGAGGACTTTCAGAATAAGTTCCTTAAAATTGGCTATTCCAAACGAAAGGACAAAGTGTCTCACACAAAAAGCGGTCGTCCTTATATAGGCCGAAAAGGCATCGGGAAGCTAGCTCTATTGTCTTGTGCTCAAACAATAACTATTCTCACCAAAAAAGAGGATTCAGACATTGTTGGAGGAGTTATTGACAATTCAGGGTTAGATGATGCTATAAAAGATGATAAAAGCTCCACTGATTATAAGCTTGGCATTCTTGAAGAACAAGCGATAAGAAAATACTCTGCAATTCTAGGTAGTAGAGGTACACTTATTATTTTTAATGGTATCAAAGACGGAATACGTAATAGGATTGACTATATACGCAAACTCGTGGCATTATATTTTCGTTTTTCTCTTAAGGATTCTTCCTTCAATATTTTCATTAATGATGAAATTATAACATTAGACGAATTGTCTCAAATAAAAGAGAAGACGCAATTTGCATGGACAATAAATGGTATTGATGATCCCTACATAAATGACGGCGCATTCAAAAAGACAAAAAATATTTCCATTGACAATAAACAAATTAAAGGATTTTTAGCATCTGTTGAAACCCCTTCGGATTTAAAGATTAGGGGCACTGAAGAAAAAATAAGTATAGACTTATATGTAAATGGGAGATTAAGGGAAAAAGATGTTTTGCGACATATCCCAACGGCTCGAATCGTTGAGAGCTATCTATATGGTCAGATTCATTTTGATGAATTAGATGACGAGTATGATCGTTTCACAAGTAGTCGCGAAGGAGTTGTTCCGGACGATCCAAAGTTTAACTCTTTATTGAAAGAGTTGGAAGGACTTCTAAAAACAGTTATTAATGACTGGGACATCTGGCGTTCTGAGATCAATCAAGATGGAGATTCCGAAAATCCTCGATTAACAAAAAAACAGCGTAAGTCCCAGGAATTTTTCAATGTGGTTGTAGAGGACTTTAAACCTTCAAAAGACAATAAAGAAAGTTATAAAAAAGTTGATAATTGGCTTAATGAGTTAAGAGATGACGCAGAATTCAATTTTGCATCATATGGAGAATGTTTTCTCTCTGAAAATTTGTTGCGTAAATACATCCAAGAAAAGGGAATCCCCTTTCCTGATGATTGGAATAAACGTTTGGGAGACTGGAGAAAGAGAGCTGAAGAAGCCAAAAACAAGGCAAATATTAGTATTAATATCAGAATGGACGACTCTGATTTATCGTATTGCTCTATGGACGATTTAGTTTTCTTAGTTGAAGGAAAAGAAGGTAAGGGAAAAAATAATACTTTGTTCAAAGATGCTAGCGAATATAAGCCAATTCGAGATGCTCTTGCTCATACCTCAAGATTAACAAGGGTTGCTAAAAATAAGTTGAACACAACCTACGAAAACATAAAAGCTCGTATTGTTGGTTTATTGAATCAGGCCTAAATTGGTTTATAGGTAAACGTAACATATGTGAGGAGATAAAAATCTGAGAGTGATTCATGTAAAAGGAGAGCAAATGGCTAAGAAAAAAAAATATACAGTATTAGATTTGTTCTGTGGCTGTGGAGGTTTGTCATTGGGTTTTGAGAAGGCTGGATATAACATATTGTTAGGCATTGATATATGGAAAGATGCCCTTACCACCTTCAAGTATAATCACAAAGGAAGTGAAACACTTTGTGCAGACCTGTCATCTATTGATTACTCAGAAGTTGACAGTCTAATCAAAGGTCAGAAGGTAGATGTAATTATTGGTGGTCCACCTTGTCAAGGATTCTCCATTGCAGGTAAGCGAGTAGTCGATGATGAACGAAACAAACTATACAAAGGCTTCGTAGGTATGGTAAAATACTATAAACCCAAAGCGTTTGTTCTCGAAAACGTACCCAATATATTGTCACTTGGAAAAGGTATGGTTAGTGATGCAATCGTGAGGGATTTCTCTAATTTAGGTTACAAGGTAGTTTACAAAGTATTGTTAGCATCAGATTATGGTGTCCCCCAGAATCGTAAAAGAGCATTTTTTGTCGGTATGCTCAATGGAAAAGAATTTGAGTACCCTCAAAAGACTATACAAGATTATGTGACTACAAAGGATGCTTTGTCTGATTTACCAGAATATAGCATAGTGGAGGGGGGGCAATATCCAACTGAGCCACAGAGTGATTATCAAAGATTGATGCGTAAGAATACATCATGTTTGCACAATCATGACATTACCGTCCATACGGAACAAACTCAAAGAATTATAGCTTTGGTTCCTGATGGGGGGAATTATAAGGACTTGCCGTTAGAATTACAACAAACACGCAAAGTGCACATTGCTTGGACACGTCTAAACAGCAAAAAACCAAGCATCACAATTGATACAGGACATAATCATCACTTCCACTATGAATATAACCGAGTGCCAACCGTTAGGGAATCAGCACGACTTCAGTCGTTCCCCGATGACTTTATTTTTCTTTGTGGAAAAACAAGTCAGTTAAAACAGGTTGGTAATGCCGTACCACCAATTATGGCAGAAACAATTGCAAACTCTTTAAAAGAACAAATATGAGTTACATCCCAGAACATCAGTACCGTTGTACTATAATCAGAGGCAAAAGCCAGACAGACATGGAGGACCTACTTCCGTTGTATGCAAACATGGTTCATAAGTATTGTCCTTGTGAAGAAGAAGTATTCAAGGTTTCTTGCTATAGAACTCTTTCAAAGGCTTTATGTGGTTCATCTACATACGAAGAATTGCCAGAAAATAAACAAAAAACAGTTCAGAACCACTTAACAGAAATTGCGGGAACCTTGTTGGGATTGTATTATCCTCAGTATGAGGATAGTGATAGAAAGGTTTATATCTATGAATCAAATTCTTGCAAACATTTGGTCGAGAATAATGACTATCCTACGTTTTTCAAGAATCTGTGCTTGAACTTCCAGTTCCCAAATGGTGCGAAATGGATTAAGTTCGTAAATGACGATATGAAGAACAAGATTCATATCAAGCCTTTCTGTTATGTCGTTGAATTACTTTATTATGCACAGAGCCAGCTGGAAAAGGAATTGTTGACAAAGCAAGAAATCGGTTTCTATGTACTTAACAATCTTGATGTACTTCAAGGCAATGTTTCTTGTAAGGAAGTATATGAGCGTATCATGGCTGACCGCAAGAATAAAGTCAAGCGAGCAATACTTAGCGGTTCGAGAGATTGGCAACACATTAAAGAGCAATTTAATTTGCTTGAACTTGCCAATATCGTAGAAACGGATGCCACTTATATTTGGTTGAATAAAGAAGAAACAGAAGCCATTGCGATATTCATCAAGAATCGCAACAACTTTAAGTTCGATGCATACAGTTATTCTTTATCGACAAAAGAAGAGCGTATAATCTATTTGGAAGATTGGAAGGCTTGTTATGGTACATTTAACAAAGAACTCCTTAAAACGCAAACTAACTTCCTGACAGACATTGTTGTTGTCGGTCGAGAAGACCAAAAAGCTCATAGCGGTGCTACAGAATCTACTGTTGACATTGGAGATAAAGGTGAAGCACTGGTATTCAGACTGGAACAAGAACGAGTTCGTAATTACAAGGAACGTTTGGTTAACAAAGTACTTTTGCTTGGTAAGATAAAGGGACTTGGCTATGATATATCTTCGATTGAGGCAGACGAGAATCCTTCACGTCCTGAGTTTGCAAGATATATTGAGGTAAAAGCAACAAAGCGTGTGACCGAGCCTAACTTTGGTAATGAAGGTTGGATGGATTCCCTGAATATAACAGCTAGAGAATGGGTTGCTGCAGAACAGTATGGAGAATACTATAATATTTATCGCGTATATTTTACCAAGACAAAGACGTTTATAGTCAGAATCCAAAACCCATTTAAGAAGGCTAAAGATGGAATTATAGAAGTTCATCCTACTGTCTACCAAATGAATTTTGATTCAAATGTAATTGAAGAAAGATATGCCCAGTAATAAATTGAAAGTTGCTTCTTTATTTTGTGGTTGTGGCGGTTCCGACCTTGGCATGGTAGGCGGTTTTACGTACTTAGGTAAAGAGTACGAAGAACTTCCTTTTGAAATCGTATATGCAGCTGACTTCGACAAATGGGCGGTTGACACATACAATAAGAATTTCAAGCACAAGGCAGTATGCGCTGATGTTACGGAAGTGGATTTTGAACAAATCCCTGATGTTGACATTATGATAGGAGGATTCCCATGTCAGTCATTTAGTACTGTTAACCCAACAAAAGACACAAATGATGATAGGGCAAAACTCTATAAACAAATAGTACGCTTCTTGAATATAAAACATCCTAAATATTTTATATGTGAGAATGTTAAAGGACTTATGACCCTACAGGGAGGAAATATTATAAATAAGATAATTAGCGAATTTTGTCAATGTGGGTATCGTGTGCAATTCAAGCTCCTAAAAGCAGTAGAATACGGAGTACCTCAAAGAAGGGAACGCGTTATCATAATTGGTATTCGTAATGATTTCGTTTTCAATTATGAGTATCCGATCCCTATTTGTACAGAGACGGAAGCCATTCCATTAGGGGCTGTTATTGACAGATTAGATATAAGTGAACAAAAATATTATTTCTCCTCAAAAGCAGTTCAAGGTGTAAAGAATGCCAAGAATAATATGAAACGTGGACTATGGCAAGACTTGTCTAAACCTTGTTTGACAATTACTTCCCATCTTGCAAAAACAAGCATGAATTCGAGAGATCCCATTCTCCTTGTAGATGCAACATCAGAGCTATACAGAAGATTTACTCCTCGTGAAGCTGCAAGGATTCAATCTTTCCCTGAAAATTTTATCCTGAATGAGTCAGAGCCAAAATCTTATAAACAAATAGGAAATGCTGTACCTCCAGTGTTAATGTGGTATGTCGCTAAACAACTTGAAAAAGCTATCGTTTCTCATGGTACACTTAACGTCGATGAAATCAAAGAATATTTGGGTAAAAATCCAGAAGGGGCATTTTGTCCAATAAAAGAAAAAAAATCTGGGCCGATATATAAACAACTCAACTTTCTTGATCTCTTCGACCAATATGAGCTCAGTCCAATTACTCAGAACTTCATGGCTCGAGAGGATGACGAGGCTGAATATGAAAAAATTTCCGAGAAGAAATTGTTGGATGTTGACATCACCAAGAATCTCCTCATTTGCAATGTCAAAAAAGACAACTGGGAGCAATATATTGATGGCTCTGCGAAGATTTACTATACTGGTAAAAAATTCCCTTCAACAGTTGCGCTCAACAAACTCTATTACTTCATGCCTTATTTTTCAGGCAAGGGTATCCGCGATCTTTATTACATTAAGATAGCACGCCTTGGCTATCGTAAGGAAGGTCAAAAGAATGAAGACAAGACCGACCTCCGTTTGGTATTCGAGATTGAATATCTTAAGCAAATATTTGATGATTACAAAATGGTTGAACTTGAGATTTGGCACACCTTTAAAGACACCACTATGAATGGTGTTTTAAAACTTTAATAGTGTGTATTTTTTTACACCAACAGGACAGTTGCTTGATCTGCTGAATTATATAATAATAATATATAAGATAGGTTACTTAAATTTTAATTCACTAAACTTGGGGCCCCGCAGCGGCGGGGCTTTTATTTAAAAGATTCTAATAGTGATTCAAGGGACAGGTTCAAGCAACAGGTACCTGATTCATTAGAATAAGATATTAATCAATAAACCAAAATATTTATGAAGAAAATTCTTTCTTTTACAATAGCTTGCATGTCTATCATCGCTGGACATGCCCAGACTGGCAGCTGGTCTGGAGAACTTAATGTAATGGGGCAAAAACTACCACTCGTATTTAATTTCTCAGACAAAGGTTGTACGATGGATTCTCCTAAACAAGGAGCAAAGGGCATAAAAACAGAATGGACACCATCTGACAATGGAGAGGTGGTAATTGCTATTCCTATGATTGGAGCAAGTTACGAGGGCAAAATGAATGGTCAGGAAATATCGGGAAACTTCAAGCAATCTGGCATGTCTTTTCCCCTTACCCTCACTCAGGCAGAGATAGAGAAGCCTAAACGTCCTCAAACACCAGTTGCGCCATTTCCTTACAAGACAGAAGAAGTAACATTCAAGGATGGAGAGGTTGAACTACATGGCACATTGACATTGCCAGAGAATTATACCAAGAACACCCCTGCTGTAGTCATGGTGACAGGTAGTGGTCAGCAGAATCGTGACGAAGAACTATTTGACCATAAGCCATTTGCTGTGATAGCAGATGCCTTAGCACGAAAAGGGATTGCAACACTCAGATACGACGATCGCTTTTGGGGAAACAAGGATGAAATATTCGTCAACTACACAACCTATCATCTAAAGCATGATGCTCTTGCTGCAATCAAACTGCTACGAGAACGATTCATCAACGTAGGCATTCTTGGACATAGCGAGGGAGGAACAATCGCCCTGCTTCTTGCAGAAGAGGGTAAGGCTGATTTTATCGTGTCTTTGGCCGGCATGGTAGGCAATGGAAAAGAATGTCTTCTGAAACAGAACAGCGTTTTGTTGAGTAAAGTTGGTGTTCCATCAGATCAGGTTCGTGCATTTTGCGATGCTTTGAACAACGGATTTGACCAACTCATTGCCGGAAAAGCAGCGAATGAAATAACTGCCCCAACTAACTTGGATGCTTCGCTTGCAACTAAATTCAATGCAGCCATGAAACAAGCATCAAATCCTTGGTTCCTGTATTTCCTTCAGCTTGATCCGAGTAAGGAGCTGCATAAGATAAAGTGCCCAGTACTTGCACTAAACGGAAAGCTTGACACTCAAGTAGATTATGAGACGAACCTTGGTCTTCTGGAGAATAATTTAAAAACTAAAGATAAGAAGGTTTTGGCATTAGACAATCTCAACCATCTATTTCAGAATTGCAAGACGGGATTAGTTGTCGAATATGGAGAAATAGAGGAGACCATCTCTTCAAATGTTCTTGACACTATTTCTGCATGGATAAACGTAATCAACAAATAACAACGGGTCAAGGGACAGGTACCTGACCCGCTGACAAACTCATCGAATATAGAACATCATTGATGGAATAAACAAATGGTTCAAGGGGACAGTTACCTGATTCATTAGAATAAGATATTAATCAACAAAACGAAACTATAATATATAATATAGAATAGGATGATTACGACGACTCCTGAATTGTTGGTGGAGGAGGTGAGGGAGATGTATGGGATTGAAGTGCCTCTGGAGATTGCTATCACTTATCTCGATGCTGATCCTTTTCTCACTCCAGAATCGTTGTATTATTATGTTAAGAATGATGGCTAGGAACATGATTCAAAAACAAACAAGGTAACCGTGACAATTGTCACGCTTTGAGATTAAAAGATTAAACAGAATTTCAGCTAGCAGCTATAGCGGGTCAGGTACCTGTCCCTTGACCCAGGAGCTTATAAATAATGTTAAATTAAAGTGTTGCGGAATTAAGTTAACTAAAAAAATAGTTAAAAAACGTCAAAATATTTGGCGGTTTTATTTTTTATTACTACTTTTGCATCGCGAACTAAAAAAATAGTTGAATTAATGAATACAAAAAGTATGGAAAAACTCACGAATAAGGAAGAGGAAGTTATGGAGATGATATGGCAGTACGGTCCATGTTCTCCTAAGGACATTGTAGCAATCTACCCTGATCCAAAACCTCATGTCAACACTATCGCAACCATGTTTCAGTTTCTTGAGAAGAAAGGGTATCTCTCTCACGAGGCAAAGGGCAGGGGCTATATCTATGCACCGTCCGTCTCACAGAACGAATATGGAAAAACAAAGTTCTCGAGTTTCGTCGACCGCTATTTCGATAAATCCTATATGAATGTCGTCTCTGCACTTGTTCACGAGGAAAAGATTAGCCGCGACGAACTCATTGCCTTCCTCGAACAACTGAAGAATAGTTAACAATAAATGAACAATTAACAGCTAATGGCTAAAAGCCCCCATATTCTATGGCATCATTCTTCATCTACATACTCAAATGGGCAATAAGCCTCGCGTTGCTTTATTCCCTCTACGGATTGTTCCTTCGAAAGGAGACATTCCACACCTTCAACCGTACAGTACTGCTCTGCATTCTCGTTCTGAGTATGGTAATGCCGTTCTGCGTGTTCACCACCTCGCACGAGACACTGACCTCTTCAAGTTTCTCGCAGATTGAGACAGCAATCACATCCTCCACTTTTCTCTCAGAAGGCAAAAGTACATCCGTAGCTGTCTATCCCGAGATTTCAGTTACTCCTAAGGCTGAAACATCGTCTTTCCATCTGAATCTTCCGCGCATCCTAATTCTCATCTACGCACTCGGACTCGTTTTCTTCTGGCTCAGATATGCTGTGTCGTTCTTCTCGCTGGCAAAAGTTATTGCCGGCAGTAGCAAGTGCAAGGATTCCAGATTGCCGAAGTGCGCAACATTCCTTACTAATAATAAGGTGCAGATTCCATTTAGTTGGTTTAATTGGATTGTGATGAACGAGAACGACCTCAAAGGTCCGTCATCTATAATCATACACGAACTCACCCATGTTCGTCGGCATCATTCGCTCGACATGCTTCTGTGTGACTTCGCCTCAAATATGCTCTGGTTCCTTCCGTTCTCGTGGATGCTCCGTCACGATATGTGTGATGTCCACGAATACGAAGCCGACCAGGCAGTAATGCTCTCCGGAGCAAACCCTACAGAATATCAAATGCTTTTGATAAACAATTCCACCGGCAGTGGACTGCAGCCGCTCGCCAACGGTTTTAATCAACACTCAATTAAAAAACGATTAGTTATGATGTACAGAAAACAATCAAGCAAAATGGCACGTCTGAAGGTTCTCTACATCCTTCCGCTTGCCGGCATCGCACTTGCTGCATTTGCACGTCCTGCCATAATCAACGATGTGTCCGAAGTCCTGAAGGATGAGGAGGCCAAAGCTCCGCTGCTCCTTCCTTCGCAGATAGTCAGCAATCCGACTCAATCCCTCACTGAAGTGCAGATAGTAGAGTCTATCCCTTTAGAGGAAAATTCAGAAGTGGCTTCCTTGGAGGGGTCAGAAGCCGACCCTGTTGTTCTCACAGTCACAGTCAAGGAAAAAGGAGGGGATTGTCTCAGTAAGGCAAATGTACTTATCAAGGATAAGGACAATCGAATCATCTGTCATGGAGTTACTGACCTAAATGGTGCCGCCACGCTCAAGGTTCCAAAGGGCGGAGAAACCCTTCAAGTCTCTTATGCAGGATTCGAGACATTTGAGAGAAAGATTGGTCATTTAGAAAAAGTTGAAGGTACTGCCTTCATTATAGTAGACCTTGCCCCAGGTATCAATGTGCCAACATTGACGGTCGTAGGTTCTCCAGTTCCGGTGGATACGGCAGACACGACGCCTATTCCATCCAAGACGGAATCTGCAAAGAAAGAGACTGGTTCAATGGATGATGCAGACTTTGTAATTGCAGAATCCATGCCTGAATGGGCAGGCGGAACAGTGGCTATGGCAAATTACATTTCCAGCGAGATAAAATATCCGCAAATGGCATGTATCTATCGTGAGGAAGCAAACGTTACCATAGAATTCGTAGTCGACAAGTACGGCAATCAACTTGCGACAAAGGTCAGTGACATAGAAGACCGCACACCGCTGCCTCAATCGACTTACGACAAGGCAAAGGATGGCGACATCTATGCCCAGGAACGAATTTCCCTCCACGAAGATGTGCTCGATCAGTTCAAGACCGAAGCAAAGAGAGTAGTCCGCAACCTCGCTGGCAAATGGATTCCAGGCACCCAGCGTGGCGAACCTGTAAACTGCAAGATGCATGTTCCGATTTCATTCGTTATGGAAACCAGTGTTTCCCACTAATAGAAATCGAACAAAAAGAAGGGCCTGGAACTTGACCAAGCATTATAGGAATAGACCGCAATAAGTTTGAGCCCTCATCATCGTGATGAGGGCTTTTTTAGTCGTTCTTTTTTGTGCTTCTGATGGTTGCCGATGAAACCGAAGTAAAAATGCCAAAAATCTTCATTCGGTGTAGTATAACCTATATAAAAATCTCCATTTTGTGCAAATAATCATTAAAATATTTCTCGGTTTGGTGTTTATATAGTATCTTTGCACCCACAAAACAGTATGTTGTATGAAAAGAAAAATCAGGTAAGAACTATACGTTCTCATCTATTGAAAAGTTCCGTAAGAAATTCCCTAATCAGGTTCATATCCCATACATTATTCATTGCATGGATTATAGGGAAGAGAAAGGGCACCAATTCCTTCCAATATATATGACACCATTATTATAGGCAGTGACTAAAAAACGCCGATGAAACATAAAGTCGGTGGAAAAAGTGCATCAAAAGTTGCAAAAGTCGGTGGAAAAAGTGTGGGTCAGGTACCTGTCCCTTGACCCACATCTAAAACTAAAATATAAATTCATCCCCATCATTCCCCCTTGGGGGAACGGGAAGGGGGCCTTGAACTTGAAAGAAATGAAACTAACGCATTTAATCTGCGGTTTGGGCATGGTGGTGTGCCTGACTGCTTGTACGAAAGACGAAGTGGGGCCTTTTGGGCCTGAGGAATGGCAATACGAGGGGTATGCGGATACTGACGTGTTGCCGGGCGATGATTTCTACCGCTTTGTATGCGGAAAGGGAATCGTTGCTGAGGGTTCGGATTTCTGGACTCCTCTCAGTCGTTGGTTTCAGCAGGAGGATGACTTCTCGAAGGTAGCGTTCAGTGATGGGGATGACAATCCGACTCCTGCCATCAAAAGGCTCAACGAACTGAAGAATGAGACGGCTTCGGAGGAGGGTATGGCTGCGGCTTTCGCCAATATGCGCGACAGACTGAACGGCATCAACGACCATTCGGGGGATAAGGATTTCCCTGAAAAGGCTGCCGAATATTGCAGGAATGGTTATCCTCTGTTCCTTGTCAGACCTATGCTCCTGGACGGACACCGATTCGGAATCGGCGGAACTGCCGTATGGATGGGTATGGTGAAGGACATTGAAGATGAGCAGTTGACTCTGGCTGGAATAAAGGATGAATACAACCTTCTGTTGCCTAAGGCGAGAGTGTTTGAAAAGTATCTTTGGGACAATATCAAGGACGAGGGGGAATCGGTGGACAATCTGGATGCGGGCAATTCGGAGGAATGTAAGAGGATAAAAAGATACGTGGAATCTTACGAGGACTCAAGGACAAACCGTGGTGCATTCAGTGGGTTTGCACGTGCTCTCGGCAACAGAAACCCCGACTTCGTGCCTTCGGACAGTATAACAAGTCAGTACTTCGCTCTCGTGGACAAGATGGACGACGAGATGAGGGAGGCTGCCGATGCGTTCCTTTGGTGTGCAGCCGTTTCGTTCGATATGGATATCATACTTCATCCTGGTTCGCAGGCCAACTTCTTCATGACGGCTCTGTATCCAAACCTCTTGATGAACATTTCGCATGCTTTCTGTGATTTGTACGTCAAACCCGAATGCGGACAAAGGAACAAGGAGATTTTCGAGTCGCTTCGAAGAACAATGGCTGAAAGAATCGAACAATCGGAATGGATGAGTCCTTACACGAAAACGGGGGCAAGGAAGAAAATCGATGCGATGGAATGCCACACGGGAATTCTCGACTGGGAGAGATATGAGGCTGAAACGCCTGCAGCAAAGGATTTCTGCTCTGCACTGCACGAAATCGGTCGCTCACACATCTCCAAACTGATGGCTATCAGTGGCGACAACCACAATCTCGACCATATCATTGCTTCGTTCTACATGACTCCAATGACTGGTTCGCCGGCTTATTCTGCCAATTCATTCTATCTCCAGAATGTCAATGCGATGTGTATCCTTCCTAGCACTTCACTGCTGATGGACATGAACCGGGAAATGCCGTTCCTCATGTATATCATCGGCCATGAGATGTGTCACGGATTCGATGCAAATGGGGCCAACTTCAATGAGAGGGGGGAACTGGTCGACTGGTGGTCGATTGATGACAGACTCGTATTCAAGCAGAAGCAGGACCAGTTGGCTGGTATCTTCAGTCAATATCATGTGGGCGGAACTACTTTCTGCAATGGCTTCAAGACGACTACCGAAGATATGGCCGACCTTGGAGGACTGGAAATCGCTTATCTCACGAAGGTGAGGGAACTGGAAGGCAAATTCAGCGGCGAGGAACTCATGGAGATGAAACGCCGATTCTTCAAGTCATATGCCATTCTGTATGCCCAATATTCGAGTCTCGAGGAACGAATCAAACAGGTAGAAAATGATGTGCATTCCATCAATGAATACCGCATCAATGGAATTGTCAACAATATCGACGACTGGTACCAACTCTATAACGTAACTCCAAACAACAGACTCTACCTCTCACCTGAACGAAGAGTAAAGCTTTGGTAAATATCAGCAGTTAGAAGATAGAAGATAGCAGTTAGAAGATAGCAGTTAGAAGATATTAGATAGAAGATAGAAGATAGAAGATAGCAGTTAGTAGATAGAAGATAGCAGTTAGTAGATAGCAGTTAGAAGATAGAAGATAGAAGATAGTAGATAGAAGTTAGAAGATAGCAGTTAGCAGTTAGCAGTTAGAAGATAGAAGTTAGTAGATTCAGAGGCAAAACTTCGGAACACACAACCGAAACGGTTATAGATTAAAAAACACCGATGGAATCGCGTTTTTTGGCATTTCCATCGGTGTTTTCGTATCCGTTATCGTTGTTGGTTAAGGTTGTTTTTCGTTTACTTATTGTACACACACTTACCCTCGAAGTAAGTGGCTTCAACAAAGACTTCGTGCAGTTGGTTGTTTGGACATTCATCTACATCAAGCACATCCTTGTTGGTGAAAATGAAGTCGGCCCACTTGCCAACAGCAATAGAACCGCGAGTCTTCTCACTTAGCATCTGGTAAGCACCTTCGATTGTGAGTGAACGGAGGAAATCGGCACGATTGCGAGCACAATCTTCGGTATTGTAAGGAGTTGGGCAGTTGTTTGCCTCTCCAAAGGTCTGAGTACCCGTAACGGCCACTTCCATGATGCCGAATGGGTCGACTGGAGAACCAGATGTAGCAGGGGTATCAGTTGAGATGCTGGTGTGGACATTATGGTTGAGGAACGACTGATAAGGATAACTTTCGTCTATATATTTCTTGTTCAACACATCTGCCAAATATTCCTCACCTCCTTCAGGCATACGATGCCAAAGGGCTCCACATGATGCTACGATATCGTACTTGGCCATTCGGTCGTAATCGGCCTCATCTACATTGCGGAGGTGGACCATCTGGTTGCGAAGGCGATAACCTGCTTTGTAGGCCTTTTCATAGGCATCCACCACTTCCTTCACTGCTGCATCGCCCATGGTGTGGATGTGCATGGTCACTCCCTTCTTGTTGGCACGAAGCGTCAAATCCTCCAGTTCGTTTGGCTGCCAGATAGGGAAACCATTGCTGCCATCGGGTGCTGGGATGAGCATATATCCAGTGCCGGTTTCGGCAGTTCCGTCGATAAAGAGCTTGATGAAATTGGTGTGGACACGAGTAGTATTTGACTTGTTCAAATCAAACACTGCCTGCAAATCGGCATCCACCTCTTCCTTGCTGAGATTTTCGATTTCATAAGCCATTCCAAGATTGAGGGTGAGTTCGCCTGCCTTATCCATATTCTTTGCCACAGAATAAGGTACCATACCAAACTTGTTTGCCCATCCTTCGATGGTGGCAGTGTATCCCATGGAATTGAGTTTGTACTGGGTTTCCTGAACTGCAAGGCGCCACACATCTTCTCCATCGTTGGTTATACAACCATGAGTACGCACATAGGTGCCTGCCTGTTCGAACAACAGACCTGTAGGCATACTGTCTTCATCCACCACTACATATTGCTTATACTTGAAATCATCACGCACCTTGCCTTCGGGTGTGAGGATTCCGGCTTTCTCGAAGCAATAGCTGTTGGCAATGCCTTTATGTCCCTCACCGTCGGCAAGGTAAACGGGAACATCGCTGAGGATGGCATCCAACTGTTGGCGAGTAGGAAAATCATTCGTGGTGCTGAGGGCAATGTAGTCGAATCCAAAACCATAGATGTATGGTATGTTATCGTACTTTTTGGCCCAACTCCTTACTTTATCCAGAATGGTGGCACCAGTGTCCTGAGCAGTCATGCGGATGACATACTTGCTGTAGTTGTAGAAGCACGACATGATATTGTGGCCGTGGCCATCGGTGCATCCAGCCATCACGAGACCTTGACCCGAACGGTCGATCACCTTTGTGTCGGCATTGATATATTTCGCTGCAGCATCCCTATTGCCCACAAAGATGTACTTGCCATCCTTCACGGCAAAAGCCTCTGCAATGGCATTGGATTCGGACGTGAAAATCTTGCCATACACCACTAGGTCGGCATATTCTTTTATGGTTTCACCATCATCATCACTGCAAGATATCAATCCACACGCTAAAGTCATTGTGCAAAGCACAAACATAATAAAAAACTTCTTCATATTTATCAATTTGTTTTGTTAGTAATTATATCATATCTCATTATTCCAGCCCACAAAGATAATTAAATAATATATAATGTGCAATAGAGAATGCGGAATTTTAACATTTTCATCGGTATTTTTTCGTTGTTATAATTATTTTTTCGTAACTTCGCCCCCACAATTTGAAAGAGAGAGAAAATAAATAATAAAACAAATAACATTATGAACCTGAAAGGAATCTTATTATCCATCTCCTTTGTTGTGGCTTTGGGTGCGTCGGCTCAATATACGCTGAACGACTGGAAATTAAGGAATTTCGACCCAGAGAAGGGAGAACTGAACCTGAACACAAATGAATATAAACTCGACTTCAACCACCCTCTGCCTTATGCAGATATGCAGAAGAAGTGGACGGTGAAGGCAGATCTGAAATGTGGAACACTGGGTACGGAACAGGTGTTCGTATGCAAGGAAGGCAAGGCAAGCCACCTTATCGGGAAAAATTCGCTGAACGGGGATATCTCGCTTGGATATGACAATACGGCACGACACTTCTTCGTGGAAGTGGTGGATAAGAATGAGGAGGCTCACCGACTTTGGGCAGGCGATGTGGTGGAAACGAACAGATGGTACACAGTGGAGGCTTCGGCTGAATATGATGCCAAGAAGGATGCTTCGACTCTGACCCTGACCGTGGATGGCAAATCGGCTTCACTCTCTTACCCTGGAAAAGCTCTCCGCCATAATGCTTCGATTTGGGTGATCGGCCGTGGTTTCCCTGGTGGATTCCCTAATGCCTTGCAAGTGCGACAAGGAACTATTCGCAATCTGTATATCAAGGGCGAACCTCTGCCAAGAGTGGAGGGACAGAATCCGCTCTTCACTGATAATTTCACGGCTGACCCAGCTTTCACAGTGGTTGGCAACACGGTTTATGCCTACGTGGGACACGACAGGGCCGGAGTGGGCGGATGGTTCAACATGCCTGAATGGCTTTGCTATTCATCTACCGACATGGTGCACTGGACGGCTCATGGAGCTGTTTTGAAAGCTGGCGATTTCCCTTATGCCCAACGTGGAGGTGCGTGGGCTGCCCAAATGGTGGAAGCTAACGGGAAATACTATTACTACGTGACTCTCGACCGCACGGACAAACCGGAACATGCCATCGATGTGGCTGTAAGTGATTCGCCTACAGGACCGTTCCGACCTGCACGTGAGGATGGCAGTCCTCTGATCACTGACAATATGACGCCCGACTCATATCGTGGCAATGCAGATATCGACCCTACAGTGCTTATCGATGATGACGGTACGCCTTGGATGGCTTGGGGCAACGGAGATTGCTACATGGTGAAACTGAAGAAGAACATGACGGAACTGGACGGGGAAATCCGTAAAGTGCCACTGAGAAACTATTCGGAGGGACCTTGGCTCTTCAAGCGTGAAAAACTGTACTACTTGGTTTATGCTGCAGATGCTCCAGGTGTGCAACCCGAACAAATGGCATACAGCACTGCCACATCGATTGAGGGACCTTGGGAGTATCGTGGATTCATCAGCACTTCGGCTAATCATGGTTTCACTATCCACCCTTCTGTCATTGAATTCAAGGGCAAATGGTATTATATCTACCATGACGGTTCGTACAATCTCAACGGAGAACCTGGTGGAGATTGCCGCCGAAGCGTATGTGCCGAATACATGTACTTCAACAAGGATGGCTCCATCAAGTTCATTCCTCTCACTCAGGAGGGACTGAGCAAACGATAAGACGATGAAACGATGAATGATGAATAAATAATAAAACAAATAACATTATGAACCTGAAATTCAAGAACATTGCGATGATGGCCCTGGTGGCTATGTTCGCTGTGGCTTCGGCTGCAAACGCTCAGAAACCAGATCCTAACTTCTTTATTTACCTTTGTTTCGGACAGTCGAACATGGAAGCTGGTGCTGCTCCTGCTGAACAGGACAAGAACTTCACCGATGAACGTTTCCAATTCATGGCTGCCGTAGATATGCCTCGATATGGAAGAAAAATGGGTAACTGGTATCAGGCTACCCCTCCTATCTGCCGCGAAGGCAACAACATGGGACCTGTGGATTTCTTTGGAAGAAAAATGATCGAGGTGTTGCCTCAGCAATACAAAGTGGGTGTGATAAACGTGTCGGTTGCAGGTGCTAAGTTGGAACTCTGGGACAAGGATGCTTGTGCAGAATATCTCGCTAAGGAAAATGCCGACCCAAGCCGTCAATGGTTGGGCAACATGGCCAAGCAATATGGCGACAATCCTTATCAGCGATTGCTCGATATGGCTAAGATTGCACAGAAATCGGGTGTGATCAAGGGTATGCTCGTGCATCAGGGCGAATCGAATCCTGACGATCCTGAATGGTGTGGCCGCTTGAAGAAGATTCATGATGACCTCTGCAGGGAATTGGGTCTCAAGGCCGATGAAATTCCTTTGCTCGCCGGCGAACTGAAACAAGCTGAACAGGGTGGCGTTTGTGCTGCTTTCAACCAGAAAGTGTTGGCTAACTTGCCAAAGGTGATGAAGAACGGATACGTGATTTCTTCCATCGGTTGCGAAAGCACTGGCGACCAGTTCCACTTCAGCACTGAAGGTATGCGCCTCATGGGTTACCGCATGGCTGATAAGATGCTCCAACTGCAAGGATTCAAGAAGACTGAAACCCGAACGCTCACTCTCAACCCTAAGAAGACTGGAATAGACATAAGTCCTACATTGGCCGGTATCTTCTTTGAGGATATCAACCAATCGCTCGACGGAGGTATCTGTGCCCAACTGATTCAGAACAACTCGTTCCAGGCATATAAGGTGCCAGAAGCTCCTGCAAAGGAATTCTCACAATCCGACACCGTTTTCTTTGGTTGGACAGTGGTGAAGAACACAAATGCGGTAGGTACGGCTCGTCTCGTGAGCGATCATCCATTGGTGAAGAACCAACCAAGATACTACGACTTCGACCCTAACGATAATCATGACGACGAACTGAGATATGTTCAGTATAGCGTAAGATTCGACATCGAAAAGGCTGGAGAAGGGTTCGGAATCGCTGCCAACGGTTATGGCATTGCTCCTTATGGAAGTGAACGCCAAGGCAACTACTATTCGAACAACACTCAGAAGGCTTCAATCCCTGTGAATGCAAACGTGAAATACGACCTCGGACTCTATCTCCAGGGACAGGGCTACAAGGGAACAGTGAAGGTGTTCCTCGAGGATGCTCAGGGGAAGGCCAACTCAAACGTGATCACTATCAACAACCTCAAGGACGATTGGCAGAAATATACAGGACAACTGCAAGCTGAACGTTCAGTGGACAGCCGTTTGGCAATCGTGGCTGATGCCGAAGGAACATTCTTCCTCGACTTCGTCACTCTCCTTCCTGAAGCTTCACAACTATGGAAAGACGGTAAGGCTGGTCCATTCCGCAAAGACTTGATGCAGGCATTGGCCGACCTCCACCCTAAGTTCATGCGATTCCCAGGTGGATGTGCTTCGGAAGGTACAAACTACTTCGGACAACCATTCTGGAAAAACTCTGTAGGACCAGAGGAGGAACGCATCGGTTTCCGCAACCACTGGGGATATTGGACATCACAATATGTTGGATTCTATGAATATCTGCTCATGGCCGAATCACTTGGTGCAAGTCCATTGCCTGTGCTCAACAACGGTGTGACTTGTCAGTTTGCAGGTCATCAATACATCGCCCCTCTCGAAACAGAGGCCGACAAGAAGCGCTTCAACGATATCTTCGTTAATGATGCCCTCGACTTCATCGAATTCTGCAACGGTTCGACCGACTCGAAATGGGGAAGCCTCCGCGCAAAGATGGGCCACCCAGAATCGTTCAACCTCAAATATCTCGGCATCGGAAACGAAAACCGAGGTGCTGAATTCTGGGAGAGATTCGACATCATGTACAAAGCTATCAAGGCTAAATATCCTGATATCATCATCGTTTCAACTGCCGGTTCGGCTGCCGATGGACGTGAATTCAATGAAAACATGTCGCAAATCGACTCTAAATATCAGGACACATACGTCGACGAACACTACTACAGAGGCAACGACTGGTTCTATAAGAATGGCGACCGCTACAATGCCGATAAGGTTCGCGGTGCCGACGGAATCAAATACGACAGAAGTCGACCAACACGTGTGTTCGTAGGTGAATTTGCCAACAACGGAAGCAACAACGACTATGCTTCGGCAATGGCAGAAGCTGCCTACTGGACAAGTCTCGAACGCAACTCCGACATGGTGGTGATGGCTGCCTATGCTCCATTGCTCTGCAAGAAGGGCTTCAACAAATGGAACTCAAATCTCATTTGGTTTGACAACCGTGGAATGTGGCGCACTTGCAACTACTACTATCAGAGTATCTTCTCCGTAGCAGGCAACAAGGCATTCGAAATGACTGACGTGATGGACGGAAAGGCAAAGGACGAAAAGGTATTCACTTCACCTACAATCAACACCGAAACAGGAGAAATATTCATTAAGTTCGTGAATTCGGAAGCTGCCGACAAGGCTCTCACAATCAACACCGGAAGTGGGCAGAAATACACTGCAAGCGTGGAATTCATCACTTCGAACAACACTGCAATCAAGAACCAGGGCACTCAAAACCACTATGCTGGATATGTTGACCCTAACGCTGCCACTGCAGGTAATTCACCTTACGACTATTCACGTGGCGTTGGAATGCCTCGCGGATTCACATTCGGTGGCGGTAGCAGATTCAGCTACACAGAAGCTGTGGTTCCTCACACTGTCGACCTCGGACAAGTGAAGAAATCATTCGAGATGACAATGCCTGAGAACTCGGTAGGCCTCATCCGCCTTGTTCCCGTAAAATAATATATATGAAGAAAATGTGTGTTGCTGCCATCATGTGCCTATGCACCATTCAAATGATGGCAGAGAATGTGATAAACGTTGTTCCCACTCGATTGACAGCCGGAACAGAGGGGATATTGGAACTGTGGATGTCGAACGAAGAGGCGGTGAAATGGGCAGAATTTGATATTCGCCTACCCGAAGGAATCACTATCACCGAATGGGATTTCGAAGGTTCGCGCCTTAACAATCAAACCACCGGAACTACCTCTTACGAACTGAAAAGGGCTATGAGTGAAGACTTCGAGAAAGAAGAATACCGACTCGTTTCGACCGACGAGTCGGCATATATTCCCGAAGGTACGGGATTGGTGGTGAGGCTTCATGTGGCTGTGGACAATGATGTATCAACAGACATGCATAACATATATGCCGATTCGTACACATTCTTCACCGACCGCAAAACATTTCCGAAAATAACATCCTGCTCATATCTCATCGTAGGCGAACCAGAACAGTTGGATTTCAGTCAGTTGACCGATTTTGTGCCTTCATTTGTTGTAGACCAATTAAACAACGAGACCAAACTCACCACAACCAGTTACGACTTCACAAAGATCACTGGATTGGGAGGCATTATCACACCCCGAAACCCAAATGCGCTGATGTACTTCAAGGAAGGAACTCAGGCAGCCACACTCATGAACGGAAACGATAGTCACAACGTAGTTGTAGGCAACTATTGCAACTATCTCGTCATCACTGATGGCTACGACTATTCTGTGCCAAAAGGTTTCACTGCCAAAGATGCTTTCTATAAACGTAATGCCCCATCGGGATTTGGCACTGTGGTTCTTCCGTTCGTTCCAAACCCAAAGCCAAAGAACATCCAATTCTATGAATTGGCACCGGAGGCAAACACCGACCCAGGATACCTTACATTCGATGAGGTGGACAATCCGAAACATGAATGCCCCTACATCTATTCGGCTACCGAAAACAACTTTTCAGCAATGGATGTGGAGATATTCCCTACAGGAGAAGTGGAAGAAGTGGCATCCCAGGATGGATGGACAATGGCAGGAGTGTATACAAAACAAGTATTCACGCCCGAAACAGATAATATCTATGCCCTTTCGAATGGCAAGATATACCACAATGCCGGTAGTCTTACGGTCAATCCGTTCCGTGCCTATTTCCATACTTCAACAACTTACAATGAAGTGAAGGGAGTTTGCATAGGCAAAACCTCAGCCATCCAATCGCTGGAAATCATCGATGGAATGGGTGAAAAACGATATAATTTGGCTGGTCAAAGAGTTGGCAACGACTATAAGGGCATTGTAATAGAGAATGGTAAGAAAATATTGACCAAATAGAAAGAGGGTGGAAATAAAAATGAAGAAAATATATAATCAACCCCAAATCAGAGTTGATATCATCAGTTGGGAAAGGTCGTTGATGGACATGAACTTACCAATTTCTGGAGAAAAGGAAGGAGATTGGACTGCCGATACAAAGGAAAAAAACGATAATTCGTGGGAACCCTTTGGAGAGAAAGACAATCAATGACAATGACAACGGCAGCGAGAACGCTTCTGCCACTGGGCATTACGCTTCTGAATGGCTGTCAAGGCCTCTTGAGTGCTCACGCCATAAAGCAATGAATAGGCCTGTACCCACATATCACTCCACCATCGGGTGATAGGGATGCCAATCATCATAGCATAACTCTCGAAGAGTTCAGCCTCACTGTTGTCTTTGAAAAACATCTTTTTGGTTAGAGATTTGAATTATCGTTGCAAAGTTAATAATTTATTTGCGAATCGTAAATCCTATTTCGCAATTATTTTGTAATTTTGCATTAAGTTTTTTAGAAATGGACGCAAAACGAACAATCCTGATTACAGGTGCAAGTGGTTTTATAGGAAGTTTTCTGTGTGAGGAAGCATTGAAACGAGGATTCGACACATGGGCTGCAATGCGACGCACTTCGAGCAAGAAGTGGTTGCAATTGCCCGACTTGAAATTTATTGAACTCAACCTCACTAACAAGGAACTCCTGAAACAAGCACTCCAGAATGCCAACGTGAAGTTTGACATTGTTGTTCATGCTGCGGGTGCAACCAAATGTCTGAAGAAGGAAGATTTCGACCTCCACAACTTCCAATGCACGAAGAACCTCGTCGAAGCCCTGGCCGAACTCGATATGATGCCAAGTCAGTTGGTGTATATGAGTAGCCTCAGCGCTATCTATGGTTCGGAATACGGCAACAGCAAACTCAAAACCGAGGAGTGGATAAAAAACTTCTACAAGGAGAAATTCCCCGATAAAATCGGCAAAAAATGGGTTATCATGCGGCCAACGGGAGTTTACGGACCACGAGAAAAAGACTATTTCCTCATGGCCAAATCAATCAAGCAACATGTTGACTTTGCCGTAGGATTCGAGCCACAATTACTTACCTTCGTGTATGTCCGCGACTTGGTGGATGCCGTGTTTGCAGCCATAGAAAAAGAAGCAAACGGACAGACATTCAACGTGACCGACGGAGAAGTATATTCATCACGAACATTCAGCGACTTGATTCAAAAGGAATTGGGAGTGAAGGGAGTAGTCCACATCACAAGTCCTTTATGGTTCCTCAGAATGATTTCCACTTGCTGCGAATCGTTCTCAAAACTCACGGGCAAACCAAGTACGCTCAATCGCGACAAATACAAAATAATGGCACAACGCGACTGGACTTGCGATATTTCGCCATTGAAAGAAATACTGAATTTCACCCCACAATGGCAACTTGAAAGGGGTGTGAAAGAAACAATAGAATGGTACAAGAAAGAAAACTGGATTTGATGAGTGCGGAGGTTGTCACATTGTTCTATGTGTGTGTGACAACAATTATGATTCTTTGCTATTGGAATGGATTGACCGATCCTGTCGGAATGCTCATGCTTCGCCTGGGTATCGTGGCAGTGATGGTATTCACATACTTCACTTCGAAGAAAATGCCAAAGAAACTGGCAATGGCGTGGCGTTCGTTCCCTCCTTTGCTGATGCTCATTTGGTGGTATCCCGAAAACTACGACTTCTGCAGTCAACTCCCATACAAGGACCACATCTTTGCAGGACTCGACCAACTGCTCTTCGGATGCCAGCCAGCATTGGAATTCGACAAGGCCGTACCTGACGTGTTCTGGAGTGAGGCATTCAATATGGGCTATTACCTATATTATTATATGATGATGTCGGTCATCGTGTTCTACCTGCTTTTCCGTATGCGCGAATACGATAAGACCCTCTTCATCTTCCTTGGTTCGTTCTTCCTCTTCTACTTCATCTATCAGTTCCTTCCAGTGGCTGGTCCTCAGTACTATTTCTGTGCATTAGCCAACATATATGGACCTGATGGTTGGACTGGATTCCCTGATTTGGGCTATTACTTCAAGGACCATACCGAAATGCTGTCGATCGACATCAAGGGAATATTCAGTCAACTCGTGATAGGAGCACAGGAAATAGGTGAACGCCCAACAGCCGCCTTCCCAAGCAGTCATGTGGGAATGAGTACAGTAACAATGCTCTTGGCTTGGCGAACCGGCAACAAATGGCTCTTCTGGGTAATGTTCCCATTCTACTTGCTGCTTTGCTGTGGAACTGTCTATATTAAAGCACATTATCTCATCGATTCGATTGCAGGTTTCTTCTTTGCTGTGTTGTTCTATTACATCACAAACCGACTCTATCCAATTGTCATGAAAAGATAGTGGCAAATGGGGGTTGGCACCTGTTTTAGTTGTCATTCAGTAAGGATTTGTTGCTAATTTGGCCAATAATTATATAATCAAAGCAAAAATTCATTAACTTTGCAGCATGAAAATAGTTGCAGACGATAAGATTCCGTATCTGAAAGGATTGGCGGAACACCTTGCCGACGAGGTAGTTTACCTTCCGGGCAAGTCGATTAGCAATGAGGATGTCAGGGATGCTGATGTTCTGATTGTCCGTACCCGCACTCGCTGCAACCGCCAACTGCTCGAGAATACTCAGGTCAAAATGATTGTCACTGCAACCATCGGTTTCGACCATATTGACACCGATTACTGCGATTTCATCGGGATAAAATGGACGAATTGCCCTGGATGCAATGCCCGTTCGGTTTGTCAGTATATCCGTAATGCCTTGACACTGACAGGTAGGATGCAGAAAGGTAAAACCTTGGGAATAGTAGGAGTTGGGCATGTTGGTTCGCTCGTTGCAAAGGATGCCATCCGAAACGGAATGAATATCGTACTTTGCGACCCTCCAAGAAAGGAACGAGGCGAAACATTCGAAGGCAGGGAATTCGTGGATTTGTCGGAAGTTGCAACCAAAGCCGACATCATCACATTCCACACTCCACTCACACGTGAAGGCAAGTATCCAACCTACCACATGGCCGATGCCGACTTCTTTAACCACCTTGCCAATCATCCTCTGCTAATCAATGCAGCACGAGGCGAAGTGGTTGACAACGAGGCACTCATCAAGGCAATTGACGAAGGAAAAGTATGTGATGCTGTGGTAGACACATGGGAAGGCGAACCTAATATAAACCGTGAATTACTGGCAAAGGCAATAGTTGCAACGCCTCATATAGCCGGTTATTCAGCTGACGGAAAGGCAAATGCAACTAAGATGTCGCTCATGGCAGTAGCTGATTTCATAGGAAAACCATTCACTCCAACAATCAATTTGCCTGAATCTGAATTGCTTTCCGTGGACACTCTCCGAAGCGACTCTGACAAACTGAAACAAAATCCGGAGGCATTCGAGGAATTCAGAAGCAACTATCCTATAAGAAGAGAAACAAACGAATGAAAAGAAATATAATACTACTATTAAGCATTTGGATGTTGGCATTGGGATGCAATGCTCAGGACGAGGCAACATACAGTGATGTCGACGATAATGATGTATTGCTCTACGCCGACAGCATTTGGCATGATAGCATCTTTGGAAGAAAAATGCACCTCCAACGACTTGGAGGCATCGACACATTGGTGGTTGTGAAGCAACGCCCATTAGTGGCTTTAGCTAAAGACCTCTCTATCAATGCTGCCATCCTGGCTTGGGATTATTATGTGCAGGACAGACATTATGCCCGTATAAGCAATCATGTACTTGAGGACCACTTCAAGAAATGGCCTGTATGGGATGGCGACAGCTTCTCTGGCAATCAATTCTCCCATCCTTACCATGGCAGTTTGTTCTACAATGCAGCACGAAATGAAGGTTTGAGCTATGGAGTTTCGTTGCTCTATCCAATCATCGGAAGCCTTACTTGGGAATATTTCTGCGAAACCAACCCACCATCAATCAACGACTTGCTCTCAACGGGTGTCGGAGGTTCGGCAATAGGCGAAGTGACCCACCGAGTTTCGGATATTTTCTTTGATGATTCACGTGTTGGAGCCAACCGAGTGGTCAGGGAAATAATCGGTTCGGCACTCAATCCAGTGAGAGCCATTCATCGTTTGCTCACAGGCGAAACATGGAGGATAAGTCCGTCGAGAGGAAAGCGCCTGCAACCACAACCATATTCGTTCGACCTCGGTTTGGGTTACCGCAATTTCATTGAGGACAAGGGCAATAGGGACAAGATGGCTGCACCTTATATCGACTTTGAATTCAACTACGGAAACCGATTCAACGAGAGAGGAAAGAGCAAACCTTACGATTTGTTCAGCATTGCACTCCTTGCCAATCTTGATGATAAGCATCCAACCGTAGGCTATATGGAAATCATGGGTAGATTAGCTGACAAACAGTTGGAGGATAGGAAGGATTGGAAATACGATATCGGATTCTATCAGCACGTGAAATATGTCGACCACTATTCGAAAAACTCACAGGATGCTCATAATTTTGCCGTGATTTCAGAGGCTGTGAGTTTCGGCGGGGGATTATATGCAGAAAAGCAACTCCGACATGGATTCTTCTCCAACAACACCATCATCAGTGATGTGGTTTTGGGAGGTTCCACAACCGACTATTATCCATACCGACGCTATAATTTCGGAACTGGTTTCAGTGTTCGCAACAACACCGTTATTTCTCTCAAAAAGCATCTGACATTCCTGAATCAGTTCTATTTCTCAAAACTTTATACCATCAAAGGATATACTCCAGAAGAAATTACATTCCGTACGGAAAACGGTTTTGGATTCAATTGCTGGGGCGACCAGGGCAACCATTCAATCTTCACCAACAACTCGTCGCTGCAATGCAATCTCTGCAAAAATCTGAGGGCCAACATTACTTTGGACTTGTATTTCCGCAATTCCTACTACAAGTATTATCCAACAGTTCGTGCTAAGAGCCACGAATGGAAATTAGGTATCATCTATTCGATATAATCTATGCAGACAGACAAGCATTTCTTCACATATTTAATTATCTCATTGCTTTTGGCAACGAGCACTTCAGCCTTTGCACAACAAACAAAGGAATCCACTGCTGCTCGAATGGCAAAACAGGGATATGTGAATATTCTGGATGCCGATTCCACAATCAAGGTAAGCTTAATGTACACTCGACCAGACAATTTTACTGGCAAGGTTCTCTATACCGACCTCAACGAAGCCTTTCTCCATCCCGATGCAGCCAAAGCACTGAAGAAATGCCAGCAACGACTGAAGCAGATTCATCCAGAGTATAGCCTTATCATTTTCGATGCTGCACGTCCAATGTCAATCCAACAGAAGATGTGGAATGTAGTGAAGGGAACTTCGAAAAACATCTATGTGAGCAATCCAGCCAACGGAGGAGGACTCCACAACTATGGTTTTGCGGTTGATATTTCGATTTGCGACGAAAAGGGCGATACCATTCCAATGGGTACGAAAGTTGACTATATGGGAAGGGCTGCTCATCCGGAATTCGAAACCGAAATGCTCAACAAGCACATCATCACCCAACAGGCAATCGACAACAGAAAACTACTTCGTGAGGTGATGAATGAAGGTGGGTTCAAGGTACTGAAAACTGAATGGTGGCACTTCAATTGGAAGACCAGAGCACAGATAAAAGCTGAAAAAAGGCAACCAATAAAATAGGAATAAACTATTACAAAAAAACCACGTTTTCTCGATGAAATCGTGGTTTTTTGATGTTTTATGATGCATTTACCCCAAAAAAACTAATTTACCAACATAACTTGACTAAATCACCTACAGCCACAAAACGAAAAACATCGTAACTTTGCCACCGAAAATAAAAATCATACAGAGCAAAAAGTTTTCATAATAAATTAGTTAGACTGGTTAATAGTTAAGTACGGATTATTTTTTACAGACTTGTCGGTGCTCGTGAGAGTGACCGACAAGCTGAATCCGGAAGAGAAAAAATAATGATTTTGATTATAAAAGTAAGACGATTATGCATCGTTACTAACTGCAATAACATATATAACAACAATAAATACTCTTCTACTATTACACGAAACTCAGTCAATATTTGAATCCCATACACCAGTCGACCCCTCCTGACCAGAGGGGTCTTTTTTTATCTACAAATTATTACGAATATTCTAAAAGTATAAGAAATAAAACATTCATCGAAATATTAGATTTTGAAAATCAGATACCGATTATCGTTGCCATATATCATTGAACAATCTTTATTCTTCTTTTTTTATTCACAATCTATAGCTTTTTTCCCATAATATTTTGTATCTTTGCAATTCAAAGTTATTCAATTATGAAAAGATTCTTGTTTATTATTTTTCCTGTGATTGACATACTTGTAGGATGCAGTGGAAACGATATGAAAGAGATGCTGTCAACTGATGAGAGCATTTTATCCGTATCACTTCCATTACATCCAACTAGGATGGCGATTATAGGAAGTAAGATATACAAGAGTCGTTTCATATATTTCTTTATCTTTTTGGTTGCAAAGATACTAAAAAAACGATTTTTTTACGCTGTTTTTATCATAAAAACTGAAATTGTCCACCTCCAAAAAACGTTTTTGTTTATATAAATAAACAAAACCCTTTTGCAAATTGTCCACCCCATTTATGCTGTTCAATTGAAAAAACATTCGTAACTTTGCAGCCGAAAACATTATATAAACAAAAAATCATATTTATATGAAGACAAAAGTTTTATTTTTACTATTTGCAATGAGCAGTGTTGCATTAAATTGTTTTGCTCAGGATGTTCCGCAACCAAACAATGAGCCAGATGGAATCTTTGGCGGTTTAACCGGAGACGGTGGTATTAAATCAGGCAGTGTATCAGCTTCGGCCTATATCTATCAGCAAGTGATTACCATCTATATTGATTGGTATGCAGGATATGCAGATATCTATGTAGAAGATGAAGATGGCAATGAAGTAGCAGACGACACAATCTACGTGAATGGTCATGCATCCACACAGCTCAATGTCTCTACTCTCCCATCGGGTACATACACATTATATATTAAGTTAAGGAATGGTTCCATATTCAGTGGTTCATTTCAGATATAATCGGTACTAAAGGTATCAAAAAAGCGCGGTTTGCCTTCGTCGAACCTCGCCATGAAAGTGCAAAAAAGCGCGATTTGACATCCGTCGAACCTCGCAAAAATGCTCGGTTTCATCGGGGTTTTGAGGCCATTGTTTACTTTTTGTTTACTTTTTCTCCTCAAAAAATTTGGTGGTGTTTTATGTGTTATGTAACTTTGCGCTCGAAAGAGATGATGGGTGGAATTGTATCTATGCAAAAAGTATGTATTAGTAAAACGTATAATGTTAACATTTTATAATAAAAAGTATGAAAATGAAGAAGAAACAAAATGGCATGTACGGCCTTTTGGCTGTGATAGCATTAATGCTCGCAGCGTCAATCTATGCAAGCTGTTCGTCAGATGACGACACATGGGATTCAAGTAGTTTAGGAGAACTTGAAACCATGGCGGAAGGTGAAATGAATATCGGAGGAGAATCAGGAAATGAAGATCCAAATAATGAGGATTCTATTACTATTGGATCATATCGTGTTAGGGCTGGAGATACAACTATTACACATTCTTTTATTCAAAGCAATTTAGAAATACAGGTGAAATATTCCTGGGAAAGTGGATTAGCAGAAAATATGCAGATAAGATCCGAAATTAAAGAAATTGATAATCCAGATGGTGTAACAATAAAAGGTATTGATTATATTAGAAAAGGCTTTTTAAATACACATTTTGATTGTGTAATACGTGTAATTTGGAAAAAGAATAATATACAAAAAATGGAATCAATAGAAATATACGATGACATGTCTTATTATATTACTCCAATAGTAGATTAAAAATGGGAACCAATAATTTCAGTAAAAGCATACTCATAGTGATTTGTATATGTACTTTTTTTCCTTCATATTCACAAACCTTGCAACTTGATTCCGTTTACGAAGTCAATGTGACTGACTCTGCAAAGACTTTTGCAAATTGGCTTGAGGAACATGTTGCATCTTTGAATCCCAAACCAAAGCAGATAGAGCGCATCAATCGATATTTTTGGGGATTATATGAAGACAGAGTTAGACCTTTGCCAGAACTTGACCTTCGTACATTTGGGAACCGAGATTATACAGGTATTTGGTATCCTCTACATTCTGGCAGTTTGTATCGTTCTTATATGGGAGGAGATCGGCTTGTAGGCAATCTAAACTACCGTGATACTCATTTGATGATATTCGATGAAGGTCCACAATATGGAAAACGGCCAATTGTTTGGTTTATTAATTACAGATATGCAATGACAACGGGATTCCATAAACGTTGGCCAGAAACCACAGAAACGCTTCCGTGGGATGAATACCATTATAGTTGGGAATCTGTAGGCAGTCTTGATGATGTGTTGATTCCTGAATATGCTTGTAAAGTCAAAAAGATAGTTATTTCTGAGAATACAGAATACTTGAAAAAGGTGTTTGCTCCAAAGGCTCCAATCTTTGCTGCCAAACCTCTGATAATATACATTACAACAAAATAACTAAATAAATATATATGAATAAGGTATGTAACATAATCTGCACATTGCTCTTGATTGCTTGCAGCTATGGATGCGATTCCGAATTGGATGAGGCATTATTGCGTGCTGGCGACAACAGGGGTGAAATGGAAAAGGTGTTGGAGCATTTCAAGAACGATCCTGATGGATTGAAATACGATGCTGCCAGATTTCTCATAATCAATATGCCATACCATTACACATATACTGGTGCATGTATGGATTCCCTTGACAGTGCATACCGAGAGATGGCTGCAGCGCCAACTCAGAATAGGGTTGAAGCATTCAATAATCTCAAAAAGAATATTGATGACAGTAAGGCAAAGCCAATCGTTGACATAAATTCCGTTTCTGCCGCCTACCTTATCAATGCAGTTGATGATGCTTGCTATGTTTGGAACCATTCCGGTTGGAGCAAGGACTATGATAAAAGTATCTTCTTTGATTATGTCCTGCCTTATCGATTGCTCAATGAACCTCTCAGCGACTGGCGCGAATTGATAGCTTCCGAGTATTACTATCTAAGCGACACTGTTGTGTGGAGCAAGCGAGGTGTATATATGGAGTCGGAGAATGCCATGTATGATGGTGCTGATATTGTATCGAAAGAAAGTGCCTCAGGCGGAAAGATGGTAATGATGAAGGGCAGCAGTGCTGAAGTCTCATATAAGATTATGTCGCCGCTGCCATCAAGAAAATTCATATACTTCCGCTATACTTCTGTTGACAAAGAATCTGCAGCAGAAATTGTGATTAACGGAACGGTTGTCGATACGCTGCATTTCGAACTTACCCCATCTTTAGATATATTCAAGGATGAACGTATAGGATACGATGCAAGGTTGCTGCAAGGGAAAAACATCCTGACTCTGCGTCTGCTCAATGGTTCCGTTGGTCTTGACAGGATTCAGGTTGCCAACATAGAACCATATGATGAGAACAGGCAAACCGACTTTTCAAATGCTGTATGCCAAATACAAAATAAGAAAACCCGACATTTCATCATGTCCGACACTGTTTATTCCCCAACCCTTGACCTGATTCAGCTCCGCAAAGAGTCGAAAGGAAACACCCTGTTTGATTTCACTTACATTGGATATGCATGCTGGAACTTATTTTCTCATGATACCGACAGCACCCGCAGATGCATGGAAGTGAGGTATTGCCTCACTGAGCCAAACGCTCCGATCAGTTTCTTCCAATATGGAGGAGGCAACCATCAGAAGTGGGTAGTATTGCCCGCATCTGGAGGCTACTATAAGATAATGAATAAAGACAGCGGTTTGTTCCTCGAATCCATTACCGACAGTGTCAGTGGCAAGGAGATATTGGTCCAGAATCCTTACAGTAGCCGCGATTCGCAGAAATGGAACATTATCATCAACCGCCAAACCGTCAGTTCCGACGGTGTTAACAGTTTGTTTGTGTTGGGAAGTGCCATATCAAAAGCACTGAAAGCATTCGACCTTACAAACCAATGGGAATGGATAGCATACGAGAGTACCATACCGCCAAAGGCTACTTCACTTTGCAAATTCCGCACTGGCAACTGCAGGGATGAGGCCGACTACTTGGTATATATCTGCCGCAGTCTTGGCATTCCGTCAGCTGTAGATTTCACTCCGCACTGGGGCAACAGAAGTCAGTCGCATTCATGGAGTGTGTTGATAAAGCCAGACGGCTCATCCACACCGTTCTATATGGGAACTGCTCCAGGCGACACGATGCATTACTACCACAGTTACAAGAAACCAAAGATCTTGCGCCATCGATTCCAACTGAACCGCAGCTATGCCAACGACTTACGTTATGAGACCGAGCTGCCAAACTTGTTTGTAGCACCCGACTATATCGATGTAACCGATGAATACTATACCACGACTGACATTGTCAGGGATATCCCCGAAGAATATACCGACCATAAGGTAGCGTATATTTGTGTTTTTGACAACAGGCAGTGGGTACCTGTATTCTATGGAAACATCTCAAAGGGCAAGGTCACATTCAAGTCGATGGGGCGTGACATAATGTATATAGCAGCATTCTACGAAGACGGACAGATAAAGCCGTTCGGCAATCCGTTCCTGCTGACTTCATCGGGGCAAGTTAGGGATATAGCCATCATGAAGGGAAAGCAGACAATGAAACTGTTGCGCAAATATCCATTCATGGGCAAGGAAGATCATTTCAACAGTAGAATGTCGGGAGGCAGATTCCAGGGAGCCAACAAGTCGGATTTTTCAGATGCTAATAATTTCTACATCTTTGACGGACTGACCAATGGCAATTGGTATGAAGTGGAAGTAAGCGACACGATAACCGACAGATACAGATACTTGCGCTATATCGGTCCCAATGGTTCGTATTGCAATATCAACGAACTCGTATTCTATGACGAGAAGGGTCAACAGATAAAGGGCAAGATGATTGGAACGGAAGGTCAGCCTTGGGCAAGCGTTGAAAAAGTGTTTGACGGGGATATACTTACAGGGTTCGATGCCGTCAGTCCTGACGGTCATTGGGTTGGTCTTCAACCATACAGTCCGTCAAGAGTCGGCAAGATTCGTTTCATTCCGCGCAACGACGGCAATGGAGTGGAGATAGGAGACGAATACAAACTCTACTATTGGCACAATGATGGTTGGGAGGAGATTGCCAACATGAAAGCCATGCGCAATGAACTTGTCTTCCACAAAATGCCAAAAGGAGGACTGTATGTATTGCGTGATATGACCAAAGGCCACGAAGAGCGTATCTTCACCTACGAGAATGGAGAGCAAGTCTGGTGGTAACGACCATAGCTTGAAATAAATATTTATTAACAAATTAAAAATTAAAAAACAATGAAACAGAAGAAAAAAAGCTTATTTGGCATGCATAGCCTTTTGGCTGTGATAGCATTGATGCTCGCAGCGTCAATCTATGCAAGCTGTTCGTCAGAAGACGATGATTACGACAATGGTTGGGTTGAACTCGAAACCATGGCAAGGGGAACAAGAAGTGTTAACGGAGAAAATTATGTTGTCGCAATAATTGGAGGAACAGTTTCTGGACAAGAAAATATTGAAGGTGTCAACGATGATTTTTATGTATCTGTGGATTTTTCATGGCACAGTTCTGATCATTATAGTCACTCAAATGCTTCTTGTGATTTGTCAATTCATAATCCAATTAAAACATTTGACATAACTCCAGATAGTTCCGTCCAACGAAAAGTATATTGTATTAACTCAACTACGCCTTCTTTGAACATGCACCCAAGTCCCAGTTTTAATATGATTGATGGCTTGATAAAAATTACAATAACTATAGATTATGCAAAAATACAATATGTAAATGGTGATAGTGTTGGCGTTGGGGTAAGGCAACGAAAATCAATAGACGTTATGGCTGATATCAGTGAATATATTCCCCGAAACTAAAAACAAATAATTATATGAAATACATATTATGAAACTAAAAACAAATAATTATATGAAATACATATTATCATTACTAGCAATTTGG
>JAKSJD010000032.1 GCA_024398435.1 Bacteroidaceae bacterium | reverse complement strand
CATATAGATGTATTTATGAAGCCTAAAACAACCATGAATAACGAAAAACACTCATAGATAAAACATTGATTATCAATAGATATTAGATTTTAACACTTCGGACTTGCTTTTTGGTAGTTCCCGATTTTCCGCTTACCTTTGCAACGTATTTCTACCGCGGAGAATTTAGGGAGCTTTTATTTTGCTATTTCGTGGACGGAGTTGACAGAGGTTTACATGCATGGACGATAGTTGACTCATAGATGAAAGGGAAGCAAGTAAGGAAGTGACCAAATTTGAAAATCGCAACATCATGGAATGAGTTGACGAACGTGGTCAATGATTGACAAGTGTGGACTTCACGGTGGAATACATGAATCAGAATGTAAAACCATCAAAATGAAGTCAAATGAGAAAGACAAGAAAATGTGCTTTTTGTGGCAAGGAGTTCACTTGCAACAGCGGTTCGCAGAAGTACTGCTCAGAACATTGTGCTGAGGCAGCAAAGGCTCAGCGAAAGAAGAAACAACAGGACTTTATCAAGGCTGTCGAGCCTGTCATTGACATCGCAAGTCAGGAATACCTCACCTTTTCAAAAGCAGCCATCCTCATGGGATGTACACGCCAGTACGTTTACAAGTTGGTAAACGAGGGCAAACTATCCGCTTCACGCATCAGCAGCCGTATGGCATTCATACGGAAGGCAGACATCGAGCAGATGCTTGCTGGCAACCCATATCATAGAGTATTGCCAACAACAAAGCCAAAGAAATCTTCTTCTTCCCTTTCTTCAAAGAAAGGCAGGAACCACATACCCGAAACAAATACCCAGCCATCAGAACCTCTTGACTATATCTCTGGCGAGGATGTTATGCGCATCTACAAGGTCAAGAAGTCGTGGCTCTATGCATCAGCCAAGAACAACCAGGTTCCCATCTGCAAGATTGCTGGCAAGAACTATTATAGCCGAAAGCACATGGACGAAATCTTCGGTTCACCCTTTGACCTTGATTCCGTGAGCGAATGGATTGTAGCAGAGGAAGCAGAAAC
>JAKSJD010000031.1 GCA_024398435.1 Bacteroidaceae bacterium | reverse complement strand
TTCACCCATTCAATGATTTTTTGAAGTACCTCAGGAGCGAATGTCTCCTCAATGGATTGGTATTCTTGGACAAGCCCCGTCTGGCAATGCTGGAAAAGGTGGTTAAGTCCATCGAATGCAATGGTTTCATGTTTGCTGTTTGCAAGTCCTTTGTCGATGGCTTCAAGATTAGACAGATAGTTGACCTGTGTGTCACTTTTGCCATTCAATGCAAGAATCGGACATTTCACTCTAGGTAGATTGCTTCTGATATCAGTCTTGAGTAAATCTCGCATGTACTTTGTAGCCAGTTGCTTTAATGCTATATTAAAATTAGGTTGTAAGGCAGTTGGAACCTTCGATGTATCAACCTCCTCCAACGATTTATTTGCGGCCAAATCGTCAAAGGCTTTACCTAAAGCATTGCAATAATCTTCTACCATATCTGTAGGGAGACCGGCTGCGGCCAATGCAGATTTGTTCTGTTCAAGAAGTGTCTCTTTCCCAGAAACTGCCATGCCAGCCAACGATACGCCAAAGTCAATTTTGCCTTCGCTTGCAAGCATCAGGACGATGGTGCCACCTTCGCTATGACCAATCACTCCTACATGCTTAAATCTCTTCTTAAGCAAGCTGACAGCGGCATCAGCATCTGTTTTGTGATCTTCTATCGTATAGTCAAGGAATGGGAATGCAGGGTCTTCATAGCCACGGTCATCGAAACGAAGTGTAGCAATGCCATTACGAGCCAGAACATCGGCAATGACGGCAAATGGTTTATGATCCATCATTTCCTCATCACGATTCTGCTGCCCACTGCCGGTTACCATCACCAGGGCAGGAGTGTCCTTGGTGTATCCCTGAGGCAGACTTATAGTGCCATTGAGTGTAAATTCTCCGTTCTTGAAACAAACTTCTTCGGTGGTATAAGGGAATGGCC
The DNA here is from genome assembly GCA_024398435.1 of Bacteroidaceae bacterium. Lineage (GTDB taxonomy): Bacteria > Bacteroidota > Bacteroidia > Bacteroidales > Bacteroidaceae > Colivivens. The sequence continues at coordinate 118 of JAKSJD010000031.1, read as the reverse complement.
CGACAGGTGTTTGCGGACGGTTAATCTTCGGCATACCAGGCTTAAGTGTCAGCGGGAGAGATGCGCCACCTTGTGTGAAAGTGCCGGCAATCATATTCATCACCATCAACCCTTCATA
>JAKSJD010000030.1 GCA_024398435.1 Bacteroidaceae bacterium | reverse complement strand
AGATTACAGACTGAACTCCTTAACTCTGTCATACCACTCGTGCACGGTCACCCATATTTTTTTATTTTGGATGTCGTATATTGTGTTGTGAACAGTGTGCCACCATTCTGATTCCTCGCGTAATCCGTGTTCCTTTACATATTCCAGTTCTCCCGGCCAATCCGCTGCGTCACTTTCAAGTATGGCATTCAACTTATTGATGACCGCCTCGTCAGTCATCATGGAATAAGGGATATAGGATGAATATTCAGAGTACCATTTATATTTCGGGTAATCATACAGATTCGAGTAACGTACCATTTTCATCAGTTCCCACATACCCTGCATGCTTTCTCCGCCTTTTTCGTAGTTCTCTGCCAATATTCTGTATCGTTCCACGCCTGTTGCATGATCCGGGATGGAATCATAGCACAGATAATAATTGGTCATGATGTTAAAAGGTTTAGCCACTATCCTATTGTCGATAAATTCCACCACGTATGTCTCCTTTGGATCGGATATCATCAGGTGAAGGTTCATCGATTGTGACGCAAGCGGGGTAATATTATGCGAGTCGAGATAGTCCAGTGCTTCCTTTACTGTGGAACAGTGATCAAGCAGGGGGCGGATGGCGACGAGGACATTCAGTTCTGGTGAGTCTTTTCTGGTGCCTGTATGAGGAGTGTCACCCCAATCTTCTTTCGACACGACATTGGAATTCACACAAAGCCCTTTTTCGTTCATTCCATCTGTTAATGCCCAAGGAAGCAGCTCCATCTTTTCCTGAGGAAGACCGGCCTCGACCATTGCCGGAGTGATTCCGGCAAGGCGTCCGACTCCAATTGTGGCATACCGTCCTTCCTTTCCGGTAGTGTGGATTACGAATGTAGGGCATTGATTCATGTAATAATCAAAGTTCCTTCCGACGAAATCGCCATTCCTCACACTTGAGCATGCCATATCACCATTTATGGCATCATAGCTATCGTTTGGTGCCTCACTGCCATAGTCAGAATATGTCACTTCATAAAGCATCTCTGAGACCTTCTTGAATTCGGAGTGCCCATCCGGGAAATCCAGCTTGTTGCAGGAAGATAGTATAGCCACAGCGATGATTGACACGGCCACAACTTCTTTAGTTATAAAAGACGTCTTGTTCATATCCGTTTGTTTCAGATAAT
>JAKSJD010000003.1 GCA_024398435.1 Bacteroidaceae bacterium | reverse complement strand
TAACATTTGATGTAAAAGACACAACTGAACAATGGTATTATACTAAACAAAGGATGAAGCCAAATCTATAATTAAACATAGCCAATCAACACACCTATACTCCAAAACCTTTCGACAACCAAAGCCGGAAGGTTTTGCTTTATATAAAACCATCATAAAACATTACGCTCTGACTTTCATTAAAATTATAATATAGAAATACAATAAAACGCATCGATACTCGTTATAGGAATAAACAGAATTGAGGAAATGGGCTTAAACAACACATTCAAAACATACTTTTTGGCAGCATTCGCAGTGGTCGTATTATGCCTTTGCGCATGTAGTGAGGATGAGGAATTCATGGATGGAAGCGGTGCTTCGATTGAGTTTTCCACAGATACGGTTTCGTTCGACACTATCTTCACGAATATAGGTTCAGCAACTAAGACATTCAAGATATACAATAGAAATAACAAGGGAGTTCGTCTCTCATCGGTACGTCTGGGAAGTAATGGAAGCAGCGGCTTCAGGGTTAACCTCGACGGTCAATATAATACGCAGTTCACTGATGTAGAGATTTATCATGAAGACAGTATCTTCTGCTTTGTGGAAGTAACTATCAACCCACATGATTCCGATTCTCCTATCCTCATTACGGACTCCCTTTTATTCACTCTTCAGAATGGTCGCACCCAAAAGGTGATTCTCCAAGCCTTCGGACAAGATGCAATCGTGATGAGGAGTGAGGAAATAACGGAAGACAAGACTTTGGATGCCCGTCGTCCTTACATCATCTATGACAGCCTTGTTGTCCGTCCCGGAGCCACTCTGACCATCAAGGAAGGAACGACTCTCTGTTTCCATGCCGGAGCAAGCCTTGCAGTTCATGGTCAGGTGATTGCAAAAGGAACTCTCGAAAAACCAATCATTTTCCGAGGCGACCGACTCGACAACCTGCTCGACTACATGCCTTACGACCAAACTGATGCCCAATGGGGAGGAATTCATCTCTATGCGGAAAGTCAGGAAAACGTGTTCGACTTCTGCGACATCCATGGAGGCAGCTATGGAATCATTACTGAACGTTCCGACCCTAACGAAATCAAACTGACTCTTACAAACAGCATTGTCCACAATGTTGCTGGAGACGCACTTCGACTTCGTTTTTGTACGGCCGACATTGGCAACAGCCAAATCACCAATGCCAAAGGTTATTGCGTCAACATTCTCGGAGGCGACAACCAGTTTGTTCATTGTACCATCGGTCAGTTCTACCCTTGGAGCGGAGAATGTGGAAGTGCCCTCAACTTCACAAACTTTGAAAACGACACAATCTACCCTATCGACCGACTCGTATTCTACAACAGCATAATCACCGGATTCAAAGACGATGAGGTGTTTGGTTCACGCCTTGCCGATGTTGATGCCGCTTTCAACTATCTCTTCGACCATTGTCTCGTCAACACAAAGACAACGGAAGACGATGCTCCTTTCTTCATCGAATGCAAGATTGACACTCTTGGCCGAAAGAGCAGTTCTAAAATCAATCCAACCGACAAGGACGAAAAGAAGCCAAAGGACCGTGAAGGCAACTTCCGCAACTTCGACTATCATTTGGCTGTTTACGATTTCCGTCTCGACACTCTTTCAGTTGCAAGAGGTCTTGGAAGCGGGAAAAACCAGTTGTATCCATACGACCGCCGAGGCGTAAAACGACCTGAAGAGCATCCTGATGCAGGTTGCTATCAGTTCGAACTGTAAGGAATTGTCATCTATCCCCTATTAATTTTATTATAATGTGCTCTAATTAACTGCTTATAGTAGTTAATTCTGCATTCATTGTACTTCGTTCTGCAATTTTTATTATCTTTGTAGCCAGAAACAAATTAAACTAAGCAGTGAATGAAGACAATCTGTGCTTTGAGTAGCGGAGAAGGTGGAGCTATTGGTGTAATCCGAACATCAGGCGACGATGCAATCAGTATTGTGAGCAAAATATTCAAGTCGGCAGGCAGCCAAAGCCTCACCGAAGCAAAAGGATATTCGGTTCATTATGGTACAATCATTGCAAACGATGCCCCACTCGACGATGTTGTAGTCATCGTTTATCGCGCTCCCCATTCCTATACAGGCGAAGATTCGGTCGAGATAATGTGCCACGGTTCGAGATACATCATTCAACAAATCATCGAACAACTCACACTCGTTGGTTGCACTCTCGCTGCCCCTGGCGAATATACTCAACGTGCTTTCCTCAACGGAAAGATGGACTTGAGTCAGGCCGAAGCTGTGGCCGACCTCATAGCCTCATCTACCGAACAGTCACACCGATTGGCTATGAACCAAATGCGTGGCGACTTCTCTGCACAACTCAAGAGCCTTCGCACCCAATTGCTCGAAATGACTTCGCTCCTCGAACTCGAAATCGACTTCTCAGAAGAAGATGTTGAGTTTGCCGACCGCAAACAATTGCTCTCACTTGCAGAGGTGGTGGATAGCGTAATCACACGTCTTGTAGATTCGTTCCGAGCAGGAAATGCAATAAAGAACGGTATTCCAGTAGCCATCATAGGAGAACCAAATGTAGGAAAGTCTACCCTTCTCAACCGTTTGCTCCACGACGACCGAGCCATCGTAAGCGAAGTAAGAGGTACAACCCGCGATACAATTGAAGACACAATCACAATCGACGGCATTCTTTTCCGTTTTATCGACACAGCTGGAATCCACGAAACAGATGATGTTGTTGAGTCGATGGGCATCGAGCGAACTAAGAGAAAGGCTCACGAAGCTCAAATCATCATCATGATGAAAGAGCCAGGCGTGGAATATCCTTCAATCGAAACAACCGAAGAGCAATTCGTCATCCAAATAGAGAACAAGACCAACGACTTCCAAGCCCTCACGGGAAAGGGAGTCAGCCAACTCGAACAGCAACTCACAGAATATGCCCGTCAGTTGCAACATACCGATTCGGATGTAGTCGTAACCAACCTTCGCCATGTTGAGGCACTTCGGCAAGCACAAGCAGCCATCCGAAAAGTGGAGACACAACTCACCGACGGAACCACAGGCGACATCATCGCTCTCGACCTACACGAATGTATCGACTCCATCGCAGAGATAGTGGGTGAAGTAACATCCGACGACACTCTCCATTCAATCTTCAAGAACTTCTGCATCGGGAAATAGAAAAGACAACAAACAACCAAAAACTTAAGGTTGAACGCATGAATGTAGTAATCCGATAAGTAAATATAAAAAATGATATTCAAGGAAAAGAAAGAGAATAGTGGATGGACCTATTTCTGGTACACTACCACATGGAGAATGTGGTATGAGTTCATCCTATGTGCTGCAGAGGAATTGATAAAAGATGACCTGCATGAGCATCTCGGACGAGTAGCTTTCAAAGATATGTCAGCAGCAACCGAGTGTCTCGAAGCAGTCAAAGCCAACGACTTCAATATTCGCCAATGTGGTGACCTCTGCAACGAACATGGATCTGTCATTGTTTCCGGATTCAGCAAGATCATGGAATGCCCGATGCAGTTCGAATTTCATAATCAAACCAATCTCTGCTCGGTGGCAATACCCAGCAAGATGGCAAGCGATCTGCTTGAGAAATACGGCAATGATGTCTTTACCAATTATGTCAATAGCGTGGAGATCAAGGCTCACATTCGCCTCACGCTGATTTCTGAAGGCCTATGCAAACCCGAATAAGATGAAAAGAGTAAAGATAACAGCAATCCGTAAGGTTCAATACGACGACCTTATGAAGAAATACGAAAACCCTATCGAACACACTTGTGATGTGTGCGAAGGACAATCATGGATAAGCGAAGACAGCAAGTGTCCCGAAGGTCTTTGTCCTGAAGCATGGAAGACAATGCACGAATTCGTTGAGGCTTTGGCACGAGGCGAAGGCAACTTCTACGACGGATGGATGCAGAATCCCAACAGTGCCATGATCAGTTGCAACGATGGTTTCCGTCCAGTAAGTTTTTATATCGAGACAATGGAACAGAAATAAATGTCATACCAATAACAGAGAACAAACTCAAAGAAATATTGCATATATGGAAAGACAGTATTACGATCGAAGCATAGAAAGCCTAATAGATTCCGGTCTTTTGGGATCTCTGCTAAAGGCAGACAAACTCGTGCGTGAACTGAATGCTCTCCCCCTTATCGCACAGGAAGATCAGCAACGAATCGTAAGAGAACTCTTTGGGAGCGTCGGATGCAATCCAAGTGTCTCCGCTGGTTTCCGTTGCGACTTTGGCTGCAACATACATGTAGGCGACAATTTCTATGCAGGCTACAACTGCACTATACTCGACTATGCAGAAATTCACATAGGAAACAATTGCCTTATTGGACCAAATGTAGGCATATTTACTACAGGACATAATCTCAAACCTGATGACCGTTATAAAACAGGTTATGCAGAGTCCATCAACATTGGTAATGATGTATGGATAGGTGGTCACTCTTGCATTATGCCTGGAGTGAACATTGGTAACGGAGCAGTTGTTGCAGCAGGTTCTGTTGTCACAAAGGATGTAGAGCCAAGAACTTTTGTGGGTGGTGTTCCTGCAAGATTCATAAAGAACATAGAAGTTTCCGTCCAGTAAGTTTTTACATCGAAACGATAAAATAAATAAATACAATATATGAAGAAGATATCTCTAACACTATTGCTGTTGCTGTCGATTAGCACTGCTTTTGCACAAGGTTTCAAGAATCCAGTGCTTCCAGGATTCCATGCCGATCCAAGCGTATGCAGAGCTGGAGATGATTTCTATCTCGTCAACAGCACATTCCAATATTTCCCTGGAGTTCCTATATTTCATAGCAAAGACCTTGTTAATTGGGAGCAAGTGGGTAATTGTCTGACACGCTCATCTCAAGTCGACCTTTCACGAACAGATGGCAATGGAGGTATATATGCACCAACAATTCGCTACAACAACGGTCGATTCTATATGGTAACAACCGTATATCCTTCCCGACGCCATTTTTATGTATGGACCGATGACCCTAAAGGTGAATGGTCGGAACCAATCGTGATACCGTTCGATGTAGGCAGTTGCGACCCTACCCTTTATTTTGAAGATGATAAAACATATTTCTTATGGAAGAATGGCGACATAAAGATATGCGAGATTGATGTAGAGACAGGTAAACAAATAGGCGATATCCATCATTTAGGAACAGGGCTTGGCGGACGCTATCCTGAAGGACCACACATCTATAAGAAAGATGGTTACTACTATCTGATGCTTGCAGAAGGTGGTACGGAACATGGGCATCATGTCAACATACTTCGAAGCCATTCGCTCTTCGGACCTTACGAGCCAAATCCTGCCAACCCAATACTCTCCCATTTCAGTATGGCTATGCAAAACAGCAACATACAGGGACTAGGCCATGCCGACCTCGTTCAGGCATCGGATTCATCATGGTGGATGATATGCCTAGGATACCGTACAAGCGGATATTTGCAACATGTGATGGGACGAGAGACTTTCCTCGCACCAGTAGAATGGAAATCAGGAGAGTGGCCAATCGTGAATGGCGACGGAACTATTGCTGTAGACATGAAATGCAAGACCTTGCCACAAGTGCCAATGCAAGGATATCCAGAGCGTGAGGAATTTGACTTTACAGAAAGGAATGCCCCTACAACGAGTTATGCTTCCATAGGTCTTCCAATGGGATGGCATAGTCTATGCAATCCTATCTATGCGAACTATTCACTCAAAAGCCGTCGTGGATATCTCCGACTTAAGCCAACAACAACGACTATCGACCAAACTGCATCACCTACATTCGTTGCAAGAAGACAGACAGAGCTCAACTTTACTGCTACTGCTTCTGTCGACCTATCCCACCTGGCAGAAGGAATGCAAGCAGGCATCACAGCCTATGCTGCCCCACTCAACCATTATGACGTAGTTGCAGAAAACAGAAAAGGGCAAATCGTCATTAAGTCAAACATACGCATCGGCCAGATGAGCAGTACGATGAAAGAGCAAGTTCTTAACAGCAAGCAAGCTTATCTGCGTATTACTTCCGACCGCGATTTCTACTATCTATATGTTTCGACCGACAATTCCGACTATACTCTTTTAGGAAAGATGGAATACCGATATCTCAGTACCGAAACTATAGGAGGATTTACAGGAGTGATGCTTGGTTTGTTTGCCCAGACTTCCAATCCATCAGATAATGGATATGTAGACATTGATTGGTTCAACTATAAATAAAATAAATATTACCTATATGAGAAAGACGAGAATATTGATAGTCACGACAGCATTGCTAATATGCTTTGCCACGAACACGATGGCTCAATACAAGCAAGTGAATGACATTCCATACACTCCGCTCTCTGCCGACGACTATTCAAAGGAACGTTGCAAACTCGATGTATATTATCCAGAAAATGCTAAGGCAGCACCTGTAGTGGTATGGTTCCACGGAGGAGGACTCGAAGGCGGAAACAAAGAGATTCCTAACGAATTGAAGCGAAGTGGCTATATTGTTGTCGGAGTTGGTTATCGTCTTCTTCCAAAGGCAAAGATAGACCAATGCATAGATGATGCGGCAGCTGCTGTTGCTTGGGTGTTCAAGCATGCATCGGAATATAATGGAGATACAAAGCGAATATATGTCAGTGGACATTCTGCCGGTGGTTATCTTACCGACCTTATCGGTCTTGACAAGCATTGGCTGAAAGCTTATGGAGTTGATGCCGATTCCATTGCAGCCCTATTGCCTTTCAGTGGTCAGGTTATTACTCACTATAATATCCGAAAGCAGCAAGGTATCGGTCCGCTACAAGCCACAATCGACCAATATGCTCCTCTTACGTATGTCCGCAAGGATGCCCCTCCTATTCTCGTTATCTCTGGCGACCGCGAATTGGAACTATATGGTCGTTACGAAGAGCAGGCATATTTCTGGCGCATGCTCAAGTTGACTGGCCACAATCATGTATATCTTTATGAGATGCAAGGATTCGACCATGGAGCAATGCCATCCCCTGCTTTCCACATCCTCAAGCAATATATTAACGGTAAAATAAAATAGGAAGACAATAGAAAAAATATTCAATTATGAAAACAAAGATTTTAGCATTGGCAGCAATTTCTTTAATGATTTGCAGCTGCGACCCAGTTGAAGAGTATCAAGCAAACAAATGTATCGCACCACTTCCAGCAGGTGTGACAGTCGACTCTCTTATAGATTGTACGGTTCCTGCTTCATTCTCTTGTGATGATTTCAACTGGATGGGTGGCAATCTTACTATGACCGTCTATAGCCAAGACCTTTACGATGCAGTCGAAGTGACTCAACTTCAGAAAGGCGATACAATCATCTACGAATCAAAGCCAATGGTTATTGATTCCATCTCCGACAATGATGGCTTCCTCACCATCAATGGCGGTCTTGAAGAAGGTGGTTGCTATCTGCAGGGATATGAAGGCGGAACATACAGAGCTGTACAGTTCGATGATCATTCAATCTACACAGAACTTGGAAAGGCAGAACTACCGCTTGCCGAAGATTTCATTATCATCGATTGCGGTGACAATCCAGACGACCCATGCGATACTATCAAGACTGGTCAAAAGCTTTATCTTGAATCACTAAAAGATTACAAGAAAATATTCTTTAATCTCAATACTACTGTAGTCATCATAAATGGCGTGATTACGGAAATCAACCGAAAGTGGATTCCATAACACTTTAATATATATTATCGATACCATTATGGAAAAAAAAGAAGAATATAAGCAGAGGAACGAGAACTATATGGTCAACATAGCCAAGCAGGAAGGCGTGAACAGTCTTCGTGGCGGTGTCTATTATAAAGTCATCAAGTCGGGCGAAGGTCAGGGAACTGTCAATCCCCGAAGTATCGTAACCTGCCACTATAAGGGTTCATTGATTGACGGAAGAGTGTTCGACAATTCTTACGACCGTCATTGTCCCGAGGCTTTCCGTGTTAACCAACTTATCAGCGGTTTCCAGATTGCTTTGGTCAACATGCATATAGGCGACCGTTGGCTCGTTTATATTCCAAGCGAGATGGGATATGGTGAGAGAGGTGCAGGCCGCGACATTCCAGGCAACTCTACCCTTCTTTTCGAAATAGAACTGCTTAATATCGGATAGGCTCTATATGGACATACATTCAAAGTTAATCGACATCGTGAGGGAGGCATCAAAACTTATGCTGTCCGACACATTTGAAATATCTCAAAAGGAAGGTTTTGCCAATATCGTGACATCTTCCGATGTGGCCGTGCAGGAATTCCTACGCGACAGGTTGTCGGCTTTGGTTCCAGGCTGTGGTTTTCTTTGCGAGGAAGAGGATAAGCACGACCTCAATCACGAGTACACATGGATTATCGACCCTATCGACGGAACAGCCAACTATAGTCGTGGTATCGACCAGTGTGCCATTTGTGTCGGACTTAAGCACGGGAATGATATCATCGAATCCGTTGTCTATCTTCCCCGTACTGAAGAATTGTTCTCTGCCATAAAGGGCAAGGGGGCATACCGCAATGGTAAGCAAATACATGTATCTGCCCGTTCGTTCCAAGACTCCGTGATGTGTACAGCCCTTGCAGTATATCATAAGGAATACGCTCAGATTTGTTCTGAAATCATTGTCGACACATTCCTTCATTGCAACGATATCCGTCGATTTGGAGCTGCCGCACCCGAACTCTGCTATGTAGCTATGGGACGGTGTGAACTCTATTTCGAGTATCTTCTGTCTCCATGGGACTTCTCGGCAGCATCGCTTATACTGACCGAGGCAGGTGGAACCATTTCCACATTGGATGGCAGCGAACTTTCATTTACAGAATCATCTGGTATTCTTGCAGCCAATAGGAAAGACAACCTACTTCAGTTGCAGGAAATCGTAAAGAAACATATAAACAAACAATTATAAAGAACATGAACAAATTACAACTTTTACATTATTCAATCCTGCATTGGCTCCGCCGAACTAAAGTTTCTGCATCCTGCATTCTGCATTTATTTCTGATGTTTTCCTTGACGGCATCAGCACAAACAACGGAAGTTCCAGATTGGGAGAATATCCATGTGCTTGGTCGCAACAAACTCGACTACCATGCCACGCTTGTTCTGCCTACGGAAAAACAATCGTTCAAGGAGTGTCAGAGTCTTGATGGCAAGTGGAAGTTCAATTGGTCAAAAGATCCCGAAAGCCGTCCCGTAGATTTCTATAAGGCCGACTATGATGTCAGTTCGTGGGACGATATCATCGTGCCATGTGCATGGCAGTTGCAAGGTTATGGCATTCCTATTTATATAAATATGCGTCCTCCGTTTGAGATGGACCGACCTCGAGTTACAAAGGAACCTCGCGATAAGAGTTGGTTTGTTTACGAAAACCGCAATCCTGTCGGTTCGTATGTCACGACTTTCAATCTCGATAAGGAGAAGAAGGAGCACTATATCATCGAGTTCGCAGGTGTCAAGTCGGCTTTCTATATTTGGGTGAATGGTCAGAAGGTGGGTTATAGCGAGAATTCCATGTCGCCTGCCGAGTTCGATATAACTGAATTTGTCCGCAAGGGCGAGAATCGTCTTGCTGTCGAGGTATATCGTTGGTCGGATGGCAGTTATCTCGAAGATCAGGACATGTGGCGAATGAGTGGTATATTCCGTAGTGTCACACTATGGCGCCGCCCACAGAACTATATTGTCGACTATCGTCTCACTCCTTCTCTCAATGCAGACTTCACGGAGGGTACCCTTCGCGTGGAAGCTACTGCAAGCAATGCCAAATCTCAAAAGAAGCTTTATGCCACTTTCAACGGTGAGACAAAGTTGCTTCCTGCCACATTCTCCGTCAATAATCCTAAACTCTGGTCGGCTGAAAAGCCTAATCTCTACGATGTATATGTAGGCATCAAGGAAAAGGGCAAGACCATTGAGGAGTTCCACTATCATACAGGTTTCTGTCGTGCTGAAATTAAGGGAGAACTTTTCTATGTAAACGGAAAACTCGTAAAGCTTAAGGGAGTGAACCGCCACGAGCATCATCCTCGTATGGGTCGTACTCTCGATGAGGCTACGATGCGTCTCGACCTTCAGTTGATGAAACAAGCCAATATCAATATGGTTCGTACGAGCCACTACCCTAATGATCCTCTTTTCTATCAGCTTTGCGATGAATACGGCATGTATGTGATGGACGAAGCCAACCAAGAGAGTCATGGCACTGGCTACAAGATGAGAATTATCGGCGACAATCCCGATTGGGAGGAGATTCATGTCGACCGTGCCCGCAGTCTTGTTAAGCGTGATGTCAACCATCCTAGTATCATCATTTGGTCGCTTGGCAACGAAGGTGGAGTCGGTTGCAACATGAAAGCAATGCGCGATATGGTTCTCTCGCTCGATTCCACTCGCATTATATTCTCCGACACCGACCCAAGCCAAAGCGATATCTATGATGATGGTTATCTCCATCCTGAAACACTTCGCGTGAGTGCAAAGCGTATCAACGATCGTCCGTTCTTTATGCGTGAATATGCTCATGCCATGGGCAACTCGTTGGGCAATCTCCGCGAATATTGGGAAGTTATATATGACGACCCTAGTATTGCAGGTGCTGCCATTTGGGATTTCGTCGACCAGGGACTTGCAAAGGATACTACCACCGCCCATCGTCCTGGAGGCCTCACTCCTTCTTTCCGTATCAACAAGGATACCAACGAATACTGGGCTTATGGTGGCGACTTCGGCGACAAGCCAAACGATGGACCTTTCTGTTGTGATGGTTTGATCAACCCCGACCGCATTCCTCATCCAGAGTATTATGAGGTTCAGCGTGTTTATCAGAACATTCGCTTTGAATACGACAGCAACGCAAAGGCTGTTAAACTCACCAATTTATACGATTTCACCAGTCTCGACGAGTTCGACTACACATACACTTGGCTCGCAAATGGTGATAAGGTTGCTTCCGGAATTGCCCGCCTCGACGGCAACAGTATTTCCGTTGCTTCTATCCCATTCGATGCCGATAAGGAATATTGTCTGAATGTCTATGCCTGCCTCCGCAATGATTGTGTTTGGGCAAAGAAGGGCTTCGCTGTAGCACGCGAACAATTTGTCATAAGCAAGCCTACTGCCCAAAAGGCTAATAGTTTCTCACAGGGTCAGAAGATGCTTGCCAGCTATAAGCTTCAGTTCGCTTTCTGGAAACCAACCAACGAGAACCAGCGCGCCAACTCGTTTGCCCGTCGTCTGGGTGCTTGGCGCGATGAATACATTGACATTCAGGATGGTCTCAACCAGACATTCCTTCTCTTGGATGGCAAGGCTGAATGTCATATCTCTTGCCAACGTGATGCTTCTGGAGTCTATACGGTAAAGGCCGACTATAAACCTCTTACCGATGATATTCCTCTCATGCCTAAGTATGGCTTCCGTCTCGAAATGCCTAACAATGGCAATACTCAAATTGAGTGGTATGGCGACGGACCGATGGAGTGCTACCCAGATCGTCAGACATGTGGTATGCTCGGCCACTACAAGATGTCGCTTGCTGAGTATGATGTAGATTATATCACACCACAGGAAAACAGCAACCGTACGGATGTCCGCTGGTGTAAGATTGATGATGGCAAGCATGGCATCCGAATCGAATCAACCACTCCGTTCAACCTCCGTGCATGGCCTTACACTGAGACCGACATCGACACATTCAAGCATCCATACGAGATGCCTGTGCGCCCTTACCTCACGGTCAATATCGACAGCGAGCTGCATGGAGTCGGTGGCATCGACACATGGGGAGCCAGAACGATGGATAAGTACACCATACCAGGCAACAAACCTCACTCATTCGAAATCCGTCTCAGTTGCTATTAGCCCCTAGAACTTCTAGAGTCCCTAGAATATCTAGAATTATATAATCTTTTAAAATAAATACAACAATGAAAAAAATCCTTTTCGCAGCCATCATCCTGTCGATGGCAACCGCTGCACAAGCCCAGGATAGGCTCTACAGCAATGAATTCCCTCTGGGAGATGTCACACTTCTCGACGGTCCGCTCAAGCATGCCCGCGACCTCAACGCCGAGAATCTTCTCAAGTACGATACCGATCGTATGCTTGCCCCTTATCGCAAGGAAGCTGGTCTTGAACTCAAGGCTCCTTGCTACCCTAACTGGGACGGTCTCGACGGCCATGTCGGGGGCCACTATCTTTCTGCTCTTGCCATGCACGCAGCCATGGGTAACGAGGAGTGCCGCAAGCGTATGGAATATATGATCAGCGAACTCACCGAATGTGCCGAGGCCAACCGCAAGAACCATCCTGACTGGGGTGTCAACTATATGGGCGGTATGCCAAACAGCAACAATATCTGGGGCAAGCTCAAGAAGGGCGACCTCAGTGTCTATTCCGGTGCATGGGTTCCTTTCTACAATGTCCACAAGATGTATGCCGGTCTTCGCGACGCATGGGTTTACTGTGGCAACGAACAGGCAAAGAAGCTCTTCCTCCAGTTCTGCGACTGGGCTATCGACATCACTTCAGGTCTTTCTGATGCTCAGATGGATCAGGTGCTTGGTATGGAACACGGAGGTATGAACGAAGTTCTTGCCGATGGCTATGCTATCAGTGGCGACAAAAAATATCTCGACATTGCCATGCGATTCTCTCATAAGCGTATGCTCACATCTATGTCGCAGCGCAAGGATATCCTCGACAATCTTCACGCCAACACCCAAGTGCCTAAGTTTGTAGGTTTCGAGCGCATCTCCGAACTCAGTGGCAACGAGGCTTACCACAATGCAGCCCTCTACTTCTGGGATGTAGTCACTGGCGAACGCTCACTTGCTTTCGGTGGCAACAGCCGTCGCGAGCATTTCCCTTCAAAGGAAGCTTGTACCGACTTCGTCAACGATATCGACGGACCAGAGACTTGCAACACCAACAACATGCTGAAGCTCACCGAAGAACTCCATCGTCGCAATCCAGATGCTGGTTATGCTGATTTCTATGAACTCGCTACATTCAATCATATTCTCTCCACTCAGCATCCAGTCCATGGAGGCTATGTTTATTTCACTCCTGCACGCCCTCGCCACTACCGCAACTATTCAGCAGCCAACGAAGCCATGTGGTGTTGTGTCGGCACTGGTATGGAGAATCATGCTAAGTATGGTCAGTTCATCTACACTCATGTAGGCGATGCACTCTATGTCAATCTCTACACTGCATCTGAACTCAACTGGCGTGCAAAGGGTCTTACCATCCGTCAGGAGACAGCATTCCCTTATGGCGAAAGCAGTAAGATCACTATCGCTGGAGGTAAGGGACAATTCAAGATGTTGGTACGCTACCCAGAATGGGTAAGTCCAGGTCAGTTCGACGTGAAGGTCAATGGCAAGTCAGTGGATGTCATCAGTGGCCCATCATCTTATGTATGTATCGACCGCAACTGGAAGAAAGGCGATGTAGTGGATGTAAGTTTCCCAATGCACGCATATATCAAGTACATGCCAAATGTGCCTGATTATATCGCTATCATGTACGGTCCTATCCTTCTCGGAATGAAGACAGGCACAGAAGCCATGTCGTCACTCATTGCCGACGACAGCCGTTTCGGTCAGTATGCCGGTGGACCAAAGCTCCCAATCGACCAAGCTCCTATCCTCATCAGCAACGATGTCGAAGGCATTGCCAAGCAGTTGGTACCGGTTCAGGGCAAGCCACTCCACTTCACACTCACCACTCGCATGGAAAACAAGATTGAAGGCGAACTCCAGCCATTCTTCGAGATTCACGATAGCCGATATATGATGTATTGGTTGGCTCAGAGCGAAGCTACTTATCAGCGTCATATCGACGAACTTGCCCGTCAGGAGAAGGAACGTCAGGCACTCGATGCCCGTACAGTGGATAAGGTACAGCCAGGCGAACAGCAGCCAGAGAGCGACCACCAGATGCAGAACGACCGTTCACAGACAGGCAACACTAATAACGTATTCTTCCGTGATGCCCGCGATGGCCATGGATTCAGTTATCTCATGCAGACAGGAGGAGAAACCAATCTTCTTCTCCGCTTGAAGTATTGGGGAATGACAGAGCGCAAGACCCGCGAATTCGATATCCTCGTCGATGATGTTGTCATCAAGTCTGTCAACAACACAGGCAAGTATCGCAGTGCCGAGTTCATCTACGAAGACTTCCCTATCCCAACCGAGTTGCTCAAGGGCAAGAAGCAGGTACGCGTTAAGTTCGTAGCAGCTGCCGGTCGTCAGATTGGAGAGATCTACGAAGTTCGTATCGTTCGTCCAGAGTAAGATATCACAATATGAAGCATATAGTATTCATCGTAATAGCAGTCATGGTGTCGGCCACAACGAGGGCCGATGCCATCGACCGCAAGGCATTGGTCAGTCGATGCAGTCCAGTTGTCACGTCAATGGACACCCTTTCATCCCTGTCAGTCGGCAATGGAGAGTTTGCCTATACGGTCGATGCCACAGGCCTGCAGTCGTTCCCTGAATACTATAGTCACGGCGTTTGTCTCGGCACCCAAAGCCAATGGGCATGGCACAGTATGCCAAATACCGAAGACTACCGACCAGAGGAAGCGCTGAAGCCATTCGACTTTGGCCACCATAAAGCCGGCGAACTGTATTCATGTCAGTTCAAGGAAGCCGGTCGCCAACACGATGCTTCTGAATATCTCCGCCAAAATCCCCATCGTCTTCATCTCGGTTGCATCGGATTCTCCTTCGGCAAAGATATATCTCATGATGATATACGGGATATCCATCAGCAGCTCGACATGTGGAATGGTATAATCCGTTCCGAGTTTACGGTCGAAGGCAAGCGCTACGATGTGCAGACCGTATGCCATCCCGTGCGCGACATGATGGCAGCCAAGGTGTCGACAAAAGCCCGTACGCCCATCTCTATCCGTCTGCCCTATCCTACAGCAGTGCATACCGATGATGGTTGCAACTGGGATGCTATCGATGCCCACACATCTGCCATCGTAGAGAGCTATCCCTCGAAGGCAGTCGTGCGCCACACACTCGACTCAACCACCTATTACATCATCATACGTTGGAGAGGCAAGGCCAAATTCGAGCAGTCAGCTCCACACGTCTATCTGTTGACACCCGCCACAAATGATTTCGACTTTTCGGTAGAGTTTGTCAGCGAAACCCATTCATCCGTTCTTTCAGCCGCAGATTTTCTGTCCTTCTCATCCATCAAGAAAGCCTCTGCCCAGAGTTGGCAAGCATTCTGGACCGAAGGAGCAGCAGTCGATTTCTCTCATTGCAAGAATCTGCGGGCCAAGGAACTCGAGCGTCGGGTGGTTCAGAGTCAGTATCTCCTAGCCATCCAATCGGCAGGCAGTATGCCACCACAGGAGACTGGCCTCACCTTCAATTCTTGGTTTGGCAAGTTCCATCTCGAGATGATTCTGTGGCACGAATCATGGTTGCCGCTTTGGGGCCATGCCCACAAGCTCACAAAAGCCCTCGATTGGTATTTCAAGGCCCAGCCGATGGCACACGAGATAGCCCATCGTCAGGGATTCGATGGAGTGCGCTGGATGAAGATGACCGACCCATCAGCAGGCGAAGCACCGTCGAATGTCGGTTCATTCCTTATCTGGCAACAACCCCACCTCATCTATCTCGCAGAACTCGCCTACCGAAGCACAGGCAATAAGGCATTCCTACAGAAGTTTGCCCCACTCGTCGATGCCACAGCCCGATTCATGTATTCCTTCGCCACCTACGATACCGTTCACGACCGCTACATCCTCAAGGGGATGATTCCGGCACAGGAATCGCTCAAGGCAGAGGAGACCTACAACTCGCCTTTCGAACTCTCCCAATGGCTCACGACGATGCAGATGGCGCAGCAATGGCGTGTACGTCTCGGTCAGCCACGCAACAACGATTGGGGCCGTCTTATCGACCGTCTCTCGCCACTTGCCTACAATGCCGACAGCCTCTATCTCGCAGCCGAATCAGCCACCGACACATATACCAACCCTAAGGCCACATCCGACCATCCAGCCCTGCTCGGAGCATTGGGATTCTTCCCCGACAGCCGACTCATCGACAAGGCCGTGATGTCGAACACCCTTGATTGGGTACTCGCCAACTGGAACTGGCCAACATCGTGGGGATGGGACTATCCGATGACCGCCATGTGTGCCACCCGTTTGGGTCAACCCGAGAAAGCCATCACAGCCCTTATGCTGCCGATGCAGAAAAACACCTACTTGCCAAATGGCCACAACTACCAAGACAGTCGTCTCCGAATCTATCTACCAGGCAATGGAGGTCTACTCTCCGCCATTGCCCTCATGTGTGCCGGATGGGATGGATGCACCGAATCCAATCCAGGATTCCCGCACGACGGTAACTGGGATGTCCGTTGGGAAGGACTCCAACCTTTGCCATAAAGAAAGTTCAAATGATGTTACCATGCTACCAAGTAATGGTAGTATGGTAACATTTCTCTTTTGAAGAAAAAATTTGACTTTAAACGCGAGTCACATATCACGTCTGGCTCAAAAACATTTGCAAACATATGGCCATCAAAACGCGTTTCTCAACCCTATGAAGCGCGTTCCTTGAGATAATTATTCGCGATGTATTAGCTATAATCAGTAATATGTAAATTCATCCAAAGAGATTTCAATATTCATTGCATGAGGTGTGTATTAACCTTACACATTCAAAAAAAAGGTGCCAGCCATGAGGTTGACACCTTATTATATATAGCGCACGCGAGTACGTGGAAACGGATTATCCGAAGTTGTCGAAGTTGATCATGTCATCTTCTACGCCGAGGCTGTGAAGAAGATCGAGCACTGTCTTGGCCATCATTGGAGGTCCACAGAGATAGTATTCGATGTCTTCTGGATTCTCGTGCTGCTTCAGATATGTGTCGCCCATCACTGGAGCGATGAATCCTGGAGTGTACTTCACGCCAAGTGAATCTGCCTTTGGATCTGGACGGTCGAGTGCAAGATGCATGTGGAAGTTAGGGAATTCTTTCTCAAGTTCGAGGAAGTCTTCGAGGAAGAATACTTCGTCGATGGCGCGTGCTCCATAGAAGTAGTGCATTTCGCGGTCGGTTGTCTTGAGTGTCTTGAGCATATGCATGATCTGTGCACGGAGAGGAGCCATACCAGCACCACCACCTACCCAAATCATCTCGCGCTTTGAGTCGAAGTGTGGATGGAATTCGCCGTAAGGGCCGCTCATCACGCACTTATCGCCTGGCTTGAGTGAGAAGATATAGGTTGATGCAATACCGCATGGTACATCCATGAAGCCCGGACCTTGATCCTTTGGCTTGAATGGAGGTGTTGCGATACGAACAGTAAGTGTGATGATATCACCTTCGTCAGGATAGTTGGCCATTGAATAGGCACGGACTGTGGCTGTTTCGTTCTTCTGCTTGAGACCGAAGATGCCAAACTTCTCCCATGTTGGTACATAGAGGTCGCCTATGAGTCCCTTATCCATATCGCGGTCGTAGTCGATATCGTATTCAGGAATACGAATCTGTGCATAGCTTCCTGGAATGAAGTCCATGTGCTCACCTGGAGGAAGAGCTACCTTGAACTCCTTAATGAATGATGCTACATTCTTGTTGCTGATGACTGTGCATTCCCATTCCTTCACGCCCATGACTGAATCTGGAACCTTGATGCTAAGATCGCCCTTTACCTTTGCCTGGCAACCAAGGCGATAGTGGTCCTTAATCTGCTTGCGAGTGAAGTGAGGCTTCTCTGAATCGAGGATTTCGCCGCCACCTTCGAGGATTTGGCACTTGCACTGACCGCAACTGCCCTTACCACCACAGGCTGAACTGAGATATACATTGTTGGCTGCAAGTGTCTGAAGAAGGCTACTACCCTGCTCTACTTCCATCTTCTTGTCGCCATTGATTGTGAGTGTTACGGTTCCGCTTGGGGAAAGGTACTTCTTTGCTACGAGCAAAACTATCACGAGTATGAGAGTGATTACCAAGAACACTCCTACACTGGCTAAAATAAAATTCATGTCCATAATCTGTCTGTTCCTTTCCTTTTAGAGTTTTAAACCTGAGAAACACATAAATGCCATTGCCATGAGTCCGACAGTGATGAATGTGATGCCGAGTCCCTGTAGAGGCTTTGGCACATCGCTGTAGGCCATCTTTTCACGGATGGCTGCAAGGCATACGATTGCGAGGGTCCATCCAATACCACTGCCGAGTGCATAGGCTACACAATCCCAAACGCCTGTGATGGCCTGTGTGTTTTCGGCTGGCATCTGAATGCGCTGCTGCATAAAGAGCGATGCTCCCATGATGGCACAGTTCACAGCAATCAATGGAAGGAAAATACCGAGTGCTGCATAGAGGGATGGAGAGAAGCGCTCTACCACCATCTCGACGAGCTGTACGATACCTGCAATGACTGCGATGAAGAGGATGAACGAGAGGAATGTGAGGTCGACATCGCCGAGCAGGCCGCCTGGCTGAAGAACCTTTACCTGAAGAAGATAATCAACGGGAACGGTGATGAGCAACACGAATGTGACTGCCACGCCGAGGCCGAGACTGGTCTTTACTGTCTTGGATACTGCAAGATAAGAGCACATACCCAAGAAGAATGCGAAAATCATATTGTCCACGAAGATTGAGCGGACGAACAAACTAATGAAATGTTCCATAATGTTTCTTTTCTTTTTTGAAGTATGTAACTATTACTTTTCCTTATTGTATGAGCGGTGTGCCCAAATTACGCATGCGAGGATGATGAGGGCCATGGCTGGCATTGTCATCATACCATTGTGGAGATAGAGTCCTCCGTTCTCCATGAGTGCTGAAGAAGGGATGAGCTGGAATCCGAACAATGAACCGCTGCCGAGCAATTCACGAACAAAACCTACGATTACAAGGATGATAGCGTAGCCGAGTCCGTTTGCAATACCATCGAGGAATGATTCCCAAGGTCCGTTCTGAAGTGCGAAGGCTTCGAGGCGTCCCATGAGGATACAGTTAGTGATGATAAGTCCGACATAAACTGAAAGCTGAACGCTGACATCATAGACGTAGGCCTTGAGGATGTTGCTGACGATAGTGACGAGAGCAGCAACGACTACCAACTGCACGATGATACGGATGCGGTTTGGAATGGTCTTACGGATGAGCGAGATGATTACGTTTGAGAAAGCTGTAATCACTGTTACAGAAAGTCCCATTACGATGGCTGGCTTCAACTGGCTTGTCACTGCAAGAGCAGAACAGATACCAAGCACCTGCACAGCGATTGGGTTGTTGATATTGAGCGGGCCTGTGAATACGGCACCATTCTCTTTAGAAAATAATTTACTCATATTCTTTAGTCCTCCTTAAAATTCTTGTTTTGGTTCTTGTTCAATCGTTTCGATTTTCTCGTATTCTTCCACTGCTGGAATGTCCTCAAGAGAAAGTTCTGCTTGTGAGCCTGCTGGGCGAAAGGAATCGATATACTTCTGAAGGCCCTCCGTTACCATGGCTGCTACGCCGTTACTTGTGAGTGTTGCTCCTGTGACTCCGTCTACCTGGTTGTCGCCCTCTGCCTTACCAGCCTTGGTAACTGTGAGTGCAACCTTTGCAGGATCGTCAGCGAATACTTTCTTTCCAATGAAGCTTTCCTGGAACTTGCGCTCTGCGATGAGGGCTCCGAGTCCGGCTGTTTCGCTCTCGTGGCTGAAGTATGTTCCATAGACTGTCTGCATGTCTTCATCGAGTGCTACATAGCCCCAAAGACCGCCCCAAAGTCCGCGACCTGTCATAGGTACGACATACTTTGTTGTGCCGTCTTCAAGTGTTGCAACGAACAAATGAAGGTTGCCCGCCTTGATTTCCTCTCCGTAAGAAGTCTTGAAATCGCCGTCATAGTCTACGAGTGCACCATCCTGAATGAGCTTATCAGATACGATACGGTCGAAATCGGCTTCGATATCTGTGCTCTGAATATTAAGGGATGTGAGAATTTGATTCTTTACGTCGTTCACAACATTGGCATCCTGTGTTGGCTTCAAAGCAGAAGCTACGAATGCAAGAAGGAATGCAACGATGATTACCATAACGCTTGCATAGATGATAGTGTAAGCGTTGCCGTTTGTGTCGATACCCTTCTTCTTTGGAGCTGCTTCAGTTGCTTCAGCTGCTGCTTCAACCTTTTCTGCAGTTTCTTCAACAACTTCTTCAATCATATCTGCTGGAGCTCCGCATATAGGACACTTTTCTGGTTTTGCGTCGGCTTCGAAAGTCTTACCGCATATATTACATTTAAACTTTGCCATATATCCTTTATGCTTTAATGCGCTTTGCACGCTTGTTAATATTGCTTTGAACAACACAATAGTCGATGAGTGGAGCAAAGACGTTCATGAGAAGGATTGCAAGCATCATACCCTCTGGGAAACCAGGGTTGAGTGTACGAACAAGCATTGCAACGCATCCAATGAGGAAACCATAAATCCACTTACCTGTCTCTGTACGAGCACTTGTGACTGGGTCGGTTGCCATGAAGACTGCACCGAAGCAGAAACCTCCGACTGTGAGATGCTCCCACCACTGGAAGTTGCCAATCTCTGCAAGGCTATCCTTGAAGATGAATGCCATGACACCACCGCCTACAAATACTGAAAGCATGGTCTTCCAACTTGCAACACCTGACCAAAGGAGGATGATGGCTCCAAGGGCGATAGCGATAACGCTTGTTTCACCGATTGAACCTGGCATCAAACCTGTAACCGTGTTGATGAATGGAGTTGTAACGTCGTTGCCTGCTGCGATTTCTCCAAGTGGAGTAGCTGCACTGACGCCGTCGACTGTACCATTGATACAATCCAAGTATTCACCATTGACCCATACCTTATCACCGCTCATCATTGTAGGATAAGAGAAGAAGAGGAATGCACGAGTAACGAGTGCTACGTTGAAGATATTCATACCTGTACCACCGAATACTTCCTTTGCGAAGATTACTGCAAATGCTGTAGCGACAGCAATGATCCAAAGTGGGCAGTTGATTGGAACGATGAGAGGAATGAGCATACCTGATACGAGGAAACCTTCCTGAATCTCTTCCTTCTTCCATTGAGCCACTGTGAACTCGATGCCGAGACCTACTACATAACTTACAACCACCTTTGGAAGTACGGCTGCACATCCATAAAGGAATGTAGTGATAAAGCTGGCTTCCTCACCGATTGCGAGATAGTGCTGGAAACCGACATTATACATACCAAAGAGCAAACATGGAAGCAATGCGATAACAACGAACGACATGATGCGCTTTGAATCGATTGCATCGTGGATGTGTGCTCCACGCACCTTTGCTGTGTCGTTAGGGACATACATAAAGGTGTAGAAACCATCAAAAAGTGAACGGAAAGCATGAAGCTTGCCTTCGCCTTCGAACTGAGGCTTCAACTTTGAGTCGATATATTTCTTTATTGCCTTCATACTAACTGTTCTCCTTTCTTAACATATCGAGACCTTCGCGTACGATACGCTGAAGTTCTACCTTTGAAGAATCTACAAACTCACAAAGTGCGAAGTCTTCAGGTGCTACCTCATAGATTCCGAGAGCTTCCATGCGGTCGATGTCGCCGGCAACGATGGCCTTGAGCAACTGCTCTGGGAAGATATCCATTGGGAACACTGAATCATATTCGCCCGACATGATCATGTGGCGCTGGCCACCCTTGATGCGGGCATCACACTTATATTCTTTCTTTCCGAACAACCAACTGCAATATGTACGGCTTGCAGAGAACTGATTGAAGCGTGGAAGAATCCAACCGAATGCCTCGTCAGCATCGTCGCCTTCTGGAATAGCTGTAACCTCTGTTGTGTGAGCTCCGAGGAATGCCTCCGCACTTGTCTTCACACCTGTGAGTGGGTTACCGTCGATAAGACGAACCTTCACGTCGTTCTTTACCTTTGAACCTAATACATCTGCGAGCTTTGCACCTACAAGTGCCTTTACATAGCAAGGAGTATCAATCTCACTACCTGCCACAGCAATCGTACGAGTAAGGTCAACCTTACCATTATTGAACAAACGACCTACGAAGAGAACTTCCTCGGCTCCGAGAGTCCAAACAACTTCACCCTTGTTGACAGGATTGACGTGGTTGATCTGAACACCTACGTTTCCTGCTGGGCACTTACCCTTGAATACTGTCACTTCTGCATTCTTTGTGCCTTCGAGTGCACTACCTGGCTTCACACCGAGATAGACCTTGGCAATCTTTGCGAGAGCATCAATACCTGTCTGGAAATCGGCTTCCTGACCCTTGACTACAAACTCAAAGTCTGCTGCGAGAGGCATGTCGGTAATAGCTGAAACGAAGATAGCCTTTGGCTCATCCTCTGGGTTTGCAGTCACTGCATAAGGACGCTGCATGAAATAACCGAACAATCCGCTGTCGAGGAGTGCGGCCTTCACCTGTTCCTTGTCTGCAGGAACTCCCTTACCGAATTCAGCATACTGCTGCTCGGCATCGGCTTCTACCTGAATGCTTAAAACCTTGCGACGATCGCCTCTTTCCACTAGCGATACCTTTCCGCTGACTGGAGAAGCGAACTTCACTTCTGGATGCAGTTTGTCGACAAACAAAGCATCACCGGCCTTGACAACGTCGCCTTCCTTAACCACTACCTTTGGCTTCACTCCGTAGAACGCATCTGGCACGAGTCCGTAAACCTTTGATGCATTTACAGCGCTAACCTGGGCAGCAGCCTTACCAGCAAGGTTGATGTCTAAGCCTTTACATAATTTAATTACATTCGCCATAAAATTGTGTTAAATAATTTATTATTTAATATTGATTGTTCCGAAAATAATCGTGCAAAGATAGTAAAAAATTACGAATTACAAACGACGAATCGAAAATTAATTGACTCGCTGTCCGTGGTTTTTATGCAGATAAACAAGAATTGACAACCCGACTATACAATATTATATATATTAATAAGAAATGACTGCAACCTGACTCTACCACCACATTGATTCATCTGGACAACACACATTTTCAGGAAGAGTATATCGGTACAATCATCATCAAAACCCTACGAAACCAAATGGATTTTATCATTTCTATGGCAACATTTTATATTTTCAATAGGTTTAAAAGTAAAATACTGTACATAATTAATATTAATCATGTACATAATTAATAATAATATTGACATAATTATTAACCGCAATATACATAATTATAATTTCAGAGCCAGAGATTATAAGTTTTTAAGCAACGAAAACAACAAAAGTTATCATGGAGAAAACAATTACAATATTTGCAGATTCCACATTGCTCATCATCCTCCATAGAATGGCAGTTAGGCAGAGATGCAACCTATAAAAGGTTGGGAAATCATAATATTTGTTAATTGTTTGCATCTAATTGTGAATATTTTCGTATCTTTGCACGCTTTTACAAAAAGAATTAAGATTGAGATTCGTCACAACATTAATATTATCCTTGGTATCATTATGTTCTTTCTCACAGGAAAGAGCGCACCTATTGTTTACCGGAGAAATCAATGTCGGCAATAATTACTCAGTCAAAAACCAACCCGAAATAGATGCCTCGAAACTCTTCAGCAACGTAGCATCCGAACTGCAATCATCCACAGCAACATTCTCAACTCTAGGTACCGTCTTCATCGATGTGGCCGGAACTCCAAACAGAGCGAATCTCGTTGGCAGCCACAAACTTATACGTATGTCGGAGGCATATGGTTCGGCCATCGCCAAATCAGGATTCACTGCCTTGAACCTCGCCAACAGCCACGTTTCCGACTTCGGAATCGAGGGTATTCAAGGCACCATAAACGTAATGAAGGAAAACGGTATGGAATATGCCGGAATCAAGGCATTAAAGGACTATACCATCTTTGAAAGAAATGGACTGACATATGGTTTCGTAGCCTTCGGTTCTTCGGTTCATGCCCCTTCGATGGCTGATTCCACAACCATCCGCAAAGTCGTTGCCGGACTCGACGATAAGTGCGACATCGTTGTAGTGGCATTCAGCTTCGACGGCAACAATTCGGCCATCCATACAGCCACTGCCACACGTCCAAACAAGGATGCCTACATGAACAATGCCCACATTTTCGCCCATACCTGCATCGATGCCGGAGCCGACATCGTCTATGGAAACGGATACAACCTACCCCAACCTATCGAACTCTATAAGGACCGACTCATCATCTATGGCCTCGGCAACTTCTGCACACCTTATGGAGTGAGCTATACGGGCGAATTGGGTGCTGCCCCTATAATCGAA
Source organism: Bacteroidaceae bacterium (assembly GCA_024398435.1). Lineage (GTDB taxonomy): Bacteria > Bacteroidota > Bacteroidia > Bacteroidales > Bacteroidaceae > Colivivens. The sequence continues at coordinate 260,400 of JAKSJD010000003.1, read as the reverse complement.
ACCAACCTCTATGCCGATGGTACGTTTGAGAGCGGAAAAATCGTTTCGTACAAGCAAACCAACGCATCTGGACCTAAAGCCGACCCAACTCTCGAAGCTGTCAAAATCATTAAGAGTCAAACACTTAGGCAATTTCCAAAAACCGAACTGAAGATTGAAGACAATGGCAACATAACATCAACATCAGAGACAGCTTATGCCTTCGCTCTCCGACTCTTGAAAGAAGCTGAACGACACAAGGGAAAGCCATACAGAATGGGAAGCACCGGACCTGCCACATTCGATTGTTCTGGTTTCACGAGTTATGTATTCGGCAAGATGGGAATCACGCTGAAACGCACTGCAGCCGAGCAATACACGATGGGGACGACTGTCGACAAAGACAACCTCCGACCAGGCGATTTAGTATTCTTCACACGTTCATCCGTCAGAGGTGTAGGACACGTAGGAATCGTATATAGTGTCGACAAGAAAACGGGTAGTTTCAAGTTCATCCACGCTTCCACATCCAAAGGTATCGCAATCGATGATTTCGCCACTTCTGCCTACTATATCCGACGATATGTAGGGGCAAAGCGAGTAATCAACAAATAACCAATCGTTCATCTTGCTCATAATATGATTTTCTTGATACCCTAATTTAGTTTGGGGCATTTATCTAAAGCCATAAAAAACATCCTACACATTATTATTAATTATGATTTAAAATAAAAATAATGTATTAACAGCCAAAAAACAGCAGAATCGAGCAAATATTTAGAATATGTTGTCGACTAATTGTTTTTATTTTATTATCTTTGCCCTTTGGAATACTAATCAAATTCCATAAAACAAGTACAGATAATAGACAAAAAAAACGATACTATACCAATTATGAAAAAACTTACGAGCATTATCGTAATAGCATCAATGCTATTTGCTTCTAATCCAATTTCTGCACAGAAAGGATGGATAGATGTAACAGATAATTTTATTACCAATCCACGCTTCGAAGGTAACGACTTAAGAACCGGATGGTATGGAACTTCATTCGGAAGTGCTAACCCCATGGAAAATGCGGAACACTACAGCAAGACATTCGATACATACCAGGATTTGTCAGGACTGACTGCCGGCATCTACCGTTTGAGTCTCAGTGCATTCTATCGTGCAGGAGATTCTGGTTCCGACTACAACCATTTCAACAATAATGATTTGTCCGACAACCAGCGAGCTTATCTCTATGCCACTTCGGGAATAGAAGACAAACAGACAGCCATTGCCCTCGCTTCAAGCGCAGCTCTCGAACAATCACTCGGAGGCGGTACTTCACAAGTCGGTGGCAATTGGTGGGAAGGCGGCAGTGCCAAATATATTCCTAACAACATGGAAGGAGCTTACTATTGGTTTGAAGCTGGCTACTACCACAACGAACTGACTGTAGAAGTAGGCGATGATGGCAATCTCACCATTGGTGTACGCAAGAGTCAGACTATCGGAAACGACTGGATGTGTTGCGACAACTGGAAACTCGAATTCTATGGACAGATAATATATATCAACTCCATATCATTCAAGGAACAGAGTTTCGATATGGGACTGTTCGAGACCAAGCAGCTCAAACCCATCATCCTTCCTTCAAACGCAACAATCCAGAAACTCTCTTGGGAAAGTTCCGACGAATCAGTTGTGAAAGTCGACAACAACGGTTTGGTAACAGCTGTCGGAGAAGGTGAAGCCGAAATTATCGTATTTTCTACAGATGGTTCGGAAAAGATGGCTTCATGCACCGTAACCGTATCCAATCATGGAGCTACAGCCGAGTCGCTTATAATCAACGAAATCATGCCAGCCAACGTGGATATGTTTATCGACCCTTCTTGGAACTATAGCGGATGGGTAGAACTCTATAACCCAACCAACACTTCTGCCAACATGGGAGGCTACTATGTCAGCGACGACCCTAACAATCTGAAGAAGACTCTCCTCGTATCAAAGGTTGGTGCTATCCCTGCTCACGGATTTCTAACTCTCTGGTTTGGCAATGCCGACACAAGAAAGGACGTAGGAGAAAACTGGACAAACACACAGGTGGATATGGATCTCGATTGCGATGGAGGTACAATCTACATTTCTAACAATAAGGGCGAACTCATTGCATCTCAGGAATATCCTGCATCTATGATGCGAGTGGCATGGGCCAGAACAACAGATGGAGGCAACGAATGGGGATATACATCCACTCCTACCCTAACTGCAACTAACAACGGAAGCACATTCGCCGATGAGCGTCTCGACGAACCTGTAGTAGACAAAAACTCACAACTCTTCACTGGAAGTCTTCAGGTTTGTGTCAACATTCCATCGGGAGCAACTCTTCGCTACACTACAGACGGTACTACCCCAACACTCGAAAACAGTGCTGCAAGTCGTGACGGTTTGTTCACCGTAACCGGCAGCACAGTATATCGTTTCCGTCTCTTCAAGGATGGTTATCTTCCAAGCAAGGTAGTCACTCGTTCATATATATATCAAGACCGCGACTACTACCTCCCTATCGTTTCATTGGTGACAGATCCAAAGAACCTCTACGACAACACCATCGGTATCTACGTATCTGGTTCGAACGGAAAGACAGCAAACCAAGACTATACGAAACGTAACTTCAACATGGAATGGGACCGTCCAGGCAACTTCGAATTCATTACAGAAGACGGAGATGTATTCAGTCAGGAAATCAGTTACTGCATCAGTGGTGGCTGGAGCCGCAAGTACGAACCTCGTTCATTCAAGCTCAAGGCTGGCAAGGAATACGAAATCAACGAAATGCCATACACATTCTTCCCTGACAAACCTTACAATAGGAATAAGGTATTGCTGCTCCGCAACGGTGGTAACGACGAATACAACCAGACACGACTCAAGGATGCAGCACTTCAGGAGATTGCACGCATTTCTGGTTTTAAGCTTAACCTTCAGTCGTATCGTCCTTCTCACGTATTCATCAACGGCAAATATCTCGCTATGCTCAACTTGCGCGAACCAAGCAACAAGCACTACGGTTACGCAAATTATGGTATCGACATGGGCGAAATCGATGCATTCGAAATGAGTGTCGACTCTGGATACGTACAGAAAGACGGAACTCGCGAAGCATTCGAACACTGGTACGAACTTGCAAAGAATGCCGACGATCCTGACATTTACAAGCAAATATGTGATGTAGTTGATATCGACGACTACACCAACTATATGGCATACAAGTTCTTCCTCAACGACTGGGATTGGCCACACAACAACATGAAGGCTTTCCGCGACCGAAACAACGGTAAGTTCAAGTTCATGGTATTCGACCTCGACAACTGTGTCGATCGCTCTGGCAACAACATATTCCGCGATTTCGAAGGCAAGAGATCATGCACATTCTATGGTCGTCCAGAATATGGTGGTTCTTCAATAACAGCAGAAGTTGAGATGGTAACCATCTTCCTCAATATGCTCCAGAACGAAGAATTCAAGAAGAAGTTTATCGACACATATTGCATCGTAGGTGGCTGCGTATTCCGCGATGCCGACGAAATAGCTGATATCGTCAACAGCATGGCTGCCAACATCGAGACTGCCCTTTCATGGGAAGGCCACTCCCCTTGGGGCAACGGTAGAAGTTTTGCTCAAGGAATCATCAATGCAGTCACAGGCAACTTCAAGAGCAATATGACTAAAGCTCTGAAGGACTATGGTACTTTCGGACTTAGCAATGTGGAGACTCAGGCAGTTACAATTAACAGCACAGCAGAAGGTGCACAACTTCAAATCAATGGCATAGAAGTTCCTAAAGCTAAGTTCGATGGCTATCTCTTCGCTCCTGTAACCCTCACAGCTCAGGCTCCTGCCGGTTACAAGTTCCTCGGATGGATTGACGAAGAATCAGATGGAAAAGAATATATCGACATCTTCGGTATGGAGAGCAGCTGGTCATATTATGATATCGGTTCTCTCGACAATGCCAACTGGAAATCAAGCAGCTACAGCGAACCAAATTGGAAGACTGGCAATGCTCCATTCGGTTATGGCAATGCAGGCAAACCAATGTCGAATGCAACAACCCAACTCGATTGGGGTACCGACAGAAACAACAAACGCCCTACATACTATTTCCGTAAGAAGTTCACTCTCAGCGACGCTCCAAAGGAAACCGATGTATTTACACTCAACTACAATGTTGACGACGGTATGATTATCTACATCAACGGTCAGCAAGTTGGTATCTACCATCTATATGATGGCGACAACTTCTCAACTACTACAGAAGACCATAATGGTGGATGGTATGAAGGCGACAATCCATATTCAAGCACCATTACAATCGACCCTTCTATCTTGAAGAAAGGTACAAACATCATAGCTGTTGAAGTACACAACTGTAATGGTACATCTTCTGATATTTGGTGGGATTGTTCATTATCTTGTGAACGCGAAAAGGAAATTTCGGGTGATATCGACTTCGTAAGCACAGATGCAGAATTCGAGATGCCTTCACGTGGAAACCATCACTACACTGCCGTATTCGAAGAGTATTCTGAAGAAGAACTCCTTGCACAAGGCACAAAGCCAGTAATGATAAATGAGGTAAGTGCTGCCAACAGCATCTATGTAAACGAATACTATAAGAAGAACGACTGGATTGAACTCTACAACACTCAGGACGAGTCAATCGATGTAGCTGGTATGTATGTTACCGACAATATCGAAAAGCCACAGAAATATCAGATTCCTGCAAGCGACGACTACAACACAGTCATCCCTGCTCACGGATTCCTCGTTGTATGGTGCGACAAACTCGACCCTCTGTCACAGGTTCATACTTCATTCAAGTTAGCAGCAGAAGGAGGATTCGTTGCCATCACAGAAGAGAACAACGCATGGGCTGACACATTGAAATATGATGCCCACGAAGGAACAATGTCTGTAGGTCGCTATCCTGACGGCAATGCAAACGTATATGCAATGTTCAAGCCAACTATTGGCGACAACAACACTATCACAAGTGCCGATACTGTTCAAGTTCAGGAATGGGAACACACTCCTATCGATGCCGGTATCAGTACTCTCATTGCCCACAATGGTGGTATGCGTATAATGTATGATGGTGGCAATATCATCGTAAAGAGCGAGGAAGGTACAAGTGCTCAACTCCAAGTATTTACTTCTGTTGGTCAGATATGCAAGACTGATGCCCTCGATCTCCATGCAGGTCATGCCACTTCTTATGTAGGCAATCTGCCAACTGGCATTTATGTGGCTAAGGTCAAGAACGAGGACGGAGATGTATGTTCATGTAAGTTCGTAATCAAATAATCAAACAAATAGATTCAATTAAATTATTGTTTAACAATTAAATTATTAATTATTTATGAAAAAGTATTTAGCAGAAATGGTGGGTACAATGGTACTCGTACTCTTAGGCTGCGGAACAGCAGTAAGTCTTAATTGTGGTGTTGATGTTGCATCTGTCGTAGGTACTGCATTCGCATTCGGTCTTGCAGTTGTAGCAATGGCTTACACTATCGGAGGTGTCAGTGGTTGCCACATTAACCCAGCTATCACACTCGGATGCCTTCTCACAAAGCGTATCAGTGGCAAGGATGCAGGTATGTATATGCTTTTCCAGGTTATCGGTGCTTTCATTGGTAGCGCAATTCTTTATGCACTCGTTGCAACTTCTCCAGAACTCGCTGAAGGCACAAAGACAGGTGCTAACGCTTGCTCAGGTACAGTAGTAAACGGTCTTATCGCTGAAATCGTTCTTACAGCTATCTTCGTTCTTGTAGTTCTCGGTACTACAGATGCAAAGAAGGGTGCTGGCAATTTCGCAGGTCTTGCAATCGGTCTCTCACTCATCCTCATCCACCTCGTAGGTATCCACTACACTGGTACTTCAGTTAACCCAGCTCGTTCAATTGCTCCAGCAATTTTCGAAGGTGGTGCAGCTCTCGAACAAATTTGGGTGTTCATCGTAGGTCCATTCATCGGTGCAGTTATCGCAGCTGGTATCTGGAAGATGGTAGGCGAAGAGAAGGAAGCATAATTTTCCACTCACTACAAACAAAAAGAGGATTAGGCCAACGCTTAATCCTCTTTCTTTATTGTCATTTATCTCACTTGTCGTTGATAGGTGCGCCAACGGTCGAGAATCGAATAAACATAATTATACGTCTCGCTTCCTCGCATATAGCCATAACTTACTACAGGGTCGTTGAAATAGCGCGACTCACTCAGATGCAACACGAACTGATCCACATTGCCTTGCCAACGATTTGGATCCTTTCCGTATTTCTTAGCCAACTGACGGGCATCATCCACATGGCCCTCTCCACCATTATATGCAGCGAGTACAAAGCAAAGACGTTCGTTTCTGTCAGATATAGAGGCATAATGTTGGTTCAATTTGTTGAGATATTTCACGGCACCTCGAAGATTTGTTTCTGGATCAAATGCTTGAGCAATGCTCACACCAACACTTTGTGCCGTACGAGGCATCAACTGCATGAGTCCCAATGCTCCCATATATGATACTGCACTTGGATCAAATCCACTCTCCTGATAAGCCTGTGCTGCCAACAACTTCCAATCATATCCTATATTGACCGAATATTTCTTGAAGAGATTGTCATGAACGGATATCTGACCTTTTGCAAGATTGAGGATTGGACTGTACGTATGTCGGCGAGGAGTATAGACATGACCATGATCATCAGCAACCTTAATAGTAGTCATAGCAAGGAAGTTATCTTTATTCTCCCCCATCCATTCATTCAAGGATTGGGCAAGCATCGGCATATCGTTCCTTACCAACCATGCAATCGGTTTCATGCTATCTATGAAATGAGTGAGTTCTTTTTCTCCACACGCAATATATTCCTCACTCAAACTATCTGTCAACGCTACCTGATATGCAATGATATCGCCATCTCCGTTATTAAGTTTTTCGAACAAGTCATTCTCGTTACGAAGTACTTCAACACGAAGTGTACATCCTATACTCTTGGCATATTCGTCAGCTATCTTGTATTGTGTACCAAAGCCCTCTCCATAAAATTCGAAATAACTCTGAGGGCCATACAATGTCAATATAATCAACTCGCCCCCTTGTTGTATTCCATCAAGGTCGAAACCAGCATCAGCATTGGGTGTATTGAATACTCCCAAATCTTTAGTCGGCTGTTCCTTACATGAGAACAACATGACGGCAGAAAGCAACAAAACGTATGTAAACTTCAGTTGATTCATATCCAGTCTTTGAATTGTGGGTGCAAAGTTAATAAATAATGAAGAATGAAGAATGTAGAATGTTGAATTATTTTCAATTTTAGCCGTTCATCATTCTCTGTTCTCTTATTTTTTCGTAACTTTGCAAAGTAAATAAATAACAAGATGATGAAACAATTACATTTCCTCATTGCACCACTGCTTGCATGCATTCTCGTTCTGATGTCGTGCAACGAATCACCGAATCTTCAAACGGGCGATATAATCTTCGTTAGTATACCTGACGAAAAGCCAGGTGCCGATCCTTTGTTCATCCATACTGCTATAGTCGAGATCAACGAAGCAGGCGAACAGATGATAGTAGATGCAACGTATAAGAGAGGTATAGCCGAATATCCTATTGACAGTTTCATAAGCGACTATCAGCGTCACGACGGCAGTTACCCAACATTTGAAGTGTATCGATTGAAAGATACAACAGATATCGACCAATTCATCGCGAATGCCAAGGCATTTATTGGCGAATCATACGATGTGGAATTCGTTCCCGACAATGGCCGTCACTATTGCACCGAACTAATCTATGATTCGTATATACGTAATGGTCAACATATCTTCGACCAAACCACACTCGACTTCCACGATGCCGATGGTGATTATCCTGCATTTTGGGTAAAGATATTCGGTCGATTAGGTGCAGAGATTCCTTTCGGTACGATAGGAACTACCCCACTTCACATGCATAGTTCCGATGCAATAGAATACATAACCAATATTGAACCAAACTTATAAAACTAAAGTAATGACTATCATATTGACACCAACGGCTTTTCTCTCTCCACAAATTATCGATTTGAGCGTATTGCTTCGCTACCTTTGTAAGACGTGATTCCTTTCTCTTGTGAACAAGTTCCAATCGCAAGAACTCACATCTTCCAAGTCGGCCTAATCGGCCTTGCGCTCAAATATTATCCGTAAATTAGAAATAAATTCCATCCGGATGGTAATTTGATTAAAATATTGTCAGCCAAGCCAAAAAAGGCTTGAAAGACTTTTGAGAATTCTGGTTTGGGGCATCATCTGCAAATTTACTTGTCAGAGGATGAAACAAAGCAGAATACTCTGGGCTGACAATCGAATAATTTATGACAATTTGCGGAGGGGAAAAAATAGTATCAGTAATTAATAAATAAATACACATATATATGAAAGAAACATTTTACGATATTTTCCGTCAACTCAATGCCACTCCTCGTCCGTCACATCATGAGGAACGTGTGGCCGACTTCCTATGTAATTTTGCAGAAAAGCATGGACTCCGCTACAGACGTGATGCCCAAAATTGTGTAGTCATTGAAAAAGATGCCACTCCTGGATATGAGAATGCAGAACCTGTAGTCATCCTCAACCACATGGATATGGTGTGTGTTGCTAAAGATGGTTATTTGCGCGATGGCCACAAGTTCGATCCTCTTAATGATGAAATCCGACCATATATCGAAACCATCACAAACGAAGACGGAACAACCACTAGATGGATGAAGGCGGAAGGCACATCTCTTGGAGCCGACAATGGCATGGGACTTTCCATGGCTCTTGCCGTACTTGCCGACGACAGTATCGTTCATGGTCCTCTCGAAGTACTTACCACCACAAACGAGGAAGACGGAATGAGTGGAGCTGAAGGACTTTCCTCTGATTTCATCAAAGGCAGAAAAGTAATCAATCTCGATTCAGAGGCATACGATGAGATAACAGTAGGTGCAGCTGGTGCTTATCTTCAGATAGGTCATTGGACAATCGACAGGCAACCATTGCCAACAGGTCTTAAAAGCATTAAGATTGTTATCGACGGAGGACTGGGAGGTCATTCAGGTGTTGATATCAACAAAGGTCGTTGCAATACCAACAAGTCATTGTTTGGCATGTTGTCAGTTGATTGTTTCGATAACGACAAGGCACCAATGTTCTATGTATGTTCAATGAATGGTGGTACTGCCAATGCTTCTATCGCATCTGCCGCTGAAGCTATCATTGCCATCAATCCAGACGATATTGATTGGTGGAAACAACAAATCGACACATATTATATTAATACGCGCGCGAGGGTTGCTGATACTGATTCCGGCATAAAAGTAAGATTGGAAGAAGCAGAACAACAAACATCATACATTGCCAATGCATCCAACATATGTAAGGCAATAGCAGAGATTCCGTTTGGAGTAATCGAGATGCGCAGGGATATGCCAGGTACTGTGATGACAAGCAACAATATCGGCATGGTATGTACAAAGAACGACGAATTAACTGTTTCTTGCCACTCAAGAAGTTTCAGCAACGACGACCAACTGAAACTTGGCGAATCCATCCGAGATATAATGAATGAAAACGGTTGCAGCACTATCGAGTTGCTTATGAACACAGGTGCATGGATGGAACGGGAAGACTCCCCTCTTCTCAAACTCACATGCGACACTTTCAGCGATGTTCTTGGATTCGAGCCAAAGAAGGTTGCCATGCACTTCGTCCTTGAAGCTGCATATTATGTAGAGAAATATCCAGGAGTTGAAATAGCATCAATCGGTCCTCTCATCATCGAACCTCACTCTACTTCCGAGCGAGTCAATCTCGATACAGCCGACAACATCTGGAAAGTTACAATCGAACTACTTCGCAGATTAGCGGTTAGATAATCTCGTCTCGCGTTTAGTGTTGCAAGGTTTTGCCTTGCAATAACACTATACACTCTAATCTCTACACTTTACACACACAACATCATGGCCGACCCAATTCTCAACGAACATAACAAGGCAGAATATCCACCTGCACATACAGCTGAACATCTCGTCAACCAAACAATGATTCGCATGTTTGGTTGCGAACGTTCGCGCAATACTCATATAGAGCGTAAGAAAAGTAAAATTAACTACAATCTGCCCGTTTGTCCCACTCCAGAACAAATAGCAGAGATTGAGCAGACTATCAACCGACTGATAGCCGAAGATTTACCAGTCACTTATGAGTTCGTCACGAGAGATAATGTACCAGCAGAAGTTACGTTGGCAAAACTCCCAGACGATGCAAGTGAAACAATAAGATTGGTGAGAATTGGCGACTACGATATTTGTGCTTGTATTGGCACTCACGTAGCCTCAACAAAAGAAATAGGTGCTTTTCGTATTACAAGTACCAGCTACAACGAAGGTTCGTTCCGCATAGTTTTTAAGGTTGAAGGGATATAGTGTAAAGATTTATTCAATTGATAATGTATAATTGATAATGTATAATTATTTTGCTGAAGCTATTTTATCTCTGTTTATCGCTCTGATGAATGTGTGAGCCATCTAATGGATGGTGGAATTTGCTTTTGATTGGCTGAATGGAAGTTTACTTACAAGCAGACAATGAAAATGCAAGATTCAATGCCAAAGGTATCACATTCAGAAGAGGGTTTATGTTTGTTTATTTTCTTTTCTTAAATCAACTGTTAACCGTTAACCGATTTTCCATTCTCCATTATCCATTCTACATTCTACATTATTCATTCTTCATTCTACATTTTACATTATCCATTCTACATTCTTCATTCTACATTCTACATTACCCTAACTACAGCTGGATATTTCTTTTGATCCTTCCCTCTTTTGAGAAATACTATTGCAGAAACTCTATCTCCAACTGAAGGAATATTCATATTATTATCTTCGAAGAAAGAAAATGGGATATATCCCGTAGTGTATGATGGTTCTGCGATTCCAGCCTCAACAATAGGATAAGATGCATCTGCGAGTTCCCAACCTATATAGTGTTTGTCTTGATTGACGCATGTAACAATCAATTCCCTGAGTCCAAAAGCTTTTGGTCCTTCCGATGCAGAATAGATACTCTGAATCATTGCCGACTTGAATTTATTCCTTTCTGGAACTACAGGAACGAACTTCACAAATATATGTTCTTGTAATTTCCATCGTTGACCGAAAGAAACGAAATGGCGCGATTGATTATCATATACATGAATGAATCCACGTTCGTTATCTATATAGTCAATGTAACCCGCCTCCACTGGGAATGATTCAGATATTGGTTTGTCCGATTGAAGTGCATCCACCACGATTACACTTATTCCACCATTATTCTTTAGTGCCACGTCATACACCTGACCGATATTTACATAATGGCGTTTGTTTGCCGATTGAGGGATATTTGGATTCGCTTTCAATGCATGAATCTCACATCTTGCCTCCGTTCCGTCATTTGCAACAAGACATGCAAGACGTGTTTTATGGTTGTCCTTACCCATCGCTACTATATTAGTAACGACCATCGGTTTGATCCGATGATAACCTTGCGCATCCAATATTTTCTGCATCACTAGCATTGAAGGCTCCTGCAATTGTTCTTCTGGGCGAAACAATATTGATTCCACATAGCATTTTGCCAAACGTTCCGCCAATGCAGGGAATTTACCTTTCTTCGGGTCCTCCAACTTTTCGTAATCTTCATCACGAAGGTTCTCCAGATTCCACATATTCAGGAACGGAATGAAATGAAAGTCCTTGAATTCCGATGCAATCCATATAGCAGCCATCAACACTGCAGAATGAAGAAGTGATGGTCGTTCTACATTCAACTTTATGTAATCAGCCAACAACTGTCTGCATTTCGTTGCTCCCAGTTCCTTATATTCCTTATTCAGGACCTTACAAATAATCCACGCATACTGCTCAACTGTTTGCTTATCCGTAGGTTTCACCTCAGCAAACAATTGCCTCATCTCTGTCAGTTGCTGTAGTAGTTTTTCATCCATAAGGTTAGATAAAAGTTATAATAGTTCTAAAAGTGCAAGAGTTCAATTCAATTGATAATGAAAAATGTATAATGTATAATTATTTTCTGAAATCAACTGATAACTGTTAACTGATAACCGTTAACCAGTCAAATCACCTCTCCCCCATATTCCATATGTTTACCCAACACAGTGCAGCAAATCATTTTGAAATCTGTGATAAAACTATAGTTATGGAGATAATATCTATTAAGTCGTACCTTGTCTGGATATATCACATTATCATTATACCACACAGCCAATTCCTCATCTGTCATTCCGTCCTTACCTTTGTTCGAAGCGATATATTCTGCTATCATTTCTTCTTCGTTTCGATATTTCATTGTGGCAGGACCAGTTATACCAGGACGAAGTTTCAGAACTTCCCTATCCTCTCCTACCAACTTATCAGCATATCCAGGTACATCAGGACGAGGACCGACAAAACTCATGTTACCAATCAGTACATCCCACAATTCAGGTAATTCATCAAGTTTGTAGTGACGCAACTTCGCTCCTAATGGAGTGATTCTGTTTTCACCAGCCACACTGACCGAAGAACCTCCATGATTGACAGTCATGCTACGAAACTTATGGCAATTGAACAACTTTCCATCCTTACCCACTCTCTTCTGAACAAAGAACACGGGCCCTGGCATCTTCACCTTTATCAGTATGGCAACAATTATGAATAGCCACCAAATCAACAGCAAGCCAATCAAACTAACCAAACGGTCAAAAACAAACTTCATGTTAAGTTACTAGTTATTAGATATTAAATACCAGTTATTAAATATCAGTTTTATTATTCTCTAATGCTTTCGTTGTTGAAGTCAGCACTCTATATAATTCCAGACATTCTACATTAATTGACTTAAATTCTGTTTCATCCAGATAATTTGTTCTATGCAACAGTTCAATCCAATATAAACTCTCAGCGCATTCTTTCAAGCTGATATATATTTTGGCACGAAAATCATCCTTGCTTACTGCATGTTGTGCCTCAACCAAATTCGCGCCAATACTTGTCCCAGCTCTAAGAAGTTGCTTTGACATAACATATTCGTTTTTATTATCCTTCAAAACTTTATAAAGTTCAACAACATGAACACCAAAAGTCAAACACTTCTCACGAATATATTCTCTAAAATTCTCCATCCATCTACTATCTGCTATCTTATAACTTATAACTTCTATCTGCTATCTACTATCTACTATCTGCTATCTACTATCTACTATCTGCTATCTTATAACTAATATCTGATATCTTCTAACTTATATCTTATATCTTATATCTTCTATCTTATTTCTTCTTCCTGTCTTCAATGTAGAAATATCCATTATCCATTTCCTCGATAATGGTGACATCAAGGACTTTTTGTGTACTATACAGCGATGCCAAATTATCTTTAGATATCGTTTCATACATACGTAATCCTAATGCCATTGCTACATCCATGGCCGACATGCACATAGTTTTTCCAACACCTCGACCTCGATATCTATAATCAACCATCTTTCCCAAGAAACTCTTACCTATAAAGAAACAACGAAGGAAATAATATCCTATAATCTTATCACCATCCAATATCAAAAAAGACAGATGTGATTTCCTGCGAATCAACTTTTTAATGGTTTTAGCATCAAATGCATGAGGAGTAAAGAACTCAAACGACGGCTCTGGTTGCTCTGCAAAGAACTTCACCATACCATCCACATCTCCATCCTTTGCTTGCCTAATAGTATACTCTCCCGAATATTGATTCAAGACAGCATCAATGCTCTTCATCCTATTTCCGTATCGAATACAGAACAAGAAAGAATTAAACCATTCCACCATCTCCCATAAAAATGGAATATTGTCTTGTATGTAATGCGAAATCTTATATAACATCCTTATTTCCTAACTTATATCTACTAACTGATAACTGCTATCTTATATCTAATATCTTATAACTGCTATCTTATATCTACTAACTAATATCTGTTATTTATTTCAATTTCTCTCGATAGAAATCAAGTTGGCATTTCCTAACGTAACTTTTTTCAAATCTCGTTTCAATCAGTCGCCTTGAATTACCAGCCATCGTCAATCGTTTCTGTTCATCTGTCAACATCATCTCCATAGCATCATACAGGGCATCAGCATCTCTGACAGGGACAATCACACCATTCTCCCCTTCGATAATTATCTCCCTCGAACCGTTGATATCAGTCACGATACTTGGCAATCCCAAAGCACCTGCTTCTATCACTGTATTTGGAAACCCCTCTCGATAACTTGGAAACACAAAGCAATCACTTGCTGCATACCATGCACGGACATCAGATTGTTGTCCGACTGCCTCAACCGAATCCATCTCTTCTATAATTCTCCTCGTCTCCCCACTTACAGGATCCAATTGAGTTTCAAACCATCCAATTAACAACAAGCGTGTCTGTTCATATTTCTCATGCAATCGTTTGAATGCACTTACCAATTCATTGATTCCCTTATCGCCAACAATACGACCGACAAATACGAATGTGAATACTCCATCATTTCTTATTTTGTCAGCTTCAGCCATTACTTCTTCCGTTCTGTCGTAATGCTGCATATCAATTCCACGCACATTACCATATCCCAACACCTTCATTGGTTTCTTGGTAATGCCGCCATTTCTCAAGTCGTTCATCACGCCCTGACCTTCTGGAATAATATGTGTAGCACAAGCACAGGTAATCTTATCCGTTGTCTTCAGTATTGCCCGTGTTATTCCTTTCGATGTTGGCCATACCAGTCCAGTGAAAGTATGAATCCTGACGGGTACTTTCGTCATCCACGCAGCAATCATACACAGCAATCCTGCCTTTGGAGTCATCGAATGTACTGCATATGGTTTCTCATTCCTAAACACCTTGATTAAAGCGAACAATGATTTTATGTCTTTCAGCAAAGAAATATGTCGTTCCATTGGAACCGAAATGGTTCTCACTCCCTCACGTTCTGCAACAACTGCCATTTCCTCCCCTGGCGATGACAATGCCACAACATCATATTCTTCCGACATCTCCCGTAGCATATCCCTACAGAATATGTCCAACGACATCGGGATGGTAGTTGCCCGAATTATCTTTTTCTTCTCAGCCATTGTATGCCTTTTTCAATTCATTCTTATATTCATTGATATCATTTCTTTTTCTTGCATCTTCAATGCAATTCATCGACATCCGAGTTCTCAATTCATCATCCGACATAATCTGCACAATCCTATCTGCCAATTCGTTGTCATCATCACTCAAAAAACCTGTTTCGCCATTCCGAATCAACTCCATCAAGCCATCTGTCGGTGTACTGACGATTGGAGTACCCAACGCAAATGACTCTAACGCACACATAGGGGTTCCTTCCCATCTCGATGTCATCATCATCACCTTTGCTTCCTTCATTATTTTCGTTGGATTGCTTTTGAAGCCAAGTATATCTACATTCTGTTCCAATCCCAATTTGGTTCTAAGCGTAGCAATCTCATCGTCCATTTCACCTGTACCAACAATAGCCACCTTAATATCTGGCAATCGGTCGGTTACTTTCTTCACAACCGCCAACAGTCGTTGAGGATTCTTTGGGTAGGTCAGTCGCCCAACATACACCACATCATAGTCGTATGTCTGTTCGTCCTGACTTGCCTTATCATTCAAAGCATTGATGTCGATTATATTGAACAACACGGAGCTATTCTTTTTAAACCAGTTGTGGAATATATACCCTTCATACGAACTATCCGACACGAAGAATATGTGAGATGCCTTTATACATGGCAACAAGAAAGCTATTGACTTCGCACTGAGTTTCCTATTTGCATAATCGTTATTGTGAAGATGGCAAACAAGTCTTGTCTTTCTACAAGCCAATGCAGCAATCAAGCTCGCCTTCATATCGTGAGCATGAATCACATCAGGGTGCTCTTCCCTTATAACACGCTTCAGTTCCTTAACGGAAACACTCTCCACAGGAATAAACCTGATGTTCCTTTCCTCCAGAGCCTCCCTTATCTGCCCATCCTTGCTGACATATGCCATCTCAATGCCCTCATCATCCCGAAACATCGAAATTATCTGGCATATCACATTCTCCGCCCCCGAAAATCTATCCGTATTTGCTATATGTAAAATCTTCATTTATTTAATGTATAATTGATAATGGAAAATGGAGAATTATTTTTCGGAATGTCCACGCTTTCCTAAATCTTCGTATGTCGTTTTAACGATTGATGTAAGCATCTTTTTGAGTTCTTCGCAATCAGCAATAATAGACGTGTATTCAGAATCTGAGATATATTCTGTTTCATGTAGCAAATCAATCCAATAACAACATTCGCCAGCTTCTTTTAGTGCTATAGACATCTTTGATGCGAAATCACTTTTAGTTTGACCATTTACACCCTCATTAATATTGGCACCTATAGATGTTGCTGATCTGACAAATTGTTTTGAAAGTATATATTCTTTATTATCTGATTTCTGAGTTAAATACACATACAATCTAACAGCCCTTACAGCAAATGCTTTTGATTTATCTAATAACGGATTCTCTTTCATACCATTCTACATTCTACATTGTCTCAAATCCTTAAGGTGCATTATATATCCTAATGGAGCCAAAACAGTATATCTCCAATGAAGCCGAGGCAATTCTACATTCTTACGGCATTCTACATTATCAATTCTCCATTCTACATTGTTGCGACATTCTACATTCTCCATTCTACATTCTACATTCTACATTGTTGCGACAGCAACGAAATCGCCAATAATTTATCGCTGCTTTGCATTTCTCGAGGAAAGGAACAGCGTTGTATGTAGTCATCTCCTGATAGCACATCATAGATGCAATAGGACTGTTCATTCTCACACGAACAATATTGTCTGTGAGACCGCCATCAATATAATCGCGAATATAAATAATCTTATTGAAGAAACGGAGTTTATATTTCTGAGCAATTCTAAACCACACCAATTGTTCTGGGCAGAATCTCTCTCCTTGTATCTCCGGGAATGGAAATTCCTTTAGCACATCCGTCCTAAACACCTCCATCAAATCACCAGAGACATGATATTTATATCTTATATCTATTGAATTGCAATCTATTGTTTCCTGAGGCAATCCGCTACCTATTTGCGTTCCATCACTATGCCTCATCAATCCACATACACCACCGAATGTATCATTTTCTCGAACAGTTTCATATTCCTCAGCCACAATCTGTAGAGCATCATCTGTGAGCATATCATCACTATCCAGGATAAAGAACAGCTCCCCCTTTGCTTCTTCTACTCCCCTATTGATAGCAGTATGTTTTCCACCATTCTCTTTCTTAATATATCGAATTGAAAATTCGCTTTTCTCCAACCATCCACCAACCACCGCCTCGGTATCATCAGTGGAACCATCATCCACGATGATCCACTCAAAATCCCGGTATCCCTGCCTCTTCAAGCTCTCATATGCCCGAGGCAATAAATGCGCACGATTATATGCAGGAGTAAAAACGGTAATAAAAACGTTACCGTTGGTTATCGGTTCACAGTTCACAGTTAACAGTTTATTTGTTATTTGATTGGAGCTTATCTGAAATTTTTCTCACAATCACTATCAATATTTTATTAATACGTACACAATCATATAGCAAAGATTCGGCTTGAGTCGAATCAATATACCCATTGTCTCTTAAGAGTCTCAACCAATATTCCGTTTCGCGTGCTTCCTTTAAAGCTATAGATAATTTAGACAAAAAATCTTTATCACTCTGAGCATGCTGCGCCTCATTTACATTTGCACCTATACTAGTTCCACTTCTCAGTAATTGTAATGATAAAACTTTTTCTTTGTATTCGCTTTCTTTAGTTAAATATTCATAAATCCGAATTATACGATTAGCAAAATCATAGGACAAATCTTGAATTTGCATTTTGCCCTTTTCTTCTTCTGTTGCTAGTATCGACTTTTTCATCATAATTTAATATTTTACCAACAACTGATAACCGTGAACCGTTAACTGTGAACCGTTAACCAGGTATTTATTCTGCATCGTATAACCGCTTGCGGTGATAATACCTATAAACGCTTTTTGGAACTAACCACTTTAGGATTGGAAGTATGCAATATACGTAGCCTTTTAATGGGAGATGCAATGTTCTGCAAGCAAGGAAATGGACATACATTTCATTCCAGCGATTGCGGAAACTGCGACGTTGATGAGCTTTCTTTCCATCTCTGGCCATATATAGGCATTCAGATAAATTATATCCACGCAAACCTATTGCATACATTTTCATCCAAAGGTGATAATCTTCCACCCGCAACAACTTTGGAGATACCGAATAACCACCAACGGCATCCAATGCACTGCGACGGATCATAGATGCAGCATGACATAATGGAGTTCCATACATAAAATCATTCTTTGTTGGTTCATACCCACCTTTACCCCTGCCAATCTCACCAGTTTCGTCAAAATATATCAAAGGACAACTGACGATACTATATTCTGGATGCTCATCGAGAAAACGGACTTCTTTTTCAAATCGTTCTGAAAGCGATATATCATCCCCATCCATTCGTGCAATATATTCACCTTTTGCCAGTTCAAGGCAACGGTTCAATGTTGCATTCAGTCCCAAGTTCTTTTCATTGCGAATTGCCACAACATTCTCATGCAGTTCTGCATTCTGTGATATTATATTCCATGTTCCATCGGTAGATCCATCATCACATATAATGATTTCGAAATCCTTATATGTCTGAGCATACAACGAATCCAACGCCTCCTGCAGCGTCTCCTCATTATTATATACTCCAATTATTACCGATAGTTTCATTTAAAAAGTGATAAGAGTGATAAGAGTGCAAAAGTTGATTTAGCCGTTTTAGTTGCGTGTTCAGAGGTTCCGCCTCTGAGTCGACATCTTAACTGTTAACCGATAAAAATGCGTGCATTTTTATCTATAGAATTTATCCACATCATAATTGTGATCATATTCATAATATTCTTCAATATAATCATTATTACGAATACCTGGAGTCAAGAATGTCTTGTACGGTGATAACAACACTCCCCACGCCATTACTATTCGAATATACAAACCAAAGCATAATATAATCAACATATTTCTCATTGCTTTCTTTTGTGATGCAATAGTTGAAAGTGTAGAAATTAAACCTATAATAAATACCCAACTCAATCTACCTCCATTTTCAGAGCGGTAGAACAAAACTAGCAAAGCAGCAAATACAATTGCCATGTTGGTCATCAAAGTTTGGCGCTCATCTTCAAACAACTTATCATAATTTGCAAATATAAAATACATAATAACTGCAGATTCTATTAAATATGCCCAACGAACACCAGTGTCCTCCATAGACTCGGTTAGACGAGCTTGCTCTGCCGTTACAGAAGCATATGCCTCAAACAACAAAGATGGGAAACCAGAAGCACCAAGAATAAAAATAGAAACCAATATCCATATCAATGTATTTCTATTGAATTTAATTATTGGGATAAAATAGAAAGGAACAAAAACTATAGCGGAATTGTGGAACATATATGCAACTGCCATAACTGCTAAGAATTTCCACAACTTTCTGTCAAGAATATATTTTATGCCATACCATGCTATTGTGGCTGCCATGGCCTGACGAAGATATGTGAATGTAAAGAAGAACCAAAAGCCAAGGAAAATTATGATGGCAAACGAATAATTGTCCGTGTAATTCTTAATTGCATGATAAATATTGAAATAAATCATCAGGGTCATTATCAAAATAAATATATATCTATTTCTCGTTATGAACGATATAAGTACATTGAAATACACATATCCTTTTTCCAGTCCATACAACTGCATGACCGCAGATTGTTCAAAGTTATAGTCTCCAGCCCTGACCATGTCTGCGACATCATCAAACAACTCTCCATATATATATCGGTCATACCCTCCAAGCATGTCACTCAACCCCACAAATAAAGCAAGACAAGTCATAACTATGGCCAAACCTTGCTTAGTCAATGGATGACCTTGATAATCGTTATATGTCAAATATGCAACAATAGCAAAAATTAATATATATATCCACATAAAATAAAGTGATAAGAGTTTGAAAAGTTATAAAAGTGCAAAAGTTATAAGAGTTATAAAAGTGCAAAAGTTATAAGAGTGATAAGAGTGTAAAGTGTAGAGTTTAAAGATTAGAGTATCAAACCATTAACTGTGAACTGTGAACCGTGAACTGTTAACCAATTTCATTCTACAGTATCCATTATACATTGTCAATTAGATAACTTCTCCATTTTCAATTCACAATTCTCCATTATAATAAGGTTTATTTTCAAAAAAGTACAAAAGAGCATCAGATGCTTTAGCCCGATTGTGCTCTGTTAACACTGCCTGGCGACCTAGTTCAGCCATTTGTTCATATTTAGATATATTCGCTGGGATATCAAGCAATGCATTGATTGCATCTTCTGCACTGTGGTATTCAATACATGACTCGCCCGATTCTACTGCTATATTCTCCAAAGCATAGTATGTTCCGATAACCAACAAACCATTTGCCAGGGCATCAAGCACCTTACCTTTCGTACCTGTTCCAATTGCTATTGGTGTCAATTGTATATCATGCTTCTTAATCTCTTCGATGTAATCATCTGCAAACCGAATATGATTAACTTCATATCCTTCATTTTGAAGACGAGAAACTATATTCTCCCATCCCTTGCCTAAAATCGTTATGGCATAATGATTGGATAGTTGTTTTGCAACATCACCACACATAGCATCCACCAACTCATCCGCACTTTGCTTCATGTACAGGTTGTACTGACCAGCTATAAGCAATTTGATTTTAGGTTGCGAAAACTTTATCTGCTTCTTAGGTTCTGATATATCATAATGAGGATGGCGCAGAAAATGAGCATCTATTGCTGTATTGTTGTTTCTTAAAAACCGGACATCTGCATCACCTACAAGATGATAATGGATATCCTTGCCTACAGGATAGTTATGTTCCATGCGTGTATATTTTGGATACATAATTGCATTGCGAAGATATGATTTCCAATCAATAAACACGAACCGCTGACCTAACATACGATAATAATACAGAGCCTCACTATCAGGCAAAGTATGTACTCTTGGAACATTTGGGAATTGACGCGTTATTCTCGATGTATCCTGCCCATAAATCCATATGCCATCAGGTTGCTTGCCCATTATCTCATCAACAATATTTTGAGACAGTTTTATGTAATTGAATATTGGATACTTCAAGAACACTCTCACGAACAGTAAATGCAACTTCAGTACCACATCAATCCATTTAGGTTGGGAGATAATATGAATCTTTGAACTCAGTTCCTGCTCAACTTCCTTAATCTTATCATCAGAAAGATGGTTATTATTGAACGAATATATCTCCACCTCCACATCCTTTGGTCTATGCACCAACAAATGATACTGAATAGCAGATGTTCCCCTGATATTCTGTGATGCCGGAGTGATTGGTGTAATCTCTATTATTTTCATAATTGAAAGTTATAAATGTGATAAAAGTAAAAAAAGTGATAAATGTTATAAGAGTCATAAATGTCATAAAAGTCATAAGAGTGAGTACTCTTGCACTTTTGAACTCTTATTGCTCACTATACTTAAATCCTTTGTATCCTTTGCTCTTTAGTTCTTTGGTAAAATTCATTATTGATGCAGACAACTTTTTTGTGTCATTGTATAGATTCTCAAATTCATCTGTAGTAATATGACCGACATCATGAGCACGAATAATTTGACTGCGAACTTCACCACACGAAGCTTTAGCTATATATAAAAAGTTTAAGAACTCTTTGTTGCCGGAACGTTCAAAACCCTCTGCGATATTATCCATTATAGAACCAGCTGCAGCATGAATTTGCTGAACAAAACGATAATCAGATGCAAATGATTCGTTTTCTGTTATTTTGTATATCTTAATACACAACTCCCTAGCCGATTGAAATATGAATAAATCCTCAAAACTCTGAATCATACATTTAGAACTTTTGAACTTTTAGAACTTTTCGCACTTTCGCACTTTCGCACTTTCGCACTTTTGAACTCTTAGAACTTTTAGCGCTTTTATAACTCTTAGAGCTTTTCGCACTCTTGCACTTTTAGAGCTCTTCCCCACAGCTTCGCCCCGACCTGTCACATTGAGGGTCGTACACGTATACACATACACGCATATGTGTATGAGTTTGCAAAGATACGGAAAATCAGCGGAATAGCAATGCATTTGAAAACAAAATTGTCTAATAACAATTAAAAATTAATAATGGAGAATGGAAAATGTCTTGCACTTTTCAACTGTTAACGTTAACGATTACAAATTACAGGTTAGAGATTAGGGGTTAGAGCTGATAGCTTCTTGTTTATCTTCTGTTTATCGTTCTTTGGAATGTGAATCCATCCACGAAGGGATTGTGGAAATTCGTTTCAATTGGATGATGAGAGCTTGCTCGCAATCAGACAAGAGGAACTATCACCAATGCTGTGAAGCATCACATTACGGAAGAATGTTTTTTAGGTTTTTGTTTCAAGGAAAACTACAGTCAGCGAGTTGGTGTCAACAATTCATTTATCTTGATTTTCTTTCATCCTTCACAAACTCCCCATATTTCACTATCCATCAACAAGTTAGATGTGTGAAGGTTATTTTGTTTATCTTCACAATCCTTCACACATCCTTCACATAATTATCATTTACGGACAATCATATATGCATTCCCTACCCTTTGATGAGATTGTTCATATTTCAAATTCTTCAAAGTACGTCCAAGTTTTGCATTAGTGGCATCAGACATTATCAAACTTGGAAATTCTTCCACCAAATAGTTCATAATATCTTTCACCAAAATTGGCAGAACTATTTCCCCCTCCTTTGGATGGCGGAAACAAGCATCCACCATACTTTCTAGGCTCATCACACGTTGGAAATCCTGGTTCAGTTCCTCAATTCGCTTCGTCTCCTCATTCGTGAACCAATACCTCATTCCCAATTCCTTCACCTCATACACCACCTGAGCATACAATTGCTCATAATCAATCGGAGTGTCATTGTCAATCAGTTCTCCATCAGGAATTCGGATGCACAGGTATCGGCGGCTTCCCGTTGGGTCAGCCAATGGATGAAGGTTATTCGTTGTGCTTACGAAGGATGCGAACCTTCTCCTGCATTTCTGTGCCCTTCCATAGATAGGGCGGCCATTCACCTGCACCTTCGAGAGTGCCTGCTTCAGTTCTGCATGCTGACCCGTCTTAATCTGGTCGAGTTCGTCGAGGTTCACGAGCATATTGTTCGTCAGAGCCATCTCCTTATCATTCTTGTTGCCAAGATTTAGATGGTCAAGATAGTAGACGCGAAGATGAGGCGGGAGGAGGCAATGGCAGAACGTACTCTTTCCACACCCCTGAGGCCCGATGAGCGTGATCACACACTCGTTTCCGTGTATAGTGTCCAAACCAAGCCAATGGGCAACACCCGAACGAAGCCAAGTGGCAGCAAACCCATGTTGTTCGGTAGTCATCCCCGGAATCCTTCCGAAGAGCATACCAATATGGTTTCGGCCGTCCCACTTTGGGAGATTGTCCAGATACTCACCGACAGGATCGAACTGCTTGGTTTCCTCCGAGTAGATGAATTCGTCGAGATTCTGCGAAAGGCTGTCCACCTCGATGCCCGCCATCTTGATTCGGCGAAGAAGAGAGTTGCGAGCCTCCTTGGTCAGAGGACGGAAAGCCGACTCACTGCCATCATTGTTAATTTCTCTGATTTCATACGTATCAGAAAGGATGTTCCTCCTGAATTCGTAATTTTGGCTGAGGAATTCCCCCAGCATAGCCAGCTGACACTGTTGGTCAGTCATGGCAAGTGTCAAATTTTCTACTTGCATGTTAAATGATTAAAAGGGTTAAAAAATACAATAATAAGTTTCATTCTTTTTTTTCCTCAATACAGAGACAATGCAGCAGCAACATCTACGCAAAGTGGCAGAGGGGAAAAGATACCCGCGCCTTGCGAGCGAACCATTAACCCATAACCATTATAGCTTTCGCTTAAGTTGTTTTTCACAGCTGTGTGAGCACAGGTTTTACCCCAAACCCCACACCTGAGTTTTTCGACTACAAAGATACAACAAAATCGGCCGATTTCCAAATATTTTCGCAACTATTTTCATGCCCGTTCAAAAATATTTTCAAGAAGCCAGAAATACCAAAGATAACTATCTAATATACAGGTAATTATATCGCTACTTAAAGTAAAAATTTAACAAAACTTTCCAACCATTTGACCCTCATTCATTTACCTCATTTTTGCCCAAAAACTGTAAAGTCGGGATTGCAATTGAAAAGTTCAAAAGTGATAAAAGTGATAAGAGTGCAACAGCTATAAAAGTGATAAGAGCGAGAAAAGTGAAATAAGATATCAGATACTAGTTGTTAGATATTAGATAGCAGTTGATTTGACACCATCTAACTAAAGTTTGACTACGTCGAATTAAAATTTCTGCATTTTGAATTCTCAATTCACAATTCTCCATTATAATAAGGTTTATTTTCAAAAATGGCAAAAGTGGTAAAAGTGATAAAGTAGAGATATGGGAAAGATGTTGTGAAGGATGTGTGAAGGAATGTGAAGATATACGAAATAACCTTCACGCTTATATTTCATTGAATAATAACAACATAGACATGGTTTGTGAAAGATGAAGGATTTTTCATAAAAACTCTATTGTTCTCAGTTTAAGGGAGGATCATCCAGCAAAAATCGACAATGCATAAAAACATTATGGTTCGCATGTCAATTTCTATTGATGTTTGAGGTCATTTCTATAGGTTCGGAGGTACTTTTCTATAGGTTCGTAAGGGTATAAGCCTATAAGAATTTTGTATGGACACATGCATAAATCTTTTGAAAAACTTTCTCTCGCCACACCAGCGAATAGATACAAAAATCGGAGGCCCTCATAGAGAGCCTCCGATTGTGTTATATTTTTTATAATTTAAGGTGCTCAATTTCTTTTAAACATCAATGTCACGCCTATACCAACGGAAAACAAAAGTTCTGGAACAGATAGTCCAAGCCTTTTCCTATTGTTAAGCCAATAAATTATTGAAGAAAGATGGGAACATTTTATATCATCACCTATCATATATATTTTATTATGCTTTATACGCCCACCTACATCTCGTTTTATTAATGTCCAATACTTATTATCGAAATTATCCTTAGGTTGATATTCGAGAAAATTATGCAACCATTGCTCGAATTGCAATGTCGCATCCATTTTTATACGGACATTTTGGCTATTAGTAATAGACGATCTATTCTGTCGATAATAAAAGATGGGGGTTGAAGTATTTGCAATACCTTTATTATTAGCTGCAATATAGGATGTAACACAATCAGATTCCCATGCTAATGGTAATTTATAAAAGCCCCCGGCGTCTCTCAATGCAGATGTCTTAAATAAATAATCACCGATAAACTGTATTCGGGCTTTCATAAATCTATGCCAAATCATAGAATACACAGATTCGTACTCCGGACGCTCTTCCTGTAAATCACAAAATTGCGAGTTCTCGTCAACCATCATAGTACGAGTATGATACACATCCAAGTTTGGATACTTTTCCATTAATGTATTATACTCTTCTAAGCAATTAGGAGCAAGCATATCATCATCTCCCATACAAATTATATAATCACCTTGTGCATATTGAAGACATTTATTCCAATTGTCAACAACATCAATTGCTCCACAATTCTTTTCATTCACGTAATAACGAATTCTCGGATCTGTGTATTGATTGACTATAGAGTCCAAATCTTCGGGAGATGCATCATTTACGATTACTATCTCAAAGTCTTCGAATGTCTGTGCCAAAATACTATCTATGCATTCTTTTAAAAACTTTGACTTATATGCTGGAATTGTTACGGAATATTTCATATTATACGAATTATTGCATTTTATGTTCAAATAATTTAATTATCCGATTTTCAATAGGCGAAAAGAACAACACTCTAATTTTATCAATAAAAATACATGAAATTGCCAGCACCAATGCGTATATAATTACTATCACCAGCAATATCAAAGACGAATAATCATCTTTAATTCCTTGGAAAAAAGATATATAAATATACTTTTGAATCAAAGGGTGTTCATGCATTAAATAAATTGCCAAGCTTGAAGAGGCTAAATAATTCACATATTTTGAATTAAAATAAGTCTTATTAAATAAATTAAATATTGCAATTGATATACATAGTAAGATAGGTGAATTATATTTGTTGATAAATAATACGAAGACAATAAAAGACTCATGTTTTAGGAAATACATTGCCAACAACATAATTGCAGCGACTAACAATACCGCCATGTTGAACCTCAACGAGCATGCATGCTTCACCCAATTATATTGACCAAATCTCTTAAAAGCTCCTGCGACCAAATATATTTGACAAAAATTCAATATATTTTTGCCATCAATACATATCAAATCATGTCGAATCCACCCTAAATAATATATAATAAATGACAAAATAATTATTACATACAAATACATTTTATCACTTATATTATCACGAATATAATTCAATATTGGACTGAGTAAATACAATTCCAAATATACTGCAATAAACCAATAATATCCATTAGTGAAAGGAAGAAACGATTTAATTATAAACAATGCATCTCCTTCATTAAAAACAAATACTGACACACATGATAATATAAGCGAGTAGAATATAACTATTCCTACAATATTTAAAAGCCTCGAAAACTTAAAATTAATGCCAAAATATCCTGATATGAACACAAATGTCAATACCGACGTATGCATCAAAATGTCAATACACCCCCACATATGATTTATATGATTAACACCAATAACTTTCATTATTATATGGTGGATCACTATAAACACCATTAAGACAATACGGAGTATTTCAATATTTGAATTTCTACAATTTGTCATTTTAATCTTCAGCAAAACACGACTTCATAATTTTCTTAAATCTTTCACTCCATGCTTCCCACGAAAGTTTTTCTCTACTATGAGCAAGAGCACCATCTCGCATTTCTGAAAGTTTTCCCGATTTTATGTCGTCATATATCAACTGTGCAAAAGTATCACCTGCAGAGTCACTAATTTGAATTGTCCTACCATTTTTGCCATCCACCACATAATTAGGTGTACCTCCTGTAGCAAATGTATAAGATGGTAGCCCAAATGCAGAAGCTTCGCAGAAAACAACTCCTGCGCACTCCGCCTTTGTTGGTACAAATAATATATCGCACTCTTTGAATAAAGAAATATATTTGTTATAACCATCTGGTGTATTCTTATTCAAAAAGCCGACACTTTCAACATATTCTAAACGACTACAATACTCAGGTAACTGCCTTATTCCCGCTACCACCAACGATGCATCAATACCCTTATCACGAAGTTTGGAAACAACAGCAACAGCAATGTCACCATTTTTTCGTTCCCAATCCACACCAGAGAACAGCACTTTCAACTTTCCCCCCTTATACGCATCTTTAATAGTTATATCTTTGGTATCAATAGCTGGACCATATTCCAACACAAAAGATCTATTTGCTGGACATCCATAATCGTTATTAATACTATTAATGGCCCAATCCGAAGCCTTTATATTAATAGTTGCACTTAGTGATGCTCTCTTATCTATGTCAACAGCAATCTTTTGAGACCTTTTACATATATCATGCCAATAGTACCCTATCATTGATTTGACAGTAGCGCCAGAATAGTATATAATGGGTATGTTTGTCTGAAGATATAATCCTAATTGCCCACCACCTGGGAAGAACAAACAATCACACTCATTAATAGATGGACATTTCTTAATTGACCTAGCCAAGATTTTCGCTGTTGGTACAAAATTTTCGCCTAATAAATATCTTTGTCCAGGGAATCGCATTTTCGAGTATAGCTTTATAATCAAATTCCAGCATCTAATTAGGAATCCAACTGTAGGGTATGGTATCCATACTACTTTGTATCCAGCACGTTCTATGCCTTCCCTTATTTTATATGTCAAACCACTCCAATGCTTTCTATCAGTAAATGGATTGGCTGGTGTAACATAACCAATCACCTGTTTGTTGTCGTACATATTAATTAAATATTAATAATTTCTTTATTTCTGATGCAATTTCCTTACTCCATACATCGGCCCCATACACATTCATATGTGATTCATTTGAGAACAATTCTGGATTTGTATTGAATGTGCTATCGCAATAGTGATCAATAAATGGAATATTATATTTTGCACACAATTCCAGTAATGGTTCAAACGCTTTACCGCTTGTTTGATATCCCCATCGTGGAGACGCTACAAAAATCAATTTTATTTTGTCTTTCGTTTCTAGAATAAATTGCTCTAAATATTGTAATTTAAGGCTATCCACTTCATAATCTACTTTTTCAGTAACCGCAAGAGCATCATCTTTCGGCATTTTAGCTGTAACCACTTCGAAGCCATCCTCATAAACAGTTGCATTTCGATAATCCGAAACAAGTCCCATTATACTCGAATGGTATCTATATGTATTACTCAGCATTTTCAGTCGTTCATTTGAGTCCACCTCATAAAAAAGTCTATCAACCAATGAATCCTTACCATAATATCTTCGCAATGGATTAATAAAAATCACATTATCATCACGCACCATCATATCCAATACAGGTAGTACATCATATACAACCACTCTGGGTATATGTCTTTTAGAAATCATTCGCCATCTACCATAATGATACAATATACCCATTCCACTCGACCCACAATTATAACATGACATATTCAAACTATCCATAAAGATTTTTGGATAATATTGTTGATGGGCCCTTGAAGAACCGAAAATCAATATATCTGCATCTATTGAATCGCATATCAAATTATCCATACGAGTTTGACCTCCTTTTTGCGTTATCTTGCAAATAGCAACACAGAAATCCATACGCAACATCAACACATACAAATACTAACGCTAAAACAAATAGTTTAACAAGAAACTTTCTCATATATATGACTAAATCCTAAAATCCAGAATAAATAAACTGACCACCATATACACCTGAAATAGCGATAAACGATATCAAGACAACATACGTAATCCATCTAACTATTGTATATTTGCTATGCAATAGTCTTAATTGCTTTATATCCAGCTCATCCATCAAATCCTTAAAGAACACAATTAGTACAAGCATTGAGCAGTACGTCCAAACAAATGGCTCGAAAGTAAAGTCTGTAAATAATTTACCATAGACATTAATTGCATCATCAAGTGATGGCATTCTGAAGAATATCATAGATAGGTCGAAAACCATAAATGTAGTAACTATTCGTAGAATACGCACTAGATGATTATGGCCTTCATAAGTTCTACAATCAAACATTTTTTCAAAAACTTGAACCGCTCCATGAATCAATCCCCATATAATAAATGTCCAGTTAGCACCATGCCAAATGCCACTAATCACAAATGTAATGATAATGTTTAAATAGTTTCTTAATTTTCCACATCTACTACCACCAAGTGGTATAAAAATATAATCTTTCAACCACCGAGACAAAGATATATGCCATCTTCTCCAGAATTCGGTTACACTAACGGAGAAATATGGACGTTGAAAGTTGTTTATCAATTCAAAACCCATCGTTTGCCCTACTCCCAATGCCATATATGAATACCCTGCAAAATCACAATATATCTGAATAATATAATAAATGCTTGTTATCAACAACGCCAATCCGCTATGAGAACTATATGACTGATAAATGACATCAACTTGCAAACCTATAGAATCGGCAACTACAACCTTCAAGAACATTCCCCATAGAAGCCATTTAAGCCCTTGAACTGCTTGAGAATAGTCAAAATGGCGCTGTGATTTAATTTGAGGCAACAATTCACTGGCCTTACTTATCGGTCCTGATGCTATCTGAGGGAAGAAACTGACAAACAGCATATAATGCCACCAATTGTGCTCAGCTGGTATTTTCTGTTTATAGACATCATACAAATAACTTATTGCCTGAAGAGTGAAGAAAGAAATTCCAAGAGGTAAAGCGAGGTTTAAACCTGGAAGGCTCCATTCTACGCTTAAAGTATCTAACAACACATTCAGTTGCCCACTTACGAAATCATAGTACTTGAACGCTAAGAGTGGCAGAGCAGCTAAGCACAATGCAATTGACAGCAAGTACTTTTGCTTTCCATAAGCATTCTTCACTTCAATTATTCTTGCACCTATATATGTAACAGCAGTAACACCCAATAACACTAGGGCATATACAGGCTTCCACTGAATATAAAGTGCATACGAAACAACTATCAAAAAAGCATTGCTCAATTGAGAAAAACTATTCGATTTAGTATTTCTCCCCGTTAACATCCAGTAAATAACAAATATTACTGGAAATAACCACACAAATTGAAATGAGTTAAATATCATATTTCTAAATTAGTAACACGAAAAATCGTATTTCAAAACCTAAACGAAATCAAGCGGTAACTCTCGAAATAGCATTCTAGACTTATCCTTATCTGCCAAAACAACATCACACATATCAACTTGCCAGTTAACATTGACTTGTTTGTCATCCCATGCAAAGCCGATCTCTGCCTCTGGGTGATAATACTCATCGCATTTATACTGAAATATTGCAGACTCGGATAATACAGAGAACCCATGTGCACATCCCTTAGGAATAAACAACTGACGATGGTTGACTTCTGACAATTCAACAGCAACATAAGTACCATATGTTTTTGATTTCCTTCTCAAATCCACTGCAACATCTAATATCTTACCGCGAACGCATCGAGCAAGCTTCGCTTGTGTATACGGGGGCCTTTGATAATGCAAACCACGAATAACCCCATGGTGTGAATAACTTTCGTTGTCTTGAACAAAATGAATATTTCCTATTGCAGATTCAAACTCTGCTTGATTGAATGATTCATAAAAATGCCCTCGACTATCAACATGGACATCTGGGTCAATTATATATACACCATCAATAATTGTATTCAAGAATTTCATCAGTTTTCAAATTCGTTTTAATTTATATTTACTATCGAATGGATTTTGAATAATATGACAAATTCCAAACTTACTCAAGAATGGACGCAAGAAATTGATGATTCTAGTTTTTATTGTAAGATTGCATGGCCACAAATAATCATCTCGCCATATAGATAAAGCTTTATATTTAAAAAATTCCGACTCGTATGGGTGTTTCATTCTGCCAGAAATCCACGGACGCATTCCTGACAAATGCAACACAATCGGATCGTCAGCTGCTGCATCTATTTCATTTTTATATTTATTATAGTCCAAACCTAACATTGATAACTTATACATGAATCCTGACTGGAAATTGTAGGTGAATTTCAGTAATCGTTTTGAATCATGCAAAACATAATTAAGGACATCTTGATCTTGCTGTTTGATAATATCGGCTTTGTATTTTAATGTATCAACAAATCGATCTGTAATATTATGAGTTCGCCAGTATTCTAGATTTACTAATAGTACACCCGCATTGAAATATTCATAATCAGAAGAAAATCCTAGCCTATTATATTGTTCAATAGAACCAGACAAAGCATCAATGACACAACCCACTGCCACATCAGATATGTTTTCATTCCATAATGCTGAAAGTGAATTCCTAACGATAATATCGCTATCTAAATACAACACTTTACTGATATTACTAGGAAGCATTTTCTCCATAAACAAACGATAAAAAACATATTTTGGCCACCAATGATTTTCGAATCTCATTGTTGTATTTATAAGTTCGTCGTTCAATTCATAGAAATTTATATACTTACTGGGATAGCCACTAACTAATGTCCGCAACTTATTTTTATTTTCATCGGTAAAATCTCTATCTGAAATAATATGAAAATTAATTAGCTCTTCAATATTATTTACACATATAGAGCAAATAGTGACACCACTTGGCATCGTATAACGGTCACTAAAACACAATAAAATATCCATATTTACTCTTATGAATTTAGGGATTTCGTCAAATAGTCCAAAGATGCAGTTCTCAATCGCTCAATATTAATGTTAATCTTATCATAATCAAAATCAATATCGGGATCCAAATCTTCATCTATTCCATGAATCATTTTTTGAGCACCAATATTATTGAGAAGATTTACATATCGGCTATCCTGTTCATCTCCATATGCAATTGCAAATAATGGTTTATTGAAAATTAGCGAAAAAGCCACACCATGAAACGATGAAGAAATGACGGCTTCTGCATTCTTTATCTTTACAACAAAATCCTCTGGAGAATCCTCTCCAAAGTTAATAGATAAGACTCTGCATCCAAATTTATCAGCTAACTGCATCGCTTTTTCTCTTATCGCATTAGGATTTGGCTTATATGTTCGTGCGGCAAAATACAGAATATATTTTTCTGGCAGTGAATGCTTGCTAGTAAATGTATCCCAAATATTCCTACCTCCTAGTATCGTAGGGTCGATTGTCAAAAAAGCATGAGGAATTGAATAATTTGAGTTGAGAATCAATTCTTTATTTATAAAACTCATCACTTTTTCATCTCTAACGGAAATTGAGTTAAAATTCGACATCAAACCACATAATGTATCCGGAGATTGTTTTTTCATATCTGTCACAGAAGTACTCGCTGCATATGCTATCACTCTACTATCTTCCGGATGTTTAAAATTTCCCCAGTAAACAGGATCAAGTCCATTACATATATAACTACTCCAAACTTGATCACTTCCAATTATGTATGCATCAAAATCTTGAGGTATCGAATCTTGAAGGCATGATTCGGTTAAACGCAACCTATAAGCCAAGAAATCATCCCACAACTTACGTTTTTTCAAAGTATTGCATTTATTTGAATCATATAACCACCACGAACGAATATGACCATGAATAAAAAGATTCATTTTTCCATTAGGCAAAAATGGTGCTCTATCGGAATTTTCAACACATGGAATTAAATAATTTATGACATAGGCATCGTGTCCCATGGAAATTAATACTTGTTGCGTTGCATACGCTTGCAATACAGCACCATAATTAATGGCACGGTGAAAGGTCAAAATTCCAACTTTCATGACTACTTCGATAATTTAGATTTAAGATTTGACATTGCTATATAAGCCTTATCGCCAACTATATCATGGATTAAGTTTTTGCCTTTTGATTCTGTTGAATATTCGATACTATTTACTTGCTGTAAAGCACGACTTTCATCTTGGGCATCAGTAAAAACTTCAAACAGTATTGGTCGGTCACTTATTTCTGGTGATACAAATTGTTTATATTGATTCAAAAACTCATCTTTATTATTAGCCGAGAGATATAAAAAGCCCAAATCAGAAGCATAGTGCTTAACAAGATTGTTTGATTGGTTTCCATAATGTCTAGCGGCTGCTATATATTCATCTTCCTCTCCTCCTAATTTTGATGCAGGGTGGGAATATAGTTTGAACTCAGAGCCTTTGGCATTATTAATCAGCAAAATGCGGACATTATTGCCAACATGACGATTTCCGATGGAATTCATATCATAGAAGAAAGCCAAGTCCCCAAACACACCAAAATGCAACTTCTGAGGATTGGCCAAAGATGAGCCAATCATTGTTGAAACTCCACCATCTATTCCAAATCCACCGACATTACTATATGCCAACACACTTGGATCAACCTTGAAAAAGTTCCAAGCACGCAACGAATTCAAAATACCAAAATGCAACACTGAATTATCTGGGATTTCACAATGCAACTTACTTGCAATCCAAATATTGCAGAATGGTAATTCAGGAATCTTCCCGTGGATTCTATCGTACTCATCGATTGCTATATTCAATCTTGATTCAACTGAGTCAATTGAAGACGACACATCAACATATCGTTTAAAAAACTCTCTTTCTGGCATTTCAAAAACTTTCGTCAACTTTTTGAATGTATCTTTCAATTCACCATCCTCACTAACACGCCATACTTCTCTTGCATGTTGTCCTAATCTCATCAACTGATAATAATCACCAGATACTTCGCCCATGTTAATTAATACATCAGCATCAAAAATTGAAGAATTGTAATGTTCTTGAGATGCTACGAGTGAATGCTGTACCCTATACTTGCCTTGGTAATTACTAGTTTGGTCACAAAATACGATTGCTCCTGTTTTGCAGCAAAAGTCATCAAGTATTTGTGTGTCACATTTACTCCATTCAATATGAGACCCTACAAATATAGCTACTTGTTTGCCTGCTATCTTGGGGAACGCATCATTAAAAGAATATCTATTTATCACCCTGCATTTAGGAAGTTCTGATACGGAAAAGGTATCACCATCAACCTTTTCGAGATTGACATGAACTGGACCGCCTCCATTGTGTGTAAGTTCCAACAAAGCTTTATTCACTTGAACAGAACAATCCCACTCATCCATCTTATCAAAGACTGCACGAGCAACCACACTGATTTTGACTATATCTTTTTGATGGGCTGAACGATCTATTATCTGAGGTACATTATGACCAACAGCAGCCAATCGCGCTGTAGAAGTGATTGCGACAACCGGCAACTTTCTATAATACGCTTCCGTTAAGCCTGGAATGTAATTTCTTGATGCTGTTGCACCTGTACAACTCAAAACTACAGGTTCGCCACTTTCTGCAGCCAATCCACAAGCCATATAGGCCGCGCTGCGCTCATCGGGTGCAGAATACATTTCGAACCACGAATCATGTTGCATACTGACAACAAGGCTCATATTCTGAGTACCAGGCGATGCTATCACCTTTTTTATCCCATGTGCTTTAAGAAGATAAAGCACTATCTGTGTATTACGAATATCTGTATATTTCATATCTTAACTCTTATCCATGAATACTTAAATTACCACTGCCACCAGTCATCATCACAGTGTCTCCAATAATACTATTGCCCAAATCACTAACCATAAACACAGCTAAATTTGCAATTTCCTCTGGAGATTGCGCTCTGCGCATAGGATTATTATATGTCAAACTTCCTTCTTCTAAATTGCCATCTTGCATCGGTGTAGCAGTAATGCCTGGAGCGATTCCGTTAACTGTTATTCCATGACAAGCCAAATTATGGGCAAAACCTTCTGTCATCGCATTCAATGCATGCTTGGACAACTGATAAGGTCCCCACCCTGGTCTTTTACTTGATGACGAGCTGATATTCAGTATATGACCATGAATACCCTTACTTACCATGTGCTTGGCTATAGTCTGGCTCATAAAATAAGCAGCCTTCAAATTTGTATTCATTACGACATCAAAACCTTTTGACGTCTTCTCCAACCATGGTTCCTTATCAAGTACTCCAGCACTATTTACCAAAATATCAACCTTACGATTTGCAATATACGCTGACACTATATTAACCATAGCATCAATATCAGTAACATCCAAAACTAAATATGAGCAGCCAAGTTCTTCTGCTACACTTTTGGTTTTATCAGCATTTCGTCCAATGATAGTTACCTGTTCCGCACCTGCTTCAATAAACTTCTTTGCAATTGCATATCCAATGCCACTATTACCTCCTGTTACTATGGCAGACTTACCAGATAGTAGATTCGTTGTCACATCACGGATAACAACGGGTTCCCTTCTTATCAACTTCTGGAACAAAGCAGATTTTGCAGCATTTACTGCTCCATTATAGATTTTCTTAAATATGTTCATCTACGAAATAATTTACTTTTTACATTTGACATAATCAAGGTTCGTACATCATTATTCAATCCTACATACCAAATACACACACCTATTGATAGTATTGAAACAATCGTAATGATTAACAAATGAAGGAAAGCATTGTCGATTGGCAAATACATGTAAGCCAAAGCTGGAATTGGCACAGACAACAAAGTAACCTTCAGACATGGCACATATAATTGAATAATATCGTTTAAGGTATATTTTGCTATTCTTACTGACAAAACAGGCATAACAATAAAAGCTAATATCATATATGCTACCAACATAACATACGAAACCGTAACCGGAGGCATTCCTATTTTATAGAAAAAATATGTTAAAGGAAATGTAGCAAACAATATCAATGGGTATATGATCGAGTATTCACGAATTTTGCCAACAACATCCAATGTTGTAAACATACAACTTGTAAACAATTCCATTATAGCCGTTAACACAATTATTCTCAAGAAAATAGGAGAATAATCCGGTATTTGTCCTAACCACAATGACAATATATTCTCAGATTCTAAATATATTGGCAAACCAAATAAAATAAACAGGAAATAACTATAC
Source organism: Bacteroidaceae bacterium (assembly GCA_024398435.1). Classification (GTDB taxonomy): domain Bacteria; phylum Bacteroidota; class Bacteroidia; order Bacteroidales; family Bacteroidaceae; genus Colivivens. Next base: position 223,887 of record JAKSJD010000003.1, on the reverse strand, counting down.
TTAGATGTTTCAAGCAATAGATGCTTACTGTATTCCGTCTCGCCTCCTGCATACTTCTTTACTATTTGAGGTATTGCTGCAACACGGAAATTGTCAACAAAACCTTTTGCTTGGTTTTTTACTGTTGTTGCTATTGAAATCGATGTTACAATAGTTCCACTAAAAAACATGTTTATCAAAACAATCATACCTTGCGTGCTCAATGCAACTGATATATTGGAAAACAGATTCCAACCACAATATGATGTCACCTCCTTAAATATGTCCTTATCAAAAATAAAATTGTATTGAGTTTCTTTAAAATGACGAATACAATACACTCTATAGAACATTGCAACACCTACAGACAATAGACACAGCAACAACGCATAAAAGGCTAACTTATCTATAGGAGAAATCGTAAGTAAGTAAACTATCACCAATTTCAAGACCACTTCAATTATACTTGTGTATGCATATAAATCAAATCTCTCATGACTTTTTATTGCTGCACTGTAAGGCGTTTGAGTAATTGACACAAAAGCTGTAACAACCGACAAGTGATACACGATTATCGCAGCATCCATCCTATCAGAAGCAATTACAAGCTTATTATACACAAACCATAATCCTATCGTTTCTGCAAGAAGGACAATTATTAGTGCAATGATAACATGCGCATTTAACATTGTTGAGAACAACTTTGCTAACCTATTGCTATCACGCTTGCCCATTTCAAAAAGGAGAAAACGAGATGTTCCTTGACTTAAAGCTGTATTAATAAACACGAGCAATCCTACGATGCCTCCTACTGCCTGATATGTGCCATAGTCTTCATTTCCCAATACTTGCAGAACAACCCTTGATGTATACAACGACACAATCATCACCAACAACATTCTAATATAGAGCATTGTAGTGTTCTTGGCTATTCGTTTATTATTTTCGTAGTTACTCATAGGATTTAATTCCACAGCTTCGCCTCAGCCTGTCACATGAGGGCTGCGCATGTACACATATACGCATACATGTATATGAGGTTGCAAAGATACTGATTTTTAGCGAGATAGCAATAAAGTTTTGACAATTATTGATGATTTGCAAAGAAAATAGAAACAAAATATTGAAAAATCGCCTTCATAAATGCAGAAACTTCAGTTCGACGCAGTCAATGCAGGATGCAGAATCTATTTAATTGATAATGGAGAATTGAGAAGTTATCTAATTGACAATGTATATAATGGATAATGTAGAATGAAATTGGTTCACAGTTCACGGTTTTCAGTTAACGGTTATCAGAGCCTAGCCCATTGCTCTTTTCTCCGACTATGATTTTCTTTGGAAAATAAACCTAAATAAACCCTCTCCCAGAATGTGATTCTCTACAGAGCATTTGGCGATTGCTTTTCCTTGTATGATTGCGAGCAAGCTCTCATCATCCAATCAAAATCAACCTCCACCATCCCTCCATTGGGATGGCAACACATTCCGGTAGAGCAATAAACAAAGATAAACAGTTCAACTCCACACTCTAAACTCTACACTTTTATCGTTATCGTTGTTGGTTAGGGTTGAATTTGTTTTGAGCGAAGCGACTGTTTATCGTTTTGGAAGTCAGTGAAATCGCTGAAAGCAATGCAGTTGGGATTGAGGGCATAGATGGGAGCCTCGCTCATAATATCTGACATCAATTCCGACTGTAAGACTGACGAAGAAAGTCGGCTGACTTACAAAAGGTTTATCTTGGTTTATTTTCGGAAAGAATCTCTACACTTTTCTCTCTTATAACTCTTATAACTTTTGAACTCTACACTTTTTATGGCTGAAAAGTCATTTTGGGGAGAAATGATGAATTTTATTTGCATAAAATAAAATAAATTGCATAAATGTTAGAAAGTTCGAAAAAAATCAGTAACTTTGCAACCCGATAAAAAGATTAGGCATGATGTTTATCGGTATAGTATTCTCTTACCAAAAGGAAGACGGCAACGTGGTTCTTGACAAAGCAAACGACCTGTTGCACATATTCTATATATGATATACGTACACGCCCACGAACATTAATTATATATGGAAAAGCTATTTAAGAAAGTTTTGGTTTTAGGCTCCGGTGCCTTGAAGATTGGTCAGGCCGGTGAGTTCGACTATTCTGGTTCGCAAGCTCTCAAAGCTTTAAGGGAGGAAGGTATCAGCAGTGTGCTGGTCAACCCTAACATCGCTACTATTCAGACATCTGAAGGTATTGCTGACAAGGTTTATTTCCTTCCAGTGACACCTTTTTTTGTAACTGAAATCATCAAGAAGGAACGCCCTGACGGCATCCTCCTTGCTTTCGGTGGTCAGACTGCTCTCAACTGCGGTACGGAACTCTATCGCTCTGGTGTTTTGGAAGAATACGGTGTGAAAGTACTTGGTACTTCTGTTGAAGCTATCATGTGTACTGAGGACCGTGACCTCTTCGTGAAGAAACTCAACGAAATCAGCATGAAGACTCCTGTTAGCCATGCTGTTGAAAATATCGACGATGCCATCAAGGCTGCCGAAGATATCGGTTTCCCTGTAATGGTTCGCTCTGCTTATGCTCTTGGTGGACTTGGCAGCGGTATCTGTCCTGACAAGAAGGCTTTCCTTGAATTGGCCGAAAGTGCTTTCACGTTTGCTCCTCAGATTCTTGTTGAGGAATCGCTCAAGGGATGGAAGGAAATTGAATTCGAGGTAATCCGCGATAAGAACGACCATTGCTTCACTGTAGCAAGCATGGAGAACTTCGACCCACTGGGTATCCACACTGGTGAATCTATAGTTGTTGCCCCTACTTGTTCGCTTACTGACGAACAGGTGAAGATGCTCCAGGCTATCTCTATCGAGTGTGTTCGCCATATCGGTATCGTCGGTGAATGTAACATCCAATTTGCTTTCAACGCTATCACAAACGACTACCGCATTATTGAAATCAATGCCCGCCTGAGTCGTTCTTCTGCTCTTGCATCAAAGGCTACAGGATATCCTCTTGCTTTCGTTGCAGCAAAGATTGCTCTCGGATACACTCTCGACAAGATTGGCGAGATGGGTACAACCAACTCTGCATACGTTGCTCCTCAACTTGACTACATGATTTGCAAGATTCCTCGTTGGGACCTCACGAAGTTCACTGGTGTGAGCCGTCAGATTGGTTCGTCAATGAAGAGTGTTGGTGAAATCATGTCAATCGGTCGCACTTTCGAAGAAATGATTCAAAAGGGTCTCCGAATGATTGGCCAGGGTATGCACGGATTCGTTGGTAACGATCATATCAAGTTCGACAATCTCGAAAACGAACTCTCAAACCCTACTGACCTGCGTATATTCGCAGTTGCTCAGGCTTTGGAGGAAGGTTATTCGGTTGAAAAGATTGAAGAACTCACAAAGATTGATGTTTGGTTCATCGAAAAACTGAAGCATATCGTCGACCTCAAGCATGAACTTCTGAAACTCAACTCTCTCGAGGAGATAACTTCAGAACTCATGCGCGAAGTTAAGATATGTGGTTTCTCCGACTTCCAGATTGCCAAGTTCGTATTGAAACCAGAAGGCAATATGGAACAGGCTAACCTTGCTGTAAGAAAATACAGAAAGGAAATGGGCATCGTACCTGCCGTTAAGAGAATCAACACAGTTGCAAGTGAGCATCCAGAATTGACCAACTACCTCTACATGACTTACTCGGTTGAGGGTTACGACGTGAACTACTACAGTCATGAGAAGTCGGTTGTTGTCCTCGGTAGTGGTGCATACAGAATCGGTTCGAGTGTTGAATTCGACTGGTGTTCTGTAAATGCTATCAACACTGCAAGAAAACTGGGATACAAGTCGATCATGATCAACTACAACCCAGAGACAGTTAGTACCGACTATGACATGTGTGACCGTCTGTACTTCGACGAACTCTCATTCGAACGTGTGCTCGATGTTATCGACCTCGAACAACCTCGCGGTGTGATTGTCAGTGTGGGTGGACAGATTCCAAACAACCTCGCAATGAAACTCTATCGCCAGGATGTTCCTATCCTCGGTACTTCTCCAATAAGCATCGACCGTGCAGAAAACCGTAACAAGTTCTCGGCTATGCTCGACAAACTCGGAATCGACCAACCTGCATGGCGTGCCCTCACTTCTCTCGACGACATCAAGGAATTCGTTGAAGAAGTTGGCTACCCTGTACTTGTTCGTCCAAGTTATGTACTTTCTGGTGCGGCAATGAACGTATGCTACAACGAAGAAGAACTCGAACGCTTCCTCAAGATGGCAACCGAAGTAAGTCAGGACTACCCTGTTGTTGTAAGTCAGTTCATGCAGGACACAAAGGAAATCGAATTCGATGCAGTTGCACAGGAAGGTGAAATCGTAGAATATGCTATTAGTGAACATATCGAATTTGCAGGCGTTCACTCTGGTGATGCCACTCTCGTATTCCCTGCACAGAATATCTACTACTCTACTATCCGACAGATAAAGAAGATCAGCCGTCAGATTGCTAAGGAACTCAATATCTCTGGTCCGTTCAACATTCAGTATCTGGCTAAGGGACAAATCGTTAGAGTAATCGAATGTAACCTCCGCGCAAGTCGTTCATTCCCATTCGTAAGCAAGATTCTCAAGCACAACCTCATCGAAACTGCTACACGAATCATGCTCGATGCCCCTTATACTCAACCTGACAAGAGCGAGTTTGATATCGACCGCATCGGTGTGAAGGCAAGTCAGTTCTCATTTGCCCGTCTGCAAAATGCCGACCCTGTTCTTGGTGTTGACATGAGTTCTACTGGTGAAGTCGGTTGTCTCGGTGATGACTTCAACGAAGCTCTTCTCAATGCACTCATCGCTACTGGATACACTCTTCCAAAGAAGTCAATCTTGATTTCTTCAGGTGGTGCAAGAGGCAAACTCGATCTTCTTGAAGCTTGCCAGACATTGGTAGCTAAGGGATACAATGTTTACGGAACTCACGGAACAGCCAAGTTCTTGAAGGAAAACGGTGTGAATGCTACCGAAGTGGCATGGCCAGACGAAAACAATGACAAGGCTCTCAATGTACTCGATATGATTGCTCAGCATCAGTTCGACTTGATCGTCAACGTTCCTAAGAATCAAACAAAGCGCGAACTCACGAATGGTTACAAGATTCGTCGTGCCGCAATCGATCACAACATTCCGTTGATGACTAATGCACGTCTTGCAAAGGCATTCATCGAAGCATTCACTTCAATGAACATGGAGAACATCCAAATCAAGAGTTGGCAAGAATACATGTAATGACACATATTGAATGAAAAAGCGCTTCCAAACGGGAGCGCTTTTTTAATGGAAAATGGAAAATGGACAATGAACAATGTAGAATGAAGAATGTAGAATGGACAATTGAGAAACTTTAGTTCGACGGAGTCAATGGACAATGGAGAATGGAGAATTGACAATGGAGAATGGAGAATTATAGATTGACACTGAGAGCAAGTTCTACGATACGATCCATATCATAGTACTTGTATTCTGCCAATCGACCACCGAAGATGATGTTAGTTTCGGCTTTAGCCAATTCTACATATTTCTCATACAATGAATTATTAGCCTCATCATTCACCGGATAGTATGGTTCCATTCCGGGTTGCCATTCCGTAGAGTATTCACGAGAGATAACCGTCTTTGGTTCTTCGCGCTCGGCAACAACCAGTTCCTCGAAATGCTTATGTTCGATAATGCGAGTGAAAGGAGTTGCACTATCTGTATAGTTTACAACTGCATTACCCTGATAATTGTTTGTTGGTAAGGTTTCAGTTTCAAATCGAACTGTTCGATACTGAAGATGACCAAACGTATAGTCGTAGAACTGGTCGATAGGACCTGTATATACTAAGTTGGAAGCAATTGACTGCCAAGAGTCCTTTAGGTGGTTAACGGTTAACGGTTCACAGTTGACAGTTAATGCAGGATGCAGAAACTTTAGTTCGACGAAGTCAATGCAGGATGCAGAATGATTTTGGTTAGCGGTTGATGAAGAATCAAAGAAATCACAATTCAATTGCACATCAATACCATCAAGGAGTGCTTCTATGAGACGATTGTAACCACCAACAGGAATACCCTGATAAAGTGCGTTGAAATAGTTGTTGTCGAAAGTGAAACGCAAAGGAAGTCGGCGAATGATAAATGATGGAAGTTCCTTGCAAGAACGACCCCATTGCTTCTCGGTATAATCTTTTATCAATCGTTCGTAGATATCGGTACCAACAAGTGACAGTGCTTGTTCTTCCAAATTATGCACTTCACCTTTATACCTCTGACTTTCAATTTTTTGACGAGCTTCGTCAGGTGTGGTAACGCCCCACATCTGATAGAAGGTATTCATATTGAAAGGAAGATTATATAGACGACCTTTGTAATTGGCTACTGGTTGGTTGGTGTAGCGATTGAAAGGAACAAACGAATTGACGAAATCCCACACTTGCTTGTTGTTGGTGTGGAATATATGTGCACCATATTTATGGACATTGATTCCATCAACATTCTCGCAATAGATATTACCTCCAACATGAGGGCGCTTATCAATAACAAGACAAGTCTTGCCCATTTGTTTGAGTCGATATGCAATGACACTGCCGAACAAACCGGCACCAACTATAAGATAATCATATTTCTTCATAAAGTCGTTGGATTGGCAATCCCATCACATTGAAATAACTGCCCTCTATATGTTTTACGCCCACAAAACCAATCCATTCCTGAATGCCATAAGCACCTGCTTTATCGAATGGTTTGTAATTGTCGACATAATATGCTATTTCCTCATCTGTCAAATTGGCAAATGTAACGTTAGTAACAGATGAGAATGACTTGACATTGCCATCCTTGACAATAGTGACACCCGTAATGACCTTATGAACTCTTCCGGCAAGTTGGCGAAGCATACGGAACGCATCTTCACGGTCTTTTGGTTTGCCGAGGATTTCACCATCTATCGTAACAATAGTGTCGGCTGTGATAAGCAATTCGTCGGAAGCCAATGTCGGCAAGTATGCATGAGCTTTCTTATGTGAAATATATTCAGCAACCTCTTCTGCAGGAAGTGTGACGGGGAAAGATTCATCAACCTCAATACCAGTACGCACTTCGAACTGAATTCCTAAACCTGCGAGCAATTCTTTTCTGCGAGGAGAATTGCTGGCCAACACTACCCTATATTTATCCAACGACTGAATCATACACTATTACCATCCAAAAGCATCTACATTGTGCATCCACTTGCCCTGAACTTTCAACACTTGCTCTATCACATCGCGGCCACATCCTTCTCCACCATTCTTATCAGATACATATACTGACAAATCCTTTATTTCAGGAGCCGCATCTGCCGGACAACAAGGACAACCGCAACGCTTCATCACTTCATAATCAGGAATATCATCACCCATGAAAATGATTTCTTCATCCTTCAAACCATACTTCCGGCAAAGACTTTCATATACGCTCATCTTACGAGCTGCACCTTGATGAATTTCCTGGATTCCAAGTCCTTCATAGCGTTTGCGAACAGATTCGGTGTTTGCGCCAGTAATGATTGCGAGCAAGAAACCTTGTTTCACTGCATGCTGCATTGCATAACCATCCTTTATATTCACCGAACGCATTGGTTCGCCATTGGGATGAAGACTTATTGTCTCTCTACTGAGCACACCATCTACATCGAAGAAAATGGCACGAATCTTTGTGAGGTCGTAATTAATCATGAGCAATACTTTTTGTCATTATATCATAGATTGTCTGAAGTCGGGGATTATCATCGAGCAACTGCAGATGTTTCCTTATCACGTTTTCATCCTTGCGGGCAGCAGGACCTGTCTGTGCCTGAGAAGGAGAAATGTTATGTACCTTCGCTGCCGTTTCGTCAATCAACGAGTTCATCACTTCGAAAGGAATCCCGTGTTGACCGAGAATCTCTTCACTCAAAGTGTAGCAATGATTGGCAAAGTTGCAACAGAATACAGCAGCAAGATGCAAATACTGACGGTCGGCCGAACTGAGTTCGTAGACCTTTTCTGAAATTGTCTTTGCCAACGAAAGCAATGTATCAGCATCTTTATTTTCTGATGCTTCCACAAACACCGGAATGTCAGTAAAGTTGACCAACCGAGCTTTTGAGAATGTCTGCATTGGATAGAACACTCCCCTTCTCTTTGAAGGAAGTACATCCATCTGCATACTACCTGCCGTATGAACAAACAGGCAATCTTCCCTACCCTTTATCACCTTTTGTGCAACCTCTGCAAGAGCAGAATCGGTTACACATATTATATATATATAAGGACCAACAACTATTTGGTCCTCATTGTTTGTGAACGGACATCCAAAATCATCAGCCAAAGCCTTTGCGGAAGCTTCTGTCCGACTGTATATCTGCACAATCTTATGCCCTGCTTCATGGAGAGCATGACTTAGATTTGTGGCCAGATTGCCTGCACCGATGAATACAATGTCCATACGAAATATCTTTATTTAACTACTGACTCCCATTTGAGGCTTGCCTCGTCCTGGAGTTTGCGTTCGATTGCTGGATAGCCGAAACCGAGAACACATTCAACCTGCCAATTGTCGGCAAGGCCAAATTGATTGCACAATGTTTCGGAAGCAAGAACTCCCTCCGCATCTGTACGAAGACGAATCTGCGACCAGCAACTGCCAAGTCCGAGTTCGGTAGCTTGATACTGCATTGTGACTGCAGCAATTGAAGCATCTTCAATCCAAACATCAGTCAGGGAAGAATCGTAAGCAACAACGATTGCTGCGGCTGCACCTTTGAGGAACTCGCCACCAGCCGACTTACATTGCGAAACTTGTTCCAACTGAGCGGCATCAGTAACGACGATGAACTTCCAACCGCGCTGACTATGACCTGTTGGAGCCATAAGTCCGGCACGAAGAATCGTATGAAGTTGTTCTTCTGTAAGTTTTTCGTCCGTGAACTTACGAATGCTTCTGCGCTTCTGTACTATATCCTTGAAATCCACTATTTATTTACTATTTGACGATTTACTATTTACGATTTATCTCAATCTATCGAGAGAGCGAACCAATGCCTCATCCTTGCGAATGCCATGAATGGCAAGGCAATTGAAGATTATGCTGAACACTGGGAACAATGCTGCCACGCAAAGGTGGAAACTTGCATCGGGAACCAATGTCTGCATCTGCATATTGAATTTCCATGCGAGCACTGCAAAGTATGCAATTGTGCCTACCAACAAAATTGTTGAGAAGATGGCGAGACGCAACTGGCGCATACGATAGCGGAATAGCATGATTGTCATAAGTGTGAGGAGGAATATGATTATATCCATCACGGCCAATCCGATTGCTCCCCAATCCTTTGATGCATCGTAGGCATCAGTTGGGTTGAAGACGAAACTGCCAAGTGTGGCCATGAGGTTTGCTCCGTCGTAGTACTGCCCTAATGGCAAACAAAGCCCCAGTATGCTGAGAACAGCAACTAAGGCTAAGTAAACTGATTGAATTCGTTGTATCATTAGAACTTTTCCTGTGTGTCTTTAGAAGGGTTGCGGTAGAACACCTTGTCTTCGAGGAATTCCTGAGTTGCAATGAGTGTTGGCTTTGGCAGACGCTCATAGTGCTTTGACACTGTGATCTGCTCGTCGTTGTGGAACTCTTCTTCGAGACCTTCGTTAGCTGCACTGAACTCCTGAAGTTTCTGTGTCAGTTCCTGCTTGAGCGCTGCTGAGATTTGGTTAGCACGCTTGCCAATGATTGCAACGCTTTCATAAATGTTTCCTGTCTCTGTGCTCAACTCCATTACGTTACGTGTTACCGTGTTAGTTGGAGCATTTGTTTTCTTGAAATCCATAATTAAAAATATCTTTTTATCTATTTGTTATTTTCTCTCTGTTTAGCCTTTCACCTTCTCGCTGCAATGGCGGAAAATCTGGTCGGCTTCCTTCATGTACTTGCTTTCTGGGAACTCGTTCTTGAATCCGTAGTACTCATCGATTGTTGAGCGATAGCGTTCCTCCACCTTTTCGTCAACGCTGTTGAGCGCCAATCTGTAGCGCGAACGAAGTACGAGCATAATCAGTTCCTCACGATAAACGGTGTAAGGATAGGTCTTCAGAGTGTTCTCTGCAGTGATGATGCAAGCCTCATAGTTGTTGCCTCCATACACGCAGTTGCCAACATAGTTGCCAAGATTGTAGTAGAGTTTGGCTGCATCGTATTCCTTTTCTGCCAGTTTGTTCTGCAACTGATAAATCATATCGTTCACCTCCTCGCGACGCTCTGAATATGGATAGAATTCCAAATATTCCTGCAAGCGCTGAATGGCAGCAAGTGTGGAAGTTTGGTCGAGTCGGCTGTCTGGCGAATCGAGATAAGATGCCTTACCCGAGAAGAATCGAGCCAATTCGGTGTATGTACCCTTTGGGTATGTCTTGAAATACTTATCGAGATAGAGTGAAGAAGTTTCGTAATCATGCAAGTTGTAGTAGCACATTGCCAGCATATACAGACATTCCTCTCCCTTATCCGTGCCTTTCAGCATGAGCACCATGTCCTCGAGCAACTGATAGCAGCGGGTATATTGTCCGGCAGCATAATATTCCTTAGCGGCCTCATACCTGTATTCATAGTCCTCAGCTCTGAGAACATTGTTGTATGAGTTGCAAGCCGACAAAAGAATTGCAGCTCCTGCGAGTATTATTATGAGCGATTTCTTCATACTTATCCAAATTACCGTGCAAAGATACGAAAAATCAATGAAATTGAAGATGCATTTCACGAAATATTTCTATCTGCAAGTGCTTTTTAACGTTTCTTTAGCTTTTACGGCTCTTTCAGAGGTCAACAAAGAGCAAGAAATTGCCTTATTTTGAAGTTCACACATTATATAAAAAATAAGACAGCAAGAAATGACGCTTTGTTGAGCAAGAAAATGGGTCGAGTTTAGCAAGAAACTTTAGTTCGACGGAGTCAAATGACCTCACGAACAGCAAGAAATTTTCACTCATTTATATTGTATGTTTTCATGCTTCGGAGAAACCATTCGACTCCAAACAACTGAAAACAATCGATTATGAACTTTTTTATGTTGCAAAGCAAAAAATATTCGTATTTCATATTTCGTATTTCGCAATTAATTTGTATCTTTGCAATGAATTTCAATCTCAACTTATCAAAAAGCATGATTCATCTACTCGACAAGAATTTTGAAGTATCCATCACACATGATGAAATACAACAAAAAGTCAAGGCTGTAGCCGAAAAAATCAATGCCGACTATCAAGGCAAGTGCCCGGTTATGGTTTGCATTCTCAATGGAGCTTTCGTATTTGCAGCCGACCTCGTTCGCGAACTCACATTCCAACCCGAAATCATCTTTGCGCGCTTCTCGTCATACGACGGAATGCAGACAACAGGAAAGGTGAAGGAACTGATGGGAGTCACAGCCGACCTTGCCGGACGCGATGTTATCATTGTCGAAGATATTGTCGACACAGGCATTACGATGCACAGCATTCTGCCTCTGTTCAAACAAAAAGGAGCAGCTTCGGTCAAAATCGCATGCTTCCTCCAAAAGCCAGAAAAACTGGAAGTGGACCTCAAAATAGATTATTGCGCCCTTCAGATTCCTAACGACTTCATCGTTGGCTACGGACTCGACTACAACGGACTTGGTCGCAACTACAAGGACATCTATTCAGTAGTGGCAGATTGATACCAAAAAGAATTTTATAGTTACACACTTACAAAATAACAACAATGAAGAATATCATTATCTTCGGTGCTCCAGGAAGTGGAAAAGGCACCTACAGCGATGAGATTGTTGCACGCTACGGCATGGGACACATCTCAACAGGAGACGTTCTCCGCGGAGAAATCAAGCAAGGCAGCGAATTGGGTAAGATTGCAAAAGGCTACATCGACAATGGCCAACTTATCCCAGACGAACTCATGATCAGCATCCTTGCAAAGACTTACGACGAAATGCCAGCAGGCAAAGGCGTAATCTTCGACGGTTTCCCTCGCACTATCGCACAGGCTGAAGCTCTCAAGCAGATGCTTGCTGAAAGAAAACACGACATGGGAGTCATGATCGAACTCATCGTCGACGAAGAAACCCTTATGGCTCGCTTGCTCAACAGAGCCATCGAACAAGGACGTGCCGACGACAACGAAGAGACAATCAAGAAGCGCTTCGCTGTTTATCACAGCCAGACAGAACCCCTCGCAGCATGGTTTGAAAAGGAAGGCATGCGCCACACTTTCACATGGGGAGGCAGCAAAGAAGCTATGCTCGGAGAAATCTTTGCATTCCTCGATGCAGAAAACAAGTAATCAGTTGACCGTCTTTCGCCTCAAGGAAGATTAGACACAACTAACAAACTACTACTTCAAAGAGACAGAATACAACAAGAATGGCAGAAACCAACTTCATCGACTACGTCAAAATCTATTGCCGATCAGGTAAGGGAGGACGAGGAAGCACACACATGCATCGCGCCAAATACATGCCAAAGGGAGGTCCCGACGGCGGTAACGGAGGCAACGGAGGCAGTGTGATTCTTCGTGGCAACCGCAACTACTGGACACTGCTCCACCTTCGCTACGACCGTCACGCCTTTGCCGAACACGGAGGAAACGGAAGCAAAAGCAAGAGCAGCGGCAAACAAGGAGCCGACAAGATTCTTGAAGTGCCACTCGGAACTGCCGCCTACAATGCCGAAACCGGTGAATACATATGTGATGTAACCGAACATGGACAGGAAGTAATCCTGCTCAAAGGCGGACGAGGCGGATTGGGCAACTTCAACTTCTGCACTCCTACAAACCAAGCACCTCGCTATGCTCAACCAGGAGAACCAATGCAGGAAATGATGGTAATCCTTGAGTTGAAGCTTCTGGCCGATGTTGGTTTGGTTGGTTTCCCTAATGCGGGCAAGTCCACTCTCGTTTCTTCCCTTTCGTCAGCAAAGCCAAAAATCGCCAACTACCCTTTCACCACACTCGAACCATCACTCGGAATCGTTTCGTATCGCGATGGAAAGTCATTCGTAATGGCTGATATTCCAGGTATTATCGAGGGAGCTAGTCAGGGAAAAGGCTTGGGCTTGAGATTCCTTCGCCACATAGAGCGCAACTCGCTTCTGCTCTTTATGGTTCCGGGAGACACTGACGACATAAAGAAGGAATACGATATTCTGCTCAACGAATTGGCCACATTCAATCCTGAGCTTCTCGACAAGGGACGCGTTTTAGCTATTACCAAGTGCGACCTACTCGATGAAGAACTCATCGAAATGCTGAAGACAACACTTCCAGAAGGATTACCAATCGTATTCATTTCTTCTGTAACTGGATTCGGCATCGATAAGCTCAAGGATATTCTTTGGGAAGAGATGAACAGCGAAAGCAACAAAATCGCTGCCATCGAAACACAGGAAAACATTGTTCACCATTCAAAAGACTTCACACGTATGCAAGAAGAATTCGACGACGACTTTGACAACTTCTCCGACGAAGTTGAAGACATCGAAGACATCGAAGACCTTGACGATTTCGAATACGAGGATGATGACGAATAAGGCTATGAATCACAATAACAACACGACAGAGCCCAAACTCCTCAGATACGATATCTCTAACAATATAACCGCCTTTACGACCACACGTAAGGGCGGCTATAGTTTCGGAAACTATGCTTCGTTCAATGCCAACCACTATTGTGGCGACAATCCCGAATCCGTAGAAAAGAACCGCCAACTGCTTGCCAAAGCACTCGGAATAACAACTCAACAACTCATTATTCCGCATCAAACCCACAGTACGAATGTGCTTCATATCGATTCAGTCATTCTTTCCGAACTGAATAAACAGCATTCCGAATCACGCAAACAATACGACAACAAGGAAAATACTCAAGTCCCTACCCCAGAACAATTGGAAGGAGTGGACGCTACAATCACAAACATTCCTGGCATTTGCCTGTGTATTTCCACTGCCGACTGCATTCCTATATTATTATATGATGAGAAACACAAAGCTGCAGCTGCCATTCATGCCGGTTGGAGAGGCACTCTTGGACGGATTGCAGAGGCAACTCTCGACTTGATGAAGAAGGCTTTCGGTACGGAAGGCCAAGATTGTAAGGCTGTGATTGGCCCCGGAATATCATTGGATAGCTTTGAAGTTGGGGACGAAGTATTTGATGCTTTCATGGCGGAAGGCTTCAACATGGAACTGATTGCCCGCAAATATCCATGCAATGATGAGAGAAAAGAGGCTTGGCACATTGATTTGTGGGAAGCTAACAAGCAGCAACTTCTCTTGAAAGGCCTTTTACCTGAGAACGTTCATTTGGCAGGAATCTGCACCTACAAGCAGCATGACGATTTCTTCTCTGCAAGAAGATTGGGAATAAAGTCGGGCAGATTGCTAACCGGCATAATAATAAGGGAATAGCTAAGCCACTCCCTTATCATCCTATTTCGTTGAATTCCTATTTACTTATTTTACCTATATTCTTATTCTATTCCAGAACTTCCGACTATTCGTCCTCATCGTCGGCCATTTCAATAGAATCGATATCCTCAATCTGAGAAGGTTCTTCTTCCATTGGTTCGTCGTCGATTTCGTCCTCGTCTCTGTCGTCTGTTTCTTCTACATCTTCATCATCATCGTCAACGTCTTCGTCGCTATCAAACTTAGAAGGAGTTGATTCGTAGCGAATCTTTTCCTGTTTTGGCTTCACTTTCAAGAAAACTGCCTCAATCCAAGAACCTCTTTCGATTTCGAGAACTTCGTAACCATCAGCTGTTCTGCGGTCGATCATACCACCGGCACGATGCATTGCATAAGCTGGAAGTTCGCTTGAATCTACATAGAATGCTGCTTCGATGATATCCTGCAATGGAAGTGGAAGACCTTTCCAACCGATTCCCATGTTCTCCTCGATGAGATGAAGCACTTCCTTTGGAGAAAGGTGGTAGATGTTTTCGTGGGTGAGGTCGGTAATCTTCTTTATCTGATGCTTGCGGATTGCTATTCCGTTGAGGTTTTCATCCATATTTGGATAAGGGAGAACCTTGAAGCCGAGATCTGTAAGATTTGAAACAAGTTGTTCGTCGTCGCGGTTGACAAACTGAACATCGAATACAGGACGGACGATATTCATATAGTGAACTCGGTTTTCGTCCCAATGTTCTGTTCTGCGACCTTCGAGTAACATATTATATAATGTATCTACATCGACTGCCCAAACATTGCCTTTGGTAAGAGTTGAGATAGAAGCACTTTCATCGTCGATCATAAGTTCGAAATCGTGGTCCTTCGACTTGCCTCTCATCGATCTTGAACGGGTAGAGCGCTTTGGCTTTTCATCATCGAGGTCGTCGTCGTCATCATCGTCATCGTCTTCAACTTCCACCATCTTTGGCTCTGGCTTCTTTACTTCCACCGGCTTTGCCTCTTCAAGACTTTCTTCTGTAAGACCTTGTTTTTCAAGAGCTTTGCGGCCGAGATCCGCCAATGAAGTATAGCCCTGTTCATCATCGTCATCATCGTCGACAACTACAGCCTTCTTGCTTGGCTTTGGTTGAACTTCCTCAACGATTTCAACTTTCTCTGCCTTCTTTGCTATTCTCTTGCGAACAGGTTTTGCTGGAGCTTCTTCTACAACTGCAGGTTCGGCTGCAACAGTTTCTGCCTTCTTGGTTCTTGTTTTCTTAGCTTTTGGAGCTGCTTCAGCAGAATTATCCTCATTGAGTTTTTCTGCCTTCTTTGATGGTTTTACGGCTTTCGACTTTACGGCTATTGGCTCCACTTCAATCACTTTCTTTGCCTTAGCTGCAGTCTTCTTTGCCTTTGGTTTCTCCTCAACTGGTTCAACCTCAATCACTGGCTGTGCCTTCTTGGTTGATTTTGTCGACTTAGTTGATTTAGATGCTGGTTTTTCGGCAACTTCCTTTGTTGCCACCTTTTCTTTAGCTTCTTCTTTCTTAGCCATCTTTTATATTGAATTTTATGTATTTCGAAGTCTTCGTGGGCAAGTGCTTTGAGGCAAGCACCTATTACCCTATATAACAATTTGCTTGCAAAGTTACAAAATTATTCACAATAGTTTCGTATTTAGTATTGATTATTTTTGATTTATGATGCAATTTATTCGGATTAGGGGTTGAATTGCTTCCTACGGAATCAATTGAGGGCAAGGAATGGTAGTTTCAATCATCTAGGAAACAAAGTTCGGGAACCTAGCATAAAAAGTTGTTTTCTATAGGTTAATTATTAAATCAGCGTCGCCGTTTAATTAAATTTCGTCGCTGTTTATATAAATTACGTCGCCGTTTATCTAAATTGCGACGTTAATTTAAGAATATTCATGGTATTTTCATAGTTTTTCCTTGTGTTTTACAACTTTTTAAGCCTAAAACAATAAAATTTTGCCCCATTATTTAAGTTTTTCTTTAAGCGAGAAGAACGAAAGCACTATTCGGTCAGAATGAGTCAACTAATAATAGTTATTTTCCGTTTTTAATGGATAAAATGCCAATTGACTGGTTGCATTTACACCTTATTTATATAAATATATAGGGTTTTCGAATGATAATTCGGGATTGGAGTCGCTTTATTCATAATATTTTGCTATCTTTGCAGTTTGAAAACCGAAAAGAAAATAGATAGATTATGAAAGAATTAGAGCTAAAGTATGGCTGCAACCCAAATCAAAAGCCATCGAGAGTGTTTATGGACGAAGGCGAACTGCCTATCGAAGTGTTGTGTGGACGTCCTGGTTACATCAATCTTCTGGATGCCCTCAACAGTTGGCAACTTGTGAAGGAACTTCGCAAGGCAACAGGTCTGCCAGCAGCTGCTTCGTTCAAGCACGTAAGTCCTGCAGGTGCTGCAGTAGGTGTACCAATGAGCGACACATTGAAGAAGATTTACTTCGTTGACGATGTGAAGGTGCCTCTCACCCCTATCGCAACTGCTTATGCGCGAGCTCGCGGAGCCGACCGCATGTCGAGCTTCGGCGATTTCATTGCTCTCAGCGACACTTGCGACGAAGCCACAGCACTGCTTATCAAGCGTGAGGTTTCCGACGGAATCATTGCACCCGACTACACTCAAGAAGCTCTTCAGATTCTTCGCGAAAAGCGCAAAGGCACTTATTGCGTAATCAAGATCGACAAGGACTACAAGCCAAATCCAATAGAGAGAAAGCAAGTGTTCGGAGTGACATTCGAACAAGGCCGAAACGAAATCGACCTCACAGGCGATGAACTCTTCGAAAACATACCAACAGCCAACAAAAACCTTCCTGAAGAAGCAAAGCGCGACCTCAAGATTGCACTTATCACCCTCAAGTACACTCAGTCAAACTCTGTTTGCTACGTTAAGGACGGTCAGGCAATCGGTATCGGAGCAGGTCAGCAAAGCCGCATCCATTGCACACGTCTTGCAGGTCAGAAGGCCGACCTCTGGTGGCTTCGCCAGTGTCCAAAGGTGATGAGCCTCCCATTCAAGGCAGACATTCGTCGTGCTGACCGCGATAACACAATCGACGTCTATATGGGCGACGAATACGAAGACGTTCTTCGCGAAGGCACTTGGCAGCAGTTCTTCACCGAAAAGCCAGAGCCTCTCACTCGTGAGGAAAAGAAAGCTTGGCTCGCACAGAACACAAAGGTAAGTCTCGGAAGCGATGCCTTCTTCCCATTTGGCGACAATATCGAACGCGCCCACAAGAGTGGCGTCGAATATATTGCACAAGCCGGAGGTTCAGTTCGCGACGACAATGTAATCGAAACTTGCGACAAGTACGGCATCGCAATGGCATTCACAGGTATTCGTCTCTTCCACCATTAATCCCTACGACCAATGGCAAGTGAAAACGAGATAATGTATGCCATGATGAACGGCATCAACTTTGGAGGAAAGAAAAAGAACGATTCCGATTCCGACAAAGTGAAGACCAAAGCCCGCGGCAAGAGCTACAAGACAGGAGCTCACGGTTCGGGTTCGGCCAAGCATAAGGCCGAAATCAGGCAGAGGGTCAAAGCACGCAAGTCACAGCAAAGAAAGAAATAAACAAAACATACATAAGACAATGTTAACACTCAAACTTATCACGGAACAGACCGAGAAAGTAATCAAAGGTCTTGAGAAGAAACATTTCGACGGAGCCAAGGAAGCAGTGGAAAAAGCCATTGACATCGATAAGACTCGCCGAGCAGTACAGACAGAACTTGACGCATGCCTTGCCGAACAAAAGAAGATGGCAGCACAGATTGGCATGCTCATGAAGCAAGGACAACGCGAGGAAGCTGAAGCCGCAAAGGCAAAGGTTGCCGAACTCAAGACTCGCTCACAGGAACTGCAGGACAAAAAGGACGAAGCTGAGGCAGCTCTCACAGCTCATCTCTGCACTATTCCTAACATTCCTTACGATATCGTACCAGAAGGCTCATGCGCAGAAGACAATCTTGTCGTTAAGTCATCTCTTCGCGAATGCAAGGAAGGCGATACAGTCGGCAATTGGGACACAGTGCCTACAAATGCAGAGGCTCAGGTTCCACATTGGGAACTCGCAAAGAAGTACAACCTCATCGACTTCGACCTTGGTGTGAAGATTTCAGGTGCAGGTTTCCCTGTATACATTGGCAAGGGTGCACGTCTGCAGCGCGCTCTCATCAACTTCTTCCTCGACGAAGCTCGCAATTCCGGATACACAGAGATTATGCCTCCAACCGTAGTCAATCAGGCTTCAGGTTATGGAACAGGTCAGTTGCCAGATAAGGAAGGTCAGATGTACCATTGCGAAGTAGACGACCTCTACCTCATCCCAACAGCCGAAGTTCCTGTAACAAATATCTATCGCGATGTGATTCTCGACGAGAAAGACCTCCCTATCAAGAATTGTGCCTACACTCAGTGCTTCCGTCGCGAAGCCGGCAGCTATGGAAAGGACGTTCGAGGCCTCAACCGTCTGCACGAATTCTCAAAGATTGAAATCGTAAGAATCGATACTCCTGAACATTCAGAGCAGAGCCATCAGGAAATGCTTGCACATGTTGAAGGACTCCTCCAAAAGCTCGAACTCCCTTACCGCATCCTTCGTCTTTGCGGTGGCGACCAGAGTTTCACATCTGCAATCTGCTACGACTTTGAGGTATATTCTGAAGCACAGGGCCGTTGGCTCGAAGTTTCATCAGTCAGCAACTTCGACACTTACCAGGCTAACCGCTTGAAGTGCCGCTATCGCAGAAGCGAAGACAAGAAGACAGAACTCTGCCACACTCTCAATGGTTCTGCACTTGCTTTGCCAAGAATCGTTGCTGCCATCCTCGAAAACAACCAGACAGAAAAGGGAATCCGCATGCCAAAGGCTCTCGTTCCTTATTGCGGTTTCGAATATATTGATTAATACACTCACAAATACATAATTCAATTTACGACATGAACAAGATTGTAAGTAAAACACAATTCTCAGAGAAAGTGTTCCGACTCGAAGTCGAGGCACCTCTCATTGCCAAGTCACGCAAGGCTGGCCACTTCGTAATCGTAAGAGTCGGTGAAAAGGGAGAACGCATTCCTTTGACCATTTCCGACAGCGATACGGAGAAAGGTACTATCACACTCGTTGTGCAGACAGTTGGTTATACATCTACCAAACTCTGCCAACTCAACGAAGGCGACTACATCACTGATGTTGTAGGTCCGCTCGGTCAGGCCACTCACATTGAAAACTTCGGAACAGTTGTATGTGCCGGTGGTGGTGTAGGTGTTGCTCCAATGCTCCCTATCATCAAGGCCCTCAAGGCTGCTGGCAACAGAGTTATTTCAGTTCTTGCAGGACGCACAAAGGAACTCATCATCCTCGAAGACGAAGTCAGAAAGAATTCCGATGAAGTTATCATCATGACCGACGACGGCAGCTACGGACAGCAAGGTGTTGTAACAGTAGGTATCGAGCAAGTTATCCTTCGTGAAAAGGTGGACAAGTGCTTTGCCATCGGTCCTGCCATCATGATGAAGTTCTGCTGTTTGCTTACAAAGAAATATAATGTGCCAACAGACGTCAGCCTCAACACTATCATGGTTGACGGTACTGGTATGTGTGGCGCTTGTCGTATCACTGTAGGTGGTAAGACTCGCTTCGTATGTGTTGATGGTCCTGAATTCGACGGACATGAAGTCGACTTCGACGAGATGTTCAAGCGAATGGGAGCCTTCAAGTCAATCGAAATCGAAGAGATGAAGAAACTCGAAGCACATGTAAATGCTGACCAACCAGCTAAAGCTGCTCAGAAGTCATGTGATTGCAAGTGTGCTGACAATTCTTCTACAAGCACTACTCCACTTGAAGAACTCATCGACCGCAACCAACCTTGGCGCGAAGAACTCAGAAAGAGCATGAAACCTAAGGACAGAACTGACATCGAGCGTTGTGTAATGCCAGAACTCGATCCTGTATATCGTGCTACAACCCGTACAGAAGAAGTCAACAAGGGACTTTCACTCGATCAGGCACTCGTCGAGGCTAAGCGTTGTCTCGACTGTCCAAAGCCTACTTGTATGGAAGGTTGTCCTGTCAACATCAACATACCTTCATTCATCAAGAGCATCGAAAGAGGTAACATCCTCGATGCTGCAAAGGTTTTGAAGAGCACATCTTCTCTTCCTGCAGTTTGTGGCCGTGTTTGTCCACAGGAAAAGCAATGCGAAAGCAAGTGTATCCACTTGAAGATGGGTAAGAAGGCCGTCGCTATCGGTAACCTCGAACGCTTTGCTGCCGACTATGAACGCGAAAGCGGCAACATGTGTCTTCCTCAGTGTGCCCCTGCAAATGGCATCAAGATTGCTGTTGTAGGTTCAGGTCCTGCTGGTCTTAGCTTTGCCGGCGATATGGCGAAGTACGGTTATGATGTTACAGTATTTGAGGCTCTTCACGAAATTGGCGGTGTACTCAAGTATGGTATTCCTGAATTCCGTTTGCCAAATGCTATTGTTGACGTTGAAATCAACAACCTTGAAAAGATTGGCGTTAAGTTCGTCAAGGACTGTATCATTGGTAAGACAATCAGCGTTAAGGAATTGGAAGATGAAGGCTTCAAGGGAATCTTCGTTGCGTCAGGTGCAGGTCTGCCAAACTTCATGAACATTCCTGGAGAGAACAGCACTGGCATCATGTCATCAAACGAATACCTCACACGTGTCAACCTTATGGATGCATCAAATCCAGAAAGCGACACTCCTATTCTCAAGGCAAAGAGTGTGATGGTAGTTGGTGGTGGTAATACAGCTATGGACTCATGCCGTACAGCTAAGCGACTTGGTGCAAAGGTGTTCATTGCTTATCGTCGTAGCGAAGCAGAAATGCCAGCTCGTCTTGAAGAAGTTAAGCATGCAAAGGAAGAAGGAATTGAATTCCTCACTCTCCACAATCCAATCGAATACATTGCAGATGAAAAGGGTGCTGTTTGTCAGGTACGCCTTCAGAAGATGGAACTTGGCGAGCCAGATGCTTCCGGCCGTCGCAGTCCTGTCCCAGTAGAAGGAGCAATCGAGACAAGAGATATCGATATGGCTATCGTAGCTGTTGGTGTATCCCCTAACCCACTTGTTCCAAAGTCAATCGAAGGTCTTGAACTCGGTCGCAAGAACACTATTGCAGTAAATGAAGAAATGCAGTCAAGCATTCCAACTATCTTTGCAGGTGGTGATATTGTCCGTGGTGGTGCAACCGTAATCCTTGCAATGGGTGACGGTCGTCGTGCTGCCAAGTACATGGACGAAAAGCTCAAGAAGTAAAACTATTCATTGTATAGCCATTTCGGCTATCATTGAAACAGAATACAACATTAAGGTCCTCCTCACGATAATGTGAGCGAGGACTTTCTATTTATATATACAGTCCTTTTCAATATATTATATAATAATGTGAGGAGATGATAAATATTTTTCATGGAATATTTTGTTCTTCGCTCAATTTGCACTATATTTGCAAACGAAACAATAATAAACCACTAAAGAAAATATGAATATGGACAACAGAATAATTCCACCATCAGAACTGATTATCAATGAAGATGGTACCGCATTTCACCTTCATCTTCGCCCAGATCAAGTGGCTGACAAAGTCATTATGTGTGGCGACCCAGAACGAGTAAACCTTATTGCAAAGCATTTCGATGAAAAAGAATTCGACATTCAAAGCAGGGAATTCCACACAATCACCGGTAGCTATAAGGGTAAACGCATAACAGCCATATCCCACGGCATCGGGTGCGACAACATCGATATTGTCGTAACCGAACTTGATGCTTTGAAGAATATCGACTTCAACACCCGTATGGTCAAGTCTCACTTGAAGCAAATGGACCTTGTCAGAATAGGAACATGTGGCGGACTTCAGGAAAACACTCCTGTCGGCACATTCGTTGCTTCGGAAAAGAGCATTGGTTTTGAAGGACTTCTCAACTATTATGCCAACCGCGATAAGATTTGTGACCTTGAATTCGAAAAGGCTTTCGCCGAACATCTCGGATGGGACTACCACAATCTTCCTTCTCCTTATGTTGTTGATAATAACAAGGAATTGCTGAATCGCATTTATCGCGAAGAAGACGGAATGGTGAAAGGCGTAACAATCTCATGTGGAGGTTTCTATGGTCCACAAGGTCGTGAAGTTCGTATCCCATTGTCTGACCCAAAGCGAAATGAGAAGATCTGTTCGTTTGAATGGAAGGGATACAAGATTACCAACTTCGAGATGGAATCAGCTGCCCTTGCAGGTTTGTCAGCCCATTTAGGACACAATGCCTTGACCGTTTGCCTTGTAGTGGCTAACCGTATTGCGCTTGAGGCAAACACTGGTTACAAGAACGAGATTGACGACTTGATTGAACTCGTTGTTGACCGCATTTAATAATTAATAATAACAATTACGAGATACGAGTTGTTTGGATTATGCAGAAGGAAGACAAATACAAGCAGTTTGTGAAGGACCTTGCCTTGATGATTGAAGGCGAAGAAGACGAGATAAGCGTAATGGCAAATGTTTCGGCTTTGATAAAGGAAGAGTTCGGATTCTTTTGGGTTGGGTTCTATCAAGTCAAAGGTTGTGAACTGCATTTAGGTCCTTTTCAGGGAAGTGCTGCATGTTATCGCATTGGCTTTGGCAAAGGCGTTTGTGGTACTGCATGGAAAGAAGAGCGAAGTATCGTTGTGCCTGATGTGGAGGAATTCCCTGGCCATATTGCCTGCAGCAGTCTTTCCCGTTCAGAAATAGTTGTGCCTATATATGGAAAAGAGCACACCATCAAAGGCGTGCTCGATATAGACAGCGACCAGTTGAATACGTTTGACGAAACCGACCGAATATACTTGGAAGAGGTTTGCAAGCTATTGTAAACCTACTTTACCATCACTTTCTTACCATCAATGATGTAGATGCCCTTTTCGGCAACCTTCTGATTGCTGACATCTATGCCGTTGATGGTATATATTTTGTTCTTTTTGTTGGTTGCTTCCAACTGACTGATGCCGAGAGGAGAGATAAACTCGAGATGCATGCAGTCGACATCTGGCATCCAAGCTGACTTGTTGTAAAGACGAACAACATTGTCGCCAGGAGCCAATTCAACGTTCATCGTAACAGAGCCTACTGTACTCCAACCTCTGGTGTTTACAGAGAAGCGCTTTTCCTTTCCGTTGTTTACCTTGACATAAAGATTGCGTGACTCACCACATACACAGTCGATTGTCAACTTATAGTTGCCACCTTCCTTGCTGTAAACATGACGCCACTGGAGGTCGTTTCCATCTGAATAGCCAAGCCAACCAACCTTTTCACGGCCAGAACAATATTCTGCATCTTCATAGATTGCAGAACGAGCCGACTGATTATTGGTGAGCTCCTGATAAGCACTGAGATATGCAGTTTCGGCTTCATAGAGTGTGCGTTCCAATCTTTGTTCTGCTTCAAGACGATAAATGCGGCATCCGTGAGCAGGAACATTAATTGTCATACTACCCTCAACTGGATCGAGGTCTTGCTGTTCAAAAAGGTCACGAACCTTAACAATTCCTGCGAGTTCCACTTCTTTAAAGTCGAGAGTCATTGTTGTTGCCTCGTCAGTTGGATTATACATTGCAATGGCACGGATAGGACTTTGATATTGTTCGATATCCTTTGCAAGAATATATGTATCGCCCTTGTGCTGAACCACATAAGCCTGCAAATGGAGGCAATCCTGATTGAGCGCGATAAGGTCTGTGTTCTTCAGAAGAGCCTTTGCTGTTGCGTTGATGCTAGAAAGATTGCAGCCAATAAGAAGTGGCGAAGCCATAATACACCACATTCCGAAGTGTGTCTTATCTTCCTCCACTGAAAGTCCCCTACCCACTTCAAGCATATCCATATCGTTGTAGCAACCATCGATTGCATAAGCAGAAAGGTAGAGATTTTCCTTGATAATATCACGAACAGAACCCCAACTGCAATTGATATCGCCAGTTGTACGCCAACTTGTTCCAACATTATAAACCCAAGTTCCAGGGAATGCCCAACGGCAAATATTCATGCGAACATCTGTTCGGCCTGTATTTTCAATAGCTTTGCGGATTGCTGTATAGCGGTCTTTCTCAGGAAGAGACAAGCCTTCGCTATTGTGATAAGGCGAACCACCACAGAAATCGACCTTGATGAAGTCGAAACCAAGTTCCTTGAAGAAGAAGTCGCAATCTTCCTGATCGTGTCCGTAGAAGCCAACACCAATACCAGTTGCATCACCTCCGAACATAGAACCACAAGTGTTTTTGCCACCATCGGAATAGATTCCAGCCTTAAGTCCCAGTTTGTGAATATATTCAACCACTGGTTTTAATCCTCTTGGGAAGCGAGTTGGGTGGATAAGCAAATGTCCGTTTTCATCACGCCCTCCAAAGTAGCCGTCATCAATATTGATATACTTGTACCCAGCCTTCATATAGCCTTGGGTGCGCATGGCTGATGCCTGGCTCTTTATGAGCGTTTCGTTGATGTTGAGGCCAAAAGTATTCCACGAGCTCCACCCCATGGTGGGGGTTTTATCATCAACGATTTCCTGTGCGGAAACACTTAATGTTGCAAGCAAAGCAATGCCTGCAATGATTCTTTTGGTATTCATACAATTGCTGTTTTTTCCTCTATAAAGGAGATTATTATTTTGCTTTGGCAATGATTTCGAGGCATTCGCGGCACTTATCCGTTACATATTGCCAATCTTCGGCTGCTACCTTGTCCTTAGGGAACAACTTGCTGCCCATTCCGACGCAATAAACTCCAGCCTTGAACCAAGCTGTGAGGTTTTCTTCTGTTGGAGCTACTCCGCCTGTTACCATTATCTTCGACCAAGGCATTGGAGCTTTCATTCCCTTCACGAATGCAGGGCCATAAACATCTCCAGGGAAGACTTTGCACAAGTCGCAACCCATTTCCTGAGCCTTTCCTACTTCGCTTACGCTTCCGCAACCTGGGCAATAAGGCACAAGGCGACGGTTGCAAACTGGGGCAACATCAGGATTGAAGAGCGGACCAACGATGAAGCAGGCACCAAGTTGGATGTAGAGAGCTGCTGTTGGGGCATCAACAACACTGCCGACTCCCATTGCCAACTCTGGACATTCCTTTGCTGCAAACTTCACACATTCAGCAAACACTTCATGAGCAAAGTCGCCACGGTTTGTAAACTCAAATGCTCGGACGCCTCCTTCGTAGCAAGCCTTTATTACTTTCTTTGCCACTTCGGCATCCTTATGATAGAATACTGGCACCATTCCTGTGGCACCAATCTTCTGCATCACTTCTAATTTATCGAATTTTGCCATCTTGATTTTCTTTATTTTAGCGTTGAACTCGTCCGTTTGCATTTCCTCCGGCAAGTGCTTCAACTTCTTCGATGCTTACATGATTGAAGTCGCCTGGGATTGTATGCTTCAAGGCACTGGCAGCAACAGCAAATTCAAGAGCTTCGCCTTGAGTGGCCTTTGTGAGCAAACCATGAATAAGTCCGGCTGAGAAGCTGTCGCCTCCGCCTACTCGGTCGATGATTGGATTGATGTCATAGCGCTTCGACTGATAGAATTCCTTTCCGTCATAGATAAGAGCCTTCCATCCGTTGTGGGTTGCACTGAAACTTTCGCGAAGTGTAGAAACCACATACTTGAAGCCGAATTCTTCCTTCATCTGCTTGAAGATTCCTTCGTATCCGGCTGCATCTGTCTTGCCGCCTTCCACATCAGCATCGGGTTTAAAGCCGAGACACAATTCTGCATCTTCCTCATTGCCAATGCACACATCCACATACTGCATGAGCGGACGCATGATGCTTATTGCCTTTTCTGATGTCCAGAGTTTTTTGCGGAAATTGAGGTCGCAACTTACTGTCACTCCATGACGCTTTGCTGCTATACAAGCTTGGCGAAGACATTCGGCACTTGCATCAGAGATTGCTGGGGTGATTCCACTCCAATGGAACCAATCTGCACCTTCAAACACCTTGTCGAAGTCGAAGTCCTCTGGTTTTGCCTCTGCGATTGCCGAACCAGCTCGGTCGTAAATCACCTTTGATGCTCTCATCGAAGCACCTGTTTCGGCATAATAAAGTCCTACACGGTTGCCGCCTCTTGCGATGAAGTCGGTGTTCACGCCGAATCTGCGCAAGCCATTCACGGCTATTTGTCCTATTTCATGTTTTGGAAGTTTCGATACGAAATAGCAATCATGTCCATAGTTAGCACAACTGACAGCCACATTTGCCTCGCCGCCGCCTGGTATGATGCAGAACTTGTCGGCTTGGACAAAACGGAAATTTCCTTCTGGAGAGAGGCGGAGCATAATCTCGCCCATTGTTACGATTTTAGCCATATTCAATAGTTTGTATACTTTCTGTGTATTGTTCTTTTTTATTAATTCAGCCACAAAGATAATGAATAATTAACAATTATCAGTAAAGAAATGGCAAATAATTCACTTTCAGCTCTCCACTTTTTCAATTTTTGGCCAAATGCGAGCCAAACGAGTATAATCGATACACATTATTTATAATATTATAGAGCAAGCTCAAAAAGTTGGCGAAGCCACAATAAAAACATCAAACTCAAGGCTAAATAAATCATACTTAGGGTTTGGTACGATTGTACCTAACGTTTGGTACAATTGTACTCAATGTTTGGTACGATTGTACTTAGGGTTTGGTACGAATAATCATTCAAGAAGAAACAACAAATATTGCAAGGTTCGGAAACTTATTTTGCGCAAAGCAAAAGAAAACATTCCTCTATCATATTTTCGACAATCCACCACTATCCTACGGATAAATTTAGGCTTAACGTGTAAGTTTTTCGTTTTTTTCTTTGTACTTCGCCCGATTTTCACTATCTTTGTAAACTAAATTAATCATTGAAGTTATTAACTCTTAAAACAAAATATCGTATGAAACCATTCATGGATTCCAACTTCCTGTTGCAGACAGAAACTGCTCAGAAGCTCTATCACGAACACGCATCAAAGATGCCAATCATCGACTACCACTGCCACTTGAGCCCTCAGATGGTAGCAGAAGACTATAAATTCCGTTCACTCACAGAAATATGGCTCGGCGGCGACCACTACAAATGGCGCGCAATGCGAAGCAATGGTGTGGCCGAACGCTATTGTACAGGCACTGACACAACGGATTGGGAGAAATTCGAAAAGTGGGCAGAGACAGTTCCTTACACTTTCCGCAACCCTCTCTACCATTGGACCCACCTCGAACTCAAGACTGCCTTTGGCATCGACACAATCCTCAATCCACAGACAGCCCGCGAGATTTACGATGCTTGTACCGACAAACTCGTGAACGACCCAAACTTCACTGCCCGCGGCCTCATGCGCCACTATAATGTGGAAACCGTATGCACAACCGACGACCCAGTGGATTCGCTCGAATGGCACATCAAGTATAAGGCAGAAAAGGCAGAGAACGACCCTCAGATGATTCCGGCTTGGCGCCCAGACAAGGCAATGGCAGTGGAAAATCCACAGAACTTCCGTGCCTACATCGACAAGTTGAGCCAAGTGAGCGGCATCACAATCAATGCGTTCCAAGATGTAGTAGATGCCCTCCAGAAGCGTCACGACTTCTTCGAAGCCAATGGCTGCAAACTTTCCGACCACGGAATCGAGGAATTCTATGCTGAAGACTACACCGAAGAGGAAATCAACAATATATTTAATAAGGTATATGGCGGCACCCAACTCTCACAGGAAGAAATCCTCAAATACAAGAGTTGCATGCTCATCGTCTTTGCCGAAATGGACTATGCATCAGGTTGGGCACAGCAATTCCACTATGGAGCCATCCGCGACAACAACACGAAGATGTTCCGCCTCCTCGGCCCTGACACTGGTTTCGACTCAATCGGCCAGTTCAACACAGCAAAGGCAATGTCGAAGTTCTTCAACCGCCTTGCAACAGCCGACAAGCTCACAAAGACCATCATCTACAACCTCAACCCAGCCGACAACGAAATGGTAGCCACAATGCTCGGCAACTTCCAGGACGGAACCGTTGCAGGAAAGATTCAGTGGGGTTCGGGTTGGTGGTTCCTCGACCAAAAGAACGGAATGGAAAAGCAGATGAACGCGCTCTCGCTCCTCGGCCTTCTCAGCCGATTCGTCGGAATGCTCACCGATAGCCGCTCATTCCTTTCTTATCCTCGCCACGAGTATTTCCGTCGCACCCTCTGCAACCTTCTCGGCAATGATGTTGAGAATGGAGAAATTCCTGCAAGCGAAATGGCTCGACTCGAACAAATGGTGGAAGATATCAGCTACAACAATGCAAAGAACTATTTCAACTTCTAAGCCAATCATTCCAAGCCTCCGAATGGCGATAAAGGTAGTGTGCGCAATGATTCTGTCATTGTGCGCCACCTCATTGTCGGCACAAACGAGCGGCACATTCATCGACAACCTCAAGACCATTCAAGTGAAAGTGAACGGCAAATGGGGCGAACCTCCAGTGATTCATCTCAAAGGCAGCAACTTTGTTGAAATATCCTTCGATGACCTTCAGCACGATTATGTTCGCTACACCTACCGAATCACCCACTGCAATGCCGATTGGACACCTTCCGACCTCTACGAAGGCGACTACATGACTGGCATGAACGGAAGCGAGAGAATCGACGACTACGAGCAGTCGATGAATACGGAAATGATGTACAACCACTATTCTTTCCGCCTTCCAAACGAAGACGTGAGCCTACTCATCAGCGGAAACTATAAGGTGGACATACTCGAAGACGGCGACGACGAACCAGTGGCAACCGCTTGTTTCAGCATCCTCGAACCAATCGTCAGCATTGAGGCTTCGGTCACTCCAAATACTGACATCGACACTTATCAGCAGCATCAGCAGGTGGAGATGAACATCAACTATCAGCATCTTACACTTTCCGACCCAATGACCGAGTTGATTCCAATCGTACTTCAGAATCACCGATGGGACAACCGCCCTCTCGAAATCCGTCCTTCGTATATGCGCAACAACCAACTCATCTACACTCACAACCGTGCCCTCATCTTCGAGGCAGGCAACGAGTTCCGTCGATTTGAGATTCTCGACAAGTATGTGCCTACGATGCGTATAGAGCACATGGAATACCGAGAGCCTTTCTACCATGCGGAAATAATGCAGGATGAGCAACGTCGCAACTACAAGTACGACCAAGACCAAAACGGAAGGTATTTGATTCGAAACACAAACAATGTGGACAACGAAACCGAGAGCGACTATTTCTTCACTCATTTCCAACTGAAGATGCCGGAACTGCCAGGAGGCAACCTCTATATCAATGGCGATTTCACGTATGGCAAGTATGATGATGAATTCATGATGGAATACGACCTCATGAACCATGCCTACAAGATTACTCTTCCTCTCAAGCAAGGTTCGTACAACTATCAATACCTCTTCGTGCCAGATGGAGAAGAGATTGGAACCACCATTCCAACAGAAGGCAGTTTCTTCCAAACAGAGAACGAATACTACATCTATGTATATCAACGTCCGTTCGGAGGAAGATACGACAAACTCGTAGGATTCCAGCAAATCAAATACACTGCTAAATAGAGGCGATGAGACGAGAAGGCACACAAAGACTATCACGAACAATACCGTTTGCAACCATTCTCACATGTTTGGCCCTTTGGCTGAATATGTCCGTTGCCTATGGTCAGAGTCTCCGTGCCCTCACACTCTCATATCTCGACAATTATCAACGCTCCGACCAATACATCAAAGCTTCCAAGCTCGACAGTTTGGCAGTCAACCACAATGCCCGGTCCATCAAGATATTCGTAAGCGGAGGCTTTATGGAGCAGATATTCACAGATAATATTGTTGCCAATATCTATCGTGATATACGAAGTTTCGTACCCGACTCTCTCTCCAGTTATTCCCTTCAAGTCATTGCCGACAATCATCCAATCGAGCAACTCGTTCCTAATGCCCTTCGCAAGGGAAAGAAGGACGAAGCCCGACTTTGGAAAGACGAATACGAAGGAGCTCCATGGGTCAAAAACGAAAGTTCGCCCCTCTCTGCATCAAAAGGACTTGAAGGCAATCACATTGCCCTATGGCAAAGTCACGGAACCTATTATAAAAACGAGAAAGAAGGATGGACTTGGCAACGCCCTCATCTCTTCTGTACATCCGAAGACCTCTTTTCGCAGACTTTCGTTGTGCCTTATATCATTCCAATGCTCGAGAATGCCGGGGCAGTTGTCTATTCGGCCCGTGAACGTGATTGGCAAAACAATGAAGTGATTGTAGATAATGATGATGCTGAAATAGCAAAGAAGCAAGGCACTAAATCATCATTCAGCCAGTTCTACTCTCCTACCAATTCGCGCTATACAGAGAAAGGTCAATGGAAAACATCCAGCGCTTCAGGCTTTGCCCACAAGAAGAGTCAGTACTCATTCAATGATCATCCGTTCACAGACGGAACAGCCAAATACATCTCTACCACTAGCAACAAGAACGCAACGGCTACAATCGAATGGGTTCCGGAAATACCAGAGAAAGGCAGATATGCTGTTTACGTGTCATACCAAACAATGAAGGGAAGTACGGAAGCTGCTCAATATACAGTCTATCACAAAGGCACAGCCACCCGATTCTCCGTAAACCAACAGATGGGAGGCAGCACTTGGGTTTATCTTGGTTCGTTTGATTTCGAGAAAGGCGTTAGCAACAGGAACAAGGTAGTACTTACCAATTACAGCAAGGACGATGGAATTGTCAGTGCAGACGCTGTCCGTTTCGGTGGAGGAATGGGCATTGTAAAACGAGGAGCACCTGTAGTTGTGGAATCACCAGCCAATGCCAACAATTCCGTTGAAGTGGCCACAAAGGATTCCACAAACAATTCTTCATGGCAACTCTTCCCTACCCAACCTGTAGAAACCAAAGCTGAACCAGAATTTATTGGCAAGACTTCTGGCAAGCCCAAATGGGCCGAGGCTGCACTCTACAATTCATGGTGGAGTGGAATGCCCGATACTGTATTCAACCATTACAACGGAACAAACGACTACAATAGTGACCTTTGGGCCCGTCCAAAGACAGTCAACAACCTTGCAGGCGGTTCGGTCTATATGCCAAACCGAAGCGGACGAAATGTTCCACTCGAACTCGCAATGGCTTTCCATACCGATGCGGGCTTTTCTACTATAGGCGAAAAGATTGGAACTCTCGGTATCTGTTCTGCAAACTATTACAATGGAAAGACTGATGCTGGCATCGACCGTTTTGCAAGTTACGACCTTGCAAGCATGTTGCTCTTCAATCTCGGCAACGACTTGAAGAAATACAAGGGTTGGCAGATTCGACAGATATGGAACCGCAACTATTGTGAGACACGCGAACCACAGATTCCGTCTGTGATTCTTGAAATGCTATCTCACCAAAACTTTGAGGACCTCCAACTCGGTTACAATCCTCAGTTCAAGTTCGATTTCTCGCGTTCAGTGTATAAGACAGTGGTGAAATATCTTGCATGTCAACATGATCGCGACTACATCATCCAACCTCTGCCTGTACGCAATTTTGCTATCACTCTCAACGACAACAAGCATATTGCCCAACTCACATGGGACGATACCAACGACACTGCCGAACCAACTGCAAAACCAAAGTCATATATTGTCTATACTCGCATAGACGATGGCGACTTCGACAATGGAAAGGAAGTGAAGAGCAATTCGTGCAACATTGATATGCAGCCAGGCCGCATCTATTCGTTTAAGGTCGAAGCCATGAATGAAGGAGGAAAGAGTTTCCCTTCCGAAACACTATGTGCCTATTGTGCTCCAATGAATGTGGGAACAATCCTAATCCTTAATGCCTTTACCCGACTCGAAGGACCTGCAGAGATCAATACAGGCCGCGAACAAGGTTTCGACATCGATGAAGATCCAGGCATACAATACGGAATGTTTGCAGGGTTCTGCGGTCGTCAACTTGTGTTCGACAAAACTCACATGGGCAGTGAAGCCACCAACGGAACGGGTTATAGCAGCAGCGAACTCGAAGGCAAACTCATCATGGGCAACACTTTCGACTATCCCGTCATCCACGGACAAGGCATAAAGGCTGTGGGCAACCATTCATTCTGTTCATGCAGTGAGGAAGCACTTCTTAGCGGTGTGGTCCTTCCTGCCGAATTTGCTATGATTGATGTGGTATGTGGAGTTCAAAAGAAGTTCAACGAGAAAACCATCAACATACTCAGCAACTATATTTCCAAAGGTGGACGAGTATTGATAAGTGGTGCAAATATCGACCGACTCAGCAATACTTTCCTCAACGAGAAACTTCATTCACGCTATGCAATGACCATTAAGGACAAGACCATCGACACCATAAGCGGAAGCAATCTCGAATTCGACATTCATCGCGACATGAACAGCGAGAGCTATGCCGTTCCTACGGTTTCCGCCCTCATTGCCGAAGAAGGAGCCTTCCCTATGTTGGTCTATGAGTCGGATTCCACAAACGAGCAGCGTTTTGCAGCCATTGCTTATGATGGTAACGATTGTAAGACTGTCACGATGGGATTCCCTCTCGAAAGTATAAAAAGCCAGGACCTTTGCAGCAAACTAATGCAAGCAATCACTAATTTCCTATGCAAACCAATAACAAACAAATAACAGCCAACAGCCAGAGATTACAGGTTAGAGATTATAGGTTAGAGATTACAGACAATTCTGCATCCTGCATCCTGCATCCTGCATCTAAAAATCATCCTGCATCAAACTTTCTTCCTACAACAAAGAAAGAGGTGGAGCAACGTGGATGGGACGAACTGGATGTCATTCTCTTTTCCGGCGATGCCTATGTCGACCATCCTTCGTTCGCCACTTCCGTAATAGGCCGAATTCTTGAATACGAAGGACTTCGTGTGGCTATTGTTCCTCAGCCAGATTGGCATGGAGATTGGCGCGACTTCAAGAAGTTGGGTCGCCCTCGCTTGTTCTTTGGTGTTTGTGCTGGTTGCATGGATTCAATGGTGAATAAATACACGGCCAATAAGCGTCTTCGCAGTGAGGATGCCTATTCTCCTGATGGCCGCCACGATAAGCGCCCCGAATATCCTACCATTGTATATACGAAGATATTGAAGGAATTGTATCCTGATTCTCCAGTTGTAATTGGAGGAATCGAAGCCTCTATGCGCCGACTCACCCATTACGACTATTGGCAGGACCGACTTCTTCCAAGCATTCTCGTCGACAGCAATGCCGACATTCTTATATATGGTATGGGTGAACGACCAATAGTTTCGATTGCAAATTTGCTCGAGGAAGAACTCAACAAAACTGATGCCGAGTATTCCACTTCTGAGACTTTCCACAATCTGATGCTTCGCCATCCACAGCGTCAAACAGCAATGTATCTGTCACGGAAGGATGTGAAACTTTCCGACAATGACATTCTGCTCCATAGCCACGAGGAATGCTTGAAAGACAAGAAGAAGCAGGCTGAGAACTTCCGCCATATCGAAGAAGAGTCGAATAGGTGGGAGGCACAGCGAATTGTTCAGGCTATCGGTGATTCGTATATAGTGGTCAATCCCCAATACCCACCAATGACACAGAAGGAAATCGACCATTCGTTCGACCTTCCTTACACTCGTCTGCCACACCCTAAATATGCTGGCAAGCGCATTCCTGCCTACGAAATGATTCGCCATTCGGTGAATCTCCATCGCGGATGCTTCGGTGGTTGTGCTTTCTGTACGATTTCAGCCCATCAGGGCAAGTTCATTATGAACCGAAGCAAGGAGAGCATTCTGAAGGAAGTGGAACAAGTAGTGAAGATGGATGACTTCAAAGGCTACATCAGCGACTTAGGCGGACCAAGTGCCAATATGTATGGTATGCATGGGAAAGACCTTAATATATGTCGGCAGTGCAAACGCCCATCATGCATTCATCCTAATGTCTGCAAAAATCTTAACACCGACCATTCTGCCCTTCTCGATATCTATCATGCCGTTGACAACATCAAGGGTGTGAAGAAGAGTTTCATTGGCAGTGGTGTGAGATACGACCTTATTCTTCACGACACAAAGGACGAGGCCATCAACAAGACTAATCTCCGCTATGCACGCGAACTTATCGAACATCATGTGAGTGGTCGTCTCAAGGTAGCACCCGAACATACAAGCGATACCGTTCTGAAGATTATGCGCAAGCCTTCGTTCCAGTTGTTCTATGATTTCAAGCGACTTTTCGACCAGACTTGCCGTTCGTGTCATCTCAACCAGCAAATCATTCCATATTTTATTTCAAGTCATCCTGGTTGTACAGAGAAGGACATGAAACAACTGGCCGACATCACGAAGCGCATGGGCTACAAACTCGAACAAGTGCAGGACTTCACCCCAACTCCGATGACCGTCAGCACAGAGGCATGGTACACTGGCTATCATCCGTACACACTCGAACCCGTGTTCTCGGCTAAGAGCCAGAAAGAAAAGCTTGCCCAACGACAATACTTCTTCTGGTATAAGTAATATAAGCCCCCTCCTCCTGTCCCCCCAAGGGGGGATGATGAGCTTAGGGGTTAGGTGTTCGACAGTTTTGCTGTCGAATCTCTCGCCAAAAGTTATCATTATCAATTATACATTATACATTAAATATGAAGCGTACAACACTACTCATTGCCCTTATGGGTATGATTTTTGCCACTGCATCAGTACAGGCAAAAGAGACACTTTCATCTCCTAACAAAGCTATCAACATCGAGTTGGCAACTACTGGTTCACCATTGTTTAAGGTGACATACACCAATAAGGTGCAGCAGAAGCCAATGGCATTCTCTATTGAGAATCTCGGTATGAAATTCAATGGTCGAAACTATACAGACCTCAAGTTCGTGAAGGCTGGCAAGACTTCAAGCATCAACGAGAAGTATCCAATGCCAACAGGTAAGAAAAGCCAGTGCGAAAACCATGCCAACGAATGTGCTTATGTTTTCAGTTCGGCCGATGGCGAAATCACAGTCCGTATGCGTGCATATAATGATGGTATCACATTCCGCTACGAAGTGGAAGGACTCAGTGGAAACACGGTAGCTGAAGAAACCACCGTCTTCAACCTCGACGAGGCCACAAACCGTTGGATTCAGACATACGACCATGGCTATGAGCGCTATTTCCCTTTGCAGACAGCCGACCGCATTCAGCAGCGCAACTGGAGCCTTCCTGCTCTCTTCGAGTTTGAAACAGGAAACGGTTCGTCGTGGATGCTCCTTTCAGAAAGTAATATCGAAGCCAATCAGTCTGCCATGTGGATTGACAATGCCGGTGGCAAGAATCTCTACAAGGTAGTTCAAGCAGAAAACAAGGTTGCTCTTACAGGCAGTTGGCACACTTCATGGCGCGTCGGCATCATCGGCACATTGGCTGATGTTGTTGAATCCACCCTCATTGAAGACTCATCCGCTCCAAACCAGACCGGCGACTTCAGTTGGGTTAAGCCAGGTGTGGCATCATGGATTTATTGGGCATACAACCACGGTTCGCAGGATTATAAGATTGTCACTCAATACATTGACATGGCAAAGACTCTCAATCTCAAGTACACACTCATCGACTGGGAATGGGACATTATGCACAACGGTGGAAACATCGACGATGCCATCAACTATGCCAATCAGCAGGGAGTGAAACTCCTTCTTTGGTACAACTCATCAACCGCTTGGATTGCAGATGCCAACGGTCCTCAGTTCAAGCTCAACACTCCAGAGTCGCGAGAGAACGAATTCTCGATGCTCGAGTCGAAGGGCATTGCAGGAGTGAAAATCGATTTCTTCGCAGGCGATAAGGAAGAAGTCATGCGCTATTGCCAAGACATCCTCCGCGATGCAGCGAAGCACCATATCCTCGTCAACCTCCACGGAGCACCGCTCCCACGTGGATGGCGCCGCACCTACCCTAACCTCGTATCGACTGAAGGCGTACTCGGAGCAGAATGGTACAACAACGGACCGCAGCTCACCAACCAGGCAGCAGCCCACAACGCCACACTTCCGTTCACACGCAATGTAGTAGGTCCGATGGACTACACCCCTTGTACCTTCTCCGATTCACAGTTCCCACACATCACAACCGATGCCCACGAACTCGCCCTCACTGCCCTCTTCGAATCAGGCATTCAGCATCTTGCCGACAAACCAGAAAGTTATCTCAGTCAGCCAAAGGCAGTGCAGGACTATCTAACCCACCTTCCAGCAGCATGGGACGACATCAAGTTCATCGACGGATATCCAGGTCGCTATGCAGTAATTGCCCGTCGCAGTGGCAACACATGGTATGTAGCCGGCATCAACGGACTGAATACCCAGCAGAGCACACGCATCGACTGGAGTTTCCTCAGCAAGAGCAAGGCAAAAGCAACCATGTTCTTCGATGTAGAAGCTGACGGTACACTCCAAGACCCCGACAAGACTCGTGGATTTGCCATAGGAGAAGCTACAATCAAGTC
This sequence comes from Bacteroidaceae bacterium, assembly GCA_024398435.1. GTDB lineage: Bacteria > Bacteroidota > Bacteroidia > Bacteroidales > Bacteroidaceae > Colivivens. Next base: position 186,788 of record JAKSJD010000003.1, on the reverse strand, counting down.
AAGTTCTGCCCAGTCAATCAATATGCGTCCACGCGGAGGATTCGTTATCGTTGTTAATATGTAAACCAAATAATTTATTAATTTATGAAGAAAACTTTTTATTCAATCATCATGATGTGCATCGGAGCGATGTCACTCACATCATGCGCAGACAAGACAGCAAGACAACTATTTACAGAAGGTTGCAAGTACCATTACGATGCCCCAGCCAAGGCAGCGGAACTCTATGCCAAGGCAGCCGAAAAAGGAAACATTCCAGCCATGTTCAATTTAGGTCAGGCATACATCAACGGCAGAGGCGTGGAGAAAGACGAACAGAAAGCTATTGAATGGTACACTAAGGCAGCTGAACGAGGAGATGAAGCATCCATACTGAGGTTAGGCACACTGTACGAAACCAAGGCCCCAGCCGAAGCCGCCAAGTGGTACGCCAAAGGTGCAGAGAAAGGCGATGCCGACTGCCAGGCATGCTTAGCCGATATGTACTACGACGGCCGTGGCGTGAAGCAGGACTACGGAGAAGCCATCAAGTTGTACACACAGATTATCGAGAAGAGCGACCCCGCAGCAATGATGAGTTTGGGAGGTCATATGAGAATAAAATACCGATTGGGACTCTGCTATTTCAATGGTCAAGGCGTAGAGAAGAACAAGGAAAAAGCCATTGAATTGTGGAGGCAGTCAGCCGAAGGCGGTTACGACCCAGCCATCCAATCCCTGAAAGAATTAGGCATAACTGGATACGACAAACTTCAAGGATAAAATCCAATAAAAAGCTATAAGGGACTCGGTCATCGCACCAAGTCCCTTGTTTATTCTGCAATTATTTAATCTTAATGCAGTTTATGTTTTCTACTTCCTATTCTTGATGAAATGATTGATGACAAGGCACAGAATCAGGATGAACAATGCCCAGGCAAATGGATTGTGGAACATGAAGGCCACAGCTGATATTCCATCGGCAAGCAATGCCACAAGAATTATCATGTATGGCATACGAAGGAACGAATGAGCTTTCAGTTTTCCGTGTAACATGCTGATAAGCAAACCGCACACTATCAGCATAGCTCCACACATAAGACTCATGTAAGTCATTGCATTTTGCTTTGTCTCCGGCAATTGGTCAATTCCAATCAAAGGGGTGAAAGTAGCAACGATATGTACAACTCCCATCACTGCAATGGCGATGGAAAGAATTCGGGTAAGTTTATCTTTCATATTTTTTCGGTCTATTTCTCAATATTCTCAACTTCCCATCCGAAAAATGTCTATACTGGATATGTGAGGATATATTCGGCGAGGGTTTCGTTGTCTTCAGACAGGAGCTGACAGTAACGGATGTCGATATCGTCGATGATCTTGGCTCCGAGTTCCTTCAGGCGCGACTTGATGGCATCGAACTGTTCCTGACATTCATCGAACGTGAGTCCGCCTTCGGGAAGGGAGAACAAAATGGTGCGTGGTGCAGAACCTTTGGCAAACGAGAGTGTGTCGCGATCGAACGGATAGCGGACCGTGACGTCAAATTCATGGCCTTGACTGAATCGGTCGGTGGCCATCGTCAGGAATATGTTTTGTAAAGGTTTTGCGTCCATATTCAATCTGCTACGACTGGTTTACGCTTCATGAGTTCCTTTGGAAGTTCTGACATTTCGCCCTGAATGAAAACGCGTGCGAGGTCATCCTTACAGTTGGAAAAAATCTGGATATACTTCTTGAACTTGCCTGGAATCTTACCTGTTCCGTCGTATGTCACCTTGATTTCGCCTGATGCTCCTGGACTGATATAATCCTTTGGATATTCTGCGACTGTGCATCCACATGCTGTGTGAACATAGTTGATGACGAGTTTTTCCTTTCCTACGTTTGTGAATTTGAACACGCAGGTCTGCACTGGGTCATCTTGTGAGAAGAGGCCCAAATCGATAGTTGTCTTTGCAAACTTGATGACTGGATACTTCTTGGCTGATGCTGTCAATGCGAGCATGCATGCCATTAGGATAATTGCTACTTTAATTTTTCTCATATTCTAATTGTTTTAGCTTTCAGCGGTTAATAAATGCAGGATGCAGAAACTTCAGTTCGACGGAGTCAATGCAGGATGCAGAATTGATTCGGTTCACGGTTCACGGTTATCTGCAATCGGTTCCAAGTCGCCCCTACGGGGGGAGATTTAGAGGGGGCTTGTAATCTCTAACCTCTAACCACTAACCCTTCAGGGATTATATCTTCCAACAATCTTGATTTTGTCGCCGGAATCATCGACAAGGAAGAATGCTGGTCGGCGGTCGTAACTGCCCTTGCTGTCATCGTGGGAGTGGCAACAGAGCAGGAGTTTGCCATCGAGTGTGCGGAAAATCATTCCGTGACCGAAGTTAGGAGGTGTGATTGGTTCCTTCTCCTGAATCCAAGGTCCGTCGAGTGTGCCGCTTTGCGAATATGCAACACCCTGTGTGTAGACACTGTATACCCAACTGGTCCAGAGCATTCCGAGACTGCCCGTCTGGGTGCGGAACACATACGGTCCGTCGGTCACCTTGTTTGGTATTTCCTTTCCGTTCTCGTCGCGCTCACGGCTCCATGGGGAGTCGAATGCACGGAAGAGTATCTTGCGGTTGCCCACCACTCCACTGAGATCGGGCTTCAGTTCTATCTTTTCTACCGTTCCGTTCCAGTTCTGCAACCATTCGTGGCAGAAGATGAGGTATGGCTTGCCGTCCTTATCGAGCCAGAAACTGGCATCGAGTGTTGGTTGGTCGGCTGGCAGATATGTTGGGTCGGCCATTGGTCGGTATGGTCCGTCGGGCTTGTCGCTCACGAGGATGTGGCATGCTCGGCGTTCAATCACATTGTTGCGGACTGTGTCTATCTTCACACTTCGGTTAGTGAAAGTAGCGAAGTAGTAGTACTTGTCCTTATACTGATGGAGTTCGGCTGCCCATATCATTGGGCGTGGACCCATCCACGACTGGGGGTCGGTCTGTGTCACGCTGTAGGGACCTTCCCATGTCTTGAGGTCCTTGCTCTTCCACAGTTGTCCGCCTGTTCCGGTCATATAGTACATCTGTGTAGCCTTATCGGCCAACACGAAAGGATCGCTCAGGCGTATCTGGTTTGTAGGTACATCGGTCCTCACTTGGCGTTGTGCACTTGCCATGATTGCGATGGCAAAAATGCACACGAATATTACAATTCGCTTCATGATAAATAGAATTTTTGCCAAAGATATAAATTATTTTAGAAATAACGCTTGTTTTTTTAAGATATTTTATAACTTTGCAGCAGTTTTGTTCCGCAAAAGCCTAATAGAGCATCTTTTAGGGCGGATTAAAAGGGAATCAGGTGGAAGTCCTGAACAGTCCCGCTGCTGTAAATCTCTTCTCATGATGAGAGATGATTACTGAGCAAGAAATGTTGCATTTTAGTCACTGGCTGGCGCCAAGTCAACTGGGAAGACACAGTAATCAAGAGACAAGTCAGAAGACCTGCAAGACTATCAATGTTAAACATCCCTCGAGGAAAGGGAGAAAACAAGAAATCGATGTTCATAAGAAGAACCATTCTATGCAGTCTTTGGCTGTTTGCCATTGCATTATTTGCCCAAGAGGTAAGTGTTGACACCATTCGAGTCAATGCTCACCGAATCAGCGAGGCCGAGCGTTCAGCTGCACCTATGCAGCAAATCAACCGCACAGGACTCGACCGCATGGGAGTGGAAGGAGTGGCTGATGCAGTGAAGCACATGTCGGGAGTACAAGTGAAGGACTACGGAGGAGTCGGAGGACTGAAAACCGTGAGCATCAGAGGTCTCGGTGCTCAGCATACGGCAGTGGTGTACGACGGAGTGGCTGTAAGTGACCTTCAGACTGGACAAATCGACCTCAGTCGCTATTCGCTCGACAATGTGGAGGCGATAAGTCTCACAGCCGGGCAAGGCAACAACATCTACCAATCAGCAAAAGCATTTGCATCAGCGGGAGTGGTGGAAATCACTACTATGGCTGATTGCACACTCAAGGCCAAGGTTCAGACCGGTTCTTTCGGACTAATCAATCCAACCGTCTTAATGCGCACACGCGTAAATAATAATAAGGTGATGCTCTCGGCCTATGCCGATTGGCTTCATGCTGACGGTGGCTACAATTTCACAATCAACAGCCACAACAATAATATTAGTGGTAAGCGCAACAACAGCGACGTAGAAGCATTGAAAGCCGAAGCCAATATCGTCAGTCAACTCACTGACAGGCAGACCCTCACTGCAAAGTTCTATCTATACGATTCGGAACGAGGACTTCCAGGCGGTGTAATCATCGACAATCCGTATGCCGCCGAACGACTTTTCGACCGCAACTATTTCGGTCAGATGAAATATGAGAATAGGCTCTCTAAGCGACTGAAATTCCAAGTGAACGGAAAGTACAACTGGAGTTGGAACCGCTATACCGACCACGACATTGCGAAAACAACTGATGCACGTTACATTCAGTCGGAAGCCTACGCCAATGCCATCGTTTGGGTACAACCTATTCGTAATTTCTCCGCTTCGCTCGCCCAAGACTTCACCTACAGCCACCTCCACACGAATCTCAATGGCTGTCAGTTCCCTTCGCGCTATAACTGGCAGACAGCAGTTGCCTCACAATACTCCAACTCACGAATAACCGCCACAGCCTCTCTGCTCTACACAGGCATTAACGACAAAGTCAGAATAGGCAAAGCTCTCGAAAATCAAAGTCACCTCTCCCCTGCTTTCAGCATTGCGTGGCGACCACTCCCACAAAGCAGTTGGCGAATCCGAGCTTCATATAAGGACATTTTCCGAATGCCTACATTCAACGACCTTTACTACACGCTCGTGGGTAATCACGAACTCTCTCCGGAAAAGACTCGTCAATGGAATGTCGGCACTTCCTGGAGCAAGCCTTTGAATGGCAAAATCAATTACATCCACCTCTCTGCAGATGCTTTCATGGGCAGAGTAAACGACAAAATAATTGCCATTCCGAAGATGTTCTTCTGGTCGATGTACAATGTTGGAAAAGTCCATACCAAGGGAATCGACTTCAACGCAACTATCGAGGGTAACATATGCAAACAAGTGAGGGCCTACGCCTCAACTGCTTATAGTTTTCTCTCGGCTGAAGACCGAACCGACCAAGAGAGCTCTACATACAAATTGCAAATTCCATACACTCCCAAACATTCTGGCAGCGCAAGTCTAACAATCGAGAATCCGTGGGTCAGCCTTACATACAATCTCCTTTGGAGTGGCGAGCGTTATGCCTTGCCCCAACACACCGATAATAATCGCATCAACAGTTATACCGACCATTCAGTGTCGCTCTTCCACACATTCCCTATCGGCCGTAAGGAAAAAGGAAGTGACCTAAAACTGAAATTCGACCTTCTGAATATCGGCGGAAAGAATTACGAAGTGGTCAAGTTTTATCCAATGCCTGGACGTAACTTCCGACTGACTGCGACTTATTCAATAAATTAAGTAACTTTTCAAACTAAAAAAACAATCAAAACAAAATGAAAAGATTTTATTTCTTAGCAGCAATCGCACTGACTACGGCCTTTACTGCATGCGACAAAGATGACGATAACGAACCAAAGCCCGTACCAGAACCACCCGTAACCAGAGCATACATTCTCAATTCGGGCAACTGGGGAATGAACGATGCTTCGATTACTCTCTTCGACAAGAATTCACATACTGCCACTGACTACGATGTCTATCAGGCGGCCAATGGCGAAGGACTCGGAGATGTGGCTCAGGACATGATTGCCTACGGAAGCAAACTCTATTGCACAGTCACGGAATCGTCAAAACTTGTAGTAATGGACAAGGACTTAAAACAGATTAAGGCTATTCCTTTCTTCGATAATGGAGTTCCAACCCAACCTCGATGCCTTGCTGCCGATGGTGGGTTCGTATATACAACCACTTACGACGGATGCATTACAAAGGTTGACACTGCAACACTCGAAATCATGGACAAGGTTGCTGTGGGCGACCATCCTGAAGGTCTTTCGTTTGCCAATGGAAAACTCTATGCAAACATCAGTGGCTACGGCACTTACGGTGACTTCAAGAGCGGTTCGGTGGCTGTTGTCGATGCCAAGACTTTCAAGAAAATTAAGGACATAAAAGTTAACTGCAACCCTTACACTCAGTCAAAGGTGGGCGCTGACGGCAATGTCTATATGGTTTCAACCGGCAACTATGCAGGAAGTCCGGGAATGGCACAAGAAGACTGGGTGCTCGGAACCGTGTTCCAAATCAACACCAAGACCGACACTGCAAAAGAGATCAACTACGGAACCTACATCGCACTCTACGAGAACTACCTCTATGTACTCTATTCAGAATACTATCTGCCACAGCTCTCACATGCTTTCGTCTATGACTTGAACACTGGCATGAAGACTGATTGGATTGACCTTGAGAAGTTGGCTGCACCAAACTCAATCGATGTCGACCCTTACACCGGACTCATCTATGTTTCTGACACTCCTTGGGGCAGCTACGGAAAGGTTCATGTATTCGACCACAGCGGTAAGGAACTCTATAGTTTCGATGCTGGCTACTACACTTGCAAGATTGTTTTCGATAGATTATGATGCAAAGCATATTGAAATATATATCTGCCTTTTTTGTCTTGCTTCTTCTGGCTGCATGCGGTCGGGAGGGCAAGACTCTTTGTTCGGAAGAAGGCGATACGATTCAGTTCAAATATGCTAAAAACATTCAAATCATAAGGTACGCCGACCACATTCAGGTGGACCTTACCAACCCTTGGAATAAAGAAGCGCTGCTCCACTCCTACTGTCTTGTCAACGATAACGATAACCTTAACCTTAACAAAGGCAATGCAATCAGTATTCCAATAAAGAGTGCGGCTGTGTATTCCGGAGTGCATTGCAGCCTTATAGACGAGTTGGGAGCAATCGATAGGATTTCTGCTGTTTGCGACCTTCAGTACATCACCGACAAGAAGATTCAGAAGCACTGCAAGGACGGACTTATCGAGGATTTCGGTAACAGTATGTCGCCCAATATAGAACGAATCATACAGACGTCACCCGATGCAATACTTCTCTCACCATTCGAAAACAGCGGTGGCTACGGAACGATTGAAAACCTTGGAATTCCGTTGGTTGAGTGTGCCGACTACATGGAATCTTCCCCTCTCGCACGCGCTGAGTGGATTCGATTCTATGGTATTCTCTTTGGAAAGGAACGGGAGGCAGACAGTATTTTCACCGAGATTGAAACGAAATACAACGAACTGAAGGCTATCGTGAAGAAGGCAAAAAAACAGCCAAAAGTGATTTGTGACCTCGTGACCGGTTCGACTTGGTATGTTGCCGGAGGCAGAAGCACTATTGGCCAACTTATCAACGATGCGGGAGGCGATTATATTTTCAAGAGCGACGAAAGCGAAGGTTCGCTGGCTCTCTCACCCGAGATGGTGTTCGACAAGTCGCAAGACGCCGACATTTGGTTTATCCGCTACACGCAGAATACTGACAAAACCTACGACGAACTCCGTCTGGAATTTGCACCTTATGCCGAGATGAAAGCCTTCAAGAACCACAACATCTACGGCTGCAATCTTCAGTACGTTCCGTTCTTTGAGGAGACTCCGTTCCATCCCGAAGCTCTTCTCGCTGATTTCATAAAGATGCTTCATCCAGAGTGTCTGTCCGATTACGAATCAAAATATTTCAAGAAGTTATGACCCACCAAGGAAACTACAAGCAACCAACTATCTTCATCGGCAACGGTACTATATTCTTTGTTTGTACCGTCGTCATTGTTCTGCTCTTCATTGCCAACCTGTTCTTCGGTTCGGTAAGCATTCCGGCCAAAGCGGTCGTTCAAGCCATTATGGGTCAGGAGGTGGAGAAAGCAAGTTGGGGCTACATTATACTTCAATCGCGACTTCCACAAGCCATAACGGCCACGCTCTGCGGCGGAGCTTTGGCAGTGTCGGGATTGATGCTTCAGACGGCTTTCAACAATCCACTTGCAGGTCCGTCAATCCTTGGAATCAGTAGTGGAGCCAACCTTGGCGTAGCTATCGTGATGCTGGCTGGAGGCGGAACCATTGCAGCCGGAGGAATCACATTCGGCAGTTTCTTCTCAGTACTTTTTGGAGCGTTCATCGGTTCGATGATAATAATGTCAGTAATCCTTGCGTTCTCTTCGTTCGTTAAAAACAACCTCATGCTGCTCATCATCGGCATTATGATTGGTTATGTTACTTCATCGGCCATTTCCCTGCTCAACTTCTTCTCAACGGCAGAGGGAGTTCACAGTTTCATCATTTGGGGAATGGGCAACTTTGGCGGAGTCAGCATGCAACAAATGCCTTGGTTTGCATCTATATGCATTGTAGGCCTTATTCTCTCAATCGTTCTGATAAAGCCACTCAATGCATTGCTGATGGGCAATCAATATGCAGAAAATCTCGGAATCAACATCAAGCACACACGCAACACCTTGCTCATAGCCACAGGTCTGCTCACTGCAATCACAACGGCTTTCTGCGGTCCGATTGCATTCTTCGGCCTTGCAGTGCCTCATGTAGCACGAATGGTTCTCGGTTCGCAAAATCACAAACGCTTGCTGCCGCTCACGATTCTCATCGGTTCGGCCACAGCCTTGGCTTGCAACCTTATCTGCATACTTCCGGGAGAGTCGGGCATCATTCCGCTCAATGCTGTAACCCCTCTTCTCGGTGCGCCAGTAATCATTTATGTAATCGTGAAACAAAAACGAATGGCACAATAACGCCCGCAGAATCATAATAAATCTTAAAATATTATAATTATTAGCTTACCAAGCCAAACATTCTACATTATTTTTGTATCTTTGCAGAGAAAATCAAAGTGAGAATGTCAAGACACGCAATAAGGCTTATCATATTCCTAATGGCAATCTTTATGATTGCTTCGCCTGCTGATGCCCGAAAGAAGAAGAAAAACCAGAAGACGGCAGAGACGGAGTATGTTGAATTGGAACCAGACAAGCCTGCCAACGAATACAAAGCCCTACCCGACTCTTACCACCGCCCTGCAAAGCAACCAAAGATTACGAACAACATTCCGTTCGTTGGCAACTATGCACATGGAATCGATGTGAGCCACTATCAGGGCAGCATCAACTGGAGCGAAACGGCAAAGGACCCGAATGTGGGGTTTGCCTATATTAAGGCAACTGAAGGCACTGACCTTGTGGACGATATGTATGACTACAACCTCCGCGAAGCCCGCAGATGCGGAGTGAAGACCGGTAGCTACCACTTCTTCCGTCCGAACTATTCGGCCGAGGCTCAGTTCCGCAACTTCACGAGGGTGGTCAACCGCAAGAACCAAGACCTTCTGCCTCTCATCGATGTGGAGGTTACGGGTAGTGTAACAATTGAGACAATGCACACCCGTCTTCTCGAATTCCTGCGACTTGTAACCAACGAATACGGTAAACGTCCTGTCATCTACACCGGTCGCAACTTCTACAACAAATACTTTGCAGGCTATTCGGCTTTCAAGGCTTATCAATTCATGATTGCCCAATACACGGCCGACGAACCTTTGCTCAATGGTGGCGACGATTTCATAATGTGGCAATACACGAGTCACGGCCGAGTGAAAGGTATTCGCGGCGAAGTGGACCAAAGCCGATTCCGTGGGCGCCACTCTCTTAGTGAAATTCTGTATAGATAAAATAAAGGATGCGAGGCACAGTGCCTCACATCCTTTTATGTTTGTTGAATACAAACGACACTAATCGTAGAGATAGAAGATTTTCTCCATCAGTTGCCACTTTTGGTCGGAAGTAGCATTTGGGTCGCAACCCTGCATTTGAGCCACATAAGCTTCCCATTCTGCCTGACGGGGCAAGGTAGCAAGTTCGGCCATTGCCTTCTTCATATCAAGTTCATCAGGAGCGTCAATAATCATCACGGCCTGATTGCCCTGCATGTAGAGTTCCATTTCTTGGATACCTACCTGACGAATGCCGGCTGTAATCTCCTTCCAATGGTTTTCTTTGCTGTGAGCCTGCTTGTAGCGTTCAAGCAGTTCTGCATCATCTCTTAGATTCAGTATCTTTACGTATCGCATATTATAGCTTTACAAGAATGCGGAATACCTTACCTGGATTACTGTTCCAGTCGGTCATTGCGCGGAATGCATCTTCAGGTTCTACAACTTCGGAAATGAACGGACTTACGTCGAATCCACCTTTCAAGCGCTCGATAACTGCCTCGAAATCGGTTGGCATTGCATTGCGTGAACCGCGGATTGTGAGTTCCTTCTGCACGAAAAGCTTTGTAGTGAAAGCAATGTCGGCCTTTGCATAGCCAATATATACGACTCTTCCTGCAAAACTAACTTCTTCGATTGCACTGCGGTAGGTGTGAGGATTGCCCACTGCCTCGATACATACTGAAGGTCCGAAGCCGTCGGTAAGTGCGAGCAGACGCTCGTGAAGGTCTTCATTCATACTGTTGACTCCGTATGCTGCTCCTACGCTCTTTGCTATTCCGAGCTTTTCATCGTCGATGTCCACTGCAATGACAGTTGCTCCACGAAGGGAAGCTGCGACGATTGCACCCATTCCGATCATTCCGCAACCAAAGACAACAACGGTGTCCTTCTCGCTTACCTGTCCGCGATTGACTGCATGGAAACCAACGCTCATTGGTTCGATCATTGCACAGTCGCGAGGTGTGATTCCTTCGGCTGGAATGATTTTCTGCCAAGGCAGCGAGATGTATTCCTTCATGGCTCCGTTGCGCTGCACTCCGAGTGTCTGATTATGTTCGCATGCGTTTGGCTGACCTGCACGGCATGATGCACACTTTCCGCAATTGGTGTAAGGATTCACTGTTACGACCATTCCTGGCTTCAATGTCTGAGGCACGTCCTTACCTACTGCCGCGATAGTTGCACCGATTTCGTGTCCTGGAATGATTGGCAACTGAACCATTGGGTTCAAGCCACGGAATGTGTTGAGGTCGCTTCCGCAAAAACCTACAAAATTTATTTTGAGCAAGACTTCATCGTCTGCCATTTCGGGTTTCTCTACATCTACTACTTCGAGAATGCCTGCGTCTTTTATCTGAATTGCTTTCATTATCTTTTAATAAAAAATCTGTTGTATTCGTTTTACTCGCTCATGTTCTTCACATAAGGCAAATCCACGAGATTGGTGAAGCCATAGAACTTCTCTGCATTCTTGCCAAGGAAGAGCTGCTTCTCACTGTCTGTCAGTTCGTTCGACTTCAGGATGAAATCATACGACATCTTATATGTGATTGCCGTGATTGTGCGTGGATAGTCGCTGCCCCACATGAGCTTGTCCATGCCCACCCAATCTGCTGCCTGCTTGATGGAACGCACTGCAGATGGATAAGGATAGAACTCGCTGTTGTAGAGCCATGTGATTCCTCCCGATTCCACCATAACATTATCGTGGCGTGCAAGCATGATTTGGCCCTTCCAATTTGGTGTTGTGACCATTCCGAAGTGGCCGATTGCAATCTTCAGGTTCTTGCATTCCTGAACGACTTCCTCCATCTCAGCAATCTGCTTGGCATCGTCGGCAAGGCAGATGGAAAGGATTTGGCCGTTCTGTTCCAACTGCTTAAACATCTGCATCATCTCGGGCGAATTGAGCGGGTCGTGCAAGCGATGGGCAGGAATGGCTACAGCTTTGAATCCGTCGGGAATCTCCAATCCATTGAGCATTCCGCAGCAGAAGAATCGGTCGGGATAGTTTTCCTCCACTTGCTTCAGGTATTGATTTTGATTGCCGTCGATGACTTCCTGAACCACTACGGCAGCACTGACTTGTGCATAGTTCATGTTGCTGAGGAACACTTCTGCACTGTTCTTTCCGTCGATCATGAACGGTGGCAACATCTGAACTTCCTCGCCAAAGAAGATGCTTCGGCCGTTTTCCGTGGTGCGGATTACCTGGCCGTCGACCTTCGTATCCTGACGTAGCCACAAATGGCTGTGTGCATCGATAATCTTCATATCTCGATTATGAATTTATGTCGTCCCCTACTATGTATTCTTCCAGCTTACGCGCTGCTGTTCGCCTATAATATCCTTCACTTCGGCAACGAGGTTCCAGTCGATTGGTTCTTCTGCCCAAGCAATGTTCTTCTTCACATTCTCAGGATTTGCACTGCTGAAGAGAGTTGCAGCGATGCGAGGATTGCTTACAGAATATTGGATAGCAAGTTTCTCGATTGGATAGCCCTTGGCCTTGCAGTGTTGTGCAGCCTTTGCGCAAGCATCAACCAATGGACGTGGAGCTGGATGCCAATCAGGTACACCGCGTTCGCTGAGGAGTCCCATTGAGAGAGGAGATGCATTGATCACTCCGATGCCCTTACCCTCGAAATAGTCAAGGAAGTCGGTAAGCTTGTCATCGCAAAGGCAGAAGTGACAAAAGTTGAGAATGCTTTCTACGGTTCCGTCTTCCACATGATCGACAACCCACTTGAGGTTTTCGAGTTGCAAGTCAGTGATTCCAACGTGACCTACGACTCCCTTCTTGCGAAGTTCGACGAGTGCAGGAAGAGTTTCATCGCACACCTTTTGAAGTCCGCCTGGGAGAGATGCCTGGAACTCGATATCGTGAACGTTGATGAGGTCGATATATTCGATATTCAGGCGTTCCATACTTTCATATACGCTGTCGGTCACGCGCTTTGCCGAGTAGTCCCATGTGTTCACTCCGTCTTTTCCGTAGCGACCCACCTTTGTAGAGAGGAAGTACTTGTCGCGAGGAATATCCTTGAGAGCCTTACCCAAAACTGTCTCCGCCTTGTAGTGGCCGTAATAAGGAGATACATCGATGAAATTCATTCCACCATCGATTGCTGTGAAAACGGCTTCAATTGCTGCCTGTTCCTTTATGTCGTGGAATACTCCTCCGAGTGAAGAAGCTCCGAAACTGAGAGCCGAAAGCTCAAGACCGGTCTTACCTAATTTGTTTTTCTGCATAGCTATCTAATTTATAATTATCGACTGCAAAGATAATAAAATTAATCAACACAAGCAATTTCCCGACCAACTATTTTTGCGAAATATCGATTTATTCGTATTAAATATCAATTACGTGCAATCCTCGCAATTGAATTAAGCGGTTCGCGACCTGATTTCTTGCAATGTTTTGTCTTGAGTTTCGCTATGTTTGGACCCGAAATTTCTACTTCTGTATATGCTGTCAATCAGCAGATTATACATTTATCTATATTTCTTAGAGGTGATATCACGCCAAAAAGAAGTGGCAGCCAAATAAGAGAAATGGCCGCCACATTATTAAATATTACGCGTGCGCGAAGAAGATTATGCGCACATGGTTTTAGAATTCTGCAGTCTTTGGAGTGCGTGGGAATGGGATGACATCGCGGATGTTTTGCATACCCGTAACAAAAAGAATGAGTCGCTCGAAACCAAGTCCGAAACCACCGTGAGGGCAACTTCCGTACTTACGAGTGTCGAGATACCACCACATGTCCTTCATTGGGATGTTCATCTCGTCGATGCGCTTCATGAGCTTGTCGTAGTTCTCTTCACGAACACTTCCGCCGATAATCTCGCCAATCTGCGGGAACAGAACGTCGGTACCCTGAACGGTGCGTCCGTCTTCGTTCTGCTTCATATAGAATGCCTTGATGTCCTTTGGATAGTCGATCATGATGACTGGCTTCTTGAAGTGTTCCTCCACGAGATAGCGCTCGTGCTCGCTGGCAAGGTCGCAACCCCAACTAACAGGGAACTCGAACTTGTGACCGTTCTTCACTGCCTCTTCAAGGATTTCAATACCCTTTGTGTATGGCAAACGAACGAATTCGGTATTTACAACGCTCTCAAGACGCTCGATGAGTGATTGGTCGATCATCTTGTTAAGGAATTCGAGGTCGTCACGGCAATTGTCGAGAGCCCACTTTACGCAATACTTGATAAACTCTTCCTCAAGGTCCATGAGGTCGGGAAGGTCGATGAAGCATACTTCTGGTTCAATCATCCAGAACTCGGCCAAGTGGCGTGGAGTATTACTGTTTTCGGCACGGAATGTAGGACCGAATGTATAGATCTGACCCAATGCTGTCGCACCAAGTTCGCCTTCGAGCTGACCGCTCACTGTGAGTGAAGTCATCTTGCCGAAGAAATCGTCGGTATAGATAATCTGTCCGTTCTCGTCCTTCTTCAGGTCATAGAGATTCTTTGTAGTCACCTGGAACATCTCGCCTGCACCTTCGCAGTCGCTTGCTGTGATGAGTGGAGTGTGGAAATAGTAGAACCCCTTATCGTGGAAGAACTTGTGGATGGCGATTGCCATATTGTGACGAATGCGGAACACAGCACCGAATGTGTTGGTACGCAGACGCATGTGGGCATACTGACGCATATACTCGAAGCTCTGTCCCTTCTTCTGCATTGGATAGTCGGCTGGACATTCGCCCAAGACCTCTATTTCGTGTGCCTGAACTTCCACGTTCTGGCCCGAACCAATACTCTGAACCATTTCACCTACTACACTGAGACATGCTCCGGTTGTGATGAGCTTCATCATTTCAGGGTCGAACTTCTCAACATCTGCCACTACCTGAACGTTCTTGATAGTCGAACCGTCGTTGAGGGCAATGAAGTTAACTGCCTTACTGCCTCGCTTTGTACGAACCCAACCTTTTACGCAAACTTCTGCACCATAATCTTCGCGCTGCAACAAGTCTGCAATCTTTGTTCTACGAATATTCATTTTATTTCGATTTATTACTCGTCGTTTATATGAATCTACACTAATCCTGAGTGTTCATGTGGAGCATTGCAACTTCCTGCTCTGTGAGGAAACGCCAGTCGCCACGCTTCAAGCCCTTCTTTGTCAAACCTGCGAACATCACGCGGTCGAGCTTCAATACTCTGTAGCCGAGAGATTCGAAGATACGGCGAACGATACGATTCTTGCCTGAGTGAATTTCGATGCCTACCTGCTTGCGGTCAGTGTCGCTTGCAAAACTGATTGCGTCTGCGTGGATTGGACCGTCGTCGAGAACGATTCCCTCAGCAATCTTCTGAAGGTCGGAAGATGCACAGTTCTTATCAAGGAATACGTGGTAAATCTTCTTCTTCAAGAACTTAGGATGAGTAAGCTTTGATGCAAGTTCTCCATCGTTTGTGAAGAGAAGTACACCTGTAGTGTTGCGGTCGAGACGGCCTACTGGATAGATGCGCTCGCGGCAACAATTCTTCACGAGGTCCATCACGGTCTTGCGAGCCTGTGGGTCGTCGGAAGTTGTCACATAGTCCTTTGGCTTGTTGAGGAGCACGTAAGTCTTCTTCTCAAGCGATACAAGCTGATCGTGGAAATGAACTTCGTCGGTGCGCATAACCTTTGAACCGAGTTCTGTAACTACTTCGCCATTCACGCGAACAACTCCTGCCTGGATGAATTCATCTGCTTCGCGACGTGAACAAATACCTGCATTGGCCAAGAACTTGTTCAAACGAATTGGAGCATTTGGATCTTCGAGATATTCCTTATATTCAATCTGCTTCTTCAAACTGTACTTAGCATTTGGATTGTAATCAGCTGAATGACGCTGACCGAAGCCACCGCGCTGCTGGCCGTAACCACCCTGACGCTGCTGGCCGTAACCACCCTGACGCTGCTGACCATAACCGCCTTGACGCTGCTGACCGTAACCGCCTTGACGCTGCTGACCGTAGCCACCCTGACGCTGCTGACCATAACCGCCTTGACGCTGCTGACCATAACCGCCTTGACGCTGCTGACCGTAACCGCCTTGACGCTGCTGGCCATAACCGCCTTGACGCTGCTGACCATAACCGCCTTGACGCTGCTGGCCGTAACCACCCTGACGCTGCTGACCGTAACCGCCTTGACGCTGCTGGCCGTAACCACCCTGCTGACGTGGCTGATAGCCACCTTGCTGGTGTTCACCATTATCACGTGACTCAAATCCCTGAGGACGGAATGCACGTTCACCTGAGTTTCCATTAGCTGTGTAAGCGCGTTCTACTCGATTGAAACGAGGACGCTGTGGTCGTTTTTCATTGGCGCTGTCCTGCCATGATTCATTTTCCATAATAATTTAATTTTTTTAATTTGTTTGATAATAATGTTATTTATTCACATAAATGTTATAAAGTTTTCAATCTTTTGGGTCTTGAATCTTCGTTATATCTATGTATTTATTTAGTCAAAAATTATAATCCAACATAAGTGGAAGGAGAGATTGCATGGAGTTCCTGCTTTACGCTGTCGCTCACGTCGAGTCCGTCGATGAAGTCGGAGATGCTCTCTTCTGTTATTGCTGAATTGGTGCGTGTGAGAGCCTTGAGGGCCTCGTAAGGATGTGGATAGCCTTCGCGGCGGAGGATTGTCTGAATGCCTTCAGCACAAACTGCCCAACAGTTGTCGAGGTCGCGCTTGATAGCTGTTTCGTTGAGCAAGAGCTTGCGCAAGCCCTTCAATGTGCTCTGAATCGAAATCAGCATGTGACCCATTGGCACACCCACGTTTCTCAAAACTGTGGAGTCGGTAAGGTCGCGCTGCAGACGCGATACAGGGAGCTTCGTAGCAAGATGCTGCAGAATGGCATTGGCAATTCCGAGGTTGCCTTCCGAATTTTCAAAGTCGATTGGATTGACCTTGTGAGGCATTGCACTCGAACCTACTTCTCCTGCCTTAATCTTCTGCTTGAAATATTCCATAGAGACATACATCCAGAAGTCGCGGTCGAGGTCGATGATAATCGTATTGATGCGAGCCATTGCATTAAACACGGCTCCGAGATTGTCATAGTTGCTGATTTGAGTGGTCCACTGCTCACGCTGAAGTCCGAGCTGATTCTTAACGAATTCATTGCCGAACGACTTCCAGTCGACACTTGGATAAGCTACATGATGAGCGTTGTAGTTGCCTGTTGCACCACCAAACTTTGCAGAAATACGGCAAGCCTTCAGCAAGTTAAGTTGCTCTGTCAAGCGATATACATAGACCATTACCTCCTTACCCAGACGGGTTGGCGAAGCTGGCTGACCATGAGTCTTTGCCAACATTGGAATGTTCTTCCATTCGTCGGCGTATTGCTGCAACTGGTCGATCAGTTCCTCTACCATTGGATAATAGACATCTTCCAAAGCTTCCTTGATTGAAAGCGGAACACTTGTATTGTTGATGTCCTGACTTGTAAGTCCGAAATGGATGAATTCCTTATATTGCTCGAGTCCGCCAATCTCATCAAACTTTTCCTTGATGAAATATTCAACGGCCTTAACATCGTGGTTGGTCACCTTCTCGATGTCCTTCACACGCTGAGCGTCTGCCTCTGTGAAGTTCTGATAGATTCCGCGAAGTGTAGGAGCCACCTTTTCCACATCAAAAATATGGAGGAAACCAGTGAGGGTGATGAAATACTCAACCTCTACTCTCACGCGATAGCGAATGAGTGCGTACTCAGAAAAATAATCTGCGAGTTTGTCTGTCTTGTTTCTGTATCGTCCATCGATTGGCGACACTGCTGTCAAGTCTGAAAGTATCATTTTCTTTTTATTATGCTTGTTCTTTTTTAATTTCTGCGGGAATTCGGAATGCTGTATAAAGTTCCAAAACAACGAAAATCATGAATGGGAGCAACCATGCCGAAGGAGTCGACCTCACTACATAATCCGTGATTTCCAATCCATTGAGGCTTTCATAGAAAAACATCAGCAATGCTGCAACCACGAGCAGCGCAAGTCCAATCGTACGCTGAACATAGAGTCGCTTCAGTGTAATGCTGTGAGTTTCAGGATTCTTTGTTGCCAATCGGCCTACCACAAACAAGAGAGTGCCTATTGCAAAAAGAAACTTGGCTACTTCCCATTGAGTTATCCACATCGCGGCTCCGATAATCACTAACGTTTCTCCTGTATTTGCGATGTAATCTGTAAGTTTTGCTTTATTCATTTATTTCTTACGAACTTCTACTCGTCTTCAATCACGAAGATATCCTCGGCTTCTGTCTTCATATAATAACGTTCATGTGCAATGCGCTTCACAGCTTCTGGATTTGTCTTCAATTTCTCGAGTTGTTCCTTGTCGTCGTTGAATGTTTTTATTTCCTTTTCTATTTCACTCTTGAGCTGAGCAATTTCCTTGCGTTGTTCAATTCTCTTTATCCAGCAATGGTCGCCTACCAATCCGATGGCAACAAAGAAAATTGCCAACGCGATTACGTACTTATACTTAAGCATGTAGTGCCGGATTATGTGTCTCATACTTTATCTCACCTATAAATTTGGGCACAAAATTAAATAAAATCCTTTTATTTACCAAATATTTTAGAAAGTAAGTGCAAATTCTTCCTCAAGTTTTGCCAAACTATCGTTAATTTTCTTCATTTCGTTGTATTGTTCGTACGGAGAAAGTATTTTTGCATGCTCTTTCTTCTCGGCCAATCTTACCGTCATTCCGATGTCGCCAATTCCCATAAAGCGACACACGAAATCCGTGATTTGAGGAATGTTTCTCTGCACTTGAGCAAGTACAATCTGATTCTCTGCCACTGCCTCGAATTGCTTTTCTCCCGTGATGTTGAATTTCATTGAAGAAAGTCCTGTCGAGAATGCCATTTCCTCCATTGGCAACTTTGATGCATACGTCTTGACTGCTCGAGTGAGATTGACCACGTCGAACTCCATTTTTTCGGACGATTCGGGTATGGCAACAACAGTTTTCTCTTCTTCAGCTTGCTTGACCTGATTGGAAGTTGCTCCTGAGATGGAGAACATTCGTCCGTGCTTTGGAGCATTCGCAACGTTTGGAAGTTGAATCGAAGCAGCATTGAATGCTGGATTGGCAACTGGTTGTGCATTGGCTGGTTGCTGTGTCTGACCAGTGTTTGCAACATTAGCGGCCTTTGGTTGTGCAACAGCACTGGCGGCAGCAGATGTCTGAGACTTTTCCGTTGCCGCAAATATTGGTTTTAAAATCTTCTTGGGGCTACGCCCCGCCGAAGGCACGTCGTCTTGAGCTGCCTGAGCAATCTCGATGAGAGTAATCTCCACGAGAAGGCGCTTGTTTTGACTTTGCTTGTAGTTCAGGTCGCAATCCGTGCAACGACGAATGGCTGAATAGATGAACTGCTGCTTACACTTCTGTGCCTGTTGACCATAACGCTGGCGAACATCCTCATTTGCCTCGATAAGTGGCAGAGTCTGAGGGTCTTTGCTCATCAGGAGGTTTCTCAAGTGAGAGTTCAATCCATTGATGAAATGGTCGCCGAGGAAGCCCTTATTGAGTATTTCGTTGAAGGTTGTCATAATCTTCGGAATATCGTTTCCGAGGAAATAGTCAACTAGTTTGAAGTAATATTCATAGTCTAGCACATTGAGGTTGGCAATAGTCTTTTGGTAAGTAATATTGCCTTCGCAGAATGCAGCCACCTGGTCGAAGATAGAAAGCGCATCGCGCATACCTCCGTCGGCTTTTTCAGCGATTACCTGAAGTGCGGAATCTTCTGTCTGAATGCCTTCTTTCTGTGCCACCATCTGAAGATGACGTACGATTTCGGGAACGTTCATTCGGTTGAAATCGTAAATCTGACAACGGCTGAGGATTGTTGGCAGAAGCTTATGCTTTTCCGTTGTTGCAAGGATGAAAATCACATAGTGAGGTGGTTCCTCAAGGGTTTTGAGGAATGCATTGAAAGCCGCAGTCGAGAGCATATGAACCTCATCGACGATGAACACCTTGTACTTGCCCACCTGTGGAGGGATTCGCGTCTGTTCGATGAGTTGGCGAATGTCTTCAATACTGTTGTTGCTGGCAGCGTCGAGTTCGTAGATATTGAGTGAGCGCTGCTCGTTGAATGAGCGGCACGACTCGCATTCGCCACAAGCTTCACCATTGGCACCGGGAGACAGGCAGTTGATTGTCTTTGCGAAGATTCGCGCACAAGTGGTCTTTCCCACTCCGCGAGGTCCGCAGAAGAGATAGGCATGAGCCAATCGTCCCGAAGCTATCGAGTTCTTCAGAGTTGTGGTCAGCGCTTCCTGCCCCACCACAGTGTCGAATGTCATCGGACGATATTTTCTTGCTGATACTATGTAATTATCCATACGTACACTTTAATTTCCGTGCGAAGATACTACTTTTTCTGCTGATAGCAAAATTTTCTCCGCATTCTTTTTCATTTAGTTTATAAGTTTTTGTTTTTGAGTTTGAATTGAATCGTTTGGGGGCCAGAATCGAGTTTGCTTTTCGATTGATTTCCTCGCATGCGTATAATTAATATAATGTGTGGCTTTTGGTGCTTTTTCCGCGTGTAAGTGTTAATTATTTTGAAATAAGATTAATCCTTTTGGAATTATTTTGTATCTTTGCAAAAGAATACTTAATCAAAAAAGAATTAGCTTATGGGTAAAATCTTTGACATTATAAAGAGTGTGAAGGAGGTGACGAAGCAGCAATCTGTGGAGAATCTGACTGAGGCAGCAAAGAATGCCAAGACACTCAACATAAAGCAAATCGTGGACGATGCAATGGACAAGATCGGCCACGCAAACATCATTGTAGCTGGAAAGACAGGAGTCGGCAAGAGTACTCTCGTGAATGCAGTGTTCAACGGCAATCTTGCTGAAACCGGTGTGGGCAAACCTATCACCCAGAATATGAAGGAATATTCGAAGGAAGGCGAACCCGTCCACATTTTCGACACGAAAGGTTTCGAGCTTGGCAACTACAAGTCGGTCATCCAGGAACTGAAACGCGAAATCGACCGAAGGAAGGGCACGGGCAATCCATCCGACCAAATTCATTTGGCTTGGTTCTGCATCAGTAACGACGGCAAGCGCCTCGAAACTGCCGAAAGCGAGTTTATCAACGAATTGTCGAAGGAGATTCCGGTTGTTGTGGTTCTCACAAAGTCGGTAGATACAAATCTCGAGTTCTACAATCTCGTGAAGAACGAATGCCATCAAGCTACGAACGTCATCCGAGTTCTTTCGCTTCCTTACGAAACGCCAATCGGAACTATTCCCGCATTTGGTCTTCAGGAACTCATCGACCATACCTACGAAATCATTCCCGACATTGCGAAGGCGGCCTTGGCCGCTGCACAGAAAGTAAACGACCAAATAACGAAGAAAGCTGTTGACCGAGCCATCACAGTGGCAGCCACAAGTGCTGCAGCCATCGGAGCCACTCCCATCCCATTCAGCGATGCAGTGTTGCTCGCACCGGTTCAAATAGGAATGATTGCAAGTATCAGCAAAATCATGAAGATTGAAGCTGACAAAACCTTTATCACGACACTCGTCGGAAGTGCCGCTGGAGTACTTGGAGCCACAATGACCGGAAGGGCAGTTGTCAGAGGACTGATTAAACTAATTCCCGAAGCCGGAGTCATAATAGGTGGAACCATCAGTGCTGCCACGGCTGGAGTCGTCACCTCTGCAATGGGCTATGCATTCTACAATGCCATCAAGATTGTGCAGGGAACCGGTAGCGACGTCAACCCGACGAACCTTTCCGAAGCCTTTAGGGAGCAACTGAAGAAAATCAAACTAAAATGAATAAAGGAAAAAAGATTGTAACCATTATCACATTGTTGCTCATTGCAGCAATTACAACGCAAGCACAGACAAAACAAGCATCGAAGGGCGACTTCCGCCTCGAGTCGAATCTTCCGGTAATCTACATTTCATGCGACAACTACATTAACGCAGAGAAGAAGGTGGATGCCTCAATGCGATTGGAAATTCCTAAGGGTAAATATCCGAAGTTTTCCAACTACGAAGGCAAGATTCGCATCAAGTTGCGCGGAAACAGCTCGCTCAGTTTCAATCAGAAGAAGTTCACCATCGACACTCGCGACGAAAACGGTAAGAAGAAAGATGTGAGCCTACTCGGAATGCCAGCCGAGCACGATTGGGTTTTGCTCGCACCTTACGTTGACGTTTCGATGATTCGCGACCCTCTCGCATTCAAACTTTGGGAGGAAATGGGTTATTGGGCTCCTCATTGCCAAATGGTGGAAGTGGTTCTCAACAACGAATATCAAGGCATTTACGTATTCACGGAAAAAATCAAGCACGATGTCAACCGTATGGACATTGCCACTCTCAAGCCAGAAGACAATTCCGGACGAGAGGTTACGGGTGGCTACTTGCTTCGTATCGACACATACGATGATGAGGACATCACGTTCGAGTCAAAGGTTCCGGGCATTGGTTTTGGTCTTTTCAACACTAAGGTCATTTGGACTTGCCTCTACCCTTCCAAGA
Organism: Bacteroidaceae bacterium; assembly: GCA_024398435.1. GTDB lineage: Bacteria > Bacteroidota > Bacteroidia > Bacteroidales > Bacteroidaceae > Colivivens. Next base: position 164,459 of record JAKSJD010000003.1, on the reverse strand, counting down.
AGGACATCACTCCTGAGCAGTTGGAATACATCCACAACTACATCGACAGCACTGAACTTTGCATTCAATCGGCCACTTTCAACGATAAGGTTAATGGCTACAGGAAATACATAAACGTTTCTTCATTCGTTGACTATTTCATCCACACCGAACTCACTCTCAATGCCGATGCCTACAAGCGAAGTGCTTACTTCTACAAGACAAAGCAAAACGAAGACGGAACTGGTGGAAAACTTCATGCAGGAACCGTTTGGGACTATAATCTCGCATTCGGCAATTGTAATTTCTGTGGAGCCGACGATGTGAATGCTTGGGCTTTTGAGGGTTGCAACACTTCCCCTACTCCAGCCTTCTGGAAACGACTTCTTCAAGACCAAAGTTTCCGCGACAATATTGCTGAAAGATACCAGGAATTGAGAAAGACAGTACTCAGCGAGAAGCATATCGACAAGATTATCGACGACTATGCGAAACTTCTTTCAACTTCACAGAAGCGTCATTTCGAGAAATACCCAGAACTCCTTCGAAGCAAGGACGAAGACAAGGAAGAAAACCATTCGCAGGATTGGTTCCAGAACGGCACATTCCCTTGGGGAATGGGATTCCCAATGATGGGCGGCCCAATGCAAGGACAGGCAAACGGAGAGAACAACGACTCAACAAAGACCAACCAGGCAACGGTTCCTCAAGGTTTCGGAATGCCATTCATGGGATTCCCACAGATGGGCGAAGGCGGTTTTCCTCAAATGCCAGAGGGTGGATTCCCACAGATGGGTGCAATGCCATTCATGATGTTTCCTCCTATGGGCGAAGGCGGATTCCCACAGATGACGGAAGGAGGTTTTCCTCAGATGCCAGAGGGCGGATTCCCTCAAATGGGAGAAATGCCTATGATGAGCATGCCTATGATGGGTATGGGCGGAATGAATTCGTGGTTTACCGCTTATTCTGTCAGCAGCTATGAAGAGGAAATCAAGTACCTCAAGAATTGGATTCACGAACGTCTTCAGGTAATGGACGAAACATTCGGCAAATAACGTCTGAAAATTATAGAACTGACTTGCTATCCAATCATTGCAAGAAAAGCAAAATAGGATTGATATCACGGGCGATTGCTAAATATTTGCCGTTTGATAGCAGTTTATTCTCAATTAATTCATATCTTTGCACACATATTATATAATATAAATAGGAACAAGATGGCAAAATACGGTTTTGTAAAAGTAGCTGCAGCCGTTCCACAGGTAAAGGTTGGCGACTGCGACTTCAACACGAAGGAAATAGAAAGCCTCATCGCACAGGCAGAAGGCAAGGGAGTGGAAATCATCTGCTTCCCCGAACTGAGTGTCACTGGTTGCTCTTGTGGCGACTTGTTTCAGCAGCAGCAACTGCTCGACAGCAGTGAGAGCGGCCTTTTCCGCTTGCTCGATGTAACTCGTTCACTCAATATCATTGCTGTTGTAGGAATGCCAGTCAGAGTGAAATCGGTATTGCTCAATTGTGCTGTTGTCATCAATCGCGGCAAGATTATTGCTGCAGTTCCAAAGTCGTTCATTCCTTCCCACAAGGAGTTTGCCGAGAAACGTTGGTTTGCCTCTGGCCTCAACTTCATGAACACCACGACCTCCCTCTGTGGTCAAAACATAACAATCAGCACTAATGCCCTTTTCCACACTTCGGCCGTCACATTCGGCATCGAAGTGGGAGAAGACCTCTTCGCCACAATTGCTCCAAGCAGTCAATTGGCTCTCAATGGTGCTGAAATCATTTTCAATCCTTCTTCAGTCGATGCTGTAATCGGAAAATACGAACGCACGAACGCTCTCATCACTGCCCAATCAGCTAAATGCCAATGTGGCTACGTGAGCGTTTCCTGTGGTTTCGGCGAATCTACCGACAAGGCAGTCAATGCAGGAGATACAGTAATCTACGAAAACGGGAAATTGCTTGCCGAAGGCGAACGCTTTGCCCTGAAGGACCAACTCGTAATCTCCGAAATCGATGTCGAATATCTTCGCAGTGCCCGTATGGCCAACACATCTTTCGTAGATTCCGTTCAGCTCTACAACCTCGACGATTCCGTAATCTTCAATATAGATGTTGCCCCATCAAGCCAATCAGGAGATGATTTCCTCACTCGCTCCATCGACCCTACTCCATTCATTCCGAAGGAAGAACAAAAGGACGAACGATGCGAGGAAATATTCAACATCCAGATAAATGCTCTCGCAAAGCGAATGACTCACACTTGCTCAAAGTGCCTCGTTGTTGGCATTTCGGGAGGACTCGATTCCACTCTTGCACTTCTCGTTTGTGCCAAGACGATGGACAAACTCCAGATGGAGCGCAAGAACATCATCTCGGTCACGATGCCTGGATTCGGAACCACCGACCGCACCTACAACAACGCCATTGCCCTCATGCAGTCGCTCGGCACTACAATCAAGGAAATATCAATCAAGGATGCCTGCATTCAGCATTTCAAGGATATCGACCACGATGTGAATGTCCACGATGTTGTATATGAAAACAGTCAGGCACGCGAGCGCACTCAGATTCTTATGGACATTGCCAACCAAATGAACGGACTTGTAGTCGGCACTGGCGACCTCTCCGAACTTGCTCTCGGATGGGCCACATACAATGGCGACCATATGTCCAACTATGGTGTGAACGCATCTATTCCAAAGACTCTCATGCGCCACATTGTGGGATGGGTGGCCAGTGGCAATGTAGATGAAACGTCAAAGGCTACTCTCCTCGATATACTCGCCACTCCGATAAGTCCAGAACTTATTCCAGCCGATGAGAACGGAAACATAAAGCAAAAGACGGAAGACCTTGTCGGACCTTACGAGCTCCACGATTTCTTCCTCTTCCATTTCATCCGCAACTCCTATCGTCCGTCGAAGATTTACTTCCTTGCCCGTCAGGCATTCCGTGGAACCTACGACGACGAGACAATCATGAAATGGCTCAAGAACTTCTGCCGTCGGTTCTTCACTCAGCAGTTCAAGCGCTCCTGCATGCCAAGCGGACCAAAGGTTGGTTCGGTGGGATTGAACGATTGGATGATGCCAAGCGATGCAAGCTACAGTGAATGGTTAAAGGATTTGGAATGAAAGAGCGTCTCGACCAACTATACACAGAATTCAATTTCGAACGCTTCAAGCAAGTCGACCCCTGTGGAGCCGTCTATCAGTTGATGGACCATACCGACCTTCAACTCGACATCGAAATCGGAGCACTTCTCGTCGCAATGATTAGTTGGGGTTCACGAAAGGTAATCGTTCCAACAGCCATCCACATGCTTCGCGATGAAATGAAATGGCATCCAGCCGATTTCGTGATGAACGGAAAGTTTGAGGAATCGTACAAAGACGCAAAAAACGAATGCGTCTATCGCACCCTCAATGTACCTACATTCAAGGCCGTATGCCGAAACCTTCAGCAACAACTCAATGGCTACCCTACGATGGAATCACGCCTCGAAGGTCTGACCACGAAGGAAACCATTGCAGAGATTTGCGAATGGTTGGCTCCCGCAAAGATCGGAACGATGGACAAGTCGGCATGCAAGCGAGTATGTATGTTCGTAAGATGGATGACACGTGAGAATCTCCCCGACCTCAACATCTGGAAACGTCGCGACCAACGCGACCTCTATGCAGTGATGGATGTTCATGTCTGCGCTCTCACCCGTCATATCCTCACCAACAAACGCCCTACCTGGAAAGCATGCGAGGAACTGACCGACATCTTCCGTTCGTGGGATGCCGACGATCCCCTCAAATACGACATTGCCCTCATGCGAATGGCAGATAACGGTTAACGGTTAGCGGTTAATGGTTAGCGGTTATCAGTTAACGGTTAGCAGTTAACGGTTAGCAGTTAACGGTTCCGTGTTCGGCAGTTTTGCTGCCGAATAAATACGGTTGCGAAGCATTTTTATTTTATAATAAAGACTTGGAACTTTGAAGATATCAGATATTAGATATCAGTTAGAAGATATCAGTGTTAACGGTTAGCGTTGTTTTTTTTGTTTATCGTTTGGAATGTGTGCGAAGCAATCATGGATTGCAGAGGTGGTGGCAGTGGCTTCTTCATGGGAGCTTGCTCACGATGGAGAAGGAGATGCCGACGCATCTATGCCCAAAGGGCAGCACACATTACAAAGGTTTTTTATGTTTTTGTTCTAAAATAATTTGTCTTTGATTAATGAATAATTTGAGATAATTGGCGGAGAAAAAAAAAGCTCCCCTGCCGAAGCAAGGGAACCGTAATAATTAACTAAACTAGGTAGCTTTTATTCACCACGAACCAAAGACTATCTAACAGCCCACACGAATGAAAATAAGAGTGGGCTATTCTATTTTCACGCCCTAATAGGGCCGGAGATCATTTTTACCACAGGGACTAATACTCTTCCCATGCATTGTCTTCGAAGTCGTTGTTGTTACGTTGTTTCACGTCACCTTCTCCTTCACTGTCTGAAACAGGAATAAATCCCATCAAATCATAATTATAATTCACTTTGTGACTCTTCATCACTGGCTTCTTATATGTCTTCTTCATATCTTTTCAATTTTATTAATAATTCAACATTTAATCGTTCCCCTTTGGGGGAATAAGAAGGGGGCTATTACTTGAAGAGAGTTTTCTTACCATTGATGATGTAAACATTACCCTTTACGAGACTTGTCACCTTGCGGCCCATGAGGTCGTATGCACCTTCGCGAACAGTTTCTGACTTGATTTCATTGATTGCATCTGCTTCGTCGAAGTCATCACCGAATGCGTTTACAAGCTTAATTTCATCTGCAAGTGTAATAAACTGTTCACAACCTTGACGAGCAATAATCGTCATATAGAATCGATATGGAGCAACATTTGCATCTTCTTTAAGTTTGATAAACTTACCGCCACTCATCACATAAGGCTGAGCTTCATCCTGTTCAACAATTGTACTCTGAGCTGTTTGGTCATATACACCAACGAAATTGAACATTGCAGAAGTTGAAGAACAATCAATTGTTTTCGACTCTGTTTTACACAAGTCAACTGTTCCAAATTCTATGGTTTGAGGTTTTTCAGCATCTGCTAATTCAGCACAAATCAAATATGGATGGTTTGCTTTCAACAGACCATTTTCCAATTCTATGTATTCAATTTGTGGAAGAGTATTTATCAAATGGTTGTCATTAATGTATGCAAATTCATATTTTTCAAGAAGGTCGGAAGTAAGTTTTATTTCGAAAGGAACATACAATGACTGCCATTCAGTGTTTTTAAATGTTCTTTCATACGTAACATTTACATTTTCGATATTTTCTTTAATCTCGATATTTGTAAGCTTACCAAGGGTTTCATCTGATTCCTTGAGAGTTACTTCATCACCACTTTGTACATAAGCATAAGTTGTACCTTGTTCCCAAGTCTGAATCAAGTTAGCATTTTCTTCACCATCAACGACTGTCCAAAGATAAGTTCCATCTTCGTTTGGAATTGCAACCTTACCTTCTGCTACATATTCTGCAGTTGGGCGAACTGAGTAAGTACCTGCAGAGATGAAGTTATCGCAGTTCTGACTGTATACATCACCATTGAACTGACCACCTTCGATTGACATTGAGATATTATCTACATTTGCATCCTGATAATCCTTTTCATAGATAGCCTTTGCGCCAGTGAATGTACCACCACTGATTGCTACTGAAAGGTCTTTATTTGTACTATGCTGAGAAACTGCGATTGCAGCACCTTCGATTGTAGTACCATTACCACTTCCTTGTTCTGCAAATGTTGCTGTTGCTGTGAATGTACCACCTTCAATCACAAGATTACCAGCGCGCATCTCGATTGCAGAAGAATTACCAGTAAACTCACCACCTGTAATTGTCAAGTCTCCACTCTGTGGATGATAGATTGCATATTCACCAGAGAATGAACCTCCATTAATAGTAATATCGGTATTATGACGCAAACCGTTTCCTACAATGCCATAGTACATTCCTTCAAACATACCATTATTAACAACGAGAGTAGCAGGAACTGTTGCATCATCATTATTTGCTGTTACTGCGACTGCAGCATATGCCTTGCCATTGCCATCGATTGCACCAGTCTTGCTTGCGCTGAAGTCATCGATTGTAAGTGTAGCACCATTATGTACTCGGATTACACCAGTATTGAATGCTGCAGAAGCACTGATAGTCTTATCATTGAGGTCGAGAGTGATATTCTTTCCAGCTGGAATTTCGATTGCTGCTGCAGTTTCTTCGTTTGCAATCATCTTGATTGTTGCAGTACCTTCTACAGCTTCAACAGCTGCTGCAAGAGTAGTATACACATCTTGAGTTGTCATATTGAATGCTGTTGGAAGTTCTGCGACTGCATATATTGGCATTGAACCAACCTCATATCTATAGAGGCAGACTGGTTGCTGACCTCCTGTATAACAAGAGAAGCAAGAAGAATTCGAATTGTATTTAAGTACATTGTGTGTGTTAGTACCTTGAGCTACAATGCTTGTTACACCATTTGAAATAGTTATTTCCCAAGAACTATTATCAGACTTGCTTGTCTGTGTTTTCAAGTAATTGCTATTACTACTTGCTGCATAGATATATCCAGAACCTGTATTGAATGAGAATGTATTTTCCTTCATACCTTCTTCTAAAATGAATTGTTGTGCAGTAGATTCTATTGTACAAGTATTACCAGTCTTTGTAATAGGAGCTGTACCACGATTATTATCATTTTGCACAGTACTCATAGCAAATTCATTGTTTCCATCAGCAGCAATAATGACTTTGTCACCAGCTTTGAGTGTGCTTTCATCAGTTACGAGTTTCCATGCAGATTCTCCAACACCTGTAATATTTTGAGTATATACTGCATAGAGATTGATTTCATTAGAAGCTCCTTCTTCAAGGGCAGGAAGTGTTGCAGTGATATCATACATATCTGGTGCTGCAGAACCATTACCGAAAGTTCCTTCTATTGTCCATCCAGACAAAGTCCATCCTGCTGGTACATCGAAATCAGGTTTAACTGATTCTACCGTCTGTCCTTCAAATACAGGATATGCAGTTTCATTAATTGGTGTACCTACTGAATAGAAGTTCACTGCATATTCTGCAAGAGCATCAAAATTAGCACGGAATGAAACATTACTCTTAACCTCATAAGTAAGACCCGATGTTTTTGTATTCCACCTATCGCCAGCATTATACTGCCAATTTCTAAATTTGTATCCTTCGTTAGGTGTAGCAGTAATTGTCAGAGTTGTACCAGCTTCTATCATGGTGCCACTTTCAACGACAGCATCTCCATTCTTAACTTCGAGAGTACCATTCTCTGGAGTTTCGATTGTGACAGTGTAACCAGCAGATGCCTGATTGACAGTAATTACTTTTGTAAATGTAAGAGGATTTACACCTCCTGGATTGCTTGGCTGGTATGTCAATGTAATAGTTCCTTGTCTTGCTTCGCCACTATTTGGATCCACAGCAAATGTAATCTGGTCATTCGCGATAGCAATATTTTTAATCCAATCCACATTTGCATTTGCAACCAATTCGTAACCAGCTACAGTAGGAGCAACTGATACACCAGTTCCACATTCACCGTCCATTGCTGTTGGAGTGAATGCGTCTGCATCTAATGTAATTACAGGAACAACACCTGCCTGCTTGATTGTAACTTCCTGAGTTGTGGTGGTTCCTTCTTCATATAAGAGAGTAATAGTTGCAGAACGATCATTCACTGATGTATTCTCAGTAACATGGAACTGAACATATTTTTTGTTACCTTCTTCTGTGCCAAGTGTAAGATTCTCAATCCAATCACAATCCACAGTTGCCGTAACTTGAGCATCGTCGTCTTGTGCATTCTCTATTGTGTAATAGAACTTGACATCTTGAGCTGATGCTGATGGTGTTATTGTAGCATTCTCACCAACATTGATTTTAGGAGATGCGTCACCTTCTGTTAATGTTACGGAATTTAAATAAAAAGTTCCACATCCAGTACTTGCAGTACAATTATTTTTAAATGAAATAACAATATTTCCAGAAGCAGGGGCATCTGTAAACGATATATCTTTTGTTGCTTTTTCATTAAATGTTACTGAAGACCCAAATGACTTGCCACCAACAGTAACAGATATTGTAACACCACCAGCTGTTTTGTTATAATTACAGTTCAACACAACTTTAGAAATAGCGTAACCAGGGTTGGTTATTTTGACATCACTTATCGATACGCCACCATTCAACAGTTGAGAAAATGCCACATTAGTTACTCCATGGGTTTCTCCTGATGCTCCCCACGCACTACCTATGCACAAACAGCATAGGACTAATAAAGATAATAATTTTTTCATACGTAAATTTTTTAGTTTGTTCAATATTGTTAATTATTTAAGTCTATCGTTTCTAACACTTCATACGCTATTTGTCTTACTGATGCAAATACAGGATTGTTCTCAAATATCGCAATTTCGTCATTAATGATTATTTTCAAACAATCTCCCTTCTGAAAATATGCATATTGTTGTGTTGTATTATTATCAAAATGTGCTCCACCTTCTTTTTCCGCGAGTGTTTCAATAACGTCTTTACGAGACAATTTCATTTCGCTTTCGCCTTTTACTTCAAATACAGAAGCATCGTACCAATCATCAAAAGTTTTTTTATTACATAACCGGCTATTACCTCTATTCGTGAAGCTTAAGTGTATTTTTTTGTCACAACTAATGTTAATATTTTTTTTCAGCAAACCAGCAAACACATTATTTGAATATACTATCAAATTATGAACTCCATCTCCAACATTCCATCCACTACAACCGTTTATAGGAAATGAGGTGTCAATAAATTCCATGTCTTTTAGCTCTAACTGTTTAAAGATGGAATTTGTATGTGTACTATCTTTCAACAATGTTCTCAAAACTACGGCAATCCATAACGCAGCATAATACTCTCCACCATCGTACATATTGCATAATTGCTTGAGCATCTTTATATTGAAATCAAATGCTTTGTTTAAATCACCTTTTTGTGATTCTCTTTGCACCTTTGCCATTATAGAATGTTGTTTAATATTGATAATTATTTATGTCTTCTCGTTCATTCCAACTAAGACTCACAGATAGGTGGTAATTCATGATTTGATAGGATTGTGGATTCTTTGTCAGAGGTTGACAAATGGGCACAAAAAAAGCGTGAGAGTCTGTACTGTTACCCGTCTCACGTTTCAAGGCTCTAGCAATTGCCCTCTCTGTCGAAACGAGCAACGCAGAAGCCCACGCGTATATATGTAGATACACAACAACGGGCCATCAGCTTTTTGGGCTTTTGGCTGCATTGTTGTTACCAACATACTGCATAGGCATCTACCGCTGCATTTGTCTTTGACAGAGATTTGAATTTGCTAGATTCTGAAACGTCAAGAACAAAGCGCAAGTAAACGCTTTTCCTAATGTTAAATATCACTTTGCCCCTCCACCAGCTCCCACTAACAGCTTCTGCTCGTGTTAGGGCGGTGACAAAGATAGTGCAAATCGAGCGAAGTACAAAGAAAAAATCGAAAATTCTGCTTTTTTGTAGCGATTTATCCAAAGGATATAGTTGAATTGCATTATTATGGTTAGTAGAACTTGTTCTAATAAGCAAAATGATGCAAGGCAAATAAGTCATGTAATGACAGCCACAAAAAACAAATTTGTAGATTATGGCTTGTACTTCCGAAATGACGAACGAAATATGAGCAAAATCACATGTATGTGCTTTGCCATATAAGGAGGAATTCGACGTAGTCAATGCAGCCTATCTCGCGAACCCGAAGTGGTGAGTAATCGACTTGTCGCTTGGTTCATCCAAGAAAGATAGTAAATTAATTAATAATGTAGAATGGAAAATGTAGAATATTTAGTTATTTAGAGCAAAATAAGTGTTTTTTAGTTAAAAATGAGTGCTTGCGCGTGTATTATATAATAATGTGTAGTTATTAAATGCAGAATGCAGAATGCAGAATGCAGAATTGAGGATTGAGAAACTTCAGTTCGACGGAGTCAATTCAGGATGCAGAATTGAGGAAACCTTGCAACACGGAACTGTACTACCCTAGACTTGGTTGAATAAAAAAGATTTTCAAGAAAACTTGTCAGCCTGTCAGTTTTCACCCTTAACCCTCATTATATCAAGACATTAGGAGGCTGACAGGTTTAGTCAAACCTGTCAGCAACTTGTCAGGAACCCGTCAGTTAGTTTGCTCCTGAAAACACTAATCAATCTTCCCCACAGGGGGAGAATAAGAGAGGAACTGAATTAATAGAAGCTGACGAATGGCTGACAGGTTACTGACAGGTTTAGAGAAACCCGTCAGCCATCTAAGTTGTTATGTCACAGCCATTTATTGGCAGAAACTGACAGCTGACAGGTTTTTGTAAAAATTCATTTTCTGCTGAATGATTGCAAAGCAAAACTTTGCAACACTGAACCACAAAAGACCGCGGTTCGAAGCATCATGAAGCGCGGTGTGTTGCCTCACGAAGCGCGGTTCATGGACCAATTTCTATAGAGAAATAGCAGCAAACATTATAAGAAACGACCTCAAACATTATTAGAAATGACCTCAAACATTATTAGAAATTTATGTAATGATGTACATATTGACATCGCAACAAACCAAAAATCATTCTACGAATAACTCTGCCACAGCAAATCTGTAAGTTTTCCGACATTTCCTTGGTACTTCACCTAATTTTTCTTAATTTTGCACTATTGAATCAAACTTACAACTTCGATATGAAATATTCTTGCAGAAAAATATTGATGGCTACAATGAGTGCCATTATGATGATTTCGGCTCTTGGCTACTCTTCATGTAGCAAGGACGATGGTGATGACATCGTGATTTCAAAGGTGAAACTGGGTAAATACGAATCGCGCATCGAAGTGCCTAAACTGAAGACTAGCGGCACTCAATTCATCACTCACAGCACGAAGATAGGAAAGGACTCTGTGATGACTTACTGTCTGGAATACGACCTTAACAAGCTCCACTCTCGTTGGGTTGCTTTCCGTTTCGATGGCAGTACAAGGGGAATGGGTAGCGGACGAACTGATGCTTGGGCGGATGATCCTAAACTTGCAAAGAAATACCAAATCGGTCCTGGTACATTCTCTTGGGGCGGTGTGCGTGGACACATCTGTGCTTCGTATGACCGCCAATACTCGAAGGAGGCTAACCGTCAGACTTTCTACATGACGAATATGACTCCTATGCAATATGATTTCAACAGTTACTATTGGACTATTCTGGAGCAGTTCGTTCAGGAAAAGGGCCGCAATGCCAGCTTTGCCGATACGCTTTATGTGGTGAAAGGCGGAACTATCGAGAACGGAATGACGAACGGAACGGTGAAGAGCAGTGCGGGAAAGAGTATCGTGATTCCTAAATACTATTACATCGCTGTTCTGCGTTTCAAGGCTGGAAAATATGATGCGGTGGGTTTCTGGGTTGAGCACAAGGACTATGGATACAAAGACGGAAACTATGCGAGCAGGGATATTCTTGCAAAGCACATCTGCAATGTTGACTTCCTGGAGAAGCAGACGGGCATCGACTTCTTCCACAATCTCCCTAACTCGATTGAGGAAGCGGTAGAGTCGGAGGATAAAGCTACTCTGATTAATACGTGGTTGTAGAAGATAACGTTAACCCTAACGTTAACCCTAACGAAAACGAAGACGAAAACGAAAACGAAAACGATATATAATGGCAACAGTAGACGATAAGAAAATAATATTCTCGATGGTCGGTGTTTCGAAGACCATTCAGCAGAATCAGAAACAGGTGTTAAAAAATATCTATCTGTCATTCTTCTATGGTGCGAAGATTGGTATCATCGGTTTGAATGGTGCCGGAAAATCTACGCTCATGAAAATCATTGCTGGTATCGACCAACAATATCAGGGCAATGTAGTGTGGAGTCCTGGCTACACAGTCGGTTATCTTCCTCAGGACCCTCAGCTCGACCCTGCAAAGACTGTGAAGGAGAATGTGATGGAGGGTGTGCAGCATATTTATGATGCTCTCCATGAATATGACGAGATAAACAATAAGTTTGGACTTCCTGAATATTACGAGGACCCTGACAAGATGGACAAACTGATGACTCGTCAGACTGAGTTGCAGGACATCATCGACTCTACTGATGCCTGGAACATCGACAGCAAACTCGAAAGGGCTATGGATGCATTGCGCTGTCCGCCTGCTGATTGGTCGGTTGAGAATCTTTCGGGTGGAGAGAGGCGTCGCGTGGCTCTGTGCAGACTGTTGCTCCAGCAACCTGATGTATTGCTCCTTGACGAACCTACCAACCACCTCGATGCTGAAAGCATTGACTGGCTCGAACAGCATCTGCAACAATACGAAGGTACTGTCATTGCCGTAACTCACGACCGTTATTTCCTCGACGATGTAAGCGAATGGATTCTTGAACTCGACCGAGGCGAAGGTATTCCATGGAAGGGCAACTACTCTTCTTGGCTTGAGCAGAAGTCGCTGAGAATGGCTCAGGAAGAAAAGACGGAAAGTAAACGCAGAAAGACTCTCGAACGCGAACTCGAATGGGTGCGGATGGCACCAAAGGCACGACAGGCAAAGGGTAAGGCGCGTCTGAACTCATATGATAAGTTGCTCAACGAAGACCAGAAGGAGAAAGAGCAGCAACTCGAAATCTTCATACCTAACGGTCCTCGATTGGGCAATAAGGTGATAGAGGCCGAACACGTGGCAAAGGCATTCGGAGAGAAGGTGTTGCTCAACGACCTCAACTTCATGCTTCCACCAAACGGAATAGTCGGAGTGATCGGTCCGAATGGTGTGGGCAAGACTACCCTCTTCCGCATGATTATGGGATTGGAGAAAGCTGATGCCGGAACATTCAGTGTGGGCGAAACCGTGAAACTCAGTTATGTAGATCAGCAACACCACGATATCCTGCCCGACAAGAGTGTTTATCAGGTAGTGAGCGGAGGCAATGAAACCATAAGAATGGGTGGAAGGGACATTAACGTGAGAGCTTATCTCAGTCGATTCAACTTCAACGGAGCTGATCAGGAAAAGCTCTGCGGTGTGTTGTCGGGAGGTGAACGAAACCGACTTCATCTTGCTATCGCACTCAAGCAGGAAGGAAACGTATTGCTGCTCGATGAGCCTACAAATGATATTGACGTGAACACTCTGCGTGCCCTTGAGGAAGGTCTCGACAAATTTGCCGGTTGTGCTGTCGTAATCAGTCACGACCGTTGGTTCCTCGACCGCATCTGCACTCACATCCTGGCATTTGAAGGAAATGGAGAGGTATTCTATTTCGAGGGTTCATATACCGACTATGAAATCAACAAGGCAAAGCGATTAGGTCTTGAAGAACCTAAGCGTATTCGATATAGAAAGCTCATGGAATAAGAAGACAATGCAGAATGCAGAATGCAGGATGCAGGATGCAGAATGCAGGATGCAGGATGCAGAATGCAGAATGCAGAATTGATTTTCGATGCAGAATGCAGAATTACAGCTGAGAGCTAAAAAGTTATAAAAGTGCAAGAGTTATAAGAGTGATAAAGGGTTAGAGATTACTAATAAATAATGAGGGTGCGAACCAAATGGTCTGCACCCTCAATTTATTATGATAATACGTGTGGCTTATTCGGCCTGTGCTTCTTCATTCTTTTCTTCGAACTCTACAATGCCTGCGGCAATGAGGATGTTGTACCACGCAAGAACCTTACGCATGTCGCTCATGCGAACTCGGTCGGTATCATAGTTTGGAAGAGCCTTCTTGAAGAAGTCGACGATATCTTCGTTGTCGGCCTTCTTTGGATTGAGGTCGACTGCCTTGCCTTCATATTCTTTCTTGATATTCTCGAATACTGATGTGAGAGGTGTGTCTTCTCCATCATCTGTATAGATTGAGATATCTGCAACGGAAACAACTCGTTCTGATGCATACACTGGCATACGCTTCTTCTGTGCGTCAAGTGTTTCGACAATCAACATGTTGTTACCTCTATTTACCAACTTATACAAGCCTGGTTTGCCTGAAACGGCCAAAATCTCTTTATTCATCTTATTCTCAAATTTAATTATTTCTAATGTTCAATGATATGAATACTATTATTATATCTGCACTTCCTGCAACTGCTTAACGATATTGTTGTTACCATTATTGATGATGCAGAAATCAGCTAATTTCATCTTTACCACTTCGGGCATCTGTGCCTTCAGTCGCTTATACGCCTCTTCGCGTGTGATTTTGTCGCGACGGATTACGCGTGCAATTCGAACATCTTCCCTTGCATAGATATAAAGGACCTTATCGACTTCATCGTTGAATCCTGACTCAAACAGCAATGCACACTCCATAAACACGAAATCGGATGCCTGAACTGCTGCCCAATTCCTGAAGTCGTTCTTTACACAAGGATGAACTATCGCATTGACCTTGGCCCTGTTCTCTTCATTTGCATAAAGAAAGGCTGCGATGACTTCCTTGTTGAGTTCGCCTTCTTCTGTATAAGCATTACTTCCGATAAGTTCTGTCAAAGCAGACTTCACACTAGGGTTTTCCACCATTAGTTGCTTTGCACGGTCGTCGCAATTATACACTGGATAACCTTGCTTACGCAATATACTGCACACATGCGACTTGCCGCTGCCTATTCCACCTGTTACTCCTATTTTCATATTGTCAGAAAAGTTATTCTTGTTCTATTACATAATCCACCATCTCGGGACTTACCTTCACATTCGACACTCCTTCAGGAACATCTCTAACCAATAGACGACATTTACGGTCGTCGGGTTTAATTGAATTGAAATCCACAACGACGATGAAGTCGTCGGGGGTAATGTTGCTGAAGAGTGTTGCACTTACCTTGAAACTGACGTCGGCCATAAGCGGGAAAGTGCGGAGAATCTTATTGTCGGGGATATTCTCACAATAGATTGGCACTTTCAGCACCTTGCTTGTATAGAGATCGACACATGCACGGACATCAACTGAATCGGGCACCATCTTCACGCCCTTCATGTGTTGAAGTGCTACGCGGAAAGAGATTGTATCCTCCACATCAGAATAGACAACCGGTTCGGTCATTACGGCCGTAATGGTGTCGTACTGGGAATAAGGAGCATAAACATCCACATACTGCGGTTCGATATTGATGCCACACAGCTGATGCTGACTTTCGGTACGGATCTTTCCCTTGAAGACGACTGGCACTTGCTTGTGGTCGCCCATGGAATAATAGATTTCCACCGGCGAAGGACTGATAGAAGTGTAAGTCAAACCCTTGGGAAGTTCCTTCTGAAAGGCCTTCTTCCACACATAGTTGTCGATCGTAACCACTCCTCCTGCCTTTGGCAATTCGGAATAGTCAATCTCTATGACCTTGTCCTTATGCTTTGAGACGTACTGAAGAATCGAGAATCCCTTACCCGTGACAGATACCGACACTGACTTCGGAACATCAGACGTGAAGATAATGCTCTTTGGCACATTCTTCAGTTCCAATGCAAAATCGAGTGTGAGCGTGGTATTGTCCTTAATGGATTGGGAGAACCAAAACACCACGGCAACAATGAGGAAGATTGAAAACACCAGAATCTCCCTGTCTGCCTTTATCTGGCGAAGTCGTTTCCAACCTCGCTTCAGAGTATGGCTAATTCGATTGCGTAGTATTGAGAATCCCGATTCCACTATTCCGTCACACTACTTGCCTTGCTGCATCTGAGCAGGATCTGCAAACACGTAATTGCGATCTATCTGTATTGTTACGCCCTTTGCGATCTCCAATGTGATGAAGTTCTGACCATCGTTCAAGTCCTTCACTGTACCATAGAGTCCGCCTGCAGTGATTACCTTGCTGCCTACTTCGAGACTGTTGCGGAACTTCTGGATTTCCTTCTGTCGCTTCTGCTGAGGACGAATCATGAAGAAATAAAGGATTGCAAACATAACAATGAGCATGATAATCATTGTGTAGTCGCCACCGCCTCCGGCATTAGCACCACCTTGTGCTGGGGCTGAAGTCATCAATAAATTAAGTACCATAGTTTACTAAATGTTTTAATGATTTATAATTATTTATATTGTTTCAAAAGTTTGTTGTCGGCCTTGAGTTGCTTTGCGATGCCATCGAGAATGCCATTCACATAGTTTGGACTCTTTGATGTGCTGTAGCAACGGGCCATTTCGACGAACTCGTTGATGCTGACGCTGACAGGAATCTCTGGGAATGTAAGAATCTCAGCCAATGCAATCTGCATGATGATCAAGTCCATATAGGCAATTCGGCTGAAGTCCCACTTGCGCGAACTCTGACTGATAAGGCTTTGATAGTAGTCGTCGTTTTCGATTGCCTTGGTGATGAGCTTAACGGCAAACTCCCTATCCTCTTCGTCGCGGAACTCAGGCATAATCTCCTGATCGGCACCATTCTGCTCCTCGAATCTCTTTATTGTCTTCAAGACGAAAGTATCCACAATCTGACGGTCGTCGTTCCAATAGAGGCTCTTATCCTCGAGCAGATTCGTGATTTCCTCGTCTTTCATAATAATGTTCTTGTAAATCTTGCGCCAAAGTTCACGGTCGTCGTCATACGTTACCTGTGGCTTAGCCATGTACTCAGCATAAAAGTCCGACTCGGTGATAGCGGTATAAAGTGTCTTCAGGTATTCCCTATCATCCATCCATGAATACTTCTTCTCATCTGCAAAGGCAGTAAGGGCCGTATTGGCATTCAGTTGCTTCACGAACAGGTTGTCGATGAATCTGTGACTGATTTCGATTTCCTTGTGTGCAACCTTATGCAAAGTCTCCTGATCGTTAATCTGCTCGTCGGCATAGCGAGTCACATCAACCATCAACATCAACATGTGGCAATAGAGATCGTGTGCCTTTGCAAGGCTGAACATCAGCTCCATCTTTGCAGCCTCTACATTTCTTACTCCGTTCAGGTAATAAGCGTACAGAATTTGTACGATTTTAATCCTAATTAATGTACGATTTATCATAACAAAAAACTCTTTTTTTGATTTCGCAGTGCAAAAGTAACAAAAAAAACTCAAAATACTTGCATATCTCAAAAAAAAACTACAATTTTGTAGGCAAATTTATTTCTAACCCTAAATAAAACTGAATAAGATGATTGATGCAGGCAAAGAGCTTATCTTCTCAGAAAGCGTTAAGGCTGGTAAGCGAATCTATTATTTTGATGTGAAGCAAAGTCGCAATGGCGACAAGTATGTAGCCATCACTGAAAGCAAGAAAATTGCAAGTGGACCTCAGGACAATCCGACCTTTACATTCGAGAAACATAAGCTATTCCTCTACAAAGAAGATTACGACAAGTTCCTTGAAGCACTCAACAAGGTGATTGATATTGCGAGCGACAAACAGGTACCTATCAAGGACGAACCAGCAATGGCTGAACCAGAACAAGCAGAACCATTGGCAGCCGACTCTCTGGATTTCACGTTCTAAGACTATTACCATCTTAGTATCCGTACACTTTACCCTCTAAAGGCGTATGATTTCCCATAGGAGAATTATGCGCCTTTTCGATTGGAACCCTAATCCTATAAGTTTCCACTTTTTGTCCCACACATATTATTATATATTATATAGGGAAACACGATATGAATGCAAAAAAAAGACTGCACCACCCCATGTGATGCAGCCTTGAAAGAATATCTGATGAATTATCTATTATCCTTGAACCGAAGCCTTACTTTGAATACTGCTTGTAGTTAGCAGCTTCCTTTGTATTGCCAGAGTTGTTGTAGATAGCATAGAGGAAGTAGCCCCAAAGTTCTGGTTTGTCTGGTGCAAGTTCCTTAACCTTAAGATAATGCTGGATAGCTTCATCATAGAATGGCTTAGCCTTTGCCTTGTTGTCCTGGTTGTCGCGAGCGAGCTTCCAAGCACTGTTACCAGCACCTGCCCATGATTCAGGATTTTCTGCATTAACTTCTGCTGCCTTCTTGAACCATTCGAGAGCTTCAGTGTTCTTGTTCTGCTGATAGTATGAAACTGCCTTCCAGTAGTAGCCATAATCGTCTTCTGGGAAGTTCTGAATCATCTTATCACAAGTTGCAATAGCATCATCAAGTCTGTTTTCACGAACGTAATAGTTGATGAGGTTGCGTGGGAATGCTGTTTCTGTTGGGAACTTATCGATACCTGTGTTGCAATAACCAGCCCACTTTTCCATCTCATTACGGTTCTTAGCGATATCCATGAGCATGATATAAGCAGAGATTGCATTCTTCTTTGAAGCAGTTGCCTTTTCGAAGTATTCAGCTACGCGAGTTGTGTCCTCTGGAGTCTTTGCTTCGTTCTGGAGAGAAACTGCATAGAAGAGGTATGCATCTGGAAGCATAGAGTCAGTGTTTGCAAGGTCGAGATCTGCGAAGAGAGGGTCCTTGAATGACTTGAAATAGAGATCGAGGAACTTGCGGCAACGAGCAGGGTCCTTCTCCATCAATGCATTACCAGCGATGAGGAGGTTAGAACGAGCTCCGTGAGAATTGTTGAGAGCCATTGTATGGTTCTTGGCAATATCTTCATCCTTAGTCATCTTACCCTTTGCATTAGGAACTTTGAAGAGAGAATCTGACTTTGAATAGAATGTCACGATATCATACTGATTGTCGAAGAATGCATCCATATCCATTTCGCCACCATTGAGAGAACGGTCTGTAAGCATCTTATTCATATAGATAGCCTTAATACGTCCTGCAGTTCCCCATGTTTCAGGCATTACTTCAGTAACTGGGTTGGCCATTGCACCTTGAATAGCTTCCCATGCTTGGTCAACCTTATCATACTTGATTTGTTTAACATCAGCAAGAGCTTCTCCAAGCAATGTATTTGCTTTTGTAAGAGCACTCTTCTGTGCGAACATTGCAGTGCTAACTGAGAGCAATGCGCAAGCAAATAATATTTTCTTCATAATCTTTCTTTTTTATCCCTTCCTCCTCCCCCTTGCGGGAGAGGATTCAGGAGGTTTGTTGTTATTTTTATTCCTTTGACTTTGGATATTTAGAATGGTTTATTCTTCTTGTGATGGTTCTTGAGATTCTGGAGTTGCCGACTCTTCTTCCTTATAGTCCTGGAAACTCATGTTGTTCTGTCCGTCGGCATCTGGAACAGCCTCAATCACTTCATCTTCCTCGTCTTCGTGTTCAACCTTGCAAACGCTTGAAATAGCATCATTACGCTTCTTGAGGTTGATAAGGCTTACGCCCTGAGTATTTCTACCCTGAACACGAACGCTCTTGAGAGCAAGACGGATTGCAACACCACTCTTATTGATAATCATGAGGTCGTCGTCATCTGTAACGCTCTTGATTGCGATGAGCTTACCTGTCTTTTCAGTGATATTGAGGGTCTTGATACCCTTTCCGTTACGATTTGTGATGCGGTAGTCGTCGAGAGAACTGCGCTTTCCGAATCCCTTCTCACTTACAACGAGAACTGTTGGGAGGTTAGGATCTTGTTCCATCTCTTCCACTGTCATGTTCTCTGGCTTGTGCATTACAATCATTCCTACGATTTCGTCTTCACCATCCTGATCGAGCTTCAAAGCACGAACACCTGCAGCTCCACGGCCCATCGTACGAACTGTACTTTCCACGAATCGGATAGCACGTCCATTACGGTTGGCGATGATGATTTCATCCGTTCCTGATGTAAGCAATACTTCCTTCACCTCATCACCTTCGTTAAGGTTGATAGCGATAAGTCCGTTGTTACGAGGATGAGAATAGTTGACGAATGCAGTCTTCTTGATTAAGCCTCGCTTCGTACAGAAGAGGAGGTTATGACTGTTGACGAATGCCTCGTCATTGATATTCTTGATACAGATGAATGCGGTTGCCTTATCGTCACTATCGATATTGAGAAGGTTCTGAACTGCACGTCCCTTGAATACCTTTGGCCCTTCAGGGATGTCATAAACCTTCATCCAGAAGCAACGTCCCTTTTGTGTGAAGAACATCATTGTATTGTGTCCGGTAGCTGGATAGATATGTTCGATGAAGTCGGCTTCACGAGCACTACCACCCTTTGAACCAACACCACCACGAGCCTGAGTGCGGAACTCGCTCAATGGAGTGCGCTTGATGTAGCCAAGGTGTGAGATAGTTACAACACAAGCATCATCAGCATAGAAGTCTTCTGGGTTGAAGTTCTCACTGCCACGAGGGTCGATTTCTGTCTTGCGGGCGTCACCATACTTTTCCTTAACTTCAAGAAGTTCATCCTTCATCACCTTCTTACAAAGTTCTGGATCGTCGAGAATCTGCTGGAGATAAGCAATGAGTTTCTCAAGTTCATCATATTCTGCATGAAGCTTATCCTGCATGAGACCTGTAAGCTGAGAAAGACGCATATCAACAACATACTTTGCCTGAACCTCGTCGAATCCAAAGCGTTCTCTCAAGCGGTCCTGAGCTTCTTTTGGATTCTTTGATGTCTTGATAATCTGAACTACTTCATCAATGTTATCACTTGCGATGATAAGAGCTTCGAGCAAATGAGCACGCTCCTCTGCCTTACGCTTTTCAAACTTTGTACGACGGATAACTACTTCATGACGATGGTCGACGAACTCCTTAATACATTCACGCAATGTAAGAGTCTTTGGACGCTTGCGAACAATTGCGATACAGTTGACACTGAAACTGCTTTGCAGTTCAGTCATCTTATAGAGTTTGTTGAGGATTACGTTTGAATTGGCATCCTTCTTCAAGTCAATAACGATACGCATACCTTCGCGGTCGCTCTCGTCATTAACATTGCTGATGCCTTCAATCTTCTTTTCGTTAACGAGTTCTGCAATGCGCTTGATAAGTTCTGCCTTATTTACATTGTAAGGTATCTCGTTTACGATAATCTTCTCATGCTGTCCGTCAGTCTCGAAATCAGTCTTTGAACGGATAACGATACGTCCACGACCAGTTTCGTATGCTTCCTTGATTCCATCAATACCACAGATAATACCACCTGTTGGGAAGTCTGGACCCTTGATATATTGCATAAGTCCGTCGACATCAATATCAGGATTGTCGATGAAAGCGACACAACCATCGATAACTTCGCAAAGATTGTGAGTAGGAACATTGGTAGCCATACCAACGGCAATACCAGTAGCACCATTCACGAGGAAGTTAGGAATACGTGTCGAAAGAACTGTAGGCTCCTGAAGAGAGTCGTCGAAGTTGTTTTGGAAATCAACTGTATCCTTATAAAGGTCGTCCATCATAGCTTCGCCCAACTTTGTGAGTCGTGCCTCTGTATAACGCATAGCAGCAGCACCATCACCATCGACTGAACCGAAGTTACCTTGACCGTCTACAAGAGTGTAACGCATTGCCCAAGGTTGAGCAAGGCGCACGAGAGCACCATAAACTGAAGAATCGCCATGTGGGTGGTACTTACCAAGTACTTCACCGACGATACGAGCAGATTTCTTTGTGGCTTTGTCGGAAGTAATGCCCAGTTCCATCATTCCGTAAAGGATACGGCGGTGAACTGGTTTGAATCCATCTCTGACATCTGGAAGCGCACGAGCCACAATAACCGACATTGAATAGTCGATGTACGATGACTTCATCGTTTCGTTAATGTCAACTTTAATAATTCTGTCTTGAGATTCCATTTCTTTTTATTATAAATAATGTATGTTCAATTACTTTGCAAAGTTAAGAAAAAAAGCAGGAACTACATAATACGAAATACGAATTACAATATATTTTAACAAAATTTTAACCCTAAAACCTCATTTTGCCCTCAAACAAGCCCATTTTTGCGTTTTAGGTTAGATTTCGGGGGGGATGTCGAAATGTATTGCTAAATCGAAAATAAAGCCCCAAAACCCACGAATTTGGATTTTGAGGCTTTAAACATATTATACCGTCCAATCGTTATATCGTATAATCATTTCATCGTTTAATCATCTTACAAGCACCTTCTTGACCTTACCATCGGATGTGAGGATGATGTTGATGCCTCGTTGTGGAGTATCAAGTCGCAGACCACTGAGAGAATAATATTCTTCGGCTGATGGATTAGATGAAGATATTTCTGTTATAGCTTCTGCCTGTTCGTTATAATCTCCCACAGGAATGAAATACCAATTTCGATGAACGTTCTCTACTGAGTTGCCATAATCATACAATCCAACTCGTGTAGAACTTGAAACGGATGAATTTTCCAAGTCGAAGGCCTTTGAGTTGCTGGAAGATACTATCTTATAGAAATATCCATCAACGCATGTTGCTGAGAAATTGTAGGCAGAAGTAGTTGTTGAAGTCTTTGTTGTTGACAAGGCATATGAAGACGAAGCACGGATTACATCACCGTTGCCGTTGACCATATTGAACCTACCCTTGACTGAAGATTCTCTCAGAGTCCACACTTGTGATGGATCAATCTTAGAAAGTGCAGAAGTTTCGTCTGTATCAATAAACTTTGTTGCCAATATCTTCACCGATCCCGACTCTGCTGTAAGAACCAAACCAGGATTGCCCTGAGGAACGATGAGATACTGCTTTCCAGTTTCTACCATTTGTTCTGGGCGTGTAGTTGATTTGATTGGGAATATAAATGTTGTCACACTTTGGCCAGGGAGTTCGAACGTGATTTGATTGCCATTCTGAGTAAATGCATTTCTAACTACAGTACAATTATATTGTGAACTGGTTCTGCGAACAGTTGGAGTGCCGTCTATCACACAATCCGTAAGCAACACATTATGGGTTGTAGGAGATACAGCTGCATTGAGGGCAACAAGTACGAGTGTGTCTCCCGTTTCGTTGATTGCTGCCAATGTCTGTTCGCTCTGAGTGGTGATATAAGTATATCCTTGCTTGATAAAGGCAGAGAATTGCTTGCGAACATAATAGTTCTTCACTCTTGTAGCCGTCTGTCCCGAGAAACTTCCCTGAACCATGCACCACTGGTCGTTTGCTTCTTCCATGTACTGCCAATCTACCCAAGCATCTGGCATAATATATCTAACATCATCTATCAATCTCTGTGCCATTGAGAGATTGCCACCGATTCCGCTACCGCCGGAACCCGTCTCACTCATCCAAAGGCGTGAACCTCTTTGATGAACGAGTGAACTCAAACGACATCTTTCATTGTTGCTTGCACCATAGGTGTGGGTGTTCCACTGACCAACATAAGAGATTGCCCTGCCATCATTCTTGTATGCGTTGAATGCTGCCAACTGAGAACCAACATTGGTTTCATCACTTGCAGAGATGACGGTAGAGAGTCCTGATGCCTTGAGTATTGGTCCAAGTACCTTGATGAATGCCACCTGAGATGCCACATCGAAGTGACAACCTTCCTGTACACCACTGGCATACCAATACGACGACATAGATTCATTGAATGGTTCGAGTGTGCGGAATTCAATTCCGTATTCATCCTTATAGTGCTTGCAGACATCTACGAGATAATGTGCAAACTCCTCATAATATTCGGGACGGAGATTATCCTTTCCGCCGTCGGAATTGCCTGAGCAGCATCCGCTGTAAGTCATATAATATGGCGGAGTGTTGCTGAATGCCTCGAATATAGCATCTGGACGCTTTTCCTTTATCTTCAGCATAATCTTACGCTGAGCCTCGTCGCGCGACCAGATATAATCACCATCCGAAGAGTCCTTGAAACCTTCCATCTCAGCACGAAGTCCCTTTCCGCCACCCATGTGGTGAGGATTGCAATGTGCATTGTGTGGGTCGTCGCCTCCACCGATATTATAACGGAACACATTGTAATTGAGTCCGTTTGGACTTACAAGCCACTCTACCAACTGGTTTATCTTTGAGTCAGTCCATTTGCCACACTGACCAGCCCACCAACAGAGGGATACACCCCATCCTTCATTCAATTGGCGACGAGCCAAAGGACTGAGAATGTAGTTTTGGGTCAATGTAGGAGCCTTGTCTGTCTTGTTTTCTGCAATATAGAAATAATACTTTGCATCAGTACCGCTTTTATTGCTATACAGGAATGCTCCGTCGTCGTTTGAGTCGCTTCCGAGCAAGCCACTGTTTGCCTTGCATTTCAGTTGGAACAGTTCATTCCGATTGCCTTCAATGCTATACTTTGCATTATCGGTAGAGGCATTTGTCTCGAAGTTAGTATTCCAACTGCCATTGAGAGTCATGTACAATTCTGTTCCATCATCCTTCGTATAGACAATAAGATAAAAGCCATTACCTGCATCTCGCAATTTCAGTTTCTTGGCATTACTATTGTTTACACTGATGATATAGGCTCTGTTGTCGGGATTACAACTGACAACCATACCACTCGAATGTTTCAACCAAATTTCCGTGTCTTCTGCCATTGAAGGTATTGCCAACAACAGCAGAGCGAAATGCAATAATAACTTTTTCATAATAAATGTTTTTTAAATTTTTACTTTTTCACCGTCTTCAAAGCTTCTTTCAGTCGGTCGAGAGCTTTTACAATAAAATCCTGAGTACCACTTCCATCATTCACATAACCAACCACCATGTCGGCATAGTCGATTGCTTCACGAAGTTCTGTGGTCTTATTTCTGATTTCCTTTGTTTCGGTGAGCAATGGAAGAAGTTCGTTGAGGTCTTCTGGTTCGGCAAGGTTACCTGGACGCATCGTGTTGATGATAGCGTTCATTTCCGATACAGCCGAATTGACTTCAGCCTGAGTTGCCTTCTTCTTTTTAGCCACAACCTCTTCCGCCTTCTTCATTTGCTGCATAAGGCGGGCATAACCGTTTGGAGCCCAAGGTGCAAAGTTTGGCACTTTCACTGCCAATGCATCCCATGCCTCTTGGTTTGCCTTACGTTCTGCTGCCACCTTCAACACCTGCTGAAGTTTTGAAGCATCAACCTTCTTGCTTGAAGTCTTCTTCTTTCCGTCGGCACTTACATTGAGACGTAGATAATGAGTGATTCCTTCCTTCACATAATAATCTGGTTGGAATGTCTTTCCGGCAAGAGAAAGTGTATAGAGGTTGCCGTCCACACCAGTTGTGGCTGTTGGACGATTGAGAGTAATTTCGCTGAGGTCGGAACTAAGTTCAAATTCGGCCTTGTCCCAAGAGTCAATATCAGTAGCTGCCATTACGAGTGGACCATACATGACAGTACCAATCCACATAGGGTCGAACACTTTCTTGCTGTCTTCACGAGTTGCTGCGAGTTCCATCTTGTCAGGACCGAAATTGATATGCTTTGTGAATGGCATAACCACCTCAACAACATCAGAAGAAGTCCACTGACGCTCTGGAATCTCAACATACGAGCAAGGCTTATATGTCTTAGCCACTGACTGTCCGTTGAGTTTCACGTCGAATCCTTCAGTTGCCCAATATGGCACGCGAAGTTTCATCGTGAACTTACCTGTAGTGCCGACTGGAGCCACCTTGATGGTTGACTTTTCTGCTGGCCAAAGGCATTCCTGAGAGATTACAACATTTTGCGAATCGTTTTTCCAAACAGCTTCAGTTGGCAGATAGAGAGCCACCCAAAGAGTGTTGTCGTTTGCAAAATATGCAGCCTCTTGATATTTCACATGATTCTCTGCACCCGTACCGCCACAGCACGATGACTGTGGAGTTTCATTGCCGAAAGGCTTTGTGGCATTGAGTCCCACTGCATACTGATATGTAGTAGCATAATGATCGGCATCGACCGAACCTACAATTTGATTGTAGAGAATACGCTCATAATAGTCCATATACTCTGCATTGTCTGGGTCGAAGCAGTTGAGGTCTTTCGTAAGTTTTGCAAGGTTGTAGGCACAGCAAGTTTCGTTCATGTCAGGATTTGGCACCATCTGGCGGTTTCTACCCCATCCCTGACTTACACTTGTGTTCATGCTCAGCATCTGAGAATAAGGCTGGCGGAACATTTCTCCGTTTCCTACTCCACCCATAGCATATGCATAGCGTCCCTGAACCATTGTCCAGAAGTTGTATGCAAGGTTGTAGTAGTATGGATTTGCATTGCCACGGAACGAGCGAAGTGCTCCGGTAATCATTGGTATATGCTGGTTTGCATGACGTGTGCGGATATCATCCACATTCTTTGCCACTGGGTCGTAGAATGCAGGAGAATCAAAGAAGTTGGCAGCTTCAAGGAGTCGTGCCTTTTCCGTTGGGTCGGCCACCATTTCTGAAAGACGTGACAACGATTCAGCCATACCGCCCACTTCACCTGCTATATACATATTCCACATTTCATATCTATTACCTGGCTTAGCTTGGCGTTCCTGCTTTGTTCCGTCGGTCTTCACATATGTGCGGTAGTGCAAGCGGTTCCAAACCCAAAGTCCCATATCCTTGGCAATGAGGAGAGCCTTGTCGGCCAGTTCGTTGCCCGACTTCTGGTCACTCTTCACATCGGCAGCACCGGCAGTGCTCTTCAAAGCATTGCAGATATCAATCAATCCGGCAAGTTGCTTATGGATGCTGTAATAAGGAGCCCACACCCATTCCTCGTTGTTGTAAGCACGATAGCATTCAATCAATGCAGGATGTGCAGCAGGGATGGCATTGAGATATCCGTAGCCATAGTTCTTGTAGTCCTTCTTGTATTCGTTGAAAGCCTGCCAGTTGCCCTTCATGTCTTTCAGCACTTCTTCAGGAGCATAGTCGCGGGCTTCACGATAGCGATTGAGAGTACTGTCCCATACGAATGTACGTTCCTGGCATTCACGCAGTTCGTTCACCATTCGTTCTATACGTTTATAAAGTTCAGCCTTCTCATTTCCCTTGTCCTTCAATGTAGCAACAGATGAGTAGGCAAAGGCAAGAGCCGACATATAGTGGCCCGAACCATGGCCTTTCAGCTTGGTTGTAGGCGAATCCCAACCATCCGAACGAGTGTAGCCTTCGGTTGGCATTCCGTATGTGTCGCGATAGTTGTAGAGCTGCTGAGTGATGTCCCAACTGAGGATTTCGCGGATATCGAGGTCGCGGTTTGAAGTCAGACGGTTGTCACCAGTGATTGTCACATTATTCAGAGGCAGAGGTTCTGCAACTGGTTTGTTGGAAGGCACTGTCCATGCCTCAGCCACTACCGTCACCTCTGCAGTGATTGGATAGCCATCGAGTGTGGTATTGTCGCCGATGACTACACCCTTCACCTGATAAGTACTGCCTACAGGATTTTGAGTTGGGTCAGCTTGCTGCTGTTCTGTCTCTGTTGCCGAATTAGCCCATTTTGTCTGTCGCCATTCTCCTGTCCCGTCAGAGTAAGTGACCCACACTTGGAACGGCAGGCGAGGTGCAGTACCCACTGGGGTATTCACCTTAATAGTCTCAACAGATTTGATTGTGCGCTTCTTTGCCTTCGACGGCATAGATAAAGCATTTTCGGATTGGATTGCAAAAGAATGCATAGGAGCAGCTATCATTAGAGCCATAACTCCAGATGCGATGAGGTTTAGCCTTTTATTCATTTCTTTTAGGTATATAAAGATGATTAAATATTAATATTTGGTGCAAAGATAGTAAATAAATGCGAAAACGGAAACGAAAACGAAATAATTTTATCAATAATTTGTATTATTTATAAAAAGATTGTGGATTAAAGATTACAGATAACAGAAGAAGAGCAATCTCGATGCGGTTGCTCTTCTTGTTCAAAGTCCAAGGTTATCAGCCTCCCCATTGAGGGAAAGTTGGAGGGGGGGGGGTATCTATTGTTTCTTCTGTCCTACAAGGTCATCGTTCTCGATAGTCTTGTTAGCCTTACGAACTGAAGAGCGGAGATTTCCGAAGCGATAAGATATGCTTCCTCCAATCCATTGCTGTACCGACTTCTGACGGAAATAACCCGTATAGTCGCCTTGAGTGGTGTACTGGCGGAAGTTCTGGTATTTTGAGAAAGGATGACTGACTCCTACCCTGACTGTAAGACGGTCTTCGGGAAGGAACGAGCGCTGGAGGTTGAAGCCAAACCAGTAGAGAGGTCCAAGGTGCTGATAGACATCCGAAACTAGTTCATCCGAGCGTCCGCAATTGGCATTCAGGAGAATCTTCCACCATATCTTCTGCGACAAGACCAAACTGCCTTCCCAATACCAACGATTCTGCTTCAAGCCTATACTTGGATTCTTGATGAAAGCAGGACCTGCACCCATATTGAGTGTGAGGTTTGTGGCTGCCGATGGTTGCCAACGGGCATAGAGATTTGACGAGAGAATGTTATACATTTGTATATTTCCGTACGTAGCATATATTCTGTCACCATCTGAACTGATGATAGCCCCGATGCCGTCGTTGCCAGTAGCCCACTGGACGGACAAACTTGTCATCAATTTGCTCGAGAGATATGTATGAGTCAGCGACAGGCGATGAGGGCGCGAACTCTTCAGATATGGGTTGCCTTCGGTCACCTGAAGCATATCCTCATGACGGAACGGATTGAGGTATGAAATGCCCGGACGCTCCACACGCGATGAATAATTGAAGCGGAACGTGTTGGCATCGTTCAGTCGGTAGGAAACGGCAGCAAACGGGACAAGGTCGCTCAAGTCGGATGAATAGTCGTCGGCACTGCCATCACGGAACTTTGCCTTCAGACGTGCATATTCATACCTAAGGCCGGCACTGGCGCTCCATTTCTTGCCCGTATATCTGTATTCGCCATAAAGGGCAGCTACATTCGTTATATGGGAGAAGTCGTTGCTGGCAAACATATCGTTATCGTGGAATTGCTGACCTTCCGACTGGTTGCTTCGGTTGATATACTTTGCACCAGCATTGATTGCATGTTGCTGACTGAGAGGGCGTTCCCAATCGAGTTGAAATGTATGTTCGACGAACATTCCGTCGTCGTCGCGGAAATAACGGTCGAACGAATAGTAGTCGGGACGGTTAGTCCAGCCGTAATAGTACTCCCCTGTCTGGTCGTGAGTGTCGGAAGTAGAGAGGAGGTATGAGAGTGTGACGATTTCACCCGGACGATGGGTAAGATGCTGGTAGTCCACCTTTCCGTCGAAATTGTAGAACGATTGGCGGCTGTTGTCGTAATTTTCACGATAGCCCCAGAGCACGTCATTGCCATTCATCATGTTCATCGTGGCATCGCCGCCAAACTTGATACCATAGGCCTGCCCATTGAGCGAGAGCGAGATAAGATTCAGGGAATCAATGCCATACGAAGCATCGAAACCGATGATATGGTACAATCCGTGAAGTTTCATATTCGTATCGAACATCATGTCGTTGCCCGAATCGAGATAATGGAGGTTCTGCACCTGATTGCGCTCATTATGGCTTTCAAGCAAATCTACGATACTGTAGTTGAGCGAGAGGTCGAGCTTACCGAATTTCGTGCCGAGATAGATGCTTCCAACTGGTTCGCCTTGATTGTCGGTTTGGACGGTGACAGTACCGAGAATGCCATTGAGCGAATGATTTTTCTTCATCACGATGTTGAGGATACCGTCCACGCCCTCTGCATCATAGCGTGCTCCCGGTTCGGTGATCACCTCTATTCGTTCGACCATCGAAGCCGGAATAGCACTCAATACCTGCTTTGGATTGCTTGTCATAGAGTTGTTGAGTTGGCCGTCGCGGTAGATACGGATATTGCCGCTGCCCTTTATCTTCACGTTTCCGTCGGCATCTACGGAAAGATAAGGCACCTTCCGAAGCATATCGAGAGTTGTGTTTGACTTCGATTCCTCATCTGCCTGAACGTCATAGATAGTTCGGTCGATCTGCTGTTTCACTAATGGTTTTTGAGCTGTCACACTCACTTGCTTGAGCAAGATCTCCCAACGAGCCGAATCTTCTGGTGTTTGTGCCGTAGCAGCCATCATCACGCAAAGGGCTGCAATTGTCATGATTGTCTGTTTCATTTTCTAATCCTTTAATCTTTTATCACTAATCGTCTAATCATTTAATCGTTCAATCTTATAGACGCATCGTTTGGAAAATCGCTACAAAATTACAAAGAATTTTTGAATACAAACACTCCCCTAGTGGAATTTTTTAGATTTTTACCTATATAATTTATACAAATGTATAACAAATTCCTTAAATCCAAGCTTCTAGACTTTGTTTTGCATTGATATGTTGCCGGCGTTTTTATCTCTTTTATCTCCAAAATCTCCTAAGGGTGTGTATGTCGGCATATATGATATTTGTTACAAACTACACAATAACTATTCAAAAAGAAAACAAAGAGAATTTTCCTTCCAAAATACTTTATATTATATATTTATATATATAAATATATAATATAAGGCTCTGACACGGAGGAGGCTGGGAGATTTTGGAGATTTTGGAGATAAAAATGACGGCAACACACATTATATATATTATTACAAAAATAACGCATTATAGTGGCCAATAATCATATCAAAAGTTCCATAGAAAAGCTATTTCTGCCCCAAACGATAATAAATCATTATAAATATTAAAATATTTATAATGATTTAGTAGTCTCAAAAATTTTTCGTATCTTTGTAGCGTGTTTATGAAAAACATTGCGAGAAATGACCCCAAACATCGCGAAACTCGGGCCCAAACATTGCGAGGAATGAGGTCGCGAACCGCAAAACTTTTCAAGACACAATCGTTACTTGAAATTATGACACACCCTCCTGCACCGACTCCTTCGAATTAACATTTCCGCATCTGCATTTTTTGCACTGCTTTCTTGGACGAGCCAAGCGACAAGTCGATTTCTTGCCTCTTCAGGCTCTCTAGATAGGCTGCATCTCGAAAATAAAAATAAAAATATGATTTTTTATTTTGTACTTCGCTCGATTTGCACTATCTTTGCACTCGAAAACAAGAACAAGAATGAATCTGTCAGAACTGAAAACTGGTGAAAGTGGCGTAATCGTCAAAGTACACGGTCACGGAGGCTTCCGCAAACGTATCGTGGAAATGGGATTTATCAAGGGTACGAAAGTCGACGTCGTACTCAATGCCCCATTGCACGATCCCGTGAAATACAAACTCATGGACTATGAAGTGAGTCTTCGACGGGCTGAAGCCGAACTCGTGGAAATCGTTTCCCTCGAAGAAGCCAAGGAAATTGCAAAGGGACGCGTGGCAGTACCCGGCATTCCTGTGGACGAGTGCGACTACCTCAACGAAATCGTGGAGGAACGCGGAAAGAACATCGATATGGTGTTCGTGGGCAACCCGAACTGTGGAAAGACTTCCCTGTTCAACATCGCGGGAAAGGCCCATGAAAGAGTCGGCAACTATTCGGGCGTGACGGTGGATGCCAAGATTGGCGAACTGGACTTCGAGGGCTACCATCTCACTATCATCGACCTCCCCGGCACTTATTCGCTTTCGGCTTATTCGCCCGAAGAACTTTACGTGAGAAAATACATCATTGAGAAACACCCTGACGTCATCATCAACGTGGTGGATGCGTCAAACCTCGAACGCAACCTCTATCTGACAGCTCAACTGATTGACATGGACGTGCCGATGGTGATGGCTCTGAACATGTTCGACGAACTGAGGGAAAGCGGAAATAAGCTCGACTACGGACAATTGGGCACCTTATTAGGTGTGCCCGTAGTGCCTACTGTTGGACGAACGGGCGAAGGAGTGGACAGTCTGCTGCGCGAAATCATCGCCATCTACGAGGGCAAGGAACACACCTTCCGCCATATACACATCAACCACGGAACGTTGCTCGAGGGAATGATTGAACGATTAGAACTGCCTATCCGCAAGAATCCAGAACCTCACCAGAACTATTCAGGACGCTTCCTTGCCATCAAACTGCTCGAGAACGACCGACAAGTGGAAGACATCATCCGTGGACTCGACAACGCAAAGGAAATTATCGACACCCGGAACGAATGCCAACGACTCATCCAAGACGAACTGGACGAGGAAGCCGAGAACGCCATAACGGATGCTAAATACGGATTCGTCCAAGGAGCTCTGAAGGAATGCTTCGAGAAGAAAAACCAACCATCGGGCAGAGAAGTGACGAAGAAGATTGATGCCATCGTCACGAACAAATGGTGTGGCCACTTCATCTTCCTTGCCATCATCTATCTGATGTTCTACTGCACCTTCGCCATCGGACAATACCCAATGGATTGGATCGACTCGCTCGTGGGATGGATCAGTCAGACTGTCAGCAACAACATGGCCGACGGAATGCTGAAGGACCTCATAGTCGACGGAATCATAGCCGGCGTGGGCGGGGTAATCGTGTTCCTGCCAAACATACTCATACTCTATACGTTCATCTCCTGGATGGAAGACTCGGGCTACATGGCTCGTGTGGCTTTCATCATGGACAAGATAATGCATAAGATGGGCCTTCACGGAAAGTCGTTCATACCGATGATAATGGGATTCGGCTGCAACATACCGGCCATACTGGCCACGAGAACCATCGAGGACAAGAAGTC
Organism: Bacteroidaceae bacterium; assembly: GCA_024398435.1. GTDB lineage: Bacteria > Bacteroidota > Bacteroidia > Bacteroidales > Bacteroidaceae > Colivivens. Next base: position 131,968 of record JAKSJD010000003.1, on the reverse strand, counting down.
GCGACTCATCACGATGCTCATCGTTCCGCTCATGTCGTGCAGTGCGCGCCTGCCCGTATATATAATTATAATAGGTGCATTCTTCCCACGCCATGCAGCATTGGTGCTCTTCGGCCTCTACCTGCTCGGCATCATCATGAGCGTAGTGATGGCACAAGTGTTCAGCAAGTTCGTCATCAAGGGCGAATCGAGTCCATTCGTGATGGAACTGCCGCCTTACCGCCTCCCTTCATTCAAGTCGGTGGTTCGCCACACATGGGAAAAAGGCAAGCAATACCTGAAGAAGATGGGTACCGTAATCCTTGCTGCAAGCATCATCGTTTGGGCTCTTTGCTATTTCCCTCACGAGGAAGGAATCAGCAAGAAGCAACAGATGGAGAACAGCTATATCGGCATGGTGGGCAAGACAATCGAACCAACTATCCGTCCTTGCGGATTCACATGGAAAGAAGGAGTCAGCATCCTGACCGGTATCGGTGCAAAGGAAATCGTGGCTTCGACTATGGGTGTGCTTTACAACGATAACGAAATCCTTAACGAAGACGATGCCCAGCAGTCTCGTTTGTCGCAGATAATAGCAAGCAGCGGTATGTCGGCGCTCTCGGCGATTGCATTCCTCGTGTTCACCCTACTCTACATGCCTTGCATTCCTTCGTGTCTGGCAATAAAGCACGAATCGGGTAAATGGAAGTGGGCCTTCTTCGCCATCTTCTACACAACTGCCTTGGCATGGCTCTGCTCAGCACTCATCTACCAGATAGGTTCTTTGATATAGACATGCAGGATATAATAGTTTACATAATAATTACGATTGCCGTGGCGTTTGCCCTTATCCGCATCTACAGGAAGATAACTGGCAAGCACGAACCATCCGATTGCACGGGTGATGGGTCATGCGATTGTTCGGCTTGCAGTGGCTGTAAACTATTCGACACTTGCTCTCGAAACGAACGCCTACGCTTCGGCAATGATAAAAGTGGCCAAGAAAAGTGAAAAATTTTGCAACTCATAACTCGTAATTCACAAAAATACACTATCTTTGCAGCTTGTATGACAGGAAAGACATTATATTGGAACGATTTGGGAGTAAAGGCAGAAACGGCCTTGTTCGCTCCTGAAGGCAAGACTGCTGAAATGCATGCCATGCTCCACGTGGAAACGAAAGACATGAGTTTCTGCGAACAATATAATTGTATCCTCAAGGCAGAACAACGACTTTCGGAAGCATTCAACGGAGGCAAAATCATGATGAGAAGATATTTCGTGAGTGATATTGCCAACCAAAAATCCCTGATGGCTGCCGAAAGCAACATCCCTACTTCCATCATTCAGCAATCACCACTCGACGGAAGCAAGATTGCAGCATGGGTGTATATGGTCGGAGGCGAACCAAACTATCGCCACAGATGGAACCTCGGACTCAACTGCAACGAAGGCAGTAGCTACGAGCAGACAAACAAACTCCTGACCGAACTCGAACAAACCTACGCAAAGGAGGATGGTTCCTCGATTGGCAGCCATTGCATCCGCACATGGTTCTTCGTTCGCGATATCGACACACAGTACGAAGGAATGGTCGATGCCAGAAGAGAAAACTTCACCGAGGTAGGACTCACTGCCGACACCCATTATCTTGCATCAACCGGAATACAAGGCATCCCTGCCGACCAAAAGAGCATCATCCAACTGGATGCCTACAGCATCGACGACATACAGCCAGAGCAGCAAACATATCTTTATGCCAAATCCCATCTTAACCCAACATTCGAATATGGCGTTACGTTCGAGAGAGGCACAAAGGTTGACTATGCCGACCGCTCACACATCTTCATCTCTGGCACTGCCAGCATCAACAACAAGGGTGAAGTGGTACACATAGGCGATATAAAGCTGCAAACACAGAGAATGTGGGAGAATGTAGATGCGCTGCTTGCAGAAGGCGGAGCAAACAAGAACGATATCATGCAGATGATTGTTTATCTCCGTGATATTGCCGACTACGACACCGTCAGCCAAATGTTTGCAACGAGATTCCCCGACACTCCTTGCGTCATCACTCTTGCCCCAGTTTGCCGACCTACTTGGCTGATTGAGATGGAATGTATAGCCATCGTAAACAATTCCGACAATGGCAAAACTCAAATTAGGGATTTCTGATCCACGATGTCCTTTTGTTTTTCTTTCTCTGACAGCAATAGCCATTGCTGTAGCTACCTTCATTGAGAAATTCATCGACAGACCGACGGCTTTGGACCTTATCTACCATTCAGCCGTGATGATTGCATTCCTCACACTCACTGCCATATCCTCACTCATCATACTTGTCAAGCAAACCATCTGGAAACGCTCTGTCCTCATGCTGATGCATCTCTCCTTCCTGTTCATCATGGCAGGGGCACTCATCACCCATCTTTGCAGTTCGGAGGGAAAAGCATACCTCGTGAAAGACGTTATCGAATTCAGATATGCCGAAGAAGGAACCCAACTACTGAAGAATCTGCCGTTCGAACTGACTCTCCTGGAAGAAACCGACACTTCGGCCAAGTTGACAATCACAACCGACGGGAAGCAGGAAGAAGCTTGCATATACGTGAATTCGCCTCTCGACAAGGATGGGTACAGAATGTTCATCACATCGGCCAACACAAAGAACCACGTTGTCACACTCACCATCAATCACGACCCTTGGGGAAGCGCTGTGACATATTTGGGATATTTCATTCTTCTGCTTTCGATACTCATCTATATCATCGGAAGAATCCACAAGATGGCAAATGCCGACGCATCGGCCAAAAAGAAGGTAGCCATCGCAACAATCCTTTTCATCGTTGCCGACCTCGCCTATTGCATGAGATGGTATGCCACCGACGAACCACTGCCTCCTGTGCTCCGCACTTCTTGGCTTGCCGTCCATGTCAGCATCATTGTGATTGCCTACTTGATGTTTATCGTGATGGCAATATCATCCATAGTCAAATTGGCAAAGCATTCCACCGATACACGGTTCGAAACGAATCTGCTGAAAATAGCCGTTCCGCTCTTGGCTGCCGGTATATTCATCGGAGCCATGTGGGCAAACCAATCGTGGGGAAGCTACTGGCAATGGGACCCAAAGGAATCGTGGGCACTCATCACCCTGATGCTCTATTGCATTCCTCTCCATTCGTCATTGCTCGGAATCAAGGGAAAAGCCCTGCATCTGTTCCTTGCCATTGCTTTCATCTCCGTCCTAATCACCTACCTTGGTGTCAATTTCTGGTTGGGTGGAATCCATTCCTACATGAATATTTAATGTAAACAATAGCTTTTTTAGTTATTTTCCTTTGTACTTAGTACAAAATTCACTAAATTTGCAAACGTAATCCAAAAAGTAACAAATATGAAAGGCTGCGGAATCACCATATTGATATTGCTGATTATCGCCATCATCGGCGGTGGTCTGTATATTTATTTCCACAATCAGCAAGAGGAAAGCAACACCGACCTCGAAAAAGTGGCATGGAACAAGATCAAACGCTTTGAAAGCGAATTGCAGATAGATTCGCTCGAAAAAGCCATAAGCGATTATCAATGGAATTTCCCTAACGGCATACATTCAGCAATGGTTCGCACCATCAAGGAAAACCTTGAAAGCGAGAAGCGCGACTGGGAAAAGACAAAATACACAGACGACCCTGCCGAAATGGAAGAATTTATCCTCAACCATAGCGACGGCTATTTCAGAGTGGAAGCCAACCGAAAGCTCGACAGTCTGTCCTACTTCGAAGCTGCCGATATTGACACATACGAATCGTTTGAGGAATATCTCGACAGCTATCCTGACGGAATGTATGCGGGAGAGGCAAAGCACCACATGGACAACTTCGACAGCGGAGAGGTTTCTAATGGAGAAACCACTGCCGTGACTGAAACCCTCATCCGGCATTTCGTTGCTTTGTCCGAGAACAACAAAAATGCCATCGACGAAACCGTGGCTGACGTTTTGACCACATACATCGGTAAAAGCGGCATTAGCAGAAGAGATGTCGAGAAATATATGGAAAGCATTCATGCCGACAAAAACCGTGCTATACAGTTCGACATCAAGAACGTGAATATAAACAAGACCGTCGACAACCACACCCCTATCTTTGAAGCACGGTTCCTTCTCGAAGAAATCATCACAAAGGACGGCCACACTGACAAAATTAAGTTCAACGGATCTGCTCGTATGAATAAGGACAAGCAAATCACTTCGATGATGCTCTCACAAATTTAAGGAGAAAACCACCAACATAGCAAATGGAATTGATTAAGAAATACTTCCCTAACATCAGTCAAGAACAAAAACGCCAGTTCGAACTTCTCTACGAACTCTATACCGACTGGAACTCGAAGATTAACGTGATTTCACGCAAAGACATCGAAAACCTTTACGAACATCATGTTCTCCATTCTCTTGGCATTGCAAAGGTTATAAACTTCAAGTCAGGGACTACCATCATGGACCTCGGATGCGGAGGAGGTTTCCCTGGAATACCATTGGCCATTCTGTTTCCGGAAGTTCAATTCCATCTCGTCGATTCAATCCGAAAGAAGGTGATGGTAGCCGAAGAAGTGGCTAAAGCCATTGGACTGAAGAACATAAAATTCTCACATTCACGCGGAGAGGACATTCACGACAAGTATGATTTCGTCGTCACACGTGCCGTGATGCCTTTAGCCGACCTCATGAAATGCATTCGCAAAAATATCGGAACCAACCAACACAATGCCCTGCCTAACGGAATCATCGCCCTTAAAGGCGGAGAACTTGCCGGCGAAATGGCGTCAATGCGTCAATTATGTACCACATGGGACTTATCCGACTATTTCGAGGAAGAGTATTTCGACACGAAGAAGGTTGTTCATGTAGCTGTTCGCAATTAACGGTTCCCTCTAAAAACATACAAACATGCTAACGATTAAAGTGTTTCAAGTTAATCCTATAATGGAGAATTGTTATGTTGTCAGTGACGAAACCAACGAGGCTTGCATCATCGACTGTGGTTGTTGCAACGAATCGGAATGGAACGAAATCAACACATATATTATATCTAATAATCTGAAACCCGTTCATCTGCTTTGCACCCATTGCCATTTCGACCATATCTGGGGATGTGGATTTGTCAGTCGCGACTACAACCTAAAGGCAGAGGGCAGCATGACAGATTTTGAACTCTACAATGGATTGAATGCTCAATTCAATATGTTCGGCCTTCCATCCCCTACCACTCCCACACTACCTCCATTGAAAGACATCATGGCTTCGGGACCTATCACATTCGGCAACCATCATTTCGACGTAATCGCCACTCCGGGACACACTCAAGGAGGCATTTGTCTGTACTGCAAGGCAGAAGCAACTCTATTCTCCGGTGACACTTTGTTCCAGGGTTCAATAGGTAGAACCGACCTTCCCGGTGGCAACTACAACACTATAATCAAGTCCGTCGCAGAGAAACTTCTTACACTTCCGGAAGATACAAAAGTATATACTGGGCATGGTCCTTCCACCACAATCGACTACGAAAAGAAGTTCAATCCATACGTTTAGTCCTTCGACTCAATAATCTTCGTTAGTGTTAAGCCGATTGAGCATATTCCTATAAACATAGGAAAAGAAGCAGTTATTTTGTTAGTAGAATCAAAAAAACTGCAAAAATGTCAGTCTATATCGAAAATAATTAGTAATTTTGTCAGCAAATTCAGAACAAAATATAATTATGCCTGAGATTGACTTAAGAAGTATCAAGAACAACTATAGAATCATTGGTAATTCGGAAGAACTCAACAGAGCCATCGATATTGCCGTTAGGGTTGCCCCAACCGACCTTAGCATTCTCATTCAAGGAGAATCGGGAACAGGCAAGGAGGCCATTCCTCGCATCATCCATGATAAATCGCTCCGCAAAAGCAAAAAATATTTAGCCATCAACTGTGGTTCAATCCCTGAAGGAACAATCGACAGCGAATTGTTCGGACACGTAAAAGGAGCTTTCACTGGTGCCGACCGCGATCGCGAAGGCTATTTCGGTGAAGCCAATGACGGAACATTATTCCTTGATGAAGTGGGAGAACTTCCACTGCAAACACAAGCCCGCTTGCTTCGAGTGCTCGAAACCGGCGAATATCTTCGCGTCGGCTCATCAGAGGTGAAAAAGACAAACGTTCGCATTGTTGCTGCCACTAATGTCAACCTAGATAGAGCTATCAGTGAAGGTAAGTTCCGCGAAGACTTATATTATCGTCTGAACACCATTTCACTCAACATCCCTCCATTGAGAGAACGCGGAGACGACATTATCCTGCTCTTCACATACTTTGCAAGGGATATTGCCATGAAATATAAGGTTGCTCCTATCAGCCTCACAGAAGATGCGAAGCAACTACTGAAGATGTTCAAATGGCCAGGAAACATCCGACAGCTCAAGAACCTTGCTGAACAAATCACATTCATTTCGACCGACCGTGTGATAAATGCTGAAACACTGAAGCAGTTTGGCATCACTGACGATTCTGCGACAGGCAGAGGACTCGTCATTGCAAAGCCTCAGCAGCAATCGGACTATGTTTACGAAAACGAACGAGATATGATATTCCAAGTGCTTTCTCGCCTCAGCAATGAAGTGAAAGACTTGAAACAGATGATAAATCAAAACAAGGAGAACAGCGTGATTCAGCCTACCGTGATACAAAACCCTTCTATCATGCAGGCGCCTACCATTCCTACCCAACATCCTGCCACGGAATATATGGAAGACAACATTCCAATAGCAGAAGTTTATGTTGAGTCGTCTCCTCGCACAATGCAGGAAATGGAACGCCAGAACATCATAGACTCTCTGAAGCGCAACAACGGCAACAGAGGTAAGGCAGCAAGAGAACTTGGAATCAGTGAACGAACTCTCTATAGGAAGATAAGGATTTATGAAATCGACTAAATATAAAGCTTGGACGATTAGCGGCATGCTTTCAGCTATCATCATTCTGACGGCATGCACCGTAAGCTACACCTTCAATGGCTCGAACATCAACTATGACAAGGTGAAGAGCATTTCTTTCGACAAATTCCCTATCCGCTGTGCCTATGTCTGGGCTCCAATGGAAGGAATGTTCTACAATTCACTTTCTGATGCTTATGCAAAGAAGACGAAATTGAAAGTGCTGAAAAAGAACGGTCATTTGCAGTTGGCCGGAGAAATCACAGAATACTCACAGACGAACAAGTCGGTGGCTTCGGATGGTTATTCCGCACAAACACAATTGAAACTTACCGTGAACGTGAGATTCGTCAATACAACAAAGCATGAGGAAGACTTCGAACAGAAGTTCTCATCGACTACAGTTTACGATTCGAAACAACAACTTTCTGCCGTTCAGGAAGAGCTTGTACAAGAAATGATTAACGATATTGTAGACCAAATCTACAATGCAACGGTAGCAAATTGGTAAAAATATCAAATATTCCTTATAAATCATTGGATTTAATAAAAAAAAGTATTAACTTTGCACCCCGTAAAAGGTAAAAAAGAATATTAAACAATAAAAAATATTTAAAACAATGTATCCATTAATCATCATCTTAGCGATTCTCGTTTCAATCTTGATGTGCGGAATCGTTCTTATTCAGGAATCTAAGGGAGGCGGTCTTGCTTCTGGATTCTCTTCTTCAAACCAAATCATGGGCGTTCGCAAGACTACAGACTTCCTCGAGAAGGCAACTTGGACTCTTGCAATCGTAATGGTAGTTCTCAGTGTATGTGCAGTTGCATTTGTTCCAAAGGCAACAGTTGAAGAGCAGCCTATCAACGTTACAGCTCCAGCACAGACTGACGCTAACAACATTCCTTCATTCCCTGCAACTCAGGCTCCTGCTGAAACTTCAGGCGAAGCTGCTCCAGCTCCAGCTGCAGAATAATGAACTGACAGATACTAAGAGTTCTTTTAGAGTTTGGGGCCAAAGAGCAAACTATTTTTAGGCAATTGCTTCTTCTCTACCCCATTACGACACATATAGTTTATCGGGAATAGGCGTTTATACGCAAACTGTAAGCGCCTAAACCGAGGAAACAACAGTTATAGCGCCTCAATAGAAATTCATAACCATTATTCCTTTATATGAAGAGAGTCAGATGTCCGAAATGCGACGCGTACATCGTATTTGACGAAACCAAATACGAAGACGGACAATCGCTCGTCTTTGTATGTCAGGAATGCAAGAAAGAATTCAAGATACGCATTGGGAAATCCAAACTCACAGGAATCCACCAAGAACGCCAAATAGACGAAAACCAATTCGATAAGGATTTTGGAAGCGTCATAGTTGTTGAAAACCAATTTGCCTACAAGCAAATCATTCCGCTAAGCCTCGGCGACAACGAATTTGGTAGATACCTTAAAGGAACTAATATCAACAAGCCAATTGAGACAAGTGATCCAAGCATCGATACGTTCCATTGTGCCATAAAGGTTGAGTACAACAAGAAAGGAGAGCTGAAATACATCCTAAGGGATGCTCCAAGCGATACAGGAACCTTTTACATGAACCAAATTCTCAAAGATTGCGATAGGATAAACCTTGAAGACGGTGCAGTGATAACAATTGGAGCAACGACACTCATTCTCAGAGCTGCTGATAGTAAAGATACTGAAAACTAACCTCACCATTGTGGTATTAATCAAATTGAAAAAACAATCAACCTCAAATAAGTATGGCAAAAAGCAACATTTTCAATGTCCAGGAATTAGGCAAAGGAATGAATTTCGCCTCTTATAACGACAAATTCATCTGCATAGACAATTTCAATCAGAAGGATGAGCCTAAGATTGCATCCCATCCTATGATTTACAACTCTAAGTACAATTGCCGTGTTACTGTGATGCAAGGTTGCCTTCATCTGAAGATTAATGGCGCCGAAGTCAAGGTAAAGAGTAATGACCATCTGCTTATCACACCATGCACACAGGTGGAAATCATCAGTTCAAGATGTAAGCTCTTCTGCATTCTCGTGCAGGGACACATTCTCGACGATGTGGCTGCAGCAATTTCCGACAGTCAGGCTAAGGCTTCATGCTTTATCTTCAAGCACTATCATTTCACAACCGACCAGATAGCACAGGCTGCTGCTGATTACGATAAGGTAAAGAAAGTAGTGGAATATCAAACCAATATCTTTAAGGAAGCTGCCCTTCGCGCTCGCCTCACTATCCTTCTCGTTCACATTCAGTCATACGAGACAGCACCGACAACTTCTGAAATCGTGGCATTCTCGGATTGCATTCAAAAGGTGATTTTCTTCCACTTCATCGATTTGCTGCAGAAGAACTATCTCAAGGAACGCACTGTCACATTCTATGCTTCATCTATCGGACTCACTCAGAAACAGTTGTCGGGCATCACAAGAGTGTATGCTGGCTCTACTGCCTCTAAGATGATCGACCAATACGTGGCTTATTGCATCATCCTTCAGCTCTACAAGAACAAGGACAACATCAAGACAATAAGCACTATGTTCAACTTTTCCACTCAGAGTTTCTTCGGACGTTATTTCAAGCGTGTCATAGGTGTTTCGCCTCGCGACTATATTCGTCTGTACAGCAAGAAACTTTCAATTTAGTTTATTAAAAGTAGGATAACCCACTAAAACGATTCAATCATGGAAAAGAACAAATGTAAATATATTCAGGACTCGGCAATCGGTATCGATAATATCACGGAACGAAGCATTGCCTACGTGAAGGACCTTATATATCTCTTCGACAATCAGTATTACAAGAATGCCATTACCGAGCTCTATGCTAAGAACGAAAACTATCACCTTTCATATGGTTTGATGGTCATCATGCTCGAAGGCAGCATTTCTCTGGTTGTAAACAAAGAGGATATACATGTGACAAAGAACATGCTCATGCTCATCACTCCTGGTTCCACAATGTCGATTACCAATATTTCCGACAATGCCCGATATCTGACCATTCTTATTTCAGAGCAAATGGACCTCGACTCTTTCGAGCGCATTGGCTTGTATAAGGACAAAGTGAACCTTCGCTGCAAGTGCCGTATAACAGATTGCGACGCAAGCGACATGCTTCACCTCAGTGAGATATTTGATGATATCAAGAAGGAAATCTCTAGAAAGACAATCTCCGACAAGGACCTCAAGACTGTGATTCTTTCATTCTACGATTTGCTCAACATCAACGTCATCCGAATCTTCAACTTCAAGATGGAAGTGCAGGGCAAGGCTATCTCACGTCAGGAAAACCTCTTCCGCGAATACATCAACTTGCTCAACACATATTCATCAAAAGAACGCGAAGTGAAGTTCTATGCAGCAAAGTTGGGACTTAGTCCTAAATATCTTTCAAGCGTAACAATAGCTTACAGCGGAAAGAATGCAAGTCAGTGGATTGATGAATATGTAGTAGCTCAGGCAATCCAGCTCATGCGCGAGAAGAACTACAAGATTCAGCAGATTAGCGACATGCTCAATTTCCCAAGCCAAAGTTTCTTCGGACGCTATTTCAAGCGTGTCACAGGTGTTGCGCCAAAGCGTTATATGATGCGCGAAATCTAATTCCGCCCACAAAGTGTGAAGGCCTCATCGGCTGCCCCACTCTATTTTATACACAAAGAGGATATTTCATTCAATGATTTATCCTCTTTCTTTTTGTCTTCGTTCAAGAGAAATCGGTTTAATATGTCAAGTTACAAAACCTTCCGAAGCTAAAGATATTTCACTGTTTTCATTGCTCTATTTTATGTTTTCTATAAGAACATTCTTAAATTAGCGACGTAATTTAGATAAACAGCGTCGCAATTTAGATAAACGGCGTACGTAATCTAGATAAACAGCGACGTTAATTTAAGTTTATGACCATGTGTTTTAGGTTTTACAGCAATGAAAATTATAAAATGGAACTATATGAATAATACTTTTAAGCAAAACAAAACGTATAATTCAGTCTGTTGCATGCAAGAAAAATAGCGGGAATTTACCATTTCTGAAATATAATTTCAGTTTCGTTCGATATGCAACAGATAAGTTTTTCTCTATTTGTTTTGTACATATTAAATTTTTCACTAACTTTGCAACTTAAACAAACATTAGACATGAAACTAATTCCGACATACAAATGGGCCAAGAGCGTCAGAGCCATCAACCTCTCAGATAAGGCTTTCAGACAGCAGCCATGGGCAGCAGGAGGCGTACTGATTCTTTGCGTCATCATCGCAATGCTGCTGGCCAACCTACCATTCACCCGCGACTTGTATCACGATTTCCTCGAAACAAGTCTTACTATTTCCATCCAATCCCCTATCTGTCAAGACGGCACACGCGCAATTGACTGGGTATTTCCAAAGGACATGACGGTCGAGAAGTTTATCAACGACATCTTGATGGTCATATTCTTCTTTACGGTTGGTTTGGAAATCAAGCGCGAAATGGTTTGTGGCGAACTCTCATCGGTCAAGAAGGCCATGATGCCAGTGATAGCAGCAGCCGGAGGTATGGCAGCACCCGCATTAATCTACACATTATTTAATATACACACACAGGCGGGAAGCGGATGGGGAATCCCTACAGCCACCGACATAGCATTTGCCGTCGGCATAATGTCAATCTTGGGCAACAGGGTACCAATCTCATTGAAGATATTCCTTACAGCCCTTGCCATTGCCGACGATTTGGGAGCCATCCTGGTTGTGGCATTCTTCTATGGCGGCCACATCAACCTTCCGCTCCTTTGCATTGCATTGGTCATTCTTGCCGGAATCTACATAATGAAATTGATGGGCGAAAACCGTATGATGATGTATCTCATACCGGCAGCTGCCGTTTGGTCATTGTTCTATTATGCCGGTATCCATGCAACCATGTCAGGTGTAGTCATGGCATTCATGATACCGATGGATGCCCGTTATGGCAAGGCTTATCTTTTCCGTCGCAACAAGGAATACACCCATCGACTCGAAGCTTATGACCATATCGACGAAATGGAATCAGAATTCCCTAACGACCTTCAGCGCCATTGCCTTCGTCGCATGTCGCACATCAGCCGCAACTCAATTGGAATGAGTTACCGACTTGAGCATGCTCTCAATCCATGGGTCAATTTCTGCATCATGCCAATATTTGCATTGGCCAATGCAGGTGTGGAAATACCAGACATGAGCTATTTCAACATATTCCAGTACTCACCAGAAATCGGAAGCGTTGGCATGGGCATCTTCTTCGGACTTCTTCTCGGTAAGCCAATCGGCATCACTCTCGCATCTCTCCTTGCCATAAAACTGAAAGTGGGCGAAATGCCTGACAAGGCCACATGGAAGATGTTGTTTGCCGTTGCATGCCTTGGAGGTATCGGATTCACAATGAGTATCTTCGTGGATACACTTTCATTCGCCGAATTCCCAGACATGACCGAACACCTTCGCTCCAGCGGAAAGATAGCCGTACTGATGGGTTCGCTCTGTTCGGGCATACTCGGAAGTGTTCTCATCGCCTTATTCAACAGGAGCGAGCAATCAAAGAAGAATAGTTTGTCACATCAAAAATAGTATTCTTAATAATAAACCTAACAAAGACTTAATTATGAAAATCTTAACAACATTAGTTGCCTTATTGTCAGCACTGACAATCCAGGCACAGGAAGTAAAGAGTGAAATCCTCGAAGGCGGTGGCACCGGCGAATTCAAGGCAATCATGGTTAGCGATGCATCTCTTGCAACTCACACAGTATTCCGTCCACAGGATCTCAGCAAGTTTGGTAAGAACAATCCTCTTCCAGTACTTGTATGGGGAAACGGAGGTTGTGCAAATTCACCTCGTGAACACATCAACTTCCTCAACGAAATTGCATCTCACGGATTCATCGTTGTTGCAATCGGTCCTATGCCAAGCCAAGGAGCAGGATTCTCACACGATGGTTCTGAATCAAAGCAACTCATCGATGCTATCGATTGGATTCTTGCACAAAACAAGAACAAGAATAGCCAGTACTACAAGAAGATTGACAAGAAGAACATTGCAGCAGCAGGTATGTCATGCGGTGGACTTCAAACTCTCGACATCGCAAAGGAACCACGCCTCAAGACAGTCATGATCTGCAACAGCGGTTTGTTCACCAGCGAAGGTCGTTCACAGGCAATGCCAGGTATGCCAATGCCAGAAAAGTCACGTCTGAAGGAAATCCACACACCTATCATGTATATGCTCGGTGGCCCAACCGATATCGCATACAACAATGGTATGGACGATTTCAAGCGCATCGACCATGTTCCTGCATTCGTCTGCAACTTAAACGTTGGACACGGAGGCACATACGGCCGTCCTTATGGAGGCGAGTTTGCAAAGGTTGCAACTGCTTGGCTCAAGTGGCAGCTCAAGAGCGACGACGAAGCTGGAAAGATGTTCACAGGCAATCCATGCGGACTTTCACAAGTTGAAGGCTGGACAACAGACAAGAAGAACATTCCATAACAATCAGTTCGGATTCATATTTAGGCAACATCCACAATGGGTGTTGCCTAAACATTTCAATACAATTATAAAAAAATGACAAAGAAAGCATTTACACTATCTGCTATTTTGGTTCTGATGTTTGCGGCAAATGCATCAGCACAGAATCCTGACACTCGCCTTTGGTACGATAAACCTGCATCCATCTGGCTTGAGGCACTCCCAATCGGAAACTCACGAATGGGCGGAATGGTATATGGAGGAACTACAACAGAAGAAATCCAACTCAACGAAGAGACATTCTGGAGTGGCGGTCCCCACAACAACAATAGTACAAAGTCACTCAACCGATTGCAGGAAGTGCGCAACCTTATCTTCTCAGGAAAGGAAAAGGAAGCACAAGACATCATTGATGCCGACTTCATCAAAGGTCCTCACGGCATGAGATATCTTTCGTTGGGCAGCCTTAAGATTAAATCACTCAAGGCACTCGATAAGGACATAACCGAATATATGCGCGAACTCGACCTCGAATGCGGTGTATCTACTGTTTGCTTCACCAACGAAGGAACAACATATACCCGCACTACATTTGCCTCACTTGCCGACAGTATCATTGTGATGCATATAACTTCCGACAGCACAGAACTGAACCTTCAACTCTCTCAGAGCAGTCCGTTCAACACAACTGTCACATATGGAGCCAATGCACTCACAGCTACCATCAAGGGCGAATCGCAGGAAGGTATCAATTCTGCTCTTACTGCAAAGTGCAAGACGGAAATCGAAACTAACGGAAAGATTACACGCACCTCTTCAAGCATATATGTCAGAAGTGCTACCGAAGTCACACTTTATATCTGTGCTGCCACAAACTTCATCAACTACAAGAACACGCGAGGCAATGCCGACACCAAGATACAGCGTTTGCTAACCAATGCCCGCCAATATTCCTATGATGAATTGCTTGCCCGCCATATCGAGAAATATCAAAGTCAATTCTCTCGCGTAAAACTTTCGCTCGGTACTTTTACCGACAACAGCTATTTGCCAACTGATAAGCGTCTTGATGCTTTCAGCAAGAAAACAACCGATGTAGGAATGGCAACTCTTATGTTCAACTATGGTAGGTATCTGCTTATCTCATCCTCACAACCAGGAGGACAACCTGCCAACCTACAAGGTATTTGGAATGACAAGCATGATGCCCCTTGGGACAGTAAGTACACCATCAACATCAATGCACAGATGAACTATTGGCCAGCGGAAGTATGCAACCTCAGCGAAACAGCAGAGCCTTTGTTCTCTATGATAAAAGACCTTTCCGAAACTGGTGCAATAACAGCAAAGACAATGTATGGGTGCCGTGGATGGATGGCTCATCACAACACAGACATTTGGCGTATTGCCGGTCCTGTGGATGGTGCTTATTGGGGAATGTATCCAAACGGAGGAGCTTGGCTCGCCACCCACCTTTGGGAACACTATCAGTTCACAATGGATAAGGACTTCCTTACCGAATGGTACCCAGTCATTAGAGGAGCAGCCGATTTCTATCTCGACTATATGCAGAAGCATCCAAAGTATGGTTATCTTGTGGTTGTGCCTTCTGTAAGTCCAGAACATGAACCTATGGGCAAATCATCGCCTATCATTGCAGGTTGTACTATGGACAACCAGATAGCTTTCGATGCCTTGAGCAATGCACTCAATGCAGCAAAGGTTCTTGGAAAAGACGAACTCTATCAAGATACATTGGAAGATGTCATCACTCAGTTGCCTCCAATGAAAGTTGGAAAATACGGTCAACTGCAGGAATGGCTTGAGGATGCAGACAATCCAAATGACCAACACCGCCATATCAGTCATCTCTATGGTCTCTATCCTTCAAACCAAATCAGTAAGTTCAACACTCCAAAACTCTACAACGCAGCAAAGGTTACACTAACTCAACGTGGAGATGAAGCAACAGGTTGGAGTCTTGGATGGAAGACAAACTTCTGGGCTCGTATGCTTGATGGAACTCACGCCTACACAATCATTCGCAATATGCTCAATCTGCTCCCATCAGAATCAGATGCTGATACACAGAAATATCCAAAGGGACGCACATTCCCTAACCTCTTCGACGCTCATCCACCGTTCCAAATTGATGGAAACTTTGGTGTGACTGCTGGCATTGCCGAAATGCTCATCCAAAGCCACGATGGTGCCGTTCATCTCTTGCCTGCTATACCAACAGCATGGAAACAAGGAAGTGCGTACGGACTTTGCGCCCGTGGAGGTTTCGAAGTAGATATGGAATGGAGCAATAGCAAAGTAACTTATCTTGCCGTTCGTTCTAAGGCTGGAGAAAAACTCACTTTGCGTTCATACTCACAACTCGATATTCCAGGTGCAACACTTGTTGGACGTCATAGTACCGGAATTTCAGGCAAAGCCTATGCGTATGATTATGAAATTGACACTGAAGTAGGACAAGAAATAACATATGGAACTCCAGCTTCTATCCAAGTCATCAGCAATGACTCTTATCCAAAAGAAACAAAGACATACAATCTATTAGGTATTCCTGTTGACGACAACTACAAAGGAATCGTCATCCGAAACGGAAAGAAATACTACAACAAGTAAGCAATGAAATAAGGCAACACCCAAATGGATGTTGCCTTTCTTATTACACATTATATATATTATATATTAAGCGTAAGGCCATCATATCCAAAATGAATATGAGGAGGCAAGAGTTTCTCCTCCACTTCGTGAGGAAGAACATAATGGCTCATGTGGATGAAGTATGTTTCACGCGCACCAACCTTTTGCGCAAATGCTATTGCATCCTCCACTGTTTGATGACTTGGATGCGACTTATGATGAAGGGCATTGACGATAAGTATATCTACATCTTCCAAATAATTCCACTCTTCATCAGGCATTGACTTCATATCAGTAATATATGCCAGATTGCCAATGCGAAAACCGACAATAGGAAGTTTCCCGTGCATGATACGAATTGGGACGACCTCAATACTTCCCACTTTCACTGGAACATGTGGTTCCATATGTTCCAAAGAAATTGCTGGTACTCCTGGGTATCTTTTTTCTGGCGGAGTAAAGCAATAAGGTATTCGTTGCATCAAATGTTCGGCACAATAATCCTCAGCATATACGTTTATGTCACCAAACAAGCTGAATGGACGCAAATCATCCAATCCACCTACATGGTCATAATGTTCGTGTGTGATAAATATTGCATCAATCTTCTTAAAGCCATTTGCCAAGACCTGCTGACGAAAATCGGGACCACAATCAATAAGAATGCGAGTCGCATCGTTCTCTACCAATGCAGAACAACGCAAGCGCTTGTCCTTTGGGTCGGTAGAAGTACATGTCGCACAATCGCAACCGATTTGTGGCACACCATTTGATGTTCCCGTTCCAAGAAGAGTTATCCTCATATTATATTTACTTCTGGATTAATGGTTATCCCAAACTTATCTTTTACACTCTTTCTGACTGCTTCACACAAACAGATAATATCCGCACCTGTTGCACCTCCAAGGTTGACCAACACCAATGCTTGACGGTCATGAACTGCAGCCGGACCTAATGCCTTGCCTTTCCATCCACATTGTTCAATCATCCAACCTGCAGGTATCTTAACTCCACCTTCAACCTCATAGTATGGCATATTTGAATACTGAGCATACAACTCTTCAAACTTCTCTTTACTCACAACAGGGTTCATAAAGAAAGAACCTGCATTGCCCGTTACTTTTGGGTCGGGAAGTTTTGTTTGCCTTATATTGATTATCGCATCTCGAATTGCTTGTGGAGTCACGTTTTCGCCATCACTCAATTGACTTCTTATATTGCCATAGTCGAGCATTGGAGTAAACTTTCGTGAAAGCCTATATACTACATACACAACAGCATATTGTCCCTTAAGTTCTTTCTTGAAAATACTTTGGCGATATGAATACTGACATTCTGCATTAGTAAAGGTCCTCTTTTCTCCTGTAGTCAAACTGACACACTCAACTTCAACAATAATGTCTTTAGCCTCAACACCATACGCTCCAATATTCTGAACAGCACTTGCACCAACCTCTCCCGGAATGAGCGACAAGTTCTCTGCGCCACACAAGCCATTCCCAACACAATATCCAACGAAATCATCCCATACCATTCCAGAACCGACCTTCAGATACACATCATCCGACGATTGTGAATATTCATATGACACATCTTCTACGCCAAGTATCTTGCTATGAAGAATAGTTCCTTCATAATCCTTCGTAAACAACAGATTGCTACCGCCGCCAACATGGAAGTATTGGCAGTTTTGCAAAGTAGGCACAATATTTTGCAGTTCTGCAACACTACCGTACTCAACTATATCATTCGCATAAGCTTCTATTCCAAATGTATTATATATCCGTTTTCTCATCTGTTGTCAAGAACTTTATTTATTATAATCATCTACTATGACTCCATCTGTACCAATCTCCATCTGCCACTCGAGAACACGAAATGGAACTTAATAGCCATAGAATTCACCAAACCTTTCAATTGAACCGACTTTCGGTTTTGGCTGATTATGGTCTGACCATAATCCACACTGACAATCTTTTCACTCAAATCGGGCAACTCATCACACAATGCATTCCATTCATCAGGTTCGAATGAAGTATGAATCGTTTCCGCATCCTCATAGGAATATAATGTATACTGAAGAGGGAATTCAATAGATTCGTGCTGATACAAAGAATCGGTAACAAAATCATGCATAAACGCAAAGAACCCAGCATTAGGAGTATTATCGATGTGGTCATCTTCAGTACCTGTAAGATACCATTTCCCTTCATTATTTCGGTTGAAACGATATCTGACAATTCTATCATCCGACCAATCTATCATTTCCACACTTACCTCATTGACAGAAGTATCCTTAGCCAACTCAAGGTCTTCTTCGCGTTCATAAACGATGGAAAATACGGCCTCTGGCATATCATCAAAAGCATTAAATGAGAGGCCACTGGTCGTACGTTCGGTTCTGTAGCTCTCATCTGTCACATATGAATAGAAGAAATCATCAAACAACTTGTCTGCTGCATCCGGAATCGGTGCATCATCAAACAAGTCGAGCTCTTCCATAGCTATAGTATCAACATCCAAACTATCGGAAGCTTCAGCTTCGACATCATCTCCGATACCCCATCCACAGGAGCATAGGAGCAAACAAAATGCGAGACTGTAAACTAATGATTTCATCACCTACTCTTGATAATATTATTCCTCTATCTTATAACTGTCAAGGATATATGCTTCCCATTGAGAATGGTACTTGATTAGTTCGGCTGGTTCAGTGCCAAACCAACTATATCCAGTTCTGCGCTCATATTCAATTTCCTCAACTTTCTTATGAGGAACACCGTCACGACCACAAAACATAGGTTCACCACTTATTAAATCATAGAACCTTGCCCACATATCCGGAGCTCCTGGTCTGTCAACCAATCGAATATCAGGTTTTCCTTCTTTGTTTGTATAGTGTTCAATTGCCTTTCCTTCTATTTTATGATTTTCCAACCATCTAATAGCACCATCAATAGCCATGATCAAACGTTCGTCACGTTGGTTTGGCTGTGCATACAAAACCTGAAGTATATTGGCTGTTTCAGAAGTTCCACAAAATGAAGGCAATTCATAAGCCCGTCCTCCTGCGGGTTTAAATGTAACCTCATCATGTTGCTGGCACCAAACTGTAGGTTGCCCATCAACAATAATCTGACATTTCAAGATGCATTCCACACCTTTATCATACGCATTCTTACATCTTTCCAACAAGTCCTTTGGCAACCAGAGCATGTCATAAGGCTCTCCATTTTTAGAAACCTCAAGAAGGAAATTCATGACATTGACCATCGCATTGTCATTGAACGTAATATGATTTGAATAGTGGCCTTCTCCCCTTGATGGATAATATTGTGGCCAACCTCCATTTTCATATTGCATTTTCAAAAGGAATTCCATTCCATTGAGGAAAGCAATGCGATAGTCTATCAGATTAGTGTAATAATACATCTTTGCGAGGAAACGCAATTCCTGACATGTAGCTCCATTATCAATAGTTGAACCTATACCTGTACGGAAGCAGTCCTGCATATACACTGTATCTGGGCCCAATCCCCAATCCTGATTCTTTGCCCAGCCACCACTTGGCAATTGATACTTTACAATGCTATCGCCTACGTTTCGTGCTTGCTTGCTCACATACCATTCGTATTTTGTCTGACGCATTGCCTGATACCACGACATTGGTTCTGCCTTCGTTGTATCAACAGGCACTTGAGCATACAGGACATTCCACTGCATAAGCAATATGCCTAACAAAGCAAACAAATACTTCTTCATACCTATTTATTCCATTTATATTTTAATACTATTTTGAGGAAACTATCCAGACATGCATTCTCTATCTGTGTTTCATAGAAATGCTTGATAAAACCAGCATGATTATGAGCATATCGGAAGAACAAATTGCTTGTCCATTTGTTTTCGAGCAGTCGTTGGTAGAATGCGCCTTTATCAATAAGTCGTTTCAAATGCTCTATCTTTTCAGCATAAAGCGGACCAACAGGATGCGACTCAATTGCAATAACAGATTCGGCAGCATACACACCGCTCTGTAAAGCATAATAAATGCCTTCACCCGTTAACGGTTCTACCAATCCCGCTGCATCTCCCACAAAAAGGATGTCACTGAAATAAGGTGTCTGCATGTAATTGCCTATTGGCAGCATAGCACCTCGTAGTGGATATTTTTGAGGATTATTTATATTCAGTTCGCCAATGAACTTGCGCATTGCATTGTTCACATTAAACTGCTCTCCTGGTAGTTTCACCATTCCTACACATACCTGTTCTCCTTTTGAGAATACCCAAGCATAACTCTTTGGAACAATACCGAAGTAGATATTTACCCCTTTCATATCAAGGTCGGCCCTATCGACATTGATTTCCAAACACATTGGATTTTTTTCGCGTTTCTCAAAAGATATAGGGAATATGCGCGATAGGATATGTCCTACCGTAGAATTGGCTCCATCTGCGGCAATGAGGAAGTCGTAATCAACCTCCATATCTTGGAATTTGGCTTTCTTGTTCTCGTAGTCGATATCGACCAGTTCCTCTCCATCCCTGAATCTTCCACCTATGCTGACGTAATGTTCTACCAACCATTCATCAAATGAAGGACGATTGACAAGCACGATAGGTTTCGCTGGTTGGCATCTAACCATTTCATGCTTTCCCTTGTATAAAGCGAAGTCGGTTTCATGACTGACTTTTGCAGCTTCCATACAAGCATTGTATCTGTCTTCGCGCAAAAGTTCCTTAAGGCATTGTTGTGATTTCTGGGTAAACAAGCCTGCACACAGTTTCTCTCTTGGAAACTTCTGACGGTCAACGAGCAGACAGTCAACGCCTGCCTGCATCAATCTTATTCCACATGCCGCTCCCGCGGGTCCTGCTCCGATTATGACCGCTGTATGCTTCACTCCCAATTTCTTATTACAAAATTGTCTTTACAGCTTCCTTCATTCCAAGCGACTGAATCTTGTCGAGGTCAGCCTTAACAAGAGATGTCAAACCTGGAATAAGGTTCAAGTCTTCATGCCATATAGATGTAGCAGCAAGAACTCCTTCTGCAACCTTTTGTGTATCATTAGTCTTCCACAATTCGGTCAGCATCTGCATAATTTCAGGAGCATCATTTGGAACTATCTCTGTACCATCCTCACGCTTGCCGCCCTTATAATATGTGATTATTGCAGCAAGGCCAAATACGAGTCCCTGTGGAAGTTCTCCCTTGCGTTCCAAATAAGTCTTGAGTCCTGGAAGGTCGCGAGTTTCATATTTAGGGAATGAATTGAGCATGATGCTTGTTACCTGATGGTCAACATAAGGATTGTTGAAGCGCTCGAGTACATCTGCAGCAAATTGCTTCAGTTCATCCATTGGGAGATTGAGGGTTTGCATAAGTTCATCAAACTGGACCTTATGAATAAACTGACCAACAACAGGATCGTTGCATGCATCACGTACAATATTAATTCCACTGAGGAAAGCAACAGGGCTCAACACAGTGTGAGGACCATTGAGCAATGTGACCTTACGTTCATGGTAAGGTTTTTCTGATTCTGCAATAAGCACATGAAGACCTGCCTTCTCTGCAGGGAATTCTTCCTTCAATGCTTCAATCGACATATTTTCAGGTTTCTCAATTACCCAAAGGTGGAATGCTTCACCTTGTACTACCATATTGTCGCGATAGCAAACCTTCTCCTGTATTTGGGCGATTTCCTTGCGAGGGAATCCAGGAACAATGCGGTCAACAAGTGTTGCACAAACATAGCAATAGTTAGTGAACCAATCCTTGAATCCTTCATAATCACCTGCGAAGTCATCTTTCCATAGTTCAATATACTGATAGATACATTCCTTGAGATGATGACCATTGAGGAAAATAAGTTCGCAAGGCATCATGATAAGTCCTTTATCTGCAGCACCATCAAAAGTCTTGTAACGATGGAAAAGCAATTGAGTCAACTTACCTGGATATGAACTTGCAGGAGCATCAGAGAACTTGCAAGAAGGGTCGAATGCGATACCAGCTTCTGTTGTGTTTGATATTACGAAACGAATTTCTGGTTGTTCTGCCAATGCCATGAATGCCTGATTCTGTGTGTAAGGATTCAATGCACGACTGACGCAATCAATACGTGTCAACGAATTAATAACTTCGCCACCAAGACGACCTTGGAGATTTACATGGTATAGACAATCCTGACCATTGAGCATATCAGCCATACCCTTTTCAATAGGTTGCACGATTACGACACTACTATTGAAATCTGTTTTTTGGTTCATGTTGAAGATAATCCAATCAACGAAACAACGAAGGAAGTTACCTTCGCCAAACTGGATGATTCTCTCGGGTGCCTGACTCTTTGGAGCAGTTCTCTTGTTTAATGCTTTCATACGCCTAATTTCTTTTTGTATATAATATGGTGCAAAGATACAAAAAATGCAGAAACTTTAGTTCGACGAAGTAATTTTTTTTTGCTTTTCCCCCAAAAATAATGCAAAACTGAGTCAATGCAGGATACAAGATGCAGGATTTTTTTTAATAAATTATCAATTCTCCATTATACATTATACATTTTTACTACCTTTGCAATCAAATAATGAAGAAATATGGCTGAAAGCAAAGACTTTTTCCTTTGGAAAAAATATAGGATATGGCATGATAAGTGTAGCATGAAAGTCGGTACCGACAGCATACTTATCGGCAACTTTCTCATTAGTGAGGATTTGCCATCAACCATACTTGATATCGGAACAGGAAGCGGAATAATATCAATAATGGCTGCCGATGCCTATCCTTCTGCTAATATTGTTGCTATTGACATCGACCCACAATCTATTGAACAAGCAAAGTGGAATTTCAAAGAAGCCTCAATCGACGAAAGGACCAGTGCCATTGAATATGATTTCGTAAGTTTCTGCCAACTGGAACAATGCAGCAATGCCTTCGATCTAATCGTAAGCAATCCACCCTATTATGAGGAAGAGACGATTTCTCCAAATCATACCAGAGGAAATGCCCGAAACACTTCTTCACTTTCGTTTGAAGAACTTATCGTTGGAGTGAAAAAGGTTTTGGCAGCTGACGGCAGTTTTTGTGTGGTAGTGCCCTATTCTGCTGCTTTGAGATTCATTTCCATTGCAGCCACACATTGTTTGTATGTTACTCATCGAACCGATGTTTGTGACAGCAAGGGCAAGCCATTCAAACGAACACTTTTGCGTTTCTCTCATCATATCCGACATACAATCCACACTACCCAAACAATAAGATAACCTCCCAGAGCAATCATCCGGGAGGTTATTCTTTAATATGTATTATCTATCGAAATACTTTACTTAGTTGCAGCCACTTTGCGCGACTTGCCTGTCTTGCGGTCCTTCAGGATGTAAACGCCTGTCTTGCCAGTGAAGTTACCAAGTTGCTTGCTGAGAGTTTCGCTTCCTCCAACCATCATTTCACCTGCATAAACACCAGTTGTAGAGTAAACTGCATAAGTTCCACCCGTAAGGTCGATTACCTCTTCGATACCTGTGTTGAGAGTGCAGATAAGGTTGAGTTTATCAATGTTGCAATATGCTCCTGTAATTGTCAAGCGGAATATCTGCTGACCTTCAGAAAGTTGACGGAGGAGGTTACCCTTCACAGTGCGATATGTATCCCAACTGCCACTATTTGGAACTGTCACCTTGCTTGTGAGAGCTGTGAGTTTTCCGTTGTTGTTGAGATAGAGTGTGAAAGCAGAACCGTCTGCTCCAGATGAAACAACTGCTTCGTATGAATACTTACCTGGTTCTGTTACATTTACTGTATATTCAAGCCATTCGTTTGCCTGAGTGTAACCGATAACATAACCACCATTTCCGGTTGTGATGTCCACTCCTTCATTGTCAGTACGGTATTTTGCTCCACCTTCGTCTTCTGTATCAGAATCATGGAATGAAAGTCCGTCCTCACCCTTATCGAAGTTTTCTGCCTCGATAGTTCCTGGGATTGTGATAGCTCCCTTATATGCTGAGCGAGCCTTCTGAACTGTGAGGTTCATCTTTGCGAGGTTGGATTGAGCACCATTTGCATCCACTGCAACAGCATTGATGAGGTAAGTTCCCTTAGCTGTTGGACGGTATGTAATCTGATAAGGTTCAGCTACAACTGTCTTGTTAAGAATGTTGTTTACATAGAAGAGAATCTTCGAAACGGTTGTTTCCTCTGGTATTGTTACCTTTGCTGAAATAACAGTCGACTTGTTGACTGTTGCTGGAGAAGGATCTGCAGCAAGGCTAACCTTCAAGCCGCTATTGAGTTCTACCTTCTTGAACACAACCTTATCGATGTTGCACTGACTGCCTGTTACACTGATTCGGATAACTTGCTGACCTTCCTTGAGTTCTTTTGAGAGACGACCACAAACAGAACGATAAGTGTCCCAATTACCAGAAGTGATACATGGAATCTGGAGTGTACCTGTCAAATCGGTTACAGTGCCATCATCACTCAAACCAATGCTGATTGAAGCACCTGAAGCACCTGCAGAAACATAAGCCTCATAGCTGTAGAGACCAGCTTCCTTTACATTTACAGTATATTCAAGCCATTCGCCTGCATTTGTGTAACCAATGGCATAGCCGCCACTACATGTTACGATATCCACACCACCACCGTTTCTACGATAGCTTGTTCCGCCGTCGTCCTTTGAGTCGCTGTCGTGGAATGAAATACCATCAGCACCTGAGTCGAAGTTTTCTGCCTGAAGAGTTCCTGGCAATTCTGTTGGAGTGTCCTTATACGGAGCACGAGGTTCACACACGTTGAAACCACCGAGGCGCTCGTATTTGCTGCCATCGGTTGTATAGACAATTGCCTTCAAGTTGACTTTGCCCGTACGAGTTGGGAAATATTCTGCGATGTAAGGGCTTTCAGTCATTGTTGCTATCAAAGTAGAACCAGTGTAGAGTTCCACCTTTTCGATTTGCTTTGTACGCATACTTGCACGCACCTCAATTGTAGTTGTGTCCTTCACTGTTGCGTTCCATTGAGCAGGCTTTACATATATCGAAGCTTCCTTCTTTCTGCCAGGGAATGGGCTCTTCGCATTCTTTGCAGCATCAGAAGCCATATACTCTCTCAACCACTTCATAGCAGGACGGTCCTTACCGTCACGGATGATACCTGAGTTACCATCTGTTGTCCATGTAGCACCATAGATATAACCCCAAAGAGTGATACCTGCTACATAATCACATTCCCACATGTACTTGATTTGCTCGCTGTAGTTTGTGTATTGCTGATTGTCGTCTGTAGTACCAATATCATATTCCGTACTGTACATAGGCATCTTCAGAGCATTCTGAATTTCAGTCATTGCCGACTTAAAGTTAGCAAGGCTGTAGCCGGTAAGGTCGTGAGATTGGCATCCATAAGCATCGATTGGAGCACCTGCATCGCGAAGTGTCCTTACCAAGTCGATGAACTGAGAGCGTTGCCACTGGAATGTGTTGTAGTCATTGTAGATAAGGATGGCATCTGGCCAGCGTTCATGAGCCATCTCAAATGCCTTGATAATCCAGTCGTAACCAGTCTTTCCCTCACCACCGAGTGCCTCGCGATAAGGAGCTGGAGCATGTCCGGCAACGGCTTCGTTCACGACATCAATCATGTCGAGCGTAGGATAATGTTTCTTGATAGCATCCATCCATTCCACAACTGCCTTGTATTGTTGTTCCTTAGAGAGATTGTCCATCCATCCTGGGTATTGGCCACCCCAAATCAGAGTGTGGAACTTGAATGGGAAATGGTGGTTCTTAGCATAGTTGTAGGCATTGTCGCAACCGCCCCAGTTGAACTGTCCGCGAGCGCTGCCTTCGATAGAAGCCCATTTCGATTCGTTTTCTGGAGTGATTTGGTCCCAAAGCGAAGCGAATTCCACTCCACCGCCATTGACCGAACCACGAGTAGTGATGTTGCCCAAGAACTTGTCAGGATTCTGATTAAGTTGAGCTTTCATGTTGCTGCAAGTCAAAAGACCGAGCAACACAAACAATAAGGAGTAATTTTTTCTCATACAGGTAAAGTTTTCTATTTAAATTCTTTAATATTCATGGATTTGGTTACAAATATAATACAAATCAAAAGAATCACAAAGGAAAAAACAAAAAAACTCTATCTATTACCATGATAAAGTTATTCAAAGAATAAAAATGTCAGTTTATGGAGCGCGCATCGAAGGAGAAAACACCGCGCTTCGAAGAGCAAAGAAACGCGTTTCATGAAGCAATTCCTATAGGCTCACAACGAAATTGCTTATAATGTTACGATACTTTTCTTATGGTTCGTGAAGCATTTTCTTATGGTTCGTGAGGTCATTTCTTATAAGACTTGACCCATTTTCTTATAATGTTTTTCTGCATTAGCAATTAAGTGTTCGGCAGTTTTGCTGCCGAAAAAAGAGTTTTGCTATTTTTGGCTTTTCCTTCAGTTTTATGAGATAACACCCTATAACACAATACCTTACCGGCTGAAGGTTGATACAAGAACCTTCAGCCTTCCTTCAGGTTTCCTTCAGTTTCTTTCAGCCAAAACGGTTTCGTCTCCTGCATGAATAGTAGAGAGAAAACCATACAAATCCTGAAGGTGGCTGAAGATAGCTGAAGGTAAACAGATTTACCTTCAGCCTATATCACACTGATTATCACTCACTTACAGGCAAAACTGAAGGAATGAAGGTTTTTACGAATTTATTATTTTTCGTGGAACAGTTCAGTGTTCGGCTTGACTTTGTGCCTTATTCGTATGGGGGTCTCTCCAAATTTGCCACTTGGAAAGTACTTTTTTGTGTTTTTGCATAAAAAAGCGTGATATTATGATGTTTTCGGAGAAATTCTGCACGTTATTCTAGAAAAAATTGTACTTTTGCAATTGATAATCTTTATTGGCTAACTTGAAAGTCGGAAACTATGGTTGAAGATAGTAAAATAGCCGATACTGGTGTCACGACATATTATTAAGTATTTTTATGCAAGTAAACACAAAGATTCCATTTTCGCAAAGTTAGTAGTGCTGACTTTATTGTTCTCATTCTCTTTTTCTTTTGATGCACAGGCTCAGGGATTCCTTAACAGACTTAAGGAAAAGGCAGTTGAGAAGGTAAAGGAAAAGATTGAAAACAAGGTTGAGCGCGAGGTTGACGACGCTATGGACAAAGCGCTGGATGGAAAGGGCAAGAATAGGCAGGGTGCAAACGAGGACTCTGAATTCGGAGCTCCTGAGATGCAGAACGCCGCGATGAGCAGCGAGGAGAATGATTTCGTTCCAGGCAGCATTGTCCTGTTCGAGGACAATCTTGCAGGTGAGAAGATGGGCGAATTCCCGAGCAAGTGGGATATAAGTGCGGGAAGCGTGGGCGTAACGGACCTTGGCGGCAGGAAGGTCATAAAGTTTGACGGTGAAGGCGGCAGAATATATCCTCTTATGAAGAAGAATCAGTACAGCTATCTTCCGGAGGAGTTCACCCTTGAATTTGACTACTACCTGTCAAAACCTGCTGACAATGGTGGTCAGATGAATCTGAACATAGCCCTCAAGAACGGCGGACAGGGTTTGAACACTTATACTGAATATTATGGAGGTGACGATTCCAGTGAGTATTGCGGTGACATCATGATATGGTGGGCTCCAAATCTGGGAGGTGGCAGCAGTGTAAAATACAGACTTCAGAAGCCTGAAAAGGGCTCTGTTGAAGCTGAGATTATTGACCTGAACAATACCGGAAAGATCACCGGAATGAAGGCCGGTTGGAACCATTTTGCCATGTCATTCAACCAGCGCGCGATGAAGGTCTATATCAACGGCAAGCGCATCATCAACGCTCCTAATGTAATCGCTCCAAAGTATGTTGAATTCTGTTATCAGAGTAATGACTATCCGTATTGCTGTCTCTCCAATATCCGTCTCGGCACTGCAGGCGCGGAACTCTATGAGCGCAACGCTTCAGACCTTACTGCAGTCGAGAAATCCATGCAGGAGACCGGAAAATTCGTGACCAACAATATCCTCTTCGAGACCGGTAAGGCTACTCTCCTCCCTGAGTCAATGGAGGAAATCCAGAAGGTTGCAGACTATATGCTCAAGAATAAGTCGGTTCGCTTCGAGGTACAGGGTCACTGCGACAACCAGGGTTCAGACAAGGTCAACGATCCTCTCTCACAGTCACGTGCTGAGGCTGTGGTAGCAGCCCTTGTGAAGCTCGGTGTTGACGAGTGGAACCTCCGTGCCGTAGGTAAGGGGTCACACGAGCCTATCGCTGACAACAAGACCAAGGAAGGTCAGGCAAAGAACAGAAGAGTTGAATTCATCAAGCGATGAAAGCATAGCATCAAGCTCGCTTGAATGCTATGCCGAGGCGCGCCGATGAATCGGCAAAGCCAATTCATTAAGAAATAATCACAATCCGATATGAACCCCGAATGTTAGAGAAAAAACTTTCGGGGTTCATTATGTCCTTTTTAAATACCAACCTTTTGACACAGACTTAATTTTAAACCCCATATCCCCTGCGTCTTGTCGCAATATTTCGGGATGCTTTGACCATCTTTGCTGCATGTAGCCAGCAACGGAGTCTGAAATCATCATCCTTCCTGCGTCCATCCCAGCCTCTCTACCGACTGAGCCACCACCAGCGCAAGGAATGCTAACGAAATTGCCAACCATAAGAGCAATAGCTACCTCGTGAACAAGTTTGGAGGTGTCAGGCTTCTCAAAGAGACTAAGTAGACCTGCAACATCTGAAATCCATAATAAATAGATGAGTAAAAACATACAAATCCTGAAGGTGGCTGAAGGTGGCTGAAGGTAAACAGATTTACCTTCAGCCTATATCACACTGATTATCACTCACTTACAAGCAAAACTGAAGGAATGAAGGTTTTTTCGAAATTTTATATTTTTCGCGTTAGCGGTTTAGTGTTCGACAGTCGAAAGAAGCCCCTCGGTCATCATTTTTAGACCAAGAGGCTTCGTCATTTGAGTGTTCGGCAGTTTCGCTGCCAAATGAAGTTATTTAATCAGCACCTTCTTACCATTGATAATATAAATACCTTGCTTCAATGTTGACAAATCTATGTTTGAATCGCGACTGATTAATCTGCCTTGCATATCATAAACTCCTTGTATTGTTCGTTCTTGTACTGCATCAACCGTGATTTCTTCGATTCCGTCAGTGTAAGGAGTCTTGAATGTGACAGTTTCACCATAAACTGTTTTGCTTGATGTCTTCACATAAGCACGAACATTGTATGAAGTATTATATTTCAAACCTTCCAGTGTTGCAGTCATCAACTGTCCCGTTGCACTCACTCGCTTTGGCTCTGCAATAGAACCAACTTCATTATATTCGAAGCCCTGGTCGTCCAAGTCATCCGTACCTGCAACTGCATATCCTCTTACCTTCACACTGTTGCTTGTCTGTGCTGATGCCATTGCGTATGTATGAACTGTTGGTTCAAAGTATGAGAAATCACTTGGGTCGAAACCTACCCATTCGCCATAGTATTTCTTGCCTTCTAGTGATTCATAATATGCACGAACCTTATAATAGCTATCTGTTTGCAGATTCATTATCTTTCCCTCCATTCGGCCATTATATATTACAGCACCACCAGATTTTGAAGGAATCTCCGCTGGAGCATCTATCTTTCTCCATTCAAAACCTACAGAAACTTCATCATCCAGAATGTTAGTAGTAGCAGCAACAACTGCACTTGTACTGTTTACGACTTTTGGAGTTTCAGTTTTCAGTGTCAAGCTATTTGTATAAACATAGTTGCTACCTCCTTCGTAATCATCCTTTCCTGTTCCATAATACACTCTATACGGGATATAATATGATGAGTTTGGAGGAAGATTTGTCAATCGCAAAGCTCCTCCAGTTTCATATTCGCCTGTAATTGGATTCTGTACTTCGGTTTTAACTACTTTTGCATCCTCTTCCACATAAGAAACAGACGATATTAAGATTTGTGTAGGATTTGACTCATAAGTCAAATTTGGCTGCAAACTATGCGTTCTATAGTTAACATCCGATTGGTATATAACAGTTCCATTACAACATACCTTACAAGGGCCGGAAAAATACGTATTAGGTTTATCTTTTACAATTATGATGCCATCTGTTGCATTTGCTTCATCATTATTAATCTTCACCAGTATTCCTGCACTTGAAGTAAAAATTGTACTTGTTTTAAATTTAGCATACAACTGGCCGATTTCCAATCGTTCACTTTCAAACACATTGCACCCATCAAACGCATGAGAGCCTACCTCTTGGATATTTGCAGACATTTGTATTGATTTCAGTCCCGAACAATTATTAAATGCATAATCTCCTATGTTTGTAACAGAATTAGGGATTATTATTGAAGTCAAGACGCTGCAACCCGAGAATGCTCTACTGCCTATACTCGTAATATTATCTCCCAATACTACAGTTTTTAGGTTGTTTTTACAATACTGGGTCAAACAATATGGAGAAACATTTGAATCCCAATATAGCGACTCAATATTGCGGCAACCATCGAATGCACTCTCTCCTATGCTCGTCACGGAATTGCCTATCGTTACAGATGCCAAACCACTGCAGCCGTAAAAGGCAGAACTTCCTATGCTAGTCACGGAATTTAGAATCTCGATTGAGGTCAAACCACTGCAACTAGAGAATGCACCGCCCCCTATGCTGGTAATAGAAGAAGGCAATGTTACTCGCGTCAATCCATCACAACCCGAGAACGCATAATCAGGAATTTCATCGGTCCAACCAAATTCATAGAAACATCCACTGCCGATTGGTCCTGCTGAGCGAAGACTCGAACATCCACTAAAAGCACCAGACCCAATTTCTTTTACTGTACCAGGTACTACTAATGACATCAAACTACTGCAATTCTGGAATGCATAAGTTCCTATGCTCGTCACGGAATTCGGTATCTCAATTGATATCAAACCACTACAGCCATAGAAAGCATTGTTTTCAATACTAATAACGGATTCTGGTATCGTTATTGATATCAAGCCACTGCAATCAGAGAACGCACTCGCTCCTATGCTCGTAATATTATCTCCCAACACAAGAGTGCTAAGTGTGTTTTTACAATATTGAGTCAAACAATTTGGGGATACGTTTGAGTCCCATGTTATTGAAGTAACACCACTGCAGCCGTAAAAGGCAGAACTTCCTATGCTCGTAACAGAATTTGGTATATATATTGAAGTCAAGCTACTGCAATTAGAGAATGCATAATCTCCTATGCTCATCACGGAATTCGGTATCGCGACTGATGTCAAACCACTGCAGCCGTAAAAGGCAGAACCTCCTATGCTCGTAACAGTATTTGGTATATATATTGAAGTCAAGCTACTGCAATTAGAGAATGCACAATCTCCTATGTTCATCACAGAATTCGGTATCGTGACTGAGGTCAAACCACTGCAATCAGAGAACGCACTTGCTCCTATGCTCGTAATATTATCTCCCAACACAAGAGTACTAAGTGTGTTTTTACAATATTGAGTCAAACAATTTGGGGAAACATTTGAATCCCATATTATTGAAGTTACACCACTGCAACCGTAGAAGGCAGCACCTCCTATGCTCGTAACAGAATTTGGTATCTCAATTGAAGTAAAGCCACTGCAACCAGAGAATGCTTCATATCCTATGCTAGTCACGGAATTTGGTATCTCGATAGAAGTCAAACTGATGCAACCATAGAATGCATAATCTCCTATGCTCATCACGGAATTCGGTATCGCGACTGATGTCAAACCACTGCAATTAGAGAATGCACTCGTTCCTATGCTCGTCACGGAATTTCCTATTGCAACTGATATCAAGCCACTGCAATCAGAGAATGCACCCGTTCCTATGCTCATCACGGAATTTGGAATCGTGACAGATGTCAAACAATTGCATCTATAGAATGCATCATATCCAATGCTCTCCACGGAATTCGGTATCGTGACTGAGGTCAAACCACTGCAACGATAGAATGCATAATTTCCTATACTTGTGACGGTATTATTAAATTTAACGACACCTTTACCATTACTAAATGTATGGGATTGGATAGATGCATTAAAAGCTTTAGTATGAAGTCCGGATGATGATGACGAGGTCGTTTCATTCAATTTTGCACTTGCTTCATACCAAATCTCATCATTGGGAATATCTTCCGCCATTACACCAACGCAACAGCATATTACCGATAATAAAGTTATAATCTTTTTCATAATGAATGTATTTTATTAGTTATCTATCTGCACAAAAAAACGTGGACAAATCACTTCATCTACGTTTCTGAGGTATCGCCAAACACCCTGTATCCATAAACAAGTAATAGCCCACGCAAAGCGTGAACATCAACTTCATTCTTGGATACTTCTTTAATTGGCGATTTCAGAAACAAGAATACAAGCTAACGCTTCTTCAATATGTCTGCAAACGGAAATTATCCCAAATGCGATACAAAGATATGAAATAATTTATAATGCAGGATGTCAAATTGAGAATTATTTGCATTTTAAAACAATATTTCTAACAAAAACTATTATTTGTCGCGTATTTATTCGTGATAGAATACACATTATATTATATATATACGCACGAGATAATCACCATATTCGCTGACTATCGAAATGGCTAATATTAACTATCGAAAAATAAGTGAAAAATAATGATATAAGAAGAATATAGAATCCGTAACTTTGCAGCGTCAAACAAAAAAGACAGACAACACAAACACAAATTAAAACATGACGAGTATGAAAACAAGAACTATTTTAGCAGCAATCGTTTGCTCATTCATTCCTTTCGTTCAAGCAGCGGCTGGCGACGGAATCAACAACTCTCCTATCAAGGTGAATAACATTGGAAAGTATATGGGACGTTGGTACGAAATCGCAAGATTCGACCATCGATTCGAAAAGGGACAAACCAACACAAGCGCTTTCTATTCCCAAAATACTGATGGTACAATCAAAGTAGCAAATACCGGCTGGAAGAATGGAAAACTGAAAACTTCAAACGGGAAAGCAAAACTTACAAATACAGCAGGACTTCTTCGGGTTTCGTTCTTCTGGCCTTTCTATTCCGACTATAGAATACTAATGCTTGCTGATGATTACAGTCACGCTCTTGTTGGCGGAAGTTCGGATGATTATCTCTGGATTCTCGCACGAACTCCTCAAATCAACAACTCAACAAAAAAGACCATTCTAAAGGAAGCCGAAAGGCGTGGCTACAACACTTCACGACTTATCTGGGTTGACCAGAACAAAAATAATTCAATTCTTTGATCTCTTTCTTCTTTTTTATTAAAAAGGGCCTGCATCACTGGGAAGTGACGGCAGGCCCGTTATTTTTATTTATTTGATGAGAACTTTCTTTGTAGTTTGCTTTCCGTTCTTGAGGGTAATGCGCTCTGCATAGATGCCTCGTGTTGGAGCAAGCACTCGAGCTCCACTAAGGTCGAAGTATTCAATGCTCTTCACGTTTTCAGCATCAATCTTCAAAGTTGAGATTGAAGCTGCAATTGCTTCAGCATTCTTCTCAATAAAATTATCAATATAGCGCTGAATACCTTCTGTATAGCTTATAATCTTACTGTCCTTCTGCTTCTGAGTTTCATCAAGTTCATAATTTGTATATGCCTTGATAAGACGAGTGTAAGCAGAAGTTGTGTTGACAGATTCATCGTTCGCAAACATTTCAATATATTTTTCTGCCTCGGCACGAACCTTATAGTATGCATCGAGAT
This sequence comes from Bacteroidaceae bacterium, assembly GCA_024398435.1. Taxonomy (GTDB): domain Bacteria; phylum Bacteroidota; class Bacteroidia; order Bacteroidales; family Bacteroidaceae; genus Colivivens. The sequence goes on along the minus strand of JAKSJD010000003.1, from coordinate 98,027 downwards.
TGTCCTTTCGTGTCTGCAAAGGAGCGATTACGTCCATAATAGTTGCTACAGCCAAATCATACTGAGTTGGTGATGTTGAAGCAAATGCCGTCAAGCTATCAACTACTGCAAGCAGAGCAGAACGAAGTGTTTCCTGTTCCTTATATTCATCACCAGCAGTTGCCTCATAAAGATCGCGTGCTTGCTGAAGTGCTTTAAGAAGTTTGCCCTTATAAACATAAGGAGCTGTCTTGCCTGTAGATGTTTCATCCACTGCCGTATAACCATAATAGTAGTTGAGGGTTAAGTTTGAAGCCTTCACATTGCGTTGGTCATATACATTAGAAAGATACAACTTGTATGCACCTTCTTGCAGTTCGAAATCGTTAGGAACTGTAAGTGTGAATGTATCAGCAAGAAGAGTATCAGACTTGATCAAGTCAACAGAACTGCCAGCACCTATAAACTGGGCCTTCATGCGGGAAAGGTCAACTTTCAAGTCGTAAATGAAAGTAAACACCTTCTGAGTGAGAGGAAGATCGAATGAATCGTTCTCTGGATCGAGGCTCAACAACTTCAATGGCTCTGGCTTTGCAATAGTCACAGCACGGGAAATGGTACGCGACTTTTTGTCATTATCGGTAATGACTGCCTTGATTGTATGCTTTGCTGCTGTTGGGCGAACCCAAGTATAATCAAGTTCGTAAACACCTGATTCAGAAACTTCAGTAAAGTTTGCTTTTGCCTTTACTCTATCATCAATATAAAGCATGATTGAGGAAATGTAGCCATCCTTATCCTTTGCCTGAATCTTGATAGGAATTGTATCTGCTGAACAATAATTATCTGTTGTTTCAGGACTGATAATCTTACCTGTAGGAGCTCCTTCATCAAGAGAGAATCGCTTACAGAATGCCCATATAAGGTGGCGGTTATCGTTCATTGGCCAGTGACCACCATTATTGTAAGAGTAGAGAGCTACTTCACTTCCGTTCTCTCCACCACTCCATATTTCGAGGTCACCATCATACCAAAGATTAGGGAAGATTCGATATCCTGCCTTTTTCTTGTAATCGGTTGTCTTGTCCATTGTTGCAAAATGCATCACATAATCTCGTATGCCGTATTGCTCATAACCGAAGACATCATCACCATAAGCGTGACACTGAATGAGGTTTACTGGTTTCTTACATGCATTCCAAGGAGATTCGCTGAACTGGATACCACTTGTAGGAGCAAAGGCTGCAATGCGATCCTGCATCTGAGCCATGCAATGGTAGATGAGCATTGAACCCATAGAGAAGCCCGACCAATACACACGATTGGTATCAATGCTATACTGAGCAGCCATTTCATCAATAATCTTAATGATGAAATTCATATCATTAGTACCACCTGTATCCCAAGTACTACCATTGCTTCGAGGATAAACCACAACAAACTTTGCTGTATCGATCATCTCATAGAAATGGTCGCTACCCATTTGGTATTCTGGGTCTTGGTTCATACCGTGAGTGATAATCATAAGTGGAGAATTCTCTGGCAACACATCAGGAACGAACACTTCCATATTGCGTACAGAACCATTCACATTAATCTCCACCCTCTTCAACTGTTTATAGGCTGATGCCATTCCAACAACCATAAACAGCAATACTGCTGAAAGTAAAAATCTCTTCATAAGCGTTTCTTTTATAATTGGCATTTATTGTTAAGCGTATCAATACGACTGCAAAGATAATAAAAAATGCAGGATGCAGGATGCAGAATGCTGGATTTTTTTTAATAATTATTAATTTTCCATTATCAATTATACATTTTTTCATACCTTTGTAGGCGCAACTGGATTATTTCGGAAGTGTTTAATAAATAATATAATGTAACATGAAAACATTCAACTTTAAACGTGCTGTCACTCTTACAGCAATTGCTGTATGCTCATTCATGGCAGTAGGCAATGCCTATGCAGGAAACAATGCCACGGAAAAGAAAAAGACAAAAGAGTTGTATATCCATTTCACCTACAACAAGCAGCAAGGACCTGGTTCGAACCAATATGCTGTATGGATTGAAGACATGAAAGGAAATGTAGTAAAGACTCTCTTCGTCACTTCATTCACAACCAAAGGCAGAGCCCGTGCAGGTCAGCAAGCAGACAGAGGCTATCACTACCGCCCTACTTGTGTTCCAACATGGGTAAAGCATGCTAATGCAGAAGCAATGTCGGATACTGAAATCGATGGATTCACTGGAGCAACTCCAAAAGTAGACAGATGCGAACCAAGATTCGTCTGGGACCTGACTGACGAAAATGGCAAACCTTTGAAGGAAGGCACATATAAGTTCTTCGTTGAAGGCACATACTACAACAACAGTATTGTACTGTATGAAGGAGAGTTCAACACAAAGGAGGTCATCAGCATCAAGAAGTCGGAAGTTCAGCCAACTCAAGAACATGCTAACATGATTGAAGGTGTAGGTGCAGAGGTCAGAAACAAGACAAAGAAACACCTCATTTAGTATCATTCACGCATAAAAGAAATAAGGAAGCGCTCATTAAAGTGCTTCCTTATTTTGTTCGAACATCTCAACTGCCGACTCTACCATCCGAAGACAAGGACGTGTACGATAGTATTCTGCTGTCCTTTCATCTGGAGCCGACTTGATTGGAGCATCCTTTCGAAGTCCTAAAAGTTCGCTGCATTTGATGCTTCCGTTTTGCTCCCTAAACAATTGAGCCAACTGCTGCACTGCCTTATAATTCTCTTGCTTTGCTTGTGAATCATTTGGATTGATTTGACCTTTCTCCATTCCCACAAGCATTGCCATTCCACAAACAGCCCCACAAGTTTCTCTCATTCGGCCAATACCTCCGCCAAAGGAAGCTGAAACCTTCAATGCCTGTTCGGGTGTAAAGCCGTAATCTTCTGCATAAGCACAAAAGACGGATTGAGCGCAATTGTAGCCTTGAAGGAACAATTCCCTTGCACGCATTCTGTGAAGTTCGATGCTGTCGGAAGAGATACTACTTTGTTGTTCCATAATCTTTCTTGGTAAAACGGAATTCACACAAAGGTTCGTCGGTTCCTTCCAATGTGTAGGAATAGACAATATTGCAACCTTCTTGCTTTACATGACGCAAATCAGCAGAATTGATGATACTGGTAAGAAGGCGGTCACGGAGTTCGCCCTTCTTTTTATTGAATTCGTCCAACTGCAATGAATCAGCCACAAATGTATAGCAAAGCTTATAATCATTCGAGCCATCATTATGAAAGACCAAACTATCAAGGATTATGATATCCTCAAATTCTGGACGCGGACAATTCTTTCGTGTCCATTCCTTTGTCTCCCTTTCCAAGCGTTCGCCTATGCTTTCCTGACAAGATGCAAGGATAAAGAGGCACGAGAGAAGGACTACTGTTGTTGCTGTTGTTCTGATATTCTGTTTAGACATGCGGTCAAAGCTCTTGCTAACTGGTCGGGACATGAAGTGGGTTTCATACCACAACGAATTCCTTGCAGTTTGTTAATTACATCTTCTGCCTTTTGGCCTTTCACCAACAGGCTTATACCTTGTGTGTTTCCATGACAACCTCCTACGAAAGCAACGGAGTGGATGATATGAGTTGTATCATCCACTTCGAGTTCTATTTGGCTTGAACAGGTGCCACGGGTTGTAAATACTCCCTTCACCTTATTTCATATTAGTATATACGTTCTGTACGTCTTCGAATTCTTCGAGGCGTTCAACCATCTTGTCGATAGTTTCACGTTGTTCGTCGGTAACTTCCTTCAAGTCGTTAGGAACGTATGTGAATTCTGCTGTTGTAATCTCGTACTTGTTGTCTTCGAGATACTTCTGGATTTGAGCGAAACTCTTTGGATCACCATAGATAGTGATTGTTGTTTCTTCCTTATCCTCATCATATTCCTCATCGAACTCATCGTTTACTCCGAATTCAATAAGGTCGAGAATCATCTCGTCCATATCCATTCCGTCAACCTTCTTGAAAGAGAATGTTGCATAGTGGTCGAAAAGGTATGCGAGTGAACCCATTGTTCCGAGTGTACCGCTGAACTTATTGAAGATACTGCGAACATCAGCAACTGTACGAGTTGTATTGTCGGTCAATGTATCAACGAAAACAGCAACTCCGTGAGGGCCGTAGCCTTCGTAAGTCATTGTCTTCCATGCTGACTTGTCCTTACCGATAGCGTTCTTGATAGCGCGGTCGATATTGTCCTTTGGCATGTTCTCATGACGACAAGTAGCGATGATGGCACGAAGGTGTGCGTTGTTGTCAGGATCTGGTCCACCTTCAGCTACTGCTATTGCGATTTGCTTACCGAGACGTGTGAACGTCTTTGCCATGTTGCCCCATCTTTTCAATTTGCGGGCCTTTCTAAATTCAAATGCTCTTCCCATATTATTACTTACTATTTGACAATTTACTATTGACTATTATTTTGATTTCATATTCGTTATTTACCACGAATGACGGCACCGAGTTTCTGAACGATATTCTGTTCGATGCGGCTCATGATGTTCTCGATTTGCTTATCGTTGAGAGTCTTTGTCTCGTCCTGAAGTACGAAGTTAATTGCATAGCTCTTCTTTCCTGCTTCGAGGTTCTTTCCTTCGTAAACGTCGAAGAGTGTGACTTCCTTCAAGAGTTTGCGTTCTGTCTGGTATGCGATTTCCTCAATCTGAGCAAATTCAACCTTCTTATCAAGCAAGAGGGCGAGGTCGCGACTAACTGCTGGGAACTTAGGAATATCATAATAGCTGACACCCTTGCCCTTGATGAGCTTCATCATATTGTTCCAATTGATATCTGCGAAGAATACCGGAGCATCGACATCGAACTTCTTTGTCTGCTTCTTGCTGACGATACCATATTGAGCAATAAGCTTTCCGCCTCGGTTTGTTACCTTTACCGACTTTGAGAACACGTCGTTCTTTTCCTCTCCGAATACGAGGGCACCGAATGGAACGCCAAGACGCTTCATGATGTTAAGAACGTAAGCCTTCAATTCGTAAACGCTTGTTTCTTCATCTGCATGAGCCCAATTGCCAGTGACGCGCTTACCTGTGAGCCACAAGCCGAGATGATAGTCTTCGGAATATGGAGCAAGCATGAGCTTTGATGTTTCTGCATTGGATGATTCGATTTGTTCCTGAGTGCGCTTTGCAGCATTGTAGTAGTAGCAATTGCCAAACTCGAAGAACTTAAGGTCGGCCATTCGACGGTTGATGTTGTGGCTTACGCATTCAAGACCTCCGAAGAGAAGTGTCTGACGCATTACGCCAAGGTCCTGACTCAATGGGTTGATGAGGCGTACGAGATTATCAGATGGATAAGTCTCGAGGCCGTCATAGTATGAAGTCTTTGTGAGGGAGTTGTTGAGAATTTCATTGAAGCCACAACCTACGAGCTGTTCTGCAATGAGGTTCTGCAACTTGTTCGACTTATCGAGTTCGCCCTTTGTTGTAAGACTTGACTTCAACTGAGTTGGGATTTCCACATTATTATATCCGTATATACGAAGGATTTCCTCTACAACATCGCAAGGACGAGTCACGTCGACGCGATAAGCAGGCACTTCGAGCTTTACGGCTGCATCTGTCTGTTCGAGAACCTTCATTCCGAGGTCCTGGCAGATTGATAGGATTGTCTCTGCAGGAATAACCTTTCCGCTGAGGTCCCAAATGTATTTGTAATCTACATCTACGATTGCATTCTGTGGGAGATTGTCGTTCTTCACATCCTTAATCTCCATTGCGATTTCGCCTCCGGCAAGTTCCTTTGCCAGCAAAGCAGCCATCTTAACGGCATAAATCTGACCTGCAGGGTCGATTCCGCGTTCGAAGCGGAAGCTTGCATCCGTCTGAAGTCCGTGGCGACGGGCACTCTTACGAATCCAAGTTGGGTGGAAGTAAGCTGATTCGAACAACACATCCTTTGTGGTTTCGTAGGTTCCACTACCCTTTCCTCCGAACACACCAGCAATACACATTGGTTCTTCTGCATTACAGATAGCCAAGTCGCGCTCTGAAAGTTTATGTTCCACGCCATCGAGTGTGACAAATGGAGTTCCTTCCGGCATTGCCTTTACAACGACCTTTCCGCCCTTGATCATATCTGCGTCGAAGCAGTGGAGAGGTTGTCCGTAAGCCATCATCACATAGTTGGTGATGTCGACAATATTGTTGATTGGACGAAGTCCGATGGTTGTCAGTTTGTCCTTGAGCCACTTTGGAGATTCCTTCACCTCACAATTCTTTACTGTTACGCCTACATAGCGAGGGCAAGCCTCTTTCTGCTCAACTTCGATATCAATTTCGAGGTCGTGGTTGTCAACCTTGAAATCATCAACAGATGGGCGATGGAGAGATGTTTCGAAGCCATTCTGGCGAAGATAAGCATAGAAATCGCGTGCAACTCCCCAATGGCTGCAGGCATCGGAGTGGTTTGGAGTGATATCCACTTCGATTACATAGTCGCTCTCAAGTCCGAAATACTTTGCTGCAGGCATTCCTACCGGAGTGTCCTGAGGCAATTCGATGATACCGCTATGGTCGGTTCCGACTCCGATTTCATCTTCTGCACAAATCATACCGTTGCTTTCGATACCGCGGAGTTTCGACTTCTTGATGTGGAATTCCTTATCTCCATCATAGAGAGTTGTGCCGAGTGTAGCCACAATCACCTTCAATCCCTGACGGCAATTGGCAGCGCCACAAACGATTTGTTCTACTTTTCCGTCGCCAAGTCCAACCTTGCAAACGTGCATATGGTCGCTGTCGGGATGAGGTTCGCATTCCAAAACTTCACCAACCACCAATCCCTCAAGGCCACCCTTGATTGACTGAACTTCTTCTACGGCTTCCACTTCAAGTCCCACACTTGTGAGAGCATCGGCCACTTCGTTAGGAGTCATATCGAAATCGACATATTCCTTAAGCCACTTGTAACTTACGTTCATATTCTTTTGATTTTTACATTCGTTCGATGCGAACAGCCTTGGTGAGCCGTTCTGTTTCAATTTGCAAAGATAGTAAAAAATGTATAATTGATAATGGAAAATGAAGAATTATTTAAAAAAATCCTGCATTCCGCATCCTGCATCCTGCATTTTTTACTATCTTTGCAGCGTCAAATCAAAACAATGTAACAAGTATCATGAAGAGATTATTTTTAACATGCTTACTGTCAGCACTAGCATTCGGAGGCATTTTTGCCCAAGAAGAAACTGCCGACACAACCCAACAAGAAGCGAAAAAAGGATGGATTTACCTCGAGGAAGAAAGCAACACTCCTGGCAAATTCAACAAGTTCGCAATCTCAAACGCTAACGAAATTCTCGATGCAAGAAATGGTAAGGTAACCGTTTCGCTCATCATCATGAAGACAGAGGATAAGGGTTATGTAATGTCATTCCGCACTGCCTCACAACTCTTCTCAGTCGACCAAAATATGATGCAGAGAGTTCTTATCAAGTTCGACGAAGGCAGAGCAAGCAACTACTCGCTCACAGGAACCAACAACGACCGCGAATCTCCAATTCTCAATTGCGCCGGAACCTATAAGCAGAAGTTCAAGAAGGAACTTGTCAATGCCAAGACGGTTACAGCAACATTCCGTTTCGTAGACGATCCTGATGCTTACACATTCACATTCGATGTAGCCGACGTCAACCAAGACTTACTTAAATAATCGAATCCAAAATCATCATAAAGGCCAGCATACTTTTGTGTTGGCCTTTTTTGTATTCAAGTTCAAAGAAGATTTTAGTTTGGTTTTTGAAATGCTCCTCCCTTTGGTCGTCGATATGACTTATCGAACTAAAGTTTCTCAATTATACATTTTTTCATATCTTTCTTCCGCGAGATAGGCTGCATCTCGGAAATAAAAAATTTTTGTTTTATTTCGCTCGATTTGCACTATCTTTGCAGCGTCAAATCAAGACAAAACAACCACACCAACAGCCGTTCTCCCTTCGAGAGTGGCTGCTTGTTTTATATTTTCCCGCCGAACAAAACCCCAAACTCCTATAAACATTTCCTTCCGAAGCAAGAAGAAACAACAAATGTTTCCTCGAGTTTCGACTTTTTATTCCGTAAAAACTACTTTATTATGAAAGTATTAAACGAGTGGGCTTTAAGGGATGCTGTGAGATACTTCTTGCCAATCTTCACCGAAACGTCTTTATCAGCATTGTTGAAGTTGCCGGCCACAACGATGTGCTGGTTCTCTGGAGTGCGGAAAACAACGACCATGCTGTTGTCGTTTCCTGTGCGAGGAACATACCCAACCATGATAGAACCAGGAGTGATGAAGTGGGAGAAATGCTTGTAGGCATAGTATTCAGCCGTATAGCGGTATTTGTTCGTTTTGCTGTCGACATTGATGAGGGCGTTCTGATTCCATCCCCACTTGCTTGTTCCCTTGTCGCAAAGAATGAAGTTCCAATTGAAATACTCATCAATTCCCTTGCCGAGATTGTCGGAAAGAAGGAAGAACGTGTGTTCGCCATCTGCCCAAGCCATATTGCCATTGCCGCATTCGCTCTCCGAACAAATGTAATGGAGCTGAGGATATTGAGCCACGAGATTCTGAACAATCTGGCGGCATTCCCATTGAGCTCCGAAACCTTCGATGCAATCGATAAGGCCCTTTGATGCAAGAATCTTCTCGATATAATCCTGGCGATTGGTGTTGAAAGTTCCGAGATAGAGTTTCACGTCTGGATGCTTTTGCTTCAAAGTTGGAGCAAGATATTCGACATTGAATTTGGCTGTGCCTTCTGCCGTCCAAGCACAACCGGGATAAACCGTATAACTATATGCCTCGTTCTGGTACATAACCATCGTAATCGGAATGTTTTCGGCTGCATAGAGTTCGATAAACTTGCAGAACATGTTTGCATAGCATTGGAGATAACGGCTGTCCTGAATGAAATAATCGGTTGTGGCCAAACGTCTTGGATACACTCCATTGCGGTCGCCAAGCATTTTCACCTCGTCGGGGTCGATTGGTGCATCAACTGCTCCATACAACAAGTAATCCTTTTCCTTTGGCTGATTGTTGTATTGACTGCTCACAACTGGATAGTCATGATTGATTTTCATCCAAGCCGGAGGACTCCAAGGCGAAACCCAGAAAGTCATTTGGCTATTGTATTTCTGTGCCCAATGTATGAGTGGGATGATGGTTGTCTTGTCTCTTTCTATATTGAAATACTTCAACTGGAAGTCGCCATCCACACTGTCGCAACTATACCAACCCAGTGCATAGTCGTTGGCATTCATTGAAATTCGTCCACGGGAGAAGTGGAGGTCGCCATCGGGAGCAAACATATCGTGCATGATCTTCTCCTGCTCTGTCTGAGGAAGCCTTCGGAAAGCATCCCAATCCAATTCGTTGAAGGTTGTACCCCAAGCACGGAAAGGACGGCCTTCCTCGTTTCCGACTATTTCAAGCACGGGAGTTTGTGCCGATTTCGAAGAGAGTTTGGCTTTCTTCACCTGCCAATTCGACTGTTGATTAGTTTCGTACCAATTCACATTTTGAGCCATCAAGGCCGACGAAACCACAAGGAATGATGCAATTAGCTGAATTTTCATATACATTATTTATTTATATACCTGAACAAGATCATTTGATTTGGCTGCCACAAAGATAATGAAAATGCAGGATGCAGAATGCAGAATGCAGGATTTTTTTTAAGAATTATTGATTTTCCATTCTCAATTATACATTTTTTCATATCTTTGTAGCATGAATAGAACATTGACCTTATTATTGTTTTTCATTGCCACAATCAGCATAAACGCCCAAAACGTGAAGCTGAACCGAGGTTTGGCCGAACAGATTATCCATTCGGAAATGGCGAGAAGTCCACAAGCTTGGGCTCTCGAAGGCAGCAATCGTCCGAAATGGACCTATACGATTGGTCTTGAACTTGCAGCAATGATGCAATATCAAAATCATTCCAATGCTTCAACAATCAGCAAAGACGAACTGCTCAACTATGCAAAGACTTATTATGATGCGCTCATCAACGACAACGGAATCATAAGCGGATACAAGATGAGCGACTTCAAACTCGACGACATCAATAGCGGAAAACTGCTGTTCACGTTTTATGAACTGACAAAAGAACCAAAATACAAGATTGCCGCAGACACGCTCTACAAGCAACTTTCCATCCAACCAACGACTCCCGAAGGCGGCTATTGGCACAAGAAAATCTATCCTCAACAAATGTGGCTCGATGGACTCTACATGGCCGAACCATTCAAGGCAGAATACGTCAGCAGGAATATTCCGCAAAATGAAAAGGCAAAACTGTATGACGAAATCGTCCGCCAGTTCACTCTTTCATTCGAAAAGACCATTTGCCATGAATGCCATCTGCCTCATCATGCTTGGGATTCGGCCCACAAGCAAAGTTGGTGCGACCCATCTAACGGACGTTCTGCCCACGCTTGGGGAAGAGCAATCGGCTGGTACTTGATGGCCTTGGTCGACACTTACGAAATCATCCGAAATGATTCTCCTGATTATTCCGGCATAGATTCCCTCGCCTTGATTGTCAACAACATTGCATTGGAAATGATTCGCTTGCAGGACAAGAAGATTGGTTGTTGGCAACAAGTGCTCGACCTCACGGGGAAGGAAGGCAACTACTTTGAAATGTCGGTCACTCCAATGACTGCCTATTCATTTCTGAAAGGCAACCGATTGGGCATTCTTCCAAAAGCCTTTGCCAAGGCAGGCAAGAAGGCATTGAAGGGAATATGCCGAAATTTCATAGAAAAAGATGAATCCACTGGCCGCATCAATATCAACAATATTTGCAGTGTAGGCGGTTTGAGCGACGACAGAGACGGAAGTTTCGAATACTATCTAAGCGAACCAATCCGAGTGAACGACCCTAAAGGAGTCGGACCTTTCATTCTCGCCCTTACCGAACTTCAGAGATAGTAAAACTGAAAAAATGTAGAATTGATAATGTACAATGTACAATTATTTAAAAAATTCTGCATTCTGCATTCTGCATTCTGCATTTTTTTGTATCTTTGCAGTGATTTTGCACTTACTAAAGAAAAATAATGTATATAACAATATGGCAACAGAATTAAACGAACAAGAAATCCAACGCAGACAAAACCTGCAAGCTTTGCGCGATATGGGCATCAATCCTTATCCTGCAGCTGCTTTCCCTACAAATGCATTCTCTACAGAAATAGTAGAATCATTCCGTGACGAAGATGAAGAACAACGACAAGTTTGTATTGCCGGACGTATGATGAGCCGCCGAATCATGGGTAAGGCTTCATTCATCGAGTTGAAAGACTCAAAGGGAAGAATCCAAGTTTATATCACTCGCGATGATATTTGTCCTGACGAGAACAAAGACATGTACAATGTTGTGTTCAAGAAACTTCTCGACCTCGGCGACTTCATCGGAATCAAGGGTTTCGTGTTCCGCACTCAAACCGGTCAGGTAAGCGTACATTGTCAGGAACTCACTGTTCTTGCAAAGAGTCTTCGCCCTCTGCCTGTAGTAAAGGAAAAGGACGGACAGGTGTACGATGCATTCTCCGACCCAGAACTTCGCTATCGTCAGCGCTATGTCGACCTTATCGTAAACAATGGTGTGAAAGAAACTTTCCTCAAGCGTGCCACAATCATCCGCACAATGCGTCAGGTATTTGATGAAGCTGGTTTCACGGAAGTTGAAACTCCAATCCTTCAACAGATTGCCGGTGGTGCAAGTGCCCGCCCATTCATCACTCACCACAACACGCTCGGAGTTGACCTCTATTTGCGTATTGCTACAGAGCTCTACCTCAAGCGTCTTATCGTCGGTGGATTCGAAGGTGTTTACGAAATCGGACGAAACTTCCGCAACGAAGGTATGGACCGCAGCCACAATCCTGAATTCACTTGCATGGAGCTCTATGTAAGCTATAAGGACTACAACTGGATGATGACATTCACAGAACAGTTGCTCGAGAAGATATGTATTGCAGTCAACGGAACTACAGAAGTTCAGATTGGCGACAACATGGTTAGCTTCAAGGCTCCTTATCGTCGTCTCCCTATCCTCGAAGCCATCAAGGAAAAGACTGGTTACGACCTCGAGGCAATGTCAGAAGACGAGATGAGAAAGATTGCGAAGGATCTTGGCGTAGAAGAAACTGACAAGATGGGTAGAGGCAAACTCATCGACGAAATATTCGGAGAAACTTGTGAAGGCACTTTCATCCAGCCAACATTCATTACCGACTACCCTGTCGAAATGTCTCCACTCACAAAGATGCACCGCTCAAAGCCAGGTCTTACAGAACGTTTCGAACTTATGGTAAACGGAAAGGAACTCGCAAATGCTTATTCTGAGCTCAACGACCCTATCGACCAGGAAGAACGCTTCATCGAACAAATGAAACTGGCTGACAAGGGTGATGACGAAGCAATGGTTATCGACCACGACTTCCTTCGTGCTCTTCAATATGGTATGCCTCCAACATCCGGTATCGGCATCGGTATCGACCGTCTTGCTATCCTTATGACAGGACAGCCAACTATCCAGGAAGTCCTGCTCTTCCCTACCATGAAGCCAAAGAAGGCTCAGCAAAACGAAGGCGAAGAAGAAACCGAAGAATAACTGACAAATAATACATCAAGCTCGATATGCAATTCAACAGCTGTGGAAGAGTAGCAATCATCGGTGGCGGAAGCTGGGCAACTGCTGTTGCCAAAATAGTTCTCCACCATGAGGAACAAATCAACTGGTATATGCGCCGCGACGACAGAATCGAAGAATTCAAGCGTCTCGGCCATAATCCAGCTTACCTCACCGGACTACACTTCGACGTAAACCGCATACATTTCTCTTCCGACCTCAATAAGATTGTTGAAGAATCTGACACCCTCATCTTCGTCACTCCTTCTCCTTACCTCAAAGGTCACTTGAAGAAACTCAAGGTAAGCATCCGCGAGAAATTTATTGGTATTGCCATCAAGGGTATTGTTCCTGACGACAACGTAACAATCTCACAGTACTTCCAACAGGCATTCAATGTGCCAGCCGACCATGTTGCCTGCATCGGAGGACCTTCACATGCAGAAGAGGTTGCAATGGACCGTCTTTGCTACCTTACTGTTGGATGTCCTAATATCGACAATGCACGAACTCTTGCAGAATTGCTTACAAACAAATATGTGAAGACATCAGTCAGCACAGATATAGAAGGAATCGAATACAGTTCTGTATTGAAGAACGTCTATGCTATTGCTGCCGGTGTTTGCCATGGTTTGAAATATGGCGACAACTTCCAAGCCGTACTCGTTGCCAATGCCGTTCAGGAAATGGACCGTTTCCTTCAGAGCGTGGAGACAATGAGCGACAGAAAGGTTACCAACACTGCCTATCTCGGCGACTTGCTCGTAACAATGTACTCCAATTTCTCCCGTAACCGCACATTCGGTACGATGATTGGCAAAGGCTACTCTGTAAAGACCGCTCAACTCGAAATGGAAATGATTGCCGAAGGCTATTACGGCACTTATTGCATGAAACAAATCAACAAGAAGTATCACGTGAACATGCCTATCCTCGATGCAATGTATAACATCCTCTACGAACGAATCTCTCCTTCGGTAGAAGTGAAGATACTGAGCGACTCGTTCAGGTAGCGATACTACTCCCCTGAATAATTCAATAAAACCACATAATCAAACTTACCAAAACATAATTAGAATGAAACTTGAAATCAACAATGCCGTGTCTTTCCTTGCAGAGGGAAAGGTGAACGAATATGAAGCCAAAGTAATGGCTGCACAAAAAGCACTTGAAGAAGGTACTTGCAAAGGTAATGACTTCCTTGGATGGCTCCATCTCCCTTCTTCTATCACACCTGAGTTTATCAACGAAATCAATGCTACAGCAAAGACATTGCAGGACAACTGTGATGCCATTGTTGTTGCAGGTATTGGTGGTAGTTATCTTGGAGCAAAGGCTGTAATTGCTGCTCTCGACGACAATTTCTCATGGTTGAAGAAGTCTAATGCTCCTCGCATTCTCTTTGCAGGAAACAACATCAGCGAAGACTATCTGTCAGAACTTATCGACTACCTCAAAGGTGTTAAGTTTGGTGTAATCAACATCTCCAAGTCGGGAACGACAACAGAAACTGCCATCACATTCCGCCTTATGAAGAAGATGTGTGAGGAACAGATGGGCAAGGATGTTGCAAAGAAGGTAATCGTTGCTATCACAGACGCAAAGAAAGGTGCTGCCCGCACTTGTGCAGACAAGGAAGGTTATAAGACATTCGTCATTCCAGACAATGTTGGTGGACGTTTCTCAGTTCTCACGCCTGTAGGACTTCTTCCTATCGCTTGTGCAGGATTCGATATCTGCCAACTCGTCAAGGGTGCTCAGGACATGGAAAAGGAATGTGACGTCAACGCTCCATTCTGCAGCAATCCAGCAGCCGTTTATGCTGCTACACGTAATGCTGTATATGCAGAAGGCAAGAAGATTGAAATTCTTGTCAACTATCAGCCAAAACTCCACTACGTGAGTGAATGGTGGAAGCAGCTCTACGGAGAAAGCGAAGGCAAGGACGGAAAGGGCATCTTCCCTGCTTCAGTTGATTTCTCTACCGACCTCCACTCTATGGGGCAATGGATTCAGGATGGCGAGCGCACAATATTTGAAACAGTCATCTCTATCGACAAGCCTAACCACGACCTTGCAGTTCCTACTGATGCCGAGAATCTTGATGGCTTGAACTTCCTTGCAGGCAAGCATATCGATGAGGTCAACCATAAGGCAGAACTCGGAACATGCCTTGCTCACATCGATGGTGGCGTTCCAAACATCCGCATCAGCATTCCAAAGCTCGATGAATATGCTCTTGGACAACTCATCTACTTCTTCGAGAAAGGTTGTGGTATCAGTGGTTTGCTCATCGATGTCAATCCTTTCAACCAACCAGGAGTAGAGGCTTACAAGAAGAATATGTTTGCCCTTCTCGGCAAACCTGGATACGAAGCCGAAACAGAAGCCATTCAGAAACGTATCTCTTAACCTATCAGTCACACAATGCACGTAGCAATTGCAGGAAATATAGGTAGCGGGAAGACCACACTCACTCGTATGCTGTCCAGTCATTATGGCTGGACACCGCAATACGAGTCGGTCATCAGTAACCCATATCTTGAAGACTACTACAAGGACATACATAGATGGTCGTTCAATCTCGAAACCTATTTCCTTAGCGAGAGATTCAAGGACATGCTCGAACTCCAACGCCAAGACAAGGACATCATTCAAGACCGAACCATCTTCGAAGGTGTGCATGTGTTCGTAGCCAACAACAAGGAGATGGGCAACATGTCGGATCGCGACTATAAGACTTATATGGACCTCTTCGACCTGATGATGCGATTCACTCGTGTGCCCGACCTCATGATATATCTTCGTTCCGGAATTCCTCATCTTGTCGAGCAGATACAGAAACGAGGACGCGAATACGAGCAATCCATTTCCTTGGAATACTTGCAGGGACTCAACAATCGTTACGAAGACTTTATCATGAACAAGTATCCTGGCAAGGTTCTTATCATTGATGTCAACAATCTCGACTTCCTCAACCGGCCAAAAGACTTCGAGTTCATCACAAACCACATCGACAGTCTTCTTTTCGGTCTCTTCCCAATGAACGAACAGGAAAAAGTGGTTGCAATAAAGAAATAACAAACCTAATCAAACCCATACAACTATGCACATAGCAGTAGCAGGAAATATCGGATGTGGAAAAACCACACTCACCCGAATGCTTTCTAAGCGTTACGGATGGACTCCAAAGTTTGAATCAGTCGACTACAATCCTTATCTTGAGGACTTCTACAAGGACATGAAGCGGTGGTCGTTTAATCTTCAGATCTACTTCCTCAACACACGTTTCAAGGATGTTGTTGATATCTCGAACGCAAAGGATACAATCATACAAGACCGAACTATCTATGAGGATGCACGCATCTTCGCTCCAAACATTCATGCCCTCGGCAACATGTCGGACCGTGACTTCCAAACATATTGCGATCTCTTCGACTTGATGATGTCTCTCGTAAAGAAGCCCGACCTCATGATTTATCTGCGTTCCACTATTCCTCATCTCATTGCAAAGATTCAGAAGCGTGGACGCGAGTATGAGCAGACAATATCCATCGAATATCTAAAGGGACTTAACGACCGCTATGAGGAATGGATCAGCAATTATGATGGAAAACTTCTCATCATCGATGCCGACGACATTGACTTTGAAAACAATCCAAAGGATTTCCAAGCCATCACAGATAAGATTGACTCAATGCTCTTCGGTCTTTTCCCATTCGAATAGAACAAAGAATACGGAACAAAATAAGAGTGTGCAACCAAATGGCTGCACACTCTTTTGCTTTTAAATGTCTGTCTGTGTTCTGGCGCTAAGTGTTTGTGCTTACTTGAGCGAATAGATGAGAGGATCTTTCTCGTCACCAGTTTCTGCAACATTGAGTTTGTCTTCGCGAAGCAACCAACCAAGACCGAGGTTAAAATCCTTCTCAGCCAACTTTGTTGACTTCTTGATCTGCTTGTAAGTCTGAGCACCGTTTTCGTCGAGTGAGTGCCAAATAAGACCTGCGATGTTTCCTGCTTTTTCCTGCAACATAGTTTGTTCTTCTTTTTACCTTAAATTAATACTATTTTATCCGCATGTGATTATTTTCACGCTGCAAAGTTACGAAATAATTCACAATCAGCAAGCAATATTATCAATAATTTGCATTTATTTGCTCGATTTTAGTTCCGATTGTGTGCGAACACACCCCATAGAGGTCACTCATGTGTCAAAATACATGAATGATTAGAAGCCTCGGCTCTTGAGGAATTCTTCTGCTCGCTGAAGGTCTTCTGGGGTGTCGATTCCGATGGTTTCGATATTGCTGATTCCTACCTTTATCTTATATCCATTCTCAAGCCAACGGAGTTGTTCGAGAGATTCTGCCAATTCGAGTGATGATTGTGGAAGTTTTGTGATTTCTGCCAACACTTTGCTACGATAGGCATAAAGTCCGATATGCTTGAAATAAGTATGTCCTTCGAGCCACTGGTCGTGTTCCTTACCACGTGTAAAAGGAATGATGGAGCGAGAGAAATAGAGAGCTTCCATGCGTTTGTTGACAACGACCTTAGGGCTGTTGACATTTTCAAGAGCTGCAAATCCGTCAGCCGGTGTGAAAGGTTTCACAAGTGTGGCAATGTCAACCGAAGAATCGTCAAAGCACTGACAAACCGTCCGAAGTTGCTCGGCTTGGATAAAAGGTTCGTCGCCTTGAATATTTACCACTACATCAAAGTTGTTCTCCCCCACTTTCTGCAGAGCCTCATAGCAACGATCAGTACCGCTTCTATGGTTTACGCTTGTCATGACAGCTTTGCCACCGAATGACTCGACTGCCTGTTTGATTCGTTCATCATCTGTGGCAACCACTACATCATCGAGGACGCCTGCCACTTGGGTGTAAACTCTTTCAATCACTGTCTTGCCCCCAAGCACTGCCAAAGGTTTTGCAGGGAAGCGTGTGGATGCATATCTTGCAGGAATGATTCCTATTACTTTCAACATAGTTCTTATATATTATATAATAATGTGTGGCAATTCATTGCTAAACCATTGCCAATTACTCGCGGTTCGGGAGGTCATTTCTCGCGGTTCGTGACCCTATTTCTCGCGGTTCGCAAGGTCGTTTCACGCGTTCTTTTTATTGCCAATGTTACATGAATGCATCGTCGATGCGGTCGGTTTCGTCTTCCTCCAAATCACCATTGTCGTGATGTTCAAGGCTGCGGAGTTCGTCGAGTTCGCTTGCACAAGGGTCAAAGTCTTCCGGTTCGATGAACTTCAATTCTTGGTTGATGCCGAATCGGCCATCGCGATAGACCTTATTCATGAACTTATGATAGATAGGCAATGCAGCACGGGCACCTTGTCCGTAGCTCATGGAGTCGAAGTGGATATCGCGGTCGTCGCCACCTACCCAACAACCAACGACGAGTTTTGGAGAGAATCCCATAAACCAAGCATCGGCATGCGAGTTGGTCGTACCTGTCTTACCGCCCATATCGGCATGAATTGTAGAACGAAGTGCAGCACCTGTACCGCTGTTGACAACGCTTCGGAGCATTGTCACCATCTGGAATGCTTCCTCAGGACTGAGGACCTCATTCGTACGAGGAGTGAACGAAGCCACGATATTTCCGTCGGCATCTTCAATACGCTTCACAAGCAATGGTTCGGTGCGAAGTCCTTGATTAGCAAAGGCTGTGTATCCGCTGACCATTTCGCCCACACTGATGTCGCACGTACCGAGACAGAGCGAGAGAGTTGGATCGATATTGACTGTACGAATACCGAATTCGCGCAAGAGCTTGATGAACGTTGTAGGACCGAGTTCGGAAATAAGTCGTGCACTTGCTTGGTTGCTTGAATGTGTAAGAGCCGACGTGAGTGTCATCATGCCACCTACGCCTCCTCTTGGAGCCCATCCACCGGCAGAGAACTGCGAAGTATTGATCATCGAGCAAGGAGTCCATTCGTGCATGATGGCAAGGCTGTAGAGGTATGGCTTGATAGTAGAACCTACCTGACGACGTCCGCCTCCCATCACGTTATCGTATTGGAAGTGTCTGAAATCGAGGCCGCCGACATAGGCACGGACATAACCCGTCTGAGGGTCCATTGCCATCATGGCCGTACGGAGGAATTTCTTGTAGTAGAGGATAGAATCGCGAGGAGTCATCTCAGTTTCAAATTCCGAGCAAGTTCCGTCTTTCTCGTATTTGAGGACAGTCATAGTGACAGGAGTGTTGAAGTTGGTGTTGATTTCCTCATCAGTACATCCAGCTTCCTTGAGGACTCTGTATCGCTCTGTTTGGCGCATCAATCGCAGAACCGTCTTATCCAATTGCGACTTTGACACTCCGATATAAGGGAATGTAGAATATCTATGTCTGAGCGATTCGAATGCAGGTTGGAGATATCTTGCCACATGCTCTCTCACTGCCTCTTCGGCATATTTCTGCATACGAGTATCGATAGTCGTATAAATCTTCAAGCCATCGGTATAGATATTGTAGTATTCACCATTCTTTTTCTTGTTCTTGTTGCACCAGCCATAGAGAGGGTCGTTTTCCCAAGCGATTGAATCATCATAGAACTGCTGATACTGCCAAGAAGCATAATCACTGAGAACAGGCTTCTTTGCCATCATTGCCCTACGGAGATACTCACGGAAATAAGGAGCCTGACCTTCATTGTGGGATGTAATCTTGAAGAGAGTGACATCGATTGGCATTGCAGCCGTCTCGTCCATAGTTTCCTGAGTGATGTAGCCAGCCTTCACCATCTGCTGAAGCACTATATTTCGGCGTTCGCAACACTTTTCATTGTCACGGATTGGGTTGAAGTAAGAAGGATTCTTACACATTCCGACGAGAGTTGCACACTCATTGAGATTGAGGTCGGTAGTAGCCTTACCGAAATAAGTCATTGCTGCATTCTTAATTCCGACAGCATTGTAGAGGAAGTCGAACTGATTGAGATAGAGTGCAATGATTTCTTCCTTAGTATAGTATTTTTCGAGCTGAACGGCAATATACCATTCGATTGGCTTCTGCAAGGCACGAGCCTTGGAATCCGTAGCCACATCAGTGTAGAGCTGCTTTGCCAACTGCTGAGTGATAGTACTACCACCTCCGGCCGACTTATCGCCCATAATCAGTCGCTTGACGATGGCACGTGCAAGAGCTCGGAAGTCGATTCCCGAATGTTCATAGAATCGTTCATCTTCCGTTGCGACAAGTGCATTCACAAGATTTTCAGGGATGGAATCGAAAGGCACCATCACACGGTTTTGGCTTGCATAGCTCCAAGTGCCGAGCAACACTTCGTCGTCGGAATACACACGGCTTGCATATTTGCTGATTGGGTTTTGAAGTTCCTCGATATCAGGAATCTTCCCGACCCAACCCTGAGAAATGGCATATATGGAAGCTCCACCTATAAGTATGAGCGACAAGACGCATATCCAAATGAATATGACGGCTTTGGCAACGCTTGATTTCTTTTCTGCCTTATTATTATTCTTACCCATCCGATTAGTTGTCGAATTTGTTTCTGGTTTCAAATGATCTATATACACAATTCTATTCAGTTTCGAGTTATAAATAACGAAATACGAGTTGGTCAAATCTTTTCAAGATTTCACTCGTTCAAAGTGCAAAGTTACGGATTAATTATGAAATCGAAGATATGAATTGCCGTTTTTTTGGTTTTGAAGTGGTTGTTTTGAGCATTTTTTGCTATATTTGCACAAACAAAATGACAAGAACAGATGAGAAGTGATGCTCCAAAGACAGAAAAGATTGTGATGGGAATCGACCCTGGTACCAATCTCATGGGTTATGCATTGTTGAAAGTGACAGGCAACAAGGCAGAAATGATTGCTTTCGGAGTGATTGAGCTGAAGAAATATGCGAGCCATTATCTGAAACTCGGAAAGATATTCGAACGCGTTCTGAGCATCATCGATTCATACCATCCCGACGAGTTGGCAATCGAGGCACCTTTCTTCGGCAAAAACGTTCAAAGTATGCTCAAATTGGGCAGAGCCCAAGGAGTAGCCATCTGTGCCGCCATCCAACGCGATATTCCTATCACTGAATACGAACCGAAAAAGATCAAAATGGCCATTACGGGAAATGGTGCCGCATCGAAGGAACAAGTGGCAAGCATGCTGCAGAAGATGCTGAAAATCAGCGACGAAACCATGAAGATTCAGTTCGATGCCACCGATGCCTTGGGTGCCGCATATTGTCATTTTATCCAGATGGGAAAACCTGCCGGCGGAGGCGGAGGAAAGGAGTCGTGGAAGGACTTCGTAAAGAAACATTCGTCGAGGGTCAGCGAAGGCAGTTTGTAAACACACAGAAATACCATTTCAACCCCACCATTTTACTCTATATAATATTAATTAAGGTGTGAAAACGCGAATTTTCGCTTTTCATCGCCTTAGATTCGCAATAAATGCCTATATTTGCAGTTTGAAACAGAAGAAGTCGCTCCTTCTCGTTGCAAGGTTCGGCAGAAACATTACCATATGGAACAAATAGCTTGGAAATTAGAACATATAAGGTTGAGCCGCGAATTTTCCAGAGAGTATGGGACATTCCTCGGCATTGCGTGGGTGGTGACATTCCTGCTGTTTGTCGTTGGTTTGGTTGCCAACAATTTCATAGCATCCATGCTTGGTTCGATGCTGATGATTGCGTCGCCCATCTTTGCGCTTTACCTTTCATGGAGGTTCAAGCAATTGCTGGAAGCAGGCGACAACGTTTCATGGGGAATTGCATGGGTGTTCGTTTCATTCACCCTACTCTATGCCAATTTCCTCTTGGGAGCAGCTGCATACGTATATTTCCAATTCTTCGATGAGGGAAGGGTATGCGAGGCTTTCTACGCAATGCTTACACACCCCGACATCATTGCCCAGTACAAGCAGATGGGGATGAGCGATATTCTTGAAAACAGCAAAGCTCAGTTCGACATCGTCGCACAGCTCAGTCCGTTCGACCTTGCGATGAATCTCTTTGCCGACAATCTTGTATTCTCATTCTTCCTCGGCATACCAATGCTTATAATTGCCCACAGGAAATCGAGAAACATCAAGAAAGAAGTGGAGAAACTTCAAAACAAAGGCGCCGAGCAAGAACAGCAATAGCAAACAAACAAAAAATACATAAAGAATATGTTGGATATTTCAGTAGTTATTCCTCTCTACAACGAGGAAGAATCGCTTCCAGAACTTCATGCATGGATTAAGCGTGTGATGGAAGCTAATGGTTTCTCTTATGAAGTGATTTTCTGCAACGACGGAAGTCGCGACCATTCATGGGAAGTTATCGAAGACCTCGCAAGCAAGAATCCAGAAGTTCACGGCATCAAGTTCCGCCGCAACTATGGAAAGAGTCCTGCATTGTACCATGGTTTTGAGATGGCTCAGGGAGATGTCGTTATCACAATGGATGCCGACCTTCAGGACAGTCCCGACGAGATTCCAGAACTCTACCGAATGATTAAGGAAGACGGTTACGACCTCGTCAGCGGTTACAAGCAGAAGCGCTACGACCCACTGAGCAAGACCATTCCTACAAAGCTCTTCAACGCCACTGCACGCAAGGTTTCGGGCATCAAGAATCTTCACGACTTCAATTGCGGCCTCAAGGCTTACAAGCATGAAGTTGTCAAGAACATTGAGGTATATGGCGAAATGCACCGCTACATTCCATTCCTCGCAAAGAATGCAGGATTCAGCAAGATTGGCGAGAAGGTGGTTCACCATCAGGCACGCAAATACGGAAAGACAAAGTTTGGTCTCAACCGCTTCGTCAACGGCTATCTCGACCTTCTTTCCCTCTGGTTCCTTTCTGCATTCGGAGCACAGCCAATGCACGTATTCGGATTCGTAGGCACACTGATGTTCTTCATCGGATTCATTGCCGCAATCGTTGTCGGTGCTTGGAAACTTATCTCCTTGGCAAACGGAGCAAACCCTGGTCTCGTGACAGATTCGCCATATTTCTATATTTCTCTCACGATGATGATTCTTGGCACACAACTCTTCGTGGCCGGATTCCTCGGCGACATGATCAGCCGCAACTCTCAGGAGCGCAACACTTATCAGGTAGAAAAGACAATATGATCGGGAAGCGCATTGGCATAATGGTTTTGGGAGGTATGTTGATTCTCCTTGCGGCAGCTTGCTCGTCGAACAACTGTCCGTTGGAGAACACCGTGCTTTGCAACTATCATTTCTACGATAGCGAAGGCACGTCAATCACCTATTCCGATGCCATCACCATCAAGACACTGCTTCCGGGAACAAAGACCACCTACACATACCGCAAACTCGGGTATCAGACAGTGGTCAAAGAGCGTCGCGACTCCACCCTTATCGAGCAAGGCTACAACGAATCGGTAGCAAACGTAAGGCGCGATACGATTCTCGTCAACAAGAGTTCATCGCGTTCAGAGGTGAGTGTTCCGATGAGTTATCTCAATCCTGCCGACACATTGATTTTCCAGTATGAAAGCATTTCGCGAGGCGACACACTCATTGTCAGCCACAAGAGTCATGCCCACGTGGAATTGCCTGAATGCGGAGCCCACTACTATCACACTTTGACTGGAATAAAATCTACAGATGCAGCAATCGACCATGTGGAGATTGTCAATTCAGAAGTCAACTATCAAGGTTTGGAAAACGTAAAGATATATTTCAATGGAGTGGCAGAGGAATAAAGGATTGAAGGTTATGGGGTACGGATTACAGATTACGGATTACAGATTACGATTTACGGAATGTGTAATTCTGAGGATTTGCATGATGGCAATCCTTTTGATTTCTTCTTCGGCCATGTTTGCGCAGGAAGAAAACAAGGAACAGGATGTCGTTGTGACGGATTCCGTTGTGGGTGTTGTGAAAGGAGTTGTAGAGTCACTTCCCGACAGCCTCAAGCCATCGAAATACATTCCGGAAATTCTTGAGCAGCAGGAACTTTCCTTCTTCCAAGGTTTCACTTTATCGGCCGACATCTTCGGGCCCATGCAATATCTCTTGTCCGACTGCGGTTCTTTAGAGGCTGCCCTGCGTCTGAACCTCAAGAACACTTATTTCCCTATCTTCGAAGCAGGATTCGGCAAATGCGACAAGACGGACGACAATACTGATATCAAATACAATGTGGCAGCTCCATATTTCCGCATCGGTGTGGACTTCAACATGCTCAAGAACAAGTTCCAGGAGAACCGTCTGTTTGCAGGTGTTCGCTACGGATTGTCGTCGTTCAATTTCGACATGAGCGGTCCCGACCTTGCCGACCCGATTTGGGGTGGTTCGTCAGCTTTCAGCCACGAGGGAATATCCACCACATGCCAATGGTTTGAGGTTGTCGTAGGCGTTCAGGTGAAGATATGGAAGAACTTCCACATGGGTTGGAGTGCCCGCTACAAGAAGCAGCTCTCTCTTGGCAACACCGACCTCTCAAAGCCTTACTATGTTCCTGGCTACGGAACCACCGTCAACGAATCATGCTGGGGAGGCACCTACAATCTCATCTTCGACCTCAATTGGGGCAAGAAGCACCATAAGAAGGCTGCTGCCGAGACAGTCACTGAGGAATGACGTCTCACACATGAATTGAAATGCGCAACAACTAAATAGCTCCATACATTTATGACACTTTCAATCGTCGAACAAATACTGCTTGGTTTGGCTCTCGCAATGGATTGCTTCAGCGTAAGCATTGCCACGGGGTTGCTGATTCGTAAGTTCGAATGGAAAGTGCTCACGCCCATGTGTGTGCTCTTTGGCTTGTTTCAGGCTCTGATGCCAACAATCGGATGGATTTGTACCATTTACTTCGGTCCCACCCTCACTCAGTATGGCCATATCATAGCATTTCTTCTCCTTGCCTTTATCGGCACGAAAATGATAATCGACTATTTCAAGGGAGATGAAGCCAAGCAATTCGACCCTCACAAAATCAGCGTGATTCTCTTGCTCTCGATAGCCACAAGCATCGACGCACTTGCCGTGGGAGCCTCGTTCACGTGCATGGGACTCAACACGTTCGACAGCATCGCATCCCCAATCGTCATCATCGGAATAATGTCCACGTTGATGTCGGTGGTCGGTGCCACACTGGGAATAGTTCTCGGAAAGAAGTTTCGTTTCCCTGCCGAACTCATCGGAGGCATCATACTTATCGGAATCGGAATTAAAATACTCATTTAACCACCCGTCAGACAGAATATGGGAATGTTCAGCAAACTCAACGAATCACTCGATATGCCTGCCCAGCGCCATCCACTGCGACCTTGGCACTGGTTGCTGCTGCTTTTGCTCATTGCAGGCACCGTCTATGTCATCATCGAAAATCCGGCAAACAAGGGCAAATCCCCTGATCAGGCTTCATACCTCAAATGCGAGGGCGACATCTTCGGCACGATCTACCACATGACCTACCTCTCGGCAACTGACTTGAGCGAAGGAATCGACAGTGTGCTGCAAGATGTCGACGCTTCCCTGTCGCCTTTCAATCCCAACTCTGTAATCACTGCCATCAACAACGGCACTTCCATGTCGACCGACGACCATTTCTGCAATGTATTCTGTCTGGCCAAGACCATATCCGCAGAAACCGACGGAGCATTCGACATCACGGTTGCACCACTTGTCAACGCATGGGGATTTGGATTCAAGAACCGTCAGATCATCACCGACTCGCTCATTCAATCGCTGCTCACGCATGTTGGTATCGAGAAGGTGGACCTCAATGCCAGTGGGGAGATTGAGAAAGCCGACACGGCCGTCATGCTCGATATGAGTGCCATTGCCAAAGGCTATGGAGTGGATGCTGTGGGACTCTATCTCGAGAGCATGGGAGTGGACAACTACATGGTGGAAATCGGAGGCGAAGTGCGCGTTAGAGGCAACAACCACAAGGGCAATCCGTGGAACATCGGAATCATGCGTCCGGAAGCCGACTCGCTTTGTCAGCAAACAGAGATTGAGCAAGTGATTTCCGTTACCGACATCTCAATGGCCACGAGCGGCAACTATCGCAACTTCTACGAGGAAGGAGGCCGTCGATATGCCCACACCATCGACCCTCACACCGGCCGCCCCGTTCAGCACACCCTTCTCTCTGCCACCGTCCTGGCATCCGACTGTGCCACCGCCGATGCCTATGCCACTGCATTCATGGTTATGGGCCTGAAGCGTTCGCAGCAATTACTCCATCGTCATCCCGAACTGCAGGCCTACCTTATCTACAGCGACGACACCCACCATTATGCCGTCTGGCAAACCGACAACATTCCGTTGCAATCAAAGTAACCATATTTCCGTTTCGTCCCTGCGCGAGCCCGTGAAATAAATGTAAGAACTTTGTATCTGTGTTTCAAATAGCGATTGTGTTTCATAAGGTTTAGCGTTCCGTTATATCATCTCTCGCGAGGTTTGACGTCGTTTCTCGCGTTTCATGGGGCCCTTCTTCGCGCTCTGTTTTCTTAAACACACTACAAAGATACGAAAAATATTTGGAACTACCAAACTTTTTATAAATATTTTTAATATTTATAAAGATTATTAATTTTGAGAACGGAAATGTACTTTTATGTATATTTTTATTATTATATAAAATATGTGTAGAGTGTTATCATCTGTAAAATATATAGAGAAAAAACTCTCAAAACTCTCATAACTCTACCAGTGCCTAGCGTAATAATGGG
This sequence comes from Bacteroidaceae bacterium, assembly GCA_024398435.1. GTDB lineage: Bacteria > Bacteroidota > Bacteroidia > Bacteroidales > Bacteroidaceae > Colivivens. The sequence goes on along the minus strand of JAKSJD010000003.1, from coordinate 71,629 downwards.
TTAGTTTAATATATAATATTATATATAATATTATATATTAAACTAAAGCATCTCTTCAGCATTTTCTCCATTTCATCTGATTCAATACTATTCAAAGCAATTTATATGTATCACAACATACGAATTCGAGTTCGTCCAGTCGCCTGCAAACCGATTCAAGAATTTTCATCCAGCGAAAATCAACTGGTAGAGTTATGAGAGTTTTGAGAGTTTTTACGTTTGACCTCACATTATTAATTAACGCAGAAACCATGCTAACACATTGATTATCCTATAGTTGTACTTTTGTAATTTACATATCTATATTATTGTAGCCATAAAATCAGCACACACTTTGTATTAGAAAACACCAACTAATCGTTAAAAAATCTTGAATTTTCTTCGCCATTAGCAATTTTATTGCTATCTTTGTAGTCGATTTTTACACACGCGCACAACATGATTGAAATAAGTATGACCGAACGAATGCAGATGCTGCCATTGCTGCAAGGACTCACATTGGCTGATTTCGACAGCATCATCGCATCTGTGAAACTCGATTTCCACAAGTACGATGCCGACGACATCATCGCCACAAGCGGAGACCGTTGCCAATCGCTTATCTACATCATCAACGGACGTTTCGAGGCTGAATACCGTTCTGCAACACAACCTTTCGCCATCAGCGAAATCTGCACCGACATGCCCCACCTCATCGAGCCGCACAACCTCTTCGGAGTGAAACGCACATTCGAGCGCACCTACACTTTCATCGAGGAAGGCAGCACTTTCGTCGTGTCGCGCGACCATTTCCTGCGCCGACTCATGGCATTCGACATCGTCAGAAGCAACTATATCAACATGCTCTGCAACAATCTGCGCAAGAGCCGCGACGCCGCTCCATTCGTATGCCCTGCCACTGCCGAAGAGAAGATTCTCAAACTCATCAGCAGCCACTGCCTCACTCCAACCGGAGAGAAACACGTTAGGGCCAAGATGGAAGCCATCAGCAGCATGGTCGACGAAACCCGACTCACCGTTTCGGGCATCCTCAACAAATGGCAGGACCAAGGCCTCATCGACCTGCGCCGCCACGGATTCACAATCCACGAACTAAGCAACATCAAGACAAATGAATAGCAATCCAAGCATCGGCACTCCATATCCATTCAATGAAGTTACCTTGGCCGACTACGAACAGCGTATGCGCCAAGGAATGGAAGAAGAACTCAGGCAAATCGACGAAATCGTCAACAATCCTGAGCATCCATCTTTCGCCAACACCATCGAGGCGATGGAACGTGCAGGCAATCTGCTTGGAGAAACCACAGGCATATTCTTCAATCTCATCGAGGCCGAAACAACCGACGAGATGGACGAACTGGCAGAAAAGATGTCGCCCATCCTCAGCGACCATGCCAACGCCATCATGTTCAACCCCGAACTCTTCAAGCGAGTGAAGACCGTATATGAAGATTTGAAAGACCGCAAGGACGAACTGAGCATCGAGGAATGGCAACTGCTCGACGACACCTACAAGGGCTTTATCCGTTCGGGAGCCAATCTGCCAAAGGACAAACAGAAGCGACTTCAGCAAATCGACAATGAGATGAGCAAACTCGACCTCAAGTTCTCGCGCAACAAGCGCAAGCAGACAAACGAGTTTCAACTTCACATCACCGACCAAGCCGACCTCGACGGACTTCCACAGACAGCCATAGAGGCAGCAAAGAAGGCTGCTCACGACAAGAAACTCGAAGGATGGCTCTTCACATTGCATGCACCAAGTCGCGCTCCATTCATGACTTACAGCAAAAAGCGCGAACTCAGGAAGCAGATGTACATGGCCTACAACACCCTCTGCAACCACGACGACTCGCTCGACAACAAGGAAACCGTCCGCAGCATCGTCAACCTTTCGCTCGAGCAATCACAGATAATGGGCTACAAATGCTATGCCGACTATGTGCTCGAGGAGAGAATGGCAAAGAACAAGGACAATGTGTACCACATGCTCAGCCAACTTATCGAAGCCTACAAGCCAACAGCATTGGAAGAACTGAAGAATCTCCGCCAGTTTGCACGCGAGATGGAAGGCGACGACTTCGAACTTCAGCCTTGGGACATGGCCTTCTACACCAACAAACTGCAGGAAAAACTGTTCAACATCAACAGCGAGATGCTCCGCCCCTACTTCCAGCTCGATAAGGTGCAGGAAGGCGTATTCGGTCTTGCCACACGGCTGTATGGCATAACATTCCGCCTCAATCCCAACATCCCGGTTTACCATCCCGACGTAAAAGTATATGAAGTGAGCGACCGCGACGGTTCGCCTCTTGCCCTCCTCTATTGCGACTTCCACCCACGCGAAAGCAAGAAAGCAGGAGCGTGGATGACCACATTCCGCGAACAGAAAATAGACCCTGACGGAACCAACCACCGTCCACACGTGTCGCTCGTGATGAACTTCACGAAACCTACCGACACCAAACCAGCTCTGCTAACATTGGGCGAGGTGGAAACATTCCTGCATGAATTTGGACATTCACTCCACGAAATGTTCTCACAATGCGTATATGAAGAACTCAGCGGCACGAATGTATATTGGGACTTCGTCGAACTGCCTTCTCAACTCATGGAGAATTTCAGCATCGAGAAAGAGTTCCTACGCACATTTGCGTTCCACTACCAGACAGGCGAACCATTGCCCGACGAACTCATCGACAGCATCATCCGCAGCCGCAACTTCCAAGTGGCATCAGGATGTATGGCACAAGTGGCCTACTCACTTCTCGACATGGCTTACTATACACTCACTGAGCCACTCACAGCAGACATCCCTTCATTCGAGAAGGAAGCATGGAAAGAAGCCCGACTCACTCCGGAAGTTCCGGGCACATGCATGACAGTGCAGTTCTCCCACATCATGGCAGGAGGCTATTCTGCAGGCTACTACAGCTATAAATGGGCAGAAGTGCTCGATGCCGATGCTTTCGAGCAATTCCAGAAGAATGGAACCTTTTCGGCCGAAACGGCTCAGAGTTTCCGCGACAACGTGCTTTCGCGCGGAGCAACAGAACATCCAATGACACTCTATAAACGATTCAGAGGACAGGAACCAACCATCGACGCCCTGTTGCGCCGAAACGGCATATTACAACCAACAAAACAATGAGACGAAAATATCTATATTCAATTTCAATCCTTGTAGCGACACTTCTTTCCTTTGCCGCACTTTCATCATGCGAGGAAGAAGACGACTTGGCAGAGATATTCAACGGCAATTCGTTCAAGATTACCGGAATCACCTACAACGGAAAGAAAGTGGTCAGTGGAGTGACAGAACTCTACGCCGCTCCCGGCACATATTGGATAACATTCAACATGCAGACATTCCAAGGAATGCTGAATGCCACAAGTCCAATCGAAGGCACCTATTCAGCCGACGGCAAGACACATTCCTTCACCACATCACTCACGGCAGGCAGCAGTCCCAAAGAAGCATCCGAACTATGCAGGGAAATATTCACCATCATTCGGGATGCACAGGCCTACAAGGGCGACCACAACATCCTTCGCATCATCAAGGACAGGGACACATACATTGAATTGAGTTCAACATCAACAATAAAATAACAATCAAAACAAGCATAAGGAAAATGACTGACGAGAAACAGCATAAACTCGATGTTCGCTATCTCAAGATGGCAAAGATTTGGGCAGAAAACAGCTATTGCCAACGCAGAAAAGTAGGTGCGTTGGTAGTGAAGAACCAAATGATCATCAGCGATGGATTCAACGGAACGCCATCAGGATTTGAAAATGTATGCGAGGAAGACAACGTGACAAAGCCATACGTGCTTCATGCCGAAGCCAATGCCATCACAAAACTGGCACGCTCACACAATTCAAGCAACGAAGCCACTCTCTATGTCACTGCCTCACCTTGCCTCGAATGCTCAAAACTGATTATCCAGAGCGGAATCAAGCGAGTAATCTATGGCGAGCAATATCGTCTCAGCGACGGAATCGACCTCCTGAAACGTGCCGGCATTGAAGTCATTCATATCGACATCGACGCTGAAGAACTGTAAACCTACAAACCAAGAAAATAAAGAAGATAAAATATGACACACCGCACTTCCAGATTCGTACCAATCGTTATTGCCATCAGCGTCATCGTGGGCATCCTGATTGGAACTTTCTTTGCTAACAGATATGCTGGTAACCGACTCAACATTATCAACACATCGAGCAACAAAATCAACGATTTGCTGCACGTTATCGACGACCAATATGTTGATACAGTCAACATTGCCGACATCGTAGAAAAGGCCATGCCACGCATCCTGGCCGAACTCGACCCCCACTCTGCCTACATCCCTGCCGACAAGGCAAAGACAGCCAACGACGAGCTTAAGGGATTCTTTGGCGGCATCGGAGTTCAGTTCACAATCAAGAGCGACACGGTCTACGTCACAAACATCATCAGCGGCGGACCTGCAGAGAAAGTCGGCATGATGCCTGGCGACAGAATCGTAAGCATCGACGACAGCACCTATGTAGGAAAGAAAGTGACTAACGACGAAACCCTTCGCCGTCTCAAGGGCGAGAAAGGCACCAAAGTGCGTCTTGGCGTTGTTCGACGTGGAGAAAAGGACCTTCTTTCGTTCAATGTTGTCAGAGGCGACATTCCAATCAAATCGATTGATGCCACTTATATGCTCACCAATGATCTCGGCTACATAAAGATCAACAAGTTTGGCGAAACCACATATCCTGAACTCCTTATCTCCCTTGCACAACTTGAGCAACAAGATTTCAAGGGACTCATCATCGACCTTCGCGACAACACGGGAGGCTACATGAGCAGTGCCATTCAGATGGTAAACGAATTCCTTCCTGAACACAAACTGATTGTATATACCCAGGGACGAAACACAAAACGCGAAGACTTCTATTCAGATGGACGCGGTTCGTACCAGAAGTTGCCACTCATCGTTCTCACAAACGAAAACAGTGCCAGCGCTGCCGAAATCTTTGCCGGAGCAATACAGGACAATGACCGTGGAATCATCGTCGGACGCCGCACGTTTGGCAAGGGACTTGTCCAGCAACAGATTTCATTCTCCGACGGAAGTCTCATCCACCTCACGATCAGTCGCTACTACACACCTTCAGGCCGATGCATTCAAAAGCCTTACAGCAGCGGCGACGACAAGGAATACGAATTCGACATCATCCACCGCTACGAACGAGGTGAATTCTTCAACGAAGACAGTATTCGCCAAACAGGAGAAACATATCTCACAAGCATTGGCCGAACCGTCTATGGCGGTGGCGGCATCATGCCCGACTATTTCGTAGGCGAAGACACAACCGAATACACAAGCTATTGGCAGGAAGTCATCTCACACGGTCTCGTCACACAATATTGCTTTGACTACACCGACCACAACCGACCAAAGTTTGTTGGTATGGACAATGCCGAAGATATCCTCAAGACCCTTCGCAAGGACAGAGTCACACAGCAGTTCATCAACTATTGCGACAACAAGGGTGTCAAGCGTCGCAACAACATGATTCTCCGTTCGCAGCATCTCATCGAAACTGCCCTCCACGGAATCATCCTCTATAATCTTCTCGACATTGAGGAATATATTGAATACATCAACAAAGACGACCAAACCATAAAGCGAGCTATTGAACTATTCAACAACAAGCAAACAGTCCCAACACTCCCAGATGAAAAGCAAGCAAGAGATAAGAAAGTGGCTAAGGCAAACTCAAAAAGTTTTGTCTACCCATTCAAGGCCTCAATCCTCCGACAACCTACTTGCTAGTCAGGGAGAACAGATAATTGCCGAACTCGAGGCCGACCCGTTGTTCCGTTCGGCTAAAACAATACTTCTTTTCTGTAGTTTGCCCGATGAAGTAAACACCCACACACTCATCGAGACCTACAAAGACAAGAAGAACATAATCTTGCCAACAGTTTGTGGCGACGAACTGGAACTCCATTCTTACGACTCTCAGTCTGCCACAACCGTGGGGGCATTCAACATAACGGAGTCACTGGGGCCTATCGTTACCGACTATACCACAATCGACCTTGCCGTCATTCCCGGAATGGCATTCGACAAGAACGGACACAGATTAGGACGAGGAAAAGGCTATTACGACAGATTGCTGCCACATCTCAAATGTCCGAAGATTGGCATCTGCTATCCTCATCAGTTGCTCAACAATCTGCCTACGGAACCCCACGACATGAATGTCGACAGAGTTGTCTCCTTGCCACAGCAACCGATTCTCTATCTCTACCGACATGGAGAAACCGAAGAAAACCGCAATCACATTCTTCAGGGTTGTATGCCGGGAACACTGACAGAAGAAGGAATGCAAAACATACGCGAAAGCATTTCAGTGCTGAATCCGCTGCTCCTCGATTCGATTATTTGCAGCGACCTGAAGAGATGCATGGACACAGCTGAGATACTTAACTCCGAACTTGACCTGCCTATCATGTTTACCGGATTGTTGAGAGAACGCGATTGGGGAAGTGCTACGGGTGCCAAGGTCGACGGACAGCATCGGATTCTCATTCCGGCCGATGCCGAGAGTGTGGACGACATGAAAGAAAGAGCGAGGAAGTTTCTCGAACTGACACAACAACCCGAATGGCTTGGCAAGCATATTCTCGTTGTTTCTCATGGATTGTTCCTCCGATGCATGCAAGCCGTTTATTACGGAAAGGAACTCAGCGATATTGAACGAATGCATAATTGTGAAGTTCGATTGCTGTAAACATCCGACTTGCTTCTGAAAGCATTTCAAAACCGAAAAAAACATTCAAGACTACATATGACTGAATTACAAAAGATAGATTTCAACGAATTTCCAAAAGACGACTACTCGGTACAGATTGAAGGAAAGCTTTTCATCTCCGACAATCTTTCCCCCGACGACATGCGAAAACCCCGTGTCGACAGGATGGATTCGCCCATTCAACTCTCAATGAATGCAATCATTCTTTGTCTGCAAGGCGAAATGGACATCAAAATCAATCTGCAGGACTACACGCTCAGTGCAAACAATGGCGTGACCATCCTTGTAGAGTCTTTCTTCCAAATCACACGAATCACAAAAGATTTCAAGGGTTGTATCATCGCCATTTCCAAAGGTTTCATCAATTTCTCGGAAGATGTCCGACTCGGCATATCCGTACAGCAACACACAATGCACCACCCTGCCTTCAAACTCAGTGAGGACACGATGGAGGAGACGATGAAAATCTATTATTTGCTTAAGGCAAAACTGTCCGACCCTACCTTCAACTACAAGGAACAAATCGCAAAGGCTTATCTCGACATCTTCAAATACAACGGCCTACACGCCTACCATTTGCAAAACTCGGGAACAGAGGAAATCAAGAAGAAAAGCATCACTCGAAGGGAACAGATTTTCAGTCAGTTCATTCAGGCAGTGCAGGAAAACTACAAGCAGCAGCGACAGGTGATTTTCTATGCCAACCTTCTTTGTATCACTCCTAAATACCTGTCGTCCGTCATTCACGAGGTAAGTGGGAAATATGCAACCGATTGGATTGACCAATACGTCATTCTCGAAGCAAAGGCACTCCTCCGGAACCGTCATTCCACAATCAAGGAAATTTGTGCTTATCTCAACTTTGCCAACCAATCTCTTTTCTCAAAATATTTCAAACAACACACAGGCATCACGCCAAAGAAATACCGAAACTTGTAATCCACACATAATATGAATCAGGAAACCATTTGCATCAAGATAAATCCTGCCGACAACGTGGCAGTGACAATCAAGCCATTGAAAGCGGGTGCAACCGTATACGTTGATGGCAAGGCTATCACTCTCAATGCCGACATTCCTGCCGGCCACAAGTTCTTGCTTTGCGACTTGCAGCAAGGAGCCGAAGTGATAAAGTATGGCTACCCTATCGGTCACCTCAACGAATACCACAAACAAGGCGACTATGTTTGCCACGACCATATCCACACCAATCTCGGAGGACTTCTCGAATACACCTATTCGGGCGACAGTGAGCAACTCACCAAACTGAGCAACCAGACGAGTTCTGACGGTTCCACCTTTATGGGTTATCGCAGGAAGAATGGCGACGTGGGCATCCGCAATGAATTGTGGATTATCCCTACTGTTGGATGTGTGAACGGAGTTTGCAACCAACTGCGCGACCGCTTGGTACAGGAAATCTCCGAAGCCGAAGCACAAAAGACACAGGCAGAAAGAATCAGAGTGGTGGCTTTCCCACACAATTATGGTTGCAGCCAGTTGAGCGACGACCACGAAAACACTCGCAAGGTGCTTCGCGACATGACGCTTCATCCAAATGCAGGTGCTGTCCTCATTGTAGGTCTTGGATGCGAGAACAATCAGCCCGACAAGTTCATGGAGATGCTTGGCGATTTCGATACCGAGCGCATCCGCTTGATGGTCACCCAACGTGTTGAAGGCGACGAGACAGAAACCGGAATGGACATCCTGCGCGACCTCTATTCCAAGATGAGCAACGACAGACGCACACCTATTCCTTTGAGCGAATTGCGTGTCGGCCTCAAATGCGGAGGTTCGGATGGTTTCAGTGGCATCACGGCCAATCCTCTGCTTGGCGAATTCTCTGATTATATTGTCAGTCAAGGCGGAACGACGGTACTCACCGAAGTGCCTGAAATGTTCGGGGCAGAGACCATTCTCATGAATCGTTGCAAGAACGAGGGACTCTTCGAACAAACCGTCAAGCTCATTAATGATTTCAAGCAGTATTTCCTCAGTCATGGCGAACCCGTCGGAGAGAATCCATCCCCTGGCAACAAGGCTGGAGGCATTTCCACATTGGAAGAAAAAGCTCTCGGATGTACACAGAAATGCGGAAAGAGTCCTGTATGTGGAGTGCTCGACTATGCCGACCGTTTGCAGGTGAAAGGTCTTAACCTCTTGAGTGCACCTGGCAACGACCTTGTGGCATCCACTGCCCTCGCTGCTGCCGGTTGTCATATCGTTTTGTTCACCACAGGCCGCGGAACTCCATTCGGCACATTCGTTCCTACGATGAAGATTTCCACCAATTCTGCGCTTGCCCAGAACAAACCAACATGGATCGACTTCAATGCCGGCACATTGCTCGAGGGAGAGACAATGGACAATCTTGCAAGCCGATTCCGCGACAAGGTGATTGCCATTGCTTCGGGTGAACCTACATGGAACGAGAAAAAGAACTATCAGGAAATTGCTATATTCAAGACAGGTGTGACACTATAAGTGATGATGATAAATAGGGAAAACATACACAAGGCATTGGCCGACTTCTGCAAGGAGAAGGGTTATGAGCGGTTCAATCTGAAGACCGTCATGTTCGATATGGACGGAGTGCTGTTCGACTCTATGCCAAATCATGCCAGCAGTTGGCACAAGGCAATGACCGACTTTGGTCTCGACCTCTCCGAAGCCGAAGCATTCATGCACGAAGGGCGAACCGGAAGCGGAACCATCAATATCGTGAGCCAACGCCAGTTTGGCAAAAGTGTTGACAAGGCCACATGCCAGAAGATCTATAAGCGCAAGAGCGAATATTTCAGTCAGTGCCCTACAGCACAACGAATGCCTGGAGCCTATGAATCGGTATGCAACGTAAAGGCCACAGGAGTCACTCCAATCATCATCACAGGCAGTGGCACCCAAAGCCTTCTCGACCGCATCGAGACCAACTTCCCCAACCTCTTCCACCACGAATGGATGGTTTGTGCCAAGGACGTGAAGTTGGGCAAGCCAAATCCCGAACCATATCTTATGGGATTGAAGAAGGCTGGCAACCTATCCCCATCCAACAGCATCATCATCGAGAATGCCCCACTTGGAGTTCAAGCTGGTCATGCTGCCAATTGTTTTGTTGTTGCAGTGAACACCGGTCCACTGCCCGACGAGGCACTTCTGAACGAAGGAGCAAACATTCTGTTCCATTCGATGACCGAACTATCCGAGAACATCACAACCCTAATCAATGAAGCGAACAATCTTAATATTTAATCTATTAATGCTCTGGACGATGACGATGATGGCACAGCCCCATGCAGGCCGTGTCGTCAAGGTTGCATCATCCGAGCAACTGATTGACGCTATCAAGCTTATCAACAAATCTCCCCAAGATGAATGGACGGTGCAGATAGAGGCAGGAGTATATTGGCTCGACAATCCCGATGCACCTGAAGTACGCAAGGCAGAAGGCGGAACACCCTTTGCACAAACCATCCGCTGCAAGTCGATTCGCCTGATTGGTTCCGACCCCGATGCCGCCAACACAGTTCTTGCCGTCAACCGCGGACAAACTCAGGGTGCCATCGGTAATTTCACGATGTTTCTTTTTCAGTGCAGGAACATATATGCCGAAAATATCACATTCGGTAACTATTGCAACGTAGACCTCAACTATCCTCTCCGTCCCGAACTGTCAAGAAAAAAGAGAGCCGAAGCCATTGTGCAGGCACAACTTGCCATCTGTTCGGGCACCGACAGTGTTGTCTGCAAAAACTGCAACTTCATAAGCCGACTGAATCTATGTAATTTCACGGGAGCCAGGAATGCTCTTTTCGAGCATTGCCATCTGGAATGCACCGACGACGCACTGGCTGAAGGAACTTATAAGCAGTGCGACCTTACATTCTACAGCAGTAAGCCATTCTATTCCACCTCTCGAGGAGCATGGTTTGAAGATTGCGATATCGACATAAAGACGAAAGGCATCCAATATTTCACGAAAGTACCCGGACCGATACATCTCAAGAATGTGCGACTTCATTCGGCCGAAAAGATAAAGTTTGCATGGTGCAAGGACAATCATCCAGAGATTTGTTCGGCAGAAAACGTGACGCTAAACGGGAAGAAAGCCAAAATCGACAACAAGCAGACGAAGCCTACAGAGCAAATCCACGAAGCCATGGACTACAAGCAAGAAGCAGGAGGCTATCTCTACGTATTCGATGCCTACAAGCCATCTGATACCGAAGCCTACAGTTGGAAGCCCGACCACTCCAAGCCAGCATGGTATTGGGGTACAGCCCCTGATGGAGCAGAAGGCTATAAGGGATTGGTACAAAGTCAACGAGGTGCACGCATACTCATCACCCCAAAAACTGAAGGGAAAGCCATCACGAGTGCCACGATTGAAGCCATCCCATGCAAGAGTGCCGGACAAGGCTTTGGTTCTGCAACAGGGCAATACATGGACATTTGCGTCAGTTTCGACCCCGACAAGCTCACAGGCTACGGACTTCGCATCGAACGCACCCCCGACTACGACCATGCAGTGGTCGTTAGATTGGTAGAGTATTCAGATGGCAAGATAACTCCAATCACCCCACCAGCCAAATGCGAACTCTTCAAGACTCCATGCAAAATCAGTGTCGGTATCGGAACCACAAAATTGGGAGAAAGCCAAGTGACGGCCATACTCAAACATGGGAAAGTCACTCAAAAGCTCGAGAAAACAATTACCCATCCTTCCGGTAGCAGTTTCATGCTCCAACACACAGGAACAACCGGAGGAGGAGCAACGCTCCTGAAATCCATCAAAGTAAAATAATTTGTAATTCATAAAATATGGTCAACGGAAACTACAACTACGACGATGTGCATTTGCTCGGGAAATACCTGCAATATGTACCTTTCGAAATCAATCGTCACGAACTCTACAACGCATCTTCGCTCTATGCAGGATTCGACCTCGAACAACCCGAAACCGAAACCACCTGTTATGATGCACAGGTCTACAACCACTACATCAAGACAGGCAAGCATGCCTACAGTGCAAAAGAAACACTCGCCCGCTGTCTCCACGACCACGGAATCTCCCACGCCCTCGACGTATTCCTTGCCGACTACAACCCACGTTCCGTTGTCGGCATCATGGGCGGACACGGACTTCTGCGAACTGATAAGATGTTTCGCGACATCGTCTATATAAGCAAGAAACTCACTGAGAATGGCTTCCTCATGATAAGCGGAGGAGGTCCGGGTGCAATGGAAGCCACACACCTCGGCGCATGGTTGGCAGGATATGAAGACAAAGACGTGGAAGCAGCCCTCCACAGATTGTCAGCAGCACCCACATTCAAGGACGAAGGATGGTTGATAACAGCATTCGAAGTGATTCGCGACTATCCACAAACCCGTTATCGCAGTCTTGGCATCCCAACATGGCTCTATGGCCACGAACCAGCAACACCATTCGCCACCCACATAGCCAAATACTTCGACAACTCCATCCGCGAAGACGGAATCCTCACCATCGCATTCGGAGGAATCATCTACACCCCAGGCAGTGCCGGCACGATGCAGGAAATCTTCCAAGACGCCGTACAAAACCACTATCTGAGTTTCGGTTATGCCAGTCCGATGATATTCCTCGGCACCAAGTTCTGGACGGAAGACACCCCAATCTATCCACTCCTTCAGCACATGCTCAACACGGGCAAGTACCAGAACCTCCTGCTCACCCTCACCGACGACAGCGAACAGATCGTCCAAGAATTACTGAAATTCAAGAACGAGAAACTAATATAAGTCAACAAGCAGCGGTCAGCTATAATCTGTAACCTGTAACCTCTTATCACATTGAACTCAAACAACTTTCAACATATCCGCGAAGCGAAGTCACCAGTGACACTCGCATTCGATGCCGACGACACTCTTTGGGACAACCAAAGCCACTACGACCATGTAGAAGAAGAATACTGCCACCTGCTCTCACCCTTCGCCAGCGAACAGACAATCCGCCACAAACTTTATGCCGTGGAGATGGGTAACATGCCAGCAATGGGCTATGGTACGAAGGCATTCATGCTCTCGCTCATGCAGAATGCCCTTCAGATGACAGAAGGACAGGTAGATGGAGTTACACTTCAAAAGATCTATCAGTTGGGACTCGACCTCTTGCAAATGCCAGCCACACCGTTCGAAGGCGTGGCAGAGACATTGGAACAGCTGAAGTCATCAGGCAGGTTCCGCCTCGTCTGCTTCACCAAAGGCGACCTCCTCGACCAAGAGAACAAGCTTCGACGCTCAGGCCTCATGCCACTATTCCACCATGTAGAGATAGTGTCCGAAAAGACCACCAACGACTATCTCCACTTGATGAAGCGAATGGAGACCACGGCCGAACGATTCGTGATGATAGGCAATTCCTTCAAGTCCGACATCCATCCAGTGCTCGAAATCGGCGGTTGGGGCATACACATACCATTCAAGCGCGTTTGGCTCTACGAGCAAATCGAAGAATATGCACATCCACGAATGCTGAAACTCGAAACATTTCGTCAACTGACAGAAGTGTTCAATGTCTGACGAAACACACACACCGCAACTATTTCATCAAAGTAGTTTCAATACGACCATTATCGTAATGCCATACAATCATTATCGTATTTTCCGCAAAGCAAGCTTCTACGACAAAAAGAGCAAGTTTCGCACCTTTCTGCGAAGCTTGCCCTAATATATTATATAATAATGTGTGGGTGGGTTATCTCATCCAACCTTCCATTTGATAGACTTTTTCCATGAGTTTGGTTTCCTTGCCTCCGTCCTTTGCCTTGTGCCATACTTCCACTCTGACGGCATAGTAATCGCCCCAATCTCCTTCGTAGATGGTGAATTTCTTGCCTTTGGCAAGCTTGCGGAAACCTTTGCCTGCTTCCACCGCTTGCTTTGTATTATAACTAACTCTTCGCTTTATGAATTCGCCTTGCTCGGTGAGTGGGTCATTGGTCACGGCTTCAAAACAACGGAGGAACACTGTTCCGGCTGCCAATGGCTTGTCATAATAGAGGTCGTAGGTGTATATTCCGCCCTGAAAGCCGCTGTACACGCGGAGCCACGAATCGGCATCGGCTGAGTCCACTGCCACGCTGTCGGCTGATGAAAGTGGCAGGGAGTATTTCAAACCGGCTGGAATGGGATGCTGCTTGCCATAGTCGTCGGGGTTGTTGACGAACATGAGCATGAAGCAACTGATGACGACCATGAGTGCTGCCGGACCGATTCCGAATATCAGGAACATGAATGCCTTGCCGAATTTCTTCTTGATGCAGAGATATACCAATGAGCCACCTGTGAGCAATGCCAATACCGGTATTATCACCATGAACAGTGTCACGAAAAACATGTTATCGGCGCAGATGGCTTCCCACAATCCCCAGGTGGAGAAGATAAGCAATACTGGGAATAACCACACGAGCCAAACTTTTGTCTGCTCGCTCAGCTTAACCGATTTGATTCGTTCTATCAATTTCTGTAACATAATATTATAACCTTAACGATAACCTTAAGTGATATCTAATATCTAACAACTGCTATCTACTATCTAATATCTGCTAACTGATATCTTGTTTTCACCTTTTTCTATTATAACGTATTGAGTAGGGCTTTTATTGCTTTGGTCAGGTCGTTATATGTTGCTTCGAAGTTGTCGGTATACCATGGGTCGGCCACATCGCGATAGACGCCTGTGAACTCCATCATGAGGCAAACCTTCTGCTGGGGGTCGCCATTGGGAATGAGGCGGGCGAGCCAACGGAGATTGGACTGGTCCATGCATATCAGCAAATCATACTGATCGTAATCGCTACGGCGTACCTGACGTGCTCGATGATCGCTGAACGGAATGCCGTACTTGTTCAGGATTCGCTTTGCGGGCGGATAGATGGAGTTGCCGATTTCTTCGGTGGATACTGCTGCCGAATCTATCACGAACTCGTCTTCGCGGTGCTGTTGCTTCACGAGATGTTTCATGATGAACTCTGCCATCGGACTTCGGCAGATGTTGCCGTGACAAATAAACAATATGCGTGTCATTCTTTTTTACTCTTGAACTCTTATCACTTTTGTAACTCTTGCACTTTCAATGCCATTTTCCAATAGCCATCGCCATAGAGGTTGACATCGCCCTCACGAACAAAACCGAAGCTACTATACATTGCAAAGGCCTTTTCGTTATGAGGTTCGCAGGCAAGAGTGACCTTTTCGATGCCAAGTCGACGAGCCTCGTCGATGCCCAACTGAAGAAGCTGACGGCCGATTCCCCGTTTTCGGAATCCTTCGACCACACTGAGCGAATCGATATAGTACTCGCCTGGTTCTGTCTCCATATCCATACCGAAGAAATCCTTCCCCGATTCGGCCTTCACAATCATGAAAGTATTATGGCGCATTGCTGCATATTCCGTACCGGGATAGCTAACAAGAACGCCTGCTCTCTCCCCTTCCACTTCGGCTATCATCGAATTGCGCCAACTGAAAAGCGTGTAATCTAAACTGCAAAGATGCGATACTTGACTCAACTCCTCGGCTGATGGTTCGGTGATTCCAACGGCATCGAGCACGCGCCTTGCCAAGAAGTCGGCATCGTCGATATATGCTTTTCTGATTGTCAATCCTAACTTATCTTCCATATGTATCTTTTTTTTTGCAATGCAAAGATAGTAAAAATGCATGATGCTGGATGCAGGATGCAGAATTTTTTAAATAATTATCAATTCTCCATTATCAATTCTCCATTATTTTATTATCTTTGTGGCGTAATTTATTAATACTTATGCTTATGAAGAAAAATTTACTCTTATTGACGTTTTTGATTTCGTGCGTTTCTGCTTTTGCAGTACCAAACAAGAACTTCCATGTATATCTCTGCTTCGGCCAGTCGAACATGGAGGGAAATGCCGCCATCGAAACTCAAGACAAGACTAATGTACCATCACGATTCAAGATGATGGCTGCCGTCGACATGTCGAACATGGGACGAAAGATGGGAAAATGGTACACTGCCGTTCCGCCTCTCTGCCGCAGCTATACAGGTCTGACTCCTGCCGACTACTTCGGTCGCGAGATGGTTGCCAACCTTCCCGACAGCATCACTGTAGGTGTAATCAACGTGGCTGTAGGCGGTTGCAGCATCGACCTCTTCGATGAAGACAAGTGCGCTGCATCTATCGCTTCTGCTGCCGACTGGCTGAAGAACTATTGTAAGGAATATGGCAACAATCCTTATCGCCGACTTATGGACATGGCAAAGATAGCACAGAAGGACGGTGTGATTAAGGGCATACTCCTCCATCAAGGCGAATCGAACAATTGCGACCCTAACTGGCCAAAGAATGTGAAGGTGATATACGACCGCATGATAAACGAACTCGGACTCAATCCTGAGGACACTCCATTGCTTATCGGCGAAATGCTGAGCAAGGAAGTAGGCGGAATCTGCTGGGGCCACAACGACATCATCGCAAAGACTCCAAGCGTGATTCCAAACTCTTATGTAGTCAGTTCGGCTGGTTGCCCAGGTGCTTCCGACGGACTCCACTTCACAGCTGAAGGTTATCGTATGATTGGTCGCAGATATGCTCAGGTAATGCTCAACTTCCTTTCAAAGAATGGTCTCGACGGAGATATCTCTGCAAAGGAAATCGTCCCTTCAAAGGCTGAATTCAATGTGCTGTACGGCAGTCAGAATTCTTTCTCAATCATGGCAACCGACCAGAACGGCGAACAGCACAATGTGACTGGTTGCTGCAAGTATATCATCGACAATCCAGAACTTATCGGAATTGAAGGCCGATTCATCCAAGGCAATCTGCCAGAAGGGACAACAAATGTAACTGCTGTATTCACAGATAAGGACGGAAACGAATTTAAGACTGAGTTTTCCGTGAATGTAGGTCTTCTCATGCTGAAGAGCGGTTGCCTCAATCCTTCTATCAGTCAGACTGGTACATTCACAGAAAAGACTTCAGCACTCAAAACCGGTACAAACGGATTCGGAGGATGGCAATACAGGAATGGCGCAGACATCTCGGGCTACAACTACCTTGTTGTCCGCCTCAAGATGATATCTTCATGCAAACCAGAACTCAGAATATACGACCAAATGGATGTTGACAGCAAGACATATTTTGCTGCATCAATGGTTGGCAAGAAAGAACTTGTAGTCGACCTGAACCAAATAAAGGAAGACAAGACCGTGGACCTCACAAAGGTGAAGATGATTGGTTTCAAGACATCAGGTTCGTCTTCAATGTACATTTCAGAGATGTTCTTCAGCTACGACGGTGTAACCCCAGCTGCAGGAATCAAGTATGTAAGTGCCGACCCTACGATTCCTAGTCGATACATCCACGATATCATGGGACGAGTAGTCGCAAAGGATGCAAGCGAACTCAACTCCCTCCCTACAGGTATCTATATCATGAACGGCAAGAAGATATTCGTGAAGTAATATATCAGGATTACGGATTACATAATAAGAGCAACCCCGTTTGAGGTTGCTCTTATTTATGAATCTTCGCCATCTATGGTTTTTGCAATCTTTTCGATATTGAGACTTCGGGCAGAGGCATCGAAGATATCCTTGTAGATTCCGCCTTGCTTATATACCTCATCAGGAGTTCCACCCTGTTCTACGCGACCATTCTGAAGGGCATAGACAATGTCGGCATCGATTATCTGGCTGATGCTGTGGGAAATGATGATGACGGTGCGGTTCTTCTTGATGGCATCAATACTGTTCTTGATTTGCTCGGTAGCAATGGCATCAAGACTTGCAGTAGGTTCGTCGAGGAAGATGATAGGAGGATTCTTGATGAACATACGTGCAATGGCGATTCGCTGCTGCTGTCCTCCGGAAAGCATCAATGCCTTTGTCTGGAACTGTTCAGGCAAATTCATAATCTGATCGTATATGTATGCCTTCTTTGCTGCTTCAACCACATCGTCGTGGGTGGCATCGGGATTGCCATAAAGGATGTTGTCCTCGATTGTTCCGTCGAAGATATGATTCTTCTGAAGTACAAGACCGATATGATCGCGAAGATACTGTGTGTCCCAATCCTTCAAAGGAACATCATCGAGAAGTATGTCGCCACTGTCGGGGTCGTAGAACTTATCAAGCAAATTGACTATGGTCGACTTTCCTGCACCTGAAAGACCCACCAAGGCTGTAATCTTGCCACTGCCGATTTCCATCGAAATGCTATGAAGAGCCTTATTGCCATTAGGATATGTAAAGTCGACATTGCGGAGCTTGAATGTTCCCAAAACCTTCTCTGGACGATACTTTCCACTCTTTTCCACCTCATCCTTAGCATGGAGGATATCGAAGAAACCTTCGGCATAAATCAGGGCATCGTTCATATCGTCGTAGATGCGGTGGAGCTGACGGATAGGAGCACTGACGTTGGAGAAGAGCATCACATGGTACATAATCTTACCTATCGACATTCCTGGATAATCGGAAAGCACGAGATAGGCCGTGAGGATGATGATGAGAACGGTACCGATTTGCTCTACGAAACTCTTCAAACCATCATACAGGTAACTGAGTTTGCGTGTCTGCATCTGGTTGTCGGTCAGTTGCTGTTGCAAAGCCATCTGCTTGTCGCCTTCGATTCTCTCGCGGTTGAACGACTTGATAACGGTGATGGACTCGATGATATTCATTATTCCATTGCTCTTTGCCTCACGGTATGTCCTACGATTCCTGCGCCAACCCGACAAGCGCTTTGCCTCACGATATGTGAGCCAGAAATAGATTGGCACAATCACTGTAGCCACAATACCCACATACACATTGGCAATATACATGAGGATGAGGGCAATGATGGCACTTGTGAAAAGTGGCAGGATATCGATAAAGAAATTCTTCACTGTTGTAGAAAGGCTTTCAACACCTCGGTCGATACGTGTCTGGAGCTTTCCAGGTTCGTTGTCATCCTGTGCGAAATAAGCCACACGGAACGTAAGCATTCGCTCAATCACAGCTTGTGCCATATCCTGCGACACATAGATTCGCATCTTCTCACCATAATATTTCTGTGCAAAACTAATGAGAGCCGAAAGTACTTCCTTGCCCAAAAGGACAATCGAGATAACAGTCAGTATCTTCGTGGCTTTTGTCCATTCGAACGGAGAATCCTGAAGCAAGGCATTGATACTGTCGACCGTCTTGTCGAGCACAACCGCATTCACCTGTGAAGCCAAGGCTCCGATGAGTGTCATAAAAAGTGTCGCAACGATAAGCCAACGATATGGCTTAACGAAAGGACGAATGTTCTGAAACAGTTTGAATATCGTCATAATGATTGATATTATTATTTTGACCACAAAGATACGAAAATAATGTAGAATTGAGAATTGAGAATTGAGAATTATCGAAAAAATCCTGCATCCTGCATCCTGCATCCTGCATTTTTATTATCTTTGCAATCAAATATAAGTTTACGCGTATGCATGCACAGATAATTATAATAGGTGGTGGTCCTGGTGGCTACGAAACAGCAGTAAATGCTGCAAAGCGAGGAATGGAAGTTGTGCTTATCAGCGAAGGTCCTTTGGGTGGAACTTGCCTTAACGAAGGTTGCATCCCAACGAAAACGCTTCAGCACTTGGCAGCAGAAGGTGGTTTGTCACTCAACGCAATGCAGGAAAAGAAGGCCGAAGTGGTGAATACGCTTCGCGGTGGCATCGATATTCTGATGAAGAACAAACTTATAACCTTCGTTCAAGGTCGAGCCATTTTGAAAGACAACCACACTGTAGAGGCCGACGGACAGGAGTTCACAGCCAAAAAGATTATCATTGCCACTGGAAGTGTCGCTGCTTCTCTGCCAATCGAAGGAGCCGACGACCCTCGCGTTATCACATCAAAGGAACTCCTTGAACTGGAAGAAGTGCCTCACGAGCTTTGCATCATCGGCGGTGGTGTGATTGGATTGGAATTCGCATGCATATTCAACCGACTTGGAAGTCACGTCGTCGTACTCGAATACTGCAAGCAATTGCTCCCTCGATTCGATACTGACCTTGCCAAGCGACTCAAACAATCACTTTCGCGTTCGGGCATTGAAATCAAGACAGGTTATGAGGTTACGAACCTTAACGATATCGAAGCAGATAAGATTCTTATGGCTGTTGGACGTCGACCAAACCTCGAATCGCTCAATCTCGACACTCTCGGAATCGAATACACGAAGAGAGGCATCGTCGTCGACGGGAATATGCAGACTTCCGTTCCTGATATCTATGCTATCGGAGATATTGCCGGAGGAATGATGCTCGCCCATGTTGCCACCTATCAAGGCATTCGCGCATTGAATCATATTGAGGGAAAGACCGACAAGATTCGCTTCGACCTCGTTCCTGCAGCAGTATTCACCACTCCGGAAGTGGCTGTTGTAGGACTTACCGAAGAACAATGCAAGGAACAAGGATTACAGTTCCGCAGTTTGAAATCATTCTATCGTGCCAACGGAAAGGCAGTATCGATGGGCGAAACCGATGGCTACTGCAAACTGTTGGTCGATTGTTCGGGCACTTCTACCGATGGTCAGATTCTTGGATGCCACATTATGGGAGCCGATGCCTCCATCATCATCCACGAACCAACTGCCCTCATGAACCTTGGGGCAACCCTTTCCGACCTTCAGCAAATCATTCATGCCCACCCTACTCTCTCTGAGATCATTCAATCTGCAGCTAATAGTTAATACGGGCAAGGCAAGCACAATTTGTCTGAAACCATAGCAACATTTTATTCTTTCTATTGCTTAAAAAGTCAAAACAAAAGGCTTCAAAACTATAATTATGTACATTGCGGTAAATAATTATGTCAATATTATTAATAATTATGCACATTATTAATATTAATTATGTACAATATTTTAGTTATATTCCTATAAAAAACATAAAATAGAGCCGGAAGAACTGGAAAATGTATAAGGCTTCGGAATGTTTTTATATAGTATAGAAATAAATAAAACGGAGGAGATGTCTCCTCCGTTTATCGTCTTTACCTGGCTATACTCGGCATAGCCAAAGCAAAATCATTTGCTCGTAAATTCAAGTCCGGCAATGCCTACAAGCACCAGCAAAGCAAAGAACATTCTTAGGAGTGATGCAGAATCACCGAAGAAAAATATACCAATCAGCAATGTTCCGATAGCTCCTAATCCTGTCCAGATGATATAAGCTGTGCTTACAGGTATGGTTCTCTGGGCAAAGTAGAGGAATACTCCACTCAGTATCATGCTGACGACGGCAAACGAAATCCACAACCAAAATCGCTCGGGTTGTGTTCCTGACAACTTGAATCCCAATGGCCACCCTATTTCAAAGATAGCAGCTATAACGAGCAATATCCAGTGCATAGCAAAATTATTCGTATCTCAGTTTTGGATTTCTTGCTGCTGTTGTCTCATCAGGTCGGGAGATTGGACAATTGTGAGGAGCTGTACGAAGCAACTCTGGCTGCGTGTGAGCCTCATCTGCAATGAGATGCATCACGCGGATAAAGTCGTCAAGAGTTTCGAGCGACTCTGTCTCAGTTGGTTCAATCATAAGCGACTGATGGAAAAGCAATGGGAAATAGATTGTAGGAGCATGGAAACCATAATCGAGCAGACGCTTCGCAACATCAAGAGTTGTAGGAAGTTCGTCATGATTCTCTCCTTCCCTCTCCTTCAATCCATCAAATACGAACTCATGCTTGCAAACTGAATCAATCGGAAGCTTATAGGCATCACGAAGCGATTCCTTGATATAGTTAGCATTGAGTGTAGCAAGTCGGCCTGCCTGCTTGATGTGTTGACGACCCAACATAAGAATATATGTGTAGGCACGAAGGATAACTGGGAAATTGCCATTATATCCCGAAACACGTACACCAAGGAATGGCACGAGTTTCTCGCATACTCCGACTGGTCCACTTCCAGGTCCTCCGCCTCCATGAGGGGTGGAGAAAGTCTTGTGGAGATTGAGGTGCATGATATCGAAGCCCATATCTCCTGGACGAACAACTCCAAGCAATGGGTTCATGTTGGCTCCATCATAATAGAGCAAGCCACCAGCCTCATGAACGAGTTCGGCTATCTGCTTTATCTCGCGTTCGAACAATCCAAGCGTGTTAGGATTGGTCATCATGATTCCGGCAACAGTGTCATCAAGCAAAGGACGAAGAGATTCAACATCCACAAGTCCGTTCTCGCCAGATTTCACCTCAACTATCTCAAGTCCACAAACGGCTGCACTGGCAGGGTTCGTACCATGAGCACTATCCGGAACAATGACCTTCGTACGCTTCAAGTCGCCTCGGCTCATGTGATAACTTCTCATTATCATCAAGCCAGTCAACTCTCCATGAGCTCCGGCACAAGGAAGGAAAGTGAAATGACTCATTCCCGTGATGGCTGCAAGCGCATGGTCCATCTCGTCGAAAATGGCACGAATGCCTTCGAGAGTATTCTTGTCCTGCAAAGGATGAATGCTCTGGAACTCTGGCATTGCTGCTATTTCCTCGTTTATCTTTGGATTGTACTTCATCGTACAACTGCCCAATGGATAGAAACCTGTATCCACTCCAAAGTTCATTTGAGAGAGATTGGTGTAGTGGCGCACTACATCCACCTCCGAAACTTCTGGCAAACAAACATCCGTTTTTCTCTTTCCCCATTCAGGCAACGAAGCCAATGCATCCGTTGTACATGAATCGTTCTGTCGCAAACTATAACCTGTTCTTCCAGGTTTCGACAATTCAAGTATCAGTTTATCGTAATACTTCATGGCTTACATCTCCTTTATTGCAGCCACCAAAGCATCAATTTCTGCCTTAGTACGCTTTTCCGTTACACAAAAACTAACGTATCCATCCTCTGTAGCAAGTGCCGCAAAGAATCCCTTTTGCTGAAGATGAAGTTGCAAAGCCTCGATATCCACAAGTGGTTTCAACACAAATTCCTTGAGGAAAGGTGCATCAAACACGGGTTGGAACTTGCCTGTCTTCAACAACTCATCATAAAGATAATGCGCACCCTCACTTGATTGACGGTTCACTTCCTTCAATCCCTGAGGTCCCATCAATGAAAGATAAACTGTTACCCAAAGAGCCACGAGCGACTCATTCGAACAAATATTGCTTGTAGCCTTCTCTCTTCGAATATGTTGTTCGCGTGCCTGAAGTGTCAGTACATAGCATCGACGACCTTCTGCATCGGTGGCTTCACCCACAATTCTGCCAGGCAACTTACGCATGAACTCACTTCTACAAGCCATAAAACCAACATAAGCACCACCATAACCAAGTGGAACTCCAAGACTTTGTCCTTCTCCTACTGCTACATCGGCATTCCATTCTGCTGGAGTACGCAATACTGCAAGAGTTGAAGGGTCGCAATATGTTGCGAGAAGAGCCTTGCCTGCATGAAGAGCATCAGCAAAACCTTCGAGATTTTCAATGATTCCATAGCGGTTGACAAGTGGAACAATAGCACCTGCCACATCACCACTTTGCATCAACGCCTCAAGACTTTCGCGTGATGTCTGGCCGTCCTTGGCATCAATCATCTGGATGTTCGTACCATAGAACTTGGCATAAGTCTTCACAACTTCCACAACATGAGGCAACAAGGTAGCAGAAAGCAGAACGGTATTCTTCTTTCTTGCACAACCGAGAAGCATTCGCATTGCCTCGGCAGCTGCTGTTGGTCCGTCATACATCGATGCATTGCTTACATCAAGACCTGTAAGATTGCAAATCATCGATTGGAACTCGAAGATATAACGAAGTGTACCTTGAGAGATTTCACACTGATAAGGCGTGTAGGCAGTCAGAAACTCCGAACGCTGAGTGATATAAGGAATCACGGCTGGAGTGTAATGGTCGTATGCACCTTGGCCGACGAAACACTTCAGTGAAAGATTCTTCTCTGCCAACGACTTGAAGAAGTCCCTCACCTCTTGTTCCGACTTAGCATCAGAAAGATTGTATTCTCCCTTATAGATATATTCGGCAGGCACGTCCTGATACAGTTCATCAGTCGAACCCACACCTATCTTCCGAAGCATTGTCTGTATGTCGGCTTCGGTATGAGGGAAATATTGGAAATGATTGTTTTCCATCATTTATTCTATAGAATTATTCGCCTATCAATTCCTTATATGCAGCGGCATCAAGCAAATCATCGAGTTCGCTCTCGTCCGCCATCTTCACCTTGATAATCCAATTGGCATAAGCATCAGCATTTACCAATTCAGGTTGGTCGACTACTTCTTCGTTCACTTCCACTACCACACCAGAAACTGGGCAATAGAGGTCGCTCGAAGCTTTCACGCTTTCAAGAGCGCCAAACTCTTCTTCCTTTTCGAATTCGTCGTCAACATCAGGAACATCAACATAAGTGATGTCGCCCATTTCCTTCTGTGCAAAGTCAGAAACTCCGATAATTGCAATGCCATCTTCTACTTTTACCCATTCGTGTGACTTGCTATAAAGCAAACCTTCTGCTACTGTACTCATAGTTTTTTCTTTTTATAGTTTATTGTTATCTTATTTTTTATAGTTCGTTTGGTAGAAACGCTTCTTGACCACCTTTCCTGGGAACACTTTTCTGCGAATGCGAACATAGAGAGGTGTGTCGAGTGAAGAACATGATGTGTCAACAAGAGCAAAACAAATACTCTTATCGAGCGAAATGGAATGATAGCCAGTTGTTACGACTCCCACTTCTGTTCCGTCTTCCAACTCCACTGGATATCCGGCACGAGGGATGGCACGGTCGAACACTTCAATGCCTACAAGTTTTTTTGGTGTGCCATGATTCTTCTGACTTACGAGGGCATCCTTACCGATAAACTCCTCTTTATCCAATTTGCAGAACATTCCAAGACCTGCCATAATAGGAGAAATATCAGCACTGAGTTCGTCGCCATAAAGTGGAAGACCTGCTTCAAAGCGAAGGGTATCGCGACAACCCAAGCCACAAGGAGTCACTCCTGCTGTGAGGAAGGCATCCCAAAGGCGTTTTGTGACATCTACGGAAGCATATATCTCGAATCCATCTTCACCTGTATAGCCTGTGCGACTAATAATCAATCCATCTGCACGGAAATATTCGTAGAAACCGAGATTGCGGATTTCATCATCGTGATGAAGCAATTCCACTACCACATCCTCTGCCTTTGGTCCCTGAACAGCTATCTGTCCCCACTGGTCGGATTGATTGTCAATCTCCACATCAAAGCCTTCGGACTGTTCTTTCATCCAAGCATAATCCTTATCAATGTTTGATGCGTTGACTACAAGCAGGAAATGGTTTGGCTCTGCCTCACGATAAACGAGCAAATCGTCAACTACTCCGCCATCTGCATAAAGCATCATTCCATACAGAATTTTCCCAGCTTCATAACCACGAATCTCATTTGTGAAGATATGGTTCACAAAGCGTTCGGCATCTGGTCCAGAAATGAATACCTCGCCCATGTGGGATACATCAAACATACCTACATGCTGACGAACAGCCAAATGTTCTTCTGTGATGCCACTGTATTGAATAGGCATTATGAAACCTGCAAAGGGACTCATCTTAGCACCCAATGCTACATGATTGTCGTAAAGACAAGTCTGCTTCATCACTTCATTTTCCATTTACTCTTTAAATTTACTTTTTATTAAACTCTTATTTCTTATATCTACCAAATTTCAGGAAATTCTCGTCCAAGTAAGTTTTTTCTATCTCTTCAATCTGTTTGATTTCCTCTGCCGAAAGAACATATTCCGAATCGCAGAAATGCTCTATCAAGTGCGTCTTCACCACATCCATATCGGCTCCGAGATTACCCACTCGCTGGCGAACCGATTGCACTCCATGCTTTCCAAGCTTTTCCTTTGAAGGAGTGATTGCCTTTTCCATTGCCGTGAAATCCTCATTAAGAAGAAGCGTCCCATGTACGATACTCGACTGAGGCAAGGCATAGAAAGCATTTCCCGACACCTTTCGTCCATCCACGAGCACATCATTATGTTCGGTGGCAACTGCATTGAAGCCCATTTCCCTCAACGCTTCCGACAAACCTTTAAGATAGCCGGCAAACACACTGTTAACATCTGTTTCGCGAGTGATATACGAAAGCATCAGATTGCCTTCATCTGCATAAACACATCCTCCACCACTCTTCCTACGGACCATATCGACTCCGTTTGCCTCGCAATAGTCGACATTTACCTCTGCCTGCATATCCTGATTGCGACCGAATATGACGGTTGGCTTTACACTCCAGAGGAAAAAGCATGATGACAAGGGAGTTTCCTTCGCCAAATACTCTTCCATCGAAAGGTAGAATGCCAATCGACGATATGAATCATCTGGAAGCAAAATGTGGGTCATCTCTTTTTGGTTTATGAGTCAGTTAGGTATTAAGTCCTATATTCGCCTACAAAGATAAAGAATAAATCCGAAATATGAAATATGAATTACAAGTTTTTTTTCTAAATAATATGTAAATTATTTTGTTTTCCTATGGTTGTAAACTCTAAATAACAATTTATGACTATATTACGAGCCTTCGGCAAAGCAAAATGAAAGGTAAATAATACGAGAACCTTCCGCTTCTAATGGTTTTTACTTTCAATATGACAAACAATAGGGAGTCAACGATTTGGCTTCCTACACATTATCTTATTATAATATAAGCACACGAAGTGACCCCGGCGGGATTGACTCTGTCCATCCCCAACCCTGCCACGGGCAGGCTTGAAAAGCAGAAAGAACTCGGCTAACAAAAAAAAGCTTTATGTTAATCGAGTTCTTTCTGCTTGTGACCTCGATGGGATTCAAACCCATGACCTTCAGAACCGGAATCTGACGCTCTATTCAGCTAAGCTACGAGGCCCCTTGTAATAAGTTATTAGTTATTAGTTTGCAGATATCAGATATTATTAGCTATCAGCAGTCAGCTATCCGTAATCTCTAATCTGTAAACTCTAACCTCTTATTCTATTCCCAAAGATTTCAGAACTTCAGCACACTTCTTCTCTGCTGCCTCGCAACAAGCACGATAATCGGCTGCACTGTTCATTTTGCCTTCCACTTCGATATAGAACTTAATCTTTGGTTCTGTACCTGAAGGGCGTACACTTGCCTTTGTTCCGTCTTCTGTGAAATACTGAAGTACATTGCTTGTATCAGGCATTTCAAGGTCAACGACCTTTCCACAAGAGCAAGTTGCCTTCAATGTCTTGAAGTCCTTCGACCACTTGACTGGAGTGCCTGCCAATTCCTTTGGAGGGTTGTTTCTATAGTTCTCCATCATAGCCTTAATTTCGTCGGCACCTGTCTTTCCTGGGCGAACTACATTGACTGCCTTATTGTATGAGAATCCGTATTCAAGATAAATATCCATGAGAATATCATAGAGCGACTTGCCCTGATCCTTTGCCCATGCACAGATTTCTGCAAGAAGACTGCATGCACTTACAGAGTCCTTATCGCGACAGAAGTCTTCAGCAAGGAAGCCGAAACTTTCCTCACCACCACCGATATATTTCTTCGTGCCTTCAGAGATGAGAATCTCGCGTGCAATCCACTTGAAACCAGTGTAGCAATCGCGCATTTCGATTCCATACTTATCAGCCACCTTCTTCACCATTTCTGTGGTTACGATTGTCTTCACAACAAATTCGTTACCTTTCATGAGGCCTTTGTCAACACGGTTCTTGATGATGTAGTAGAGGAAGATAAGCATTGTCTGGTTACCATTGATGATAGCCCATTCTCCGCGGTCATCCTTACAAGCCATTGCAATGCGGTCGGCATCAGGATCGCTTGCCATCACGATGTCGGCATTCAATTTCTTTGCAAGGTTTACGGCCATTGTCATTGCCTCTGCATTCTCTGGGTTTGGAGAAACGACTGTTGGGAAATTACCGTCCTTTACCATTTGTTCTGGCACTGGATTTACATTTTCAAATCCCCAACGCTTCAAGCTTCTTGGAATCATCATCATTCCTGCTCCGTGAAGAGGAGTATAAACGATGCAAAGGTCCTTCTGGCGTTCAATCACTTCCTTATCGATTGAAAGAGTGTGAACTGCTTCGAGGTAAGCATTGTCCACTTCTTCTCCGATAATTGTGATATATTTGCGGTCGCCACCAGTCTTCACGTCTTCATACTTCACCTTATTCACTTCTTCGATGATTCCCTTATCATGAGGAGAAAGCACCTGAGCACCATCGTCCCAATAAGCCTTGTAGCCATTGTATTCACGAGGGTTGTGGCTTGCTGTGATATTCACACCACTCTGGCATCCAAGATGACGAATGGCAAAACTTACCTCTGGAGTTGGACGCATATCCTCGAAGAGATACACGTAAATGCCATTGGCAGCGAAGATATCAGCCACGCGTTCTGCAAACACATCCGAATTGTTGCGGCAGTCAACGCCTACAACAACTGAAATCTTATCACGGTCGGCAAAGTTCTTATTCAAGTAGTTTGCCAAGCCTTGAGTTGCAGCACCGACTGTGTAAATATTCATTCGGTTGGTTCCGGCTCCCATGATTCCACGGAGTCCGCCTGTACCGAATTCCAAAGTCTGATAAAAACTATCAATGAGAGCCGATTTGTCTTCATCGTCAATCATTGCCTTAACTGCCTTCTGAGTATCTGCATCAAACACTGGGTTTGTAGCCCAAACCTGAGCCACTGCCTCACATTGTTTCAATAATTCCTTATCCATAATCGTTAAATTTTAATTTCTTTGCAAATTTACAAAAATTTGTAGAAAGAGCAACATCAAATCCACAAATATTTAATTAATTTAATGTTTTGTGTAACAAATTGGAATAAAAACCCGTTTGTACAAATAGAACCATTATAATAATATATATATGTGTAACCGCAACCAAACCAATAAAATGCGAAAAATTCTGTTCTTGGCAATGCTTTTCAGTGCAGCTATTGCCTGCTATTCACAAAACGCAAAACAACTGCTTGACAAATACGGCAAGGTGGAAGATGCCGAATACCATCACATCAACAAAATAGGAGTGACTCTCGTCAAGATGCTCGGAAAGCAAATGCCCAAAGGAATTAAGCACATCAACAGTGTCCGCATACTCGATTTGGAAAACTTTTCACCTCAAATAAAGGAGCAATTCAATGAAGATGTAAATCGACTGAAAGGCTACGAACTGATGATAAGTGCCAACGAAGACGGTGAGCAAAGTCAAATCTTCATTAAAGAAAAGCACGACAAAATCAAGGAAGTGCTCATTATCAACCAAGAAAACGATGAAATCGATTGCGTACTCATCAAGGGCAACATCAAGACGGACGAGTTGGAAGAACTGACGAAAGCCGGAACTTTCAGCAACTTCTAAATCTTTCCCTATAACCTTTTGAAATACGAACATGTTCGTAAGGCCATACGATAATGTTCGTAAGGCCGTACGATCATTATCGTATGACCAAAACATCAATAGACTTTTCAAAATACATTATAAGAAACGACCTCAAACATAATAAAGAATGGCCCCAAGTCTTGCTAAACTCAGGGCCAAACATTATAAGAAATTATCCGAAACTTATATTCTTCTTCGTTTATTTCATCAGATAGCGGTCGCCAGTTTCCTTCACTATCCTACGCCAGAAGTCTTCTGGATAGCCAGGGCGAACAGGAGCCTCAGCATAGCCATACTTCGTCTGCTGGAACGAACCATCGGCATTCACTTTCTTCACAACCATGTCATTGTGCTTCACAACGAGGAACTTATACAGCTTGTCCCATTCCTGCATCATCTCCGAAGCCTTGCGAAGGCTGTATTCTGTAACGAATGCACGAGCAGCAGATGGGTCAGCATCGAACTTTGTCTTTGCCTCTGTATCGATGAGGGCAAGGTCTTTCACATAACTTGCTTCGAGTCGGTCAATCACATTTCGAAGGTCAGGATAAATCTTGTTGTAGTAAGGGTAAACCATATTGCTGACAATATTCTGCATCCAGAAAGCCGACTCGAACGAGAATGTAACGTCATCTTGCTTGCCAGGAATGCGCTCATAACACATTGGAACCTCGTTCACACCACAATAGATTGGAGTGTAGGCAACCATATTGGCATCATCATTTCCCCACCAAACAATTCCTCCGATGGCATCTGGCAACCAACTGCGCATCTGACCAACGAAGGCAAAACTTGTCTGCTGTGTAGAAATTGGACGCTCATTAAAGTATTCAGTGCCATCAACCTTGAAACTGAGAGGACTTGGACGATAAGGCATTACATAAGCACCTGCTCCCAAATCGTTTGTAATATCAAGAGCCGAACCCTCATAATGGTCGCGCATGCCATTCTTCACATCCTGTGCTGAAAGCGGATGCTTTGGCTTCATGAAGAGAGGCATTTCGCCCTTGAGGTCCTCACCATTGATATAAGGCAGATACTTGTTCATATCTACCGAACCATAAGTGTTGAAGAAACTCCATACACGGGCATCACAATAGCGAATACCACTGAAATCAAGTGGATTGAAAGCATCGCGGAAACTGAACTCAGAATCTTTTCCAGAGAACAAACCTTTCTCGCGTGCAAACTTGACTACATCCTTCGAATACATCAAGTCGTTCTTATCATAGAGGCCGATAAAGCGAGTGATGCGACTTTGGTTGGCATGTGCACAAATACAATCATCTGGAACTCGGATGGCAACCCAAACAGCTCCATGACCACCGGCACCCTTTCCTACCATTTCCATAATCCAAACTTCGTCAGCATCAGCTATGGTAAAGGTTTCACCCTCACTGTTGTAGCCATACTTTGCCACAAGGTCGGTCATGATTTTGATAGCATCACGAGCCGAAGTAGAACGTTCAAGCGCAATGTAAATCAAGCTTCCATAATCGAGAATGCTTGTAGAGTCACACAATTCCTCTCGACCTCCGAAAGTCGTTTCACAAATGCTCACCTGATTCTCGTTCATTTGTCCAACCACATTGTATGTGCGTTCTGCCTGTGGAATATCACCCCAATACTTGTTGGTGTCCCAATCATACACTTGGCGCATCTCGCCCTTTTGGTGGGTTCCTCCAACATGGCGATAAAGATTGCCATACATTCCATAGCTGTCGGCATTGTAACTTACCAACACGCTTCCATCCGTTGAAGCGCCTTTACCTACTATAAGATTTGTGCAAGCCATCGTATGCATAGCAAAAGCTGTGCATGCAAGAAGCAACATTGATATTCTCTTCATAGTTATTTATTATTTTATGCCTTTATGGCTTTATACTTTTATATTTTCAACTTACTTGAATCCACTGCCTTGAAACTCATATCAAGTCCTTTGACTGAATGGGTCAAAGCACCAACTGAAACGAAATCCACGCCACATTCGGCATAGTCGCGGATTGTTTCGAATGTGATTCCACCCGATGATTCTATCTCATATCTGCCATTAATCAATTCAACTGCCTTTCGAGTGTCAGCAGGTGTGAAGTTGTCGAGCATGATACGGTCGACTCCTCCAACTCGAAGCACCTCATCAAGTTCGTCAAAACCTCTGACTTCAATCTCAATCTTCAGGTCCTTGCCTTTCTCTTCGAGATATTTGTGGCAACGGGTGATTGCGTTCTCGATACCTCCTGCAAAGTCGATATGATTGTCCTTCAAGAGAATCATATCAAACAAACCGATTCTATGGTTTACGCCTCCACCAATCTTGACAGCTTGCTTCTCAAGCATACGCATGCCAGGAGTGGTCTTTCGAGTATCAAGAACATGAGTCTTCGTACCTTCGAGCAACTGCACATAACGATTGGTCATAGTGGCAATTCCACTCATTCGCTGAAGGATATTGAGCATAAGGCGCTCTGTCTGGAGAAGGCTCTGAATCTTGCCTTTCACACTCATCACAATATCGCCCGGCTTAACATGGGCACCATCATGGATAAACACTTCGACCTGCATTGTAGGGTCGAAACGATGGAAAACCTGCTTTGCGATTTCCTCGCCTGCAAAGATTCCCTCTTCCTTTATAAGCAGTTTTGATTCACTAACTGCATCTTCTGGTATGCAACACAAAGTTGTGTGATCACCATCACCGATGTCTTCAGCAAAAGCCAAATCAATCAGTTTATCGTTTAATTCGTCAACTGTTAACATATATTTCAAAAAATTATGCCACAAAGATAGTGCAAATCGAGCGAAGTACAAAAGAAAAGTCGCAAAACTTTTATTTTTACATCCGAGATGCAGCCTATCTCGCGAGAAAATGCGAGAAAGATACGATATATTTTGTTAGTATCAAAATGTTTTGCTAAATTTGCACGGAATTTGACTCGATTCAAGCTAACATATAGATGAAAAGATGAAAGGATTATCAACTATTTTGCTTCTTGTCTGCTCTAATGTGTTCATGACATTTGCATGGTATGGCAACCTGATGCTGAAGCAAAGACACATTTCAGATAACTGGACACTGCCGGTAGTAATTCTTGTTTCGTGGGGAATAGCATTCATTGAATACTGCTTCCTCATCCCTGCAAACAACATCGGTTCCGAAATCAATGGAGGACCTTTTAACATCATGCAGTTGAAAGTAATCCAAGAGGTTATTTCCGTAACGGTATTTGCCGCAATTGCAATGTTCTGTTTCCAAGGACAGCAACTGCAATGGAACCATATCGTGGCATTCTTTTGCCTGATAGCAGCAGTATTCTTCATATTCATGAAATAAAACAACATTATGAATCAAAGATATATGATGAGAGGCGTTAGTGCAGCAAAGGAAGATGTTCACAACGCCATAAAGAACATTGATAAAGGTCTGTATCCTCAAGCCTTTTGTAAAATCATACCCGACATACTCGGAGGCGACCCCGACTATTGCAACATCATGCATGCAGATGGTGCAGGAACCAAATCGAGTCTTGCCTATATGTATTGGAAAGAAACAGGCGACCTCAGTGTGTGGAAAGGCATTGCACAAGATGCCCTCATCATGAACACTGATGACTTGCTTTGCGTGGGTGCAGTCGATAACATCCTCGTTTCTTCGACTATAGGCCGCAACAAGATGCTTATCCCTGGCGAAGTGATTTCTGCCATCATCAACGGAACCGACGAACTGATGGCCGAACTTCGCGAAATGGGTATCGGCATTTATGGTACAGGTGGCGAAACTGCTGATGTAGGCGACCTCGTTCGCACTATCATAGTGGATTCTACCGTTACTTGCCGAATGAAACGAAGCGATGTCATCAACAATGCTAACATCCGTCCCGGAGATGTTATCGTAGGTCTTAGCAGTACAGGACAGGCAACATACGAAAAGGAATATAATGGAGGCATGGGCAGCAACGGACTTACAAGTGCCCGCCACGATATGTTCTGCAAGTATTTGGCAGAGAAATATCCAGAGAGTTATGATAAGGCAGTGCCAGAAGAACTCGTATACAGTGGCAAGTATATGCTCACGGACGATGTAGAAGGCAGCCCTGTCTGTGCCGGCAAACTCGTTCTTTCCCCTACCCGCACCTATGCTCCTGTTGTGCGCCGACTCCTCGACGAGATGCGAGATAAGATTCACGGAATGGTTCATTGCACAGGTGGAGCACAGACGAAGGTTCTTCATTTCGTTGGCGACAACTGCAAAGTCATCAAGGACAATATGTTCCCAATTCCTCCACTCTTCAAGGCTATCCACGAACAAAGCGGAACAGAATGGTCGGAAATGTACAAGGTGTTCAACATGGGTCATCGTCTCGAAGTCTATCTCTCACCAGAAGATGCCGAACAAGTAATCGAAATCAGCCGTTCGTTCAATATTGATGCACAGATTGTTGGTAGAATCGAAGAAGGCAAGAAGAGCCTCACCATCAAGAGCGAATACGGAGAGTTCAACTATTAGTACGATTCTTTCCCTCCACACATTATATAATATATAAGTATAAAGAGATATCATGATACAGTTTCAGTGTGACTACAACGAGGGAGCACATCCACTGATAATGGAAAACCTTCTGAAAACCAATATGGAACAAACGGAAGGTTATGGTCTCGACCCTTATTGCGAACAGGCAAGAGAAGCCATCCGCAATGCCTGCAAGGCTCCGGATGCCGACGTTCATTTCCTTGTTGGAGGTACTCAGGCCAATGCTACAGTCATCAATTCCATTCTTCGTCCATATCAAGGAGTTGTATGTGCCGACAATGGTCATATAAATGTTCATGAAACAGGAGCCATCGAACATGGCGGCCACAAATGCCTTGCCCATCCTTCAAAAGACGGAAAAATCAACGCAGAGCAATTGGACAACTTTCTTGCCGAGCATTTCACAAGTCCAGAGGCAGAGCATATGGTACAGCCAGGAATGGTTTACATCTCCTTCCCAACCGAATGCGGAACCCTCTACACCCACGACGAATTGGCAGCCATCAGCAAAGTGTGCAAGGGATATGATATTCCTTTGTTCGTCGATGGCGCACGCCTTGGCTACGGAATCATTGCATCGAAAGGCGATGTAACACTCGAAAGTCTTACCCTCCTTGCAGATGTATTCTATATCGGAGGTACAAAAGTCGGTGCTTTGTTTGGTGAGGCGATAGTGATTACAAACGCAAAACTGAAGAAAGACTTCCGCTACAATATCAAGCAAAACGGAGGAATGTTGGCAAAGGGCCGCTTGCTCGGAATCCAGTTCCTCACATTGTTTACCGACAATCTCTATTTCCGCATTGCAGAACATGCAATATGTGAAGCCATGAGAATAAAGTCGGCATTCCTTGAGGCCGGCATCGAAATGTTTGTCGACAGTCCTTCAAATCAGCAATTCCCTATTCTCACCCAATCACAGATTGCCACTCTTGCAAAGGATTTCCTGTTCGAGAGTTGGGGAAAGGTTGATGCAGACAGGGAAGTTATTCGTTTCTGCACAAGTTGGGCAACAAAGCCAGAGAATACAGACACTTTGATCGAAGCCATCAAAAGATTGTAGTTTCCATACACATTCATACAACAAAGGCATTGCAACGAGCTGTTACAATGCCTTTTCTTTATAATCTTGGATTGTTATTGCTTTTTCATTCGCTTTGCGAGGCCTATTGCTCCAACTGGGCAGACAAGGCGGCAAAGATGGCAACCCACGCAATTCTTACCATTGAGACGAGGAACACGGTCGGTGTCGAATGTGATTGCCTGATGACCGGCATCAGAACAAGCAAGGCTGCAACGGCCGCATCCGAGACATTTTTCCCTATCCCACTTTGGGAACACCATTGTATCGCGGTCAAGGTCGCCTGGGCGCTTGAACGACTGAATCTCGCTTCCGACGAGTTCGCCCACACTTCCAATGCCATGTTGAGCCATATATGTCTGAAGACCGAGCTTAAGGTCATCAATCAGGCGATAGCCGTATTGCATGACAGAAGTACAAATCTGAACGTTCTGGCATCCGAGTTGGATGTATTCGAGAGCATCTTTCCAAGTCTCGATTCCACCGATTCCACTCAACTGAAGCGTTGAACCCTCCTTCTTGCACAATGGGTTTGTGGCAATTTCAAGAATGTAGCGAAGGGCTATTGGCTTGATTGCCTTGCCCGAATATCCACTGATTGTGTGGAATCCATTTACCTTTGCCTCTTCCGACATTGTTACCGACTTGATTGTGTTGATGGCTGCAATACCATCAGCACCGGCAAAATAAGCTGCCATTGAAGGTTCGGAGATGTGAGTGATATTAGGAGTCATCTTGGCAATGACTGGTATATTGACGCTATGTTTCACATATTGAGTGAAGAAGATGACGAGTTCTGGATTCTGTCCCACATCACTTCCCATTCCGGCAAGTTTCATCTGAGGGCAAGAGAAGTTGAGCTCAATCATATCAGCTCCACATTCTTCAGCCGCCTTAGCCAGTGTAATCCATTCCTGTTCGGTTTGTCCCATGATGCTGGCAACGACCACTTTGGTTGGATAGTTCTTCTTGAGTCGGCGAAGGATTTCAAAGTTTTCCTCTGGAGTGTTCTCGCTCAACTGTTCCATATTGCGGAAACCGATGAATGGTTCGCCTTCCTGACGGACAGCATCGAAACGAGGCGACACTTCCTTTATCTCGCTGCTTGTGATTGTCTTGAACACAACTCCACCCCAACCCATCTCGAATGCACGGGCTACCATTTCATAGTTTGTGCAAATGGCCGATGATGCAAGGAAGAAAGGATTCTCGCAATGAACGCCACAGAAATCGATTCCAAGGTCGGGCAATGGTTGGTTGCAAGGTTCAGCAATCTTTGTCTGCAACTGCTGAATCTGCACTGGATTGTCCTTTCTCAAGCAAGCATTCTCGCAAGGAGCATCACAACCCACACACGCCTGATTGAGCCAACGGCCAGCATTTGCTGAGTTGTCGAACTTCAATGCTCGGATTGCACGGGCAGGGTCCTGTCCTTTAGGGCAAACCGAAGTGCAAGGAGCATTATCGCAAAGCAGACACTTTGCTATTTCTTCGTGGATATACATATTCTAATATTAAAAGGATTTGATTAGGTATTGATAACTTTCTCGCACAAGGATTACAAACGATTCTCAGGCACGCTGAATGTATCGCCCCGGTTGATGTCGCCAGTTGTGAGACCGAGTTTGAACCACTTCATGCGTTGCTCTGAAGTTCCGTGAGTGAACGATTCTGGAACTGCATAGCCACGAGCCTGTTCCTGCAGGTAGTTGTCGCCGATTTGGTGAGCACATTTGATAGCTTCTGCAATTTCCTTATCAGATACAGAGTCGAATGTCTTATCCTCATAGTAACCCCAAACGCCTGCAAAGAAGTCGGCCTGAAGTTCGAGGCGTACACTGATCTTATTAGCCTCTTCCTGACTCATATTAGCCATTTGCTGGTGGGCACGGCCAAGGATTCCGAGTTCGTCTTGAATGTGGTGGCCCACTTCATGGGCAATCACGTATGCATTGGCAAATTCTCCGCTTGCACCGAGTTCTTCCTGCATCGACGAGAAGAATGAAAGGTCGAGATAAACGCATTGGTCGCCAGAGCAATAGAATGGGCCCATTGCCGCACTACCATTACCGCAACTTGTCTGCACACTACCTGTGTAGAGCACCATTTCAGGATAGTTGTATTCCTTTCCCATTTGTTGGAATATCTGAGTCCAGACATCTTCTGTGCTGGCAAGAATCTGTTTTGAGAACTTAGCCAAAGAATCTTCTTCCTGTGTAAATTTGCGTCCTTCGGTCGAAACATTGCCGTTCAGGGCTATTTGCTGCTGCACACCATCGGTGAGTGCACGGAATGCACCTTCCTTACCTTGTGTGAAATAAGCTATTGCCACTGCCAATATGATGGCACCGATGCCTCCTCCGGCAACTTTCTTTCCTGAACCACCTCGACGACGGTCGTCAACATGTGTACTTTCTCTTCTTCCGTTTAGTTTCATATCGGATAAATGATTTGATTAAGTTGATATTTAATTTTAATAATTCTTTTAATAATTTCCAAAGCGCAAAGATAGTAAATTCTTAACAAACTGCAATGAATTATGTCTATTTTAATTTGAAATCAAGTAAAAAACCATCTGCTTTTCGTTCTTTTCCCTGAAATTAAGCCAAACCAACCTCCAATCGGCAAAAGTTGGAACTCACGGCTCAAAAACCTAAAATTCACGGCTCAAAAAGTTGGAAAAGCAAGAGAAATAATTCGTACTTAACGTTTGGTACCATTATACTTAGGGTTTGGTACAATCGTACTCAACGTTTGGTACAATCGTACTTTGGGTTTAGTACGATTTTTGTTTCTTTAAAAAAGATAAAATATTCAAGGCTATTTTGGCTTTTTAAGCCAATGACGTAAAATTTGTTTTCCACCTCTATTCGACTTCTTAATTTGGCATTCTGATTACTGCCGATAATCTTCATAGCACGAATATTGAAAATATCTGGCCCTACACAATGCGTAATTCGTAAAATTTTCGTACCTTTGCAGTTCGAAACAATAATATATAATATAAATAAGGTGGCAACAGAAAACAACATTCTTGAGAAACTTGATGGGCTCGTGAGCAGGTTTGAGGAAGTATCAACCCTAATTACCGACCCAAATGTGATTGGTGACCAAAAGCGATACGTTAAGCTCACAAAGGAATATAAGGAGCTTGGCGACATCATGAATGCTCGCAAGGAGTATATCCAATGTATGAAAAATGCCGAGGAGGCCCGCGAGATGATTCAGATGGAGGACGACCCCGAAATGAAGGAAATGGCGCGTGAGGAACTGGCACTGGCTGAAAAGCGAATCCCCGAACTTGAAGAGGAAATCAAACTCCTCTTGGTTCCGGCTGATCCAGAAGACGGAAAGAACGTCGTGATGGAGATTCGTGGCGGCACGGGAGGCGATGAAGCTGCCCTGTTTGCAGGCGACCTGTTCCGCATGTACAGCAAATATTGCGAGCAGAAAGGTTGGAAGGTAGTGGTTTCGAGCTTCTCCGAAGGAGCTTCGGGTGGCTACAAGGAAATCATCTTCAACGTGACTGGTGAAGGCGTTTACGGAATCCTCAAATACGAATCAGGCGTTCATCGCGTTCAGAGAGTACCAGTGACCGAAACCCAAGGCCGTGTTCATACGAGTGCCTCTACCGTTGCCGTTCTTCCAGAAGCCGATGCATTCGACGTGGAAATCAACGAAGGTGCCATCAAATGGGATACATTCCGAAGCAGTGGAGCCGGTGGTCAGAATGTGAACAAGGTGGAATCGGGAGTTCGTGCCCGCTATATGTGGAGAAATCCAAATACCGGAATCGAGGAGGAAATCCTCGTGGAATGTACCGAAACACGCGACCAACCAAAAAACAAGGAGCGTGCTCTTGCCCGCCTTCGCACTTTCATCTACGACCGCGAGCACCAGAAATATATCGACGACATTGCAAGTCGAAGAAAGACTATGGTAAGCACGGGCGACCGCTCGGCTAAGATTCGTACCTACAACTATCCTCAGGGCCGAATCACCGACCACCGCATCAACTACACCATCTATAATCTTGCCGCCTTCATGGACGGAGATATTCAGGATTGTATCGACCATCTTATCGTGGCCGAAAATGCAGAACGACTCAAGGATGCAGAGTTGTAAAGGTTAGAAAAGTTATAAAAGTGCAAAAGTTATAAGAGTTAGAAAAGTTATAAAAGATGACAAGACAGGAACTCATTCAGCAGATTCGTGAGAAGAAGACCTTCCTTTGCGTTGGTCTCGACACCGATATAAATAAGATTCCTCAGCATCTGAAGGATGCCGACGACCCAATCTTCACATTCAACAAGGCCATCATCGATGCCACTGCTCCTTATTGTGTGGCTTTCAAGCCAAACCTTGCATTCTATGAGTGTTATGGTGTTGAGGGTTGGATTGCATTTGAGAAGACAATCAAATACTTGCAGGAGAACTATCCTCACCACCTCATCATTGCTGATGCAAAGCGTGGCGACATTGGAAACACAAGCAAGATGTATGCCCGTTGCTTCTTCGAGCAGCTAAATATCGATGCCCTTACTGTGGCTCCTTATATGGGAGAGGACAGTGTCACTCCATTCCTTGGATACGAAGGAAAATGGGTCGTACTCCTTGCCCTCACAAGCAATAAGGGCAGTCAGGA
Organism: Bacteroidaceae bacterium; assembly: GCA_024398435.1. Lineage (GTDB taxonomy): Bacteria > Bacteroidota > Bacteroidia > Bacteroidales > Bacteroidaceae > Colivivens. The sequence goes on along the minus strand of JAKSJD010000003.1, from coordinate 32,133 downwards.
CTTCCAGTTCACTCAAGATGCCGATGGTATGCCTCTCTTCGAGAAGGTTCTTCGCAAGAGTCAGGAATGGGCAACCGACGAACAGATGATGTATGTTGTGGGTGCTACCCAAGGCCGAATGTTTGAGGACATCCGAAAGATCGCTCCAACAAGTTTCCTTCTTGTACCAGGAATCGGTGCTCAGGGCGGAAGCCTTGAAGAGGTTTGCAAGTATGGAATGACTGACGATTGCGGACTTATCGTCAATTCAAGTCGTGCCATCATCTATGCCGACTCATCCGAGCGCTTTGCCGAAGTGGCTGCCGAAAAGGCAAAGGAAGTACAGATGCAGATGGAGGCATTGCTAAGACCCCTATAAATCTCCCCGAGGGGCGACTTTCAAAGCAAACAAAATCAAATAATACAAAAATAGGAGATAGTGGACGACAGCATAAAAATTAGAGGGGCGAGGGTTAACAACCTCAAGAATATCAATATCGACATTCCGAGAAACAAGCTCGTGGTCATAACAGGAGTGAGTGGAAGCGGAAAGTCGTCGCTTGCATTCGACACTATCTATGCCGAGGGACAACGAAGATACGTTGAAAGTCTTTCCACCTATGCCCGCCAATTCATGGGAAGAATGGCCAAGCCCGAATGCGACTTCATCGAAGGCATTCCTCCAGCTATTGCCATCGAGCAAAAGGTTATCAACCGCAATTCTCGTAGTACCGTTGGCACTTCAACCGAAATCTACGACTACCTTCGCATGCTCTTTGCCCGCGTGGGCCACACTTTCTCCCCTATCAGCGGCAAGGAAGTGAGGAAAAACACACCGGAAGATGTGGTGGATTGCATGAAGAGTTATCCAGAGGGTACACGATTCATGGTTCTTTGTCCTCTCATCTGCCGAAACGGACGAACAAAAGAGGAACAACTCGAAATATACTCTCAGCAAGGTCTTTCTCGCACTCGCGATATCAAGGGCCAGACTTATCTCGTCATTGCCCGTATGACCGTGAAGGACGAGAAGAACAACATAAGCCATTTGGTGGATTCGTGCGAAACCGCCATCTATGAAGGCGAGGGCAAGTGCCTACTCGAGTTCTTGGGCGAAGAAGGCAAGGAATCGAGCGTTCACGAGTTTTCATTGGCTTTCGAGGCCGACGGAATCACATTCGAGGAACCATCCGAATACCTCTTTTCATTCAATTCGCCAGTAGGAGCATGCCCAGAATGCGAGGGCTTTGGCAAGACTGTGGGAATCGACGAAACTCTTGTCATTCCAAATCAGGAACTGAGCGTATATGATGGTGCCGTATTCTGTTGGCGAGGAGAAAAGATGGGAGAATGGAAGAACGAGTTCTGCCGAAGAGCTCCGAAGCACAACTTCCCTATCTTCACGCCCTACTACCAACTCACACAAGAACAAAAAGACTACCTCTGGCATGGAGAGGAAGGAAAGACGGGAAAGGGCGAAAGCGTCAGTATCGACCGCTTCTTCGACATGCTCACAGAGAACCAATACAAGATTCAATATCGTGTGATGCTTGCCCGTTATCGTGGAAAGACCACTTGCCCTGTGTGTCATGGTTCGCGACTGAAGAAGGAAGCAACATACGTTCAGATTGACGGTAAGAACATTACCGAATTGGTTGAAATGCCAATCAATCAACTTTACGACTTCTTCACGAAGATAAAACTATCCGAACACGATGCTCACATTGCCGATAGATTGATTGTTGAAATCAAGAGTCGCCTTCAGTTCCTTGTGGAAGTAGGCCTCTCCTACCTCACACTCAACCGTCTCAGCAACACCCTTTCTGGTGGTGAAAGTCAGAGAATCAATCTGGCAACAAGTCTCGGAAGCAGTCTTGTCGGAAGTCTTTACATACTCGACGAACCAAGTATCGGCCTTCACAGTCGCGACACCCAACAACTTATTCAGGTATTGAAGGACCTTCGCGACCTAGGCAACACTGTTGTTGTGGTGGAACACGATGAGGAAATCATTCGTGCAGCCGATTACATTATAGATATAGGTCCCGATGCTGGCCGACTTGGAGGCAATGTGGTATGGGCGGGGTCGTTTGAAACGGCAGACAAGGATGCTGCAGAATCAGTTTCATCCCACACTCTCGATTTCCTCACACACAAAGAGATTATTCCTGTTCCTGGCAGTCGCCGACCTTGGAACAACTACATACTCATCAAATGTGCCCGCGAGAACAACCTCAAAGGCATCGACGTGAAGATTCCACTCAATGTGATGACAGTAGTCACTGGTGTGAGCGGAAGCGGTAAGTCAACTCTTATCCGAGATATATTCTATCGTGCCATGATGCGCCAAATGGACAGAGTATGCGACCGCCCAGGTCAGTTTGTTGGTCTCGACGGCGACGTGGATATGGTAAAGAATATAGAGTTTGTCGACCAGAATCCTATCGGAACTTCCACCCGAAGCAATCCTGTGACTTATATAGGTGCCTACGATGATATCCGCAAACTTATGGCGCAGCAGCAACTTGCCAAGCAGATGGGCTACACGGCACAATACTTCTCGTTCAATACAGAAGGCGGACGATGCGAGGAATGCAAAGGCGAAGGCACTGTAAGAGTGGAGATGCAGTTCATGAACGATTTGATTATGGAATGCGAATCCTGTCACGGCAAGCGCTTCAAGAATGATATTCTGGAGGTTAAGTTCCACGACAAGAACATTCACGACATTCTTAATCTTACGGTCAATATGGCTGTCGAGTTCTTTGGCGAACACGGACAGAAGAAGATTGTTCAGAAGTTGAAGCCTCTGCAGGACGTAGGTTTGGGATATATCAAGTTGGGACAGAGTTCTTCCACACTTTCAGGCGGTGAGAACCAACGCGTAAAACTCGCATATTATCTTAGTCAGGAAAAGTCTACTCCTACGATGTTTATCTTCGACGAACCTACAACCGGACTTCATTTCCACGACCTCAAGAAACTCCTCAACGCTTTCCAGGCTCTCATCACTCGTGGCCACACTATCCTCATCATCGAGCACAATATGGAGATGATAAAGAGTGCCGACCACATTATCGACCTCGGTCCGGAAGGTGGAGAGAATGGCGGATACCTTGTGTTTGCCGGTACTCCAGAAGAACTCGTAAAACAGAAAGGCAGCTATACAGCAAAAGCTCTGAAGCCTTATCTTCGAAAGAAATAACAACCTAATCACTAAAGAAATGATAAAGAAAACTCTCACACTTCTTGTTTCGGTTCTTTGCCTCAGTTTTTCAGCTATGGCAGCCGATGGAATCGTATATGAAGAGTGGTTTGAATCCACTGCCCTTCGTATGGACTATATCATGGGAGGCGACAGCGCCCACCAATACATCCAACTCGAACAACTCTACAAAGAACCAATGTGGGCAGGTCGTCGTACCCGATTGGACGAGACCTACCTTCGTGGAAACGGACAAATCAATGTGTTCGACCATGCGACTGGTCGCCTGCTCTTTGTCCACACGTTCTCTACCCTCTTCCAGGAATGGCAGAACGAACTCGAGGCTACAAAGATGTTGCGTGCTTTCGAGGCAAGTTATCTGATTCCTTTCCCAAAGAATCCAGTTGACGTGCGCGTCACCCTTACCGACAACCACAACCAAGTGACCAGTACAATGACTCATTTTGTCGACCCTAAGGACATCCTTATCCGCGACAATCAAAGTCGTTCGCCAAACCCAAACAAGTATATCATGTATAATGGTCGTCCAGCTGATTGTGTGGATATTGCCATTGTTGCCGAAGGCTACACGGAGGCCGAAATGGATAAGTTCTATTCCGATTGTCAGAGAGCTGCCGATGCCATGTTCAGCCACGAGCCATTCAAGAGCATGAAATCCCGCTTCAACGTGATTGCCGTTGGAGCTGAATCCAAAGAGAGCGGACCTTCCGTTCCTCACAACAACGTATGGCACGACACGGCCCTCAACAGCCATTACGACACATTCTATACCGATCGTTATCTCACGACTTCTGAGGTTCACCATCTGTTCGATCTTCTCACAGGAATTCCTTTCGAACATATTATCGTGCTTATCAATTCAGGTCTTTATGGTGGTGGCGGAATCTACAACCAATGGATGTGCACGACTTCCGACCATCCTACATTCAAGCAAGTGCTTGTCCACGAGTTCGGTCATTCCTATGCCGGACTTGCCGATGAATATGCCTATGGTGACAGTCATGCCATATGGTATCCTGCTGATACCGAACCATGGGAACCAAATATAACTACATTGAAGGACTTCGACTCGAAATGGAAGGACCTTCTGCCAAAGGGCACAAAGATTCCTACTACCGTGAACGACGAGAATGGCCGTGCCATCCGTCCTACAGATACCGAATCAAAGGCAGGCACACGAAAGAGCCTCAACGAACTCACACAGATTGTGGGAGTGTTTGAGGGTGCTGGCTATCAGACAAAGGGAGCTTACCGTCCTGCCCAGGAATGCCGAATGAAGGTAAACGAAGTGGAGGATTTCTGTCCTGTCTGCACTCGTGCCATCATCGGAATCACGGATTTCTATACAGGAAGTAAAATGTCATCACTTACAGAAAATCAATGGAACGAGGTAAAGAGCATTGAAACCGACTATACGAGCGGAACTGTATCTCCACAATATTATCGCAAATGGAGTGTCAGTGCCAACGAGAAGTCGGTTAAGGTTGTCGTAGGCAATGCCACAACTACTTTCCTCAACAAAACAATCAAGATCAACAAGAATCAGTTTGCTGACATCGTGAAGCGTCTTCGCCAGCAGAACCCACAGCTTATTACAAGTGATGTCCATCCTGATCGTCTTCCTATCGGTGGAAGTCATCAGAAGTTCCGCATCAACAACGGTAAGGAAAGTATGCTGAATGCTGCATTCGGTCAGGGCAACTTCTCAAAGGTTGTTTTTGCTGAAGGCGACGAAACAACAGCAATCTTTGAGGTTGTTCCAGAGGCCAAGAAGTTGTTCGACCAAGGAATGAACCGACAATAGCCACACATTATTATAATATAATATATATATGAAAGATGCCCTGCAGCCAAATGACTGCGGGGCATTTTCATGTGTTCATACCTACGAACAAAAGTAATAAAAAAGGTTTAATTGGGAAAACACCTATTTTTTATAGAAAAACATCCACCACGGTTTAGGGAAAGAATTTTTGCCACCTTACAGAATGTGCGTACCTTTGCAGCGTCAAAACAAAAGAACGACGAATTAAACTAAATAATAACAATAAAAAAACAGAAAGAAAATGAAAAAGATTTTAGCAGTTTTAGTAAGCGCAATCATCGCAGTTAGTGCATCAGCTCAAAGCAGTACAGTGTATTTCACACCAGTAAACGACAACGTGGAAATAGGTCTTGGTTTCAACCCACAAACCCACAAGTGTATCATCAGCATCATCGAAGAATCTAAGAACGAGGTAGATTTCAATTTCGACGTAATCAACCCATTCGGAATAAATGTGATGGAGAAGTCATTCGACGAAGGCAACATCTCAGTTATGCCTAAGACAAGAAAGGTAAACTACTACGAGTGCCAGTACGAACTTACATTCCCTGAACTTCAGTTCTTCATCTTCAATGTAGAACACAATGCCAACATCAACATAAATGGCAACACACTCAGTGGTAAGGACGTTGCAGCTGCTCTCAAGAGCCTCATCAAGTTCTAATCATCTGATAGTTGAAAGTTAAACAGGTTAGGTTTGAACATATATTTTAGGTAGTTATTAAATGGCAATGCGGGAACAGAGAAATCTGCTCCCGCACTGTTTTTATTCAAGAAAAGGAGAACCTGACCTTCACAGTAGTGATAAGGTGTGGATCGTCAGGACAAAGCCCTCCTGTATCAAATTCTTGTTAGAAGTAAATACCGACACCCACCTTGAGGCCTACCTTGCTCTGATGGCTGAAGTCGGACAGACTCATATCAAAATAGAGCGAAGGTTCGACAGTGATGTACTGGTTGAGGAAATAGCAATAGCCAACCTCAGGAGTGAGCTGCACGTCGTTGATATTCTTCTTCATATGGAGATACTGAACGCCCGCACCGAGGAACAATCCGTTCTGCTCGATATAGTAGCGTGCCTTTGCTCCAAGATGGAAATCGTTGATATCAGAATTGCTTGCGTCGAAACCCACATTGGCAAGCAACATAATATCTTGCTCAAGAAAATATCCTGCATTTGCATCAAGTCCGAGGGCAACGTCCTTCAAGTCGCTGAACGAAAGGTCGAGTCCTGTCAGTGATGCGTTTACATACTTCTTTCCCTGCTCAAACTGAGCGAACATGCTTGTTGCTGTAGTCATCACGAGCAACACTGCTAAAATCATTCTTTTCATATTCATTTGTTTTTACAATTATTTTATTTCATAATCCGTAATCCCTAACCATCAATCATCAATCATTAATCATTAACCGTTAAGGAGGTTACTTCCTCCTATACTGTTCTTTCTTTCTCAACGCCCAAAACAAGGCGGCAACAATCAGCACATCCACGATCATCAGCGGAAGGTTCTTCATCCATGAATTATATTCCATTCCGTCGTACACATAGAATGCACCGCCTGCAAGCAAGAGAGCTATCGGGAGCCAAGTCGATTTTGCCATACAATAAACCAAATTAAGAGTCCACATGTTACGATTCCACCTATGCAGTAGCTCAATGTGTAAGGAAGTTCAAATCCTTCAGGAGCAATGCATATGTAGGTGACACTCACCAAACTCATGAACAACGCTGGAACCAAACAGATGTAGAAGTTCTTCTTCTGTTTGCTGAGCCATACGGCAAATGTCCACAAGGCCACGCAAGCCAAGGTCTGGTTAAACCATGCGAAATATCTCCAAAGTACCTGGAAGTCGATGAAGAACAACGCAATAGCAAACACGAAGATAGGAATGGCAAGCACAAGGCGGTTGAGTATCTTCTCTTGTTTCAGATGGAGGAAGTCGGAGATGATAAGGCGGGCACTGCGGAATGCTGTATCACCTGATGTGATAGGTGCTGCGACAACACCCAATACAGCAAGAATCGAACCGACCACTCCGAGCCAACTCTTGCAAACCAAGTCGACCAATACGGCTGGGTTGGCACTGTGAGCACCGTTTTCCGTCATTATGTTGAGGAGTTTCTCGTAAGGAGTTGCTCCGGCAGCATCGAATGAATTGGCGAATGCGATAGCACCTGCAGCCCAAATCAAGGCCACGATACCTTCAGTTATCATTGCGCCATAAAACACCTTCCTGCCATATTTTTCGTTCTCGATGCAACGGGCCATGAGCGGACTCTGAGTTGAGTGGAATCCACTGACCGCACCGCATGCGATGGTTGTACATATGCAAGGGAAGAGAGGCAGACTCTCAGCCGAAGGATGATGATTGGTGAAGGCCTCCGTGATTTCTGGGATTCCCTGTCCGTATGCAAATATTCCGTAGCAGATACCTACTGCCATGATGAGCAAGGCAAGTCCGAAGAGAGGATAGATTCGGCCAATGAGCTTATCAATTGGCAACAAGGTTGCAAGGATGTAATACACTACGATGATGATGAGCCAGAACAAGCCAGTGTTGAACATTCCCCACCCGTCTGGAGTCATTCCAGCAATCAAGTCGGCTGGAGTTCGAGCAAACACAGCACCCACGAGCACCAACAATATGAGCGAGAGTACACGCAATGCTATGCGGGCCACATTTCCAAGTTCGTCGCCCACGATTTCAGGCAAACTGGCTCCGTTCTTGCGGATGGAAATCATTCCTGTTAGGTAGTCGTGTACTGCACCACCGAAGATGCATCCAAGAACAATCCATAAGTAGGCAGCAGGACCGAACATGATACCAAGGATGGCACCAAAGATAGGACCGGTTCCGGCAATGTTCAAAAACTGAATGAGGAACACGCGCCATGTGGACATCGGCAAATAGTCGACTCCGTCGCGCTGCGTATAACCTGGAGTTGTACGCTCAGGGTCGGGGCAGAAAATCTTTTCCACCAAGCGGCCGTATAACAGATACCCCAATACGAGGAGTACCAAAGACACTACGAATGTAATCATCGCTTTTCCCTTTTTTACGAACTTTTTTCGATTTATTTGGCAAAGATACAAAAAATCCTGCATCCTGCATCCTGCATCCTGCATTTTTTTCGTATCTTTGCAGAAAATTATCAAGCGATGCAAAAGATTGTTCACATAATATCATATATTCTGCTCATAGCCCTCGCCCTGCCAATCCAGGCACAAGACGAAGCCACATCCCCATTCTCCTCCACATTTCCTAAGCGAGAAGAACGTGCTGTTTGGCTTGCCACGATTGGAGGCATCGACTGGCCACGCATCAAGGCAACTGATGCCAGAAGCACCGAACGCCAGAAGCAGGAACTCATCGACATACTCGACCAACTGAAACACGCGAACATCAACGTAGTGATTTTGCAAACCCGAATCCGAGGCAGTGTCATCTATCCTTCGGCCATCGAGCCATGGGACAATGCCATCACGGGCAAGTCGAATGTCGGTCCAAGCTACGACCCTCTCCGCTTTGCCATCGACGAATGCCATAAGCGCGGAATGGAACTCCACGCATGGATTGTCAGCATACCTCTCGGCACAGCCCAGCGCCAAAAAGCCTATGGATCGAAATCCATCACACGCCACCATTCAAGTCTCTGCAAGACAGTGGGCGGCGAGATGTTCATGATTCCAGGCAATCCAGCCACAGCCGACTATATTGCCAGTTTGTGCAAGGAAATAGTAGAAAACTATGATGTCGACGGCATCAGTCTCGACTATATCCGCTATCCTGAAAGCCAATACCATTTCTCCGACGACAATCTCTACAAGTCGTCGTCAGGTCTCACGAAAGCCCAGTGGCGACGCGAGAACATCACCCGAATCGTGAAGCGAGTACACGATGTAGTGAAGCCAATTAAGCCATGGGTACGGCTCAGCAGCAGTCCTATCGGCAAGTACTCCAACCTCTCCCGCTATCGCTCCGGAGGATGGGATTGCTACGATGCCGTTTATCAAGATCCAAAGCTTTGGCTACGCGAAGGCTATCAGGACATGCTTTTCCCTATGATGTATTTCTTGGGCAACAACTACTATCCATTCGTCTTCGACTGGAAGGAAGGCAGCAGCGGCCATCCAGTCGTGCCAGGATTGGGCATCTATTTCCTCGATCCACGCGAAGGCAAATGGCAGTTGAGCGATGTACGCCCTGAGATGCATGCAGCCCGCGACAGCCGAGTAGGCGGCATAGCCTTCTATCGCAGCTATTATCTCACAAACAACTTCAAGGGTCTCTACGATTGTGTTTGTGAAGAGTTCTTCCCATATCCTGCCCTCACATCTCGCATGACTTGGCAGAGCGACACCATTCCTCCGTCAGCCCCAACCGACTTGCAATATGTTGAAGGCCGACTCACATGGAACAGTCCATCCACATCGAAAGAAATATTCTATAATGTATATGCCAGTTGGGAATATCCAGTCGACATCAGTCGGGCCGAGAACCTCATCGCCATGCGTCTGCAGCAAAGCGCCCTTTCCGTACTCAATACCAAGGGTTACCACTACGCAGTGACCGCCATCGACCGTTTCGGCAACGAAAGTCTGGCAGCACAGGAAGCAGCAACAGAAACACCAATCGACCGCGAGAAAGTTCTTGCCGCTATCCGCAACCACTATAGCCAACCAACCACTACAACGAAGGCAAAAGCAAAGAAAACGAAGAAAACGAAAGCTACGAAAGCTGCAAAAACAAATACAGTTTCCCCAACCGTAATAGATTTCAGCAAATATCTGAACTAAGGGAAATGTCATAAGAAATCAACCGCGCTTCAAAAGGTAATACATCGCGATGTTCTGCCTCACGAAGCGCGGTGTTTTATATCCAGAAGCCTGCTTCTCGACCTCACGAACCGCGGTTCGTAACCCTTTTTCTTGCTAAACTACAACCAATTTCTTATGGTTCGCAAGGTCTTTTCTTATGGTTCGCAAGGTCATTTCTTATGGTTCGCGAGGCATTTTCTTATAATGTTTTGAGGCAAACCTTATAATGTTTTTTCACGAGATTCGAGTTTTATGTTGCGAGGGGTCGCCTTGCAAAAAAATAGTTTTTTACGATTTTTGCCGTTTTCTTCAGTTTTGGCTGTAACATACTGAATGACAACAGGTTATTGGCTGAAGGAGAAACAAAAAACCTTCAGTTACCTTCATTTTCCTTCAGTTTCTTTCAGCCAAAGAGCCATTTTTCTCCAGAAAAAGTAGAATAGCAACACTATTTATCCTATAATTCATTGATTAAATTGATTGTCGAAAAGTCGAATGGCTGAAGGAAAATGAAGGAAACTGAAGGAAAGCTGAAAGTAAATCGACCTACCTTCAGCCTATATTCCACTGAAAATCATTTATTTACCCCTAAAAGATGAAGGAACTACCTTTTGACAACAAATTCTTTCCCGTCAACTAATATCAGGATTAATCTTTATGTAATTATTTTAAGTTTGACTTCGTCGAACCTCGCAAAAAGCTCGGTTTCATCGAAGATTTGTTGGGTTGGTGTAAAAATGGTGTAATTTTTTAGGGTAAAATATTTGGAACTTCATGATAAATATCTTAAATTTGCCAACGAAATCAAAAGATACAGTTTATGAAAAGAACATGCTTATTGGCACTGCTGTCAGTTTTCTGCATTGTAAGTAATGCACAAGAAGAAGAGTTCACTATTTCTGGCATCTACCGATTGATTCAGAAACATCAAGGCGGAGAAGGTGAGAAGACACCCAAACGCGAATCTTATTGCATCGTCGGCCCCGACTATATGCTCACAGCCGACATAGCAAACGATAACACAATGTATGTTACCCAAAACGGTCCGTTGCTGGTTTCGGGAAAGACCTATGCGAAGAAAGGCAAACTCAATGCCTATGACATACATGCTACATGGTTCCGCACATCTTATCTCGACAAAAAATGGAAAATGAACCCCAACAGTCCGAGAGATCAAAAACTCGATAGTTGGTTCTATTCCACCTATTCTAAAGGCAGCAATTCGGCAAGAGCCGAGAATTTCTTCAAGGCATTCCGGCAGAAGCGCTCCGAAACTCCCCTATTCGGTGTGTGGCAAATGGATACATCCAAGATGCCAAAACAAAAGAAGGAGATTTTCGTCTATTTGGTGTTCTCGCTCGGAAATCATTATACCGTTGCAAGTCCCTACGACTTGACTAAAGACTTGCCGTCCGATGCTGAAGCCAGAATATTCGTAGCTATGTTTCCGTATGTAGGAACCGACGGCCACGACATACGAAAAGATATCGAAGTAGGCGACGACGGCAACTCGCTGACATATTACGAACGCGATATTCGTCAAACCAATATCTACAGCACTTTGGAAATGGAAAAGATGAAAGAGTTCTTTCCGGAAGAAGGATTGGCAGATATTACAGATTTGCATTTCAAGCGATGCGAATTTGCAGAATCACTTTCCAACATTTGGAAATAAATCTTACCCAAAAAGAAGAATATGAAACTATCAGCCATTCGCACAATGTTCGTTTCAGCGACTATCTGCTTGATAACCGTTGTTTGTTCTTGCAGCCACAAGGCAGCATGGACCGTTCGCGACACGATGGCCGACGACTGGGCAAGCAACCGCGATAGTTTCTTCATCAATCAGATTCCTATCCAGGAGAAGGTATATCTCCATCTCGACAACAACTCCTATGCCGTGGGCGACACCATCTGGTACAAGGCATATACCGTGATGGCCGACGACCACAAGGAAGGATGCGTAAGCCGAATTCTGTATGTGGAACTCTACAACGAGCAAGGATATCTCGTGGAACGCCAACAACTGATGATAGACGGGAAGGGGCATAGCAACGGACAGTTCTGCCTCGATCCTGAGGGCTTCAGCGGCTACTACGAACTGAGGGCTTACACCAAGTGGATGATGAACTTCAGTTTCGACTACAGCAACTATTTCGGCAAGGACAGCCTCCGCCACTTTATCGACGAGGACGACCCATACCACCAAAACCGCGAATACGGCAATATATTCTCCCGTGTAGTGCCTGTATATGAAAAGCCGGCCGACGATGCCGACTACACCTCGCGCCTCATGCCTCTGAAAGTGACAATGGGCGACTACGAAAAGCATTACCTTACCGACACTTTCGACATCAAGTTCTATCCCGAAAGCGGACACATCATCGCTGGGCACGAATGCCGTGTGGCTTGGGAAGCCTACAACCAGCAACTGCAGAGAATAACGGTAGAAGGTAAACTGATGGAGGACGGAGTGGCAATCCAACCCATGAAAACCACCTTTGCCGGCAGAGGCATGTTCACATTCATTCCGAACAAGTTCAGAACCTACACTGCCGATTTCGACTTTAACGGCCGCCACTATTCATTCCCTTTGCCGGAAATCGAGAGCGAGGGAGTGGCAATGCGAGTGACACAGACTGATTCCACTGCCAATATCTTCATCCGCAACGAATTCCTCGCAGAGCGCAAACTCTTTATGGCTATAATGTGCAGAGGAAGGGCATCGCACGAGATATTCAATATCAACGACAACCGTATCAACGAGATATCCCTTCATATCGGCGAACTCTGCCAAGGCGTGAACCAATGTACGGTATATGACTCTACCGGCACGGTATATGCCGACCGCCTCTTCTTCGTGAGCCACGGACTCGACACTTTGAAGAGTCATGTAAAGGTGGAAGGAATGCCGGATGGCGAACTGAAGCCATACGAGCATGTAGGGCTCGACCTTTCTCTCACCGACCACAATGGCCAACCTATGCAGGGACAGACATTCTCGATTGCCGTGAGGGATGCCGACCAGCTCGACCCTACTTTTGCCACAGGCAATATAATGACTTCCATGTTGCTCGAATCGGATGTGAAAGGCTTTATCGAGAATCCCGACTGGTATTTCGAACGGGATGACAAAGAACACCGCGATGCGCTCGACCTTCTGATGATGGTACAGGGATGGAGGCGATATGACTGGCGAAGAGTGGCCCGACCAGAAAAGACCTATTTCGACTATCTGCCCGAACAAAATGCAGTTCTATATGGCAGCACATACAATCTGCGCAATAGTATCCTTGCGAAAAAATGGGGTAACATCGAACTTACCGCCAACATCATCCCAATGGACTCGCTCGGCAGAGAAGACAGAAGACATATACAGCATGGAAAGATTCGGCTGGGCGACAACGGTCGATTCAAGAGCACATACCGGCCTTTCTATGGAGATGCATTTCTTGAAATCAAAGGACTGTACGAGAACAAACGCACTCAAAGTCTGTTTTGGGGCAAGTCAGGTTCAAAAAACAGAGGAAATTATGTACAAGGCAGCAACAGCGATATGTATTGTTTCATCCGAAAAGAGTATTTCTATCCACTCAATGTGAAGCAATACAGTTGGTACGAGACCAACAAGCCAAACCAAATGCCATCAAATGTTCCGACATGGTCGGAATATCAAGAAGATATCTATAAATCCGTCATCCTTCCCGAAGTGTCAATCAACGCAAAGGACCGACCACACATGGTCCACCGTCGCGATTTGCCTACTCAGGAATTCTACTTCATCGATTTCTACAACGATATGCTCGACATGGGCTACTACAACAAGTTCTACCTAATGCCAACCATCGACGATGGCAACGACTACATCAATCTCGACAATATCTGCAATACAGCCCTCAACTACTATATAAACAGCCAAGCCCGTAAATCGGCCGACAACCATGAAGAAGATATTGTCACCATCAATTGGAACGGCAAATACGAAAAGGCAGGCATGAACTATTCAGGCGCACCGTTCGAAATCGACGACAAGGCAAGATTGTTCAGGTTGGGCAAAGTATCAATCATCACCGACAATCCACGCCGCCCTGCACCATACGAACTCTACCACTTCGACCGCAAACGCTCAGAAGACGGAAAACGCCAAGGCGTGAAATCGTATATCAATATCAGTACCGACGACGGTCCAGGAGCGTTCGAAGGCAGACTCTACAAATTGAAAGGTTTCAACAAGCCAGTCCAATACTATCAGCCGAACTATTCTGCAATGCCATTGCCTGAATACCGCGACTATCGCCGTACACTCTACTGGAATCCAAAAGTGACCACCGACAGTGAAGGCAAGGCCCATATCGAGTTCTACAACAATTCGGTAGCGACCTCTCTTTCCTTCTCAGCCGAAGGAGTAACAAAACAAGGAGAATTTATATTGAGCAAATAAGTTGGTCAAAAGTGACGGGATTTATGTTCCTTATTATGCTTTTTGATACCTCAGTGAGAAGCGATCGCCATCGAGTGTGGCTCGGAACGACTTGTCGAACCTTTTCAATTCCTGCTCTACTTCTGCCCTATCTCGCCCGTATATTTTCATCGCTGCCACTCCCATATTCATTCGGAAGTTCAGTTCTACACAAGGATGAATCAATGCAGGATGATTGATGATTGATGATTGATGATTAATGATTGATGATGGCTGACCGCCATAACTACTATCTGATATCTTATAACTGCTATCTGGTATCCGCTGACCGCGGATAGCTGACTCTCCCACTGCCATCATATCGATTCCGGCGATTCCGACATAGCGGCCGAGGAGATGCTGGGACAACGATTGGGTGTTGTAGTCAATCAACCGTGTGAGCAACTGCATGTCGATACCTGTATCGGCTATCATCTGAAGAAGTTGGGACTGGGGCTTGACATAGTTGAATCCGTATTTTCCTTCGGTTGATGCTTCAAACACTGACACTCCGAGATATTCCACTCGTTCACATGTTACTTCGTATTCGAGTGCAAAATCCAATAACTTCAAATAAAAACGGTCTATCAAAATATTCAGCCCCCTTCCTGTCCCCCAAAGGGGGGAAGGTTTGTAAGAATTAATAACTTCTCCAATTCCATTGCTTTTCTCTGGGGGTCTTACATAAATCTTAACTCCTCGCCCACTGCTGGAGTATTCGGTCTTAGTGATGAAGGGATAGCCAATGCGACGGATGGCTTCCTGGAGTTGGGTTGCATCGTGGCAAAAGGTCATATGGTTAGGTACGAGTCCATTGCCCCACTCCTGGGCAGCATAGAGTTGGCGACTATAGTCGGCTGCAAACTCTCGGCTGGCAAAACGACGCCATTGGGCAAGCTGTGTCTCGGTGGGCATAAGAGGCTCTGGCACTCCAAAATGTAGCAGACGACGACGTATAGCTTTGTTCCATCCCCATGGACATGGGATATATTCCCTGCCGAGGCGTGCATATCCTCCTTTCTCGTTAAGGGCTTCAACGCCGACAACAATATCTTCCTCTTCTTTCCACAGGTATGGCACGGCTGCAAGTTCTCGCTCCATCTGCTCGATTCGCTTGGGTGGAGTGTAGGATTCTGAGTCGGCCGCAAGGGACATCTCATGCGATGGATTGAAGATATGGAGACGAGGCATCAATACTTGAACGAACTGCCGCCAAGGAATTCGCGGAGGAATGATGTTGGTGGGATTTCCTTATCTGGTACTGGGATGAAATAGCTCATGAACTTGAGGAGTCGATGGGCTTCGCTGTATTCCGGACAGTTCTTCGGAACAGTTGCTAGGATTGGCTCAGCATGATTGCGCATGACGGCAAATTCGATGAGAAGGGCTGAATTGAACATCACGTCGGCTTCTTCCTGGAATGGATATATCCACTTGGATTCGGCTTCTTGTACGCTTGGCCATTGGGAAATACTTTCGCGAGCTGAGAAGGCTCCCTTGTTGTAGTCGCGTACGATGCGACGAAGCAGACGATTGTCGTATGTTGGTATCCAGTTGTGGTCGTCAAGACTGATGCTGGTGAGGGTGGATATGAATATCTTGTACTTGCAATCGGCTGGAAGGAGGTCGGTGAGGCGTGGATTGAGGGCATGAAGGCCTTCGAGCAGGAGGACTGTGCCTTCGGAGAGGCGCATCTTCTTACCATTGTATTCACGAATGCCTGTCACGAAATTGTATTCAGGTACTTCCACCTCTTCGCCTGCAAGCATTCGGAGTACATCTTGCTGAAGGGCATCGTGGTCGACGGTGTCGAAGTTATCGAAATCGTACTGTCCGTTTGGCAGGAGCGGCGTATCCACTCGATTGACGAAGTAGTCGTCGGTGGACATACTGATTGGATGGAGTCCGCAGGCCTTGAGCTGAACGCTGATTCGCTTGCAGAATGTGGTCTTTCCACTTGATGACGGTCCGGAGATGAGTACCACTCTCAATGGATGCTCACTATGATAGCGACGATTAATTTCCTCGGCTATCTGCACTACTTTCTTTTCCTGCAATGCTTCGGAAACTTGTATGAGTTCGCTGGCATGGCCACTGAGGCAGGCTTTGTTGACATCGCCCACATTGGAGAGGCCCATGATGTTGTTCCACTTCAGGTCTTCGGCAAACACTTCGAAAGTCTTTGGCTGGTCGACCATCGGAAGAAGACGGTTTGGATCTTGGGCATCTGGGATGCGGATGACCATTCCGCCATGATATTGCTCGAGTCCCCACACCTTGATATAGCCTGCTGATGGGAGCAGACGGTTATAATAGTAGTCGACGGTGTCGCCGAGAGTATAATAGTCCATATATATCTGCCCACTGGTTTCGAGGAGCTTCACTTTATCGTCGTATCCTCGCTCACGGAAGATACGGATAGCCTCGTCGATCTGTACCTCATTGCGACGGAACGGCATGTCGAGGTCGATGATTTCCTGCATACGGGCTTTCAACTGAGCAACTTCATCGGCTGTGGTGTCGGTTCCGTCGGGTTTCTCCATCTTGCAGAAATATCCTCCCGACACTGGGTGTTCGAGATGAAGTCGGCATTCTGGATAAACATCCTGCATTGCCTTGCAAAGCACGAAACAGAGGGAACGACCATAGACTCGCATGGCACTGAGGTCGCGGATATCGAGGAACTCTACCTCACGATTGTGGAATACTCGGAACTTAAGTCCCTGGCTGACATTGTTCACGCGTGCCGATACGATTGGGTATGGCATGTCGAACTGAAACTCCTGCAACACTTCGAGCAGGGTACATCCTTCGCTTACACTTGCGGATGTCTTGGTGTTCTTGCAATATATCTGTATCATAATAATAAGTCTACGAGAAGCGGTCAGTGGTTGGCTGTTAGCTATTAGCTCTAACCCTCTTAACCTTTCAAACCCTTCTTAACCTTTCTTAACCCTCTTAACCTCATCATCCCCCCCTTGGGGGGACAGGAGGGAGGCCTGTCTTAATACAACTTTATCCATTCATACTGATTGCCGATGGAGTCCATATAGCGGACAAAATCGTCGAAGCGGATGTTGAGCGAAGCATGGTTGTCGTTGGGATGGAACGAGAGATGGGAATAGTTGCGGAGGTTCTCATCGAGGAATACATACACATGATGCTCGGCATCGTTCACCAATCCAAAAGGACTTACCGAACCAGGCTTCAACCCGAGATACTTGTCCATCCTCTGCTCTGAAGCAAAAGAGAGCTTGCCTTGACGGAGCAGATGCTCAAGGTCGTGAATGGCCAGATTGGCATCGCACTGGAAAATGACGAGATAGTGGCGGTTGCCCTTATGGTTGCGGAAGAAGAGGTTCTTGCAATGGGTACCGGGAAGGTCGGCCCAATATTGGCGACCTATATCTATAGTCGGTGCTGCGGGATGTTCGGTATAAGTGAACTCTATCCCAAGCCTCTCAAGGCATTCGTATACTTGTGGTTGTCCTATCATCAAAAAAAAGTTTTACTTTGCAAATATAGTGAAAATGTTATTAAAAAGAATGATGAAACAGCAAAAAAAGCCATTTCATCATTCTCTATCGGTTAATTATGTTCATTCCTTCCCCTCAGGGAGAGCAAGAGAGGAGGTCTGTTCCTGGATTTCCTCCACAAGTTGTTCGGGGGTGATGCCGAGTGTGTTGATGCGGGAAATGAGTTCGGGAAGATATTCCTTTCGGAATTCCTCAAGCATTCGCTTTCGGATGATTCGCTTGGCACCCTTACCCACGAAATACCCTACTCCCCTTTGCAGTGTGATGATTCCCTCACTTTGCAACCAATCGTAGGCTCGCATCACGGTATTGGGATTCACCTGAATGGCTGCCGCATATTCTCTCACGGAGATGATTCGTCCGCCTTCGGGATAGACATCGTTCATCAGTTCGTCGCAGATTCGGTCGGTAATCTGCTCGTATATCGCTTTCTGTTCCTTAAACTTCATAGGCTACACATTATTTATTATATTAATGCGAGAAGCGATTCACCACCTGCATATATCTGTATCGCTTCAAGCCCCAGATAAGCATCGTCAGCCACAAAGCGAGTAAGAAGACTAAATCAAGAATGGTGCGAGGAAGATGTTTCATGATGAATTCCTTGCTCAAATCACTGTAGTATCCCAAAACATTATCGCCGATTCCGAAGAAGAACAACAAGATAAAAAGCAGGATGATAATCAGGATTGTCCAAATCACATTGCCTCGATATACAAATGTGTTGACAAAGAAGAACATTGTCATCGGAACGAGATAAACCATAAGATATGTGACTGACACACGGACAATGTTCCATACATAATATATGGCTGGCGAAGAAGAGTCGTACACTCCCAGATTAGAAGGTGTGACAGTATAGTGTTTCCAAATGGTACTTAGTACAGGCCCTCTACTCACTTCGAATCCAAACATTTCCAAACACTTATATGATGCCTCTGCAATGATGGCTGCTGCAAAAGCCGTAACTACAACCATCACCACAATCGTCAGGAAATTATGAAGCAACTTAATCCATCGAGACACTGGAAGACTCATTGTGAGGATTCGGTCGCCCTTCGTACGATATGGATGAAGAATGCATCCAATAGCAAAGTATGTAGAGAGGAACACAGGTATTGCAACCAGTTCAATACCGGCTGTAATACAGTTATCTCTGTCAGGCGAAAAGTAATCCATAAGCTCCCGACCTAAATCCAGGGCATTCAAGAACACTGTAACACCTACCACTACCAAAACAAACGAAAGATAAAACTTCAAATGCATGGCCAAGTCCCACTTGGCGTATGCTGTATATTGCTGTTTGAATGTCATAACGCTACTGATTTTGGTTTAAGATGTTATTCACTTGTTCACTGTTCATGATGGCTGCCTTATACAAGAGTTCCAAATCTACCAAACTTGGATTGCCTGTCTGGTTTTCTGCCACAACGGAAAAACCGCCCACACTTGGTTCGCTGTAGAGGCAATTCTCAGGAAGTTCGTTCTGACCTACCTCAGCAAACGAGAACTTATCGGCAATGTCGGCCAACGAAGCATCCACCACCACACGGTTTGGCTCGATAATCATAACATGATCGAGCAGGTTCTCCACTTCCTTCACCTGATGGGTGGAAATGATGATGATTCGCTCATCGGAAGCATAACTCGAAACGAGTTGGCGGAATTTCGTCTTGCTCATGATATCAAGACCATTGGTTGGTTCGTCCATAAGAAGGAGGTTCGTGTTCGTGGCAAGTGCAAGCGAGATATACACTTTCTTACGCATACCCATCGAGAGTTTCGTGATACTTTCATCGGGAGAGAGACTGAACTCAGAGAGACAATGCAGGAACTCCTCATTGGAGAAACGAGGATAGAACCTACTCAAATGCTTTGCAAATGTCTGAATCTTGACTGGAGGAAGGTCGAACTCCTCTGGCACGATAAACATTTCGCTCAAAAGGTCGGGCTTGGCATCGAGTGTGTTCACTCCCTTGTAGGCCACTTCGCCTTTCTTTGGCGTGAGCATACCCATGATGAGATAGAACAATGTGGTCTTTCCCACTCCGTTCTGTCCCAACAAGCCATAGATGCCGCCTTTAGGGAAACTGAGAGAGAAATCTTCGTAATTAAGTTTCTTTCTACTGTAACCGAATGTCAGGTTGTCAATCTTTAACATACTGATTTTCTTGTTGTTAAGTTGTTGTTTTAGTGTATTATTGTCTTAAGACACTGCAAAGATAGATGTTTTCCACGAAACCACCAAATATTTTTGCAACATTTTTTATTTCTGTGCCTCATTAAGCAAATACAATCAGTATTTACTTAAAAAAGTTTTGACCTAAAATTCCTACAATTCTTCCTCCATACAGCCATAAACATTCCCCAAAACACCAACAAAACAAACTCGAAACTTCAAGCAACATTCTTGCGACACCGTCGAGGGCGTTAACGACATCGTCGGTGCCTTTAACGACATCGACGATGATTTGCAAGACATCGACGATGTCGTGAGAATATTTATAGGATTTGGAAAGAATATAGATGGGAGAATCAGCCTTTTATTGAAGGAGCAATGACAAACCACAAAACAAAAACAGCCGCCTACCCCATGTAAGCGACTGCCCGAAAAAGAGATTCTGCAACAATGCAGACTGGATTTTTATAGAATGAGTATTTGCGTTTCGAAAACGGAACGAATCAGTTGCCTTCAATCTGGCGGATAACTTCATCGCATGTATTCATCACCTTATGGCGCATGAGAGTTCCGATGATTCCTCCTATAATGGCACCTACAAGACATCCGACGATTATGCTAAGGGCAAACTTATGGTCGGCATTGCGGGTATAGAGTTCGAACGAGAAGAAAAGGAACCAGACGATGATGGCAGGATAGCCAATGAGCATCCAATCGCTGTAATCCTTCTTCAACTGCTTGAGGTTCTTTGCCACAGTGAGCAAGTCGCTTGTGGTGAGGTCGGTTTCGTTCACCTTCCTGTGTGTTCTGTAAGTGAAATAGGCACAACCAAGCATCATCAACGTGTTGAAGAGAATGAAATAGATGGAATTGCCAAGGTAGTGGAACGCCAGGTTTCCAAAGGTAATCACATACCCCACAGCAAAATAACTGATGATTTCACGATGGCGGATAGTCTTCAACTTACTCTTCATCGAATCGCGAAGCATCTTATCGTTCACGATTTCCTGATTCTCGAGTTTCTCGCGAAGCAAATTTATCTGGGCCCGCATCTCCTCAAAATCCTTATTCATATCAATATTTTCAGTCATAATCGTTTTGGTTTTTGGTTGTTACTTCATTGCCTTCAGTTGCTCGCGTATTCTGACGAGTTTCACTGATACATTCTTTGTTGAAATGCCTACTATCTCTCCTATCTCATCATAACTCATATTGTCGAGCCAAAGCAATACGATTGCCCTATCGACCACTCCGAGCCGGTTGATGCGGTTATACAGTTGGCGAATCTGCTTCGTATCGGCATCATTGTCCTCGTAGAGATTGATGTCCATCGAGAGTTCCACCTTCTTGCCGAGTTTTTTCTTCTTTCTCTCGGCCGAAAGACAAGTGTTCAGGGCCACTTTATACAACCACGAATTCATGCTGCAATCGCCTCTGAACTTCCCCAACCCATTCCACAGGTTTATGAGAATCTCCTGGAAAAGGTCGGCAACCTCGTCTTCATCCTTCGAGAACATGTAGCACACCGTATAGATGCTGCTCTTGTGCTGACGGACAATTTCAGCGAATTCCCTTTCGTTAGGTTCCATCTTTATCCTAATTCTATATTGTTACAATTATCTCTTTTTCGTTGTTACACCCATTAGACGCATCGCTCCGGTGAAAAACTACAAAAAAGATGAAGTTTTTTCTACTTGTTCGAAACATTTATCTCTGCCCAATGGGCATTGTGGTCGGAAAGAAAATGCCCGCCACCCATATTGCTGCTATGAATCACGGCCTTCGTCACCTTTGCCTCTGCTGAAACAAAGATAAAGTCAATCTTACTCCAAGCCACATTCGGACGTCGGCCCCAATCATTGAAAGTAGCAGGACCGCCCTCACTCATATCAGCCACTCGCCATACATCCTTTATAGGAAATTCCCAATCACGAAGCAACCCATAGGTTTCCTCCTGGGAATTCGTGTTGAAATCGGCAGTAAACACCAATGGCAAGCGACTGTCATTAGATGAATATTCCTTTGAAAGCGATGACAAGCGTTCCTTACACAACATGGCCGAATGCTTCCGAGCCTCAAGGCTTACATGGTCGAAATGGGAATTGCAAAACAGGAACCGTTCCTTGCTTTCCTTGTCTTCAAGCACCACCCAAACAGCCATTCTCCGGCAGGCACTGTTCCAACCAAACGAAGGAACTTCGGGTGTGGGCGAAAGCCAAAACCAGCCCTTGGCCAAAAGATTGAATCTCGACTTTCGGTAAAAAACGGGATTGTATTCGCCTTTCCGCTTTCCGTCGTCTCGGCCAACACCTACATACGTCCAATCGTCCAATCGTTCTGTCAAATCCTCCAGCTGATTATGCAAAACTTCCTGCATTCCAAACACATCAGGACCTACTTCACGAACATATCTGCAAAGAGAATCCTTGCGACTGTCCCAGCCATTTCCTGAACGGGAATCACTCTTATTATCATACCGAATATTGAATGTCATGACACGAAGATTCTGTGCTCGGCAAGGAATGGCTGCAAGCACTGTAAGAAACACCACAAACAATATTCGCTTATTCATATTTATATTATTTCGTACGCGAAAGAACTTTCACGACTACAAAAATACGGAAAAAACCAATATCAGAACTTCTTCACTTGCGAAAAACTTAAAGAAAACAATAAAATCTTCCACAAATCAAATAATAAACCTACTATATTCACCTATTTTCACTATCTTTGCACAACAAATCAAACCATAACCATATGAAAACGGCAGCAGAGGTAATCTCACTTATGGAAAGTATGCTCAACGAAGAGCAACAAGCCAACCTATCACGATTCTTCAAGACAGGGAAAGGACAATACGGAGAAGGCGACAAGTTTCTCGGCATAAAAGTGCCACAAACACGCTCTATCGTGAAAGAAGCAAAAACTTTGCCTCTCAGCGAGGTCGATATACTTATCCACTCCCCTTGGCACGAAATTCGCCTATGCGGTTTTCTCATCCTAGTAGAACAATACAAACGGACAAAAAGTCTCGAAATCGTCGACTTCTACCTCCGCAATGCCCGACAGGCCAACAACTGGGATTTGGTGGACCTGAGTGTCTACAAAATCCTTGGCGAATGGTTGCTCGATGAGAGGGTCGAACAGAAAGAAAAAGATGTAGTAATGGACAAATTATCAGCAAGCGACTGCCTTTGGGAGCAAAGAATGTCGGTTGTAGCGTCAATGACACCAATAAAAAAGGGAAATTTTTCATACGTTTGGAAATATGGAGAATTGGCCCTAACCCACAAGCACGATCTTATGCACAAAGCCCTCGGATGGATGCTTAGAGAACTGGGCGATGCCGATGAAAATGAGTTAGTTAGGTTCCTTTCGCTTCATTGCACAGAGATGCCTCGAACGGCCCTTAGATACGCCATCGAGCACCTTCCCGAAGAGGAAAGAAAAAGGTGGATGAAAAAATAATTTTAACTTTTTTGCAAACTCGACTTTGCAATTTCAAAAAAAAGTTGTAACTTTGCAGCAGAATTTTAGCTTTAGCTAAGCGGACACAATTAATTACAACCAAAGAAAGGAAATTATATGGATTCATTCTTCCGTACCCACCAGTACCTCGTTGAGCATTTGGATGCTCGAGTTCGTCGTGATCTCATGGATGAGATCGACTGGAAAAGACGAATGATTGGTATTAAAGGTGCAAGAGGTGTAGGCAAGACTACATTCCTCCTACAGTATGCTAAGGAACACTATTCACCTAACGACCACCAGTGCCTGTACATCAATGCAAATAACTTCTATGTACAGAATGTCGGAATCTGCAATTTTGCAGGTGAATTCTATCATAATGGTGGTAAGGTACTTCTTATCGACCAAGTATTCAAACAGCCAGATTGGAGCCATCAGCTTCGCCAGTGCTACGACAGATACCCTGGATTGAAAATCATATTCACGGGCTCGTCGGTTATGCGTCTGAAGGAAGAAAACCCCGAGCTAAATGGTATAGTCGACTCATACAACTTGAGAGGATTCTCTTTCCGCGAATTCTATAATCTCAAGACAGGCAACTATTTCCCTGCATACACTCTCGACCAAATCATCAATTATCATAAGGAAATCGCCACACAGATCGTGGAAAAAGAAAGTCCACGCGAATACTTCCAGGAATATCTCCATCATGGATTCTATCCTTTCTTCCTTGAAAAAGAGAACTATTCCGAGAACCTTCTCAAGACGATGAACATGATGATTGAAGTCGACATTCTTCAAATCAAGCAAATCGAACTCAAGTACCTGCCAAAGATAAAGCAAATGTTCTATCTGCTCACCAACAGCGGAAGCAGTGTGCCAAACGTAAGCCAACTCGCACAGGAACTCGGAATGTCGAGAGCTACCGTGATGAACTATATCAAATACCTCATGGAAGCACGACTCGTCAACATGATTTATTCAAAGGGTGACGAATTCCCAAAGAAACCTGCACGCGTTTTGCTCCACAACTCTAACCTCATGTATAGCTTCTATCCACAGAGATTCGACTATCATGACGTGCTCGAAACCTTCTTCTGCAACACAATCTGGAAAGACCATAAGGTAAACAAGTCAGGACAGATTTGCTCTTTCCTCATCGACGGACAGCAGGAATTCAGAGTTATCGAACACGGAACAAAACTCAAGAGCAAGTCGAAGGTTATCTTTGCTGTCAACCAACTCGAAATCGGTAACGGCAACCAGATTCCGCTCTGGCTCTTCGGATTCCTTTATTAATTCAAGCAAACAATAGGTTGGAATGAAAGACATTGCCTCAAGCTCCAACCTATTATATATATTATTATAATAATGTGTAAGACCTCAATTTGATTTCACATTTCAAACAAACATACAAAAAACATTATGGCAAACGAAAAAAAATTCATTACCTGTGATGGTAACCAAGCAGCTGCACATGTTGCATACATGTTTTCTGAAGTAGCAGCTATCTATCCTATCACCCCATCATCTCCAATGGCAGAACATGTTGATGAATGGGCTGTTGCTGGTCGTAAAAACTTATTTGGCGACACTGTTTCAGTGCAGGAAATGCAGTCTGAAGCTGGTGCAGCAGGAGCTGTTCATGGTTCACTCCAAGCAGGTGCACTCACCACGACATTCACAGCATCACAAGGACTTCTCCTTATGATACCAAATATGTACAAGATTGCTGGCGAGCTTCTTCCAAGTGTATTCCATGTAAGTGCACGTACCGTTGCAAGTCACTCACTCTGTATCTTCGGCGACCACAGCGACGTTATGGCTTGCCGTCAGACAGGCTTCGCAATGTTGGCAGAAGGCAGTGTTCAGGAAGTTATGGACCTCAGTGCCGTTGCACATCTTGCTTCTATCAAGTGCCGCGTACCTTTCATCAACTTCTTCGACGGTTTCCGTACATCTCACGAATACCAGAAGATTGAAGTGATGGATCAGGAAGACCTCCGTCCACTCGTCGACATGCAGGCAATCTCTGAATTCCGCGCTCGCGCTCTCAGCCCAGAACATCCACAGGCTAAGGGTATGGCTGAAAACCCTGAAACATTCTTCGCTCATCGTGAGGTTTCCAATCCTTACTATGATGCAGTTCCTGCAACAGTGGAAGACTACATGAAGGAAATCAGCAAGATTACTGGTCGTGAATATAAGCTCTTCTCTTACTATGGAGCTGAAGACGCTGAAGAAGTTATCGTTCTCATGGGTTCTGCAACAGAAGCAGCACGCGAAGCTATCGACTATGCTAATGCCAATGGCAAGAAGTATGGTATGGTAAGCGTACACCTCTTCCGTCCATTCTCTCAGAAGCACTTGCTCGAGGCAATCCCTGCAACATGTAAGCGCATTGCTGTTCTCGACCGTACTAAGGAACCTGGAGCATCTTGCGAACCTCTCCATCTCGATGTTGTTGAAGCATTCTACGGAAAAGAAAATGCTCCTCTCATCGTAGGCGGACGCTATGGTCTCGGAAGTTCAGACGTAACTCCAACTATCATCCTCTCTGTTTACGAGAACCTCGAATTGCCAGAACCAAAGAACCACTTCACTCTCGGTATCGTCGACGACGTTACATTCCTCTCTCTCCCATTGAAGGAAGAAATGGCTCTCGGTGGCGAAGGTATCTTCGAAGCTAAGTTCTTCGGACTCGGTGCTGATGGTACTGTTGGTGCTAACAAGAACTCTGTCAAGATTATCGGTGACAACACTAACAAGTACTGCCAGGCTTATTTCTCTTACGACTCAAAGAAGTCGGGAGGTTTCACATGTTCTCACCTTCGTTTCGGTGACACTCCAATTCGTTCAACATATCAGATTAAGACTCCTAACTTCGTAGCTTGCCACGTTCAGGCATACCTTCGTATGTATGATGTAACTCGTGGTCTTCGCGACAATGGTACATTCCTTCTCAACACAATCTGGGATGCTGACGAACTTGCAAAGAACCTTCCAAACAACGTAAAGCGTTACTTCGCAAAGCACAACATCACTGTTTATTATATCAACGCAACTAAGATTGCTCAGGAAATCGGTCTTGGTAATCGTACCAACACTATCCTTCAGTCTGCATTCTTCCGCATCACAGAAGTCATCCCTGTCGACCTCGCTATCGAACAGATGAAGGCATTCATCGTTAAGTCTTATGGCAAGAAGGGTGAAGATGTTGTCAACATGAACTATGCAGCAGTTGACCGTGGTGGCGAATACAGCACATTGACTATCGACCCAGCTTGGGCCGACCTTGAAGACGACGTTAAGGAAGCTAACGACGATCCTGACTACATCAACAATCTCGTTCGTCCTATCAATGCTCAGAACGGTGACCTTCTCCCTGTAAGCGCATTCAAGTGCTCACCTGACGGTGTTTGGGAACAAGGTACAGCAGCATACGAGAAGCGCGGTGTAAGCGCACTCGTTCCTACATGGGATTCTGAGAACTGTACTCAGTGTAACAAGTGTGCATTCGTTTGTCCTCACGCTTGTATCCGTCCATTCGTTATGGATGATGCAGAAGCTGCAGGATTCGAAGCTCCTACACTCACAGTTTTGGCTCCAGCTCCTATCAAGGGCATGAAGTTCCGCATGCAGGTTGGCGTTCTCGACTGTCTCGGATGCGGCAACTGTGTAGATGTTTGTCCAGGAAAGAAGGGCAACAAGGCTCTCAAGATGGTTCCACTCGAAGGCGAGATGGAAGAAGCAAAGAACTGGGCTTGGCTTGTTAAGAATGTCAAGACAAAGCAAGGTCTTCTCGATGTCAAGTCAAATCCACGCGTAAGCCAGTTCGCTACTCCACTCTTCGAGTTCTCTGGTGCATGTTCTGGTTGTGGTGAAACTCCATACGTTAAGCTCATCTCTCAGCTCTTCGGCGACAGAGAAATCGTAGCCAACGCAACTGGTTGCTCATCTATCTATTCAGGAAGTATCCCATCAACTCCATATTGCAAGAACGAAAAGGGTCAGGGTCCTGCATGGGCTAACTCATTGTTCGAGGACTTCTGCGAATTCGGTCTCGGTATGACTCTCGCCAACAAGAAGATGAGAGCTCGCATCGTTGCATTGCTCAACGAAGCAGTTGCACATCCTGAATGTCCAGAAGGCTACAAGGCAGCAGCAGCTGAATGGATTGCTGGCAAGGACAATGCCGACGCAAGCAAGGCAGCAGCAGAAAAGCTCGTTCCATTCATCGAAGAAGGTGCAAAGGCAGGTTGCCCAATCTGCAAGCAACTCCAGGAACTCAGCCACTTCCTCGTAAAGCGCAGTCAGTGGATTATCGGTGGCGACGGTGCTTCTTATGATATCGGTTACGGTGGTCTCGACCATGTTCTCGCTTCTGGTGAAGACATCAATATCTTCGTTATCGATACTGAGGTTTACTCAAATACAGGTGGTCAGTCATCTAAGGCTACTCCAATCGGTGCAATCGCACAGTTCGCAGCTGGTGGTAAGCGCATCACAAAGAAGGACCTCGGTCTTATGCAGGCTACTTACGGCTATGTATATGTAGCACAAATTGCTATGGGTGCCGACAA
Source organism: Bacteroidaceae bacterium (assembly GCA_024398435.1). Classification (GTDB taxonomy): domain Bacteria; phylum Bacteroidota; class Bacteroidia; order Bacteroidales; family Bacteroidaceae; genus Colivivens. Next base: position 4,058 of record JAKSJD010000003.1, on the reverse strand, counting down.
CAACCAGTGCTTGAAGGCAATCCGCGAAGCAGAAGAATATCCAGGACCATCTCTCATCATCGGTTACGCTCCTTGTATCAACCATGGTCTTAAGGCTAAGGGCGGTATGGGTAAGAGCCAGGCAGAAGAGGCTAAGGCTGTTGAATGCGGCTACTGGCATCTCTGGCGTTTCGACCCACGCCTTGCAGAACAGGGTAAGAATCCATTCCAGCTCGACAGCAAGGAACCTCAGTGGGATAAGTTCCAGGAATTCCTCGATGGCGAAGTTCGTTATCTCTCACTCAAGAAGGCAAAGCCAGCAGAGGCACAGGAACTCTTCGATGCTGCGAAGAAGGCTGCACAGCACAGATACGCAACTTATGTTCGCATGAGCAAGCTCGACTATTCAGTTGAATAACATTATTGCATAAATATTAATTAGGTGGGAACTTTCAACGGGTTTCCACCTTTTTTTATTCTTTTTATAAAGAAAACTATCATTCGGCATCCTACATTATGCTTTTTTTCATTATCTTTGTCATTCAAATAGCAACAAAACCAATCAAATCAATATGATAGCATTTGCAAAACAAACCTATATCGAGCGTCGAAACATGCTCAAGCAAAAGATGGGTAGCGGACTTATCCTTATTTTCGGAAACAACGAAGCACCATCCAACTATCCTAACAATGCCTACAAGTTCCGTCAGGACAGTTCGTTTCTCTACTACTTCGGTCAGCAGCGCGACGGACTTGTTGGAGTAATCGATGTAGATGCCGACAAGGAATACCTCATTGGCGATGATATCGACATCGAAGATATTATCTGGACTGGTTTCGTTCCATCCGTTCACGATCTTGCTGCCGAAGTGGGTGTCAGCAACACAGACCCAATGGCTCAACTCGAAAAGATGGTGGCATCAGCAAAGGCAAGCGGACAGGAAATTCACTTTCTCCCTCCTTATCGCCACGACATCATGATTCAGATAGGCGACCTTATTGGCATTCATCCACTTCAGACTCGCAATGCAGCATCAGTCAAGCTCATAAAGGCTGTTGTCGATATGCGTGCTGTGAAGAGTCAGGAAGAAGTTGAGGAAATCGAACGCGCTATGGCTATTGGCTACGACATGCACACAGCTGCTATGAAAGCCTGCAAGCCTGGAGTTACGGAGAAGGAAGTTGCCGGCATTATGGAAGGCATCTGTACAAGCCGCGGCTGCAAGGTGTCATTCCTTTCTATCCTCACCATGCATGGCGAGATATTCCATGGCGACCCATCACTCAATCCTCTTGAAGCCGGACGACTCATGCTTTGCGACGCAGGAGCTGAAACAGTAAACAACTACTGTTCCGACAATACTCGCGTCACCCCTATCAGCGGCAAGTTCACTCAAAAGCAGAAAGAGATATACAGCATCGTGGAGGCATGCCACGACCTCGTAATCGAGAAGGCCCGCCCTAATCTCAAGTGGATGGACATGCATCTCGATGTATGCCGTCTTATGACCGACCGTCTCAAGGAGATAGGCCTTATGAAAGGCGACACAGAAGAGGCTGTACAAGCCGGAGCTCATGCAATGTTCCTCCAGCACGGACTCGGACACATGATGGGAATGGACGTTCACGATATGGAAGGACTCGGACAAGTCTATGTAGGGTTCGATGATGAAGTACGCCCATCCACACAGTTCGGCACCGATTGTCTCCGCTGCGGCCGACGCATACAGCCAGGATGGATTCTCACCGACGAACCAGGCATCTACTTCATTCCTGCCCTTATCGACAAGTGGAAAGCAGAGAAGAAGTTCACTGAGTTCATCAACTATGATCTTCTCGAATCCTATCGCGATTTTGGCGGAATCCGCATCGAAGACGATATCCTTATCACCAACAATGGTTGCCGTGTTCTCGGAGAAAAGATGATTCCTTACCACATCGCCGATCTCGAAGCATTCCTCCAAAGATAAAGAGTTCTCTGTTTCGTGTTCAGGAGCTCGGCTCCTGTTCAGTGTTCAAGAGTTTTGCTCTTGAATCTCAAAAAGTTTATCATTTAACCATTCATAATTTCAAGAAACATGAAGAAAGCATTATTAATCGCTACCCTGCTTGCATCTACATTCACTGCATTTGCTCAGGAAGCAAAGAACGACAAGCCAATTTTCACTGTCGTTAAGGAAATCCCTATCACAAGCGTAAAGAACCAAGCCCGTTCTGGCACATGTTGGAACTATTCAACCCTCTCATTCTTCGAGGCCGAAATTCTCAAGAAGTCGGGCAAGACTTACGACCTCTGCGAGATGTTCGTCTGCAACAAGAACTACATGGACCGCGCTACCGTAAAGGTTCGTATGCACGGAGATGCACAGTTCTCTGAAGGCGGTTCTGCCTACGACGTACTCTATGTTCTCAAAACCTACGGAATCTGCCCAGAAGAAGCAATGCCACTTCCAGGCACAATGTATGGCGACACACTCAACAATTTCAACGAGTTCTTCGCTATCATGACTCCTTATGTCGATGCAGTGGCAAAGAGCACAGCAAAGACCATCACTCCAAACTGGAAAGGCGGACTTCAGGGAATCCTCGATTCATATCTTGGCAAGTGCCCAGAGAAGTTCACTTACGAAGGCAAGGAATACACACCAATGGAATTCTCAAAGAGTCTCGGACTTGATTGGAACGACTACGTATCAATTACATCCTACACCCATCATCCATTCTACGAGCAGTTCCCTGTAGAAGTACAGGACAACTGGCGTCAGCCAGGCAGCTGGAACCTCCCAATCGACGAGATGGCACGCGTTATCGACAATGCAGTCATGAACGGATATACAGTAGCATGGGGTGGTGATGTTTCAGAAGATGGATTCACTCGTCAGGGACTTGCAATTCTCTACGACACAGAAACACCACAGGATCTCGAAGGTTCAGACATGGCACGCTGGCTCAAGATGACAGCAGCTGAAAAGAGAGCAAAGACCATCCAACTCGGATTCGCAGCAAAGGAAAAGACTCCTACACAGGAACAGCGTCAGAAGGAATTCGACAACTGGGAACTCACCGACGACCACGGAATGCTCATCTACGGAATCGCAAAGGACCAGAACGGCCGTAAGTACTACATGGTAAAGAACTCATGGGGTATCACAGGCGAGTACAAAGGCACATGGTATATGTCAGAAAACTTCATCGTAGCAAAGTGCATGGACTTCCTCGTAAACAAGAACGCCATTCCAAAAGACATTGCCAAGAAACTCGGTCTGAAGTAATCAAAGCAAAATACTATATTAATAACAAAAGAGCAACCGATTGATTGCTCTTTTGTTATTAATAAACATTTACGAATATTTAGTATATTTTCCTCTCGATGTATAACAAGTACTCTTAACTGGAATCGAAATATTCTCCATGAAGTTAAGGTCGTAGTCAGAATCCGAACGATATATAATGCCAATAATATCAATACAAAATTCCTCTGTTCGATGAAAATAGGCACGATAATACATGATAGCACGCCCCATATTTCTCAATTTCCGTATATCCACAGCCTCCTCAGGTCTGCCCCCTTTCCACTCATAAGCCCTTGAGCGAGTCTTCACCTCCACAAAATGCAACTTGCCATCTTTCATGGCCACGATATCCAACTCGCAACCACGATGCAGGTTCCAGTTACGATGCAATATACGATAGCCCTTGTTCATGAGGTATGTAGCAGCCAATTCCTCACCTATTTGTCCTAGTTCCCAATTATGACTCATTATTGCTGTATTTCAGGAATATATTTTATTTGCAAATATACAACAAATTCTAAATAACTCAATAATTCTAATACTGAAAATCAACAAATATATAAAAAAATTTATTCGAATAGGTTAAAAATATTTACATACACATTTAAGTATATGGTATAATGTACAAGAATCTCCTTGTTGACCCGTTGACTCACCGTTTTTCACTCCCTCCCCTTTTGGAAAGGTTAGGAGGGGGCTATCTCTTTTTGGGAGATGGGAGGGGGCTAACAAAAAAACAAGCGGACCTCCAAGACTGTTGTGTGTCCTGAAGGTCCGCTGTATGGA